>NZ_PVBJ01000001.1:0-1341373 GCF_002968565.1 Neorhizobium sp. T25_27
CCTTCGGAATGTGCTAAATATAGCTATCTATGGTTTATAAAGAATTAATTGTTTATCTAAGCTTAAATTACCAATTGCTAACTATTTTGTACTGAAGCAGGTGAGATCAATAGTTCGGCGCGGCGCCGTGGATATGGCTGGTCGTGCCTGGCCGCGGAGGCGGAAAAGAACGGAATCCATCGGATGCAGACCCCTTCTACAAGTCTCGGGCGGCCGTTACTTGTAGAATTGACTGCGATTTTAGGAAAACGCGCGGTAAACAAGCATGGTTAAGCGAGACTTAACCTTTGTCGATCATCATCCATGGCGGATCAACCCGTTGGCTGCCCGCTTTGCATGCCATACGCGATACGAGCTTTGGAGATGAACCCATGAAAAAGTTGCTGGCAAGCGCTTTTGCGCTGACACTGACGGTGAGTGCCGCCAATTCCGCCGATCTCTACCAGCCGCAGCCGGAGCCTTATCAGGATGCGCCCGAAGTGACCGTTCAGGAGGCTACCGGCTGGTACCTTCGCGGCGACGTCGGCTATTCGTTCAAGAAGTCGCGCGGCACCGAGTTCTACCAGGGTACCGGCACTCCCGGCGTGGCGATCGCCGAATTCGGCCGTTCCGATCTGCGTGATGCCTTCACGCTCGGGGGCGGTGTCGGTTACCAGATTAATAGCTACCTGCGCACCGACGTCACCCTCGACTACATGTTCAACAGCAAGTTCCGTGGTTCTACCCATGGCAGCTGCGGCGGTGGTCCCGCTTGTACGTCAACGGATCTGGCCTCCATGCACGCCTATTCGCTGCTGGCGAACGCCTATGTCGATCTCGGCACCTATGGCTACTTCACGCCTTACGTCGGTGGCGGTATCGGCGGCACTTACGTCAAGTGGTCGAACCTGCGCAACACGTCGTGCGTCGACGGCGGCGGCGCCTGTGACCCGGAAGTGACGCATGGCGGCGAAAAGAGCTGGCGCTTCACCTATGCGCTCATGGCCGGCGCGTCGATCGACGTCACCTGCAACGTCAAGGCCGATGTCGGCTACCGCTTCCGCCATGTCACGGGCGGCGACATGTTCGGTTACTCAACGGGCGGCGGCCCGGGCAAGGACAAGGGTTTCTATTCGCATGAAGCCCGCGTCGGCGCCCGCTACATCTTCGGCGGCTGCGACACGCCGCCGGCCTACGAGCCTCCGCCGCAGCAGATCGTCTACAAGTAATATTACCTCGTCTCCTAGCCAAAGCCGCCTTCGGGCGGCTTTTTGCGTTTGCGGCGACAAAGCTGCGGCAAAAATTTGTCCGTGAGCGACGTTACCCGCTTGACTGTGAAGGCGCTCAGGCATAACCACAGCGGCGGGACACCCTTCCCCAACGAAGGGCCATCTATCTGGAAGGATAGCCATATGGCAAACGCCGCAAAGCCGGACCTGCGTCCGAACAACACCCATTTTTCTTCTGGCCCTTGCTCGAAGCGCCCCGGTTGGTCGCTCGAAGCGCTCTCCGATGCCCCGCTCGGTCGTTCGCACCGCGCCAAGGTCGGCAAGGCGAAGCTGAAGCAGGCCATCGATCTCACCCGCGAAATTTTAGATGTGCCGGCGGATTACCGCATCGGCATCGTGCCGGCCTCCGATACCGGCGCTGTCGAAATGGCGCTCTGGTCGCTGCTTGGCGAGCGCGGCGTCGACATGCTGTCCTGGGAAAGCTTTGGTGCCGGCTGGGTCACCGACGTCGTCAAGCAGCTGAAGCTCAAGGACGTCCGCAAGATCGAAGCCGGCTACGGCCTGCTTCCGGACCTTTCCACGGTCGATTTTGACCGTGACGTGGTCTTCACCTGGAACGGCACCACCTCGGGCGTCCGCGTTCCGAACGCCGACTTCATCCCGGCAGACCGCAAGGGCCTGACCATCTGCGACGCCACCTCGGCGGCGTTTGCGCAGGACATGGACTTTGCCAAGCTCGACGTCGTCACCTTCTCCTGGCAGAAGGTTCTGGGCGGCGAGGGCGGTCACGGCATGCTGATCCTCAGCCCCCGCGCTGTCGAGCGTCTGCAGACATACGTTCCGGCCTGGCCGCTGCCAAAAATCTTCCGCCTCACCTCTGGCGGCAAGCTGATCGAAGGCATCTTCGTCGGAGAGACGATCAACACACCGTCGATGCTCTGCGTCGAGGACTATATCGATGCGCTCAACTGGGCGAAGTCGGTCGGCAGCCTTGAAGGCCTGATCGCCCGTGCCGATGCCAATGCCAATGTCATCCACGACTTCGTGGCCGCCAATGCCTGGATCGACAATCTCGCCGTCGACCCGTCGACGCGCTCCAACACCTCGGTCTGCCTCAAGATCGCCGACGCTGATGTTGCCGCACTCGATACCGACGCGCAGGAAGCCTTTGCCAAGGGCATGGTGTCGATCCTCGAGAAGGAAGGCGTCGCGCTCGACATCGGTGCCTATCGGGATGCCCCGTCCGGTCTTCGCATCTGGGCCGGCGCGACGATCGAAGAAGCCGACATGAAGGCTCTGATGCCCTGGCTCACCTACGCTTTCGAAACGCAGAAGGCTGCGCTTTCCAAGGCCGCCGCGTAAAGCACGCCGCGTATCCGGCTCCGCTGACGAAGCGGAGCCCATTTCCTCATTCACGACAGAAACTTTTTCAGGAGGCCCACTGATGGCACCTCGCGTTCTCGTATCCGACGAACTGTCGGAAACCGCCGTCCAGATCTTTCGCGATCGCGGCGTTGAAGTCGATTTCCAGCCGAAACTCGGCAAGGACAAGGAAAAGCTTGCCGAGATCATCGGCAACTATGACGGTCTTGCGATCCGTTCCGCCACAAAGGCGACCGAAAAGCTGATCGCGGCTGCGACCAATCTCAAGGTCATCGGCCGCGCCGGCATCGGCGTCGACAATGTCGATATCCCGGCCGCCTCGCGCCGCGGCATCATCGTCATGAACACGCCGTTCGGCAACTCGATTACCACGGCCGAACACGCCATCGCCCTGATGTTCGCCGTCGCCCGCCAGCTTCCGGCAGCCGACGCCTCGACCCAGGCCGGCAAGTGGGAAAAATCGCGCTTCATGGGCGTCGAGATCACCGGCAAGATCCTCGGCGTCATCGGCGCCGGCAATATCGGCGGCATCGTCTGCAAGAAGGCGATCGGCATCGGCATGCACGTTCTCGCCTATGACCCCTTCCTGTCGGCCGAGCGCGCCGAGGAAATGGGCGTCACCAAGGTCGAACTCGACGAACTGCTGGCCCAGGCCGATTTCATCACCCTGCATGTGCCGATGACCGACAAGACCCGCGGCATTCTCGGTAAGGAAGCGCTCGCCAAGACCAAGCCCGGCGTTCGCATCATCAACTGCGCCCGCGGCGGCCTGGTCGACGAGGCAGCGCTGGCCGAAGCCATCAAGTCCGGCCATGTCGCCGGCGCCGGCTTCGACGTGTTCGAAGTCGAACCCGCCACCGAAAGCCCGCTCTTTGGCCTTGAGAACGTCGTCTGCACCCCGCATCTCGGTGCATCGACCACCGAAGCGCAGGAGAACGTAGCACTTCAGGTCGCCGAGCAGATGTCGGATTACCTGATCAAGGGTGCGGTCTCGAACGCTATCAACATGCCGTCGATCACCGCGGAAGAAGCGCCACGCCTGAAGCCGTTCATCCGTCTGGCGGACGTGCTCGGCGCCTTTGTCGGCCAGGTCACCGAGGATGCGATCAAGGAAATCGAGATCCTCTACGACGGCTCGACCGCCGGCATGAACACCAAGGCGCTGACGAGCGCACTGCTCGCCGGCCTCATCCGTAGCCAGGTCTCCGACGTCAACATGGTTTCGGCGCCGATCATGATCAAGGAAAAGGGCATCATCCTTTCCGAAGCCAAGCGCGACAAGTCGGGCGTCTTCGACGGCTATATCAAGCTTACCGTCACCACCGACACGATGACCCGTTCGGTTGCCGGCACCGTCTTCTCCGACGGCAAGCCGCGCTTCATCCAGATCAAGGGCATCAACCTCGATGCGGATGTCGGCGCCAACATGGTCTACATCGCCAATACCGACGTTCCCGGCATGATCGGCTTCATCGGCACGACGCTCGGCAATGCCGGCGTCAACATCGCCAACTTCCACCTCGGCCGCGACAGGGAAGGCGGCGACGCGATCGCTCTCCTTTACGTCGACGGTCCGGTTCCGGCCGACGTCCTGGCGAAGCTGACCGCCAATCCGGCAGTCCGCCAGGCCAAGCCGCTGGCGTTCAACGTCGACTGAGGCCTCCTCTCAACGAGATCAGCAAAGGCCCGGCGCGTCCTGCGTCGGGCCTTTTCGTTTTATGCTTACTGACACCAATCAGGCAAAACCTGTCATCAATGGTTGCATTTTGAGCGCTTGGCTCTCGTTTCAAACTCCGTTATCTACTTCGACGGGAAAAATGGAGGATGGGCCTAAAATCCGGATGGCCGCCTCTCTATATAAACGGGAATACCGCGCTTGAGCGGTTTATGAGGAGAAAACGATGTTATCCAACCTTCGGCGTTTCAAGAACCTGTTCGCGATCCTGGCGATCGGAATGGCGGTTTCCTTGACCGCCGTGGACATGGCTGAGGCGCGCCGCGCCAGCGGTGGCTTCGGCAGCCGCGGCACGCGCACATTCTCGGCTCCGGCGACCACCAATACTGCGCCCACGGCGCCGACCGGCATCAACCGGTCGATGACGCCCAATACGCAGCAGAACGCCACGACGCCGCAGAACGGCCTTGGCCAGCAGGCGGCGCAGCAGCCCCGTCGCGGCCTCTTCGGTGGCATGTTCGGCGGCCTGCTCGGCGGTCTCGCTCTCGGCGGCCTGATCGGCATGTTCATGGGCACCGGTTTCGGTGGCATGGCCGGCATGCTCGGCATGTTGCTACAGATCGCTTTGATCGGCGGTCTCGCCATGCTGGCTTTCCGTTGGTTCGCGCGCCGTCAGCAGACGGCCGGCGGCCCGACAGGCGGGGTGAATGCAGGTGGGGCGAATACTGGCTTTGGCCAGCCGCGCAACGCCTATGAGGCGCCGAGCCAGAATACCTCGTCCTTCCAGATTCCGAAGATCGGATCGCTGGGCGGCGGTGGTCAGGGCGGTTTCGGAGGCGGTTCCAATGCCGCTCCGCGCCAGGCCGGGCCCGAGACCGACGAGATCGGCATCACCAACCGCGACCTCGACCAGTTCGAGAAGCTGCTGACCAACGTCCAGTCTGCCTATGGCCAGGAAGACTATGCCAAGCTCCGCAGCCTCACGACGCCGGAAGCGATGTCCTACCTGGCCGAAGAACTAGGTGAGAACGCCACCAATGGCGTCAAGAACGAGGTAAAGGACGTCAAGCTGCTGCAGGGCGACCTGGCGGAAGCCTGGCGCGAAAACGGCCAGGACTACGCGACCGTTGCGATGCGTTACTCCAGCGTCGACTACATGAAGGACCGCAATACCGGCGCAGTCGCCGAAGGCGACCCGAACGCGGTAACCGAAACCGTCGAAGTCTGGACCTTCGTGCGCAAGCCCGCCACGGACTGGAAGCTTTCCGCGATCCAGGCTGCCGCCTAACTTCGAAGCAGCGCGATGGTCTTTTCATCGCGCTCGCCGTCAAAGAACAGTTCAAGGGCTCGCTCGAAAGGCGAGCCCTTTTTGCTGACGGCCTCGAACAGCGTCATAGAACTCTTGAACTTGATGTCGTCCGGCGAACCGAGGATGGCGTGCGCCGAAAGGTCCGAATGGGAGAGCATCGCCACGGTGCATTCGGTGAGCCGGGGCCCGAGCAGGGGATGTTTGAGATAGGCTGTCGCCTCTGCCTTCGAGCCGATCGCGAAGCGCTGGGACATGATCGAGAAACCAAGCCCCTCCGCCTGCGGGAAGATGTACCACATCCAGTGGGAGCGCTTTTTGCCATCGCGGAGCTCGCCGATGACGCGCCCATAGACCGGCGCTTGCGCGTCGACAAAGCGCATGAGGTCGAATTGCATGTCTTTCCGTCCCTATCGCCCTGTTGCCACAAATCACCCCACTGCCAGAAGACTCCCAAATCATGAAATTTTTGCGGCCGCTCTTTCCGATGCTGCATCGCACCCTAGCTGAGGGGGCATGGAACGCTTCATTCAGGAATTCCGGAATGATACGGCCTGGCTGCCGGACTGGCTCGTCAGCTGCGGTGTGATGGCCGTCGCATTTCTGATCGGCCTTGCGATCCAGCGCTTCGGATTTCGCTTTCTGACGCAGCTGGTCGAGAACAGGGATCTGTTCTGGCGGTCGCTGGTGTCGCGTACGCGGCGGCCGATGCGGCTGGCGATCCTCACCTGGACGCTGTCGCTCGGCGCGACCATCGCTCCTCTCAGTGCCGGGCAGGGGGACGTTATACGTCACCTGCTGCTGCTCGGCTTCATTATCGTCGTCGGCTGGATGGCAAAGATCGCCCTGCATGTGTGGATGATCGTCTATCTGCGCCGCTTCAAGCTCGATGCGGAAGACAATCTGCTCGCCCGCACGCATGTCACCCAATCGCGGATCGCCGAACGGATCGCGAGCGTCATGATCGTGGCGATCACCATCGCCGCGATGCTGATGACCTTCCCGGCGGTGCAGCAATACGGCGTCAGCCTGCTCGCCTCCGCCGGCGTGGCGGGCGTCGTGCTCGGCCTTGCGCTGCAGCCGGTGCTGAAGAACCTCTTCGCGGGCATCCAGCTTGCGATCACCCAGCCGATCCGCATCGACGACGCGCTGATCGTCGAGGGCGAGTGGGGCAATGTCGAGGAGATCACCTCCACCTATGTGGTGGTGAAGCTGTGGGACTGGAGGCGGATGATCCTGCCGCTCAGCTATTTCATCGAGAAGCCGTTCCAGAACTGGACGCGCGACAGTTCGGAGCTGATCGGCACGGTGATGATCTATCTCGACTATTCGGTTCCGGTGAATGCGGTCCGTCGCAAGGTCGAGGAGATCGCCGCAACGTCGAAGCTCTGGGACAAGCGGGTAGTGGCCGTGCAGGTGACGGATTTCAGGGAAAACGTCATGGAAATCCGTATCCTCGTCTCGGCCTCCAATGCCCCGCGAACCTTTGACCTCAGATGCGAGGTGCGCGAAAAGATCATCGACTTCATCCAGCGCGAATATCCGGCAAGCCTGCCGCGGGTGCGGGCGGAGGGCGCCGCCAGCGGCGTCAGGACGGCTGCCGGCAAGGTCGTACGGCATGGGGCGCTGCAGTCTTGAAGCCCGGCCTCCCGGCTTCGGGCAGGCTGCTTTTCGGGGCGCTGAGCCCCGGTGGGACAGCCCAAGTGTTTTACAAAACAATCCTATGGGCATAGACAGTCGGCCATGCAAACCTCCACTGGGTCGACCGCATTGAACACCGAAGCAAAGCCGATATGCGCCGTCCTTGTCCATGTCGCGGATGTTGCACGGGCATTGGACTGGTATCAGGCCGCTTTCCCGCAATCGGTGCGGCGTCATCTTGAGGCTTTCGAATTTCAGTTCCTCGATATCGGCGGGATCTGCCTCGAGATCGTGGCGGCTGACGAGAAGGTGGGAAGCGGCGCTAGCGGGTCCGTCGTCTATTGGCAGGTCGCTGATCTCTATGCGGCGGTCGAGCATTTCACCGCGATCGGCGCGACGCTTTATCGGGGACCGATCGACATCCAGAACGGCCTGCGCATGTGTCAGGTCCGCGATCCATGGGGAAACTGCATCGGTCTTCGCGGCTGAGGCCTTGTCCGTTCCTGCATGGGCCGCACCTGCGATTCGCGCTCCTCCTTGCGCAGGCCGCAAATCCTTTCTATATCCGGCAAGAATTGCCTCCGACGGCCGATCCCGCCGCAGGCCCTGAACATGTCGCCCTCCCATCATGGACAGGCGCTTGAGAGACCGAGAGAGTTACTCGTGAATACGCTGGATTTTGACAAGAGGCCGGAAGACACACGTGTTGTCGTTGCCATGTCGGGGGGAGTGGATTCCTCCGTCGTCGCAGGTCTGCTCAAACGCCAGGGTTATGACGTGCTCGGCATCACGCTGCAGCTTTACGACCACGGCGCGGCCGTGCACCGCGCCGGCTCCTGCTGCGCCGGCCAGGACATCGACGATGCGCGACGTGTTTCCGAAACGCTCGGCATTCCCCACTACGTGCTCGACTACGAAAAGCGGTTCCGCGAAACGGTGATCAACCCGTTCGCGGAAGCCTATGCGATGGGCGAAACGCCGATCCCTTGCGTTGCCTGCAACCAGACGGTCAAGTTCGCCGATCTGCTGGCGACGGCCAAGGACCTCGGTGCCGATGCGCTGGCGACCGGCCACTATATCCGCTCCTCCGCCAATCCATCGCCGGGCAACCCGAACCGCCGCGCGCTGTTTCGCCCGATCGACAGCGATCGCGACCAGAGCTGGTTCCTGTTTGCGACGACCCAGGAGCAGATCGACTATCTGCGCTTCCCGCTGGGCGGTATGTCGAAGGCGCAGGTGCGCGAGCTTGCCAAGGAAATGGGCCTCGTGGTCGCCAAGAAGGCCGACAGCCAGGACATCTGTTTCGTGCCGCAGGGCAAATACGCCGACATCATCAACAAGGTGAAGCCGAACGCGGCACTCGCCGGCGATATCGTGCATATGGACGGGCGCGTGCTCGGCCGCCACGAGGGCATCGTGCATTATACGATCGGCCAGCGCCGCGGTATCGGCATCGCTACCGGCGAGCCGCTCTACGTCGTTTATCTCGATGCCCGCTCGCGCCGGGTGATCGTCGGACCGAAGGAAGCGCTCGATACGCACCGTGTCTATCTGCGCGACGTCAACTGGATCGGCGACGGTGCCCTCGGCGAGGATACCAAGGGCGGGTTCGCCTGTTTCGCCAAGGTGCGCTCGACACGCCCGCCGACCCCGGCGGTCCTCCATTCCGACGAACACGGCGTCTATGTAGATCTGGCGATCGGCGAGGCCGGTGTCGCGCCAGGCCAGGCGTGTGTGCTCTATTCGGCCGAAGGTGCGGATGCGCGCGTCTATGGCGGCGGTTTCATCGAGCGTTCGGAACGCGCAGCCGAGGCCGAAATCGCTCTGAAGGCCCTGCTTTCGACGCCGGTCGCGGCCTGAAGCCGGCACTTGCCGGGGCTGACGAAATTGCCGCCGGTTTTTGCCCAAACCCTGCTTGACACTTTGGTGACGGGGGACTTATAAGCCGCACGACCAAAGCGGAACCGGCCACGCCGGAACTTCCGCAGTCCCTGTGGCGGGGTAGCTCAGTTGGTGAGAGCGCAGGATTCATAACCCTGAGGTCGGCAGTTCAATTCTGCCTCCCGCTACCATTCAATCTCATGGCAATAACCTGAAACGGTCTCTTAGGCTGGCAGAAGCTCGAGCCTTGACGCGTTCAGGTGCCGGTTCGGCCGAACTGTGGGACAATGCCCAGTTTTAACAGAGCCATGAACAAGCGAATGCCGCCCTCGAACTCCGGCCCGGCGTGGTGCGTGTGCTTGATCCCATCCATCGCTGCGACGACCAGTGCGGCCAGCTCCGTGGTTTGAGTTTGCAGGGTGGTGAGGTCAATCTCCCGGGTTTTCTCGGCTTCGCTCAGCGCCTTGGTCAGCAGGTCCAGCAGCCTTGCCCGCGCCTCCAGCGCGATGTCGGGTGCCAGTTCGGCGCTGGCGGCAAAAAGCTCCTCGGCACTATGACTGCCCCCGAATGGCGCGATCAGGCCTTCCTGAAAGGCGCGTATGGCGGCCATCATGCGGTCGAAGATGCTGCCGGAGCGGTCGAGTGCCGCCTTGACGTTGTTCATCGTACTGAGATGCTCGCGCTTCGACCCGGCCCGAAACAGTTCTTCCTTGCTGTCGAAGCAGAGATAGAGCGAGGCCCGCGATATCTTCGCGGCACGGGCAATATCGGCCATGGTCGTCTTTCGAAATCCGAAACGGACGAAGACGGGCAGGGCGGCGTCGAGAATCAGGTCTGTCTTGGAAGCGAGTTCGTTCATCTGGACATATTGACACTCGGCGTCTTATTGGTCAAAAGACGATTAGACACTTTTGATACAAATGTCTATTTGAGGTGGCGCCCGACTGATCGGGGGTCTATCTGCCGCAGGTTTGGCTGGAACGCCCTCGGCCGCCGCCGAACCCTGCTTGTCCTGAAAAACTGGAGACGCCCGTGACCCGCGACATTGCTACCGAAGAAGACCGAATCCGCCAGACCGAACGCGCCAGGCTAAGCGCCCTGGTCAGTGGCGACGTGGCAGCGGCGGAAGCCCATCACGCGGCGGATTTCCAACTGATCACGCCGATCGGCGCCGTTCTGTCGCGGGACCAATATCTCGGCGCGATCGCGTCCGGACACCTTAAATATCTCACCTGGGAACCGGAGGAAATCGCTGTCCGTCTTTACGGCCCTGCGGCCGTTATCCGCTACCGAGCCCGGCTGGCCGTTGTTTTCGGCGGGCACCATGTGCCCCTCAGCGGCTATTGGCATACCGACAGCTACGAATATCGCGACGGCCGCTGGGTTGCCGTATGGTCGCAGGCGACTGCCATCAGTCACGGCAGTCCCGAATAACCCGCACGGTCAAAGGCAACGAAGCTCTCGGGTGACGCGGGGCTCCGTCTCATTGTCAGTTGAGCGGAGCAGCGGTTGTCTCCTGAACGCCATATCCAGATCCTTCGAGCAGCATCCGCTTTCGCCATGCATTGGGAGCAATTCCGTAAAGACGGCGGAAGCTGTTGGTAAGATGTGCCTGGTCGGTCATGCCGCATTCCAGGGCGATCCGGCAGAGAGGTTCATCCGTGCCGGTCATCATCCGACAGGCCATTTCCATGCGCCTGCGGGTGACGTATTTGTGTGGCGTCTCGCCAAGGCTTGCCTTGAAGGCCCGCTGGAAATGGCCGCTGCTCAGGTTGCAGAGACCGGCCAGGGCCTCGACGCGGATTGTCGAGCGGAGATACAGGTCGACATAGGCCTGCACATTGCGCATTTGCCACGGGGCCAGGCCGCCAACGGCGATTTGACGGAGGTTGGGGTCGGGTCCGGACTGGTCGGGATCTCGCGAGGCCTGTCTGGCGACAAGTCCGTCGAGGTCGATCTCCGAGTTCCGATATCTTGAAACATCAGTGCGCTTTGCCGAAAGGTCGGCAGGTGGGGTCTGCGCGGACTGTGGGATCTGCATCCTAAGTCTCCTTCATCTCGGTGTGCTTCGTCGATGATCGGAGTCTAACGCCGAGGCAGGCGGTGAGACTATTGAACAAGGGGACTGGTGCCCCTATCCAAAGGTATGACCGGGACCCGCTGAAATTGCCCGGCCACCTTCGGAAGCCTGCGTTTCTGGCCCGCGGCCACATCAAAAAAGTTCCGGGACGACGGTTCCGGAGCTGTTGCTTTCTTTGGCAGTCGGTGAAGCGCCGGCAGCGGCGCCGGTTCAGTCGAAGAATGCCCGGTCGTCTTCGGTGAGATAACGCCTGGCCTTTTCGGGTACGAGATCGACGCCCATGCCGGGCCGGTCGATGACGTCGATGAAGCCGTCCCTGACGATCGTTTCCGGCAGGCCTTCGACGATGTCGTACCACCAGGCGGGATCGCCGGTCGTATATTCAAAGGCGATGAAATTGTTGGGAAGGGTGGCTGAGACCTGGATGAGGGCGGCGAGCCCGAGCAGCCCGTTGGCTGTGCCATGCGGCGCCATCAGGATCGAATGCAGGTCGGCATATTCGGCGATCCATTTCAGCTCGGCGATGCCGCCGACATCGGCAGGGTCCGGGCCGACGACATGGACGGCCTGGCCCTCGATCAGTTCCTTGAAGTTTTGCCGGAGATAGATCTGTTCGCCGGTGTGGATAGGCGTTGTGCTCGTGCGGGTCAGTTCACGATAGACGCCGGCATTGACCCAGGGCGTATAGTCGCCTGAGAGCAGATCCTCGACCCAGAGAAGATTGTATGGCTCCAGCATGCGCACGAGGCGGATCGCATCCGGCAGCATCCAGCCGGGGCCGCAGTCGAGCGCCAGGCCTATGCTGTCGCCGGCGACTTCCTTCATCGCGGCGACGCAATCGACGAAATGCCGCAGGCCCTTTTCGGTGATCGGGCCGCGATCGAGCGCCCCATGGAAGGGGCTGGCATTCGGCTCGTGGTAGTAAAAATTCTCTACCGTGCGCTTCATCGGCGAATGGAAGCCGATCGGCTGCTTGATGATGGTGAAGCCTTCGGGCAGCGCCATCATCTTCTTGAGATCGTCGGCGAGGTCCTCGGGCCGGTGGTCGGTCATCGGGAAGCGGATCGAGCCGTTATAGACACGCACGCGGTCGCGCACCTTGCCGCCGAGAAGCTTGTAGACGGGCACGTGGGCGGCCCTGCCGGCAATGTCCCACAGCGCCATCTCGATGACGCTGACGGCGGAGCCCCAGGGCTTGAAGCCGCCGCGCTGGCGGATCTTCAGCATGACGCGCTCGACATTGGTCGGGTCCTCGCCGATCAATGCGTCTCGGAAGGCGAGGATATGGGACTTCAGGTAGGGCTTCCAGGTCTCGGCCTGCCCGTAGCCCGAGATGCCTTCATCGGTGACGATCCGCACGATCGGGCTTTTGCCGATGACCGCGCATTTGAGATCGACGATCTTCATTCTTCCTCCCGGCCGACATTCCAGCCCTGATCAGGACGGCATTGCTTCGCTTATCGCCCGCGCGGCATCGATGGCGGCAAGCCGGATCTCCTCCATGCGGCTCGCCTCCGCCCCGGCGAGATAGGGAATGCTGAGCGCCGCGACCACCCGTCCGGTCCTATCCCGCACCGGGGCGGCAAAGGCCTGGATGCTGGGGGCGTTTTCGCCCCTGTCCTGCGCCCAGCCCAGCCGCTTGATGCGGGTCAGTTCCGTCATCAGCCGCTTCGGATCGGTCAGCGATTTGGGCGTATAGGCAATCAGTGGCTTTGCGAGCCAGGCAGTCATCTCCTCGGGCGGCAGATGCGCCAGCAGCAGCTTGCTGGCGGCGCCGGCGTGGATGGGCATGCGCTGGCCGGGCGCCACCGTCAAAGCATATTGTCGGCGGCCCTGCGCCGCCGCCAGAACGAGAATGCCGTCCTGGTCGATGACCGACAATTTGCTGCCTTCGCCGATTTCCGCCGACAGCTTGTCAAGGAAAGGTTGTGCCAGTGCCGCGAGGTCGACCTCGCTGACGCCGGCGACCACATGCGAGGCAAGCGACAGCAGGCGCCGCCCCAGATGATAGGCGCCGGTATCGTCCCGGCGAACCATGTCGTGGCCCTGCAGCGTGTTGACGATGCGGTAGATGGTGGTGCGCGGCAGCGACAAGAGGGCCGTCAGTTCGCGGATCGTTGCGCCATTCGGCCGTCGCTCCAGCTGCTCGAGGACATCCATCATCCGGTCGATGACCGGGATCGTGTACTTCGACGCGCCGGCGTCACTGATTTGATCCATGGAATAGGTTCGCCGTTGACAATCGGTTCGGCATCTTCCTATCATGCATTATTGAACTTCGGAAGTTCAAATATGAATTTGTCCGCAATTATTTTTCGAGCGCCGGGCAGGTTCGCATCAGGTTTCTGCTGGAGGAGGCGGGCCATATGGAGAGAGATTCCGCAGCGATCGCGGCGAAAGCCGCGCGCTTCAACAAGCTGTACACCGCCGCCGTTTACGACATTCTCGACGAGATGGGGCTTCCGCATCAATGCATGGATCTCGATATCCGGGCGCTGGACCGCGGCATGCGGATCGCCGGGCCAGCCTTCACCGTCGCCTGCGCCGCGGACATGCGCACCGATGACGAATACGACAATGAAGAGGTGAAGACCTTCACCTTCTTCCGGCGGATGTATTCCGGCTGCGTCGTGCTGGTTTCGGCGGCGGGGGAGCGCAAGGCGGGTCACTGGGGCGAGCTGATGAGCACTGGCGCGAAGAGCAAGGGTGCGGTGGGTGTGGTCGTCGATGGCGGCATCCGCGACGGCAACATCCTGATGGGCATGGAAAACTGGCCGGTCTTCACCCGCTATCTTTCGCCGATCGAATCCCGCCAGCGGACCCGTATCAGCGGCATCGAGGTGCCGATCGCGGTCACCGGAACCTTGACCACGCAGATCAGGGTCGATCCGGGCGACTGGATCTTCGGGGACATGGATGGCGTGATCGTCATCCCCGCCGACAAGGTGGATGCGGTGCTCGATCGCGCCGAAGAGATCATGGGCATCGAGAACCGCTCGCGCAACGAAATCCGCGCAGGTGCCGACGTCGCCGACGTCTACGCCAAATACGGCCGCCTCTAACCGGAGACATTCCCATGCTGACAGTTTCGTCGATCGCCCATGTGGCCATTCGCGTCAAGGATATCGATCGTACCCTCGACTTCTACGTCAACAAGCTCGGCTTTTCGGAAATGATGCGCCTCGACCGCGAAGGCCGGCTCTGGCTGGTCTATCTGCGCATTACCGACGACCAGTATCTCGAAATCTTCCCGGAAGGCGAGGGCGACAAGGCGGCCGAACGCGAGGCGGTCGGCTACAATCATGTTTGCCTCGCCGTGCCGGATATCCAGAAGGCGGTGGCTGAACTCGACGCGCTCGGCATCGAGCGTATCCGCCCGACGATCAAGGCCGCCGACAACAACTGGCAGACCTGGATCGAGGATCCGGACGGGCATCGCATCGAACTGATGCAGATGGCCGCCGACAGTCTGCAGTTTGAGGCGATCAAGCGGCTGAAGGCGCAGGCCAAGTAGTCACACGGCAATAACGAGGGGTGGGTGACAACCCGCCGGGAGGAGCCTCATGAGGATCGTGCAGCAGAAGATCTTTGTTGCGAATGTGTCCCGCACCAACTTCGTCTTCGTCAAACTCTATACCGATGAAGGCTACGAGGGCGTCGGCGAGGCGACGCTGGAGTGGAAGACGAAGACCATCGTATCGGCGCTTGAAGAGCTGGAGCGCGTGCTGATCGGCCGCAATCCGTTCGAGGTTGATGCGATCATCGAGCAGTTGCACCGGGATTCCTATTGGCGGACGGGTGCCGTGTTCCGCACGGCGCTCGGCGCCATCGAGGCGGCGTTGCTGGATATCAAAGGCAAGGCGCTCGGCGTGCCGGTCTTCGAGCTGCTCGGCGGCAAATACCGGGATCGCGTCGAATGCTACGCCAACCATTGGTTCTTCGGCGCGGTGACGCCGGACCAGTATGCCGAGAATGCACGCAAGGCCGTCGCCATGGGGTATCGCGCCCTCAAATGGGACCCGTTCGACGTCGCGGACCTGGAGATGAGCCGCAAGCAGCGCCGCCAGACGATCGATATCGTCGCCGCCGTGCGAGACGCGGTCGGTCCGGACGTCGACCTGATGCTCGACGTTCACGGCCGCCTCAACGTGCCGACGGCGATCGCCATGTGCCGGGAACTGGCGCCTTATAACCTGCGATGGATCGAGGAGCCGACGCCGCCCGAGAGCATCGATGCCCTGGTGGACGTGCGGGAGAAAAGCCCGGTGCCGATCGCGGCCGGCGAGCGCTGGTACGAGCCCGGCAAGTTCCTTGAGGCGCTCAGCAAGAAGGCGGTCGATATCCTGCAGCCGGACGTCTCGCATGCCGGCGGGCTTGGCGAGACGAAGCGCATTTCGCACATGGCGCATCACCACCTCATCCCGGTCGCGCCGCACAATCCGGTCGGCCCGGTGATGAACGCGATGACGCTGCATATGTCGGTCGCCATCCCGAATTTCTCGATCTTCGAAACGGTTTCGGTGGATGTGCCGTGGCGCAAGGAGCTGGTGCGCGAAACGCTGCAGTTCGAGGACGGGGCGATCCTGGCGCCGACCGCGCCGGGGCTCGGGGTGGAGCTCATCGAGGAAGCCTGCGGCCGCTACCCCTATGCGCCTTACAATGTGCCTTTGTTCGACGGCAGCATGAACACCAGCGGCGTTGCCACCGGCGCAGCCACGTTGGAGGACGGCAGGCGTTGATGGCGGGGGAACAATTGACAATCGGGTCTTCTGGGCGCAAGTTATATTGCGAATTGATGACATTCAAATATGAACTGGCTGGCAACAAGGCCAGGCGTCAATCGGGGAGGGTAACGTGCGGGTAGGTCTGACCCTGTTCGGCGATCATCTGTCGGAGGATGGCGCGCGTTATGCGAGCCAGCTCGGCGTCGGCGACGTTGTCATTCACCTGACCCAATATGCCCGCAATGCCGACAGCAGCGCCTATCGCAACGGCGGTGTCGGCCCCATCAACGGCGAATGCATCGACATGCCGCTATGGACCTATGAGCATATGGCCGACACGGTCGCGATGCTCGCAAGGCACGGGCTCAAGGTCGCGGCGTTGGAAAACCTGTCGCCCAATTTCTGGTCGGACATCCTGCTCGACGGACCGAAGAAACACGAACAGATGGATGGGCTGAAGCAGCTCGTCCGCGACGCCGGACGCGCAGGCATCCCGGTGCTCGGCTACAATTTTTCGATCGCCGGTGTCTGGGGCTGGCAGCGCAAGCGCGTCGCCCGCGGCGGGGCGATGACAGCGGTGTTCTTCGGCGACGAATTCGATACCGACGAGCCGATCCCCGACGGAATGCTCTGGAACATGCGGTACCGCCATCCTGTCGTAGGGGCTGCGCCGATCAGCGTCAGCGAGCGGGATCTCTGGTCGCGCCTCGAATGGTTCCTCAAGGAACTCGTGCCGGTGGCGGAAAAGGCAAATGTCCGGCTGGCCGCCCATCCCGACGATCCGCCGGTGGAACGCCTGCGCGGCAATGCCCGTCTCGTCAACGCCCACGCGAAATATCAGCGGCTGCTGGAGATCGCGCCGAGCCCGGCCAATGCCCTGGAATTCTGCATAGGCTCGCTGCAGGAAATGGTCGACGGCGACATCTACGAAACGACCCGCCATTTCGCGCGGCTGGGTGCGATTGCCTACGTCCATTTCCGCAACGTCCGCGGCAAGGTTCCCCACTATGTCGAGACCTTCGTCGACGACGGCGATGTCGAGATGGCGGAAATCGTTCGGGTCCTGCGGGACGAGGGCTTTGATGGGGTGATGGTTCCCGATCATGTGCCGGATCTCGATTGCCCGGCCCCGTGGCACGCCGGCAATGCCTATACGATCGGCTTCATGAAGGCCCTGACGATGAATGCCGATGCGCTCGGACCGGCGCGTTCGCAGGATATCGCGCATTTCGGAAGAGGAAGGCAGGCCGCAGCATCGCGGTAAACCAATCCGGTGGAGGCCGGTAGGGAAAAAGGGCGGCATGGAGCCGCGCGGAGGAGGAGATGATGATGAAATTCAAGAAGCTGGCCGTGATGGCCACGGCAATGACGATGCTGACGAGCGGCGCGGCGCTGGCCGGCGAGGTCGTCTGGTGGACGCCCAATTTCAACGAGGCGCGTGCCCGCGAACTCGCCACCAAGTTCGAGCAGGCCAACCAGGGCATCAAGATCAAGCTCGAGATCACCACGACCGACGGCCTGCCGCAGCGCGTGCTGACCGCCCTGCAGTCCGGTGCCGCACCGGACATCATCGATGTTCAGCACGCCTGGGTGAACGGTTATGCCCAGAACGGCCTGGTCGTTGCGGTGGATGACGTGTTGAAGGACCGCGAGGACTATATCCCCGCCTCGCTCGACTATTGCACCTGGAACGGCAAGCTCTGGGCCATTCCCTATCGTATCGAGACCCATGCGGTCATCTACAACAAGGGCGCGTTCAAGGATGCCGGCCTCGACCCGGCCAAGCCGCCGCAGACCTGGGACGAACTGGTCGCTGCAGCAAAGACGCTGTCGAAAGGCAAGGTCTCCGGTTTCGCCATCACCGGCGGCGGTGAAGTCGGCAATACGATCTTCCGGTCGCTCCCCTTCATCTGGATGAACGGCGGCGACATCATCTCGGCGGACGCCAAGAAGGCGGTGGTCAACCAGCCGGCGGCCGTGGCGGCGGTCAAGTTCTATACGGACTTCTACAAGAACAAGCAGTCGCCGGCCTCGACGCTCGAAAACGACGGCACCGCAAACCGGCGGCTGTTCATCGCCGAGACGGTCGCGGCCTATCAGTCCGGCCAGTTCGACGTCGCTTCGATCAAGAAGGAAAACCCGAAGATCGATATCGGCGTGATGCCGATCCCGCATCCGGCCGGCAAGCCGACCGCGGCACTCCTCGGCGGCTGGAGTTTCGTCATCCCCTCTTCGGCAAAGAACCCGAGCGAAGCCAAGAAGTTCGTCGCCTTCCTTGCCGAAGCGCCGAACCAGGGCGCGCTGACGGATACGTTCCCGGCCCGCAAATCGGCCATGTCGCTGCCGCGCTTCAGCGATCCGATCCTGACGGTGTTCAAGGAAATGCTGCCCTATGGCCGTGCCGTACCCAACAACAAGAACTGGGTGCAGATCACCCAGGCCTATTTCGAAGGCATCCAGCGCATCCTTCTCGGTGACGAAGACGTGCAGACGGCGATGGACGGAGCGGCCAAGGACATCCAGGCCCTGCTCGACCAATAATACCGGAGTAGCCGGATCGCTCCGGGGAACTGGCGTTTCCCCGGAGCACGTATTCCACCCGATGTCGTCAAGGGAACCTGCAGATGGACCGCAATTCGACGGGCCTCGTTTTCGTATTGCCGGCGCTGATCGTGCTGGCGATGCTGATCGCCTATCCCGTTGCCTATACCGGGCTGCTCAGCGTGACCGACAGGCAGGGCGCGTTCGTCGGCCTTACCAATTTCAAGGCCGTGCTTTCGGCCCGCGCGACGCCGCAGGCATTCTGGAACACCATCTGGTTCGTCGGCGGCTCGATCGTCTTCCAGGTCATCCTCGGGACCGCGACCGCCATCTTGCTCAACCAGAGCTTTTTCGGGCGCGGCATCGTGCGCTCGATCACGCTCATTCCCTGGGTCGTGCCGGGCATTGTCGCCGCCACCACCTGGGCGTGGATGTTCCATACGGAATTCGGCATCATCAACTACATGATGACCGGTTCCGGCATAATTCCGGAGCCGATCGGCTGGCTGACCAACGGCAATACGGTGATGCCGGTGCTGATCGCCATCAACGTCTGGAAACTGTTCCCCTTCGTGGCGATCATGGTGCTTGCGGGGCTGCAGTCGATCCCCAACGACCTCTATGAAGCGGCGCGCGTCGACGGTGCCAACTTCTGGCAGGAAGTCCGCTTCATCATGATCCCGCAGGTGCGGTCGGTCATCGTCGCGGTCACCCTCCTGCTAGTGATCTGGGGCCTCAACTCGATCACCATCATCTATGCGATCACCCGCGGCGGCCCTGCCAACCGGACGCTGATCACGCCGATCCAGATTTTCCGCCTGGCGTTCGAAAGCACGCAGTTCAATCAGGCGGCCGCACTTTCGGTGATCTTCTTCGCCGTCGCGCTGGTCATCGTCATCATCTACATCAGGGCGCTTGCTTCGGCGCCGGGAGAGGCCAAATGAGCGATCCCAGCACCCTCAAGAGAACCGGCCTGCCGCTGCCGATCACCATTGTCGGCGCCGCGCTGGTCGTCCTGATCTGCCTGTTCCCGTTCATGTGGATGGCCGTCTCGTCGATCAAGACGCTGCCGGAGCTTTACACCGTTCCACCGATCTGGTGGCCGGAGACGCCGACGCTCGGCAACTATTACAAGGTTCTCTTCGAGAGCAATATTCCACGCTATTTCCTCAACAGCGTCATCATTTCCGTGGGCTCGACGTTCCTCGCACTGATCCTGGCGATCTTTGCGTCCTACGGCTTCGCGCGTTTCGACTTCCGCGGAAAACCGCTGCTGCAGAGCTTCGTGCTGATCGGCCAGCTGCTGCCGACGGCGGCGATCATCGTGCCGCTGTTCATCACGCTGCGGGTGCTCGGCCTCGTCAACACCTATTGGGGCCTGATCCTCGTCTACATGATCATCACCCTGCCACTCTCCGTCTGGATGCTGACCTCCTATTTCAAGGCGATCCCGGTGGAACTGGAAGAGGCGGCGATCATCGACGGGTCGTCGCGACTCGGCATCCTCTTCCGCATCACGCTGCCGCTGTCGACGCCCGGCATCGTCGCGGTCGTCGTCTATGCCTTCGTCACCACCTGGAACGAATTCGTCTTCGCACTGTGCTTTGCGACCGACTCCTCGGTGAAGACCCTGCCGATCGGCCTTGCGGAGTTCTCCACCGAGTTCAACACCGACTGGGGTGCGGTCATGGCCGCCTCGGTCGTCATGACGCTGCCGATCGCGCTTCTGTTCTTCTCGATGCAGCGCCTGTTTGTCGGCGGCCTCACCGCCGGCGCCACGAAAGGATAATCATGAGCGACAAGACCATCCCCAGATTGGGCCTCGGCACCTATGGTAGAACCGGCAGCGAGGGCGTCGCGGCTCTGCGGAAGGCCATCGAAATCGGCTACCGCCATCTCGATACCGCGCAGAGCTATGATACCGAGCAGCCGGTCGGCGAGGCGGTGCGCCGCTCCGGCGTGCCGCGCGGCGATTTCTTCATCACCACGAAGGTGGCCGATACCCATCTCGACAAGGCGCAGTTCATGCCGTCGGTCCGCCGGAGCCTCGATACGATCGGCGTCGATCAGGTCGACCTGTTGCTGATCCACTGGCCTTCGCACAGGGACGCTGTGCCGTTCGAGGACTACATGACGGCGCTCGTCGAGGCGCAGCGACAAGGTTATGCGCGCCTGATCGGCGTTTCCAACTATCCGATTGCGTTGCTCGAAAAGGCCCGCGCGCTGATCGGCAAGGATGTGCTCGCCACCAACCAGGTCGAGATCCATCCCTATCTGCAGTCACCGAAGCTCGTCGCCCATGCGCGCAGGATCGGCCTGCGGCTGACGGCCTATCAGCCGCTCGCCAAGGGCGAGATCGCCAACGATCCGGTTCTCAGGCGGATCGCCGAAAAATATGGGACGACGGTCGCGGCCGTGGCGCTCGCCTTCCTAATCGGCGAGGGGCATATCGTCATTCCGGCCTCGGGCAGCGAGGCCAATCTTCGCGCCAATTTCGCCGCCCTCGACGTCTCGTTGGGCGAGGCTGACATGGCGGAGATCCGCAGGCTCGATCGCGGCTATCGCCGCATCAATCCCGAAAAATCGCCCGGCTGGGATGATTGACATCATGAATGGAGTTGACCCTTGGGTTCGGTGACCATCAGACAGGTGCGCAAGAGCTATGGCGCGCTCGAAGTCCTGCACGGCGTTTCGGTCGATATCGCCAATGGCGAGTTCGTGGTGCTGGTCGGACCGTCCGGCTGCGGCAAGTCCACCCTGCTGCGGATGATCGCAGGCCTGGAAGCCATCAGCGGCGGCGAGATCGCCATCGACGGCAAAGTGGTGAATTCGCTCGCTCCGAAGGAGCGCGACATCGCCATGGTGTTCCAGTCCTATGCGCTCTATCCGCACATGACCGTTGAAGCCAATATGGGCTTTTCGCTGCGACTTGCCGGGGCGCCGAAGCAGGAGATTTCGGCTCGCGTTGCGGAGGCCGCCCGGATATTGGGGCTTGAACCCTATCTGAAACGCTATCCGCGCCACCTATCGGGCGGCCAGCGCCAGCGCGTCGCCATGGGGCGGGCGATGGTGCGCAAGCCGAAGGTCTTCCTGTTCGACGAGCCGCTTTCCAACCTCGATGCCAAGCTGCGCGTGCAGATGCGCTCCGAGATCAAGCAGAACCATCATCGCCTGAAGACAACGACGGTCTATGTCACCCACGACCAGATCGAAGCGATGACCATGGCCGATCGCATCGTCGTCATGAACGGCGGCGTCATCGAGCAGGTCGGCTCGCCGCTCGATCTCTATGACCGTCCCGCCAACCTCTTCGTTGCCGGCTTCATCGGGTCGCCGAGCATGAACATTCTCACCGGCAGGCTGGAAAACGGCAGCTTCGCCCTGGCCGACGGGACGGCCATTCCCGCCGCCAACCTGGCGCCGTTCGGCAATCGGTCGATCCATCTCGGGGTCCGGCCGGAGCATCTCCGGCTCGATCCGAACGGCCTGAACGCCGAGATCGTCACCGTCGAGCCGACCGGCTCCGAAACCCAGGTGGTGATGCGGCTCGGGGGTCATGAGGTAATTGGCGTTTTTCGCGAGCGCATCATGAAAACGCCCGGCGAGGCACTGTCGATCGGGATCGACATCGGGCATGTCCATATCTTCGATCCCGAGACGGGCAAGCGCCTGGAGGCCTGAGGAGAGGCCGGCTGCTTCTCGCGGTCGATCGCTGTTGCGCTTCAACGGCGCAAAAGCGGAAGCAGCTGGTCGCCCTGCCGCTTGATCTCCTGGAGATAAGGCGTGTCGGAGAGCACGAAATGGGTGATGCCGAGATCCTCGTATTTGCGCAGCGAACGGGCGACGTCTTCCGCTGAGCCGACGAGCCAGGTGGTGCCGGCACCGCCGCCGCCGAATTTTCCAGGCGCCGTGTAAAGGTTGTCGTCGAGGACGTCGCCGCGCTCGTGCAGTTCGAGCAGCCGGCGCTGGCCGACGGCGACCGGCTTTCCGTGGTCGTTCCAGTTGCCGGCCTTGCCCTTGGCCATTTCGGCGACCTTCGCCTCGGCATCGGCCCAGGCCTGTTCCGTCGTGTCGCGGACGAGGGTGGTGATCCGCAGCCCGAATTGAAGCGGAGGAAGGTCGCGGTCAAGCTGCCTGCTCAGCGCCTTCAGCCGTTCGATCCTCTCCCGCACGCCGTCGAGCGGTTCGCCCCAGAAAAGCTGGATATCGGCTTCCGTCGCGGCCACCCGCTCGGCGGCTTCGGAAGCTCCGCCGAAATAGAGTTTCGGGTGCGTGCGGTCGCCGCGGGGTTGGAGGCGAGGCTCGATCGTAGAACCGGTGACCTGGAAATGCTCGCCCTTGAACGTGACGTTCTCCTCGGTCCAAAGTCGGCGGACCAGCCGCATGAATTCCCTGGTACGAGCATAACGATGCGCCTGATCACCCTCGCTGTCTCCATAGGCGGCGAGGTTATCCTGGCCCGAGACGATGTTGACCCGCACCCGGCCGCCGCTGAGGTGGTCTAGCGTCGCCGCGGCGGAGGCGAAGTTCGCCGGCCGCCAATAACCGGGGCGGATGGCGATCAGCGGCTCGAAGGTGGTGGTGCGGGCGGTAAGGGCGGTTGCGATGGTGAACGTATCCGGCCGGCCCCAGCCGGTGCCGACGAGCGCGCCCTTCCAGCCGTGCTCCTCCAGCGCCTTGGCCTGGCTGGTCAGCGTCTCAAGGCTGTTGTGGTTCTCGGCGGAGGAATCGCCGCGATGGCCGGCTTTGACGTCGTTGGGGATGTACCAGAGGAACTCGGAATTGCTGCTCATGTTATCGACCTGCATCTCTAATGGCTGAATAGGGAAATGAGTGGGAGGCACCGCGTGGCGCACGCCGGCCGGGGTCCGAGAGGTTCCTTCAGACAACGATCGGGTTGAGGGCGCCGTCCATGCCGATCACGACTCCGGTGACGTAGCTCGCCTTCGAAGAGCTCAGGAAGGTGACGACGTTGGCGATCTCCTCGGGCGTCGCCATGCGGCCGAGGGGAATGCGCTGGACCAGTTTTTCGAGCGCCGCCTCTTCGCTGATGCCATGGAGAGCCGCCTCTGCCCGAAGGCCCTCGGTTACCCGTTCCGTTTCGGTATTGCCGGGATTGATGCCGACGATGCGCAACCCGCTGGCGGCGTAAGCGTTTGCAAGGCCGACTGTCGCCAGCATCAGCGCCGCGTTGGCGGCCCCGCCCGGAAGGTGGATCGGCGATGCGACCTTGCCGCCGCCGCCGATGACATTGACGATCACACCCGTCCGCCGGGCCGCCATCCGTTTGACCACCGGATCGATGACGTTGATGTAGGAGAAATACTTGGCGTCCATCGCTGCACGCCAATGGGCCGGGCTAAGGTCCTGGGGCGGTGTGCGGCGCGCAGCTCCCGCGCAGTTGACGAGAATGTCCAGCGCTCCCACGTCAGCTTCGATCTTGTCAACGAGCGTCAGCGCCTCGTTTTCCGATATCAGATCGGCCGTGAAGCCGATCGTGCCGGGTAATTTTGCCAGAGCCGCATCGATGTTCGCCTGGGAACGCGAACAGATGACGACGCGCGCGCCTTCGGACAGGAGGGATTGGGCGCAGGCGAGGCCGATGCCCTTGGAGCCGCCCGTGATCAATGCCGTCTTGCCGTTCAAATCGAGTTGCATGGTGCGCCGCTTTCCTCAAAATCCAGGGGAAGGCTAGGCTCTCGAGGATATTGGAACAAGCAAAAGGCAACTGCCGCGGTCCCGGTTAAGGGGAAACGGTTCCTTTGTTAGCTGCGCAGGGAGGCAACTCTTCCCTGCGGCGCGCGTGGCACGTTTTGCCGGCTTTGCCGAGACACCGATGTCTGCTGGAGCCGATCCGGCTCCGCCGTTCCTACCCTCGGATGATTTCTTCATGGGCCATCGCGGCCTGCAGCAGTGTTTCATCGCAATTGGCATTGGCCGACAGGAGGAAGCCGACCGGCATGTCGGCATCGCCGCTGCCGCAGGGGATGGAGACGCCGCACCAGTCGAGGAAGTTGCCGAAGCCGGTATTGCGCAGCGTCTTGCCGTTGGTGGCAAAGAACAGCTCGTCGTCCTTTTCGAGCGGGGCGATTGGCGGCGCCACATGGGCGACCGATGGCATGGCGACGAAGCGGTCGCCGATCAATGCCTCGGTTTCGGCAATCATCCGGGCGCGGTTTTCGACGATGGCGATATAGTCGGACAGGCTGGTCTTTTCGCCGAGGCGGGTGCGGGCGACGACCCGGTGATCCATCTCCTCGGCATCCGGTCCCGACAGCTTCTCGCGATGCAGGGCGAAGGCTTCGGCGGTGACCATCGGCCCGTATTTCACCATCAGCTTCGGGAGTTCGTCGAAGGTCGGGAAGGCGAGGCGGGTGATCCTGGCTCCCGCCTTTGCCAGCCGCTCGATCGCCGCTTCGAAGGCGGCCACCACGCCCGGCTCGGCGCCATCGAAGACGATATTGGTGGGGATGACGATATCGAGCGGCCGCGCCGGGTGGCGGGCCGTCTGCGGAACTGCGAGCCCGCGCATGGCCGCATCGATCCAGACCGCATCCTGCACCGTGCGGCAAAGCGGGCCGAGCGAATCGAGGCTGGTTGCCAGCGGATAGACGCCGTTCATCGCATAACGGCCGCGGGTCGCCTTGTAACCGACGATGCCGTTGAAACCGGCCGGAATGCGGATCGAGCCGCCGGTATCTGTGCCCATCGCGACGGGCACGAGGCCGGCCGCGACCGCGACGCCGGAACCGGAGGAGGAGCCGCCGGGGATACGCGGCGCATCCTTGCCATGCGGGTTCTGCGGCGTGCCGTAATTGGGATTGATGCCGATGCCGGAAAAGGCGAATTCGCTCATGTTGGTGCGGCCGACCGCGACCATGCCGGCCTGTTTCAGCAGGTCGACGATCGCTGCATCCTTTGTGGCGGGATCTGCCTTCTTCAGGACTTTCGAGCCGGCGGTGGTCGGCAATCCCTCGATGTCGAAGAGGTCCTTCCAGGCGATCGGGATGCCATCGAGCAGGCCGAGCGAGCGGCCTTCCTTCATGCGCTTCGAGGAGCCTTGCGCTTCAGCCATAGCGCGATCCTCGAGAAGCGAGATGAACACGGCCTTGTCGGGGTAGGCCTTGATACCTGAGAGGACCGATTCCGTGACTTCGACGGGGTCGACCCTGCCCATCTGGATGAGCGCGGAAAGCTCGGCGATCGACATCGCTCCAAAGGATTTCGTCACGGCAGTCATTCTCCTCATTCCGTTACTGGCGGGCGACAGATGTATCGGATATTTTGGCAATGGGTAGAGGATTTATCGGTTCGGTTCATGGCATGGAACTTCCCGCATATTCGCGAAGTTCAGTGAGTCCACCGCGTCAGCGGGACATCGGGAAGGATCAGCCCATGAGAAACATTATCGCCACCGTCGGTCTCGTGATCGCGCTTGCCGGCTGCAGCACGGACGGCGGCGGAACCACCGGCGCACTCGACATCGGTCCGGGCATCCGGCCGATCCCCGGCAGCATCACCTATGGCGGCCAGCCGCGCACCAAGCTCACCAAGGCGCCGATCGGCAGCGTCGTGCCGCACGAATTCCGCAACGAACTCGGCCAGCGGGTCGAGGAAAATTACATCATCCAGCCGGACCGCAGTCTCAAGCTGGTCAACCGGCGGGTGTTTCGCGATCCGTTCGGGTTCGACGATTGATGAACTTCAAGCGGAGATGGCCGCCCAGGCACGTTCGGTGGCGACCGGTTCGTCGGTGGTGACCTGATCCGCCTTCAGCGCCATCAGGGCGGAGAAGCTGCGGGCTTCGGCCTCGTCGAACCCGGCGTCCGGGTTCTCGAGATTGAAGGTCCAGGCATCCACCAGCCGGTCGGCATCGTGGCAGAGGCCGATCAGGTCGAGCCCGTCCTTGGCCGCCTGCAACACCAGCTGCCAGGCGAGATAGATGGTGTCCGGCTCGGTCGGGCCGGAGATATCGGCGCGAAGATCCGCCTCGACGGCCTTGAGGCCCTGGTGGCGATAGATTTCCATGAGCTTGCCGGTCGGGTCGATGCCGCGCTTGAGGCCCGGCAGTCTCTGCTTGACGGCGACGACAAGATCGAGATCGGCGCCGCTGACGATGATCGAGGAGCCGGCGCCGCCGAAATGATCGGCGAGGTGATCCATGCCGCGTGCGCCGATCGCCTCCAGTCCGTCCTTCATGTCGAACTGCAGCAGGGCGTCCGGATGCGCTGTTTGAAGCATCGTCGCGAGATCCTCGCTGAGGATCGGCGGATGGCCGCCCTGCAAAAGCGTCAGGCCGCGGATGGTTTCGGGCAAAGCCTCACGGATGAGGCCGTGGCCGGTGGTTTCACCTTCGAGCTCCTCGTCGTGCAGCACGACAAAGCCGCCATCGGCGCGGACGCGCAGATCGAGTTCGCTCGATGCGCCCAGGCGAAAACCTTGTGCCATGACGCCGGCGGAAAACAGCGGGTCCTTGAAGCTGCGGCGCAGGCGATGCCACTTCAGCCGGGTGAAACGGCCCTGATGGGCGATGCCGAGGCCTGAAAATTCTGAAGCCATGAAATACCATCTAAGGTGAAGGGCAGCGATTCGATCGACGCCAGACTATTGTTTTGAAGCTGCCTGCCATAGATCGATGACAGAAGTTTCGTGCCGAACCTCAAAAGCCGAGATTGCGCCCGGCAGGGAACGGCTTGTTATAGAGGTCTGCCGGATAAATATCCGGAAAACACATTTTGTCTCCTGTCACGAAAGGCAGATTTCCATGTCCCATGACGCGAATTGGGCGCCGCTTCCTCCCTATAGCACCGGCCCGCGCGGCCGTTGCCCGCGTTGCGGCCAGGGACATCTGTTCAACGGGTTCCTGTCGATGCGGCCGGCCTGCGAGGTTTGCGGCCTTGATTATTCCTTCGCCGATCCGGGAGACGGTCCCGCCTTTTTCGTCATGTGCTTCGGCTGCATTCCGAGCATTGCGCTTGCGGTCTGGATCGAGACCAGTTTCCAGCCGCCGTTCTGGGTGCATCTGCTGATCTCGCTGCCTTTCCTGTTCCTCACCTGCCTTGCGCCGATGCGGCCGTTGAAGGGCTGGCTGGTCGCGAGCCAGTATTTTTACAAGGCAGGCCCCGGCAAGGTCGACAAAAGCCCGTCACCGCCAAATGACTCACAGAACGGCGGCTGACTTGGCGATAGGATAAGACCGGGCAGGATGATGAGGAACAATCTTCTCCCCAAACCATTCGGCAGGTGACAGTTCAAGGAGCCTGCAATGTCCGATGCCGATGAAATCGAAATGGAAACGCGCCGACGATCGCTCGCGGTCGAGGGGGCGATGCTCATGCTGATCGACGGTCTGGCCGCCCGGGGCACCATCTCTGCGGACGAGGCGGAGGACATGTTGCGGATACTGTCGAAGAGCTCGGATTCCTCTGCGGCACGGGCCGCAAGCTCGCTCCGGATCGTCAATCAACTGAAACGCCTGCGGCGCGGCGACGGAGCAATCACCCCCGGGGCGTGAGCCGGAAGGTGGGGTGGCGTCGCGTTTTCTCCTTTTTTTGATTGTGCATTTTGGTCGGGAACATCTCCAGACGAGGCCAGTTGGGGCGATCAGTTCGCGACCTCGACAACAAGGAAGATTTCGATGGCCCAGTATCCCACTCCGCCGTTTCCCGAACAGCAGCAGCCGATGCCGGGCTTTACCGGGCGCATGGATCCGGTGCCCGATCACGGCGAGCTCTCCTACCGCGGTTCCGGCCGGCTGGCCGGCAAGAAGGCGGTGATCACAGGCGGCGACAGCGGCATCGGCCGGGCGGTGGCGATCGCCTATGCGCGCGAGGGCGCCGATCTGTTGATTTCCTATCTGGACGAAGACGAGGATGCCGAGGATACCAAGCGCCTAGTCGAGGAGGCCGGCCGCAAGGCGGTGCTGGTGCCGGGCGACATCAAGACCGCGGCGCATTGCCGGGCAATCATCGACAAGGCGGTCCAGGAGTTCGGCGGGATCGATATCCTCGTCAACAACGCCGCTCATCAGGCCACGTTTTCCGACATCGGCGACATCAGCGACGAGGAATGGGAACTGACCTTCCAGGTCAACATCCATGCGATGTTCTATCTCACCAAGGCGGCAGTCCCCCACATGAAGCCGGGGAGCGCCATCATCAACACGGCGTCGATCAATTCCGACAGTCCGAGCCCGACGCTGCTCGCCTATGCGACCACCAAGGGCGCGATCCAGAATTTCACGGCAGGTCTCGCACAGCTGCTGGCCGAAAAGGGCATACGCGCCAACGCCGTCGCGCCCGGGCCGATCTGGACGCCGCTCATCCCCTCCACCATGCCGGAAGACCGGGTGAAGGAATTCGGCAAGCAGGTGCCGATGAAACGTCCCGGCCAGCCGGCCGAGCTTGCGACGGCCTATGTGATGCTCGCCGATCCGCTCTCCAGCTACGTTTCCGGCACGACGATCGCCGTCACCGGCGGCAAGCCCATCCTGTAGTTAAGCTCTCCTCCCACGAAAACAGCGGCGGCGTGGGCTCCACGCCGCCGTTCATGTTTTTTGGCGGGTACATTTTCTCAGGTGCGGCGGCCGACTTCCCGGGCCAGATCCTCGAAACAGATTTTGGTGCCTTGCTCGCTCGCCTCGTTTGCCAGAAGCAGGAGCCGGATCGGAAAGGCGATTGCCTTCTGATGGGACGTCGACACGGCGAGCGGCTTGTCGTCGGCAAGAACGGTGCGTTCGGCCACCTGCAGGGCGCTCTGAATGTCGGCATGGGAGACGACACCCTTTTCGACCAGAAGCCGGTTGATTGCGGCAACGGCGAGATAGAGTCCTTCGAGCTGCGGATTGGCGGTGTTCATGTCTCTGTCCTTTGCGTGGAAGACGGAACCGATGTGGCGGCATTTTCATCGATCAGCCGCGCTCCGCGCTGCTGGGTCAGGTAACGCCAGATCCATTGTACGCTAACCAGCAGGCGTTTTTCAAAATTGACGAGCAGGTAGACGTGGACGAGCGCCCAGAGGAACCAGGCGACCCGACCCTTCAGCGTCCATTTGCCAAAATCGAAGATCGCGGCATCGCGGCCGATGACGGCGGTATTGCCACGATTGTGGAACCGGAAAGGCTGGGGCGCCTTGCCGTCCATCAGTCTCGCCCGCAGCGCCTTGCCGAGATATTGTCCCTGCTGCTTGGCGACCTGCGCGAGCGCCGGCAGCGGCTTGCCGTCCTCCGCAAGCCCCAGTGCCGTGTCGCCGATCGCAAAGATATCCGGAAAGCCGGTGATCGAGAGGTCTGGTTCGACCGGAATGCGCCCTCCCGCCTTGCCTTCGATGCGGAGCCATCTGGCTGCGGGCGAGGCTTTGACGCCCGCACCCCAGATGACGCAGCTGGTGCGGAAACGCTGCGAGCCGGCGATGACCTCGTCCCTGGTGACGGATTCCACTGCCAGATTGGTCATCACCTCGACGCCGGCCTTTTCCAGGGCCTTCAGGGCGTATTGGGTGAGGTTGTCGGGAAAGGTGGCGAGGATCTTCGGGCCGGCTTCGATGAGGATGACCCGCATGTGATCCGGCTCGAGCTTGCGAAAATCGCGGGTGATCATGAAGTGGCCGAGCTCGGCGATCGCGCCGGCCATTTCGACGCCGGTCGGACCGCCGCCGATGATGACGCTGGTGAGAAGCGCCTTTTTTTCTTCCGGATCATGGGAAAGCTCGGCCTTCTCGAAGGCGAGCAGCAGGCGCTGGCGGATCAGCCTTGCTTCGTGGATGGTCTTCAGCCCCGGCGCCCAGGCGCGCCAGTCGTCATGGCCGAAATAGTTGTAGTCCGAGCCGGTGGCGATGACGAGACGGTCGTAAGGGACCGAGGTGCCGTTATCGAGCATCACGGTCTTGGCAGCCGCATCGACGCCGGTGACTTCAGCCAGCATGACGTTGATGTTCTTGAAGCGCCCCAGCGTGCGGCGGATCGGTTCCGATATGTCGGCGGGAGACAGTGCGGCGGTCGCGACCTGATAGAGCAGCGGCTGGAAAAGGTTGTGGTTGCGCCGGTCGATGACGGTCACATCAATGGGGCTGTTGCCGAGCGCTCCGGCCGTCGCAAGCCCGCCGAAACCGGCGCCGACGATGACGACGCGTGGTGGTTTTGTTTCTCCGCCCGTCATGTCGTTCTTCAAAATTTCGTCGGCCATATTGCCCCACCCTTTTGGCGGGGCAAGGCCCCGCTTGACGCTCGTTCAACCCACGCCAGGCGCGTTTGTTCCAGCCATGTTTCACCGGAACCTTTTACGCCTGTCGCCGTTCAATTTCACGACATCAAAAGGAGAAAGTCATGAACAGCATCGTTTGGTTGGTCGGCGCGGTCGTCATCGTCATAGCCGTTCTGAATCTCGTTGGGTTTGCTTGATTTATTGAATGGAATCAAACGGAAGCCTTGCTTCCACCTGTAGCGAACTGAAAAGGAGACAGTCATGAACAGCATCGTATGGCTCGTTGGAGCCGTCGTTATCGTTCTCGCCGTCCTGTCCTTCATCGGCATAGGCTGATCGGTGAGAAGCAAAGCTGAAGGATACCGAAAGGGCGCCGTCCGTTTTAGGATCGGCGCCTTTTCCTTGTGAGGCTCTTTTGACGTAGCGGCACTATTCCGCCAGCAGAAGCGCGAAGGGGTGGTCGCCGAACGCCCAGTTGACGGCGATGCGATCCTTGGGATCGACGACCTTGCCGGTGCAGATATCGCGATAGCGGCGGTGCCCCAGCCTTTCGGGCAGAGTTATCTCCGTTTCCGCCCAACGTTCGGACCGCGACGGAGCAAGGCCGGCATGCAGCGCACTGAACACCAGCCGCGGGGCGATGACGATGAAGGCGTCGTCCATGTCGGCGCGGGCGAAGGCGATGATGTTGTCGGCGCGCTTGCCCGACGCTCCGAGAGGCAGATATTCCCCCCGCCGAAACAGGGTCGGCGCCTCCTGGCGAACGCGCAGCAGGGTGGCAATGACGTGCTGCTTCAGCCGGCCGGTCTGCCATTCGTCCTCCTCGGTGGAGGCAAGCTTTTCCTTCTCCGTCAACCGTCGCTGCAGCCTGTCGAAATCCGGCTCGCGGCGATTGTCAGGATCGACGAGGCTGAGGTCGAGGCCTTCGCTGCCCTGGTAGATGTCGGGTACGCCCGGTGCCGTCAGCTTGATGATCGTCTGGGTGATGCCGTTCACCAGGCCTGCTCGGATGAAGGGGCGCAAGGTATCGGTGAAGTCTGTCAGAAAGGCCTGGCTGCTGGGCGACAGAAGCGTGCGGGCGTACTCCAGGACCGCCTTCTCGTAGGTCTCATTTGGATCGCCCCAATTGGTGCGCAGCTTCGCCTCGCGCAGTGCCTTTTCGACATATCCGAGGAAACGCGTCTCCAGCGCCTTGAGGCCTGCCGCGTCTTCGGTGTGGAGATCGTTCGGCCAGGCGCCGGCGAGCGCCTGGTAGAGCATCCATTCGACCGCCGGTTCCGGAGCGGGGCCGTCGTCCAGCGCGCGGACCGCTTGGCTGTTGATCCTGCGCCAGCGATCCACGCCATCGGCCCAAAGGTCAGGGGCCTCGGTGATCGCATAAAGTCGGGCGCGGGCATCCTCACCGCGCTTGGTATCGTGGGTCGAGGTGCCAGACAGGGCGTCGGGTTGCCTTTCCAGCCGCGTCTGCATTTCCGCGTGGAATCGATCGAGCGAGAATCTGCGGGGCAGGGGCTCAGCACCGACCTCATTGAGCGCCAGCGCCATATGCTGCCGGAAGAACAGCGTATCTTCCACGGATTTCGCCATCAGCGGACCGGTGAGCTGCTGGAAACGGGTGCGGAAGATCGACGCGCTGCTGGCTGCGGCCTGCTCGACATCGCCGATGAGGATGCGTTCGAGAAAGGCGAGTGCATCGTCCGGCGGGTTCGGGCCGTTGCGCACCTTGGCCAGAACTTTCGCCAGCATCTCCCGACCTTCGGGTGGAATGCCCTCCCACGTGCCGTAGGTGCGGTAGACCGGGAAGGCGACGAGCAGTTCCCGCAGCGCAGATTTTACCGCCGCCTCCGACAGGGCGGATTCGCGGTCCTCCGTGGGCTGGATCTGCATGGCGATATTCAAGAGCGTCGAAACCTCGCCGGCAAAATTGTTGTCGGCCATCAAGAGCTTCGCGGCGCGGAGTTCGGCTTTCATGTCTATCGGTTGGCCGGTCATCCTTTCATAGGCGCTGCGCAGTTCGTCCAGCTTGCGGCCGTCGACCAGGGCGTCGCTGACGGCTGCGATGAACTCATAGCCGGTCGTGCCGGAGATCGGCCAGTCTGCCGGGATCTGTTCGCCTTCTCCGAGGATCTTTTCGACGGTGATATAGCAATCCGGCCCGGCCTCGTGCCGCAGTCGTTCGAGATAGCCCTTCGGGTCGGCGAGGCCGTCGACGTGATCGACGCGCAAGCCGTCCACCTTGCCGTCATGGACGAGTTCGAGGATCAGCCGGTGCGTGTCGTCGAATACGGCGCCATCCTCGACCCGCACGCCGGCAAGCCCGGTAATCTCAAAGAAACGGCGATAGGAGAGTTCGCGCGGTGCATCCCGCCAGGACATCAGCCGGTAGGGCTGCTGGTCGTGCAGTCTGGCAATCGTTGTACAATCGGTGATCTTCAGCACTTCCGTCTCGCGGCCGGCATAACTCGCCGGGGCCAGCGGATAAAACGTGTCGTAATAGGCCAAGGCCGGTTTGCCGGTCTTCGGGTCGCCCTTGAGGGAAATCTCCCCGGCTTCCAGCACCTTCTCGAACGTGTCGCCGAGGAAGGGCAATGTCAGGCGCCTGGTCCAGTCGATATCGAAATGGCGGGCATACCGGCTGTTCTCGCCGTTTTCGACGACATCGCGCCACCAATGGTTTTCTAGCGACGCGGCCATGTGGTTCGGGACGATGTCGAGGATCAGGCCGAGACCCTCGGCCTTCAACGCCTTCACCATGCGTTCGAAACCGTCGCGGCCGCCGATCGCGGGGTCGATCTCATTGGCGTCGGTCACGTCGTAGCCGTGGGTGGAGCCGGTCGTGGCGGTGAAGATGGGCGAGGCGTAGAGGTGGCTGATGCCGAGCCGCTTCAGATAGGGCACCAGTCCGCTGGCGCGATCGAAGGTCATGCCGTTGCGGAACTGGATGCGATAGGTAGCGGTCGGGATCATCATGCGGCGTCTCCGACCGCTTCAAAACGGACGAGCACGGAGTTGGGGGACAGGTCCTTCGCCTGTTCCGGCCACGCAAAGATCATCCTGCCGGGCATATCCGGCAGCGCCTGCGCCTTTTCACCGAGGTTGAGCGCCATCGAGAGCGTGCCTTTTGGAAAAGTCCACGATACGGCAAGGAAACCCTTGTCCGTCCTCAGCACCTTGCCGGAGCGTCCGCCTGCGGAGCCGAGCAGGGGCATCACGATCTCCCGCCGCAGCTTCAGCAACGCCCTGGTAAACTCCAGCCAGTTCTTGCCGTCCGCCGATTTCAGCTTCTTCCAGTCGAGCCTGCAGGCATCGAAGGTCTTTTTGGCATTGGGGTCGGGGACGGTCTCTCCCTCGTGGCCCGCATGCCCTTCGAACTCCTTGCGGCGCCCGTCCCGCACCGCCTTGGCAAGATCGCCATGGAAATCGGTGAAGAACAGGAAGGGGTTGGTCTCGCCATATTCCTCACCCATGAAGAGAAGCGGGATATGCGGCGAGAGAAGCAGCATGGCGAGCAATGCCTTCACCTTGTCGGGGCCGGCAAGCTCGATCAGCCTCTCGCCCTGGGCGCGGTTGCCGACCTGATCGTGGTTCTGGATGAAATCCACGAAGGCGACCGGCGGCTGATCGAGGCTGGACACGCCGCGCTTTTTGCCGGTCTGCGGCGAGACTTCGCCCTGATATGCGAAACCTTCCGCCAGCACCCGCGCCACCAGCTTTTCCGGCTCCTTGGCGAAGTCCTTGTAATAGGCATGCGTCTCGCCGGTCGCCAGCACATGGGCGGCATTGTGGAGGTCGTCGTTCCATTCCGCGGTGAAGAGCGGCGCCTCGCCCTGCTTGTCACGGGGATGCAGGAAAGTGACGTTGCGGCTGTCCTCGGTGGTCAGGTGAATGGCACGCTCGGGGATCTCGGCGCGGATACGTTCGGCGATCTCGATCAGCACGTGTTTGTCGGAGGGGTCGTTGATCTGGTCGATGGCGTCGAAACGCAATCCGTCGAGATGGAATTCTTCCAGCCAGTAGAGCGCGCATTCGGTGATGTAGCGCCGCACCGGCTCGACGTCATAGGCGATCGCGGCGCCCCAGGGCGTCATGTTCTCCTTGTGGAAGAAGGCGGGTGCCAGAAGCGGCAGATAATTGCCCTCCGGGCCGAAATGGTTGAGCACGATATCGAGAACCACCGTCAGCCCGTGACCATGGGCGGCATCGATGAAGGCCTTGAAATCCTCAGGCGGACCGTAGGCGGCATGAGGCGCATAGAGGAGCACGCCGTCATACCCCCAGCCGCGGTTTCCGCCGAAATGGGCGACCGGCATGACCTCGATCATGGTGATGCCGAGGTCTGCCAGATAAGGGAGCTTGTCGATCGCGGCGCGGAACGTGCCTTCTTCCGTAAAGGTGCCGATATGGATTTCGTAGACGACCGTTTCTTCCCAGGGCCGGCCCTGCCATTCCGGATGCTGCCAGGTGTAGCTGGTCGGATCGATCACCAGCGATGGGCCGTTGATGCTGTCCTTCTGGCCGCGCGAGGCGGGGTCGGGCACCACGATGCCATCGGCAAGGACATAGGCATATTCGGCGCCGGGGGTGATGCCGGTGGCGAGCAGCTCGAACCAGCCGTCCTCGCTGCGGCTCATCTCGGTATCTTCGCCGTTCAGCCTCAGCGTCACGGTCTCCTGGCCGGGTGCCCAGAGCCGGAACCGCACCTCGCCTGCGGCGACATATTCGGCTCCCCATGTCTTTGGAAACGCGCGAAACTCGGTGACGGCATTCAATTCCGGCATGCTGACCAGCCCCTGGTTGAGAGAGACCGGCAAACGGTCGAAGAGGCTTCGAGTTCCATTGTGGGGCATAGGCGCAATAAAATTGCGCGTCGGGGTAACAAATAACAAGTTCAAAGGAGTAGTCGCCGACCCGGTTCGGTCCTAATTTAGCACTCATGCAAGCGGTTTCGGGGAGGAGATCAGTGCATGCTGACTGAGGAAGAAGAGCTTATCCGCTCGACTGCCGCGGAGTTTTCCCGGGAGGTGCTGAAACCCGGAGCTGCCGCGCGCGACAAGTCGCACGCGATCGAGCCGGACGTTCTGAAACAACTCGGCGAGCTCGGGTTTCTCGGCATGCGGACGGCGGAGGAATGGGGCGGCGTCGGCTGTTCCTATGTCGCCTACGCCAGCGCGCTGATGGAGATCGCCGCCGGCGACGGCGCGGTCTCGACGCTGGTCAGCGTCCACAATTCGCCAGTCTGCTCCCTCCTCGATATGCATGCTTCCAACGAGCAGAAGGAACGGTTTCTCAGACCGCTCGCCGAAGGCCGCCATATCGGCGCCTTCGCACTGACCGAGGCCGATACCGGTTCGGACGCCGCGGCAATCCGCACCCGCGCCGTGAGGGACGGCAGCGACTATGTCGTCAACGGCTCGAAGATGTTCATCACGTCCGGCAAGATCGCCGGCACGGTGATCATCTTTGCTGTCACCGATCCCGCCGCCGGAAAACGCGGCATCTCCGCCTTCGTCACCTCGACGGATGTGCCCGGATTTTCGATCTCCAAGATCGAGGACAAGCTCGGGCAGAAGGCATCGGATACCGCGGCGTTGATGTTCGACAACCTGCGCATTCCGGAAAGCCAGCGGATCGGGGCGGAAGGCGCCGGTTTGAAGATCGCGCTGTCGGGGCTGGAGGCGGGCCGGATCGGCATCGCCGCCCAATGCGTCGGCATGGCGCAGGCAGCGTTCGACGTGGCGCTGACCTATGCCAAGGAACGCAAGACCTTCGGGAAGCTGCTGCTCGACCACCAGGCGGTCGCCTTCCGGCTGGCGGATGCGAAAACCCAGATCGAGGCGGCCCGGCAGCTCGTGCTGCATGCGGCGAGGCTGAAGGATCGCGGCGAACCCTGCCTCGACGAGGCCTGCATGGCGAAGCTGTTCGCCTCCGAGATGGCCGAGAAGGTCTGCTCGGCGGCGATCCAGACGCTCGGCGGCTATGGCTACATTTCCGATTTCCCTGTCGAGCGCATCTACCGCGATGTCCGCGTCTGCCAGATCTACGAGGGTACGTCCGACATCCAGAAGATCATTATCGCCCGCGGCCTGGCGAACTGAGGAGAACAGGATGCGGATCGAAGGCGGAAATTTTCTGGTGACCGGTGCCGCTTCCGGCCTTGGGCTCGCGACAGCTAAAATGCTTGTCGAAGCCGGCGGTTGCGTGGCTTTGCTCGACCTCGACGAGACGAGCGGTCGGGCAAAAGCCGAGGAACTCGGCAAGGGCACGATCTTCGTGAAGACGGATGTGCGAAGCGGTGAGGCGGTCGAAAATGCGGTTGCCAAGGCGGAGGCCGCCAACGGACCGATCCGGGGCGCCGTCTGCTGCGCCGGCATCGCGCCGTCGGAAAAGGTGCTCGGCAGAGAAGGCGTCCATGCGCTCGAAAGTTTTGCCCGCGCGCTGGAGATCAATACGATCGGCACGTTCAACGTGATCCGGCTGGTGGCACAGGCGATCGCCAGGGGTGAGCCGAACGAGGAAGGCGAACGCGGCGTGCTGGTCGCCACGGCTTCGGTTGCCGCCTATGACGGGCAGATCGGCCAGGCCGCCTATTCCGCCTCGAAGGCGGCGGTGGCCGGCATGACGCTGCCGATCGCCCGCGAGCTGGCCCGCGACGGCATCCGCATGACGACGATCGCGCCCGGCATATTCGAGACGCCGATGATGGCCGGATTTTCCGACGAGGTGCGTGCCTCGCTGGGCAAATCGGTGCCGTTTCCGCCACGGCTCGGCCGGCCGGCGGAATTCGCGCGGCTGGTACGCGACATTATCGAAAACCCGATGCTGAACGGTGAAGTGATCCGCCTCGACGGAGCGCTCAGGATGGCGCCGCGTTGAACGACTGATTTTGACCGGTTCTTTGGGAGGAGAAACGAATGACGGATGGACAGAGACTGAGCCTGCATGTGCCGGAGCCTGAAGTGCGGCCGGGCGGCAAGCCGGATTTCTCCAATGTGCCGATCCCGAAGGCCGGTTCGGTGCGGCGGCCGGAGGTGGATGTCGATCCGAAGGAGATCCGCGACCTCGCCTATTCGATCATTCGCGTGCTCGACCGCGAGGGCGAGGCGGTCGGTCCCTGGGCCGGATCGCTGACCGATGAGGAGCTGATGGAGGGCCTCAAGCACATGATGCTGCTGCGGGTCTTCGACAGCCGCATGCTGATGGCGCAGCGGCAGGGCAAGACGTCCTTCTACATGCAGCATCTCGGCGAGGAGGCGGTCTCCTGCGCCTTCCGCAAGGCGCTTCTCCCCGGCGACATGAACTTTCCGACTTATCGCCAGGCTGGCCTGCTGATTGCCGGCGGCTATCCGATGGTCGAGATGATGAACCAGATCTATTCCAACGACGCCGATCCCTTGAAGGGGCGGCAGCTGCCGATCATGTATTCGGCGAGGGACTATGGCTTCTTCACGATCTCGGGCAATCTCGCCACGCAATATGTTCAGGCCGTCGGCTGGGCCATGGCGTCTGCAATCAAGAACGACACGAAGATCGCCGCTGCCTGGATCGGCGACGGATCGACTGCGGAGTCGGATTTTCATTCGGCGCTGGTCTTTGCGTCCACCTATCGGGCGCCTGTCGTCCTCAATGTCGTCAACAACCAGTGGGCCATCTCGACCTTCCAGGGCGTCGCCCGCGGCGGCTCGGGCACCTTTGCCGCCCGCGGCCTCGGTTACGGCCTGCCGTCGCTGCGCGTCGACGGCAACGACTATCTCGCCGTGCACGCGGTCGCCAAATGGGCAGCGGAGCGGGCCAGGCGCAACATTGGGCCGACGCTGGTCGAATACGTCACCTATCGCGTCGGGGCGCATTCGACCTCCGACGATCCGTCCGCCTATCGCCCGAAGGAGGAGTCCGAGGCCTGGCCGCTTGGCGACCCGGTGATCCGGCTGAAGAACCACCTGATCCGCATCGGCACCTGGAGCGAGGAGCGCCATCGCCAGATGGAAGCGGAAATCCGCGACACGGTCGTCGCTGCCCAGAAGGAGGCGGAGCGCCACGGCACGCTGCATTCCGGCGGCCGGCCGTCGATGCGGGACATGTTCGAAGGCGTTTATGCCGAAATGCCGCCGCACCTGAAGCGGCAGCGGCAGCAGGCGGGGGTGTGAGGGATGATTGTTTTTGATCTTGAAAGACCCCTCCCCAACCCCTCCCCACAAGGGGGAGGGGCTAACCAGGCCTCGCTGTCGCCTGATGTAAAATGGGGCAGTGCCACGAGTCCTCTCCCCCCTTGTGGGGGAGATGGCCGGCAGGCCAGAAGGGGTCTTGCTTCCTCCGATCTCGGTGCCAACCTTTTTCGGGAGGCCCGCCCATGCCGCGCATGACGATGATCGAGGCGATCCGCAGCGCCATGGATGTTTCCATGGAGCGCGACGATGATGTGGTCGTTTTCGGCGAGGATGTCGGTTATTTCGGCGGCGTCTTTCGCGGCACCCAGGGCCTGCAGCAGAAATACGGCAAGACGCGCTGTTTCGACGCGCCGATCAACGAATCCGGCATCGTCGGCGTGGCGATCGGCATGGCGGCCTACGGGCTGAAACCCTGCGTCGAGATCCAGTTTGCCGATTACATGTATCCGGCCTACGACCAGCTGACCCAGGAGGCGGCGCGGCTGCGCTATCGCTCCAACGGCGACTTCACCTGCGGCATCACCGTGCGGATGCCGACCGGCGGTGGCATCTTCGGGGGCCAGACGCACAGCCAGAGCCCGGAAGCGCTATTCACTCATGTCTGCGGGCTACAGGTGGTGGTGCCGTCCAACCCTTATGACGCCAAGGGCCTGCTGATCGCCTCGATCGAAAACCCCGACCCGGTGATCTTCCTCGAACCGAAGCGGCTCTATAACGGTCCGTTCGACGGTCATCACGATCGGCCGGTGACGTCCTGGGCCGGTCATCCGCTCGGCGAGGTGCCGGCCGAGCATTATGTCGTCCCGCTCGGCAAGGCGGTGGTGCGGCGGCCGGGTTCGGCGGTGACCGTGCTCGCCTATGGCACGATGGTGCATGTGGCGGAAGCGACGGCCGAGGAGACCGGTATCGACGCAGAGGTGATCGACCTGCGCACCCTGATGCCGCTCGACCTCGATACCATCGTCACTTCGGTGAAGAAAACCGGTCGCTGCATGGTGGTGCACGAGGCGACGCTCACATCCGGCTTTGGCGCGGAACTGGCGGCGCTGGTGCAGGAGCATTGCTTCTACAACCTCGAAGCCCCGGTCACCCGGGTCGCTGGCTGGGATACGCCTTACCCGCATGCGCAGGAATGGGATTATTTTCCGGGCCCGGCCCGCGTTGGCCGGGCGCTGCGCGACATGATGGAGGCCTGAGACATGGCGGAAAAACTCATCAAGCTGCCGGACGTCGGCGAAGGCGTCGCGGAAGCTGAACTGGTCGAATGGCACGTCGACGTCGGCGACCTGGTCCGTGAGGACATGGTGCTCGCGGCCGTGATGACCGGCAAGGCGACGGTCGAGATCCCATCGCCCGTGGAAGGCGAGGTGACCTTTCGGCACGGCGAGATCGGCGACATCATTGCAACCGGCACCGTCATCCTCAAAATCAGGATCGTGAGCGAAGGCGCCGATGGTGAGGAGGAGCCGGAGATCGAGCTTCCGTTGTCCCAGCCCGAAGCTTTGTCAGTCGAACCGCAGAAGCAATCCGAGCCGGTGGTGGAAAGGCCGAAGCCTGCTCCGGAGGTTATTCCGCAGAGGCCGGCGGCTTCATCTGCTCCGAGGAATGTCGGAGCCCCCCGTGCCGAGGGGGAAAAGCCGCTGGCGCCGCCGGCCGTCCGTCTTCGGGCGAAGGAGGCGGGCGTCGATCTTCGGCAGGTGCCGGGCACCGGCCCGGCCGGCCGCATTACCCATGAGGATCTGGATCTGTTCCTCGACAGCCAGGGAGGCGGCGGGGGTGTCGCTGCCGGGCTGCAGCCGAACAAGGCGGTTCAGGAGGTCAAGGTCGTCGGCCTTCGCCGCCGCATCGCCGAAAAGATGGCGCTGTCGAAATCCCGCATTCCCCACATCACCTATGTGGAGGAGGTCGACATGACCGCGCTGGAAGAGTTGCGGACCCGCATGAACGGCACCCAGAAGCCCGGCCGGCCGAAACTCACCATCCTGCCCTTCCTGATGCGGGCGATGGTCAAGGCGATCGGCGAACAGCCGGGCATCAATGCGCTTTATGACGACGAGGCCGGTATCATCCGTCAATATGGCGGCGTGCATATCGGCATCGCGGCGCAGACGCCGTCGGGGCTCGTCGTGCCCGTGGTCAAACACGCCGAAGCGCGCGACATCTTCGACTGCGCCCGGGAAGTGGCACGCCTAAGCGATGCGGCCAAGAACGGCACGGCCTTGCGCGAGGAGCTCTCCGGCTCGACGATCACCATCAGTTCGCTCGGCGCGATGGGCGGCATCGTTTCGACGCCGGTCATCAACCATCCGGAAGTGGCGATCATCGGCGTCAACAAGCTTGCCGTCCGGCCGCATTGGGACGGGGCGCAGTTCGTGCCGCGCAAGATGATGAACCTGTCCTCCAGCTTCGATCACCGGGTGATCGATGGCTGGGATGCCGCGACATTCGTACAGCGCCTGAAGGCGCTGATGGAAACGCCGGCGCTTATCTTCGTCGAGGAGTGAGGTGAAAGAAGAACAATGAAAGAGATCACCTGCAAGCTCCTCGTCATCGGGGCCGGTCCGGGAGGCTATGTCTGCGCCATCCGGGCCGGCCAGTTGGGGATCGATACGGTCATCGTCGAAATGGCGAAACCGGGCGGCACCTGCCTCAACATCGGCTGCATCCCGTCCAAGGCGATCATCCACGCGGCTGACGATTTTGCAAAGACGGTCGCGATGGCGGCGGGCAAAAACGCGATGGGCATCCGCACCGACAATCCGGTTATCGATCTTGCCAAAACCATGGCCTGGAAGGACGGCATTACCGGCCGGCTGACGCTGGGCGTTGCCGGTCTCCTGAAGAAGGCCGGCGTCAAGATCGTCGTCGGCCGGGCGAAATTCCGGGACGGCAAGACCGTCGCGGTGGAAACCGAAACCGGCGAGCAGGTCATCCGTGCCGAAAACATCGTCATCGCCACAGGTTCGGCGCCGGTCGAATTGCCGATGCTGCCGTTCGGGGGCAAGGTCATTTCCTCGACCGGTGCACTGTCCCTGACCGAGGTGCCGGATAGGCTTGCGGTGGTCGGGGCCGGGTATATCGGCCTCGAACTTGGACTCGCGTTTGCGAAGCTTGGAGCGAAGGTGACGATCGTCGAAGCGCTCGACCGCATCCTGCCGCTCTACGATACGCAGCTTACCCACCCGGTCGCCAAGCGGCTCGCGGCTCTGGGCGTTGAGGTCCTGCTCGGCACCAAGGTCAAGGGCCTGTCTTCGAACGGAGAGGCGCTGCTGGCGGAGACCGGGGCCGGCGAGGAGAAACGCATCGCGGCCGACAAGATCCTGGTCACGGTTGGCCGCAAGCCAGTGACCGAAGGCTGGGGCCGCGAAGAACTGGAACTCGACATAGACGGCAGGTTCCTGAAGGTCGACGAGCAGTGCCGCACCTCGATGCGCGGCATCTACGCGGTCGGCGATGTGACCGGCGAGCCGATGCTGGCGCACCGGGCGATGGCGCAGGGCGCGATGGTGGCGGAGATAGTCTCCGGCAAGCGCCGTTCCTGGGACAAGCGGGCTATCCCTGCCGTCTGCTTCACCGACCCGGAAATCGTTTCCGTGGGCCTGTCGCCGGACGAGGCGAAGGCGCAGGGCCGCGAGATCAAGGTCGGCCAGTTTCCGTTCGCCGCCAACGGAAGGGCGATGACGCTATCGGCGGAGGAGGGGTTCGTCCGCATCGTGGCGCGGGCGGACAACCACCTTGTGCTCGGCATCCAGGCTGTGGGCGCTGGCATCTCCGAACTCTCGGCTGCCTTCGGGCTGGCGATCGAGATGGGGGCGAGGTTGGAAGATGTCGCCGGGACGATCCATGCGCATCCGACGCAATCGGAAGCTTTTGCGGAGGCAGCGTTTAAGGCACTGGGGCATGCGCTGCATATGTGAAGGAAGGGTTTGCCCCTCATCCGCCCTGTCGGGCACCTTCTCCCCGCTCGCGGGGAGAAGGAAATCCGCGGCGCCGTTTTCCATCCATCTCCGGCATTGCCCGAGCCAAGTTGATTGGCGCAGAGGGCGCGTCATATCCCTTCTCCCCGTCAGAACGGGGAGAAGGTGGCGGCAGCCGGATGAGGGGCTATCTCAACAAAGATGTTCCTTACAATTCCAGCAGCGCATACGGTTTGCCCGTAGGCTTCTCGATATGCGAGGCGACATTGTAGACCGGGGCGCCGCCGGGTGTCTTTCCATGATAGGTGCCGCGATGGGCATGGCCGTGGACCACGGCAGAGACTGGAAAACGGTCGATGGTTTCGGCAAGACGCGACGAGCCGAGAAAGGGGTAGATCTCCTCCGGCTCGCCGATCACGGTCTCGCGGATCGGCGCGTAGTGCAGAATGACCATGGCCCGCTCCGAACGAACCTGGCGCAGCGCGTTTTCGAGCCGCATCGTTTCCTCGACGCTTTCGGTGACCATCGCCTTGATGGCCGGCTCGCCAAAGGACCCGAGCATGTGGCGGCCGAAACCGCCTGCGAAACCTTTGGCACCTGCAAAGCCTACGCCATTGATCTCGACGGCCTCGCCTTCCAGCAGGTGGATGCCGGCATCTTTCAGGATATGGGTGACCTCCTCGACGCAGCCGCATTCGTAATCGTGATTGCCGAGCACGCCGACGATCGGGATCGAGCAGGAGCGCAGGTCGGCGGCCAGTATTTCCGCCTCCTTCGGTTTGCCGAGATCAGTCAGATCGCCGGTCAGGACCAGGATATCGGCGGCTTGCGAGATCTCGCTGAAGAGCTCCCTGTAGGACGCCGAGCCGTGCTCCTTGATGTGCAGGTCGCCCATGGCGGCGATCCGCTGCTTGCCGTTCGCCTTCTTCGTGGATGCCTTGGTCGTGTCGGCCTTTCTTGTTTCCGTCTGGGCGGTGTCGCTCTTCGCGTCTGTCGCTTTGCTCACGCTAAGCCTCCTTGGGCCATTTCCTCTTCGACGCCGTCGCGAAGGTCACCTTCGCCGCCGACATCGGCGAAACCCCATTCCTTGACGTCGATCTCGAAATCCACGCGGCTGAACATGCGGCCGCGGCAGATCTTCATCTGCGGCAGCGGCAGTTCGCGCTGCGCCTTCAGGCGGTCGAGCAACTCGTCCAGGAGCCAGTCGGGGACCTTGTCGCGCTCGGTCGGGTAGATCCAGCGAAAATTCAGGAGGTGGATCAGCAGCACTTCCCAATGCACTTCCATATGGCTCAGCAGCCGCTCCCAATCGATCTGGTCATGGGCGCGCAGGATCATGTGGACGATATCGCCTCCGTCATAGCGGTGGCGGAGCTGCACGAAACATTTCGACCAGATGAGTTCAGTCGGCGCGATGATGCGCACCTTGTGGCCGTTCATCTCGATCTGGCGGGCGTTTTCGAACCAGGCATCGCTGATCGGCATGGTGCCGTTCGACGCGGCGAAGATGACATCGAAGAAGTGCCGGCCCTTCTTCACCTTGCCGAGCCAGCGGTCGTCCTCCACCTCGATATGATAACCCTTGTCCTTGAAGTGGGCGAGGATGCGGGCGTAGTCGCCGGCCTTGCAGAAAATGTCGAGATCCTTCGTCTGACGGGTGATGCCCGTATAGGCACTGATGGCAAACGTGCCGGCCAGCAGGAACGGGATATGGCAGTTGGCGAGATCCTCGACCGCTTCGGCGACAAAGGCTTCGGAATCCGCGTCGGCAAGCGTCGGCGCAGCCTTCACCTCCATCCCCGGCATGGTATCGACCGGATGGGTGGCCTTCTCCCTCGGCAGGTTCTGCGCGGCATTCGCTTCAGCATTCATCGAGAATCTCCAAATCTTCAACTCGCGCACCAAATCTTCAACTCGCGCAGAGGAACACCCGGGCATGCCCGGAGGTTCCGCTTCGAATTGTTTGCGAGATGTGGGAGGGGCGTCAGCGTTCGGGATTATCGGCATTGGCCATGGGGCTGGGGCGGCCGTCCGGCTGGTCTAAGTCCTCACGTTCGTCGAGGTCTTCCAGATCGGCTTCCACCATGTAGGTGTCCCCGGCGCCGAGACGAGAGGCTTCCTTGACCGCCTCCTGGTTGGTCATGTCCATCTGCGCGTGAAGCGCGTCTTCGGCGCGCTCCCGGCCATCCGTTTCAAAGCGTTCAGCTTCCTTGTCGTTGTCGATCTTGCGTTCGGCATCCATGGGATGTTCCTTTCATCAAGTTCGGGCCTGTTCCGGCAACGTCCTCTCCATCCAGAACACGCCGATGCCAGAGAGGTTCCGCCGGGCAGGGAACCAAGCATGAGCCTGCGGTGTTGGATGAGAAGTATAACAGGAGGCAGATATGCCAGCGAAATCCAAAGCACAGCAGAAGGCGGCCGGTGCCGCACTTGCTGCGAAACGCGGCGACATGAAGAAGAGCGAACTCAAGGGTGCTTCGAAGGGCATGGAGAAATCCATGAGCGAAAAGCAGCTCGAGGATTTCGCCTCGACCAAGCGCAAGGGCAAGCCGGATCACACCGCCCACCACTGACGAGATGCCGGTTTGCCTCGACGCCCAGATCGGGCTGCCGGTCCGAGACCGGAACTTCCCGGAAAGACGGACGTTCTTCGGAGCGCCCGCCTTTTCGTGGAGGAGAAAGCCATGCCGCCTGAAGAACTCGATGCCACGCTGACTGCCCTGCCGCTGAGGATCGGCGTCTACATTCCCGATGATTTGATGGAAGACTGGTTTGCGCCGGGAACGGGCATGAAGCCGGTGAGCGACGCGGCATTGAAGGCGGCCGAGGCCTATGGCCGCCGCTTCGAATGCGAATTCAAATATTATCCGGAGCGGATGGAAGGCGTTTTCTGGAAATGGGTGCCGGCCCTCTAGGCGGCTTTTAGGCCCGATGAGACCTGAAGATCGTTGAAGCGCGCCGCGCCGCTAAAAGATCGCTTGCCTCTCACAAGCGATCGGTCCGCCTATGGGCGCGGCGGCGCCTCTTTCTCATGACAACCACCTTCAAGGGCGGCACTTGGCTAAACGATCATCACGCAGCCAACCCACTCCGCAAGCCCTGCCACGGCCCTCCAATGCAGGGGAAAACGAAAGGTTCCGCCCGGCAAGTGATTCGGACGGTTATTTTTCGCCCGAATCACCAAAACTCACAGAATCGCTGAGGCTCAGGCGTAACTGTCGCGAAGTGCTTCGAACTTCTGAAGCTGCTCGGCAATCAGTTCGCGCGCGGCATCCCGCTTGACGAAGACCTTGAACATCGCCGAACCCCTGGCATTCATGAACCAGACCGAGCAGGAGCGGCGGCCGTGGAAGGCGCGGTCGACGAAGGTCACGGAGGCGCAGTTCTCCTTCTTGATGTGACCGCCGATCGGGCCGTCGCCGTGGATGTTGAACCAGCCATGGCCTTCCGAACCCATCGGCAGGCTGCCTTCGGCTTCCAGCACGATGTCTTCGGTATGAACGATGAACAGGACTTCGCCCCAGGTGGTCATCTCGGCCCAGATATCCTCGAACTTCTCCTTGTCGGCGATGACCGCCGCGCCCTTCGGCAGGATTTCGAGGATTTCGGCGGGCGTCACGTCGGCCTTGGCGGCGATCGCCTCGACGACGCCGTCGGGCTTTTCCGCCAACGCGGCGAGTGCCCGTTCGCGACGGTCCGGCTTGATTTCGGAAACGGCGTTCATCAGGAGCCTCAGGCTGCTACGTCGGCGCGTACGCCGTTCTTGTCTTCGTGAATGATCACTTCGAAACCTTCGAAATGCGGGCCCGACAGATATTCGACCTTGCCGCGGTTCTCGCCGGCCTTGGCATGGGCCGCGCGGAACTGTTCCGACTTCGTCCAAGCCTGAAAGTCCTCGAAGGTTTCCCATACGGTATGGGATGCGTAGAGGGTGTGATCTTCAGCCTTGGGGCCTTTGAGCATGTGGAATTCGACATAACCGGGCAGCTCCGCGAGGCGGCCCTGGCGGCCGCGCCAGATGGCCTCGAATGCTTCTTCATAGCCCGGCACGACGCGGAATCGGTTCATCGCGATATACATGGATAGTCCCTCACTTAAAGTTTCACTTTCGGCTCAAGATATCTGCGGCCAGTCCCCTTGAAAAGCCTAAAAAACTTGCGTAGTCAACTCAAGTTATCGCCGCCGGCCAGGCGGACCTGAGGCCCTGTTGCGCCTCGGTTTGGGCAGACAAGGAGCAGAGTATCATGGGGTCTTCCTTCACCTTGAGGGGGCTTTTCGCAGCCGTCCTCGTGGGCACCGGTCTCGTCGGGGGCGTTGCAGCTGCATCCGACAAGGGCAACCCGGAAGCCAAGCGGATCGTCTCCATCGGCGGCACGATCACCGAGATCCTCTATGCGTTAGGCGCCGAGGACCGGATCGTAGCACGGGACTCGACGAGCTTCTATCCGGATGCGGCCAATTCCAAGCCCGATGTCGGTTACATGCGCGCCCTGTCTGCGGAGGGCATTCTCGGCCAGAAGCCTGACCTGATCCTGATGGAGGAGGGTTCCGGTCCGCCGCCGGTGATCGAAATCCTGAAAGCCAGCGAAGTGCCGATGGTCGTCATCCCGACGCCGCCGAAGGTGGATGCGATCGGCAGGAAGATCCGCGATGTGGGTGCGGCGGTCGGGCTTTCCGGCAAGGCCGACGCCCTTGCCGTAAAGACGGAAGACGGACTGAAGAAACTCGCCGCCGACGTTGCCAGGATCCCCGGCCCGAAAAAGAAGGTTCTGTTCGTGCTGTCGCTTGCCAATAACCGCGTCATGGCCGGCGGTGCCGACACGGAAGCGGGCGCCGTAATCGAAATGGCCGGCGGCATCAATGCCGCGCCGACGATCAACGGCTACAAGCCGCTTGCCGACGAAGCCGTCATCGCCACCAAGCCGGATGTCGTGCTTTCCATGTCGCGCGGCGACCACACGATCACGCCGGAACAGGTTTTCGCGATACCGTCGATGCAGACGACGCCGGCTGCCGCCAACAAGGCGCTGGTCACCATGGATGGCCTGCTGCTGCTCGGTTTCGGCCCGCGCACGCCTGAGGCCGCCCGCTCGCTCGCGGCCCGGATCTATCCCGGGGCGATCAACTGATGATGAAGGCGCTGGCGATGCCCTTCCGCGTTGCTGCCGATGGAGACCGGACGCGCCAGGGCGTCATCGTGCTTCTTCTGCTGGCGGTAATGCTGTTTGTCGCGTGCCTGCTTTCGCTCGGCATCGGCCCAACGGGCGTCGGCCTGCGTGATCTCTGGACCTACGCGACCGGTAACAGCGCCAGCCTTTCAACCCAGGACCGGGTGATCCTCGAGGCGGTCCGCCTGCCGCGCACCGCGCTTGGCCTTCTGGTCGGGGCCGGGCTTGCCGTCTCCGGGGCGATGATGCAGGGTCTGTTCCGCAATCCGCTTGCCGATCCCGGCATCGTCGGGGTGACTTCCGGCGCGGGGCTTGCCGCCGTTGCGGCGATCGTGCTCGGCAACGGCATTCTGGCACCGGTCGCCATGGTGCTCGGCAACCAGTTCCTGCCGCTGATAGCCTTCTTCGGCGGTCTTTTCAACACCTGGGCGCTCTACATCATCGCCACCCGCGACGGGCGAACCTCGACGACGACGCTGATCCTGTCGGGCATCGCGATCGGTGCGCTTTCGGCAGCGCTCATGGGCCTGCTGATCGTCATGGCCGACGACCGGCAGCTGCGCGACATCACTTTCTGGAACCTCGGCTCGCTCGGGGGCGCCACGTTCGGCCGGGTCTTGTCCATCCTGCCTTTCGTCAGCGCGGTGATGGTGATCATGCCCTTCGTGGCGCGCGGCCTCGACGCGCTGGTACTTGGCGATGCGGCCGCGTTCCACATGGGGATACCGGTGCAGCGGCTGAAGAAGATCGTCATCGTCGCTGTCGCCGCCGCCTGCGGCTCGACCGTCGCCGTCGCCGGCTCGATCGGTTTTGTCGGCATCGTCGTGCCGCATCTGCTGCGCCTCGTCATGGGGCCGTCGCACCGCTTCCTGCTGCCGGGTTCGGCGCTCGGCGGTGGGGCGCTGCTGCTGGTTGCCGACAGCGTCGCGCGCACCGTCGCCGCTCCGGCGGAACTGCCGATCGGCGTCATCACCGCGTTGTTCGGCGCTCCGGTCTTCCTCTTCCTGCTGCTGGGTAAAAACGGCATCACCACGCGGGACATGCCATGATTTCCGCCGAACACATCACCGTCACTCGCTCGGGCCGCAAACTGCTCGACAATGTCGGCCTCGATCTCCAAGCGGGGCGTTTCACCGTCGTCATCGGTCCGAACGGCGCCGGCAAATCGACGCTGATGAAGGTGATCTCCGGAGAGATGAAACCCGATGTCGGTTTCGTCAGCTATCACGGCACCAGGGTCGACCTCTGCCAGCCGGTCGAACTTGCCAAGTGCCGGGCGGTATTGCCTCAGGCGACGCAACTCGCCTTTCCGTTCACCGCGCTCGAAATCGTCCGAATGGGCGCTGTCGCGCAAGGGGGCCTCAATCCGACCGAGCAGGCACGCCAAGCCTTGTCACGCGTGGGCTTGCGCGGCTTCGAAAGCCGGCCCTATCCATCGCTGTCGGGCGGCGAGCAGCAGCGGGTGCAGTTCGCACGCGCACTCGCGCAGGTGCCGCAGCCGGTCGCGGACGGCGTTCCGCGGGCTCTGTTCCTCGACGAGCCGACTGCCAGCCTCGACCTCGGACACCAAATCTCGGTGCTGGAAATCGCCCGCGACTTCGCCAATGCCGGCGGGATCGTGCTCGCCATCCTGCACGACCTCAACCTGGCTGCCGAGTTCGCCGACCATCTCGTGGTGCTGAACCACGGCCGGGTGGTGGCGGAAGGCGCCTGCACGGAAACGGTGAACGACGAGATCATCGCCAGCGTCTACGGCATCGCCGGCGCCGTCGGCCGCCTGCCGGCAGTCCACATCCCCTACGTATTGCCGCAATCGCGGCACCGCTGAACGATTGGATGGTCAGGTATCCGGGCGGGTGACGATGAAGGTCGCCGAGCCGAGCATGACCGCTGCCACCAGCGCCGCCCGCCACAACGGCGGCGAGGTGCCGAACCAGAACACCGCGTAGCTCACCGCCATCAGCGAAATGGCGGCGATCTTCGCCTTCCGCGCGATTGCGCCCTTTTCCCGCCAGCTGCGCAGCGACGGCCCGAATTTCGGGTGCTCGAGCAGCCATGCCTCCAGCCGCGGCGAAGAGCGGGCGAAACAGGCAACTGCCAGCAGGAGAAACGGGGTGGTGGGCAGGACAGGAAGGAAAGCCCCGACAATGCCGATTGCGACGAACAGCCATCCGAGGGCGAGAAAAAGAAGGCGCATGAAAGCTCTTAAATGAAAAGTTAGGCCAACATCTGAAGACCATGTTTGCGCACGATGTCCAGAAGTTTCAGCGCGGGCCCACTGGGGCGTTTCGCGCCGGTCTCCCACTTCTGGACGGTCGATTCGCTGGTGTTGAGGTAACGGGCAAAGACCGGCTGGCTGACATGATTGCCCTCCCGCAAAGCCTTGATCTCCTCAGGTCCAAGTTCCACCGGTACCGAAAGGCAGGTCTCGTCAAAGGTCCGCATCGTTTCCTTGTCGATCGTGCCGGCTTCGTACATGCCTTCCACGGCGCTATGGATCGCCTCGAAAGCATCGCTCTTGAATTTCCGGTTAGTTGCCATTGCAAATCTCCACCAGTGCGCCTCTCTTCAGTTCCGCATCGAAAGCGCCGGGTGTCTTCCGGCGGTAAAGCTCGGCCAGTTTGCGGAAAGCCGCCAGCTCGTCATCATCGATATTGGCCCGATCCTGTTTGGCGAATAGATAGGCATAGACCCAGAACTCGCCGCTTTTGCCAGAATGATCGACCGGTGCCGGTTGTCGTTGAGGCGTTTCTTGAACACGCCGCCGCCTAGGTCGTCCGCCTGGCCCAGGGCAACCTGAGCAATGGCGTTGCAAAGCTCGCGATCCGATATCCGGGCTTTCTTTGCCGCTTTGGCAAACCACGCAGTTTTGAACACCCGGCCGCTCATGATTTTATATAGCACTGGGTGCTATGCTTTTCAATGTGGCTTGGTGCTGGCTTTTCGGCCGCCGCCGGTTATAGTGCCGCCGGCTTCAATAACCGCAGGGGAAATGATGTCAGTAAAGAAAGTGCTCGTGGTCGGCGGGGCCGGCTATATCGGCTCCCATACGTGCCTGGTGCTCGCCGAGCGAGGTTATCAGCCTGTTGTCTTCGACAATCTCTCCAACGGGCATGCGGAATTCGTGCGCTGGGGTGAGCTGGAACAGGGCGATATCCGCGATCGTGCCCGGCTCGACGAGGTGTTTGCCAAACACAAGCCGGACGCGGTGCTGCATTTCGCGGCGCTGATCGAGGTGGGTGAATCGGTCAAGAACCCGGTGGCCTTCTACGACAACAACGTGATTGGCGCGCTGACGCTGCTGTCGGCGGCGATCGATGCGGGCGTGAAAGCCTTCGTGTTTTCCTCGACCTGCGCCACCTACGGCCTGCCGGATCGCGTGCCGATGGACGAGACCCACAAACAGGCGCCGATCAATCCGTACGGGCGTACCAAATTCATCGTCGAACAGGCGCTGAAGGACTACGGCACCTACAAGGACCTGAAGTCGGTCATGCTGCGCTATTTCAACGCGGCCGGCGCCGATTTCGAGGGCCGGGTCGGCGAGTGGCACACGCCCGAGACCCACGCCATTCCGCTCGCGATCGAGGCGGCGCTTGGCCGTCGTCAGGGTTTCAAGGTGTTCGGCGACGACTATGACACCCGCGACGGCACCTGCGTGCGCGACTATATCCACGTGCTCGATCTGGCCGACGCGCATGTGCGGGCGGTCGATTATCTTCTCGCAGGCGGGGAGACGGTGGAGCTCAACCTCGGCACCGGCACCGGCACGACGGTGAAGGAACTGCTCGCGGCGATCTCGGCGGTTTCCGGAAAACCGTTCCCGGTGGAATATACCGGCCGGCGCGAAGGCGATTCCACCTCGCTGGTCGCCAATAACGACAAGGCGCGGGCGGTGCTCGGCTGGGAGCCGAAATACAGCCTGGACGATATTATCCGTTCCGCCTGGGACTGGCATTCCCGCTCCAACCATCATGTGATCTGAAGGGCCAAGACATGGCGGAAGGCGAGGTCAAGCTCGAGGAAAGCTGGAAACATGCGCTCGGGCCTGAGTTTTCCAATCCCTATATGAGCGAATTGCGCCGCTTCCTGGTTGCCGAAAAGGAAGCGGGCAAACGCATTTTTCCAAAAGGCTCGGAATATTTCCGCGCGCTCGATCTGACGCCGCTCGACGAGGTGAAGGTGGTGATCCTCGGCCAGGATCCCTATCACGGCTTCGGCCAGGCGCATGGGCTTTGCTTCAGCGTTCGTCCGGGCGTGCGCGTCCCGCCGTCGCTCGTCAATATCTACAAGGAGATGGAGACGGATCTCGGCATTCCGCCGGCCAGGCACGGATGCCTCGAACATTGGGCGGAACAGGGCGTCCTGCTTCTGAACAGCGTGCTGACGGTCGAGGAGGCGAGGGCCGCCTCGCATCAGGGCAAGGGCTGGGAACGGTTCACCGATGCGGTGATCCGGGCGGTTAACGACGAGTGCGACGGTGTCGTCTTCATCCTCTGGGGCTCCTATGCCCAGAAGAAGGCGGCCTTTGTCGATCAGCAGCGCCATCTGGTGATCAAGTCGGCCCATCCGTCGCCGCTTTCCGCGCATAACGGCTTTCTGGGCTCGCGGCCATTTTCCAAGGCGAATGCCTATCTGCAATCGATCGGCAAGGATCCGGTCGACTGGCGCCTGCCGGAACAAGCCTAGTTCTGTGAACGATTGACCAATGGTCGTCTACGCAGAGTGAACAATGCGTTCGGATGGTCGCGTCTATCCAATCTCCGGTCCTTCCACCATCTTTACCCCAGAACAGCAGGCCGCACAGGCGGTCCGCAGAAAAGGGGTTTAAAATGCTAGACCAGATCAAGGGCCTCCACCACGTCACGTCGATGGCGGCAAGCGCCAGCACCAACAACAAGTTCTTCACCGACACACTCGGCCTTCGCCGGGTCAAGAAGACCGTCAACTTCGACGCTCCAGATGTCTACCATCTCTATTATGGCGACGAAGTCGGTTCTCCCGGCTCGGTGATGACCTATTTCCCGTTCCCGCATATCGCCCGCGGCCGTCAGGGCACCGGCGAAGTCGGAACGACGCTCTTCTCGGTTCCTGAAGGCTCGTTCGGTTTCTGGACCGACCGCCTGACGAAAGCCGGTGCGGAAGGCATCAAGGTCGATACGGCCTTCGGTGAAAACCGCCTGCATTTCGCCGGTCCGGATGGCGACGGGTTCGCGCTCGTTGAAGTCAAGGATGATGCCCGCAAGCAGTTCATCGGCAACGGCATTGCCGAAGATCATGCGATCCGCGGCTTTCATTCCGCTTCGCTTCGTCTTCGCGATGAAGGCGCTACCGCCGAGCTCCTGAAGTTCATGGGCTATCAGCAGGCCGATGCTCAGGATGGTGTGACCCGCCTGATCATGCCGAGCGGCAACGGTGCCGATGTCATCGACATCGAAACCATGCCGAACATTGCCCGCGCCAATCTGGGTGCCGGCTCAGTCCACCACATCGCCTTTGCCGTCGAGAACCGCGCAAAGCAGCTCGAAGTCCGCAAGGCGCTGATGGATACCGGCTACCAGGTCACTCCGGTCATCGACCGCGATTACTTCTGGGCGATCTATTTCCGCACGCCAGGCGGCGTGCTGTTCGAAATCGCCACCAACGAACCCGGCTTCGATCGGGACGAGGATACCGCCCATCTCGGCGAGGCCCTGAAGCTGCCCGCACAGCACGCACATCTGCGGGCGACGCTCGAACAACATCTCGAACCGCTGGACGCCTAGTCAGCGCAGCGTCCAAGGAGACCATCATGAGTTACGACAGTTATGTGCACCGGGCGCGCCCCGGTGCACCTGGAGCGCCGATCCTGTTCGTCTTTCACGGCACCGGCGGCGATGAAAATCAGTTCTTCGAGTTCGGCGGCCGGCTTTTGGCCGGCGCCACGGTGATCTCGCCGCGCGGCGACATTTCCGAACACGGTGCCGCGCGCTTCTTCCGGCGCAAGGCCGAAGGTGTCTATGATTGCGAGGATCTTGCCCGGGCGACCGGGCGGATGAGCGAATTCGTCGCCGCCAACCGCGAGCGCTACGGTTCCTCGACCGTGCTCGGCCTCGGTTTTTCCAACGGTGCGAACATTCTTGCCAATATCATGATCGAGAAGCCCGGCCTGTTCGAGGCGGGCGTGCTGATGCATCCCTTGATCCCGTTCAAGCCTGGGGACCGCAAGGCCGAAGCCAAGGCCCAAGTTCTGATTACGGCCGGCCAGCACGACCCGATCAGTTCCGTCCAGCAGACCGACGAACTCGCCGACTATTTCAGGCGGCAGGGAGACGCGGTGACGTTGGAATGGCATGGCGGCGGGCACGAGATCCGTCCCAACGAGATCGAAGCCGCCAAGAAGTTCTTTGCGCCCTATGGCGCTTGAACGCGACAACGAAAACGCCCGGCGTCAGGCTTGTGAAGGCTGATGCCGGGCCGACCGTTGCGGGCGCTTTCTACCAGCGGGCCGTTGCCTTGCCGAACAGGTTCTGGAGGGTCGGCTTTTTCTCGTCGTCGACCGCCTCTTCGCTGTCGCCCGTTTTGCCCTCTTCCTCTTTGAAGTATTTCGCGACGGTCTGCATGTGCCACTGCATCAGCTCATAGCAGTATATCACCTCCCGGTCGCCCGCCGACCAATAGGCATTCGGCTCGCCGCATTCGGCGGCCGTCAGCTTGATGCCGTCCTCCAGCTTGTAGAGCCCCGAAAGAAGCTCGGCGAGGATATCCAGAACCTTCGCCGTCTTCGTCAGGTCCGCATAGTCCTCGAGTTCCTTGTTGTCCGGCTTCTTGTAGGTGATCGTAAACTTGTTGTTCTGCCCGTCGGTCCGCAGGTGCGGTTTCAGGAGGCCGAACCAGCTGTCATGGGCTTTCAGATATTCGCCGACGCACTGCCTGCGGCGTCCCTCCGGAAATTCGAGGTTGTCGGCCGATTCCTTGAATTTCTCCGCATCCTTGCCGACCATCATGCAGACCATGCTGAAGGCGCGCTGGCGGTCGAGCGCGTGGACGTCCCACATGGCCAGTTCCTGTTCGGCCGCTTCGCTGGCCTCTGCGGAAAATGTCCAGCCATCGACGGAATCGGTTAGCGCGGTGTCGAAAACTTCGTCGTCGGCCTCCAGCAGGAGCAGTGTGGAAAGCGTGTCCACCGCATCCTCCTCACGGCCAAGAACCGGCAGGTTGAATTCTGAAACCAGCATGTGTCCGGCTTCATGAAACAGGAAAAACAGCGCATTGCCGAATGCGAACTCGACGCTGTCCTCGACCTGCTTCTTTGAAAGACCCTGAAGATCGTCGGTGAGGGCTGTCGCTTGTGCGCCGGGCATGGGCAGCGCAAAAAGCCCGAGAAGGGCGAGAGGGAGAAGGCTGCGTCGCATCGGGCCTGCCTGCTTTCTGAAAGCCGTGTTGATCTGTCGCGTCCATGGCCCAGCGTTGCGGAAAGTCGCTTGGTTGTCGCAAGGTCGATCTATTCCGTAACATCGAGCTTTTAAGTTCGGATGAAGCGGTATTGTTGCTGATATGTTTCGATGAGTTTTACGAAGATTTAAGACCTATTGAAATTCCCCGGCTTTCCCTGGCCTGCAAGAGCAAAGACGTCGGCTGCCGAGCGCTGCGTGGCGATGGAACAGGCCTCCGCACTTCGTCTTTTCGAGGCATCCGGCGGGCTTGCGAGGGCGATGGCGATGGCCGATAGTGGCTCACCATTTCCTCGACGCGCGGAGGTTTCCCATGAGCAACCACTTGAAATTCTTCATCGACGGTGTCTGGGTCGAGCCGGTCATTCCGGTCGCGCTCGACGTCATCGACCCGTCCACCGAAGAGGCCTATACGCGGATCGCGCTCGGTTCCAAGGCGGATGTGGACAAGGCCGTCGCAGCCGCCAGGGCCGCTTTCGCGTCTTTCTCTCAGTGGTCGAAGGAGGAGCGGCTGGCGCTGCTCCGCCGTATCCCTGCTGAGTACGAAAAGCGTTACGAGGATATTGCGCAAGCCGTTTCCCAGGAAATGGGCGCGCCGATCGGCTTTGCCCGGGACGCGCAGGCCGCCGCCGGGCAGGGGCACCTCAAGGCGACCATCGAGGCGTTCGAAGCCTACGAATTCACCGAGACGCGCGGCACGACGACCATCGTGAAAGAGCCGATCGGCGTCTGCGCTCTCATCACGCCGTGGAACTGGCCGCTCAACCAGATCGTCTGCAAGGTGGCACCGGCGATCGCCGCCGGCTGCACCATGGTGCTCAAACCCTCCGAGATCGCGCCGATCAGCGGCATCATCTTTGCGGAAGTGATGGAGGCTGCCGGTACGCCGAAGGGCGTCTTCAATCTCGTCAACGGCACCGGTCCGGACGTAGGGCAGGTGATGGCCGGCCATCCGGATGTCGACATGGTGTCCTTCACCGGCTCGACCCGGGCGGGCGTGATCGTCGCCAAGACCGCCGCCGATACCGTGAAGCGCGTGGCGCAGGAACTTGGCGGCAAGTCGCCCAATATCATCCTGGCGGATGCAGAATTCGAAAAGGCGGTGGCGGAGGGCGTGACCGCCTGCTTTGCCAATTCCGGCCAATCCTGCGACGCGCCGACCCGGATGCTGGTGCCGGCCAGGCGTCACGACGAGGCGCTTCAAGTTGCCAAGGCTGCGGCCGAGAAACTGAAAACCGGCGACCCGCGGGCCGACGGCATAGATCTCGGGCCAGTGGTCAGCCAGGTCCAGTTCGACAAGATCCAGCGGCTGATCGAGGCGGGCATCACCGAAGGCGCGACGCTCGTCACCGGCGGCCCCGGCCGGCCGGAAAACCTCAACCGCGGCTACTACATCCGCCCGACCGTGTTCGGAAACGTCACCAACGACATGACCATCGCCCGCGAGGAGATTTTCGGGCCGGTCCTGTCGATCCTCCCTTACGAGACCGAGGAGCAGGCAATCGAGATCGCCAACGACACGCCCTATGGGCTTGCGGCCTATGTCCAGTCCGGCGACCTTGCCCATGCCCGCACGGTGGCGGCGCGGCTGCGGGCCGGTTCGGTGTTCATCAACTATCCCGAATGGGATCTCTTCGCGCCCTTCGGCGGCTTCAAGCAATCCGGCAACGGCCGCGAATACGCCGACTGGGCCATTCACGACTTCCTCGAAATCAAGGGTATCGTCGGTTATGGCATTTAAGACCTTCAATCCTCCCTCCGTCCGCAAGCCGTTCGGCGGCTATAATCATGGTTTGCTCGTCCCTCCGGGTGCAAGCCTGCTGGTGACCTCCGGCCAGCTCGGCATTTCGCCGGAAGACAAGATCCCGCCGGACGTGGCAGGGCAGGCAGAACTCTGCTTCAAGGCGATCGGCGCGATCCTCGAAGAGGCGGGCATGACCTATGCGGACGTCATCCGCATTTCCGGTTTCGTCACCAGCCGCGAGGATTTTCCCGCCTACATGATGGTGCGGGACCGCTATACGCTCGATCCGAAACCGGTCTCGACCCTGATCGTCGTCGGTGGCTTCACCCGTGCCGAATTCCTGGTCGAAGTGGAGGTGACGGCCGCGAAGGTGTTTTGAAGCAACGCCGAATAGAGAAACCTCTCCCGGGTCATCCGCATCGCGGGCAGGCCGTACATATTCAGTCTTTGTTGATCACGTATTGTCTTGTTGCGGCGATGGCGGATACCTTTGTGATTTTACGCTGAATACCGTCCTCGATTTTAAATATTCCTTGAGCTGAATGAGGTATCTCTTGCTCCAGGGTTTTTTATTGGGGGTTTTCTATGCGTCGTATCGTAATGGGAGCCATGGCGCTCTTCTGTGCACAATTTCTCGCACCCGCTGCCTTTTCTGCAAGTCTTGTTGCCAGCGTCAGCCTATCGTCGCAGACCATGACCGTCGAGCAGGATGGCGTGGTGGTTTACGAATGGAAGGTCTCGACCGCGCGTTCGGGTTATTCGACGCCGACGGGGAACTGGGGGGCCAAGTGGCTGTCCAGGGATCACCGTTCGCGCAAATACGACAACGCACCGATGCCGTTTGCGGTGTTCTACAACGGCGGTTATGCCGTCCATGCGACCTTCGAGACGAAGCGGCTTGGGCGGCCTGCCTCGCATGGCTGCATTCGTCTGCATCCTGAAAATGCAGCGACATTCTTCTCGCTCGCCAGCCGGCACGGACTGTCGAACACACGCATCGTCGTCAGCCGCTAGGTTTCGCTTCAATAGCCACAGCTTCTGAGCTGCGCTTCGTATTTGGCGGCCATGCCGGCGGATTTCTGGGCGGTCTGCTTGACGCCGTTGCCGAACTGGCCGCGTGCGTAGCCGGCCTGGCCGGTGTAGTAGGCGAGGTAGAGGTTGTAGCTGTCGGCGAGCGGGATGCCGTTCTTGAGGTGGCTCTGGTTGTGATACCAGCCGACGAAATGGACGGCATCGCCGAAATCGGTGCGGCTGGCGCTCCAGCGGCCGGTATCCTTCTTGTAGCTCAGCCACGTGCCGTCGAGAGCCTGGGCGTAACCGTAGGCCGTCGAGGCGCGCTTCCACGGGATGAAGCCGAGCAGCTTGGTGCGCGGCGGCCGGGCATAGGGCTGGAAGCCGGATTCCACATAGATCGTCGCCATCAGGATCGGCACCGGCACGCCGAATTCCCGCTCCGCCTTCTTGGCGTCACGCGCCCAGTTGTTGAACAGCCCGTCGCGCTGCTCGAAGATCGCGCAGGCATTGGTGACCCGGCTCGGCGCAGACGCGCAGGCAGACAGGGACACCGTCAGGAGGGCGATGAAAAACGCAATACGCATCGCTTAATCTCTCGGTTTCCAGAGATTAATAACCGGTAAAATTTAAGGAAAAGTTTAATGGTCGGGATGAGATGTCGGTGGCGCTAAATAAGCGCGGCCGGCAAAGAAATTTCTGACGATGACGGCGAGTGCGGTCGTGGCCGCAATGCCTTCCAGACCGAGCCCGGCCGCCGGCGCAACCAGCGTCAGAACAGCAAACACAGCGAGCGTGAAACGCGCCGGGCCGATGCAGACATAACGGTCGCGCACGAACCACAGGCTCGCCAGATAGATCGCGACCGGGATCGCCACCGCATAGTCGCCGACGAGGATGGAGACCTCGGAATGGTGGGTGATGATGTCGACGAGCACGGCAAAACCCGCGCCGACCGCCGCGCCCGACGTGAAGATGAAGAAATGGCCGTAGCCCCAGAGAAGCGAACGTCTCAGGTGATGGCTGCCGAGTTGTTCCTCGCGGGCGAAATAGACCCACCAGAGCGAAAAGACGATGACCAGGGCCGATAGTGCCGTATGCACCAGCATGAGGTTGAATTCGCCGGCGAACTGGCGCAACGCGATAGAGCCGGCAAGCAGCGTCTCGCCGAGCACGATGATGTTGAGCAGGCCGTAACGTTCGACGATGTGGTGGCGATGCCAGGGTGTGTTGGCGGTCAGCCGTTCCGCGACGGCCGGCACGGCCAGTTCCAGAACCACGGCGAGCGCCCAGAGGATATAGGATACGCCGAAGGTGAGGGGTTGCAGGAAGAGGAAGCTCAGCCAGAGAAGCTGGACGAGGAAGATCCCGATCGCATAACCGAGCGCGGTGGGGCGGCAGCCCGGGTCGTGATAGGCGGCCCGCAGCCACAGGATGATCATGGCGATGCGCATGACGGCGTAGCCATAGATCACCAGCGTGAAATCCGGCGCCTCCGTAAAGAGTGCCGGAATGCCGGCGGCAATCGTCAGCGAGCCGCCCATCAGCACCATGGTCAGCAGCCGATAGACGACGTCGTCATTGTCATAGGCAGACGAGAACCAGGTGAAGTTCATCCAGGCCCACCAGATGGCGAAGAAGGCCATGATGAAGGTCATCACGCCCTGCGCCGCATGGTTTTCTGCAATCGCGTGATGCAGCCCGGCCGCGGCGGAAGCGATCGCGATCACCGACACGAGGTCGAACAGAAGTTCAAGCGGAGTGGCGACCCGGTGATGCTCGTCGGGATCCCGGGGGTGCAGGGGACGCAGGATAGTGGCAAGTGGTGAAGCCTGGTTCGTCATCGTTTGCCTGCCCCCGAGCATCAAGATTCGCGATCGAGGGAAATAGCGCAAAAAAGCGTGTTCAAGTAAAGAGTGGCAGGCGATATCGCGATGATCGAGGCTTGGGATGCGCGACGTTCTTGAGACGGAAAGGCTGATATTGCGGGAAATCGGCAAAGCCGACCTGCCGATCTTGTTTCGCATCTTCGGTGATGCCGAGAGCATGCGCTTCTACCCGCGCGCCAAGAGTTTCGAAGAGACCGAAGCATGGTTCGAAAAGCTCGCCTTCAGGAGCTATGAGGAACACGGTTTCGGTCTCTGGGGTATCGTCGAGAAGGCAACCGGCGAGCTGATCGGTGATTGCGGCATTACCCTTCAACCGACGCCCAAGGGCCTGGAGCCGGAGATCGGCTATCATCTCCGGCGAGAATGGATCGGCCGTGGTTATGCCTTCGAGGCGGCTGCCGCCTGCCGTGATTTTGGTCTCGGCGGCCTCGGTTTCGCGCGGATCGTCTCGATCGTCAGCCCGGAAAATATCCCGTCGCTCCGGGTTGCTGCGAGGATCCATCAGCGGTGGGAAATCTATCGGACGGTGACAGCGGCTGGGGCGCAGGTGGATCGGTTTCTGTTCATCTCCGAGCGGGATGCATCGGACGCTGACGGCCAGGACGCCTCCACACGGGTGGCGATGGTGGAGGCGGCGGCTCTTCTGTCGACGCGCCGCCGTGAGATGGGGAGCTAGAACCGCTCCATCTCCCGCTTCACCTTGTCCAGAAACGCCGCGCGTGTCTCCGGCGTGCAGTTGTTCATGTCGTAATGGGCGAGAAACGTCACCGGCCGGGCCGGGTTGGTCTGCACCCGCAGAACGCGTTTCGACAGCTTTCGCGGTGGGTCGCCGGCGAGGAAGGCGCGCCAGCGGGTGGCGCCGTAGGTGGTGACCACCGCCACCTTGTCAATATGCAGCTTTCGCGTCAGCCTGCCGTCCTTCAGCTCGAAGGTGATGCCCGGTAGCCAGACGCGGTCGAAATAGCCCTTCAGCATGGCCGGCCAGCCGAAATTCCAGACCGGGGTGACGATCACCAGGCCTTCCGCCGCCTGCAGGCGGTCGACATAGGGTTTCACCAGCGACAGGTTGTTCGGGTAATCGTGATAGGTCATCCGGTCATGGCGCGACATGACCGGATCGAAACCTTCGGCATAAAGGTTGCAGTCGTCCACCTCGTGGCCGGCCTTCAGAAGGCTTTCACGCGCCTGCCTGTGCAGGGCGGCGCCATAACTTTCCTCGACCGGATGGGAATGGACGAGCAGGACCCGCATCAGCCACCTGCTGCGGCAAGGCCCGGGAAGAGGTAGTTCTTGCCGGCGGAAAAATCGAAATCGGGATTGTCCCAGGCGATCATCTTGCCGGGGTTGAGCAGCCCCTTCGGATCGGTCTCCTTCTTGAAGGCGAGCTGGACGGTGTCCGTCTGCTTCATGCCGCCTTCTTCCAGCGTGTAGCGGTGCGGGTTGAAGATCGGGCAGCCGTTGTCGCGGTGGATCTGCATGATCTCTTCCAGCCGCTCCCGGGTCGTGTAGCGGACGAGAGGCAGGCCGGAGCACTGCATGCGCCCATCGAACTTGATGAATTCCAGATGGCCCGGCACCTCGTCGCCGAAGAGCTTTGTCATCTTCTCGACCTTGGCGACGTGGTCCGGCCCCGGATACTGGACCTGGAGATAAGTGAAGCCAGGGTCGACCTTCAGGGCGCGCAGCGTCGTGTGGTTCCAGGCGAGTTCATAGGCATGCGGAATGCCCTTCATGCTCTCGACCTTGTCGGAGCGGAACAGGATCTCGCCCTTCTGGCGCTCGGCAAAGGCGGTGAAGGCGTCCATCGAATGCGGCGCGATCATCAGCACGACGATCGACTGGTTGCGGTCGCGCAGAAATGGCTTGTGGCGTGGGAAATAGTCGTAAGGGATCGGGGCCGCGATCGGGGCGATTTCCTTGATCAGCAGGCCGTTCTTGTGAGCCAGCGCATCGCCGAAGCGCACCGCGTCCATGAAGTCGTCGTAACCGACCAGCACGTCCACCCAGTCATAGGCGGGTGCCAGCGGCATCTCGACCTCGACGATGATGCCGTTGGTGCCGTAGGCGTGGGTGACCTTCTGCAGGTCCCAGGCAGTCAGGTCGAGGACGCGCGGCTCGGCCTCCATGGTGACGACGCGCAGGCGCAGGATATTGCCCAGGTCGCGCAGGCCGCCCCAGTGGATCGAGCCGACGCCGCCGGAACCGCCGGCGACAAAGCCGCCGATCGTCGCCGTCTGGGCGGTGGAGGGATGAAAGCGCAGTTCCTGGCCGGAATGCGCTCTGGTCTGGCGGTCGAGTTCGGCAATCACGGTGCCCGGCTCGGCGATGACGCGGCCCGGATGGATTTCCTTGACCTTGTTCATGTTGATGAGGTTGAGCACGATGCCGCCGGAGAGCGGCATGGCCTGGCCGTAATTGCCGGTGCCGGCACCGCGCGGGGTCACCGGCACGCCGTGCGCATAGGCGACCTTCAGCACCCGGATCACCTCTTCCTCGCTTTTCGGCGAGACGACGAGATCGGCGGTCACGTTCTCGAGTTCTTCCTTGAGGATCGGCGAATACCAGTAGAAATCGCGGCTCTTCTGGCGCACCAGCGCCGGATTGTCCTCGACCGCGAGGCCTTCGAGTTCTTTCTTGATCTGTGCGTAATCCGGCATGTTCACTTGTCCAAAATCGGGTCCAGGTCACGGTAATCCGGCAGGCGACGGTCGATGCCCATGCCATTCCGCATCACGATGCGGTCGGCCTGCGGACGGGAAAGGAATTCGCTCCAGCGGCGCGCGCTGAACAGCACGAGGTCGGCGGCCCCACCTTCGGCGATGACGCCGATATCCGGACGGCCGAGGATTTCGGCGGGTGTCGAGGTGACGACGCGGGCGGAGGTGTCGAGCGGGTGGTCGAGATGCAGGATGCGGACCGCCTCGCGGAAAACCTCGACCGGATCCATGTCGCCATAGGCGTAGAACGGATCACGGGTATTGTCGGAGGAAACGGCGGTTTTCACGCCAGCGGCCGTCAATTCATGGAACAGCGTGACGCCGCGCCAGCGCGGCGTGCGGCAGGCATGGCGGTCCTGCAGGTACATGTTGCACATCGGTAGCGACACGACCGAAATGTCGGCCTTGGCGACCTTGTCGATGACGCGCCTTGCGGTCTCGTCATCCTGCCGTGCCAGCGAGCAGCAATGGCCGACGGTCACCGAGCCTTCGAAACGGTTGCGGAGCTTCGCCTCGGCAATAGCTTCCAGGGTCAGGACCTGCTTGTCTTCCGTCTCGTCCACATGCAGGTCGATGTCGAGGCCATTGTCGGCGGCCGCCTTGAAGAGCGTATCGAGGATACGTTCGAAATCCGGCAGGATGCGGGTGGCGCCGCCGAGCAGCCCGCCATAACGGCTCGTCGTCGCGACGATGCCGCCGAAGATGCTTTCGTCGAGCACGTTTTCCAGCGGCAGCAGGGCGACAGCCTGCAGCGCGATCCGATCTTTCCATTCAGCGCGAATCTCGTCGAACAACGGAAAGGAGATATCCGGCTGCGGCGGGATGCTGTCGAGATGGGTGCGGATCAGCTTGGTGCCGTGAGCATAGGCGCTTTTCAATGAGAATTCGAAGCGGGCGCGAATATCCTCAGCCGACCAGTTGGCGATCCGGTCCTCGCGCACATTCATCAATGCGCCTTCGAACGTGCCGTCCGGGTTTGGGCGGCGGTCCCAGAAATGTCCCTTGTCGAGATGCGTATGCATGTCGGCGAAACAGGGCCAGACCATGCCGCCGCGCATATCGGCGGAGACCAGATCGGCGGGCGCTGAGCCTTTCGGCAGAATGGCCTCGATCTTCCCGTCCGCGATGACCAGATCTGCCTCCATGAGGCCGTCCTTTGCGACGGCCGGCAGGCCCTTGACGAGAACGGCCGGCAGCGTCGCATTGGTGAGCGCGAAACGGCGGGCGTCGGGAAGCGTCATGAAGGCAGTCATCAGTTTTCTCTTTTCAGGCTGCTTTCATGCCAGCGATGCAGGAAAAACCAGGAGATGAAGGAGGTGATCGCAAAAATCACCACGCCGAGCAGCGACAACAGAATCAGTGCCGCAAACAGGCGCGGAATGTTGAGGCGATACTGGGATTCGAGTAGCCGGAAGGCAAGGCCGGAACCTGCGCCCGCCGAGCCTGCCGCGAACTCTGCAACGACCGCCGCGATCAGCGCCAGGCCTCCGCCGATCCGCAGGCCTGTCATGAAATAGGGGAGCGAGGAGGGGAGTTTCAGGTAGAGCAGCGTCTGCCAGCGCGAGGCACCGTAGAGATCGAAGAGGTTAAGCAGGTTGTGGTCGACGCTCTTCAGGCCCTGGACCATGTTCGACAGGATCGGGAAGAAGGCGACGAGGAAGGCGCAGATCAAAAGCGCCACCTGGGTCGTCGGCGCGTAGATCAGGATGAGCGGCGCGATCGCCACGATCGGCGTCACCTGCAGGATGACCGTGATCGGATAGAAGGCGGTCTCGATCCATTTCGACTGGATGAGGAAGACGGCGATGCCGACGCCGCCGATCAGCGCCAATGCGAGCGCCTGCATTGTGATCTGTGTCGTCACCCAGAGAGCGGGCGAGAGCGTGCCCCAGTCGTTGTAGAGCGAGTTCGCGACCGCCAGCGGCCCCGGCAGAATGTATTGCGGAATGCTGTTGACGGTGATGATGAACTGCCAGAGGAGGACGAGGCAGACCACCACGCAGATCGGGACGAGGGTGCGTAGCAGCGTGTCGCGGTTGCGGCTGATGAAGCCCGGCTTCGGCGGCACGAGGGCGGTATCGGTGTCGGCCATCAATGTTCCTCCCCGCCGATTGCTTCGATGAGCATGGTCGAGACCTTTTCGCAGGCCTGGCGGTATTCTTCCGAGGTGCGGTAACGGGCGTCGCGCTCGAGGCTCGTGACCAGCGGGAAATCCGCATGCACCCGGCCGGGCCGCGCCTTCATCACTACGATGCGGTTGGAGAGGTAAGCGGATTCGAACACGGAATGGGTGACGAAGATCACCGTGATGCCGGTCTCGCGCCACAGACGCAGCACGTCGTCGTTGAGTTTCTGGCGGGTGATCTCGTCGAGCGCCGCAAAGGGCTCGTCCATCAAGAGCAGCTTCGGCTTGGTGACCAGCGCACGGGCGATCGAGACGCGCATCTTCATGCCGCCGGAAAGTTCGCGGGGATAGGCGTCTGCGAAGTCCTGGAGGCCGACGGTCGCCAGCGTCTTCATGATTTCGTCGCGGGCAGCGGATTTGGAGACGCCGCGCAGTTTCAGCGGCAGGTAGACGTTGCCGAACACCGTCTGCCACGGCATCAGCGTCGGCTCCTGGAAGACGAAGGAAATGTCGCCTTCCGGCAGGCCTTTGGAGTTGATGCGCGAACTCGGCCAGTCGATCGTGCCTGTCGAGACGTCGCCGAGCCCGGCTATGATGCGCAGTGCCGTCGATTTACCACAGCCGGAAGGGCCGAGCAGACTGACGAATTCGCCCCCCTCGACCGTCAGCGACATGTCGGAGAGCGCCAGCGTGCCGCTGGAGAATGTTTTCGAGACGGAGCGCATGACGACCAGCGGGCGTCTGCGTGTCTCCCCGGGGGCGGGTATCAGCGGGGCTTGGGACGTGCTCATTGCGGGCCTTGAACTTAGTCGGGACAGGGCGGCAATTCCCTCTTTCCCGTGACAGGCACAGCAAAGAGGGAATGAACCGTTGCGCTCTTCCGAGACTACTTTTTCAGCGCCATGCCGACGCCCTTGCAGACGAACTTGGTGGAATAGGCCTTCTTGTAATCGAGGTCGGCCGGCTGGACACCGATCGCTACCATGGACTCGAAGAACTTCTTGTAGCGCTCGTCGGTGATGCAGCCGATGCCCTTGGTCTCGGCGTCGCCCGATACGACGATCCCGTATTCCTTCATCTTGGCGATGGAATAGGCGAGCTGGCCATCCGTCATTTCCGGATTGTCCTTCTTGATCAAGTCGTTGGCGGCTTTATTGTCACCATAGAGATAAGTGTACCAGCCTTCGAGCGAGGCATCGACGAAACGCTGCACGACATCCGACTTCTTGTCGATCATCGTCTGCGTGGTGGTGATCATCGTCGAATAGGGGCCGTAACCGGCATCGGCGATCAGGAAGACTTTTGGTGTCCAGCCGGCCTGCTTGCCGATCTCGTAGGGTTCGGAGGTCAGGTAACCCTGCTGTGCGGAAGCCTTGTCGGCGATGAAGGGGGCTGGGTTGAACGTGTAGGGCTTGAACTGCTCGTCCTTGAAGCCTTTGAAGTTCTTCTTCATCCACTCGAAATAGGTGGTGTAGCCTTCCTTGGCCATGAAGATGGTCTTCATCTTGGCAAGGTCCGCGAATGTCTCGACGCCCGCGTCGGGATGGGCGAGCAGGACCTGCGGGTCCTTCTGGAAGATTGAGGCGACGCTGACCAGCGGGATGCCCTGCTTGACGGCATCCATGTCGCCGAGCGGGCCGCCCATGTAGAAATCGACCTTTCCGGCGATCAGGAGTGAGCGGTTGGCGGCATTCGGGCCGCCCTGCACGATCTTCACCTTCAGGCCGCGCTTTTCATAGGTGCCGTCGGCGACGGCCTGGTAGAAGCCGCCATGCTCGGCCTGGGCAAGCCAGTTGGTGCCATAGGAGACTTCGTCGAGAGCCACAGCCGGCTGAGCGGCAAGGGCCACCGCCGAAAGGCCGGCAGCAGCAAAAAAACTCTTCATCATCAAGGTTTTGGACATGTCGCTTTGTTCCCCTGTTAAACCGTGCGGCATCGTGAGAGCAGCTTATGATGAGCATTTGTACGGTTGCGTTGCTCTTTGAAAAGCATCAAAATTCGTTCACATTGATGCCTTTAGGGCAGCGCTCGAATTTTAACCTGCCAAATTGTGGTGCATGATCAAAAAACATGCAATGAGGGGCTTCGGAGAAAATGCTGCACTCGCGAAAACTTCAATATATCGACGAAATCGCCCGATGCGGATCGATCCGCAAGGCGGCCGCCCGGCTGAACGTCGCGTCGTCGGCGATCAACCGGCAGATTCTGGCCCTGGAGGAAGAGTTCGGGGCGCCGCTTTTCGAGCGGATGCCGCGCGGGTTGAAGCTGACGGCAGCCGGGGAACTGTGCATCGAGCATATTCGGGAGGTGCTGAAGACCTATGAGCGGATGGAAGCGCGCATCCGCGGCCTCAAGATGCCGCAGGCCGGCAAGGTGACGCTGGTTTCGACGGTCGGGCTTGCGGCAGGGCCGCTTCCCGAGATCATAGCCCGCTTCGTCGCACAGCATCCGCGCGTGCGGGTTCTCCTGCGCAACGACGGGCCGTCGAACACGATGCAGCCGGTGATCACGGGGGAGGTGGACTTCGGGCTCGGCTTCAACATCCCCGCGACGCCTGGCATCCGCACGCTCGCCAACTTCGACATACCGATCGGCGTCGTGATGCCGCCAGGGCATCGGCTGGCGGCGGAAGAGGGGCCGGTCGACCTTGCGGATGTCGTGCAGGAGCCGCTGGTGCTTGCACAGTCGGGCACCAGCCTGCGCAACATCATCAATCTGGCGCTATCGCCGCTGTCGGTTGCGGTCGAGCCGCTGGTGGAAAGCAACGCCTCGGAAATGCTGAAGAAGCTGGTCAAGGCGGGCACGGGCCTGACGCTGCTCAATCCCCTCGACGTGCTGTCGGAATGCCGCCGCGGCGAGCTGATCTTCCGGCCGATCGTCAACCCGCACGCGCGCCACCAGCCGATGAAGCTTTTCGCCCGCGCTCGCACGACGCTCGATACGGCGACCAGCCTATTCGTGGAATTTCTGCTGTCGGAACTGGCGGCGATGGTGGCCGAATTGCAGGCCAAGGGCCACCTGCCGCCCCAGCCGCATGGCCGGGACGCGCAGCGCGACGAGGGTTAGCGGGAATAGAGTTCGTCGAGGGGGAAGGTTTCGAATTCCCGCAGCATCTCGATGAAGCCCGCGACCTGATGGCGGCAGATAGCCGCGCCTTTTTCGGCGGTGCCCTTCGAGGCGTCGCCGACGACGCCGTTGGGGTTCAGGTCGTGCGCCACCCAGGACAGCACGTGCGGCGGGGCCGGCTGCATGTATTTCGAGCGGCTTTCCGCCTTGGAGACGAAGTTCTGCGCGTTCTCCATCCGCACCAGTTCGGGGCGGAAATGCAGCATCAGCGAGGTTTCGACTTCGCCGCCATGGATACCGTATTTCTGCTCGTGCTCACTGATCAGGCCCGGCGGGTTGCCGAAGCGTCCCCATTGCGTGCCGATCACCGCCATCTTGTAGCGGACGCGCAACTCGCGGCCGACAATGCTCATGACGTCGACATTGCCGCCATGCGAGTTGACGAAGACGAGCTTCTTCACCCCGGCTTCCGCTACCTTGGCGCCGATCGCGGTCCAGGCGGGGATCAGGATTTCCGGGCCGAAGGACAGCGAGCCGGGGCCGTAGACGTGTTCGTTCGCCTTGCCGATCTCCTGGGTGGGAAGCACCAGGAAATCGAGGTTGTCGGGGCGTTGCGCCTTCAATTCCGCCAGCATGCCGTTGGCGATCGCCACGTCGGTTGCGATCGGCAGGTGGGGGCCGTGCTGTTCGGTTGAGGCGATCGGCAGGATGGCGATGGTCTTGTCGGGCGAAAGGCCGGCGAAATCGAGTGAATTGAGTTCATTCCAGTAAAATGGCTTGCCCATGCTGTCCTGCCTTTCTGCATCTCGTTTTTGAGGGTTAGGAGATCGGGCACATCTCGAAAAGCATCAATTTCCGCCTACTCCGCTGCCTTTTTGAGCGCGCTGTTTCGAGCCTTCTGTATCAAGTCGGGAAAAAAGCCGATTTCACTAAAATTGCAGCTATCCGTTTAAGCGCTCCGAAAAACCCGAGCGCTAGGGTGAACTCATCCAAGAAACGGCATCCAAGCCGCCTGAAGAAAAGGGTGCAGCCATGATCAAGAAGCTCATCATTTCCGCCGTGGTCCTGACGGCGCTGATTGTCAGCAAGGAATCACGTGCAGCGGGTGTTGGCGGTTTGGCTCGCGTGCTGTCCGAAAATGTGGCGTCCGAACGCCATGACGGCGCGATCATCGACATGCCGGTCGATCCGGCGCCGAGCCCGATCCGCGAGCGCCGCCCCATCATTCCGGCCCATCACCACATCTGATCCGGAGCGCCTCTCCTGCGCTCCCGTCCGTTGCAGCACGACGGACCGGCCCGTCTCCCCCCTCGGGGAGGCGGGTTTTCGCGATTCGGCAATCGGGCTGCTTCAAGCTTCCAAAATGATTCCGCAGGCCTTTGGAACGCGTTGTATTTAATTGAATATTTAACGTTCTACGCGAAGTTGGGCCCTCTTTCCCGTCCAAGTCCGGAAAGCCGCCGAACCAGCCAACCCCGCGGCGGTTGTTTGAAATAAGGAGTGATGCAGGTGCGGATTTCAATCAAGCATACTTTGATACTGGCCTTCGTTGTCTTGAGCCTGGGCATTTTGGGTCTCATGGGCAAGATGCTGTCTGAGGAGATAGGCCGCTACCGAAACTCCACCCAGCTCTCCGAACTGGCACAGCTTGACGAAGCCCTTTTCAATGCATTGCTCGGGCTGCGCGGCGAGCGCGGTGCCATCTCATCCGCCATCAAGCTGGAACCTGCAGAGGTCGCGTCCAGCCGCAAGAACATGGATACCGGCCGCGAGTCGATGGACAAGGCCTTTTCGGCGGTGAAGACCCTGACCGCCGACGTCGAGCAGGCAAGCCTGCGCGGTGCGATCTCTCCCGTCCTCAGCGCCTATACGCAGTGGGCCGGTTACCGTGCAAATGTGGATACGGCGCTCACACAGGCGGTCAAGGATCGCGATCCGGCGCTCGGCAAAGCCGTGCTCGGACTTGCCGATACGATGCTGGCCGATCTCGAAAAGGCCGCCAATCAGGTCGAGGCCACCATCAATGCGCGCGGGCCGGGGATGATCATGTTCACCCAGATCCGCTCCCTTGCCTGGACGGCGCGCACCCAGCTCGGCACCGCCAACTCCACCTTCGTCAGTGCCCTGATCGCCAAACAGCCGCTTGCGGCAGAGAAACTGACCGAAATTGCGGTTCAGGATGCGCGCGTGGCAACCGCATGGGATGTCATTACCCAGCTCTCCAACGCGGACACGACCCCGGAGAAGATCAAAACGCTTCACCGGACAGCCCAAACGACCTATTTCGGCGGGCCGTATGCCGAGCAGCGTAATGCCGCCCTCAAGGCATTCCAGGCCGGCAAACCCTTCGACATGGCGGTCGACGACTGGCGCAAGCCCGCTGCTCCCGCACAGTCTTCGATCGCCGATATGGCGTCTGCCTCGCTCAACGAGATGACGAGGCTAACGGCAGAAGAGGCTGCTTCCGCAAAGCAATCCATCATCGTCTACAGTGTTGCGACCGTTATCGCTTTTGCGCTTTCGCTTCTCGGCATCTACACGGTCATCGTGCGGATCGCCAACCCGATCAGCCGGTTGACAGGTGTGATGCGGACGCTCGCCGGCGGCGACCTTTCCGTCGAAATCCCGGGGGCCGCCCGCACCGACGAGATCGGCGACATGGCGCGCGCCGTGGAAATCTTCCGCGAGGCTGCACAGCAGAACCGCCAGCTCGAGGCGGATGCCGAACACTCCCGCAAGGCGGCCGAAGCCGAACGCATCGAATTCCAGCGCAGGGCAGAGTCCGAGGCCGAGGTGCGGCTGACCCAGGCCACCTCGGAACTCGCCTCCGGTCTGCAGCGCCTTGCTGCCGGCGATCTGCTGTGTGAGATCGACAAGGAATTTTCCGCGCAGTTCGAAACCTTGCGCCATGACTTCAACAGCTCGGTCCGCCAGTTGCGCACCGCGCTCGAAGGCGTGAACCGGACCGCCCAAAGCGTTCGCAGCGGCAGCGACGAAATCTCGACCGCGTCCGACCAGCTTTCGAAGCGTACGGAACAGCAGGCTGCATCGCTGGAAGAGACGGCGGCGGCGCTGGAAGAAGTTACCACTAACGTGAAGCAGACCTCCGAAAGGGCGAGCGAGGCACGGGAAATCGTCCGCGACGCGAGCTCCCGCGCGCAAAACTCCAGTACGGTCGTTTCCAATGCGGTCAATGCGATGCAGAAGATCGAGATGGCGTCGAACCAGATCAGCCAGATCATCGGCGTCATCGACGAGATAGCCTTCCAGACCAACCTGCTTGCCCTCAATGCAGGCGTGGAAGCCGCTCGCGCAGGCGAGGCGGGCAAGGGATTTGCAGTCGTTGCCCAGGAAGTCCGCGAACTGGCGCAGCGCTCGGCCAAGGCCGCCAAGGAGATCAAGACGCTGATCGGCAATTCCGAAGCTGCCGTCAACCAGGGCGTGGTTCTCGTCAATGATACCGGCGACGGTCTCAAGGAGATCGCCAAGCTTGTCGCGGCGGTCAACCAGCATATGGAGGCGATCGCCATTGCGGCAAACGAGCAGGCATTAGGTCTCTCGGAGATCAACACGTCCGTGAACCACATGGACCAGATGACCCAGCAGAACGCCGCCATGGTCGAGGAAATGAATGCGGCCGGCGCTACTCTTGCCGAGGAAAGCAGCCGTCTTTCCGAACTGCTGGCGCGCTTCGAAGTGAGCCGAAACAACGTGCGCGACCAGCGCTCGTTCGCCCCCGGACGACTGGCCATGGCCAGCTGAGGAGCACTTTCGAACAGCCGGCTCCCCAATGCCTATGCAGGCGGCGGGATATCACCGGTCGAGGATCTGAAAACCGTCGGCTCCTTTGCAGGGGCCGGCGGTTTTCGTTTCCAGCAGGACTAACGGTCCATATGGGGTTTTCCCCATTCGGCGATGGCGATGCCGCCGAGTGCCAGCGCCAGCGCGACGACATGGAAGAGCTGCAGGCTTTCACCGATGATGGCGACCGAGAGCAGCGTGCCGAACACCGGCACGAGATTGATGAACAGTCCGGCCCGGTTGGCGCCGATCTCCTCGACGCCCTTGATGTAGAGCACCTGCGCGATCAGCGAGGCGAAGATGCCCGTATAGAGAACCACGACCCAGCCTTCCGCATCCGGCCAGATCAGGCGATCGGCCGAATATTCCCAGAATACCAGCGGCAGCGAGAAGACCATCGCGAAAAAGGCGGGGACCGCCATCAGCGTTCGCCAGTCGATCTTCGGGCGCCACCTGAGCGCCACCGTGTAGACCGCATAGGCGACGACGGCGATCATCATGATCGCATCGCCGAAGTTGACGGTCAGCGTCACCAGGGCGCTCAAGTCGCCGTGGATGGCGGTGATGATGCCGCCGAGAAGCGTCAGGGTGAAGCCGAGGATCTGCGCCCACGAGACCTTCATCCGGAACAGGGCGAAGTTGATGACGAAGATCAGCATCGGGATGACCGCCTGCTCGACCGTCACGTTGATCGCCGTCGTGTAATTGACGGCGGTATAGAGCGCAGCGTTGAAGACGACATAACCGACGACGCCGAGGAAGAGGAGAATCGGCAGGTTCTTCCTGACGACCGGCCAGTCCTTGATGAACTGCGGCACGGAGATGGCGAAGATGATGGCGACGGCGAAAAACCAGCGCCAGAAGGTCAGCATCATCGGGCTCACATGGCCGACGGCGAGCTTGCCCGCTACCGCATTGCCGCCCCAGGCCAGAGTTGCAATGACGAGCGAGAGATAGGCCTTTTTATGCAAGATGGTCTCCGGCGCCGGAAATGACGGTGATTTCAGGAAATAACGGGCGGGAATAGCGTGTAGTCCACGGTTTTGTCACGTAAAAACCACGCCCGAGTGACAAACAGGTCGCTTTCCGTTGGCCGAGGCTTTATAGATGCGGCCGTTTGCAATGCCTCTGAACGGTTTCCATCCGCCAAAGGCGGTGCATGTAAAATCAAACTGGCGCATCGACCGTATATCAATATTGATCTACGGAAGGTGTGCGTGTGGTCGCGTGGGGCATTGCCCGCAATACAGGAAGCACAGATGACGAATGTAGTCGTGGTTGGTTCGCAATGGGGTGACGAAGGCAAGGGCAAGATTGTCGACTGGCTTTCCGAACGTGCCGATATCGTGGTGCGTTTCCAGGGCGGTCACAATGCGGGCCATACGCTCGTCATCGACGGCGTCAGCTACAAGCTGTCGCTGCTGCCCTCCGGCATCGTCCGCCCGGGCAAGATCGCGGTGATCGGCAATGGCGTCGTTCTCGATCCGCATGCGCTGCTGGCGGAAATCGAAAAGCTAGGCGCACAGGGCGTGAAGGTCACGCCCGAGAACCTGCGCGTCGCCGACAACGCCACGCTGATTCTCTCGCTGCACCGCGAACTCGACGGCATGCGCGAGGATGCCGCCTCCAACAGCGGCACCAAGATCGGCACCACCCGCCGCGGCATCGGCCCGGCCTATGAGGACAAGGTCGGCCGCCGCGCGATCCGCGTCATGGACCTTGCCGACATGGAGACGCTGCCGGGCAAGGTCGACCGCATCCTCACCCATCACAACGCGCTGCGCCGTGGCCTTGGAGAGAAGGAAGTCTCGCACGAGGCGATCATGCAGGAATTGACCTCGGTCGCCGACCGCGTGCTGCCCTTCCGCGAAACCGTCTGGGAACTGCTCGACAAGCAGCGCCGCAAGGGCGCCCGCATCCTTTTCGAAGGCGCTCAAGGGTCGCTGCTCGATATCGACCACGGCACCTATCCGTTCGTCACCTCGTCGAATACGGTCGCGGGCCAGGCGTCTGCCGGCTCAGGCATGGGGCCGGGTGCGCTCGGCTATATTCTCGGAATCACCAAGGCCTATACGACTCGCGTCGGCGAAGGCCCGTTCCCGACCGAGCTGAAGGACGAGATCGGCCAGTTCCTCGGCGAGAAGGGCCATGAATTCGGTACGGTCACGGGCCGCAAGCGCCGTTGCGGCTGGTTCGACGCAGCGCTGGTACGCCAATCGGTCGCCACCAATGGCATTACCGGCATTGCGCTCACCAAGCTCGACGTGCTCGACGGCCTCGACGAGTTGAAGATCTGCGTCGGCTACATGCTCGACGGCGAGCAGATCGATCATCTTCCTGCAAGCCAGGGCGCCCAGGCTCGTGTAGAGCCGGTCTATGTCACCCTCGAAGGCTGGAAGGAATCGACGGTCGGGGCTCGCTCCTGGGCGGATCTGCCGGCCCAGGCGATCAAATATGTCCGCCAGGTCGAGGATTTGATCGGTGCGCCGGTTGCCCTACTTTCCACCAGCCCGGAGCGGGACGACACCATACTTGTGACCGACCCGTTTGAAGATTAAAGTCAAGAATTGATTACCATTCGGCCGGCCTTCGGGCCGGCTTACATGAGAAAGTGCTGATGGCTGATTTTGTAGCGGTGATCCGCCGCGCCGTTGACGGTCTGGCGAACAATACGCCGGAGATGCGTGCGAAGGTTTATGAAAAGGCTCGTGGCGCCGTGCAGCGGCAACTCGAGAACATGAAGCCGCGTCCGCCTGAAGACATGCTGCGGCGGCAGCTCGACAAGCTCGAAGCCGCCATCGTCGACGTCGAGAGCGAACATGCCGAAGCACTGGAACCGATAGCCGACGGCGCAATTGCCGCAGATGCCCAGACGGCCGGTGAGGCGGCTCCGGCCGAGCAGTCCTCGGAATACCAGGACGACCAGCAACACGCTGCCGAATCGGCTCAGGCGCCGGAAGAGACGCCGGCCGCATCCGAATCAGCCCCCTCCGCTCGCGTGGAACGGCCCGTCTTTTACGAAGACGGTTATGAAGAGCCGGGACAAGCCGTCGTTCACGCCGAACCCGCCGAGCCGGAGCCCGTCGCGCAGGAACCTGCCGAGGTGGAGCCTCCGGTCTCCGAACCGGCCGTCCTCCACCAGGAGGAAGAGGCAACGGCGGTTTCCGATCAGCAGGAACCCGCCCAGCAATATGGCGACTGGCGGGACGACGTGCCGTCGGAAGAGACGCCAGTCGAGGCGGCGCCCTACCAACATTCCGAACAGGCGCCCGAACCGTCGCAGGCTTTCGACGAGAGCACGATCGAATTCCCGACGGCCGCACCCCTGACTGCCTCGGAGCCGGTTGTGCCGGAACCGGTCGATGCTGCCGCCGAGCCGGCCGATACTGCCGCAAGCGAATCGGCCGACGACGATTTCCCCTATCCGACACGCGGCGAGCAGGCTGTTCAGCAGGACGCTCCCGACTTCGTGGAGGCATGGCACAACGAACCGCATCCGTTTGAAGATCAGCATCCGGTCGAGGACCGGATGGAGGTCGAACAGCTTGCCGAGGCTCACCAGGCGCCGGAACCGGCCAAGTCGGCAGACGAGGATTGGGGCTGGGAGGTGCCGGCTCCGGCCGAGCCTCCGGTGTCGAGCCAAGAGACGGTCGCCGCCGCTGCATGGAACGATGTGCCGGAACTGATCACGGCCGGTCCTGTCGTGCCGATCGATCATGCGCACGGCACTGCAACTCCGGCTGACGCTCATTTCGATCCGGAGACCCATGTGTCGGCCGATTCGGTCCGCATGCCGCCGGTCGCCGATCTCCCGGAGCTCGCGGAGCAATCCGCGGCAGGAGCGGCAGCGGCTGCCGGCATTGATCCCTTCGCCGAATACCTCGATGAGCAACAGTCCAAGAAGGCTGCTGCCGCGCCGGCGAAACCGGCCGACAGCGATCCGTGGGGTGATCTCGAGGAGCTGATCGGCTTCAACAAGGATGCTCCGTCCTCTTCGGGCGGTGGCGCGCGTAGCACCCTCCACACCGATGCCGATGCGGACGATCTGATGCATGCGCCGGCCAGGCCCTATCGGGTCACTCCGGTGCGCAAGCGCAACTATGCCGGCATCGTGCTGGCGGTCGTCGGTCTGGCACTGGTCGGCGGCGGCGGTTACGCGATCTGGCTGAACCGCGACTCGCTGAACGACATGGTCGATGGCCTGATCCAGTCCAGCCTGCCCGGAAGCCAGACGGCGCAGCAGACACCGGCGCCTGCACCCGCGACACCGCAGCCCAACCGCGCCCCTTCGACGCCTTCCACCCCTGCGACGCCGCCACAGAACGGTGCGGCCAATACGCCTGCCGCGCCGCGAACGGCGGACGGATCGACAGTCGGGACCAAGTTTACCCAGCGGCTGATGGCCGACGGCCGCGAGGTCGACGAGGGGCCGGGTGTCACCGCTGGGCTGGCGCAGAATGCGGAAGGCCAGTCGGTAGCGCAGCTCAATGCTCCGCCCACCAATCCTCCGGCGCAACCGGCGCCGGCTCCGGGCGCACCGAACGGCAGCGCCAATGCGGTGCCGCCTCAGACGCCACCGGCTGTACCGGCTCCGAATGCCGCCACGCCGCCCGCCAGCCCGCCCTCGGCGGCTCCGGCGAATACTCCGGCGGTCGCAGGCGAAAAGATGTTCCTTTATGAGGAGCGGATCGGCCAGACGGCGCCGACGGCCATCGAGGGCTCGGTCTCCTGGTCGCTGCAGCGCGAGGCAGGTGCCAACGGCCGGCAGGAACCGGTCGTCCAGGGACGTATCAACGTGCCGGGCAGGGGCCTTACGGCGCTGATGACCTTCAAGCGCAATACAGATCCGTCGCTGCCGGCGAGCCACCTGGTCGAGATTGTCTTCGCAGTGCCGCCGGATTTCGAAGGCGGTGCGATCGAAAGCGTGCAGCGCATTGCCATGAAGGCGAGCGAGCAGGATCGCGGCAACGCATTGATCGCAGTGCCTGCCAAGATCACCGACGACTTCCACATGATCGCGCTCAACGATTTCCCGGATGCACGCTCGACCAATCTGGAACTGCTGCGCAGCCGCAACTGGATCGACATCCCGATCGCCTATCGCAACGGCCGCCGTGCGCTGCTGACCCTCCAAAAAGGCTCGGATGGCGAACGCGCCTTCAACGACGCGATCCGCGAGTGGGGCACGCTCGGTGCCACTGCCAGCGGGCAGTGACCAAGCAGGCCTCCTTGGGTGCGGACGAGATTGACGTACTACGCTGAGCGTAGTACGTTCATCCATGATCAAGTCGTGGGCGAATAGTTCTACCCGCCGCTTTGCCGAGGACGGCAAAGCCAAGTTTTCGGGGATGGACGAAGAGGCCGCGATCGAGTTGCTGGCGGCGCTCCACGCGGCATCGTCCCTCAACGATCTCAGCCCATTAAGGTCCGTCGGCCTTCACAAACTTTCCGGAAGTCGGTCAGGGCAGTGGGCAATGACGATCAACGGGCCGTGGCGAATCTGCTTCACGTTCAGGGATGGAGATGCCTGGGATGTGGAGATCGTCGATTATCATTAGGAAGGATATGCAGATGATGGCAGTTCATCCTGGTCGCATTTTGAAACGCGAACTGACCGCGCGCAGTCTGTCGGCCAACCAGCTCGCCCTTTCACTCCGCCTGCCTTCAGGGCGGATCACCGACATCCTCAACGGAAAGCGTGGCATTTCTCCCGATACGGCCCTGAGACTGGCGCGGTATTTTGGAAACACCGCTCGTTTCTGGCTCGATCTGCAGACGGCCTATGAGCTTGCTCTTGCCGAACGGGAAAATGGCGCCCGGATCGCGGAAGAGGTCAAGCCGTCCGAAGCAGCCTGACGTTCCGGGCAGTGTAGCCGACCGGCTTCTTGCACCACACATGCCAGACCGTGGTTTTGTATCGCCTAGAGAAGCGTATGGCCGGCCGCCTGCAGCAGTTCGCGGGCCTTCGGTTCGTCGGCCGTTTTGACCAGCAGGTGGTCGCCGTCGAATGTGGAGACCACGAAAATGCCGATGCCGTTTTCCGAAAGCGGCCGGATCACCGAGAGCACGATGCCGGTTTCTCCGAACGCGAACGGCCCCTGGAACTTGTAGCAGGTCCAGCCGCCGTCCTGTTTGATGCCGGAAGGCACACGCTCCTCGCGGCAGACGATGGAGAGTTCATCCTCGGTGCGGCTGATGCTGACGAAACCTTCGCCATCCGCCCATGCGGGAATGCGGTCGGCGGGTTCAAACCTGGCGATGGCATAGCTGCCTGCGAGTTTCCTGAGCGTGATCTGCGCTGCCATCCCTGCTTCTCCATTTCCAGTCCAACGGATGCCAGATAAAGAAAAAGGGCCGCCGAAGCAGCCCCTTTTATATCGTCTGCGTCGCGCGTGATTACGCGTCGACGACGCGCAGGGCGTTCGCCTGGGCGAGCGCTTCCTTCTGAACGGCCTCCTGCACCTTTTCGAAGGCGCGGACTTCGATCTGACGGACGCGTTCGCGGCTGATGTCGAACTCGGACGACAGTTCTTCGAGGGTCACCGGATCGTCGGCAAGACGACGGGCTTCGAAGATGCGGCGTTCGCGGTCATTCAGCACGCTCAGGGCCTTGGCCAGCATGCGGCGGCGCGTATCGAGCTCGTCCTGCTCGATCAGCACGGCTTCCTGGCTTTCGTGGTCGTCCACCAGCCAATCCTGCCACTGGCCGGATTCGCCTTCGGTGGCGCGGATCGGTGCATTCAGAGAAGCGTCGCCTGAAAGGCGGCGGTTCATGGAAACCACTTCCTCCTCGGAGACGTTCAGCTTCGTGGCGATTTCAGCCACCTGGTCGGGCTTCAGATCACCTTCGTCGATCGCCTGGATCTTGCCCTTCAACCGGCGCAGGTTGAAGAACAGCCGTTTCTGGTTGGCGGTGGTGCCCATTTTCACGAGCGACCACGAGCGCAGGATGTATTCCTGGATCGAGGCCTTGATCCACCACATCGCATAGGTCGCCAAACGGAAGCCGCGTTCCGGATCGAACTTCTTGACGGCCTGCATCAGGCCGACGTTACCTTCGGACACGACTTCGCCGATGGGCAGGCCATAACCGCGATAACCCATGGCGATCTTTGCCACGAGACGCAGGTGGCTGGTGACCAGTTTGTGGGCCGCATCCCGGTCGGCATGTTCGGCATACCGTTTCGCCAGCATGTATTCCTGCTGCGGTTCCAGCATGGGAAACTTGCGGATTTCGTCGAGATAGCGGTTGAGGCCGGCTTCGCCGGCGGTAATGGAAGGCAGAGTGTTGCGGGCCATAAAGCACCCCTTTCCGATCTATATATCGGCTCCCTTTTTGATCTTGCTGTACATGCTGAAGGCGAGCCAAGCGGCGCAGGTCATTTTCGACCCCACACCGACCCAAATGACAGATAAGTACGGCAGAACAGTGATTCAAGTCATCACAGAAGCGTTATATCATTACAATATCGTAATATACAGCGCCATGGTTTGACACGCCGGGAAGCAAGACAATTGTGATCGCCCGGGATTCCAGTAGTGTATCTTTGCCCCACCCATCTCCGCCGGGTCAGGGGCATTTGCGTTCCAGCCCATGGGCGTTGGAGCGGCGGTAGCGGCTGATATCGCCATAAGCCTGGCTGCGCGAGACGCCGATATCCTTCAACTGATCGTCGGTCAACTCCAGCATCGCCAGACGGTTGTGGCGCTGCCGAATTTTTCTCACGATAGTTGCGACCATCTGGCGCAAGGGCGATCGCTTGGCCGATGCATCGTCGACGGCGAGCGGCTGGCATGCCGCTGCGGGCGGCAGTTCCATGACAAGGTGATAGCGTTCCGATGCGCGGTCAAAGACCGCCCGGTTCTCGTTCTTCATGATCTTTCTCCTGAAGGGGGGCCGGCCAAATGCGCGCGGCTGGTGTCCAGGAGGCGGGCGGCTGGCGCCCGCCTCGATGTCGGTTACCGGTGCTGATTTTTACTTGCTGGCTGCCTGGGCCGTGCGGGTCGCGACTTCCGCTTCCCGCAGCGCTTCGGCGCATTCCTCGCAGCAGACTTCAACCGTCTTGCCGCCGATCTTCACGGCGATCCGGGTCGAATCGAGTTCGCAGTCGCAGGCGGCGCAGGTGTTCTCTTTCATGGTGGCATCTCCCGATGTTGATCTTGCGGGAAGAAGAAAAGCATTTTGGCGGGGGCTTCCGCTGTCAAAATCTTTAGCGACTTTTGCGCTCTTCTATCTCAAGCCCGCAAAGCGCTGGAATTCCGCCGGCGTCCGCCCATAAGCGTGGCGAAAAGCCGACGAGAAGTGGCTGTGGCTGGAAAAGCCGAGTTCCAACCCAAGCTCGGTCAGGTCGTCATAGGTGCCGAGCAGATCGAGTGCTCGCGCCAGCCGCAGGCGAAGCTGGTAGCGGTAGAGCGGCGTGCCCTCCACCTGCTGGAAGACCTGGGTGAGATAGACCGGCGAGACGCCGGTTTCACCGGCAATCTCGGCGAGCGTCCAGCGGCGGGCGAGATCGGAGGAGAGGGCGAGCTTGGCACGGTCCACCAGCTTCTGGCGGCCGGTGCTGGCGGTCGCGGCGCGGGCGGTCCTGACGCCGACGGAGCGGCGCACCAGCGTCATGGCCAGCGTTTCGGCTTCCAGCGTCTCGGCGGCGCCGCGCATCAGGCTGTGGCGCAGCAGCGCTACCAGCGCCTGGGCTCGTTCATCGATCCTGAGACGCTGCTTGTTGAAGACGAAGCGCGATCCCTTGGGATTGCGGTGCTCGGCCGGGACCAGTTCCTCCAGCATCGCCTCCGGCACGTCCATGCTCAGGCAGGAATCGCCGCCTTCGACCGGGTGGCTGATCTGGTAAGCCTCGTCGCAGTTGAAGAACAGGACCTGATTGGCTTCCGCCACCGTGTCGTCGCTGCCGACATGACGCATGAAGACACCCCGATAGGGGAAGACGAGGCTGGTCGCATGGGAGCATTCCTCGCCGCTGCGATGCCGGCATTCGCCGTTGCACACGACGTCGCGGACCTTGATCAGGTCCGTGTCGAGGAGCTTTCTGACGGCGAGCTGGCTCATGGAGCGCCTTGGGATGCCTCGTGAATGTCGAGAGTTATATACTCTTCGACAATGCCTCAGGCCACCCGTTTCATGCCTTCAGCGCTTCGATCAGCTCCGCCATGTCGTCGGGCATCGGAGCTTCGAATTCCATCACCTCGCCGGTGCGGGGATGCTCGAAGGCGAGCAGGAAGGCGTGCAGCGCCTGGCGCGGAAAACGGTTGACGACGCCCTTGGCGAAATCCGGCAGCAGGTTTGCCTTGGTCTTGAAGCCGGCCGAATAATCCTGGTCGCCGATCAGCGGATGGCCGATATGGGCCATGTGGACGCGTATCTGGTGGGTACGGCCGGTCTCCAGCCGGCATTCGATCAGCGCGGCGAGTGCGGTTGCATCCGGCTTTTCGTGGAAACGTTCGATCACCTGGTAATGGGTGATGGCCTCGCGGGCGTCGCTGCTGTCTTCCTTCTGCACGGCGCGTTTGGTGCGGTCTCCGGCACGGCCGAGCGGCGCGTCGATCGTGCCCTTCAGGCCGCGTGGACGGCCCCAGACGACCGCCTGATAGGCGCGCTCCAGTGGACCCGAGCGCCCGTGGTCGGCGAACTGGTCGGCAAGGTGGCGGTGGGCGATGTCGTTCTTGGCGGCGACCATGACGCCGCTCGTATCCTTATCGAGCCGGTGGACGATGCCGGGACGCTTGACGCCGCCGATGCCCGAAAGGCTCGCGCCGCAATGATGGATCAGCGCGTTGACCAGCGTGCCGGTCCAGTTGCCGGCGCCCGGATGCACGACGAGGCCGGCGGGCTTGGCGATGACGATCAGGTCGGCATCCTCGTAGAGAACCTGGAGCGGGATGTCCTCGCCCTTGGGCTCCGGATCCTCGGGTTCCGGAAGATCGATCTCGACGGTGTCGCCGGCATTGATCTTCTTCTTCGGCTCGGTGACCGGCTTGCCGTTGAGGCTGACGGCGCCCTGTTCGATCAGCGCCTTGATCCGGTTTCGCGAAAATTCACCGTCCAGCACAGAGGTCAGCCAGGCATCCAACCGTCCTTCGGCCTCGTCGGAGGCGGTGAGGACTTTCCTTGCACGCTCGGCTTCTTTAAAGGGATCGTTCATTCAATCATTCCGATAACATTCGACAAGAACAAGGACGCCGCCCTCATGCCCCAACCCGAGATCGAGGAACAGGAAGAGCCGCTTGATCCGGCAATGGAGAAAATCCGCCGGAAGATGGTGCTTCTGATACTCGTTTCGGGCGGGATCTTGTTCGTGTGCTTTATGGCGGTCCTTGGCGCCATTGTCTACAAGGTCACGCAGCGGCCTGCCACGCCCGGGACGATCGCTTCGACAGGCGGGTTCTCGGTGCCCGCCGGCCAGCCGCTTGCGGCAACTGCGGAACTGCCCGCCGGCTTCGTCGTGCAGGGCGTATCCCTCTCCGGCAGCCAGATCCTGTTCTATGGACTGCTGACTGGCGACCAGAAGGTCTTGATCTACGATATCGCTGCCGGCCGCATCGTCGCCGATGTGACGGTGGCGATACCGCAATAATGGCGCCGATCCGCATCGATGACGCGGACGATCCGCGGATCGCCGAATTCCGGTCAATCCGCGAGCGGGACCTCACCGGGCGGGAAGGGCGGTTCATCGCGGAAGGAACCGTGGTGCTCAGGATGCTCGCCACCGCACATGGTTCCGGCGGCGATTTTCTGACCGAGAAGATCCTGCTGCTCGAAAACCGGGTTGCGGGGCTTGCCGAGATACTCGCAGGTTTTCCGGCAGACATTCCGGTCTACGTGGCCTCGGCCGCGGTGCTCGATCAGATTGCCGGTTTCCACCTGCATCGCGGCGTGCTGGCGCTTGGACGCCGCCGGCAGGAGAGGACAGCCGCCGAGCTGATTGCCGTGTTGCCGGAGAAGGCGCTGGTGGTCGCGGCCTTCGGCATTTCCAATCACGACAATATCGGTTCCATCTTCCGCAACGCCGCAGCCTTCGGCGCCGATGCGGTGCTGCTCGACCAGGGCTGCTGCGACCCGCTCTACCGCAAGTCGCTGCGCGTTTCCGTTGGAGCAGTTTTGTCGGTGCCCTATGCCCGGCACGGCACGATGACGGATATCCTGGCCGTGCTGATGGAGAAGGGTTTTGCCGTCTGGGGGCTTTCGCCCGCGGGTTCCGTGGAAATCCGGGATGTACCGCCTTCAGAGCGTATGGTGCTGATCACCGGAACGGAGGGCGAGGGACTGCCGGCGCACGTCCTCAGCCGCATCCGATCGGCCAGGATCGCCCAGGCGCCGGGTCTCGACAGCCTCAATGCAGCGACGGCGACCGGCATCGCGCTCTACGAGATCGCCATGGCCCAAGGTCGCCTATCTCAGGGCAGGTTATAGAAGTCTCAGGTGTTTGCGTCCTGGCTGGTCGCGAGCGTCTTCTTCGATCTCGCGGCCAGGCTTTCCCGGTTGCTGTTTCCGGATTTGCCGGACAGGATCTTGAAGATCGGTGAGCCGGAACCTTCGGACGCTGCCGTCAAGGCCACCATGCTGGCGGCTATGGAGGCCAGTTCCTGGCGAATGGCGTCGTCGCTGCCGCTGCCCTTCGCCAGGCGTTCGGAGAGCGCCGCTGCCCGGCTGCGGGCGTCTTCAGCCATTCCGGCGACGATGGGATCGACATCCGGTTGCCCGGAAACCCGGGCTTGTCTCGGAGGCGGGGCGTGCGGAATTTCGCGCAGGTTGATGTCCTCCGGAGTGATCTTCTTTCTCGGCGTCGATTTTATCACTGGGCGGACAGCCGTCGAATCGCGAAGGGCGCGACTGGAATCGCGTGCTTCGGCGCTGGCGCCTTTCAGCTTGTCCCGCAGTCGGCCGATCTCGGCAAGCCGGCGTTCCAGCGCCGTCTCCCTGTCGGCACGGTCGGCGATCTCCTTGGCAAGCTTGTCCTCGAGCCGCTGGACGCGATGCTCTTCCTGGGCGAGCCGTGCCTCGGCATCCTTGGCGCGGGCAGTCTGCTGCCGGACGTCGTTGCGCAGCGTATCCCGTTCGTCGCGCAAGGCGGTGACGCGGAATTTGAGGTTCTCTACCTCCGTGTCGCGGGTGGAAAGATCGATCCGGAAATTGTCGGCGTCGGCGATCAGCAGGAGCTGGCGCTGCTGCAGCTTCTCGATCTCCAGATCCTTGGCGGCGACGGTTTGCTCGGCGGTTTCGAGCGCCGCCTTCAACTGCTGGATATAGCTGTCTTCCTGACGCAGGCGCGAACGGGCGTCGGCAGCCTCGACATCCATGGTGTCGATCTGGGCACGCAGGTCGGTGATTTCGGACAGCAACTGCGTAGCTTCCTCGGCCAGCCTGTCGCTCTTGATCTGCAGCGCGACCGCCTTGTCCCTTTCCTGGACGAGTTCCTGCTTGGTGCGGGCATTCTCGGCCGCATAGACGGCGCGGGCCATGTCCCGCTGGGCGCGGACTTCCTGCGGGCTGATCGGCAGCGTCGCCTTGATGCGGTTTTCTGTGTAGCGCACGATGCGATTGTGGACCGCCGGTGCAACCAGCATCACCGCAAGCGCGGCGCTCAGGAAACCCAAGCCGAACAGAAGAGCAAACTGGATCACGATGAGGCCGTTTCGCGGTCTGGATGGGAATGCACAGGCCGTTTAAGCATGGTCACATTCAACCGGCAAGCGCCCTTCAGGCGGAAGGCCGGATTACCGGCCGCTGTGGCGCAAAACATGAATTCCCCTCCGTTGTCCGGAGAGGAGAATGGCGAATTTCAGAAAGGGTTCCAGGTCGGCGACTGGGTGAGCTTCAGATAACCGACGTTGATGCCGAGGCGGGCACCGAGGCCGGTGCGAATCGGCACGAGAATCATGTTGTTGTTGCGCAGCACCGTCATGCCGACGCCGGCGACCACGAAGGCGGAGCCCGACACGCCGCCGAAGCGGGCATAGAGGCTGTTCACCGAGGGAAGGTCGTAGACCAGCATCATCGCGCGGGTGCCTTGGCCGCCGTAGTCGATGCCGAGCGAAGGGCCCTGCCAGAAGACCGGGTGCTGTCCGGCGTTCTTCGTGTAGAGCTCGCCCTCGCCATAGGTCAGGCCGGCGATGAACGCGCCCGAGCCTTCCTGGCCGAGGATATAGCCGTTCGGCAGGCCATATTGCGAAAAGGCGTTTTCCACAACCTTTGCAAGGCCGCCGCTGGTGGAGCCGAAGAAGCCGTGGCCGGCATCGACGATTTCCTGGGCGGAATATTGGTTGGAGCGCTGCTGGGCGGCTGCCGGGCCTGCAAAGACCGCCACGGCTGCGATCACGGCAAACACCGTCGCTGCGAAACGGGCGAGGGCGGAAGGGGTGTGGATGCGCATTGTCAGATCCATGATTGTATCATCCAGGGGCACGCCTTTTGCATCATGCTTAAGGCCCGGCCATTTTGAAGCCATGATCTTAATAATCGGTTTACCAAATATGGTGTCATTATGGCCAGGAACATTGCTACATCCTCGCGCAACCTTCAGATGGCAAGGCGAATACGGGGGGAGCATTCCCAAACAGGAGACCTACATGCCGAAGAATCCGAATCTTACCCTTGCCGGGCCAGATCTCGCGGCACTTCTGTGCAGCCGTGTCTGCCATGACGTGATCTCCCCGGTCGGCGCGATCAACAACGGCCTTGAGCTTCTCGACGAGGGCGCGGCCGACGGCGACGCGCTCGACCTCATCCGCACCTCGGCCCTGAACGCCTCGGTACGTCTCAAGTTCGCGCGGCTCGCCTTCGGTGCTTCCGGCTCGGTCGGCGCCTCGATCGACACGGGCGAGGCCGAGAAGGCCGCCAAGGATTTCGCCATTGCCGAAAAGAAGACCGAGGTCACCTGGAACGGCCCGCGGGCGATCATCGCCAAGAATCGCGTCAAGCTGCTCCTCAACCTCTTCCTGGTCGCCTATGCGGGCATTCCCCGCGGCGGCTCGATGGACGTGACGCTGGAAAATCCGGAATACGACGCGAAATTCATCCTCACCATCAAGGGACGGATGATGCGCGTGCCGGCCAAGTTCGTCGAGATCGCCAGCGGCACTCTCGAAGAGCCGATCGATGCTCATTCGATCCAGCCCTATTACACGGTGCTGCTCGCGGAAGAGTCCGGCATGGAACTGAGCCATGTGGTTTCTGAAGACAAGATCGTTTTCATCGCCGAGACCGTGGCGGCTTGAGACGATCTGCGGTTGTTTGGCGTCCAAGGGTAACTATTCATTAGTGCCGTCCCCTTAATGATGGATGCTCGGAACCAGAGAGGGTTCAGCGTCAGGGGGATACGATGCAGCGTTTAATGATTGCCGACGGATCGGACATCGTACGCACGGTCGGAAAGCGAATCCTGTCGGAACTGGGCTTCCTCGTGATCGAGGCCGACACTGCGCGCGAGGCGGCGACGCGCTGCAATGCCGAGCTTCCCAATTTCCTGATCGTCGATGCAGCGCTGGAAGGCGCGCTTGAACTGATCGGCACCATCCGTGCGATGCCGAACGGCAAGAGCATCCGCATCTTCTATTGCGTCATCGAAGCGGACCTGAAGAAGATGATGGCCGGCAAGCGCGCCGGTGCGGACGATTTCCTGCTGAAGCCGTTCGATCGCAAGATCCTGACTTCGGTCTTCTCGGCCCTGGCGCAGGCCGCCTGATTTTCAAAGCCGATACATCCACTCGACTAGCGGCAGCCTGCATGATTGCCGACTTGCGTTTCGTTTTGGGTCCGCAGGCGGATTAAAACAAAACGTCCGCCTGGCAGCCAGGCGGACGTTTTCGATAAGGGGATTTTCAGGCAGCTCAGGCGGTTTCGGCGTATTCCGCCTCCGGTTCGCGCAGCACGTAGCCGCGGCCCCAGACGGTTTCGATATAGTTTGCGCCGCCGGCGGCATTGGCGAGCTTCTTGCGCAGCTTGCAGATGAAGACGTCGATGATCTTCAGTTCCGGCTCGTCCATACCGCCGTAAAGGTGGTTCAGGAACATTTCCTTGGTGAGCGTGGTACCCTTGCGGAGCGAGAGCAGCTCCAGCATCTGGTATTCCTTGCCCGTCAGGTGAACGCGCTGGCCGCCGACTTCGACGGTCTTGGCGTCGAGATTGACGATCAGTTCGCCGGTGACGATGATCGACTGAGCGTGACCCTTGGAACGGCGGACGATCGCATGGATGCGAGCGACCAGTTCATCCTTGTGGAAGGGCTTGGTCATGTAGTCGTCGGCGCCGAAACCGAGACCACGGACTTTGTCTTCGATGCCGGCCATGCCGGACAGGATGAGGATCGGTGTTTTGACCTTCGAAAGCCTCAGAGTGCGAAGCACTTCATAGCCCGACATGTCGGGCAGGTTAAGGTCGAGGAGAATGATATCATAATCGTAAAGCTTGCCGAGGTCGACGCCTTCCTCACCGAGGTCAGTCGTATAGACGTTGAAGCTTTCCGATTTCAGCATTAGCTCGATGCTCTGGGCAGTCGCGCTGTCATCTTCGATGAGTAGAACCCGCATATTTTTCCCCTTTACCGCCGCGTAAGGTATCTTTGCCCCCTTACTCGATACGGATCCAGACTGAGCCTGATTTGGAAGCTGCCACTAAATGGTTAACAAATTATGATTCAACCTGGCAAGGTTCATGATTTCGTTAAGCAAGATTAGTAGCAACCTGTTTTCCCTTCAAGTTTGGCCATCACCAGGATTGAATCCGCGGATGAGGAAATTCCGCTAAGTGATTCATTCGACTCATACATTGTCGCGGCCAATTTAGGCCCTGGCATTTACCGACCCTTAAACGATCCGGTTTATCATTAATGATGCCCGTAAACGAAAGGTTAACGCGAGCCTTAATTTATTAACGCCGCGAGAATTTTTTGATCCTGAGTGTACCAATCCGGATACACGGGCCTGGGTCTCGCTATCCACGGAGTATTGCGTATGAAGTCGCGTGACAGCATGGTTCGCCTGAAAAGCTTTCAGGTCACCGAAAAGCGCCGTCAACTGCAGCAATTGCAGATGATGATGGCCGAATTCGAGAGAATGTCTAAAGAACTCGAGCACCAGATCACTCTGGAAGAGAAGAAATCCGGTATTACCGACCGGAATCACTTCGCTTATCCAACCTTCGCAAAGGCTGCCCGCCAGCGCGCGGACAATCTTCAGGTCTCGATTCGCGAGCTGAAGGTCCAGGAGGAAAGCGCCGAACTGGCGCTCGAGGAAGCGGAAGCGGAATTCGCCAAGGCTTCGGCGCTCGAAGAGCGCGATGGCGGAATGCGCGCCCGGGCTTAACAAAGTCGGGCGGCATCATCGACGGAAATGTCATAATCTGGGGCGGTGCCGCGGTGCCAGGCCCCATTTCCGTATTTTTGGCTCTCGTTAACGTTTGTGATTCGGGTTCGGCATCCCGTGTTAACGAAGGATATCCTGCCAGTCGGGATGGCGTTCCGCCTGCGCCTTGAAGAACGGGCAGAGCGGGATGATCTTCCAGCCGCCCTTGCGGGCTTCTTCGACCGCATGCAGGGCCAGCGCCTGGCCGACGCCCTTGCCGCGAAGCGCATCCGGAACCCCGGTATGATCAACGATGACAAGTTCCGGAGATGCGCGCGAATAAGTCATTTCGGCAAAATGACCTTCGACCTCGGCGACATAACGACCGCCCGACCGTGTCTCTTCCAAAGTAATATTCATGATGGTCCTGCTTTTGTCCGTTCGCCGATGGTGTAATACGGGGAGGGCCGAAGGGAAATAGCCAAGGCTGCCCCACCGAGGGTGACACATCGTCAACGGAGAAAGCGATGAACTGGCTGCGGCCGCTTCTTCTCGCGCTGGCCGCGATCTTTCTGGCGCTCGGGCTCTTTTTGCCGATCATCCGGCTCGAGCGGCTCTATTTCTTCAGCGAAACGCCGTCCCTGCTGGAACTCGTCGCGGCGCTTTTCCAGGAGGGAGACCTGGCGCTGTCGCTGGTGGTCGGGCTGTTTTCGATCGTTTTTCCGATCGTCAAGCTGGCGGGGCTGGCGGCGCAGCTTTCCGGACGGGCGGCGGAGGCAGGATTTTTCCGCCGCGCGATGCCGCATCTTTCGAAATGGTCGATGATGGACGTGATGCTGGTGGCGATCGTGGTGTTTGCGGCAAAGAGCAGCGGCCTGGCTGTTGCGGTCTCGCAGCCGGGCCTCTGGTTCTACGCTGCTTCAGCCGTCATCGCCGGGCTTCTGCCGTCGCTGTCCCGGATCGGATCCGGGCAGAATTGAGCCGTCTTTCAGAAGCCGAAAGGTGCCGTTGCGTTCGTTGCAGCGGCACCTTTTGGTTTCCGGTGCGGGCTTGACGCCCACGAATTCGGCGTCAGTGGCGATATTGCTGGATGCGTGTGGTGCGCAGACCGGCCAAGCCATGATCGTTGATGGAGGACTGCCAGGACAGGAATTCCTCGACGGTAAGCGTGTAACGGTCGCAGGCTTCTTCCAAGCTCAACAGGCCGCCGCGAACCGCGGCTACCACCTCTGCCTTGCGCCGGATGACCCAGCGGCGCGTATTGGCCGGCGGCAGGTCGGCGATCGTCAGGGGGCTGCCATCGGGGCCGATGACATATTTTACTCGGGGACGTATCATTTCGGTCATTGGACTCTCTACACAACGCAAGACCACGCCGGTGAGCCTAGCTGCCCAGTTTTAATATTTGACTAAACAGGCAGCAGCATTTGTTCCCACTACGGCAACAATCGCGCTGCGTGTCCTAAGGCAGGACGAAAAACGCTCATTTGTGCAGGAAAAGAAGGGGTTTCGGCGATTGGGCCGTCGCTCGAAAGCGGCCGGTCAGAAGCCTTTGCCGCCCCGAAATTCGGCGAGCAGCGTGCCGAGCATGATGCGCAGATCGAGGAAAATGGAGAAATTGTCGATGTAATAGAGGTCGCATGCGATACGGGCGCGCGCCTTGCCGGGGCGGTCCGTCGGTCCGCGAAGACCGCGCATCTGGGCCAAGCCGGTCATGCCCGGCCGCATCGAATGGCGGCGATGATAATCCGCAACCAGGCTCTCGTAAGGGATGCCGGCCGCCAGCATGTCGATCGCGTGACAGCGCGGGCCGACCAGCGACATGTCACCTTTCAGGACATTCAGCAACTGCGGCAGTTCGTCGACATTGGCCTTGCGGATGAGGGCGCCGACGCGGGTGATGCGCGGATCGTCCCTGACCGTCTGGGCTATCCCCCGCGCATCGCCGAGATTGGTGCGCATCGAACGGAACTTGTAGACCCGGAACCTGCGACCGCCCTTGCCCCAGCGCATCTGGGTGAAGAGCGCCGGCCCGTCGCTGTCAATGCGGATCGCCAACGCGACGAGCAGCATCAGAGGCAGGAGCAGGATCAGTGCGGAAAGCGAGACGCCGATGTCGATCGCCCGCTTTGCCGCGAACTGGGTTCGAAGGCTGGGGCTGGATTTACGGGGTAAACCCGAATGCCGGAGGAGGATTGGCGGCGGCTCGATGCGCCAGCCGCTCGACCCGTCGGTGGTGTCGTCATGCAGATCAGGAACACTCAAAACCAGCCACCCCACCCCACGCCCGACGCCCTGAGGGCGGCCGCAACTCTTGATAGAATACCTCTCGTCCGGAGTCATCAGCCAAGTTAACCATACGTTAAGGATGAATATAATTTAGAAGTTGCTGTTATTGCAGCATTGCCAAAGATAATTCTGTTTTTCCAGCGCCCAATTCCAGTTGTGCCGTTCCGGCATGCCCGAGCGTCAGGTAATCCCCCGCGGAAAAGGAAAAGATTCCCGTTGCGGACTGCATTTGTGCTCCACCGGCGGCGCCATTCGTCAGAATAAGTGTCTGCGTTGCATTGAGCATCAGGCTGGCCGCATGGCCGGACGAGGAGAACACCGCGAGATTGAGCGCGACGAGGTACACGCCGTCGGCCGGCACCACGAGCCGGTTGCCCCCGCCGTCGATCGCAGCGCCCAGCGAAAAGCCGCCGCGGTCGAGCGCAAGCGTGGTGAAGCCGCTCTGCTGGCCGGCGGTCGGGGTGAAACTCGTGCCGGTGCGGTAAGCGCGGGCGGCCGGCTGGTTGGGTTGCGAGACATGGCCGCTGGGCGAGATCGACAGCCCGGTCTTCCATGTCGTCCCGTCGCTGACCTTGATCGAGAACTCGGTGTTGCCGGCCAGGCCCATTTCCGCATGACCCGTCCAGTTCGACTGGAAGAGCAGCGAGGCCGTGTCGGTGGATGCGGCCTTGTTGACCTTGATCTGGTGGCCGTTGCCGGCGTGGTTGAACAGGCTTGCCGGGGAGGCGAGCGTGAGGCGGTTGGTGCTGTCGGGCGTTGCATTGATGCCGAGCTCGTCGACGCGGCCGATGGCGGGCAGGGGGATGTCCTGCCAGAGCGTGCCCGAGAACACCTTGAGCTTTTCGGAAGCGGCGAACCAGGCCCGCCAGCCGACGCGCGGGATCAGGAATGCCCAGTAGCCGTCCTGCCAGGAAGCGACACGTCCCGCCTTGCCGGCCCAGGCCCCGGTCGCTCCGGTCGCCACCAGATAACAGGCGCCTTCTTCGGATGCGCCCGGCGGGTTCTCGAGTGCCGCGGTGATCGTCAGATGCACCAGCGCGTCGAGCCGCAGCAGCGCCTCGTTGTGGGTCACGTGTTTCTGCGCCTGCGAAGGCAGGATGAAGGGCATGTTCAGATTTGCGGTCGTATCGGCCATAGCTGTCTCCGTTCGGTCGCCCGGAGTCTAAGGCCGATGGCGGAGACGGGGAGGCGGAAGCGGCCAAGCCTTTGAAAAGCCTGAAGCGGTTCTTGAGAAACATGCTCGCCTCGACACGCCGTGCCTTTGGCGCAACGCCTGCGCGTTTCGTCGCGTGCGGGCTTTTCGATGTCCTGATTGCGCTTGTCCTTTGTCTCGCATATGCGAATGTGAGCGCGGCGAGAGACAGGGAAAAGCATGCGTTATTCGGCCTATTCGATCTTCAAGGAAGCGCTGTCCGGCAACCGGATGTGGAAGCCGGCCTGGCGCGAACCGCAGCCGAAGCCGCATTACGACGTCATCATCGTCGGCGGCGGCGGGCACGGGCTGGCGACCGCCTATTACCTGGCCAAGGAATTCGGCATCACCAATGTCGCTGTGCTCGAAAAGGGCTATCTCGGGTCGGGCAATGTCGGGCGCAACACGACGATCATTCGCTCCAACTACCTGCTCGAAGGCAACAACCCGTTCTACGAATTTTCGCTGAAGCTGTGGGAAGGGCTGGAGCGGGATTTCAACTACAACGCGATGGTCTCCCAGCGTGGAATGCTCAATCTCTTTCATTCCGACGGCCAGCGGGATCACTACGCGCGCAAGGGCAACGGCATGCGTATCCACGGCATCGACGCCGAACTGCTCGACCGCGAGCAGGTGCGCAGAAAAGCGCCCTATCTGAATTTCGACCACGCCCGTTTCCCGATCATGGGGGCGCTCTACCAGAAGCGCGCCGGTACCGTGCGGCACGATGCTGTCGCCTGGGGTTACGGCCGTGGGGCGGACGCTCGCGGCGTCGATCTGATCCAGCATTGCGAGGTGACCGGCATCCGCCGCGAAAACGGTCTCGTCACCGGTGTCGAGACGACCAGGGGTTTCATCGGCTGCAACAAGCTGGCGCTCGCTGCCGCCGGCAACACGACGACTGTCGGGCGGATGGCCGATCTGGAACTGCCGATCGAATCGCATGTGCTGCAGGCCTTCGTCTCGGAAGGGCTGAAGCCGGTGGTCGACCATGTGATCACCTATGGCGCCGGCCATTTCTACATATCGCAGTCGGACAAGGGCGGATTGGTGTTCGGGGCCGAGATCGACTTCTATTCCTCCTATGCGCAGCGCGGCAATCTGGCGACCGTCGAGCACACGATGGAGGAGGGGGTGTCGCTGATCCCCGGCCTCTCGCGTGCCAAGGTGCTCAGAAGCTGGGGCGGCGTCATGGACATGTCGATGGACGGATCGCCGATCATCGACCGCACCCCGATCGACAATCTCTATCTGAACTGCGGCTGGTGTTACGGCGGCTTCAAGGCGACGCCGGCCTCCGGTTTCTGTTTCGCCCACCTGATCGCCAAGAACGAGACGCACCACGTCACCCGCTTCATGCGGCTCGACCGGTTCGAGCGCGGCTACACGATCGACGAAGCGGGCCGCGGCCCCCAGCCGAACCTTCACTGAGCAAGATCCCCCATGGCAAGCCTCATCACCTGTCCGCATTGCGGTACCAGACCCAAGGAAGAGTTTTCGATCCGCGGCGCCGCCGCGCCGAAACGCCCTTCGCCGACCGCCAAGGACGAGGCCTGGCACCGTTACGTCTATGTCCGGGACAATCCGAAAGGGCGAGCCCTGGAATATTGGCATCACGTCGCCGGCTGCCGCCGTTTTCTGGTGGTCGAGCGGGATAACCTCACCCACGAGGTTTTCGGCGTGACCGATGCCGCGGAGTTTGAGCGCGCGGGAGCTGACGAATGACCTCCTATCGTCTTGGCTCCGGCGGCGCGATCAATCGCGGCCAGTCGCTCGGCTTCACCTTCGACGGCCGTACCTACAAGGGGTTCGAGGGTGATACACTCGCCTCGGCGCTGCTTGCCAACGATCAGATGCTGATCGCCCGCAGCTTCAAGTACCACCGCCCGCGCGGCGTGGTGACGGCAGGGTCCGCCGAGCCCAACGCGCTGATGACGATCGGGTCCGGCGCGCGGGCCGAGCCGAACGCCCGTGCGACGACGGTCGAGCTCTACAATGGTCTTGCCGCCGCCAGCCAGAACCGCTGGCCGTCGCTGAAACACGATTTTGGCGCCGTGAATCATCTCTTGTCGCCGTTCCTCGGCGCAGGTTTCTACTACAAGACCTTCATGTGGCCGGGCGTGCTCTGGGAAAAGCTCTACGAGCCGCTGATCCGCCGTGCCGCGGGGCTCGGCAAGGCAACGATGCAGGCCGATCCGGACCGTTACGAAAAATCCTGGGCGCATTGCGACCTGCTGGTGATCGGCGCGGGGCCGACGGGTCTGATGGCGGCGCTCGCCGCCGGCAGGGCTGGGGCGCGGGTCATTCTGGCGGACGAAGGCTTCAGGTTCGGAGGTTCGCTGCTGTCGGAAAGCGCTGCTGTCGGCGGCCAGCCGGCTGCGGAGTTCGCCGCTGAGGTCATCGAGGAACTGGCGTCGCTGCCGAACGTGACGCTGATGCCGCGTACGACCGTGTTCGGCTGGTATGACGACATGGTGTTCGGCGCCGTCGAGCAGGTGCAGAAACACGTGGCCTCGCCGTCGCCGGACCTGCCGATGGAGCGGCTGTGGCGCATCGTCGCGAAGCAGGCGATCCTTGCCACCGGTGCCGAAGAGAGGCCGCTCGTCTTCGGCGGCAACGACAAGCCGGGCGTGATGACGGCCGGGGCAGCGCGCACCTATCTCAACCGCTACGGCGTTGCCGTCGGCGGCAAGGTCGCCGTCTTCACCAATGGCGGCTCCGGGTACCGCACGGCCGCCGACCTCCTTGCTCAGGGTATCGACGTCACCGCGATCATCGACGCGCGGCCGCAATCGGCCGACCCGGTGCCGGAGAGTGTCCGCGTCATCCGCAGCGGCTCGGTCATCGCGACCAGGGGACGCCACCGGATCGAGGGGCTGATCGTCGAGCGCTCCGGGTTCGAGGAGGTGATCGGCTGCGATGCGCTGGCGATGTCCGGCGGCTGGTCGCCGATCGTGCATCTGATGTGCCAGCGCGGCGCCAAGCCGGTGTGGTCCGACGAGAAGCAGGCATTTCTGGCGCCCGACGTCGGCGGCGCTTTTGCGGCTGCCGGTTCGGCTGCCGGCCATGCGTCGATCGGGGATTGCCTGAAGGATGGTTCGGCCAAGGCGCATGCCGCACTCGACGCGCTGGGCAGGCTGGTCGGCACGCTTGAAACGCCCGAGGTCGAGGGCGAATACGATCCGTCCTTCGCGCCGCTCTGGTATGTGCCGGGTGCCCGGGACAAGGCTTTCGTCGATTTCCAGAACGACGTGCATGTCGGCGATCTCGGTCTCGCCCAGCGGGAAGGCTTCCGCCATATCGAGCACACCAAGCGTTATACGACCGCCGGCATGGCAACCGACCAGGGCAAGCTTGGCAATGTCAACACGGCCGGCATCGTCGCGGGCATGCGCGGCGTGTCGCCGGCCGAGATCGGCACCACCACCTTCCGGCCGTTCTACACGCCGGTCTCGTTCGGCGCGCTGGCAGGCACCGCGCGGGCCGAGCATGCGGCCCCGGTGCGTACCTCGCCGCTGCAGGGCTGGGCAAGAAAGAACGGCGCGACCTTCGTCGAGTCCGGTCTCTGGTACCGCTCCGCCTGGTTCCCGCAGGAGGGCGAAAAGACCTGGCGGGAAAGCGTCGATCGCGAGGTCCTGAACGTTCGCGCCCATGCCGGGCTCTGTGACGTCTCCACGCTCGGCAAGATCGAGATATTCGGGTCGGGCGCGGCGGAATTCCTCGATCGCATCTATTCCAACAGCTTTCTCAAGCTGCCGGTCGGAAGAGCACGTTACGGGCTGATGCTGCGCGAGGACGGTATCGTCTTCGACGACGGCACAGTGAGCAGGCTTTCCGAAAACCACTATGTCATGACCACGACGACGGCTTTTGCCGCGGACGTGCTCGAGCATCTGGAATTCGCGGCACAGACCTTCTGGCCGGAACTCGACGTGCGCTTCGTTTCCTCGACGGATCAGTGGGCGCAGATGTCGCTCGCCGGGCCGAAGGCGCGAATCATCATGAGCCGCGTCGTGCAGGAAGATATCTCCGATGCTGCCTTCCCCTTCCTCGCCGCCAGGGAGGTGATGCTGCGCGACGGGCTGAAGGCGCGGCTGTTCCGCATCTCCTTCTCGGGCGAGCTCGCCTACGAAATTGCGGTGCCCGCCGGCTACGGCGAGGCGGTTGCCGACGCGATCATGGATGCGGGACATGAAGAGGGCATCTGTGCCTATGGCGTCGAGGCACTCAACGTGCTGCGCGTCGAGAAGGGGCATGTTACCCTCAGCGAACTCGACGGCCGCACTACCGCGGACGATGTCGGGCTTGGCCGGATGATGGCAATGCAGAAGCCGGATTTCATCGGCAAGCGGCTCTCGATGCGATTCGGGTTGACAGCCGCCGACCGGCTGCAGCTCGTCGGATTGAAGCCGATCGAGGCCGACAAGGAGATCAAGGCCGGTGCGCATCTCCTGAAGGAAGGTGCAAAGCCGTCGACGGCGAACGACCAGGGTTTCATCTCGTCGGCCTGCTTTTCGCCAACGCTCGGGCAGTTCATCGCGCTCGGCATGCTGAAGTCCGGGCGCGAGCGGATTGGCGAACGGGTGACGGTCTGGGACGGGCTGCGCGGCTCGGAAGTGCTCGCGCAAGTCTGCCCGCCGGTCTTCGTCGATCCCGAAAACAGCAAACTGCATCTCTGAGGGCTGCCTGATGTCGATCAATCTTCTCCACCGGCATGTCCTTGACGATCATATCTCCGGCTTCGAGACGGATCCCAATCCGAACCATCTCTCCATCATTCGCCGGCCGGTGATCTTCTCGGTTCTCGCCCACGAGGGCCAGGAGACAGCCGTCGCCGAGGCCCTGTGGAATGCCGAGGATGTGGCGCCACGCTTCTGCGGCCCGTCCGAATGGTTCGCCGTATCGCGGACGGTCGGCGCCGAGATGGTCGCCGGCATGCTGTCCGGGATCGCCGGAGCGTCCTTCGCCGACCAGAGCGATGGCCGCGTGCTCATGGAAATCTCCGGTCCGAGCGTGCGAACGATTCTCGCCAAATGCGTCGCGATCGACTTGCATCCGGAGGTGTTCGAGGAGGGCCATTCCGCCGCGATGTTGTGCTGCCATGCGGAGGCGAACGTCGCGCGCACCGGTGCCGACACGTTCGAGATCATCGTGCCGCGCTCGCTTGCCGGATCGGTTTTCGAGGAGATGATGGAGATGGGCCGCGAGCATGCACTGACCCGCGGCTTCGTGGACTGAGCGCTGAGCCCGCAGGGCGAGGGTCGAATCTGAATTTAACGTTAACGCAAGGACGATCTTTAATTTCGCAAACCAGGTGTCCCGGCTAATTTTTCGACAGAAGCTGCCGGTTTTTTGGAATTTCTGATCTTTGTGTTGCCAGATTGTTGAGAAGTGCTGCGATTTTGTCGGTCTCGCGGCTTTTTGTCTTCCCATTCCTTACGAAAACGTTATGGAATGCGCCAAAGAACGTAAGAACCCGCAAGGGCCAAATAAACGAGATGCGACCCTCCCGGGATCGCATCCAGGGGAAAATATATGGAGTATTTTATCCAGCAGCTCATCAACGGGCTGACTCTTGGATCCATCTATGGCCTTGTCGCAATCGGCTATACGATGGTTTATGGCATCATCGGCATGATCAACTTCGCCCATGGCGATATTTTCATGCTTGGCGGTTTTGCCGCTCTCATCGTCTTCCTGATCGCAACCTCCTTCTTCGCCGGCATCCCGGTGGCGTTGCTTCTGCTGCTGATGTTGCTCGTCGGCATGCTGATGACGGGGTTGTGGAACTGGACGATCGAGCGGGTCGCCTACCGGCCGTTGCGGGGATCCTTCCGGCTTGCGCCGCTGATCACCGCAATCGGCATGTCGATCGTGCTGTCCAACTTCATCCAGGTGACGCAGGGGCCGCGCAACAAGCCGATCCCGCCGATGGTAACCGACGTCTTCCATATCGGCGGCATCACCATCTCGCTGAAGCAGGTGCTCATCGTCATCATCACGGCGGTGCTGCTGTTCGCCTTCTGGTATATCGTCAACAAGACGCCGCTCGGCCGCGCCCAACGGGCAACCGAGCAGGACCGCAAGATGGCGGCGCTGCTCGGCGTCGACGTCGACCGGACGATCTCGATCACCTTCATCATGGGTGCAGCGCTCGCGGCGGTCGCCGGTGGCATGTATCTGATGTATTACGGCGTCGCCTCTTTCAACGATGGCTTCATCCCGGGCGTCAAGGCCTTCACCGCAGCGGTTCTCGGCGGTATCGGGTCATTGCCGGGCGCCGTTCTCGGCGGGCTGCTGATCGGCCTCATCGAGTCGCTGTGGTCGGCCTATTTCTCCATCGCCTACAAGGACGTCGCCACGTTTGCGATCCTCGCTTTCGTGCTGATCTTCAAGCCGACCGGCATTCTCGGCCGGCCGGAAGTGGAGAAGGTGTAACATGACAGCTGCAACCGAAACCGGTCATCCGAACGTGCTTGCCAAGGCGGTGCGGGAAGGTATTTTCGCCGGCGTCATCTCCTTCTTCATGTTCCTGCTGTTCGTCGGCGTCGAGACCTATCAGGACATCAACAACGCGCTCGTCTGGCGCACCCGCTGGGGTCTTCTGGCGATCTTTGTCCTGGTTGCGGCGGTCAGCCGCTTCCTCACAGTCGGGTTCATCAAGCCACATATCGACCGTCGCAAGCTCGCCAAGGCAAAGAGCGGCGTGCTGGAAATTTCCGAGCAGAAGAACTTCTTCCACCGGCATTTCCTCAAGATCGCACTGATCTTCCTGCTGGTCTATCCCTTCCTGTCGCTGCTCATCGTCGGCAAGCAGGGTTCGCTGAAATATGTCGACAATTTCGGCATCCAGATCCTCATCTACGTGATGCTCGCCTGGGGCCTGAACATCGTCGTCGGCCTCGCCGGACTGCTCGACCTCGGTTATGTCGCCTTCTATGCGGTCGGCGCCTATTCCTATGCGCTGCTGTCCTCCTATTTCGGCCTGTCCTTCTGGCTGCTCCTGCCGATGTCGGGCGTTCTCGCGGCACTCTGGGGGATCATCCTCGGCTTCCCGGTTCTGAGGCTGAGGGGTGACTATCTCGCCATCGTGACGCTCGCCTTCGGGGAAATCATCCGCCTGGTGCTGATCAACTGGACCGATGTGACCAAGGGAACCTTCGGGATTTCGGGTATCGCCAAGGCCTCGTTCTTCGGCATCTGGTCCTTCGATACCGGCAGCGCGAACAGCTTCGTCAAGGCCTGGGGCCTGTCGGCTTCCTCGGTCTATTACAAGATCTTCCTGTTCTACATCATCCTGGCGCTCTGCATGCTCACCGCCTACGTCACCATCCGGCTTCGGCGCATGCCGATCGGCCGGGCCTGGGAAGCGCTGCGCGAGGACGAGATCGCCTGCCGTTCGCTCGGCATCAACACCGTTACCACCAAGCTGACCGCCTTTGCGACCGGCGCGATGTTCGGGGGAATCGCGGGTTCCTTCTTCGCCACCCGCCAAGGCTTCGTCTCGCCGGAAAGCTTCGTCTTCCTGGAATCCGCCGTGATCCTGGCAATCGTCGTTCTCGGCGGCATGGGGTCGCTGACCGGCATCGCGATCGCCGCGGTGGTGATGGTCGGCGGTACCGAAGTGCTGCGCGAAATGTCCTTCCTCAAGGTCGTGTTCGGACCGGACTTCACGCCTGAACTCTACCGCATGCTGCTTTTCGGCCTGGCGATGATCATCGTCATGCTGTTCAAGCCGCGGGGCTTTGTCGGATCGCGAGAACCGACGGCCTTCCTCAAGGAGCGCAGGGCGGTCTCCGGAAGCTTTACCAAGGAGGGCCACGGCTGATGGCTCTCGGAACGACGACAATGACGAACGATACGATCCTCAAGGTCGAGCACCTGTCGATGAAGTTCGGCGGCCTGATGGCCATCAACGATCTCTCGCTGGAGGTACGGCGCGGCGAGATCACCGCGCTGATCGGGCCGAACGGCGCCGGCAAGACGACGGTGTTCAACTGCATCACCGGCTTCTACAAGCCGACCATGGGCATGCTCACCCTGCAGCGCAGGGACGGCAAGGAATTCCTGCTGGAACGCCTGCGCGACTTCGAGATCCCCAAGCTGGCCGGCGTCGCCCGCACCTTTCAGAACATCCGCCTGTTCTCGGGCCTGACGGTTCTCGAAAACCTGCTGGTCGCGCAGCACAATGCCCTGATGAAGGCATCCGGCTACACGATCCTCGGGCTCCTCGGTCTGCCGGCCTATAACAGGGCCGTCGATGCCTCGATCGAGAAGGCGAAATACTGGCTCGACAAGGCGGATCTGACAGATCGTGCCGACGACCCTGCCGGCGACCTTCCCTACGGTGCCCAGCGGCGGCTCGAAATCGCCCGCGCGATGTGCACCAACCCGGAACTGCTGTGCCTCGACGAACCGGCTGCCGGCCTCAACCCGCGAGAATCTGCGGCGCTCAACGCGCTGTTGCACCTGATCCGCGACGAGGGCGCTTCGATCCTGCTGATCGAGCACGACATGTCGGTGGTCATGGAGATTTCCGACCATGTCGTGGTGCTGGAATACGGCCAGAAGATATCCGACGGCTCGCCGGACCATGTGAAGAACGACCCACGAGTGATCGCCGCATATCTCGGCGTCGAGGATGACGAGGTGGAAGAGGTGATTGCGGTAGAACTCGAGGGGGGCAATCACTGATGGCGGCCGAGAACCTTCTGAAAGTCGAGGCTGTCGAGACCTACTACGGCAATATCCGTGCACTCGCAGGCGTCGATGTCGAAGTCAACAAGGGCGAGATCGTCAGCCTGATCGGCGCCAACGGCGCCGGCAAGTCGACGCTGATGATGACCATCTGCGGCAGCCCGCAGGCTCGAACCGGCGCGATCATCTTCGACGGCGAGGACATCACCAAGCTGCCGACGCACCTGATCGCACGGCGCCGCATCGCCCAGTCTCCCGAAGGCCGGCGCATCTTTCCGCGCATGACCGTCTACGAGAACCTGCAGATGGGGGCCGGCCTCGACAACCTCAAATATTTCAACGAGGACGTCGAGAAGATCTTCACGCTCTTCCCGCGCCTCAAGGAGCGCCAGAGCCAGCGCGGCGGCACGCTTTCGGGCGGCGAGCAGCAGATGCTGTCGATCGGACGCGCGCTGATGGCGCGGCCGAAGCTGCTCTTGCTCGACGAACCTTCGCTGGGCTTGGCGCCGCTGATCGTCAAGGGCATTTTCGAGGCGATCAAGAAGCTGAACAAGGAAGAAGGGTTGACCGTCTTCCTCGTCGAGCAGAATGCGTTCGCGGCACTGAAACTCTCCGACCGTGGCTATGTGATGGTCAACGGCAAGGTGACGATGAGCGGTTCTGGAAAAGAGCTTCTCGCCAATCCGGAAGTGCGCGCCGCTTACCTGGAAGGTGGACGGCATTGATCGTTAAGGTTGTGTCAATGGCAGCCGGAGGAATTTAGGATGCAGGGACTGTTTTTCGAAAGCGACAGCGGCGTGCGGTACCTCCTGCGTTTCCTCGTGCTGATCATCGGTTTCTGGACTGCCTGGCGCTCGGGCAAGGCCGCCGCCGAAGGCTGGAACGGCTATACGACGGTGGTGGTCTATACGCTGCTACTCGGCGTGGCGATGCGTTTTCTGCACTATGCGCTGTTCCAGGGGCCATTCATCAGCCCGTTCTACTACATCATCGACGTGGCCATCCTGCTCGTCTTTTCGAGCGCCGGATTCCGCATCCGGCGGACGCGCCAGATGGTGCAGAATTACTATTGGCTCTACGAGCCTGCTTCCGCTTTCTCCTTCAAGAAGAAAGATTGACAGCCGAACTTTTCTGCCCTCAGATTAGCTCGGGTTGAAACGATAAGTAACCTAGAGTGGAACATTTCCGGCGCAGTGATGGTGGGTATTGCGCCCGGTTTCGAAAAATCAGCTCACCTAAAAAATTGGGAGTAACTCGATGAAGAAGTCTCTTCTTTCCGCGGTTGCGCTGACGGCCATGGTCGCCTTCAGCGGTAGCGCATGGGCCGACATCGTTATTGGCGTCGGCGGTCCGCTCACGGGTCCGAACGCCGCCTTCGGTGCGCAGCTCCAGAAGGGTGCCGAACAGGCCGCAGCCGATATCAATGCCGCCGGCGGCATCAACGGCGAAAAGATCAAGATCGTCCTCGGCGACGACGTATCCGATCCCAAGCAGGGCATCTCGGTTGCCAACAAGTTTGCATCCGACGGCGTCAAGTACGTGGTCGGCCACTTCAACTCCGGCGTTTCGATTCCGGCTTCCAAGGAAGTCTATGCCGAAAACGGCATGCTCGAAATCACCCCGGCTGCGACCAACCCGGTCTTCACCGAGCGTGGTCTGTGGAACGTGTTCCGTACCTGCGGTCGTGACGACCAGCAGGGCGGCGTTGCCGGCGCTTACCTCGCCGACAAGTTCAAGACCGCCAAGATCGCCATCATCGACGACAAGACGCCTTACGGCCAGGGCCTTGCCGAAGAGACCAAGAAGGCAATGAACGCCAAGGGCCTCAAGGAAGTCATCCGCGAAGGCGTCAACGTCGGCGACAAGGACTTCTCGGCGCTCATCTCCAAGATGAAGGAAGCCGGCGTCACGATCATCTACTGGGGCGGTCTCCACACCGAAGCCGGCCTGATCATCCGCCAGGCCAAGGACCAGGGCCTCAAGGCTACGCTCGTTTCGGGTGACGGCATCGTCTCCAACGAACTGGCTTCGATCGCCGGCGACGCTGTCGCAGGCACGCTCAACACCTTCGGCCCCGACCCGACGCTGAACCCGGCCAACAAGGACCTGGTTGCCAAGTTCAAGGCAGCCGGCTTCAACCCGGAAGCCTACACGCTGTATTCCTACGCAGCCGTGCAGGTCATCGCTGCCGGCATCAAGGCAACCGGCAAGGCCGACGACGCCGAAGCCGTTGCCAAGGTGCTGCATGAAAAGGGTCCGTTCAAGACCGTTCTCGGCGACATTGCCTTCGACGCAAAGGGCGACCCGAAGATCCCGGGCTATATCATGTACGAATGGAAGAAGGGTCCGGACGGCAAGTACAGCTACTTCCCGCAGGGCTGAGCCGTTATCGGCAACCGTATCTTAGAAGGGAGCCCGGTCAAAAGCCGGGCTTCTTTGCGTTTGGGAACACTTATAGGCGGCACGCCGGAGTCCCACTAAACTGGCAGCTGAATTCCGGACTTGGAAATCTCCACTATCTGGCATATCAAGGGTCAGGGCCTGTTAAATTCAGCCGAACCCGAAGGACAAGACGGGTTTCGCGCCTGGACTGCGTCGGGAAGATTTGAAAATGTGCGAGCATTTCCTGCATCTTCCCTCCTAGCCGGGCACGAAATCCGTCACTTAGATTGGATGAATTCAACAGGTCCTGAGCCTGGATAATCCAATTTGAGGAGAGGTAATGTTATGGATCTGAGTGCCATTATTGCCCAGGTCATCGGCGGTGCCGTCGGCGGGACCGCGGGTGGGAAAATCCTGAAGGATACCGATCTCGGTCAGATCGGAAATATCATAGCCGGCGCGGTCGGAGGAATTGGCGGTGGTTCAATCCTCGGCTCGCTTCTTGGAGCCGGCAGCGCGGCGGCTGGAGGCGTCGATCTAGCGGCGCTCGCTGGTCAGCTCGTCGGGGGCGGTATTTCCGGGCTTGTCGTCCAGATCGTCGTTGGTCTGGTCGTCAACAAGTTTTTCAAGAAAGCCTGACTGTAGCGAAGCGTCTGTCGTCGCCACGCAGAGGAACTTGTTCGTCGCTCGAAACGGTTCGCCGGATCGTTCTCGGGCTACGCTGACCGTTACTCGCTATGCAGCACATGTGCCGCCTTGACGGCTGCCGACGCGCGGTTCTCGACGCCGAGCTTCACATAGATCTGTTCCAGATGCTTGTTCACCGTGCGGGCCGAGAGCCCGAGGATGTCGGCGATGTCGCGGTTCGACTTGCCCTTGGCGATCCACAGCAGCACCTCGGATTCCCGTTGGGTCAGGGGGAAATGCTGGCGCAGCACCTCGTCGTCCGGGCGCTTGTTGGCGGCCGTCAGGCGGAAGAGATGTTCGTCGGCGCCGATCGCGCCGAGGAAGGAGAATTGCAGGCTCGCCTGGCCGTTCTGGACGAGGGCGAAGGCGGCGTCGCGGGCAAAGCCCGGCTTGTCGCGCTCGTCCATCCAGGTGGAAATCCGGCGCGAAACGATGTCGAGCCCATCGTCGCTGTTGGTCGCTGCGTTGATCAGCCGTGTCGCCTGGGGGGTCGACCAGTGGATCGCGCCACTCGCCTTGACCGCCAGCAGATGGCGGCCGGCGGCGTCGAGTGCCACGCGGGCGCTCTGGGCCGAACGGGCATTGGAAAGGTGCACTCGGATGCGGGCGCGCAGTTCGTCAATGTTGATCGGCTTGGTCAGATAATCGACGCCGCCGGAATCCAGCGCGTTGACCACATGTTCGGTCTCGGTGAGGCCGGTCATGAAGATCACCGGCACCTGGGCGATGCCGCCATTGGTCTTCAGCTTGCGGCAGGTCTCGAAACCGTCCATGCCGGGCATGACAGCGTCGAGCAGGATGAGGTCCGGGGTAATACGCTCGACGATGTTGAGCGCCGACTGGCCGGCGGTGGCGATCAGCACCGAAAAGCCGGATTTTTCGAGCGCTTCGGTCAGGAAGCCCAGCGTTTCGGGGCTGTCGTCCACAAGAAGGACGATATCGCGCGGCAGAGCAGTTTCAGCCATCACTCGTCCTTTCTGCCTCAAGGCGGCTCAGGAATTTCATATAACCGGCAAGATCGAAGGCCTGCACGTAGGCGCCGAGTTCTTCCGTGAAGGGGCGGTGTTCCTCCTCCCGGGCGAGATCGGCGAGTTTCGCCTCGATACCGCGCACGTAGCCGATTTCGCCGAGCCGCAAAAGGTCCTGGACGTGGTTCGTCCCCGGACTTTTGATCGGTTTCTTCGGGCCGACAACCGCCGGAATCACCGTTTCATTCTCATAGACCCAGACGAGGCCGAGATGGGCGGCGAGCTTGTCGGCGAGCCTGCGGATATCGACCGGCTTGGCGATCGCGTCGTTGTGGCCCTCGTCGCCGGAATGCGTGGCGACGCCGTCGCCGATATTGGCCGACAGCATGACGATCGGTGCCACCTGGCCGATCTCGCGCAGCCGCGAGACGAGCTGCCAGCCGCTCATGCCGGGCATGGAGATGTCGACGAGGAAGAGGTCCGGTGTGACGCCCTCGATCAGGGTCAGGCAGTCCGGCCCGCTATTGGCGGTCAGCACGACGAAATCCATCGGTACCAGCACTTCGCGCATCAGGTCGCGGTGGTCTTCGTTGTCGTCGACGAGGACGATGGTGCGGCGCGGGCCGGTATAGGAGACGATCTTCTTTTCCGCCGCCGGCGCGGTGTTCGGCCGCTCGATTGCGGACAGCATCAGCCGCACCTTGAAGATCGAGCCTTCGCCCTTGGTGCTGGCGACCGCGATCTCGCCGCCGAGCGTGTTGGTGAGGAGCTGGGTGATGGTGAGGCCGAGACCGAGGCCGGGCATCGGCCTGATGCTTTCCGCCTCGCCGCGCTGGAAGGGCTCGTAGATGCGGCCGAGATCCTTTTCGGCAATGCCCCGGCCGGTATCGGAAACGGTGAAGGTGGCGACCTGGCTGCGATAGGCGACGTCGAATTTCACCGTACCTTCGTCGGTAAACTTGATGGCGTTGGAGAGCAGGTTGACGAGGATCTGGCGCAGCCGCTTTTCGTCGGTGCGGACATATTGGGGCAGGGCGCGGGCGCGCTCGTGCTCGAAGGTCAGCCCCTTCGCCTGCGCCTGCAGGCCAAACATCTCGACGATCTGGTCCAAAAAATCCTGGATGTTGATCTCGTTGGAATAGACCTGCAGCCGGCCGGCCTCGATCTTGGAAATGTCGAGCAGACCGTCGATCAGGCCCGACAGATGGTCGGCGGAGCGCTTGATGACCTTGATCGCCGACTGGCGCGGCGCGGGGATCGTCTCGTCGCGCTCGAGGATCTGGGCGTAACCGAGCACGGCGTTGAGCGGCGTTCGCAGCTCATGGGAAAGGCCGACGACATAACGGCTCTTGGCGCGGTTGGCGGATTCGGCTGTCTCCTTGGCCTCCTGGAGAGCCGCGTCGGTCTTCTTGTGGGCGGCGATTTCCTTCAGCAACAGCGTGTTCTGGCGGGAGGATTCCTCTTCCGCCACCACGCGGCTGTCATGGGCGAGCACATAGAACCACGAGACGATGCCGGCGATGATCGCAAAGACGAAGAAGACGATCAGCACCGTGCCGTAGATCACCTCGGCATTGACGGGTGCGGCCCGGCTGACCTGATAGGCGATCATGCCGAGGATCGTGCCGATCATCGAGATCGACAGCACGGCGGTCGTCGCGTAGCGCCCGAGGCGCGTCGTCAGCCGGGTGATGACGCTGTCCGGCAGGAAGGAGCGGGCGACGGTGCCGATCTGGGTGTTGAGCCGTGCATGCGGCTTGCACATGTCGTGGCAGCGGCTGTCTAGCGAACAGCAGAGCGAGCAGATCGGTGCGGCATAGGCGGGGCACCAGGCCATGTCCTCGTGTTCGAACGGGTGTTCGCAGATGGAACAGGTGATCGAGCCGACGCTTTTCCAGCTCTGGCGCGGTTTTCGGGCAAGGTAGAATTTGCCCCCGGTGGCAAAGGCGAGCGCCGGCGAGATCAGGAAAGCGACCAGTGTCAGGTAGGTGGCGAGCGAGGCCATCAACGGGCCGAACAGGCCAAAATGGGCGGCGAGCGCGATCGCCGCCGAGCCGAACATCGAGCCCAAGCCCACCGGATTGATGTCGTAGAGATGGGCGCGCTTGAACTCGATGCCTTCGGGCGACAGGCCCAGCGGCTTGTTGATCATCAGATCGGCCGAGATGGTGCAGAGCCAGGCCATGGCGACGATCGAGAAGATGCCGAGCGTCGCTTCGAGCAGCCGGTAGATGCCGAGCTCCATCAAAAGCAGTGCAATCACCACGTTGAAGACCAGCCAGACGACGCGGCCGGGATGGCTGTGGGTGAGGCGCGAGAAGAAGTTCGACCAGGCGAGAGAGCCCGCATAGGCGTTCATCACGTTGATCTTCAGCTGCGAAACGACCACGAAGGCCGCCATCAGCAGCAGGGCGGCCGTATCGTTCGGGATCATGTAGCCGAAGGCCGCGAAATACATGTGTGCCGGGTCTGCCGCCTCGCGGATAGGCACGGCGGTCGAGAGCGTCAGGACCGCGAGGAACGAGCCTGCCAGGAGTTTGGGCACGCCGACCACCACCCAGCCTGGGCCGGCGAGAAAGACGGCAAACCGGTGCCGCCACTTGTCGAGGCCCTCCGGCGGCAGGAAGCGCAGGAAGTCGACCTGCTCGCCGATCTGCGGCATCAGGGCGAGGATGACCGCGGAGGCCGCGCCGAACTCGACCAGAGTGAAGGGCGCCGGACCGGCCACCTCGGCGTTCGAGTGGCCGATACCGGCAAAGGCGCGCCAGAGATCGAATTTCTCCCAATCCATGAAGGCGATGAACACGAAGGGGAGGATGTTGAGGATGATCCAGAATGGCTGGGTGATCAGCTGAAAGCGGGAGATGAGCTGCACGCCGTAGATGACCAGCGGGATCACCACCACGGCGCTGATGATATAGCCGATCCAGGGCGGAATGCCGAAGGCGAGATCCAGCGCACCGGTCATGATCGAGGCCTCGATCGCAAACAGCATGAAGGTGAAGCTGGCATAGATCAGCGAGGTGATGGTCGAGCCGATGTAACCGAAGCTCGCGCCGCGGGTCAGAAGGTCGATATCGACGCCGTGGCGGATCGCATAACGGCTGATCGGCCAGCCGATCGCCAGCATGGCGATGGCGGCCGCGGCGATCGCGAAAATTGCGTTGGTGGTGCCGTAGGAGAGGGTGATCGTGCCGCCGATCGCCTCCAGCGCCAGGAAGGAGATGGCGCCGATGGCGGTCTGGGAAATGCGGCTGGAGGAAAACCGGCGGGCACTCTTGGCGGTGAAACGGAGGGCGTAGTCCTCCAGCGTCTGGTTGGCGACCCAACGATTGTATTCACGCCGAACGGGAATGATGCGTTGCCGCGCTGCCATGCCTAATTTCTAGCACCTTCTGAGGGAAGACCGTCAATTGTGCACTTTCGGCTGAGGCGCGGCGTTTTGCAAGCAAAGTATGATGCGGTGCGGTAAATCCCCACCGCATCCTGGAAGCCGGTCACATGGTGCGGGTTGGGCGCACCACAATCTCGTTTGTATCCACGTCTTCAGGCTGGTCGATAACATGGAGAACAGCGCGGCCGATCGCATCGGGCGTCAGGGCGACGCTGCGATAGGTCTTCATCGCATCCGCTGCGACCGGATCGGTGATCGTGCCGGCAAGCTCGGACTCCACCACGCCGGGATAGACGCAGGTGACGCGGATCTTGTCGTTCTCCTGGCGCAGCCCGTCGGAGATTGCCCGCACCGCGTATTTGGTGGCGCAATAGACCGCCGCGGTTGGCACCACGCCGAGGCCGCCGATCGACGAGATGTTGATGATCTGGCCATACCCCTGGTCGTTCATGATTGGCAGAACCGAAGCGATGCCGTAGAGCACGCCGCGGATGTTCACATCGATCATCCGGTCCCATTCCTCGACCTTGAGCGACGACATCAGCGACAGCGGCATCAGGCCGGCATTGTTGACGATCACGTCGATGCGGCCGAATTCGGCAAGCGCGAATTCCGCGAACGCCTGAAAGTCCTGTCGATCGGTGACGTCGAGCCGGCGAATTCGCACGGTGCCGCCGGCCGCGGCGATCTCTTCGGCCAATGCCTCCAGCCGGTCGGTGCGGCGGGCACCGAGCACGACCTTGGCACCGGCCGCGGCGAGAATGCGTGCGGTGCCTTCGCCGATGCCGCTGCTGGCGCCGCTGATAAGAACCACCTTTTCAGTGATTTGAGTCATGTTGTTGATCCTCTGTAGCAGGCAGCGGCGGCATGCCGCTGCGAGCAGGGATCTATGCAGCGGATGGGCGGGAAAGCGGTATCAAGGTCCTCCGCAGTTCTTGCACGATCGTCCGAGCCTGCATTCGACGGGAAGGCGGGAGCCTTTCCGGTCGCCGCTATTTCACGAGCGGCCAGAGCGTTACGACCAGCAGCAACGCCATGACGATGTTGAACCATTTGAGCCGCGCCGGATCGGACAGGAACCGCCGAAGCGCCACGCCGAAGCCGGCCCAGACGGCGACGCTCGGCAGGTTGACGATGGCGACGACGAGCGTGATCAGCACGACCGACGCGAAGGGGTTTTCGGCGCTGGCATAGGCGGCCATGGCAGTCAGCGCTGCGACCCAGGCCTTCGGGTTCACCCATTGGAAGGCCGCGGATTCGAGTAAGGTGAGGGGACGGGCGGCGCTCGCGTCACCGTTGGGGACGGAGCGAGACATGGCGATCCGCCAGGCAAGATAGAGCAGGTAGGCGCCGCCGGCGATCTTCAACGCCAATGCGAGCGGCGGATAAGCCGTCAGCAGGGCGCCGAGGCCGAAGCCGACCGCCAGCAGCACCGATGAAAGGCCGATGGTGATGCCGAGGATCTGTGGCACGGTGCGCCGGAAGCCGAAATTGGTGCCGGAGGCAAGCAGCATCAAATTGCTCGGCCCGGGCGAAACCGAGCCGACAAGCGAGAAAAGGGCGATTGCAAGAATGGTTTCAAAGGCCATTGCAAAGGGTCTCCCACGCGGGGAGAGGCTCCCGGCGGCGCTAAGGTGTCTAGTTGTTCAATCGAGATTTAGAGGTGGCGGATGCCGAGCTTGCCGCCCCATTTGCCATTCAGATAGTCGCAAACGAGCCGGCGATGGCAATGGTGCGGCTTGTCTTCCGAGCAGAGCAGGCAGGAGCCATCGAACTGTTCCGCCTTGAAGTGATCTTCCACCTTGCGTTCAGCCATCAAGCCAAGGAAATCATTCTGGAAAACATTCCAGTCGCCTTTCTCTTTCTTGAAGGCGGTCATGATCTCCTCGGTCGGCGCCAGCAGCGGTTCGTGCACATAACCGGCGCCGCAGATCGCCTTCAGGAAGAAGGCGAGGTCCTCGGATTTGGCAAACCCCGCGAGTTGCGAGGTGTTGTGGAGGCGCACATCCAGGATCCGCTTGACGCCGGCTGCCCTGATGCGGCGGAAGAAATTTTCGGCGGTCGTCTTGGTGAAGCCGATCGTGGTGACATCCATGCTCATGCGTCTCTTCTTATCGCAACGGGCTCGGTCAGGCGACGTTTTTCAGGCTGATATTCCGCCACGCCGGCTCGGTTGCCTATTGTCAATATTGACATTGTTGATAGTGTTTTTGCCATGAAACTACAGATCCTTGCGCTCGATCCCGTCTTCGATACCGGCCTGTCGACCATACTCGACGTGTTCACCATGGCGAACGAGCTTGCGGCGATGCTGTCGCTCGATGTGCCGGCCTTCGACGTGTCGGTGATCGGGGTGCGCAGACAAGTGAAGACGGCGCATGGGCTTGCCGTGCCGATCTCCGGGAGTTTCTATCCGGAGGCCGGCGGCTGGCTGGTCGTGCCGGCGATCGCCTCCAAGATGCCGGACGTGCTGGTGCCCGCGCTCGACCGTCCCGACATCCGCGATGCGGGGGCGGTGTTGCGCGAGGCCAAAGCGGCGGGCATGAACATTGCCGCCGCCTGTATCGGCACGTTCGTTCTGGCCGAATCCGGCCTTCTCGACGGAGAGAAATCGACGACCAGCTGGTGGCTCGCACCGCTCTTCCGCCAGCGTTATCCCTCCGTGCAGCTGGAAGACGGCCACATGCTGGTGAAATCCGGCTCGCTGGTGACGGCGGGCGCGGCACTCGGCCATATGGATCTGGCGCTCTGGCTGGTGCGGCAGGTGAGCCCGGAGCTTGCCGGCCTTGTGGCGCGTTACCTCATCGTCGACAACCGGCCGTCGCAGTCGGCTTACGTGATCACCGACCATCTTTCTCATTCCGATCCGCTGGTGCAGCGTTTCGAGCGCTGGGCACGCGGGCGTCTCAGGGAGGGGTTTTCGCTGGACGACGCGGCCGATGCGGTCGGCGCCAGCAAGCGGACGCTGGCGCGGCGCATGCAGCAGGTGCTCGGCAAGACGCCGCTCTCCTATTTCCAGGATCTCCGTGTCGAGCGCGCCGTGCATCTCCTGAAGACCAGCGACAAGAGCCCCAACGAAATCGCCTCACTCGTCGGTTATGCGGATGGCGTTACGTTGCGGGCATTGCTGCGGCAAAAGACAGGCCGCGGTGTGCGCGAGGTGAGGGCGGGCGGTTAGCCTAGACTTCCCTGCGGCGCAGCAGATAGTCCAGACCGCCGACCCGGAACCAGCGATAGGCATAGGCGTCGAGCAGAAGCCGGTGCCGGCCGTTGGCATCCGCCTCGCTGTTGCCGCCGTCCGCGATATCGATGAGCAGGTCGCCGTGTTCGCCGATACCGACTACGAACGTGACCTCGACCGGCCTCGAATGCAGGTTGTGGACGATCAGCACGGAATTGTCGCGCCAATCATAGCGGAGCGCCAGCACCCCGTTGTCTCCGGTGTTGAGGGCGGTGCAAGCGCCCCAGCCGATCTCTGGCACTTCCTTGCGCATGCGGATCAGACGTTCCGTCCAGTTCAGCATCGAGTCGGGATCGCGTCGCTGTTCCGCGACGTTCAGATATCTGAAGCCGAGCGGCCCTGCGCTGATGACCGGCAGGACCGGCTTGTCGTTCTTGGTGAACCCGCCATGCGGCTCGGCCGACCATTGCATCGGCGTGCGGGCGCAGTTGCGCTCCGGCAGCGACAGGTCGTCGCCCATGCCGATCTCGTCGCCGTAACGCAGGACCGGCGTGCCGGGCAGCGAAAACAGCAGGCTGTAGGCGAGTTCCAGGCGTCTTCGGTCGTTCTCCAGCATCGGCGCCAGCCGCCGTCGGATGCCGCGGTCGTAAAGCTGCATGTTCTTGTCAGGCCCGAATACCGAAAACACTTTCTGGCGCTGTTTTTCGGTCAGGCGACCAAGATCGAGTTCATCGTGATTGCGCAGGAACATGCCCCATTGTCCCGTTTCAGGCCGATCGCTGGTATTGACGATCGCTTTTGCCAGCGGCCGGGCGTCTCCCGAGGCAAGCGCATAAAACAGGGCCTGGTTGACGTGAAAATTGAACATCATCTGCATACGGTCGCCATCATCGCCGAAATAAGCGAGGTTCTCCTTCGGCACGACATTGGCTTCGGCAAGGATGATCGAATCTCCGAGCCGCCATTGCAGGAATTCGCGAAAAACCCGGAGCATGTCGAACTGCGCCCTCGGCTTTTTTACGTCGGCGCCCTTTTCGGCGATCACGAATGGCACGGCATCCATGCGGAAACCGGAAACGCCGAGCTGGATCCAGAAACCCATGATCTTGAGGATTTCCGCCTGTACATGCGGATTGGAGGTGTTGAGGTCCGGCTGAAACTCGTAGAAGCGGTGAAAGTAATATTGCTTGGCCTTTTCGTCATAGGTCCAGGTCGTCTTCTGCACGCCCGGAAACACCATTCCCTCGTTGGCGTTCGCCGGCTTCTTGTCGGACCAGATATACCAGTCGCGATAGTAGGATTCCGGATTGCTTCGGGCGTCCTGGAACCAGGGGTGTTCATTGGACGTATGGTTGACCACGAGGTCTATCAGCACCCTTATGCCGCGCTGCCGGGCGCCGTGGGTGAACTCGACGAAATCGCCGAGCGTGCCGTAGCGCGGGTCGACATTATAGTAGTCGGAGACGTCGTAACCGTCGTCCCGGCCGGGTGAGGTCTGGAACGGCATCAGCCATACGGCGCTGACGCCGAGACCGGAGATATAGTCCAGCCGCCGTTGCAAGCCCTGGAAATCCCCGATCCCGTCGCCATTGGAATCCATGAAGGTCTCGACGGAGAGGCAATAGACGACGGCGTTCTTGTACCAGAGGTCGTTGATCACGGGTTCGAGCTCCTCGGGTGGTTGGCGGATCCGGGGAGGCAAGCGCGTGAGGCGGGGAAATGTTCCCGAGAGGGAACGGCCTGGCCGAAGATTTACGCGGCGCGGTCTCCCCGCAGCGGGCGCCAGACTGAAATTTCGCGCGGGCTGGCGAGCAGATCCGGCAGGGCCGCGTGCCAGGCCTCGCGGTAGGGGCGCTGCAACTGCACGTCCAGGACGTCCTGATGATCCTCCCAGGTCTCGTAGAGCATCACGTGGTTCTCGTTCCCGGGATCGGCATGCAGCACGGCATTGTGGAACATCGGTTCGTGCCGCATGGCATCGAGCACGCCGTTCAGAAGAGTCATGAAGCGATCGCGCTGGGCTGGGAGGATATCGAAACGAATGACATAGGTAATGGGCATGGGCTGATCCTTTCACGCTGCAAAGCTGGATCCTGGGATAGATGCCATCGGTCGCCGGGTCGACTACCTCGGAGGTCATATATCGCACGTGCAATGCGCGCCTGCCCTCAAGGACGACGGTCTTTACCGGAAGAGAGACAGGATGTTTTGCGCGTCCGAATTGGCGATGGAAAGCGACTGGGTCGCGAGTTGCTGCTGGACTTGCAGAGCCTTGAGCCGGCTCGACGCCTCGCTCATATTCGCATCGACGAGGCGCCCAATGCCTCTGTCGAGACTGTCCGCGAGACTGTTTCCAAATGCTTCCTGCATCGCGATCCTCGACCTGAGCGAGCCAAGGTAGGCGCCGGCCGATATGACCTTCTGCTGCATCTCGTCGAGAACCAAGGTAATTGTCGGAAAATCGATGTCGGGATCGGTGACGTCGATATCGAGAATATCGATACCCTCCGGCGGCAGCGTCCGGGTGTGGACGGGCGGCTGGACGGTGATCAGCTCTGCGGCGAGAGGAATGATGGCGCGAAAGAAGATATTCGGCGTCCCGCCCTGAGCCGTCAACAAGGCGTCGGAGGGCGCCTTGTTGAGAAACGTTGCCTGCTGGAGGACTTTCGCCCAATCGGCAGAGCTTTCAATATCTCCGTCGAAGCCGTACCCCGCTTGGCCTCCGAGCGCCTGATCGACGACACTTTTGGTGATGACGAACGTATCGTTGGACGTACCGACCGAAAAGTCGACCGTGATGACATCGAATTTCGTGATCGTGAAGGGCTGGTCGAATGCCGGGCCTGGCACGTCGCCATAACCCGATGTCGAAAATCCGACCAACCCACCGAGCGTGCCGAGGCCATAACCGAGATCCGGATCAGGTTCTTTCTGCAGGATCCCGCCGCCGCCATTCTTGAACAGTGCGATTTTCGACAGATCGACGTCGATGGTCCCGACGGAGACGGTTCCATCCTCGCTGCGATTGAACGATGATACGACAGACGTCTTCGCGCCTGCTTCGCTAACCTCGCCCTGCATGTCCGACCGCAGCCAGTTCTGGCCGGCGAAGCTTGCGGAGTTGGATATCGAGACGATCTGCTGCTTCAACTGCTCCAGTTCTTCCTGGATCTTGTTCTTGTCTATTCCGTCCTGCTGGGCGGAAACGACCTTGGCCATGAACGCCGCCAGGAGATCTGTGGTCGCAGCGATGCCTTCATAGGCGGTCTCGACCTTTGCGGCTCCGAGGCCAAGGGCGTCCTGCACGGCCGAAAGGGCACCATTGTCAGATCGCATGGTGGTGGCGATCGACCAGTAGGCGGCGTTGTCGGAAGCTTGGTCGACACGCAAGCCGGTCGCGACCTGCCGCTGCGTGCCCAACATCTGGCTGTCGAGAGAGCGAAGCATTTGGAGCGCAGAAGCAGCTCCAGCATTCGTGAGGATGCTACTCATGGGATCTACACCGAAACAACTCCCCGCCCTACATGTGCGTCGGGTCATACAATCCAAATATGGTTAATATATCGATAAATACGCTCGATACTGACCGTGCCGGCGCTGTTTGCTGAAGATGCCAGCTGGGAGTAGGACTTCTACCCCCCGGCATTCCTCTTCCCCCTTCTCCCCCTCCGGTACGTCATTCGACGTATACGGTTTTGCGATGCAGCAACGGATAGTCGCTTAAGCAACGGTTAAGTTCTTCGTTGCGGACGAACGAGAAGAGGGGTTCGAACCAATGACATTCAAATCCAAACTGGGTGGCGCGCTGCTCGCTGCCGTAATGTCGACGACGGCGCTGCAGGGTGCTTTCGCCGCTGACGACACCATCAAGATCGGTGTTCTGCACTCGCTTTCGGGCACCATGGCCATCTCTGAGACCACCCTCAAGGATGTCATGCTGATGCTCATCGCCGAGCAGAACAAGAAGGGCGGCGTGCTCGGCAAGAAGCTCGAAGCCGTCGTCGTCGACCCGGCCTCCGACTGGCCGCTGTTCGCCGAAAAGGCCCGTCAGCTGATTTCCAAGGACAAGGTTGCCGCCGTTTTCGGTTGCTGGACCTCGTCTTCGCGCAAGTCGGTCCTGCCGGTCTTCGAAGAGCTGAACTCGATCCTGTTCTACCCGGTCCAGTACGAGGGTGAAGAATCCTCGCGCAACATCTTCTACACGGGTGCCGCTCCGAACCAGCAGGCGATCCCTGCCGTCGACTATCTGGCCAAGGAAGAAGGCGTCAAGCGCTGGGTCCTGGCCGGTACCGACTACGTCTATCCGCAGACGACCAACAAGATCCTCAAGGCCTATCTGATGTCGAAGGGCGTTGCCGAGTCCGACATCATGATCAACTACACGCCGTTCGGTCATTCCGACTGGCAGACGATCGTCTCCGATATCAAGAAGTTCGGCTCGGCCGGCAAGAAGACCGCCGTCGTCTCGACCATCAACGGCGATGCCAACGTTCCGTTCTACAAGGAACTCGGCAACCAGGGCATCAAGGCTGAAGACATTCCGGTCGTCGCCTTCTCGGTCGGCGAAGAAGAACTCGCCGGTCTCGACACCAAGCCGCTCGTCGGCCACCTGGCCGCCTGGAACTACTTCCAATCCGTCGATGCTGATGTGAATGCCGAATTCATCAAGGAATGGAAGGCATTCACCAAGAACGACAAGCGCGTCACCAACGATCCGATGGAAGCCGCCTATATCGGCTTCAACGCCTGGGTAAAGGCCGTCGAAGCCGCCGGCACCACCAATACCGACGCCGTGCTGGATAGCATCATCGGCGTCTCCGTTCCGAACCTGTCGGGTGGTACGTCCACCGTCATGCCGAACCACCACATCACCAAGCCGGTGCTGATCGGTGAAATCCAGGCTGACGGCCAGTTCGACATCGTTCAGGAAACCGCACCTGTGGTCGGCGACGAGTGGTCCGATTACCTGCCGGACAGCAAGAACCTGATCTCCGATTGGCGCAAGCCGATGTCCTGCGGCAATTTCAACGTTGCTTCCGGCAAGTGCGGCGGCAAGGGCAGCTGATCCGATTGCCTTAGATGGTCATCGACATCATCGCGGGCGGCGTTCAGTCGCCCGCGATCTCGCAAGGGGGTTCCAATGACGAGCAAAGTTCCTTTCCGCGTTCTGCAGAGCCTTGGTCTTCTGCTCTGCCTGATGTTTTCCTTCGCCGCGCCATCGTTCGCGCAGCAGACCGATCCCAAGCCGCTGATCGACGCGCTCTCCAAGGCGGATTTCAGCGAAGCTGAAAAACTGATCGGCCAGCTCGCTGCCACCGGTGATGCGCGGCTCGTGCCGGCGCTGAATGCCTTTTCCGAGGGCGACCTCTATTTCCGCAAGTCGGATAACCTGGTGTTCATCGGCAAGGCGGCCGGCTCCAATTATGAGTTGACCGATCCGGTCACAGGCGCTTCGGCGGGCCAGGCCGCCAAGAACGCCGTCACCAAAATCAAGATCAACAACAGCCTGCGCCGCGTCATCCGTTCGGCCATGGGCGGCCTGACGCTATTGAGCCCGGATCGCGGCGTCCGGCTGCAGGCGGCCGATGCGGTGCTGCGCTCGCCGAGCGCCGAAAATCTCGAGCTTATCGAGACCGCAATCTCCAAGGAGACGGACGGCGAGGTCAAGGCCCGCATGGTTGAGGCGCGCGCCGTGTCGCTGCTCTCCTCCGACCGCTCCATCGACGAAAAGCGGGCCGCGATCCAGACGATCAAGAATTATGGCGGCCGCAACGCGATCGGCATCCTGATGGGCGCATCCGCGTCGCTCGATCCGAGCCTCAAGGGCGATGTCGATGCGGCGATCGCCAGCATCGAAAGTGGCCAGCGGCTTTGGGATATCGGCCAGAACGTCTGGTACGGCGTTTCGCTCGGTTCAGTCCTGCTTCTGGCGGCGATCGGGCTCGCGATCACCTTCGGCGTCATGGGCATCATCAACATGGCGCATGGCGAAATGGTCATGCTCGGTGCTTATTCCACCTTCGTGGTGCAGCAGCTCATCCGCGACCACGCGCCCGGCCTGTTTGACTGGTCGCTGGCGATCGCGCTTCCGGTTGCCTTCCTCGTCACCGGCGCCGTCGGCCTGGTCATCGAGCGCGGCGTCATCCGCTTCCTCTACGGCCGGCCGCTCGAAACGCTGCTTGCCACCTGGGGCGTCTCGCTGATCCTGCAGCAGACGATCCGCTCGCTCTTCGGCCCCACCAACCAGGAAGTCGGCAATCCGTCCTGGATGTCCGGTTCCTTCCCGGTCGGTGGCATGACCATCACCTGGAACCGCATGTGGATCATCGCCTTCTCGCTGTCGATCTTCGTGGCGCTGCTGGTGGTGATGAAGAAATCCTCCTTCGGCCTCAATATGCGCGCCGTCACCCAGAACCGCCGCATGGCCTCGTCGATGGGCATCAAGACGCCCTGGGTCGACGCTTTCACGTTCGCCCTCGGCTCCGGCATCGCCGGCATCGCCGGCGTCGCGCTCTCCCAGATCGACAACGTCTCGCCGAACCTCGGCCAGAGCTACATCATCGACAGTTTCATGGTCGTGGTGTTCGGCGGCGTCGGCAATCTCTGGGGCACGCTGGTCGGCGCGCTGTCGCTCGGGGTGCTCAACAAGTTCCTTGAACCCTCGGTCGGCGCCGTGCTCGGCAAGATCCTGGTTCTGGTGCTGATCATCCTGTTCATCCAGAAACGTCCGCGCGGTCTCTTCGCGCTCAAGGGAAGGGCGGTGGAAGCATGATTTCCGGCTTTGTCTTCCGCGCCCTCGAGGGCCGCATCGTCGTAGCCGTCGGCATTCTTCTCGGCATCGGCATCCTGGTGCCGGCGCTTAACCTCTTGACCTCGCCCGATAGCGCGCTGCACCTCCCGACCTATGCCATGTCGCTGTTCGGCAAGTATCTCTGCTATGCGCTGCTGGCGCTGGCGCTTGATCTGGTCTGGGGTTACTGCGGCATCCTCTCGCTCGGCCACGGCGCCTTCTTCGCCCTCGGTGGATATGCGATGGGCATGTACCTGATGCGCCAGATCGGCCCACGCGGCGTCTACGGCAACCCGATCCTGCCGGATTTCATGGTGTTCCTGAACTACAAGGAACTGCCGTGGTTCTGGCATGGCTTCAACTGGTTCGTCTTCGCCATGGCGATGGTGATCGTCGTTCCCGGCCTGCTCGCCTTCATCTTCGGCTGGTTCGCCTTCCGCTCCCGCGTCAACGGCGTCTACCTGTCGATCATCACCCAGGCGATGACCTACGCCCTGCTGCTCGCCTTCTTCCGCAACGACATGGGCTTCGGCGGCAATAACGGCCTCACCGACTTCAAGGATATCCTCGGCTTCTCCGTCCAGGCGGACGGCACGCGGGCGGTTCTGTTCTTCATGTCGGCGCTGATGCTGTCGCTCTGCCTGATCCTCGCCTCGGCCATCGTCCGCTCGAAATTCGGCAAGGTGCTGGTCGGCGTGCGTGATGCGGAAAGCCGGGTGCGCTTCCTCGGCTTCCGGGTCGAGAATATCAAGCTCTTCACCTTCGTCGTGTCCGCCATGATGGCCGGGATTGCAGGCGCACTGTTCGTGCCGCAGGTGGGCATCATCAATCCGGGCGAATTTGCGCCCGCCAACTCGATCGAAGTCGTCGTCTGGACGGCGGTCGGCGGCCGCGGCACGCTGATTGGCCCGATCATCGGCGCCATCCTCGTCAATGGCGGCAAGAGCTTCTTCACCGGCGCCTTCCCGGAAATCTGGCTGTTTGCGCTCGGCGGCCTGTTCATCGCCGTGACGCTCTTCCTGCCGAAGGGCATCGTCGGAACGATCCAACATGGCTTCAAAGCCCGCAAGGCGCTGAAGGCTGCGGCGGATGCCGAAAAGGGCAGGGGCGACGCTGCGGCGGTGGCCCAGGCCCAGGCGGCGGAATAGGGGCACGCAACCATGAACACGATTTCCGAAACACGACAGAAAAGCCTGCTCTATCTCGAAAACGTCTCGGTCTCCTTCGACGGCTTCAAGGCGCTGAACTCGCTGTCCTTCGTCGTGGAGCCCGGTGAACTCAGGGCGATCATCGGCCCGAACGGCGCCGGCAAGACGACGATGATGGACATCATCACCGGCAAGACACGGCCTGATACCGGTACGGTCCTGTTCGAGGATGCGATCGACCTCACAAAAAAGGACGAGGCGGACATCGCCCAGCTCGGCATCGGACGGAAATTCCAGAAGCCGACCGTGTTCGAAAGCCACACCGTCTGGGACAACCTGGAACTGGCGCTCAACCGGTCACGCGGCGTGTTCGCCACCTTGTTCTACACGCTGTCGCCGGAGGACAAGGCTCGCATCGAGGAGATTCTCGAAACGATCCGCATGACCCACCGAAAGAACGAATACGCCGCCAATCTCAGCCACGGCCAGAAACAGTGGCTGGAGATCGGCATGCTGCTCGCCCAGGAACCGAAGCTGCTTCTTGTCGACGAACCTGTCGCCGGCATGACGGATGCGGAGACGGCCGAGACGGCGGTTCTGCTCAAGGAAATCGCCAAGACCCGTTCGGTGGTCGTCGTCGAACACGACATGGGCTTCATCCGCGAACTCGGCGTCAAGGTGACCTGCCTTGCGGAAGGTTCGGTACTCGCCGAAGGCTCGATTGATTTCGTCTCGAACGATCCGAAGGTGATCGAGAATTATCTGGGGCGCTAACATGCTGACAGTCAACAACGTCAATCTTCACTATGGCGCAGCGCAGGCGCTGCGCGGTGTCTCGATCCATGCGGATATGGGCAAGATCACTTGCGTGCTGGGGCGGAACGGCGTGGGGAAGAGTTCTCTTCTCCGCGCCGTCACCGGCCAGCATCCGGTCAGCGCCGGTACGATCAGCTTCCAGGGGGAGATCCTGAACGGTCTCGCGCCCTATAACCGCGCCAAGCACGGCATCGGCTACGTGCCGCAGGGCCGGGAAATCTTTCCGCTTCTGACAGTCCAGGAGAACCTCGAAAGCGGTTACGCCCCGCTCGCGCGCAAGGACAAGTTCATCCCGGACGAGATCTTCTCGCTGTTTCCGGTGCTGAAATCGATGCTCGGCCGGCGCGGCGGGGACCTCTCCGGCGGCCAGCAGCAGCAGCTTGCGATCGGCCGCGCCATGGTCACCCGTCCGAAGATTCTCGTGCTCGACGAGCCGACCGAGGGCATCCAGCCGTCGATCATCAAGGATATCGGCCGGGCGATCCGCTACCTGCGCGATTCAACCGGCATGGCCATTCTCCTGGTCGAACAGTATCTGGACTTCTGCCGGGAGCTGGCCGACCAGGTCTACATCATGGATCGTGGCGAGATTGTGCACGAAGGGGCGGCCGAGACTCTGGATACGGCAGAAGCAAGGCGGCATCTGACCGTCTGAGGCCAGTATTTTTACTGGTGAATGTTTGTATCGCGTTGCAGCACTTCGTGCGTTTCAAGGGCCGCTAATATATGTTAACAACACTGCGTTTTCAGGGCATTCCGCATATTTGTTGACAACCCCCGCACCCCATGATGAGGCGCTGATGGTCTTTGCACGCGTTGCCGGTTTCTTCTCTCGTTCCGCTCTTACACGCATGGTTGCTGTAGGAGCGGTTTTTTTGGGCGCCACGACCTTTCTCGGGTCGACGACCGGCAGCGCCCTTGCCGCAGGCTGCGGCCAGCCGATGGAAGCCGGTCGCCACCGGATCACCATCGAGACCGACGGTATCGCCCGTTCGGCCATCTATTTCATTCCATCGTCCTATACCGGCAAGGACAAGGTTCCGCTGGTTTTCGATCTCCATGGTAGCCACAGCAACCCTGAAGGGCAGCTGAACAGAAGCTCCTGGGACAAGGTCGCGGAGAAAAACGGCTTCATCGTTTTGGCCCTGCAGGGCAGCCTGCCGGGGAGTTCCGGAGGCACCTATGCCTGGAACGTGCCCTTTGTCACCGTACAGCAGGGCGGCCTCGACGAGATCGCATACATCAAGCAGGCCCTGAATACCGCAAAACAGCAGTTCTGCGTCGAACCGGCCCGCATCTATGCCTCCGGTTATTCCGGTGGCGGCCGCATGTTGTCGGCCTACCTCTGCTCCGGTCATGACGATTTCGCAGCCGCCGGCTTCGTGCATTCGCTGCGCGCCGGACGCCCGGTCGAGGCCGACGGCAAATGGGGTCCGGATGCCCAGGGCTGCAATCCGGCGAAGCCCATCTCGATCATGGCTTTTGCCGGCGTCAAGGATGCAGCCAACCCTTACGCGGGCGGCGGCAATACCTATTGGCAATACGGATTCAAGACAGCAATCCAGCGGTGGACCGAACTCGACGGCTGCAAGGGCAATGGCGACGTAAAGACCGTCGACGGCGTGACCTTCAGTCTCTACGGTACCTGCAAGAACGGGGCACGCGTCGCATCCTACGTCTTCGCCAACGGCACGCATGACTGGCCGAAACCGGTTGCCGCCACGGAAGCTGTGATCGCTGCCGCCAAGGACGGTGCCGCGAGCGTCACCAAGGTGGCCGCGGTCACCGTTGCCAAACCGGCGTTCGACGCCAATGTTGATCCGGCTTCGCGGATGTGGGAGTTCTTCGGCAAGGCCGACAGCACCGACGTGATCGCCACCGCAGCACCCGCCAAGATCGGTTCGGCGGCCAAGTCTGGCACGGGCGTTGCATCGGGCTGCGGAACCGAAGCCGATCTTCAGGGGACGACGTGCAACAGCAACCAGCCGATCGATATGCGCCGCAGCGGGCAAGGGGTGCAGGACGCCTTGTAACCAAGGCTTTCGGCGGGCGGACACGGCTCGCCGAATTCTATCAGGAAGGCTGCGCAAAAATTCGCCTTCCGGAAACATTTTCGCCTGAAATGGAGGCGATTTTAATCAATACGTCGGGGGGACTGACGGGCGGCGACGTGATCGAATGGTCCGTCGCCGCTGCCGCTTCGACAAGACTGTCGGTCACCACCCAGGCGAACGAGAAGATCTATAAGGCCTCGTCCGGCACGGCCTCCGTCTCCACCCATGTCACTGTCGGCGAAGACGCATCGGTCCACTGGCTTCCCCAGGAAACCATCCTTTTCGACCAGTCCTCGCTGACCCGCCGGCTAGACGTCGATCTTTCCGAAAGGTCCGAATTCCTGGCCGTCGAGGCGGTTCTGTTCGGCCGCAAGGCGATGGGCGAGGCGGTCGCGAACGGTTTCTTCCGCGACCGCTGGCGGGTGCGCCGCTCTGGCCAGTTGATCCATGCGGAAGAGATGAAGTTCGAGGGCGAGATCGAGCAGCTTTCCCAGGCCGCCGCCGTGCTCTCCGGCCAGGTCGCCTTCGCGACGCTGTTTTACACCGGGCCGCTCGCCGAAATGCTCTTTCCGAAACTCCGCCAGATTGTCGACGGCACGCCCGGCGGAGCCAGCCTTTGGACCGGCGGAGCCAGCCACTGGAACGGCAAGCTGATCGCCCGGCTGGTGGCGCCGACCGGATTTGACTTGAGAAAAATCCTGACACCGGCAATTTCCGTATTGCGTAACGGCGCGCCAGTGCCGAAAGTCTGGAACATCTGATCTTACAGCGGGATTCCCATGAACCTGAGCCCACGAGAAAAAGACAAACTGCTGATTTCCATGGCGGCGATCGTCGCCCGACGCCGGTTGGATCGCGGGGTCAAGCTCAACTATCCGGAAGCGATCGCCCTGATTACCGATTATGTGGTGGAAGGTGCGCGCGACGGCCGCTCGGTCGCCGACCTGATGGAGGCCGGCGCCCATGTCGTCACTCGCGACCAGGTTATGGAAGGCATTGCCGAGATGATCCACGACGTGCAGGTGGAGGCGACCTTCCCGGACGGCACCAAGCTCGTCACCGTCCACGAACCGATCCGCTGAGGAGGCCCCAAGATGCTGGAACTGCGCCCCAATTGCGAATGCTGCGACAAGGATCTGGCCCCGGAAAGCCGCGAGGCGATGATCTGCACTTTCGAGTGCACGTTCTGCGCCGATTGCGCGGCCGACGTGCTCAAGGGCACCTGCCCGAACTGCGCCGGCGAACTGGTTCGCCGGCCGGTGCGCACGGCAGCGGCGCTCGCCCGCCATCCAGCCTCCACCAAACGTGTTCTGAAGGCCGAGGGCTGTGCGCCCAAGGCGGCTTGAAGGAGAATACCATGATCCCCGGCGAAATCATTGCCGCAGAAGGCGAAATCGAGCTCAATGCGGGCGCTCCGACGGTGACCATAAAGGTCGCCAATACCGGTGACCGGCCGGTGCAGGTGGGCAGCCACTACCATTTCTTCGAGACCAATAACGGGCTCTCCTTCGACCGGGACAAGGCGCGCGGCATGCGTCTCGATATCCCGGCCGGCACGGCTGTCCGTTTCGAACCCGGCCAGATGCGGGAAGTGACGCTGATCCCGCTTTCGGGCAAGCGCGAGGTCTATGGTTTCCAGCAGAAGATCATGGGTGCGCTGTGAAGCCCGCATTGGCGTTTTCCGCCGCGTTCATGACGCTTCTTGCCCTGCCGGCGGTGGCGCAGGAGCCGAAGGCAAATTGCAAGAACCCGCAGACGCAGATGGAGATGAACATCTGCTCGCAGCGCGACTACGAGGCCGCCGACAAGGCTCTTAATGCCCAGTACCAGACAACCCGCAAGGCGATGAAAAAATGGGATGCGGATAGTTCCGCGGACCTCAAAGGCGCCGAGGATGCGCTCGTCAAGGCGCAACGCGCCTGGGTCGTCTATCGCGACGCGCAATGCATCTCCTCCGGCTTCCAGGCCCATGGCGGCTCGATGGAGCCGATGCTGATTTCCGGATGCCAGGCGGACCTCACTCGCAAGCGCATTGAGGAGCTCAAAGAGCTGACCGAGGCGATGGGGAACTGACACGCATGTGTGGAGAAATTGCTAAGGTAGGGAATTTTTGATAAGTAGGGAGAAGCAAGAAAGTTAGGGAGCGATGGCAATGGGTAGATTCGAGGCGAAGACATCCATGAAGGGACAAGCCACAATTCCGGTCGAGGTCAGGAGAGCGCTCGGCTTGCCTCCGGGCGGCTTGGTGCAGTTCATCGTCGATGACAACGGCAAGGTTTCGGTCGTGGCGAAGAAGAGCGGGCTTTCGCATATCAAGGGAATCTTCGGAAAGGCGGATGGCCCTATCGACATCGACGAGGCTATCTACGAGACTGTGAGGCGCCGCACGGCCATCGACCGGCAGGAGGATGATCCTTGATCGGTATCGATACCAATGTCCTGGTGCGCTACGCCCTTGACGATGATCCACACTGGTCGCCGATCGTCACCCGGTTCCTCGATACGCAGCTATCCCCACAACGGCCCGGTTACATTAATCCCATCACCCTTGTCGAGCTTGTCTGGACGCTGCGGCGCAAGCCCGAATACAACCGCTCCAAACTTGCCGATCTCATCGAAAGCCTTCTCGCATCGGACAGTCTCATACTTGGCGAGGCTGAGGCGGTCGAACGCGCGCTTGCAGCTTTCAGGCAAGGCGGCGCCGGTTTTGCCGATTATCTGATTGCCGAACTCAATGAAGCCGCCGGTGCTTCTCCAACCGTTACCATCGATCGCGGCGCGGCCAAGAAGGCGCCCTTTGTTTCACTTTCCGAGAAGGTCTGAACCATGCCCCACAAGATGTCCCGCGCCTCCTATGCCAGCATGTTCGGTCCGACCACGGGCGACAGGGTTCGGCTTGCCGATACCGAATTGTTCATCGAGGTGGAGAAGGATTTCACCGTCTATGGCGAAGAGGTGAAGTTCGGCGGCGGCAAGGTCATTCGCGATGGCATGGGGCAGAGCCAGGCGACGCGGGCGGAAGGCGCCGTCGATACGGTCATTACCAATGCGCTGATCGTCGACCATTCCGGCATCTACAAGGCGGACGTCGGTTTGAAGAACGGCCGCATCCACGCGATCGGCAAAGCCGGCAACCCGGATACCCAGCCGGGCGTGACGATCATCGTCGGCCCGTCCACCGAGGCGATCGCCGGTGAGGGCAAGATCCTGACGGCCGGCGGCATGGATGCGCATATCCATTTCATCTGCCCGCAGCAGATCGAGGAGGCGCTGATGAGCGGCGTCACGACCATGCTCGGCGGAGGCTCCGGCCCGGCACATGGCACGCTTGCCACCACCTGCACCGGCGCTTGGCACATCGAGCGGATGATCGAGAGCTTCGATGCCTTCCCGATGAACCTCGCGCTCGCCGGCAAGGGCAATGCGTCGCTTCCCGCACCGCTCGAAGAGATGATCCTCGCGGGTGCCTCGTCGCTGAAGCTGCACGAGGATTGGGGCACGACGCCGGCCGCGATCGACAACTGCCTGACGGTTGCCGACGCCTTCGACGTGCAGGTGATGATCCACACCGATACGCTGAACGAAAGTGGTTTCGTGGAGGATACGGTCGCGGCCATCAAGGGCCGCACCATCCACGCCTTCCACACGGAAGGGGCGGGCGGCGGCCACGCGCCCGACATCATCAAGATCTGCGGCAATCCGAACGTCATCCCGTCTTCGACCAATCCGACCCGGCCGTATACGATCAATACGCTCGCCGAACATCTCGACATGCTGATGGTCTGCCATCACCTGTCGCCGTCGATCCCGGAAGACATCGCCTTTGCGGAAAGCCGCATCCGCAAGGAAACCATCGCTGCCGAAGACATCCTCCACGATCTCGGCGCCTTCTCGATCATCTCCTCCGACAGCCAGGCCATGGGCCGCGTCGGGGAAGTGGCGATCCGCACCTGGCAGACGGCCGACAAGATGAAGCGCCAGCGCGGCAGCCTGAAGGAAGAAACCGGCAATAACGACAACTTCCGCGTCAAGCGCTACATCGCCAAATACACGATCAACCCGGCGATTGCGCACGGCGTTTCCCACGAGATCGGTTCGGTCGAGGTCGGCAAGCGGGCGGATCTCGTGCTCTGGAGCCCGGCCTTCTTCGGGGTGAAGCCGGAAATGGTGCTGCTCGGCGGCTCGATCGCGGCCGCACCGATGGGTGATCCGAACGCCTCGATCCCGACGCCGCAGCCGATGCACTATCGGCCGATGTTTGCGGCCTACGGCAAGCTGCGCACCAATTCCTCCGTCACCTTCGTCAGCCAGGCTTCTCTGGATGCCGGCCTTACCCAGCGCCTCGGCGTCGCCAAGAAGCTGGTGGCAGTCAAAAACACCCGCGGTGGCATCTCCAAGGCCTCGATGATCCACAATTCGCTGACGCCGCATGTGGAGGTCAACCCGGAGACATACGAGGTGCGGGCCGACGGCGAGTTGCTCACCTGCGAGCCCGCAACCGTGCTGCCGATGGCGCAGCGCTATTTCCTGTTCTGAGGCGCTGGCACCTCGGAACCCATTAATGAAGACGTTTTTGCGCTGGCTCCTCGCTGCGGTTCTGTTCGTGGTTGTCGCGGTGGCCGTCGGGACGTTCATCCCGCGGCCGCTGTTTGTGCCGAGCCGGGCGGCGGAACCGGCGGCGCAAAGGCGCATCCTGGTTCTGTCCAATCCGATCCACACGGACATTGCCATTCCGCTGGCTGAGGATACCCGCGCCGCCTTTGCTTTTCTGGAGCGGTCCGGAATCCCCGTTGCCGATCCCGGTGCGGAATGGCTGGTGCTCGGTTGGGGTGGGCGGGCCTTCTATCTTGAAACGCCGGCCTGGGCGGACTTGAAGCCGCTTCCGGTGTTGCGGGCACTGACGATCGACAGTTCGGTCATGCATGTGGACGTTGCCGGCGGGATCGATGAAAGCCATCCGGCGGTGATGCCGCTCGACCTGGAGACGGCGGAATTCCAGCGGCTTTTGGCGTTCATCCAGACGAGCTTCACCCGTCAGGCAGGCGAGGTGGCTGTGGTGCCGGAGGCGGGCTATGGCGATAATGACCGGTTCTTCGAGGCGAACGGCTATTTCAACGCAGTTGTCGGCTGCAATACGTGGGCCGCCGCGGCACTTCGCGCCGCCGGATTGCGCACCGGCCTCTGGAATCCGTTGCCACAGACGCTTACCCTCTCACTCAAGCTTTTCAATTGACCCCGGAGTTTCCCATGCAGCACGTCCACTCCTATCACCCCGCCGGCGTGGTCACCGATCCGCCGGTCGATATCGTCACGCTGCCGCATGATCTGCGGCATCTGCGCCGCAAGCTGCTGCATCTCTCGAATGGCGAGATGGTGATGCTCGATCTCAAGGAGGCCGTGCTCTTCCATCATGGCGATCGGCTGGTGCTTGAGAACGGCGATACGATCGAGGTCCATGCGGCTCCGGAAAAACTCTTCGAGATCAAGGCGCGCGATACGCTGCACCTGATCGAACTCGCCTGGCATCTCGGCAACCGGCACCTTCCGGCGCAGATCGAGGAAGGCCGTATCCTCATCCTGCGCGACCATGTGATCCGTGCCATGCTGGAAGGGCTTGGTGCCGCGGTTGCCGAGGTCGAGGAAGGTTTCCAGCCGGCCCGCGGCGCCTACCATTCGCATGGTTCCCACGGCCACGACCATCATGGACATTGAGGCTTCGTGACCAACCTCGATACCAAGGTGCTTCTGAGGCTGATGGCGTGGCTCTCGCCGGCCTTTCCGATCGGCGGTTTTGCCTATTCGGGCGGGCTCGAACGGGCAGTGCATGATGGCCTCGTCAAGGATGCGGCAGGTTTGATCGCCTGGCTGACGAGCCTGCTGCGGCACGGTGCCTTGTGGAACGACGCCGTACTGTTCGGAGAAGCCTGGCGGCGGTATGAGGACGGGGCTGCGTTGAAGGAGATAGCCGAACTGGGGCTGGCGCTTGCCGGGTCCGCAGAGCGCCACGCGGAGACATTGTCGCTCGGCAAGGCATTCGCCGCGGCGGTCTCCGCATGGCCTCATCCGGTTCTCGACCGCCTGCCGCCAGCTGTGCCGTTCCCCGTCGCAGTCGGTGCGATTGCGGCAGGGCATGGCGTGCTGGCAGCCCAGGCGCTTGCCGCCTATCTGCATGCGGCCGTCTCGCAATCGGTGTCTGCCGGTATCAGGCTTGGGGTTTCCGGGCAGGTGGAAGGGGTGGCCGTGCTCGCGGATATCGAGAACCTGGTTAGTCAGACCGCGGAGAGGGCGAGCCTTGCCACTCTCGACGATCTGGGCGGCGCGGCAGTGCAGGCGGAAATCGCCTCTCTTCGGCATGAAACACAGCATTCGCGGCTTTTCCGCTCGTAGAAGCGGGCCTAAGCTGAAGTCTGAAAGAATGAAAGGACGACATATGAAATCGGCGAATGGACCTCTGCGCGTCGGCATCGGCGGCCCTGTCGGTTCGGGCAAGACGGCACTGACCGAGAAGCTCTGCAAGGCGATGCGGGAGGATTATTCCGTCGCGGTAGTCACCAACGACATCTATACCAAGGAGGATGCTGAGGCTCTGGTGCGCTGCCAGGCTCTGTCTTCTGACCGCATCGTCGGCGTCGAGACCGGTGGTTGCCCGCATACCGCCATCCGCGAGGACGCGACGATCAATCTGCAGGCGATCGCGGGCCTGAACGAGCGCATACCGGACCTCGACGTGGTGTTCATCGAATCGGGCGGCGACAATCTCGCGGCGACCTTTTCGCCCGATCTCGCCGACATCACCATCTATGTGATCTCCACCTGCCAGGGTGAGGAAATCCCGCGCAAGGGCGGTCCGGGCATTACCCGCTCCGACCTGCTGATCATCAACAAGAAGGATCTCGCTCCCTATGTCGACGTCGATCTCGACGTGATGGACCGCGACGCGTATCGCATGCGCGAGGCCAAGCCGCATCTGTTTACCGATTTGAAGCGCGGCGTCGGCGTGGACCATGTCGTCCGGTTCCTGAAGGAGCAGGGCGGGCTTTGAAGTCTGCCGCGCGACATGCTTTAAAAAATTGAGGCCGGTGGCCCCTCGAAGCCACCGGCCTTATCTGCATGTCGCGGTCCCGCCGCCAGTGTCACAACATGCATCCAAAGAAAGCCCGGACCCGCCCGTCCGGTCTCGCTTCGTTTAAATCTCGCGCAAGGCCTGCACGTCGCCGACCTGGATCACGCGCCCGCGTACCGTTACTCCCGTGCGCCGGAGAGTGGAGAATGCGCGCGAGAGCGCCTCGGGAGCGAGGCCCAGCATGCCTGCGAGCAGGTTCTTCTGGAAAGGCAGGCGAATGGACGCCGGGCCGCCGTCCACCGGGCACCGCGTCAGGATATAATTTGCCACCCGCTGTGGCGCCGTATGCAACCTGTCGTTGGCTACGCAGTCCATCGTGGTTATGAGGTGTTTCGATAGCGAGGTGATCACCGCCTTGGCAATATCCCGCTCCTGGTCGGCCAGATCCCGCACCGCCTGCATGTCGAAGCGGGCAAGCGTCGTAGCTTCGGCCGTCTGGGCATGATGGCGATACTTGGTGCCGCCATAGAGAAGGCATTCGGCGAATGTGTCGCCCGGGCTGCAGATGCGGATATCCGCCTCGCGGCCGTCACGATTGAGCTGATAGAGTCGTACGTAGCCGCTGAGAACGCAGTAAAAAGCGTCGGCATTCTCGCCCTCGCGAAAGATCGACTTGCGGTTCGTCAGACTGATGACACTCATGGTCGACATCATCCGGACGAGAGAATTGCCGGTCAGGCTGGTCAGGAAAGGCGTCTTCATCAGGACGGCCCTGTCCCTGTTGTTGAGCTTGAAATTGCTGTTCATCATGTCCGCCGTCTCTTCCATAACCTGAACCGCCGCGCATTCCCGATATCGCTAAAATAACAGGTTCACGAAATCTAAATTTGACATCGATCAAATCCGTGAAATTTTTCTGCAATCTCCGCGAGTTGGCTTATTCCAACGAAAAACGCCAGGCCCAAAGGCCCGGCGTTGTCGGAAATACGGTGCGGAAATGGAGGTTATTCGGCGGCCAGCGGCGGCAGGCGCAGCACCTTGCTGCTGGCTTGCGCCCCGGGAGACCGATCGTCGTTGGCGCTCGTCTGCCGTTCCATCTGGTTGAGGCGTTCCTCCAGGGATGCGATCGACTGCGCGTTCTTGCGAGCCTCCTGGCTGAGTTCCTCGTTGGAAAGACCGAAGTCCTCCTGTTCCTTCTTGCCGACCATGCGGCCGAAGATCTTGCCGAGCAGGCGCGACAGGTCGTCCATGATCAGGAAGAAGGACGGCACGACGAGGAGCGAGAGCACCGTCGAGACGATGATGCCGCCTATTACCGCGATCGCCATCGGCGCACGGAAGGAACCGCCTTCGCCGACGCCGAGCGCCGAGGGCAACATGCCCGCGGACATGGCGATCGACGTCATGATGATCGGACGGGCGCGCTTGCGGCCGGCCTCGACCATGGCATGGACCCGTTCCAGGCCTTGCCGCTTCATCTCGATCGCGAAGTCCACCAGAAGGATGGCGTTCTTCGTGACGATACCCATCAGCATCAGGATACCGATCAGGACCGGCATCGACAGCGCGTTCTGGGTGATGATCAGCGCCACCGCCACGCCGCCGATAGCCAGCGGCAGCGAGAACAGGATGGTGAAGGGCTGGATGACGTCCTTGAAGAGCAGGATCAGCACCACGAGCACCAGCATCAGGCCCATCAGCATCGCATTGCCGAAGCTCTGCTGCATTTCGGCCTGCACCTTGGCGTCGCCGCTTTCGGCCAGACGAACCGTCTTCGGCAACTCGGTCTCGCCGACGATCCGCTTGAACTCGGCCGATGCGGTATCGAGTGCCGTGCCGAAGGGAACGTCGGAACCGATCGCCACGACGCGGTTGCGGTCGTTGCGCTTGATCGAGCTCGGGCCTTCTGAATAGTCGATGTCGGCAACGTTGTAGAGCGGCACGCTGGCACCGGCCGCGGTCTTGATCTTGAGCGCCCGGATCGAGGCCAGATCGCGCCGCACGTCGAGTGAGGCCTGGACGCGGATCGGGATTTGCCGGTCGTCAAGCGAGATCTTGGCAAGGTTGGCATCAACATCGCCGATGGTCGCGACGCGGACCGTCTCGGCGATCTGCTGCGGCGTGATGCCGAGGCGCGAAGCCTCCGCCATGCGCGGCCGAATCTGCAGTTCCGGACGGGGCAGGGCGCCTTCCGAGGAGACGTTGAAAAGGATCGGCGAGGCTCGCAGCTTCGATTCCAGCGTGCTGACGGCGTCGTTCAGGTCCGCCTCGTTGGTGGAGAGGAAGTTGAACGAAAGGTCGCGCTCGGCGCGGTCGTTGACCTTGGATATCCGCACGTCCGGAATGGAGCGGACGGCAGCAAAAATGTCCTTTTCAACATCCCATTGCGGACGCGTACGGCCATTTTCCTTGATCTTCGGCACCACGTCGCGGATCAATGGGATCGACCCCAGGCCCTTGTTGACCAGGGTCTTTACCAGCGAATGGTCGAGGTTCTGCAGGATGACGCGCACAGTTGCACGGCGAAGTTCGAGATCGCCCTTGGGCGACGCTCCGCCGAGGATGAAGACGCTCTCGACACCGTCGATATGGCGAATCGCGTCATAGATGACGTCGGTGCTGGCGCCCGTTTCGTCGAGCGTCGCATTCGGCGGCAGTTCCACTGACAGCACGACGCGAGAGTTGTCGTCCGGCGGCAGGAAGCTGCCGGGGACCTGGGATAGCAGCATCACGGAGCCGATCAGGAAGCCGATTGCGGCGAGCATCGTCGTATAACGCCAGTACCAGCGGCGGGTCGTGCCGGTGACAAGGCGCGTATAGGCCTTCATGATCCAGCCGTCGTTGTCGTGATGGTCTTCCATCCCGTCTTCAGGGCTCATCAGATAGGCGGCCATCAGCGGCGTGATCAGTCGCGCCACCGCGAGCGAGAAGAACACCGAGAAGGCGACCGTCAGGCCGAACTGGATGAAGTACTGGCCCGGAACGCCCGGCATGAACGACACCGGCACGAACACGGCGATGATCGTGAAGCTGGTGGCGATGACGGCGAGGCCGATTTCGTCGGCGGCCTCGAGCGCCGCCTTGTAAGGCGATTTGCCCATCTTGATATGCCGCGCGATGTTCTCGATCTCGACGATCGCGTCGTCGACGAGAATCCCGGTCGCGAGCGTCAGCGCCAGGAAGCTTACGAGGTTCAGCGAGAACCCCATGAGGTCCATGATCCAGAAGGTCGGGATCGCCGACAGCGGCAGGGCAACCGCTGCGATCAGCGTCGCACGCCAGTTCCTCAGGAACAGGAAGACCACGATGACGGCGAGGACCGAGCCTTCCACCAGCGTATGGAGGGCGGCTTCGTAATTTCCGTAGGTGAAGTAGACCGAGTCGTCGACCATTTCGATTGCGACGTTCGGGTTGGCCTTGCGCACTTCGTCGAGGCTGGTGGCGACGGTTTCGGCGACCGAGACCTCGCTTGCACCCTTGGCGCGGAACACGGCGAAGGTGACCGACGGCGTGCCGTTGAAGCGCGAGAAGGATTTAGGCTCCTCGTAGGTGTCGGTGATGGTGCCGAGTTCGGTCAGCTTGACGAACTGGCCGTTGGGCAGCGTGATCGTCGTGTCGGCAAGCTGCGCGACGCTGCGGGCATCGCCGAGCGTGCGGATCGTCTGTTCGTTGCCGGCCACCTGGCCGCGGCCGGAGCCGAGGTCGACGTTGGTGCCGCGCATCTGGGTGCTGACATCGGCAGCGGTAATGCCATAGGCATCCAGCTTGGCGGGGTTCAGCGACACCCGGACTTCACGGTCGGAGCCGCCGTAACGGTCGATACGGCCGACGCCGGCCTGGCCCTGCAGCGCGCGCTTGACAGTGTCGTCGACGAACCAGGAGAGCTCCTCGAGGGTCATGTTCGGCGAGGAGACGGCGAATGTCTGGATGGCCTGACCTTCGACGTCGACCTTGGTGACGACGGGTTCCTCGATGCCGGCGGGCAGGTCGCTGCGGATCTTGTCGATCGCGTCCTTGGTGTCCTGTACGGCCTCTGCGGTCGGCTTTTCGATGCGGAAAACGACGACCGTCTGCGACTGGCCGTCCGTCACCGTGGATTGGATTTCGTCAATGCCGCTGATCGAGGCGACAGCGTCCTCGATCTCCTTTGTCACCTGCATTTCCAGCTCGGCGGGGGCGGCCCCGCTCTGGGTGACGGTGATCGATACGACCGGAACGTCGATATTCGGGAAACGGGTAATCGGCAGCGCGTAAAACGACTGAATGCCGACAACAAGCAGCAGGGCAAAACCGAGCATCGGCGCTATCGGATTGCGGATCGACCAGGCGGAGAAGTTCATGCGGCTCAACCTCAGTTCGCAATAGCGGCGGGTTCGGCCGGGACAGGAGCGATCTTGTCGCCGTCCCGAACGAAGGCGCCGGCCTTCGCAACGACAATGTCACCGGCCGTAAGACCGCTGACGACCTGCACGAAACCGCCATCCTGGATGCCGGTTTCAATCTTCACCTGCTTGACCACATTGTCCTCGACCTTGCGGGCCGTGGAACCGTCCCGCCCGGTGGTGACGGCGGAGAGCGGCAACGCCAGGGCATTGGTCTCGGCGATGACGATTTCGGCGCTGGCATACATGCCCGAGCGCGCGCCGCTCTTGTCGTCGATGACGATATGCACCGCCCCGAGGCGGGTCACCGGATCGACAGTCGGGGAGACGAGCCGAACCTTGCCCGCGATCTTCACCTTGCCGCCGGCGACCGTGACGATCGCCTTCTGGCCGGCCTTGATCTTCTGGATGTCGGTCTCGGAAAGATCGGCGACCAACTCGATCGCGCTATCCTTGATGATCGTGAAGAGCGGATTACCGGTGCCGCTGGCGATCGCGCCGACCTTGGCATTGCGGACGGAAATGACACCGCCGACCGGCGCCTTCACGCCGGTGCGGGCGAGCTTCAGGTTGATGTCCTCGATCTGGGCGTCAACCACCTTGATGTCGGACTGGCCAACCGCAACCGCCTGCTTGGCGGCGTTCAGCTTGGCGTCGGATACCTCCACGAGCGCGTTTGCCTGTTCGAGCTGCGAAACCGTGCTGGTGCCGCTCTGGCTCAGGCGTTGCGTGCGGTCGCGCTGGCGCTTGGCGTCGGCAAGGTTGGCTTCCGCTTCGATCACCTGCGCCTTGTACTGGGCAAGACCGGCCTCAGCTTTTGCCTTGTTGGCCTGCAACTGGCTTTTCTCAAGGATCAGCGCGTCTTCGTTCAGCGTCGCAAGCACGCTGTCGGCCTTCACTTCGTCACCGACATCGGCATTCAGCGTCTTGATTGACAGGGCGTCGACGAGCGGCTGGACATAGACTTCCTCGACGGGCCTGACGGTGCCGGTGGCGATGACGCGGTCGATGAGCGGCTTTTCGATCGCTTCCGTCACAATGATCGAGGGCAGCTTGATTTCCGTCTGCGCCGGAGCCGGCTTGGCCGCGTCCTGCGCAACGGCAGAATTGGGGATCAATGCGGAGCCTGCGGCAAGCGCGATGCTGGCGCCGAGTGCAAGGCGAAGAGCCGGGATACCGGCGGACTTGGTAAACTTGCGAAACATGCGATTACTTTCAAACTGAAGTAAGGGGCAAATATTCCGCTGGGAACCGCTCCGGTCACGTAACGCCCCCTCAGCGCACGATAACCCGGATCAAGGTGGTAACCGCGCAAAACGGTTACAAGACCGGCAGCGAAAGATTCATCAACGCCGCACTTTTACGTGTTTGCGTTGCACAAATCAATCCGTCGCCCTTATGAGACGAATGAGTTTTAGTTATGTTTTGAGTGAGAAAAATTTCAAAAACGCGCGGTGGGTAGCCGCGCGTTCTCTTTTAGCAGGCCAGCGGCGATTATTATTTCAATGCCGCGTCGGTGATCTCGCTCGTATAGGCGCCTTCCGGCTTCTTGGTGATGATCTTCTGGTCGAGCAGCGCCTTGACCGTGCGGTCGTAGGTGGCGGTGTCGAGCTTGCCGGTGCCGGTGCCGATCAGCTTGGCCACTTCGCCCATCATCCGCTTCTGGTGGTTCTCGTCCTGGCCGCCATTGTCCATGACGATCCCGGCTGCTTCACCCGGATTGGCGATGGCGTATTTCCAGCCCTTCATCGACGCACGGACGAACTTCACCATGGTTTCCTTGAACTTCGGATCCTTGAGCTTGGTGTCCATCACGTAGAGACCATCCTCGAGCAGGTCGTTGCCCATGGCGGAGAAGTTGAAGACGACGAGCTGGTCCGGCTTGAAGCCGGCATCGATCGCCTGCCAGTATTCGTTATAGGTCATCACCGAGATGCAGTCGGCCTGCTTCTGGATGAGCGGCTGCACGTCGAAACTCTGCTTCAGAACGGTCACGCCGTCCTTGCCTCCGTCGGTCTTCAGGCCGAGCTTGTTCATCCAGGCGAAGAACGGGTATTCGTTACCGAAGAACCAGACGCCGAGCGTGCGGCCCTTGAAGTCGGCTTCGGTCTTCACCGGGCCGTCCTTGGGGCAGATCATCTGCAGGCCGGACTTCTGGTAGGGCTGGGCGATGTTGGTGAGCGGCACGCCCTTTTCGCGGGCGACCAGCGCGCCGCCCATCCAGTCGACGATCACGTCGGCGCCGCCGCCGGCGATCACCTGCTCGGGAGCGATGTCCGGGCCGCCCGGCTTGATCGTGACGTCGAGGCCTTCTTCCTTGTAGAAGCCCTTGTCCTTGGCGACGTAATAACCGCCGAACTGGCCTTGAGCCACCCATTTCAGCTGCAGGGTCACCTTGTCGGCGGCCAGCGCAGCCTGGGCTGCCGCGAGCGACATGGCGCCCGCCATCAATGCAACGAGAATTTTTCTCATGTTTTTTATCCTTCCCTCTGAGGTTTGCCGGTTCCGCCGAAGCGGGCCGGATTTTTCGCGTTTAACCACCGCGGTTAGACGGATGCCAGAACGTCGTCGCTCTTTCACCAAGCGCCACGACGCCATAAAAAACTGATCCGACCAGCGCTGCAACAGCGATTTCGGCCCAGACCATATCGACATTCATGCGGCCGATCTCGGTCGAGATCCGGAACCCCATGCCGACGATCGGCGTGCCGAAGAATTCCGCGACGATCGCACCGATCAGCGCCAGCGTCGAGTTGATCTTCAGCGCGTTGAAGATGAAGGGCATGGCGGCCGGCAGGCGCAGCTTGATCAGCGTCTGCCAGTAGTCGGACGCGTAGGAGCGCATCAGGTCGCGTTCCATGGCGCCCGAGGCTCCGAGCCCTGCCACCGTGTTCACCAGCATCGGAAAGAAGGTCATGATGATGACGACGGCCGCCTTCGAATGCCAGTCGAAACCGAACCACATGACCATGATCGGTGCGACGCCGATGATCGGCAGCGCCGACATCAGATTGCCGATCGGCAGCAGCCCTCGGCGCAGGAAGGCGATGCGATCCGCAAGGATGGCGACGACGAAGCCGGAGGCGCAGCCGACGACGTAACCGAACAGGACCGCCTTGAAGATCGTCTGCTGCACGTCTGCCCACAGGATCGGCACCGAGCTTGCGAGCCTTGCGCCGATCGAGGATGGCGGCGGCAGGATGATGAAGGGAATGCCGGCGCCACGTGTCGCCGCCTCCCAGAGGATCAGGATCCAGGCGCCGAAGATTGCGGGGATCAAAAGGCGCAGGAACGTATCTCCGGTTTTGGATTTGGCGCGGATGCCGGACAGGACCGTGACGCAGCGCCAGGCAATCAGCCAGCAGGCCGCGATCATCAGGAAGAAGGCAAGCGTCGCCTTGCCCTCGTTGCCGGCGATGCCCGCAAGCAGCAGCCAGACGGCGAGATGGGCTGCGAGGAACAGGACCGCTGCGAGGAGGGGCTGGGAGAGCCGGGTGAACGAGACCAGCGCCGCGCCGGCGACGAGGAGAAAGATCACGGCGAGGGTGCCGGTGCCGAATGGCAAGGGGGTGTCCCCGGCCATCAGCGGCAGGGAGGCGAGGGCGGCGAGACAGAGGAGCAGCGCCATCGCGCCCTGCCAGGAACGAAGTGCCACTGTCATGCCGGCCTCCCGCCCATGGAGCGATCGACGATCTTGGCGATGATCCCGACGATGGCAACGAGAGCCGCCGCCAGAACCGAGCCGGCGATCAGCGCCGCCCAGATATCGATAGTCTGGCTGTAATAGGCCCCGGCCAGCAGTTTCGAGCCGATGCCGGCGACGGCACCGGTCGGCAGCTCGCCGACGATCGCGCCCACAAGGCTTGCGGCGATCGCCACCTTCATCGAGGTGAACAGGAACGGAATGGAGGCCGGTACCCGGAGTTTCCAGAATGTCTGGGCACCGCTTGCATAATAGGTGCGCATCAGGTCGAGCTGGATGATCTCCGGCGAACGCAGGCCCTTCACCATGCCGACTGCCACGGGGAAAAAGGAGAGGTAGGTCGAGATCAGCGCCTTGGGAACGAGCCCGGTGACGTTGATCGCGCCGAGCACGACGATCACCATCGGCGCCACCGCGAGGATCGGCACGGTCTGCGAGGCGATGATCCACGGCATCAGGCTGCGGTCGAGCGCCTTCAGATGCACGATGCCGACCGCGATCAAGATGCCGGTCAGCGTGCCCATGGTGAAGCCGACCACGGTCGACGATAGCGTCACCCAGGCATGGTAGACAAGGCTACGGTTCGAGGTGACGCTGCGCAGAAATGTATTCTCGAAGACGTTGCTCACCACCTGATGCGGCGCCGGCAGGATCGGCTTCGGCTGCGCCATCGTCTTGCCGATGAACTCCATCGTCGTCGAGGTGACGTTGGCCCGCCTGTCGAGATCCCGCTGGAACGGCGCGTTCATGAAATAGGCGGCGACGTACCAGACGGCGAGGATGGCGATGAGGATGGTGAGGACGGGGATGATACGGGATTTGAGGGAGTCGGGTTTCATGCCACGGCCCTCTGGGGTTTTGGACAGAGGGCGGTATTCCCGGAATGCAACGCCTCACTCCTCATAACTATGCCCCGCTCTCAACCCCTCGCGCACCCGATGGGCGATCTCCAGGAATTCCGGCGTCTCGCGGATTTCGAGCGGGCGTTCCCTGGGCAGGGTCGATTCGATCACGTCGGTCACCCGGCCCGGACGCGGCGACATGACGACGATGCGGGTCGAGAGGTAGACCGCCTCCGGGATAGAGTGGGTGACGAAACAGATGGTCTTTTCGGTGCGCGCCCACAGCTTCAGCAGTTGTTCGTTAAGGTGATCGCGGACGATCTCGTCGAGCGCGCCGAAGGGTTCGTCCATCAAAAGCAGGTCGGCGTCGAAGGCGAGCGCACGGGCGATAGAAGCACGCTGCTGCATGCCGCCGGAAAGCTGCCAGGGGTATTTCTTGCCGAAGCCGGAAAGGTTGACGAGATCGAGGGTGCGCTCGATGCGCGCTTTGCGATCCACCGACGAATAGCCCATGATCTCCAGAGGCAGGGCGATGTTCTTCTCGATCGTCCGCCACGGATAAAGCGCCGGCGCCTGGAAGACGTAACCGTAGGAGCGCGATTTGCGTGCCTCTTCCGGCGTCATGCCGTTGACGGTGATCTCGCCGGCCGTTGCCTTTTCGAGATCGGCGATGACGCGCAGGAAAGTGGTCTTGCCGCAGCCGGACGGGCCGATGAACGAGACGAAATCCCCCTTGTTCACCGTGAGATCGACATTCGACAGCGCATGTACCGGCCCGTCACCGGTCTCGAAGGTGAGGCCGAGCTTTTTGGCCGAGACGACAGAGGATGGAGCATTGTTCATCGGCATTTGGGCATGGGTCCGAGTTTGGTACCGTCCGGGAAGCTGACGGTGTAGCCTTTGGCGGATTTGGTGAGCGTGGCGATGTCTTCCGGTCCGACTTCCCCATCGGCCTCGCATGCTGCCTTGATGGTGAAACCGTTCGCCGTCTTCTTCGGCATGCCCTTGAATTCGCAGGCGGAAACGGAGGTTGTCACGCCGTCGTCCTTGAGCAGCAGGAAATCGTCGGCACCGGACGATTCGCCGGTCTTGGCGTATGTGCAGCCTTCCTTGCTGCCATAGGCGCCGTCGAGGAAGGTCGCGGCCTTGGCGGGACCGGCAATCGAGATCGCGGCAAGGGCCGCCGATGCGATGCTGAAGCGGATTGTATTCAATGACATTTCCCGAAAGGCCCCCATTCAAGTCCGTCTGCGAAGACTACAGTATAGACATCGCCGTTGCGCAGGATATCGATCATTACGGTGTCCAGGAGCCCTCTCTTTTCGTTTGCATCGGCTGCCGCTCTCGAGCCGGCGTGATATGCTGGCGGCAGATCCCGTTCGACGGAGGAAACTGGCAATGGACAGTGCATCAAAACCTACCTGCCGTGTCGTCAAGCCCGGTGCGACCTACGACGGCAAGCAGGGCCTGAGCTATTTCGAGGGGATTGCGGCGGAAACGGTCGGTTCCAAGGGCATTTGCATGCATCTTATCACCATCCCGCCGGGCGCACGGGCGAAGGCCCATCTGCATGAAACCCACGAGACGGCCATCTATGTGCTCTCCGGCTCCGCGGTCACCTGGTATGGCGACCGGCTGGAGGAATGTGCCGAACTCTCGGCCGGCGAGATGATGTATATCCCCGCCGGCGTGCCGCACCTGCCGGCCAACATTTCCGACGCGCCCTGCTCGGCGGTCATCGCCCGCACCGACCCGAACGAACAGGAAAGCGTCGTGCTTCTGCCCGAGCTGGACGGGTTGGTGAAGGGGTGACCTCTTTCCAACTAAGTAAGTGGTCGTACTACCGGCATTGCAATGCTTCCGCAGGCCGTGGGTTTTGGCTGTCGCTTGCAGCAATTCGATATGCTCGTCTCCCCACCGAGAGTGCATTCAACCTCTCCATTTTTTCACGATTGCTTCGGCGTCTTCGAACAATGTCGCGTGATCAAAGGTTTCCCGTTCACGTTGGATGAAATCGCTAAGTCTATCCCAATCTCTTATAAGCGCTTTTTTCCAGTATCCCTCCCATACGTGTTCATCGATCGCTCCATATTTTACCGTCAATCCAAGCATTTCGTATGTATTAAGAACGCTTCTGAAGCAATTTATAGTCTCTTTATCCTTCGGAATTTTTATTCCCTTGTTGAGGGCCTCGAGCATATTGCTCCTTGCGCCTCTAAAAGATTCACTTTGGAGGGATGCGAAAATGTGACTGGCAGACTCGCGAGCGAAGCGACGAGAATCCGTTGACAGTGTTCTTGTCTGCAGCGACACCTGTCGCCAGACGAATGCGGCGGTTACCCATACCGCGATTGAAGCGATGATGTTGGCAACGCTCGCGACATGCGGTAGGGCAGAGAGTGACCATTGGCACAGAGCGTTGCCATCGCACATATCAAACCCCGCTTGCCGGAATGCCTGTGCGTTCCACCTTGCGCGGCGAAGTCAGTTCCTTCCAGGTCGAAAGAGCCTTGTTGACCGCCGGATAAGGCTCGCGCTTGACGAACTGGCCGTGGCCTTCCTGCGTCCTGATCGCCCCGTCCTCGATGGCGACCACGCCGCGGGTCAATGTGTAGCGCGGCAGGCCGGTCACTTCCTTGCCCTCGAAGACGTTGTAGTCGATCGCCGACTGCTGGGTCTTGGCCGAGATCGTCTTCGACTTTTTCGGATCGAGAACGACGATATCCGCGTCGGCTCCGACCAGGATCGCGCCCTTCCTCGGATAGAGGTTGAGGATTCTCGCGATATTGGTGGAGGTGACCGCCACGAACTCGTTCATGGTGATGCGGCCGGTTGCGACGCCATGGGTCCAAAGCATCGGCAGGCGATCCTCGAGGCCGCCGGTGCCGTTCGGGATTTTTCTGAAATCGCCGAAACCGGTCCGCTTTTGGTCAGTCGTGAAGGCGCAGTGATCGGTCGCCACCACCTGCAGCGAGCCGGAGGCAAGGCCCGCCCACAGGCTGTCCTGATGCTGCTTGCTGCGGAAGGGCGGGCTCATCACCCGGCGGGCCGAGTGGTCCCAGTCCTTGTTGAAATATTCGCTCTCGTCGAGTGTCAGGTGCTGGATCAGCGGCTCGCCATAGACGCGCATGCCGTTCTGGCGGGCGCGGCGGATCGCTTCATGGGCCTGTTCGCAGGAGGTGTGCACGACATAGAGGGGGACGCCTGCCATGTCGGCGATGATGATGGCACGGTTGGTCGCCTCGCCCTCGACGGAGGCGGGCCTGGAATAGGCGTGGGCCTCGGGACCGTTGTTGCCCTCGTCCATCAGCTTGGTCTGCATGGCGGCGACGACGTCGCCGTTTTCGGCATGGACGAGCGGCAGGGCGCCGAGCTCGGCACAGCGCGAGAACGAGGCGAACATCTCGTCGTCGTTGACCATCAGCGCGCCCTTGTAGGCCATGAAATGCTTGAAGGTGTTGATGCCGTGGTGCGCGACGACCGCCTTCATCTCGTTGAAGACCTGCTCGCCCCACCAGGTGACCGACATGTGGAAGGAATAGTCGCAATTGGCGCGGGTCGCCTTGTTGTCCCAGCGCTTCAGCGCGTCGAGCAGCGACTGGCCGGGCTCGGGAAGGCAGAAATCGACGACCATGGTCGTGCCGCCGGCAAGTGCTGCCCGCGTGCCGCTCTCGAAATCGTCGGCGGAATAGGTGCCCATGAACGGCATTTCCAGATGCACATGCGGATCGATGCCACCCGGCATGACATAACAGCCGGCGGCGTCGAGCGTGGTATCGCCGAAAAGGTTCGGGCCGATCTCGATGATCCGGCCAGCGTCGATCTTCACGTCCGCTTTATAGGTCAGGTCGGCGGTGACGATGGTTCCACCCTTGATGACTGTGGTCATTGTTGTTCCCCTTTTCTTGTCGGTTCCCTTACGGGCGCGATGGTGTGCGTCAAGCCGGTGACGTGGACGAGTGCGATTTCAATCCGGCTCATATCGCTGTCGGCCAGTCGGCCAATCCGCTGGCCGATCACCTCTTTTCTGACCGGCGTGATCTTTTCGACCATGACCTGTGACGGAAGTCGAAGTCCGTTCTGGGCACTGGGCTCGATGATCCGCCGAAGAAGCGGTGCCTCAAGCAGATGCGTCGTCAAAGGGCAGGCAAGAGCCGTCGTATGGGTCACGAGAAACTCGTCAGCCTGAAGAATGACGGCGGGCCGAGGTTTGCCAAGTTCACCGGGAAAGACCGCGATCACGACGTCTCCTCGGCTCAACCTCTCGGCTTGTCCCAATCCGTTGGGCCAACGGCTTCGATCCAGTCCTCAATGTCTTCCTTTGCATCCGCTTCTGCGATCCGGCGCATTTCTTCCTCCGCCTGCCGGCGGAAAGCTTCGTTGGTCAGATCCGGCACCCAGATCTCGATCGGCCGGTATCCCTGGCGGATCAGTTCTGCCCGTTCTTCGGGTGATATTTCCCTCGGTCGTCCCATTGTCCGTTTCCTGTCTCAAGGTGGCGGTTGCAATGCTACTCCACAATCTCCGCCGTCTCCAGCACGGCATGGAACAGCACATCCGCGCCGGCTGCCGCCCATTCCCTGGAGATCTCCTCCGCCTCGTTGTGCGAAAGTCCGCCGACGCAGGGGCACATGATCATCGTCGCGGGCGCCACCTTGGCGGCCCAGCAGGCGTCGTGGCCGGCGCCGGAGATGATGTTCATATGGCTGTAGCCGAGCTTTTCGGCCGCTTCGCGGACCCGGCCGACCAGGACCGGGTCGAAGGTCACCGGATCGAAATGGCCGACCGCCTCGACCGAACAGCCGACGCCCAGGGGCTCGCAGATCTCGGCCGCCTGTTTCTCGATCGTCGCCCGCATCCGGTCCAGCTTTTCCTGGGAGGGCGTGCGGATGTCGACGGTGAACACCACCTTGCCCGGCAGCACGTTGCGGGAGTTGGGCGAGAAGAACACCTGGCCGACGCCGCCGACGGCGCCCGGCTGTTCGGACATCGCCACCGCCTGCACCATTTCGAGGATGCGGCCGAAGGCAAGGCCGGCATTGACGCGCAGGTTCATCGGCGTCGAGCCCGTATGTGCTTCGCGGCCGGTCAGCGTGAATTCCAGCCACCACAGTCCCTGGCAGTGGGTGACGACACCGATCTGCTTGTTCTCCGCCTCGAGGATCGGCCCCTGTTCGATATGGTATTCGAAATAGGCATGCATCTTTCGGGCGCCGACCTCCTCGTCGCCGAGCCAGCCGATGCGCTTCAGTTCGTCGCCATAGGTCTTGCCGTCCGGATCCTTGCGGCCGTAGGCGTAGTCGATCGAGTGAATGCCGGCGAACACGCCCGATGCCAGCATGGCAGGTGCGAAACGCGCGCCTTCCTCGTTCGCCCAGTTGGTGACGACGATCGGATGTTTCGTCCTGATCCCGAGGTCGTTCATGGTGCGGACCACTTCCAACGCGCCGAGCACGCCGAGAACGCCGTCATATTTGCCGCCGGTCGGCTGGGTGTCGAGATGGCTGCCGACATAGACCGGCAGCGCATCCGGATCGGTGCCGGCGCGGGTGGCGAACATCGTGCCCATCTTGTCGACGCCGACCGTCATTCCTTCGGCCTCGCACCATGTCTTGAAGAGGTGGCGGCCTTCGCCGTCCGCATCCGTCAGCGTCTGGCGATTGTTGCCGCCGGCTATGCCGGGGCCGATCTTCGCCATGTCCATGAGCATGTCCCACAGACGATCGCCGTTGATGCGCAAGTTCTCGCCGGGTGCTGCCACCATTTTTCAGTCCTCGCCTGTTTTCACGGCCACCCGTGCGGGCGGCATGCTTTTCGTTCCCATGGTCCTCCGCGCGCCTGCTTTGAAAAAGAGGCATGCGAAGATCGGCATTGCGTTTATTCTGCTTGTCGCCGATAATTTGACCGCTTGGTAAAACATTACAATTTCCTCGGCTCCACTCAAGACGAAAATCACGAAAAATCCAGAGGAATTTCCAAAGCGCCGGGTGGACGCGGAAGAGGGCAAGGACAGGCATGGCCATCCCAAGGGCGGCGAAGACGCAGAGACGCACCCGCATTCAGGAGGAGAAGGAGGAGCGCATCCTCGAAGCGGCGCTCGACGTGTTTTCCCAGAACGGTTTCCGCGGCGCAACGATCGACCAGATCGCCGATGCGGCGGGCATGTCGAAACCCAATCTGCTCTATTATTTCCGTACCAAGGAGGCGATCCACCGTCACCTGATCGACCGGGTCCTGTTCACCTGGCTGGAGCCGTTGCGGGCGTTCGATGCGGAGGGCAACCCTGAATCCGAGATCCGCTCCTATATCCGCCGCAAGCTCGAAATGGCCCGCGATTTCCCCCGCGAAAGCCGGCTTTTCGCCAACGAGGTGTTGCAGGGCGCGCCGCATATCGAGGATGAGCTGAAAGGCCCGCTGAAGGCGCTGGTCGATGAAAAGGCGGAGGTGATCCGCGCCTGGGCGCGGTCCGGTAAGATCGCCAAATGCGATCCCTACCACCTGATCTTCTCGATCTGGTCGACGACCCAGCATTATGCCGACTTCGACGTGCAGGTGCGCGCCGTGCTCGGCCAGGACTATGCGGGCGAGGGGCGTTTCGAGGATGCGGCGCGGTTTCTGGAGCAGCTCTTCATAGACGGGCTGCGGGCGCGCAACGCCTGAAATTCCTTCGTAAGTCCGAAAACGAAAAACGCCGGCGCTGAGGCCGGCGTCTTCTCATCTACCGATTGCCGGGCCTGGTATCAGGCTGCGGCGGAAGCCCGGTTGGTGGGGACTTCGGCGATCGTCTTCAGAACCTGGGAAGCGATCTGGTAGGGGTCGCCCTGGGAGTTCGGACGGCGGTCTTCCAGATAGCCCTTGTAGTCGTTCTTGACGAACGAATGCGGCACGCGGATCGAGGCACCGCGGTCGGCAACGCCGTAGGAGAACTTGTTCCACGGAGCCGTTTCGTGCTTGCCGGTCAGACGCTTGTCGTTGTCCGGGCCGTAGACGGCGATGTGGTCCATCAGGTTCTTGTCGAAAGCAGCCATCAGCGCTTCGAAATAGTCCTTGCCGCCAACTTCGCGCATGTATTTGGTGGAGAAGTTGCAGTGCATGCCTGAGCCGTTCCAGTCGGTGTCGCCGAGCGGCTTGCAGTGGTATTCGATGTCGATGCCGTACTTTTCAGTCAGGCGCTGCAGCAGGTAGCGTGCCATCCAGATCTGGTCGGCGGCCTTCTTGGAGCCCTTGCCGAAAACCTGGAATTCCCACTGGCCCTTGGCCACTTCGGCGTTGATGCCTTCGTGGTTGATGCCGGCTTCCAGGCAGAGGTCGAGATGCTCTTCGACGATTTCGCGGGCGACGTCACCGACGTTCGAGTAACCGACGCCGGTGTAATACGGGCCCTGCGGAGCCGGGTAACCCTGTTCCGGGAAGCCGAGCGGGCGGCCGTTCTGGTAGAAGAAGTATTCCTGCTCGAAACCGAACCAGGCGTCCTCGTCGTCGAGGATGGTCGCGCGGGCGTTGGTCGCATGCGGCGTGACGCCATCCGGCATCATGACTTCACACATGACCAGCGCGCCGTTGGTGCGGGCCGGATCCGGATAAAGCGCAACCGGCTTCAGCACGCAATCGGACGAGCGGCCTTCGGCCTGCATGGTCGACGAACCGTCGAAGCCCCACAGCGGCAGCTGTTCGAGCGTCGGAAAGGTGTCGAATTCCTTGATCTGCGTCTTGCCACGCAGGTTCGGTACCGGGGTGTACCCGTCGAGCCAGATGTACTCGAGCTTATACTTGGTCATATTTTATCTCTCAGGCCGTGACGTTCATGGTTGAGCCATCCTGAGGAAGCGGCATCGCAACGATACCGCGCCTCCGGGGTAACCAGAAGAACGCATTTCCCGTGCCAGTTTGCATCGGGGCGACGGTTTTGGATTAAAAAAGTGTGAACGAAGGGCCGCAGGCGGAGCGCTGAGAGGGACTAAAGGTCCCGTAGATCAGCACGGTCTCATGAAATCTCCGAGTTTTAAAGGTTCTATCCAGATTGCTCGGAACCCGGGTCGGTTGGCACACGTTTCCCCGCCGGAGGTTCCTGCGAGCAAAATAGATCGCGGGGACCGCGCTGCCGCTAAATTAGCGCCTAGCGCGAGTCGGGAAAATGATATAAAATCATGCAATAAGCACAAAAAATGTGCAGATTTGTGCTCTGTGCGTGTTTGGATGCACTTTTGAAGTTAGGAGACGATAGGATGGCAATTCACATCCATCGTGAGTCAGCAACGATCTACCAGTTTCCGGTCCGCCCAAGACGGCGGCTGGAGGATGGCCGGACCGTGCCGACCGGAATCCATGACGTTGCCTTGAGCGTTGTCGATACCAATTGCTGGTACCACGACGAGGCGGTGCGGGATTCCGAGCCCAAGAACGATCAGCCGAAACCCTGCTGACTATAGATGACGAAAAGGCCGCGCCATTGGATGACGCGGCCCCATCCCTTCGATCTGATCTTCCTCAGAACGCGAACAGCTTCAGCATCGCGTAGCCGAAAACCGCGATGAACAGCCAGCCGAACGCGCCGAGCGCGAGCGGCCGCCAGCCTTCCGCCTTCAGCTTCCGGATATCGGTCTGCAGTCCCATGGCCGCCAGTGCCATGGACAGGAGGAAGCTGGTCGCGGTCACGAGCGTCTGGCTCACTTCTGCCGGAATGGCGACCGCGCTGTTGACCAGCATCATCCCGATAAACCCGAGTACGAACCATGGCATCGGCGCCGAGGCCTTCGAGGGGCCTTCCGCGCCGGAGCGCATGGCGAGGGCGAGCGTCATGATCAGCGGTGCCAGCATGACGACGCGGGCGAGCTTGGAGATGGTGCCGAACTGTCCGGCGACATCGCCGCCCTGGAAGGCGGCGGCCACCACCTGCGCGACTTCGTGGATGGTGGAGCCGCTCCACAATCCGTAACCGCGTGCGTCGAGCCCGAGCGGCGTGGCGAGCAGCGGATAGGCAAGCATCGACAGCGATCCGAACAGCGTCACGCAGGCGACCGCGTAGGCGACATGCTCCTGCTTGCCGCGCACCACGGTATTGGCGGCGATGACCGCCGAGGCGCCGCAGACCGAGGTGCCGGCGGCGATCAGGTCGGTCAGCGACCGGTCGACACCCATGGCCCGACCGACCAAGCGGATCGCCACGAAGGTGGTCACCAGTGTCAGGGCCACCATGGCAAGGCCGGCGCCGCCGAGCGAGAGGATCTGGCCGGCCGTCACCTGCAAGCCGAGCAACACGATGCCGAAGCGCAGGATGCGCTTAAGCGAAAAGCCGATGCCGGGCTCGACGGCCACCGGGACAGGGGCCAGATTGCGGATCAGCATGCCGAAGACGATCGACAGGATGAGCGGGCTCAGCGCCATCCATCCGGTCAGGTTGCGGACGGTGAGGGCGACCGTCGCGATTGCGGCGGTCAGGAGAAGTCCTGGAAGAAGCTGGGCAAAAGCCGACCAATGGGGCGAGGAGAGGTGGGTGCGCTGTTCCGCAGTCGGCTGGATCGGCTTCATGATTTTTCCAAGAGTGTCTCTATTCGTCGAAAATCATTCTCTCTTTTGCAGAAACACAAATCCAATTGATAAGTTTTCTGATATCGTTCGATAAAAGCGAATGGTTTTGGACAATGACCCTCGATCAGCTTCGAATTTTTCTGGAAGTCGCCGCGCGCGAACATGTGACCCGTGCGGCGGAGGCGCTGAACCTCACCCAGTCGGCGGTGAGTGCGGCGGTCTCGGCGCTGGAGGCGCGGCATGCCGTGATCCTGTTCAACCGGGTCGGGCGGCGGATCGAGCTCACCGAAGCGGGAAAACTATTCGTGCCGGAGGCGCGCGCCGTTTTGGAGCGGGCACAGACCGCCGAGCACGTGCTTGCCGATCTCGGCGGGTCGGCCTCGGGCATCCTGCGGATCCATGCCAGCCAGACCGTCGCGAGCTACTGGCTGCCGGCTCGCCTCGTCAGTTATCACGAGCGGTTTCCGCGCGTCGACCTGCGGCTCACCGTCGGCAATACCCAGAGCGCAGCCGAAGCGGTGCTGACCGGGGCGGCGGAACTGGCGGTCGTCGAAGGCGAGGTGTTTCTGGCGGGGCTGAAACGCCGCAAGGTGGCGGAGGACCGGCTGGTGCTGGTCGTGGGCAGCCGCCATCCCTGGGCGGACGGTCGCAAGATCCGCTCCAGCGACCTTCTCGAAACCAACTGGATCATGCGCGAACAGGGATCCGGTACACGCTCGGCTTTCGAGGCGCAGCTCTTCAATCTCGGCATCGAGCCGCAATCATTGTCCGTTGTCCTTGAAATGCCGTCGAACGAAGCGGCGATGGCGGCGGTGGAGGCGGGGTTGAGCGCCACGGTGCTTTCAAGCCGGGCAGCATCGTCTCACTCCTTCTCCGGCCGGCTTCATATTGCCGATTTCCCGATGCCGCTCCGTCAGTTCTCGGCGATCTTCCATGGCGAGCGGCACGTCACCCGGGCGCTGCGCGCAATGCTCGACCTGTTGAACGAGCCCGCTGAAGACAGCTCCCGCTGATCCCTTGGCCATATCCCACGTAAGTGCGCGCCTTGTGTGAACGATAAAATCTAAGTCGTTCAGTATTTGCGAACAATACGTCTGCAACTTGCTGTCTATTCCCGGCGGCCGACTTGCACCATCTTGAGCATCAGAAGCGCGGCAACGAGCTTCGAAAGACAAGATCAAACACACAGAGAGGGGCTTCGAGGAAACTCAGGCCTACCACATCAAGGAAGAAGACAATGAACAGAATTTCCTCCGCCATCGCCGCAGCCCTGATCGCTTCGGCTTCGTTCGCTTCCGTCGCCCTCGCTGAAGGCGACTATTACCAGGGCGTCCAGAACGCTCCTGCTGCTTCGGCCACCGTTGACCGCATCAGCACCGGCAGCATCAGCCAGAACGACAAGGTCCAGGCCGACGTCAACAGCGGCGACTATTTCGACGGCGCCAACCGCCCGAACTAACTGCAGCTCATTCAAGATACCGAAACAATCTCCGCAGGCCAGGTCGCAAACTGAAAGCCGCGGGTCACTCTGAAGGGACTACCACCATGACCAAGATCACTTCCGCTATCGCCGCAGCCCTTATCGCTTCGGCCTCGTTCGCTTCCGTCGCTCTGGCCGAAGGCGACTATTACGAAGGCGCCTCCAAGGCTTCCGCTACCGTCGATCACGTTCAGACCGGCAGCATCGCCAAGGACCAGCAGAACGCCAACCAGATCCCGGCTCCGATCGGCCGCGGCGACTATTTTGAAGGCGCAAACCGCCCGAGCTAACCTGCATTACACACAGACGAAGAAGGCCCGGCAACCGCCGGGCCTCTTTGCGTTCGTACACCCGTCTCCAGGCAATTCGCATACGCCCCGGGGTCGTGATATAATCGCCGCATCGAAAGAAGTCTTGGGAGGCAAAAGCCATGGAGAGACTGCTTTTTAGGAACCTGCGGCCGCTATACGGCTGGCTTTTCATCGTCGCCTGGTTCGCCATTCTCGGATTGATGACCTGGGTGTTTTTCCGCAACAGCGGCGTAGCGCAAGAGCCGTTCAGGGCGCTCATCCTCGCCTTCTTCTGGGGACTGGGCGGTTGGCTCGCGTCCGGATCCCTTGCCCGGCCGATCGTCTCGGTCCGGCAGGAGAGCGATGGCAGCTGGATCGTCACCCGCCGTTGGCTCTGGACCCATGACGAGGAGCGTATCGACCCCGACCGCCTGCCGTCGCCAACGGTCGAGGCGGAAAGCGACGGGGAGGGCGGCATGCACTACCGCTGTCTCCTGAATACGCCTGAACACGGCTCCGTGGAATTCAGCGAACACCTCAAGCTCGACAGGGCCGCGCTCGCCCGTGACCGGATGGCATCGCTGATCAGGAGCGCCAGAACGAAAATGCCCCGGCCGAGCTGACCGGGGCATAGGATATGGCCTACTCGGCGGCTTGCCTTGCCATCGGGTTGTTGGGATGCTGGGTCCAGTTGGCATAGGTCGGATCGACCACCTTGCCGGTGCGCTTGTCGAGGTCGCCAGCGGGCAGGGCTTCCATGGTGATGCAGTTCTCGACCGGACAGACGTTGACGCAGAGATTGCAGCCGACGCATTCCTCTTCCATCACCTCGAAATGGCGAACGCCATCGACCATGCTGGTGATCGCCTGGTGGGACGTGTCCTCGCAGGCGATGTGACAGCGGCCGCACTTGATGCAGGCGTCCTGGTCGATATGCGCCTTGGCGATGTAGTTGAGGTTGAGATACTGCCAGTCGGTGACATTGGGCACCGCGCGACAGATGATGTCGTCGAGCGAGCGATGGCCCTTCTCGTCCATCCAGTCGGAAAGACCGGTGATCATTTCCTCGACGATCTTGAAGCCGTAGGTCATGGCCGCGGTGCAGACCTGCACGTTGCCGGCGCCGAGCGCCAGGAACTCGGCCGCGTCGCGCCAAGTGGTGATGCCGCCGATGCCGGAGATCGGCAGGCCGTAGGTTTCCGGATCGCGGGCGATTTCGGCGACCATGTTGAGCGCGATCGGCTTGACCGCCGGGCCGCAATAACCGCCATGGCTGCCCTTGCCGCCAACCGATGGGTTGGGCGAGAAGGTGTCGAGATCAACGGAGATGATCGACGAGATCGTGTTGATCAGCGAGACGGCATCCGTGCCGCCGCGTTTGGCGGCACGGGCGGGGTGGCGGATATCGCTGATGTTGGGCGTCAGCTTGGTGATGACCGGCATGCGGGTGTATTGCTTGCACCAGCGCACCACCATCTCGATATATTCCGGCACCTGGCCGACCGCTGAGCCCATGCCGCGCTCGGACATGCCGTGCGGACAGCCGAAGTTGAGCTCGATGCCGTCGACTTCGGTCTCTTCCACCAGCGGCAGGATCGCCTTCCAGGCCTGTTCTTCACAGGGGACCATGATCGAGGCGACGATCGCCCGGTCCGGCCATTTCTTCTTCACTTCCTTCATTTCGCGAAGGTTGGTGTAGAGGTCGCGGTCGGTGATCAGTTCGATATTGTTCAGGCCGAGCAGGCGGCGATCGGCGCCCCAGATGGCACCGTAACGCGGGCCGTTGACGTTGACGACCGGCGGGCCTTCCTCGCCGAGCGTCTTCCAGACCACGCCGCCCCAGCCTGCCTTGAAGGCGCGCTCGACATTGTAGGCCTTGTCGGTCGGCGGCGCCGACGCCAGCCAGAACGGGTTGGGGGATTTGATGCCGACGAAGTTATTGCGGATATCAGCCATTGTCCTGGTCTCCCCTCAAGCGACTGCGGTTGCCGGCCGCGCGGCGGCGGCCAGGGCTTTTGCGATGCTTTCCGCGGCGTCACGCCCCTGCGCGACGGCGGAGACGGTCAGGTCCTCGCCGGTGCCGATGCAATCGCCGCCGGCCCAGACGCCCTCGAGCGAGGTGCGGCCTTCCGGATCGACCACGATCTTGCCCTTTTCGAACTGCAGCGCGCCGAGGCCCGAGGCGGAAAAGGTCTGGCCGATCGCCTTGAAGATCTGGTCGGCGGCGATGACGCCGGTCTCGCCGGTGCCGATCAGCTTGCCGTCGCGCATCGCGGTATATTCTACCTCGATGCCGGCCACCTTGCCGTCCTTGCCGATGATCGATTTCGGTGCCAGCCAATGACGGATGATGACGCCGTTGGCGGTCGCCAGATCCTGCTCGTAGGGCGAGGCGTTCATGTTGTCCTTGCCGCGGCGATAGCAGATCGTCACCTCTTCGGCGCCGAGCAGTTTTGACTGGATGGCGGCATCGATGGCGGTCATGCCACCGCCGAGGACGACGACGCGCCGGCCGATCGGCAGCACGCTCTTGTCCTTCGCCTGGCGAAGGGCGGCGATGAAATCGACCGCATCCTCGACGCCCGTGAGCGCCTCACCTTCGATGCCGAGGCCGTTGACGCCGGCAAGTCCCATGCCGAGGAAAACGGCGTCATATTGCGTGGTCAGGTCGGAAAGTGAGAAATCCCGGCCGAGCGCCTGGCCGTTCCTGATCTCGATGCCGCCGATCGCCGTGACGTAGTGCACCTCGCGGGCGGCGAAATCGTCGACGGCCTTGTAGGTGGCGATGCCGTATTCGTTGAGGCCGCCGGCCTTTTCGCGGGCTTCGAGGATCACCACCGAATGGCCGTGCATGGCGAGCCGGTGTGCGGCCGCAAGGCCGGCGGGACCGGCGCCGACCACGGCGACCGTCTTTCCGGTCGGTGCCTTGCGGCTATAGAACTGCCGGCCCTGTTCCATGGCGATGTCGGTGGAATAACGCTGCAATTTACCGATCTCGACCGGCTTGTCCTCGGCGGTGTTGCGCACGCAGGCCTGTTCGCAGAGCGTCTCGGTGGGACAGACGCGGGCGCACATGCCGCCCAGAATATTCTGGTCGAAGATTGTCTTTGCCGAACCGATCGGATTGCCCGTCTGTATCTGTCTTATGAACAGCGGGATATCGATGGAGGTGGGACAGGCCGTCATGCACGGAGCGTCGTAGCAGAAATAACAGCGATCGGATTCGACCAGCGCCTCGTGCCTGTCGAGACGCGGGTGGAGATCGGCGAAATTCGCCTCATAATCGGTAGCGGCGAGGCGTCCAGCCTCGATTCCGGCCTTCGGACCGTTTCCCAGTCGTTCCATCCTAAGTTCCCTCTTTTATGGATTCATGGACAACTATTGGGCAAAAGGTACCACAGCATAAAAATTTATCAAACGGTAAATTTTTGGAAATGGCGGGCCGTATCAGGGCGCCCGATATATCATGATAAAAAGAGTCCACTTTAATCTTTACTCTGAAAATCAACTTTAATATGGTGCCGGCCATCGAGGAACTGCGGTTCAGCAGAATCGGCGGCGAGGGGCATATGGCCAAGAAGCAGAAGCACAGACACGGCAATTCCGGCGCGGCACCGAAAGGCGCCGAAACGCGGGGGCCGGCTGTCACCGACGTCCGTAGCTTTCTCTATGTCGGCGGCCGTGACTGTCAGGTGGCGCACCTGAGGGAGATTGCCAGCAATTTCGGCGCGGAACTTATCCACCACGACGGCGGTTTGCGCGAGGCAGTTTCCCGCATCGATACCGTGCTGCCCTCGGTCGACTGCGTCTTCTGCCCCATCGACTGTATCAGCCACGATGCGTGTCTGAGGGTGAAGACCGGCTGCAAGAAGTTCGGTGTCGCCTTCGTGCCGCTTCGCAACGGCTCAAAATCCAGTCTGGAGCGGGCGCTTCAGACCATGAAGGAACGCAATGATGAACGAAGAACCTCGTGACACCAGCCTTTTCATCGGCCTGCACAAGCTCGCCGAACAGAATGGCGACGGGCTGGTGCCGGAACTTTACGCGCTGCTGACAAGGCGAGCCGAGGCGGCTGCGGACATGACCAATGTGGTGGTGCTGCCGAAGACGGTTCGGGGGGCGGAGACGGAAGTTTCTCCGGCTGAAAGCGCTCGGGTGCTGGCGTTTAAGCGGTAGGCTCAATTGGGCCCACCCTCTTCTCCCCAACGGGGAGAAGGTGGCCCGAAGGGTCGGATGAGGGGCGCAGCCATAACGTAGTCGCCGAATGCCTGGCCCCCTCATCGCCTCGCATACGCTCGGCACTTCTCCCCGCTGGGGAGAAGAGGGAGTATGCGGACACCGCGCCTCTTCTCTATCTTTTCTTTCTGGGGGAGATGGCCGGCAGGCCAGAAGGGGTCTTAAACTTCCCTTACCTTGGAAAACGCCCCGGCCGCCACGATCAGCCAGCCCAGCATCATCCCTGTTCCGCCCACCGGCGCGGCGAGCGGAAACAATCGGTCGCCGAGATAGTGCCGGGAGACCAGGTCACCCGCGAAGACGATCGTGCCGAGCCCGAGCACCAGCGCACCAAGCGTTGCCGTGCGAAAATGCCGGTGGCCGAGATAGAGCGCCAGCAGGACCGGCGCATGCGCCAGGCACATGGTCGAGGCGGAGCCGAGGATAGCCGTATTCCCACCGTGGCTTGCCGCCGCCGCCAGCGCCACGCCGGCAGCCCCCATCAGGCCGCTCACAAACAGAATCAACGGCCTGATATTGTCGAGTCTTTGCAACGGCCTATTCCTTGTTCTGCATGTGGAAAGCCAGCCGCTCGATCGGCGGCCAGATGATCTCGCGCAGTTTCGGGTTTTCGATCGTCTCGTCCATGGCGCGGCGGAAGCAGAGCATCCATTCATCGCGTTCGAGAGGCCCGATCGCCGCGCCGAAATGGCGCGAGCGTAGCCTTGGGTGCCCGTGTTTTGCCACATAGACCGGAGGGCCGCCGAGATAGCCGGTCAGATAATCGTAGAGTTTCGCCTCGCTGCCTTCGAGGCTCGGCGGATGGACCGCGCGGCAATGAGCCGCTTCCGGCAGCGTGTCCATCAGGCCGTAAAAGCGTTTCACCAGCGCCCGCACCGTCGCGTCGCCGCCGATCGCCTCGTAAAGTGTGATGGTTTCGTCCGCCATGCCCGTTTGGCTCGCTCGCTCTGATCGTCTCAAGCGGTGTTAACGATCCAGGCCCGCACGGGCAAGCGCTACGGCGTCGCAGATGAAGAGCTGGAGGAGGATGCGCCGGTCAATCGGATCCCGCATCCACCTCTTTCGCATTGGGCTCGGGCAGCGAACCGGCACCGGGCGTTTTGTCCCTGTCGATCAGATGCTCCTTGGCATGCGGCCCTGCCGGCGGTTGCTGGGCCGTTTTCATCCGCTTTTCCGTGTGCTCGACGGTCTCCTGTGCAGTCCGATCTTCAGCCATGTCCGGTCCTCCGACATTTCGGTTTTCTGAAAAGCCAACGTCGAGGGAGGAGAGGAGTTCCGAGATCCGGCAATCTCCGGAAGATGCCGCAGCCGGCAATCGCCAGCCGATGTCGCAGCACGGCCGCGATCCGCCTTCAAGCGGTAAGGCGGAACCGGGAAAGAGCCCGGTTCCGCCTCTGCGCTACCCTTGATCAGCGGCGGGCTTCAAAGGGCAGGCGCAATTCTGTCTGGCAGTCACACCACCTTCATGGCGCCGGGGCCTGGCGTGGCGCCGGGCGGCACCTTGCCGAGGATGATCATGCCGAGCACCTCGTCCTTGGTGACGTCCTCGGTGCGGGCATGGCCGACCACCTTGCCGTTCTTCATCACGAAGACGCGGTCGGCGAGGTCGAAGACATCGTGGATGTCGTGGCTGATCAGGAAGATGCCGATGCCTTCGCGCTTCAGCTGCTTGATGAGGTCGCCCACCTGCGCCGTCTCCTGGGGGCCGAGCGCAGCAGTCGGCTCGTCCATGATCAGGATGCGGGCGTCGAACAGGATCGCGCGGGCAATCGCCACCGATTGCCGCTGACCGCCGGAAAGCGCCTTCACCGGTTCCTTGAAGCGCTTGAAGTTGGGGTTCAGGCGCCCCATCACCTCGCGGGCGCTGGCCTCCATGGCGACGTCGTCGAGCGTGCCCCATTTTGTCTGCAGCTCGCGGCCGAGATAGAGGTTGGCGGCGGCATCGACATTGTCGGCAACGGCAAGCGTCTGGTAGATCGTCTCGATGCCGTATTTCTTGGCGTCGCGCGGGTTGCGGATGTCGGCGGTCTCGCCGTTGATCATGATGTCGCCGTTGTCGCGCTTGTAGGCGCCCGACAGGATCTTGATCAGCGTCGATTTTCCGGCACCGTTATGGCCGAGCAGCGCCACGACCTCGCCGGGGAAAAGATCGACCGAGGCATTCTCGACAGCGTGGATCCCGCCGAAGGAGATGGAAATGTTCTTCATTTCCACGAGCGGAGTGGTTTGTTCCGTCACGATGAAAACTCCTGTTATTTGGCGCGAGAGCGATAGACGGTGTCGAGCCAGACAGCGGTGACGAGCACCATGCCGACGACGATGCGCTGGAACGGCGAGTCGATGCCGAGCAGCACCATGCCGGACTGAAGCGACTGCATGACGAGCGCGCCGAGCATGGCGCCGGCGATCGACCCCATGCCGCCGGCAAGCGACGTGCCGCCGATCACGGCTGCGGCGATCGTGTAGAGTTCGTCGAGCTCCCCTTGCGCATTGGTGGCGGCGTTGAGGCGGGCAGTCGAGATCGCGGCGGCGATGGCGCAGAGCATGCCCATCAGCGCGAAGATCTTGACCGTCACCCAGCGGGTCTTGATGCCGGCGAGTTCCGCCGCTTCCGGGTTACCGCCGATCGCGAAGACATAGCGGCCGAAGCGCAGGCGGGTGGCGATGAAGGTCATGACGATGCCGACCGCGATTGCAATCAGCACCGGGATGGCGATCCCCTGCGAGATCAGCAGCCCGCCTTCCGGCCAGGCGATGTTGTTTGCCTCGGCGTACCGGCGGGCGATGGCGACCGGCCAGTAATAATTGTTGGCGATATAAACCGCGCCGAGCACGACGATGCAGCCGAGCGCGACCAGCACGTATTCGGCCCAGACCGGGCGGCGCGGGAAGGAGAATCGCTTGCGCTGTCGGCGGGCATTGATGATCGCCGCGATGATGGCGAGACAGGCGAGGATGCCGACGACCCAGCTCCAGGTGGCGCCGATCGAGCCTTCCGTGCCGCCGCCCATCAGGCGGAAGTTGACGTCCATCGGCGCGACCGTCTGGCCGCTCGTCACGAACCAGGTGGCGCCGCGCCAGATGAGCAGGCCGCCGAGCGTCACGATGAAGGAGGGCACGCCGAGAAAGGCGATGATGGAGCCCTGCAGCGTACCGATCAGCGCTCCGATGGCGATGCCGCCGGCCAGCGTGATGATCCAGATGGCCGGGTGGTTGAAGCCGAACAGTTCCGGCAGGAGCCGGGCCTGCAGCACGCCCATGATCATGCCGGTGAAACCGAGGATCGAACCCACCGAAAGGTCGATGTTGCGGGTGACGATGACCAGCACCATGCCGGTCGCCATGACGGCGACCGAGGCGGTCTGCACCGAGAGGTTCCAGAGGTTGCGCGGCGTCAGGAAGAGGCCGCCCGTCAGGATATGGAACCCGACCCAGATGATCAGCAGCGCGCCGATCATGCCGAGCATGCGCGTGTCGATCTCGGTCGCGCGGAAGAAGCGGGCAATGATATTGCCTTCCGCCTGTCCTGCCGCTCCCGATGTCTTGGAATTCGTTGTGGACTGTATTGTCTCGGCCATGATTCGCCGTTCCCCACTTTAGCGAGACGCTGCGGCTCGAAGATCTCGTGCCGGATCGCGCCTGCGCGACGTTCAGCCGCTGGGTAACCCGCCGGGGGTACCTTTTATGCGGCCGCGCCATCTTACGCCGAAAACCGACGCCGCGGCAGAAGTGCTGCGGCGTCGGTGAGTTTATCGTCTGCGCAAAGCCATGCGTTACTTGCAGGCAGCCACTGCGCCGGCCTTGACGCCCTGGCAGGCTTCAGCCTTGCTGATCCAGCCCGCTTCGATGACGACGTTCAGGTTGTCCTTGGTGATTGCCTGCGGCTTCAGGAAGACCGACTGCATCTTCACCTTCTTCGGACCGCCTTCGAAGGTCTGGACGCCCTTGATCTCGGTCAGCTTCTTGCCGCCGGCAAGCGCCAGAGCGATTTCAGCGGCGTTCTTGCCGAGTTCTCGGCTGTCCTTCCAAACGGAAACCGTCTGGGTGCCGAGCGCCACGCGGTTCAGGGCTGCCTTGTCGGCGTCCTGGCCGGAGACCGGAACCGAACCTGCCAACCCCTGAGCGTCGAGCGCTGCGATCGCACCGCCGGCAGTGCCGTCGTTGGATGCCACGACCGCGTCGACCTTGTTGTTGTTCTTGGTCAGGAACTGTTCCATGTTCTTCTGGGCGTTTTCGGGCTTCCAGCCGTCGGTATAGGCTTCGCCGACATTCTTGATCTTGCCGCCGTCGATCGCAGCCTTCAGCACTTCCATCTGGCCGGCGAACAGGAAGTCCGCGTTCGGATCGGAAGAAGAACCCTTGATGAAGACGTAGTTGCCTTCAGGCTTTGCCTTGAAGACGCCCTGCGCCTGCAGGCGGCCGACTTCTTTGTTGTCGAAGGTGATGTAGAACGCAGCCGGGTTTTCGATCAGGCGGTCGTAACCGACGACCGGAATGCCTTCGGCTGCTGCCTTTTCGACAGCCGGGCCGATGGCGCTCGAATCCTGCGCCAGAACGATCAGGGCGTTGGCGCCCTGGGAGATCAGCGACTCGACGTCGGTGAGCTGCTTTGCGGCGGACGACTGGGCATCAGCGGAAATATACTTGGCACCGGCAGCTGCAAGTGCCTTCTTGATGGCGGCTTCGTCGGTCTTCCAACGCTCTTCCTGGAAGTTCGACCAGGAAACGCCGACGACGAGATTGGCCGCCATGGTGGCGGAATGCATGGAAACGAGGATGGCCGCGCCGGCCATCAGCTTTACGAATGATCTCATAGTGTCCTCCCGAGTGACGGCGGATGGGCGCTAGCCTCCGTGCTCTCCCCCCGCCAGATAATCTGCCGGAGAAAGCATTCAGCTTTTTTCTCGACAGTCGAGAAATTAGATGTCAGAGATTCCGAGGGCTGTCAATCGGCACTTGTGAAGGGGAAGGCACTGCCGTATCGACAGTTGGAGTGAGGGAGGCTGCAGGCGGAATGCTGGCGAAATCGAGCACGGAACTGGTCCGGCAGCAGAACAGCGCGCTCGTGCTGTCCGCGCTGCGTCGCCACGGCCGGCTCGCGCATACGGAAATCTCGGATGCGACCGGGCTGGCGTCGGCCACGATCTCCTCGATCACCGCCGATCTGGAGCGCGCCCGCATCATCGAAAAGAGCGAGCAGCAGGCGACCGTCGGCCGGGGACGACCCCGGGTGCTGTTCAGCCAGCGGCGCAATTGCGGTTATCTCATCACCGTCATCATCTCGTCGGACCTGATCCAGTATTCGCTGGTCGATTATGCCGGCACGCTGCTCGACCGGTTCAGCGAATCCCGCGGCGAGGGCGGCACCGCAGCCTTCCTGGCAGCCATCTCGGCGGGCCTCGAACGGGCCGTCGAACGCTCCCGCATCGACCGCGGCAGCGTCCTGCTCGTATCGGTCAGCAGCAAGGGGCTGGCGCATCCGAGCGAACCGGTGCTCGTCTGGTCGCCGGTCTTCGGTTCCCAGCCGGTGGATTTTGCCGCGGCGTTGAAAGACGGCTGGCACGCCAAGGTCATCCTCAACAACGAGACGCTGCTGGTGGCGGGCGCTCTGCTCGAACGCCAGGTGAAGATGCAGGGCGGCGGCGAGCCTGTTCTCGCGGCGCTTTCGCTCGGCCACAGCATCGGGCTCGGGATCGCGCGCCGGGTCGCCGGCGGGGTTCCGGAAATCTCGGCGCCCAATTTCGGGCACATGCTGCATATGCCGAACGGCGGGCTTTGTCGCTGCGGTGCGCGCGGCTGCGTCGAGGCCTATGCCGGCTTCTACGCCATCCTGCGTGCCGCTTTCGAGGTGCCGGTGGATACGATCCCCGCGAAATTCGTGCCGGTCGCCGAAATCGACAAGATCGCCACCCGGGCCCGACAGGGCAACCGCATGGCGCAGCTCGCTTTCCGCAATGCGGGCGCCGCCTTGGGCTATGGCCTCTCACGGCTGCTCAGCCTGCATGGCCACATGCCGGTTTTCATCACCGGTCCCGGCACCCGCTATCAGGATCTGCTGCAGGCGGGCATAGAGGAGGGGCTGGCGCAGACGCATGTGGTGCGGCTCGGCGGCATGCCGGGCCTGACCGTCGTGCCGGACGAGCCTTCCCTGGTGTTCGAGGGACATCTCAACCTTGCATTTTCGATCGTCGACCAGGATATCATCGGTTCACGCCAGAGCATGCAGGCCGCCGGGGAATGACCCATGGCGAGTGACTGGCAGCGAACGACTGGCCGGGAGTTAAGACTATGATCGATCCAAACCATCCTTTCTACGAGCCGCTCTGGCGCCGGGTGCTGATCCCCGCGGTCTGCGCCGCGTGGGCGATATTCGAACTGGTTGCCGGAGAACCCTTCTGGGCGATCATCGTCGGCGCCATGGGTGCCTATGCCGCCTACAAGCTGTTCATCGAAAGGAAAAGGCCGCCGGCGGAGAAACCTGCCGACGAGCCGCAGGACCAGGATCTAGACTAGCGCCAGAACAGGCCTTTGATCGCCGTGTCGATCAGCAGGTTGGCAGTCTTCATGCGGGTATTGGCGTTCTCCCGGAATTCCGGTGCGACCCCGTCGGGATGGTTGGCCTTGGCAAAATGCCGGCGTTTTTCGCCGAGCGTCGCCTCCGTGTCGGCAGCCGTGATGTCAAGCTCCGCGGCGATCTCCTCGGTCGTCAGCCGCAACAGGTGGGCGGGGATGACCGGTGCCGGCGGTGGCTCTTGCGGCTCCTCTTGCGCCAGCACCGATTCGATTGCGATCTCGGTAACGTCGGGAAGGAAAGCGAAATAGGCCTCGGTCCCGGTGGCCGTCACCACCGGGCCGTCATCCTGCGGCGCGACGAAACCCATGCCGAGCCCCTTGATGCGGAAACCCGTGCCTGCCTCTTCGGCCTCGTCTTCGCTATGCTCTTGCTTCAGTCGCGTCAGAACCGACTGGAAGACCGATTGCCCAAACAGCATGCGCCACCTCTTTTATGGGGCGGGACCAGAACATGCGAAGGTGGTGTCGAGCTTGTGCGGGCATATTGGCGGCTATCGGATGAGCCCCGTCGGGGGCTCATCGAGCCGTAAGGCTCATCAGCGTACGACGGGTTCGCCGTGATATCTGCGCTTTGAGGGTTTCGAGACGCCGAAGCCGACTTCCATCATCAGCCTCGGGTGATGTTTGGCGACCGTCCCCATATGGAAGCCGAAGGGGTCTTCGACGAACCCGTAGCCGGCCTTGCCCGTCAGGGTGAGGGCGCTTTCCTCTCCGTAGAATTCGAGCACTTCTTCTGCCGGATGACCCACGAGCAGGGTCAGCTGGTGCTTGAGCCGCCGCTTGTTGTGGCTTCCGCGCATATAGACATGCGGTCCCGCGTCTTCATCGACATTCGATAGGTAGAAGAAAAATTTCAGCATCCGCCAGTCGTCGAGATCGAAATGAAACTTGAAAGAGGCACGGCTGAGATCGGCCTCCGAGGCGGATTGAGTGGGAAAGCTCCACCACGTCCGGGTGGTGATCAGCTTGGCTTCGCCACCGAGATAGTGCCTTGCGATATCTAGAAGGAGAGGATCCTGCTGCACCGCGACCGCCGCCTCGCAATCGGCGATCCTTTCGAAATGGTGACCGCTCAGGATCGCCCGCCCGAATCGGCGTTCCGCTTCCGCGTGTTCGCCGGCACGGAATTCGAGTTTCCGCTCGAAATTGCCGAAACAAGGGGTTTCGGATGCAAAACGGGCGATCTCCTGTCGAATCGCATCGGGAAGGACAAGGCCGGTGAAGATCCCGTTCTGTCTGAGTTCGTCGGCGACCATATCGGCTTCGATATCGCCGAACATCGATGTTTGCCGCTGCGCGGACTTCGAGACGGGCTTGGCGGTCAGCCAATGCGCCCGCCTGAACGGAATTGTCCGGGCCAAAAGGAACATCGGAAGCCAAGCCGGGTTTTCCCGCAGGTCGGTGAAATAGGTGGGCAGGCGTGCGGCCATTCGCCGGAAAGTTCCGCCATGGCGCGCGATCGATTCGAGATCCTGCGGCTTGGTCTTGGACGTCTCAAGCATCTGGTATCCTCATTCGGGCATGACATTTGCCATGCGTTTCGGTAACCCGCAGCCCCGCGCATCGTAGGCAGCAATAGTCCATGCCGCAATGCAGCATAGATTGCCGCCGCCGGAATCTTCAACCCTTGAACTGTTTGTGAAATCGGGAACACGGTGCGTGGTTAAGAAACCATTGCGCCGCACAACGGTGTGAGCCGGTGATTTACGGTCGGCCGAGAACGCCTGCTATGGCGTCCCCGGTTGTTGCGCGTCCGTCACCCCTGGGATTGCGTCTGGCCCTGCTGGCTTTGGGTTTGCGCCACCGTCAGCGAGACCTTGAGGTTTTCGCCGGCCGGGCCGAGGCGCATGCCGGAGACGGGGGCGCAGTCGCGGTAGCAGAGGCCGGAGGCGACCCGCACGTAACTGTCGTTCGGGCAGATCTTGTTCGACGTGTCGAAGCCGACCCAGCCGAGGCCCGGTAGATGCACTTCCGCCCAGGCATGGGTGGCGGCCTGTTCGGTCTCGCCTTCCATCAGCAGGTAGCCGGAAATGTAGCGCGCCGGGATATCCAGCAGGCGGGCGGCAGTGATGAAGATATGGGTATGGTCCTGGCAGACGCCGGTCTTTGCCTCGAGCGCCTGTTCGGCGGTCGTCTCGGTGCCGGTCGCACCCGGCACATAGGCAACGGTCTCATGGATCGTTTCCATCAGCGCGTGCATTTTTGCAAGCTCGCTGTCGCCCTTCAGGCTTTTGGCGAGTTCGCGGATGAGCTTGCCCGGCTTGGTCAGCGCCGTCTCGCGCAGGAACAGCCAGAGCGGGCAGAAACCCTGATGCGGGCCGAACACGCCGGCGCGGTCGAGGGTCTCCACCTCGCCGGAGGCGACGATGCGGATCATGTGTTCGGTGCCCTCGGTGGAGACCAGCTCGACACGGTTGCCGAACTGGTCGGCATAACCCGCCTCGATCTTGGCGCCATCGACGGTGATCGACCAGTTGATGACCTTCTGGCCGGGACCGTCGGTCGGCGTCAGCCTGAGCCGCTGCAGCGAATAGGGCACCGGCTCGTCGTAGAGATATTCGGTCGTATGGGAGATCTTCAGCCGCATGTGCGGTAAATCCTGTGCCTGTTGGGCCTACTGATAAAAGCGGTAGCCTTCGGAGATTTCGGCGCTGAGCTGGTTGTTGCGGCTGACGAAATCCTCCAGGAATTCGTGCAGGCCCTGGTCCATGATGTCGGAAATGGAGCCACGCTTCAGCGTCGAGCGGATCGCCGCCGCCGTCTCGTGCGCCTTCAGCCGCTCATCATAGGTCTGTGCCAGATAATCGAGATTGCTGGTGATCTTCTCGTAACAGTAAGCCAGCGAGCGCGGCATCTGGACTTTCAGGATGAGGAAGTCGGCGATGTTGGCGGATTGATATTCGCCGTCATAGACCCAGCCGTAGGAACGGTGGGCCGAGACCGAGCGCAGAATCGATTCCCATTGGTAGTTGTCGAGCTTCGATCCGACCTGGCTGATCGCCGGCAGAAGCACGTAATATTTCACGTCGAGAATGCGGCTGGTGTTGTCGGCGCGCTCGATGAAGGTGCCGATGCGCGAGAAGTTGTAGAGGTCGTTTCTCAGCATCGAGCCGTGGAAGGCGCCGCGGATCAGGCCGCAGCGGTGCTTGATGACGTCGATCAGTTCCGGCAGGTCGGTCTGCTTCACCTTGCGGGAAAGCCGGGCCTTCAGGTCGATCCAGCATTCGTTGGTCGCCTCCCAGGTTTCGCGGGTCAGCGCGGTGCGCACCATGCGGGCGTTGTTGCGCCCGAATTCGATGCAAGACATGACGCTCGACGGGTTCGATGTGTCGCGCAGCAGGTAATCGATGGCGTCCGCCGCTGTCAGTTCGGCGTGCACTTCCGAATAGGCTTCGCGCACGCCGGCGCTTTCGAGCACGCCGTGCCAATCCTCGTCGGAGGAGCCGGCGCGGGTCAGCGATACGCGCAGGCCGGCGTCGACGAGGCGAGCGATATTCTCCGCCCGCTCGATGTAGCGGAACATCCAGTAAAGGCCGTTTGCAGTTCTTCCGAGCATGTATCTACGACCTCAATCTTCCAGTACCCAGGTGTCCTTGGTGCCGCCGCCCTGGCTGGAATTGACCACCAGCGAACCCTGTTTCAGGGCCACGCGGGTCAAGCCGCCGGGGATGATCTTCACCTTGTCGGAAACCAGCACATAGGGGCGCAGGTCGACGTGACGGGGGGCAATCCCCTTGTTGACGAAGATCGGCACGGTGGACAGCGCCAGCGTCGGCTGGGCGATGTAGTTGTCAGGCCTGGCCGCCAGCTTCTCGGCGAAGTCGGTGCGCTCCTTCTTGCTGGCCGTCGGGCCGACCAGCATGCCGTAGCCGCCCGAACCGTGCACTTCCTTGATGACCAGTTCCTCGATGTGCTCCAGCACATATTTGAGGCTGTCGGGCTCGGAACAGCGCCAGGTCGGCACGTTTTCGAGCAGCGCCTTGCGGCCCGTGTAGAACTCGACGATCTCCGGCATGTAGGAATAGATCGCCTTGTCGTCGCAGATGCCGGTGCCGGGGGCATTGGCGATGGTGATGTTGCCGGCCCGGTAGACGTCCATGATGCCTGGAATGCCGAGTGCCGAATCCGCGCGAAAGGTCATCGGATCGAGGTAGTCGTCGTCGACGCGGCGGTAGAGCACATCGATCGCCTCGTAACCCCTTGTGGTGCGCATCTTGACGCGGCCGTCGATGACGCGCAGATCGCCGCCCTCGACGAGCTCGACGCCCATCTGGTCGGCGAGGAACGAGTGTTCGTAATAGGCCGAGTTGAAGATGCCGGGCGTCAGCACCGCGACGCGTGGCCGGCCCTTGCAGCCGGGAGGGGCAAGCGAGGCGAGCGACTGGCGCAGCAGCCGTGGATAGTCCTCGACCCGCTGCACCTTGTTCAGCGCAAACAGTTCAGGGAACATCTGCATCATCGTTTCCCGGTTTTCCAGCATGTAGGAAACTCCGGACGGCGTGCGGGCATTGTCTTCCAGCACGTAGAACTGGTCCTCGCCGGTGCGCACGATGTCGGTGCCGACGATATGGGTGTAGACGCCGCCGGGCGGCTTGAAGCCGATCATTTCGGGAAGGAAGGTGACGTTCCTCTCGATCAGCGCGCGGGGAATGCGGCCGGCCTTGATGATCTCCTGCTTGTGGTAGATGTCGTCGAGGAAGGCGTTGAGCGCCAGAACCCGCTGCTCGATGCCCTGCGCAAGCTTGCGCCATTCACGAGCCGAGATGATGCGGGGAATGATGTCGAAGGGGATGAGCTTTTCGGAACTGTCTGCGTGTCCATAGACCGCGAATGTGATGCCTGTCTTTCTGAATATGTTTTCCGCGTCTTGGGTTTTGCGGATCAGGTGCGCAGCGTCCTGACTGGCATACCATTCGTGGTAGGTCTTGTATGGCGGTCGCGGAAGGTTTTCCGCAGTCAACATTTCATCAAATGCCAAAGGCGCATTCCCCTTTTTTGGCCATAAGAGTACAACGGTGCAGGCAATGCAAGAACTGTGCGCAATTCGCGGAAAAGAATTCTGCGCGTCAAAAAATACAGGCTCCAGGCCCCACCCGTCAGTAAATGCGCTGATTCTAGCGCTCGGCAAGCATCCTATTTTAGGAGGAGGTGAATAAGCCTCCTGCCTTGAAAAACATCATCTGCCCCAAGTGGTGTCCAAGCATTGTTCAAGCGCTGCTCATCGCAATCATCAGTTTTTCTGCTTTGACGATGAAACGGGGTGGGAATAAGCAGGCGGCTTCCATGAAAACGGCCGCTGCCGAAATCTCCGCCGGACATCCCCATCATGCTCGACCGCCTGGCTCCGGCCCTCTTCGTCCTCCTCTGGTCCACGGGCTGGATCGTCGCGAAATATGCGGCGGTGCATGCCGATCCCCTGACGTTCCTGGCCGGACGGCACGCGCTTGCCGCCATGGCGTTTTTCGCGGTCTGCCTGATCACGCGGGCCAAGTGGCCGAAGAGCCGGGCCCAGCTCGGCCATGCGATGTTCTCGGGCGTTTTCCTGCACGGGCTCTATCTCGCCGGCGTCTGGTATGCGATCGGACAGGGCGTGCCGGCCGGCCTTTCCGGCATCATCGCCGGGCTGCAGCCGCTGCTGACCGCCATGGTCGCGCCGCTTTTCCTCGGTGAGCGCCTCAAGCCCTTGCAGAAGGTCGGGCTGGCGCTCGGGTTTGCCGGCATCCTGATCGCGATCTCGCCGCAGCTTCTCGACCTCTTCGGGCGCGGACTGGCCGGACTTGCGGTTCCGGTGCTGATCAATCTCGTCGCCATGACGTCGGTCACCTACGGCACGCTCTATCAGAAGCGGCACCTGCAGGAGGGCGACCTGTTCTCGATCGCCACGCTGCAATTCGTCGGCGCGCTGATCGTCACCATCCCGCTGGCGCTCAGCCTTGAAAACCTGCGCTTCGACTGGACGCATGAGGCGATCTTCGCCATGGCCTGGTCGGTCCTCGGTCTGTCGATGGGCGCCGTCGGTCTGCTGCTCTACCTCATCCGCCGCGGCCAGGTGTCCCGCGCCGCCTCGCTCATCTACCTGATGCCGCCGGTGGTGGCGATCGAGGCGGCCATCCTGTTCGGGGAGCCGCTGACCCTGCCGATGATCGTCGGCACGGTGATCGTGGTGGCGGGCGTCTACATGGTGAACCGAAAGGCCTGAGGGAGTTTTTCACTCGGTCAGGAATCGGGTGTCGATGCGAAACGGGCGGCCTTAGACAGCGGATGTAACCAACAGGAGGTACATCATGCTAACCGACAAAGTGGCCATCGTTACCGGCGCATCAAGCGGCATCGGCCGGGCCGCGGCCCTTCTCTTCGCCCGGGAAGGGGCTGCCGTCGTAGCCAATGCGCGGGGCGAGGCGGAATTGCAGAAGCTTGTTTCCGAGATCGAGGCGGCCGGCGGCCGTGCGGTCGCCGTGGCAGGCGATGTCGCGGACGAGGAAACCCACCGGACATTGCTCGAAGCGGCGCTTGGCCGGTTCGGCGGTCTCGACATCGCTCTGAACAATGCCGGCACGGTCGGGCCCTACAAGCCGCTGGGCGAGGTGGCACTGGAGGAGTGGCAGCATACCTTGGCCATGAACCTCACGAGTGCCTTCCTCGGCGCCCGCTTGCAGATCCCGGCGATGCTTGAGCGCGGCGGCGGGTCGATCATCTTCACCTCCACCTTCGTCGGCACCAGCGTCGGCATCCCCGGCATGGGGACCTATGGCGCATCGAAGGCCGGGATCATGGGTCTGGTGAAAGGGATCACCGCCGACTACGGAGCGCGCGGCATACGCGCCAATGCGCTGCTGCCGGGCGGCACGGACACCCCGATGGCGGGCGACGCGGCGCAAAAGGAATGGGCGGCGGGCCTGCATGCCCTCAAGCGCATCGCCCAGCCTGAGGAAATCGCCCGGGCCGCACTTTTCCTGGCGAGCCCTATGGCGAGCTTCGTGGCAGGGTCCGCGCTCTATGCGGACGGCGGGAACGCTGCGGTCAAATGACAAAAAAAGAGGCCGCGCGAGCGGCCTCTTGGCTTTGTTTTCTCAGGCAGGGTTTCCCCTTACGCCGGGCGGCGTGTGCGGCCCTGCTGGCCGGAGCGGTTGTCGTTGCCGAACTTTACCGGGCCTCCGTTGCCGCCAGCGGCCGGCCGGGCGGCTTCGACGCGCGGGCCGCGGTTGTTGCGCTGGGCAGCAGGCTCATGGGCGCCGTGTGCGGCATGGGGGTTCTGAGCCCCATTGCCGCCCTTGCGGTGTTCCTTGCGGGGCTCGGTGCGCGCCGGGCGGCCTTCGCCGTTCTGGGGACCGAACTGCTTCTTGGCCGGGCGGAAATCCGACGTGGTCGTCAGGTCGTTGTCGACTTCCGGGCGCGGAGCGTCCTCACCGCGGCGCTGGCCGCGGAAATCGTCGTTGCGACGGTTGTCGCGCTGCGGGCGATCACCATGGGGACGAGCCGGACGCTGGGGACGGTCGCCGCCCTCGGCACCTTCTGCTGCAAAGAACGGCTTGCGGGCCGGACGGTCGCGGCGCTCGGGACGGCCTTCGCCGTTGCCGCGTGCCTGGCCGTTGCCGCCACGGCCGCTTTTGGCCGCGCCGCCACGGTTGTTGTTGCCGGCTCCGCCGCGTGGCTGGCGGCCGCCTTCGGGGCGTTCGCCGGATGCGGTGGTGATCTCGATGTTCATCAGGCGCTCGATGTCGCGCAGCAGGCGCGCTTCGTCGGGAGCGCAGAAGGCGATCGCGATGCCGTCACGACCGGCACGTGCGGTACGGCCGATGCGGTGAACATAGGCGTCCGGTACTTCCGGGAGATCGTAGTTGAAGACGTGGGTAACGCCGGGAATGTCGATGCCGCGGGCAGCAACGTCGGTGGCGACCAGAACGCGGATCTCGTTGTCGCGGAAGGCCTTGAGGGCGCGTTCGCGCTGGCCCTGGCTCTTGTTGCCGTGGATCGAGGCGACCTTGAAGCCGATATGCTCGAGATGCTTGGAGAGCTTCTCGGCGCCGTGCTTGGTGCGCAGGAAGACCATGGCACGGCCGGTCGGGTTTTCTTCGAGCGACTTCTTCAGAAGGTCCGTCTTGTCGTTCTTGCCGACCACGAAGTGAACGAACTGTTCGACCTTGTCGGCAGCCTTGCCCGGAGGCGTGACCGAGACCTGAACCGGATCCTTGAGGAAGTCGGAGGCAAGATCTGCGATCGCCTTCGGCATGGTGGCCGAGAAGAGCAGGGTCTGGCGCTTGTTCGGCACCATCTTGGAAATCTTGCGCAGATCGTGGATGAAGCCGAGATCGAGCATCTGGTCGGCTTCGTCGAGAACGAGGTAACGAACCGCGGTCAGGCCGATGGCACGGCGGGCGATCAGGTCAAGCAGGCGGCCCGGGGTGGCGACGAGAATGTCGGTGCCCTTTTCGAGCTGCAGCTGCTGCTTGTTGATAGAGGCGCCGCCAACGACGGCGTTGATCTTCATCGGCGTGCCGCGCACGTAGCTCTTCAGGCTGGCGGCGATCTGGTTGACCAGTTCGCGGGTCGGAGCGAGGATGAGCGTACGGGTGGTGCGGTTGTCAGGACGCTTCGGGTCCTTGGCAAGCATTTCGATGATCGGGAGACCGAATGCGGCGGTCTTGCCGGTGCCGGTCTGAGCAAGGCCGATCATGTCGCGGCCTTCGAGAAGCTGGGGGATGGCCTGGGCCTGGATCGGGGTCGGCGTTTCGTAACCGAGCGCAAACAGAGTGGCTACGGTCTGCTTGGACAGACCAAGCTCGTGGAAATTCGTCAAGTCGAATACCTTTTCGGGGCGCCAAAAGCGTATCGCCGGACTGGCACCATGCCGTCCGGTCTGCCTTTGGCGTCAAGAACCCCGCGTGAAGTGGGAACTTGCAAGTTGGAAATTGCTCTCCAGCGCTTAAACCCTCCGGGATCGAGGGCGATCTATCTGTGCGCCTTGTTCCTTCTTCGCGGTGTCTTTAATGACGCGGGGCCAACTCACGCGGCGGCCGGAAGGTGAAAGCTGAAGCGCATTTGGTGGTTTTCCGGGCAAAAGTCAAGCAGATGTTTCGCAATCGCGAAATGGAGCGGCTTCCCCGCCGAGGCAGACGCGGCGCTCAGAATGTCTCCACCACAGCAAAAGGCCTGCCTCCGCCGGCGGCGGAAACAGGCCTTTTAGGATATGCGATCAGCCTTGCGGATCAGCGCGAGCAGACTTCGACGCGATAGGGTTCGCCATAGCGGTTGCGGCGCCATTCGAGCTCGCAGACCGGCGGGTAGTCGCGGTAATAGGCGCGGCGGTAATAAACGGGCGGCGGGGGCGGGGGAGCATAGTCGTATTCCGGCTCCACATATTCAGGCTCGGCATAGGCCGGCCGCTGCGATCCGGCGACGATCGCGCCGCCGATGATGCCGCCGGCAAGGCCAGCCGCCACGCCAGGCCAGACGTCGCGATGGCGGTCGCGGGCTTCAGCCGCAGGAGCGGTCACCGTCAGGGCGCCCGCTACGGACAGTGCGACGAGGCCGAGTGATATCGTCTTCTTCAGTGCCGACATGTTCTTTTCCTTTCCCTTTTTGTCCTCAAGGGGTGCAGAAATCGTGGCGCGCAAAGGCGGCGGATTGATGAAGACGATTTCCCGATAGTCTGAACGGACGTTCAGCTTCATGCGGCTTTCGGTTGATTTTCGTCAAGCCTGAGCAATCGCCAATGGAGATCATGGCGAGATCGTGGCATTCTCATGGCAAAGATTTGGCGGTGCAAAATCGGCCAAGCCTTCGATTCTCCTTCCCGATCGATCCGCGACAGCTTTCATCCGAACCGCGGGCGTCCAATGTCGGCACTCGACCTAGGGCTGTATTTTCAGCAGAAGGCCCGAGCTTCCGATTGACAAATGCCAAAGATGATAAGTCGTACCGTTTCAACAACACGATATTAACACTCGCTATGGTGTTATCAGTCGATTGGGAGACAAACGAATCGAGCCGGATATCGGCCGGCACGAAGGAGCGGGGGAAGGTGGACACGGAAAGCGAACTCTTGAAAACGGCGTGCGAGCGGATCAACGATCTCGCCGAGCCCGCCTTCATCAAGGACAGCGCCCTCATCTACGTGGCGGTGAACGCCGCCTATGCGCGCCTTTTCGGCATGCATCCGAGCGATTTTGCCGGCAATACCAGCCGCGGCCTTGCAGGCGCGCCGGAAGATGCCGACCGCAAGGAAAAGGAATGCCGGGCGATCGTCTTCGGCACCGACGAGACGGCGCTCTGCTTCGACCGCTCGGGCGTCGTCCGCCATGAGATCCATATCGAACGTTTCCTCACGGAAGACGACCACACCTATCTGTTCGGCACGTTTGCAGCGGTTCCGGGCATTGATGCCGGGTTCGGACCGAAGCTGGTCACCCCGGTTGCCGGCACCTCGATCACCGGTGCAAGGCCCATCGCGCCGTTCTCGCCGTTCAACAATGCGCTTCTCGACGATGCCCTCGACATGCTCGAAATGGGTATCGGCATCTACGACAAGCACAACGTCCTGCTCTACTGCAATTCCCAGCTCATCAACCATTTTGCGTCGATCTCGATCGATATCCAGCCGGGGATCACCCTCCAGGATATCCTCGGATTTGCCTATGATCGCCGCCAGCGCGTGTCGCCGGCGAGTTTCGGTCCCGATGCGCCGAGCAAGGACGCATGGATCGCCGAGCGGATGAAGCCGTTCGAGCTTCCCTATTCCGAAAGCACCGACCAGCTTTCCGACGGGCGCTGGCTGCGGAGCATCAACAAGCGCCTCGAAAACGGCCTGCTGATCGCCATCCGCCACGACGTGACCGAATTCAAGGAGCAGGAAATGCTCCTGCGCACCCATGTCTCGGAGACGGACCTGTTCCGCGCGGTCCTCGAAGATCTGCCGGTGCCCGTGTTCGTGCGAAACAGCGACCGCCAGCTCACCTATGCCAATGCCGCCTACGAGGCGATGCTCGGCAAGCCCAGGAGCCATTTTCTCGGCAAGACCGAAATGGAAATGTTCCCCGACGCGGCCGATCGTTTCCGTGTCGAGAACGACCGGGTAATGACAGGCGAGGACATCGAGAAGTCGGAGGACATCACCTTTCCCGACGGAACAGTTGTCCCGGTCATCACGCATTTGCGCCGGGTGACCACCAATGACGGCGCCCACAACCTCGTCGGCTCGCGCATGGACGTCTCCCGCATAAAGGAGGCGCAGAACAAGGCGGAGAAGATGGGCAAGGATCTGCAGACGATCCTGCACACCATGCCCGTCGGCGTGGCGATCCTCGACGAGCAGTTCCTGTTCGAATACGCCAACCCGGCCTTCTATTCCTTCTGGGATGCCGGAGAGCAGTTCGATCTGCCCGGCCGTTCCTACCGGGACTTCCTCAAGGTCAATTTCGACCATGGCATCTATAGCGGCTCGACGAGCAGCTTCGAGGAAATCTACCAGGAGCGCATCGCCGCCTTGACCGATGGCCAGGAGCGGCCGCCGATCGAGGTGAAAAGCCGCACCGGTCTGGTGATCGTCATTTCCGGCACCCAGCTTTCCGGCGGAAAGATCCTGCTGAGCTACATGGACATCACGGCTGTCCGAAAGCGCGAGCAGGAGATCCAGGAGGCCCGTGCGGCGCTCGAAACCCATGGCGCGCTGATGCGCGACGCGACGAGCGCGATGTCTCAAGGGCTGCTCATCCTGCATGACGGTGAGATCATCTTCTCCAACGATGCGCTGCCGGCCATGCTCGACATACCGGCCGCGAAGGTGCGCGCCGGAGGCCTGTGGCGCGATCTGTTCCGCCATTGCGTCGAGCGCGGCGATCTCGGCACGCCCGAGGAGGCGGCGGCGACCCTCAAGGCCTGGGAAGACAATGTCGCAGCCGGCAAGCCGGTATTTGCCGCTTTCCGCGTCGAAGGCCGCAAGTGGATCCATGTCGAGGCCAAGCTTACCGGCAGCGACCATTGGCTGGCGGTGTTCACCGACGTTACCGAAATGAAGAGCCGCGAGGAGGAACTGACCCGCCTCCTGCACCGCGCCGAGGCCGCCGACCGGGCGAAGTCGGAATTCCTCGCCAACATGAGCCACGAGATCCGCACGCCGATGAACGGCGTGCTCGGCATGGCCGAACTGCTCGCCAAGTCCAATCTCGACACCCGCCAGAAGACTTTCATCGATATCATCGTCAAGTCGGGCAACGCGCTCCTGACGATCATCAACGACATTCTCGACTTCTCCAAGATCGATGCCGGGCAAATGACGTTGCGCAAGGCGCCGTTCGACCCGGTCGAGGCGATCGAGGACGTGGCGACGCTTCTGTCGTCATCGGCCGCCGAGAAGGATATCGAACTCATCGTGCGCGGCGACGTCTCGATCCGCGAGACGGTAATGGGCGACGCGGGGCGTTTCCGCCAGATCATCACCAACCTCGTCGGCAACGCGGTGAAATTCACCGAAAAGGGGCATGTCTTCATCGACCTGAGGTCGGAGGCAAAGGGTCCCGGCGAGATGATGCTGTCGATCCGCATCGAGGATACCGGGCTCGGCATTCCCGAAGAGAAACTGAAGTCGGTCTTCGAGAAATTCTCGCAGGTCGATACGTCCTCGACGCGCCGCCACGAAGGCACCGGCCTGGGGCTTGCGATTACCGCCGGCCTCACCGAACTCTTCGGCGGCTATATCGACGTGACCAGCGAAGTCGGACGGGGCTCGGTCTTCACCGTGCATCTGCCGTTCGAGGTGGTCAGCGAACGCAATGTGCTCACCAGCCTGCCGATCAACACGAGCGGCGCCCGCATCCTCGTCGTCGACGACAATGCGGTCAACCGCCGTATCCTCAACGAGCAGCTCACCATGTGGGGCTTCGATACGGTCGCAGCCGAGAGCGGCGCCGAGGGTCTGGCGATCCTCAACGAAGCCGCCCGTATTGGCGTCACCGTCGACGCGATCGTGCTCGACTACCACATGCCCGAGATGAACGGGCTCGATTTCGCAAAGCACCTCAGGCGCGACGTGCGCTTCGACGGCACCGGCGTGGTTTTCCTGACCTCCATGGACATGGCCGGCGACGACAGCATGTTTGCCGCGCTCAACGTCCAGGCCCATCTGATGAAGCCGGCCCGCGCCAATCTGCTGCGCAGCACGATCATCGACGTCGTCCGCTCGATCCGCACCAAGCGGCGGGCGGTCGAAGCGGGGCAGGCGGCTGCTCGCCCTCAGGCCACAGTGCGGACCCTCGCGCCGGTTGCCGCACCCACTCTGGTTGCTTCGACGCCGGTGGTTGCCGAACAGCCGGCGGCGCTCGTCTCCACGCCGCCCATGCAGGCGGCGCCGACGCTTGACGTGCTGGTCGCCGAGGACAACGAGGTCAACCAGATCGTCTTCACCCAGATCCTGCAGACCACCGGCTGGCTGTTCCAGATCGTCAAGAACGGAGCGGAAGCGGTCGAGGCGTGGAAAAAGCACGATCCGGCTGTCATCATCATGGACGTCTCGATGCCGATCATGAACGGGCATCAGGCGACCCAGAAGATCCGCGAGCTCGAACAGGAGACGGGAACCCACACCCCGATCATCGGCGTCACGGCGCATGCGCTGGAAAGCGACCGCGAACTCTGCTTCCAGGTCGGCATGGACGATTATCTTTCCAAGCCGATCAGCCCGGAGGCACTGGAAGCCAAGGTCCGCAACTGGCTCGGCGGCGCGATCGTGAGTTCCGTTTCAAGCTGAGCGGGCAGGACGTATCCAACCCTTTCAATATCGCCTTTCCCGCGCCGCCCCGGCAACCGAGGGAGCGGGCATGGTGTCGGTAATCCTCATCTGCACCTTGCCTGTCGTCGGTTGAAACGTGATCCAGCGCGCCAGATCGTCGCCGAGGCTGGTGTCGACAAGCTTGATGCCCTCTTCCAGAAGGAACCGCCTGGCGAATGCGGAATTGAGAGAGCCCGGATCGTAGCCGCTCGACTTTCGCGTGCGGCCGCCAAAGAGCTTGGCCCTGAGATTTCGGCGTTCGGCACCGAAACCATAAAGATCGTCGACCAGCGTCCGCATGGCCAGATCACCATAACGTTCCGGGCGTTCAGCGATATCCAGTCCGCCACACGTCGGCAGGATGAAATGATTCATCCCTCCGATATTGGTGACCGTATCATAGATGCAGGCCGAGACGCAGGAGCCGAGAACGGTCATCAGTATCATATCGGGATCGGCGGACACCGCATATTGACCGCCGAGGACATGAATATGGTGGGAGTCCATGAAGTTCATCTAATGCTCCAATCCCGTGTATGCGGCGACAATTTTCACGTAAAAGTATGAAGGCGCTACGCGGACGGGAAGGCCCAACAATGAATGACGAGAAGTACTGGCTGATACGTATTTTGTAATTCCAGGGACGTGGGGGGTGGTCCGCGCTCGATCGGGAGCGGCATGCGCGCGTTTCGCCGCTATGGAGCGACAACCAGGTCCGCCGCTGGTTGGGACGAAGCGAAACCTTGCGCGGCGGCTCCGCTTCCGCAGAGCTGGTCGATCCTGTCACAGGCTTTCTGCCGCGGGCGGTTTTCCGTTCAGGGAGCGTTAAGCAGGGCATGTGCATTGTCCGGGAATATCGGGCCTTTTCCTGCCGCTCGCAGGCGCTCGGTGGAAACGGAGACGCTTGTGATGAAGAAGATAATTGTCTCGGCGCTGATCCTGGCGGCCACCTGCACTAGCATCGTGGTACCCGCCGGTGAAGCAGCGGCCCAGCAATGGGACAGACACTACGACCGATACGATCGATACGACCGATACGATCGCCGTGGTCCTCCGCCTCCGCCGCAGACATCGTAACAACGACGGCGCCATAATCGCCGGGGGCCTGGCGGCCGGCGTCATAGGCGGCCTGATCGGCGGCGCTCTCGCCAATGACGGCGGGCCGCGCTACATCGATCCGCCACCGCCGCCTCGGCCGCGCTGCTGGTTCGAGGACCGCCGCGTCCGCAACGCCTATGACGGCGGCTGGCACATGGAAAGCCTGCGCGTCTGCCAATAGGTGGCGCGCGACATGATGGATGGCAGCCGGTCTCAGGGCCGGCTGTTTTGCGTTGGGCGGAGCCGATCAGGGCGCCGGTTTTATGCCGCACAACATCTCGCGCTTGCCAGCAAAGCCGGCCCGCCGTTCGACCGTGAAACCGGCGGCCTGCAGGTTCCGCCGCACGAAGCCGGCGGCCGCATAGGTGCCGAACGTGCCGCCTGATAAGGTCTTGTTGTAGATCGCCTGCATGATTTCCGGCGACCACATCTCCGGATTGCGCGACGGCGCGAAACCGTCGAGGAACCAGGCGTCGAAATCGGCCTCCGCCACCGAGACGCCTTCGAACGCAGGGCCGCAGACGACCGTCAACCGGGTCTCGGCGTCAGCGTCGATCACGACGTGGCCAGCGGGTTTGTCCGGCCAGGCCTCGATCAGCGCCTGCCGTTCCGCATCGATCTCCGGCCAGCGGGCGAGCGCCCGGTCGATCTCGTCACGCTGCATCGGGTAAAGCTCGAACGAGGTGAAATGAAGCTTCGCGCCTGTGCGGCGGACAAGCTTCCACTGCCGCCAGGTCTCGCAGAAGTTCAACCCGGTGCCGAAGCCGAGTTCGCCGATCCGAAAAGGCCGGTGCCTTTCCCAGCGCTCAGGCAGGCCCCAGCGCTCCGGCAGGCCATTGCCGGCCAGAAACGTGTGGCCACATTCCAGCCGACCGTCGGTGCGGCAATAAAAGTGATCGCCAAACTTTTGCGAATAGGGCATATCGCCGTCATGCCAGTCCAAGGTCTGGCTTTCGGTCACACGAATTTCAGGATCACGGTCGCTCATGGGACATGCGGATAATCCTGCCGGCTTCGGCGGTCAATCTCATGCTCTCCCACCCTCCGCCGATCTCGTCATCCTCGGCGGCGGCATCATGGGCCTCTGGGCGGCGGTCAAGGCCGAGCGGCTCGGTATCAATACCCTGCTTGTCGATGCTGGCCCGCTGGGGCAGGCGGCGAGCGGCGGGCTGCTCGGCGCCCTGATGCCGCACATGCCGGACAAGTGGAACGACAAGAAACAGTTCCAGTTCGATGCACTTCTATCGCTGGAAGACGAGATCAGCGAGCTCGAAGCCGAGACCGGCGTCGTCTGCGGCTACCGCCGCTCCGGCCGGCTGATCCCGCTGCCGAAGCCGCACTTACGGAAGATCGCGCTCGGGCACTCGGCCGATGCGGAAGCCTGCTGGCGGCGCGGCGACCGCCGTTTCCATTGGCATGTGCTCGACCGCCCGCCGCAAAAAGGATGGCCGGATGCCTCCTTCGCGGGTGCCGGACTGGTGCATGACACGTTTGCCGCCCGGGTTTCGCCGCGCGGCCTCGTCTCGGCGCTCGTCGCTTATCTGCGGACGGCCAGCAATGTGCAGATCGTGGAAGGCATCGAAGCGGAGGCGATCGATCCAGTCGCGAATAGGATTATATTCCGTGGCGGCGAAAGCGTCGCCTTCGGTCACTGCATCGTCTCGGCCGGCTACCGGTCCTTCCCCCTGCTTCAGGGCATCTCGCCGCCGCTGAACCATGCGATCGGCCAAGCGGTCAAAGGGCAGGCAGCGCTCCTCAAGGCCGATATCGACCCCGCCTTGCCGGTGATCTTCCTGAACGGCCTTTATGTGGTCGCCCATGAGGGCGGTCACGTCGCGGTCGGCAGCACCAGCGAGGATGTATTCGGCGACCCGTCCTCGACCGATTCCCAGCTGGACGAGCTGATCGCGCGCGCCCGGGCGCTGGTGCCGGCCTTGGCCCAGGCCCCGGTCGTTGAACGCTGGGCGGGATTGCGGCCGAAGGCGATCGACCGCGATCCAATGGTCGGCGCACACCCCGATCACGCCCGAGTGATCGCGCTCACGGGTGGTTTCAAGGTGAGCTTCGGTATCGCGCACAGGTTGGCCGATGCTGCCCTCAACGCCCTGAACGGCCGGGAAATGCGGCTTCCGGCGTCGTTCACGCTCGCCAATCACCTTGCCGTCGCCTCGCGTTAAACGCGAACTTTCGCTCCTTCGCGTCGTTATTCTGTCACGCAAATCACTTAACCCCCACGCAGGGATTGTTGAGCAATGCGTAAAACACGGGGTTGCTGAAAAGGACGTTCAGAAGGTGACGCATGCGCTATGCCATTCATTTCACGCCTCCGGCGCATGATCCGCTGACGCTTGCCGCGGCCCAGTGGCTCGGTCGCAATGCCTTTTCGGGCGAGGCGATGGAGCCGCCGGCGATCCGCGGCATCGGCATCCACGACATCGCCTTCAATACCGCGCTGCCGCGTCGCTACGGTTTCCATGCGACGCTGAAGGCGCCGTTCCGGCTGGCACCCGACTGCACCGAGCCGATGCTGCTGCGCCATCTGATGCGCTTTGCCGGCACCCACAGCCCGTTCGAACTGCCGAAGCTCGAAGTCGTCCGGCTCGGCAATTTCTTCGGCCTCGCGCCGGTCGTCCCGTGCGATACCGCCCGGTTCCTCGCCGCTTCCGTCGTCCAGGAGTTTGACAATTTCCGCACGCCGCTGTCGGAAGCCGAGCTGGAGCGCAGCGATTCAGGCGATCTCTCGGCGCCGCAATTCGCCAACCTGTATCGCTGGGGCCACCCTTACGTGATGGACGAATTTCGTTTCCACATGACCCTGACCGGCCCGCTGTCGCCGGTCGAGATGCCGCGTTTCGAAATTGCGCTGCGCGATTATTTCGAGCCCTATCTGAAAAAGCCGGTCGAGATCGCCAACCTGGCGCTGTTCATCGAGGAGGAGCCCGGCGCGCCCTTCCAGGTGCATTCGCTGCACCCGATGGGACGAGTGGCGGCGCGCAAGATCGCCTGAGATTTTGGGTGCCGGCGGCGCACTTTTGTTCAAGAGCGACCGCGCTCTCATCTGCTATATTCTCCCCATGGAGAATATCTCGCAGGAACAGGCCACCGACCACATGCCGCTGATGCCGGCAGAGGTGACCCGTTTCTGGCGCGACGATCGCTTCGGCGGCATGGAATGCCTGCGCGCGACGTTTCTCACCCACGAATTTGCGCCGCATGCGCATGATACGTTCAGCATCGGTGCGATCGAGCAGGGCATGCAGGTCTGCACCATCAAGGGCAGTCGCGAAAGCGCCGGGCCGGGCGGGCTCTACCTGATCAATCCGGGCGAGACACATGACGGGGCGCCGCGGGGTGGCGGTTATCGCTACCGGATGATCTATCCGGATGTCGCACTGCTGCGCGAGATACTCGAAGACGTCACCGGCAAACCCTTCCGGGGCACGCCCGCCTTCGGCATCCAGCTCCTCCACGACCAGGCGCTCGCCGACGCTTTCCACGAGGCGCACCGGACGCTGGAGGAGGGTTCAGGCGCGCTCGAAGCCAGCCAAGCGATGTTCCTGGTGCTCGACGCAATGTTCCGTCGCCACGGCAGTTCGATCATCGTGCCGGCCGATTCGACCGAGCGCACCGCCGTGCGCCAGGCCCGCGACTACCTCACCGAGCATTTTGCGTCCGATGTCGGGCTGGAGGAACTCGCGACCGTCGCGGGTCTCAGCCGCGCCCACCTCATCCGCGCGTTCCGCAAGGAATTCCACATCACCCCGCATTCCTTCCTGACCGATATCCGCATCCGTGCGGCCCGCAAGCGGTTGAGGGAAGGCGGCCAGCCGGCCGAGATCGCGCTCGAATGCGGTTTTGCCGACCAGGCCCATTTCACCCGCCACTTCAAGGCCCGCACCGGGCTGACGCCGGGGCAATACCGGGCTCGCTGATCACTTTCGTTCAAGACGGTAGATGTCGGTCGCCTTAATCCTCCCCTCATCCGCCTGCCGGCACCTTCTCCCCGAGGGGAGAAGGTATATGCCGCAGCGTCTCGAATCCTCCTCTCCTCCCTCGGGGAGAGGGTGGCCGAGCGAAGCGGAGGCCGGGTGAGGGAGCGACGTGCTCTGACGTTAGATCAAGGTTGTTGGATGAACGACGATACGAAACTGCAAGACTTCCTCAGCGGCATGCGGGCAATCTCGCCGCTGATCGCCGCGGTCATCCCGATCGGCCTCGTCTTCGGGGCGGTGGCGGCGACTAAAGGCCTGTCGCCGGCGGAAGCCGGCCTGATGAGCGCGCTCGTCTTTGCAGGCGGTTCGCAATTCGTGGCGATGGATATCTGGACCCATCCGGCCTCCTGGACGGGTATCGGTTTTGCAGCCCTTCTGGTCAACATTCGCCACGTGCTGATGAGCGCCTCGCTCGGCACAAGGATGGAGGCTTTCAGCCAGCCGGCGCGCTATCTCTCGATGCTGTTCCTCGCCGACGAAATCTGGGCGATGGCGGAGTTCCGGGCCAAGGTGGCGCGGCTGACGCCCGCCTGGTTCGCCGGCCTCGCCATGCCCTTCTATCTCGCCTGGGTGCTCTCGGGGTTGGCTGGTGCCGCGCTCGGTGCCTTTCTCGGCGACCCGGTGGTGCTCGGGCTCGACTTCGCCTTCCCGGCCGTCTTCATCGTGCTGGTCATGGGCTTCTGGAAGGGACCGGAAACCGGCGCCGTGCTGCTGGCGAGCGGTGCCGCCGCCGTCGCCACCCAACATTTCGTGCCGGGCGTCTGGTATATCGCCGCAGGTGCCATCGCCGGCCTTGCCGCCGCCTTGGTGACCGGCAAATCCCGGGATATCGAGGTGACGCCATGACTGTCGATCTCGCCACGCTCATTGCCATCCTCACCATGGCGGCCGCGACCGCGCTCACCCGGTTGAGCGGCCTCGTGCTCATCCGCCACGTTTCCCTTGAAGGCAGCCGCCGCAAGGCGATCGAATCGATTCCGCCCGCCGTGCTGATGGCCGTCGTCGCGCCGACTGCGTTTGCTACCGGGATCGCTGAAACCTTGGCCTGCGCGGTGACTGCTTTTGCGGCACTTCGGCTGCCGATGCTCGTTTCCGTGGCACTCGGGGTCGCCTCGGTCGCGATCCTTCGGGCGCTCGGCCTCTAAGCGTCGTTTCCATCTCGACATGGCCGGAAAGGGTGCGCTACCGTCCGGCCTCATTCGTCGAAGGTGACCCATGCAGGCAAAAGACTATCCGCGCGAACTCGTCGGCTACGGCCGTTCCACCCCTGATCCGAAATGGCCGGGCGGCGCCCATGTCGCGGTCCAGTTCGTGATCAATTATGAGGAGGGTGGCGAGAGCTCGATCATGGACGGCGATCCGGCCTCGGAAAACCTGCTGTCGGAAATCGTCGGCGCTGCCCCCTGGCCAGGCCAGCGCAACCTCAACATGGAATCGATCTACGAATACGGCTCGCGTGCAGGCTTCTGGCGGCTGTTTCGGATGTTTACCGAACTCAAGGTGCAGACCACCGTCTACGGCGTGACGCTCGCCATGGCCCGCAACCCGGAAGCGGTCGCCGCCATGAAGGAAGCCGGCTGGGAAGTCGCCAGCCACGGCTACCGCTGGCTGGAATACAAGGATTTCCCGGAGGCAAAGGAGCGCGAACACATCCTCGAAGCCGTGCGCCTGCATACCGAACTCGTCGGCGAGCGGCCCTACGGCATGTACCAGGGCAAGCCCTCCGACAACACGCTGAAACTGGTCATGGAAGAGGGCGGTTTTCTCTATTCCTCCGACAGTTATGCGGACGATCTGCCCTATTGGGTACCCGGTCTTGACCGGCAACCGTTCCTAATCATCCCCTATACGCTGGAGACCAACGACATGCGGTTTGCGACGCCGCAGGGGTTCAACACCGGCGACCAGTTCTTCACCTACCTGAAGGACGCCTTCGACGTGCTTTATCAGGAGGGCAGGGAAGGCGTGCCGAAGATGATGTCGGTCGGCCTCCATTGCCGCCTCGTCGGGCGGCCCGGCCGCGCCGCCGCGTTGAAGCGTTTCATCGAATATGTGCTCAGCCACGACAAGGTCTGGATCCCGCAGCGCATCGAGATCGCCAGGCACTGGCATGAGCATCACAAGCCGGCTGGCGCCCTATGACCGCCCGCGGCGATTTCATCCAGATGTTCGGCGGCGTGTTCGAGCATTCGCCCTTCATCGCCGAACGCGCCTACGACGCCGGCCTGATGCTGGTGCCGCTGACGTCCAAGAGCGTGCATGACGCGCTCACCTCGATCTTCCGGCGGGCAAGCCGCGAGGAACGCCTCGGCGTGCTGCGCGCCCATCCCGACCTTGCGGGCAAGCTGGCGATCGCCGGCGAACTGACCGAGGACAGCAAGAAGGAACAGGAAGGCGCGGGGCTCGATCGGTTGAGCGCCGAGGAACACGCCCGCTTCACAGAGCTCAACGCCGCCTACATGGAAAAATTCGGCTTCCCCTTCATCATCGCGGTCAAGGGGCTCACCAAGGACGACATTCTGGCCGCCTTCGAGAAGCGCATCCACAACACGGCCGAAGAGGAATTCGATACCGCCACCGCCCAGGTGGAAAAGATCGCGCTCCTGCGTCTGCAATCGCTGCTTCCGGGACATTGAGGTCTTGGACGCTTCTTTCCCCGATCCCTTCCGTCGCTTATATTGGCGATATCAGGAGTGACGCCGCCATGAGACCGTCGGAAGTGCTGGAGAAGAACCGGGAGGCTATACGCGAAGCGGCAACACGCTTCAACGCGGCGAACCCGCGTGTCTTCGGCTCCGTTGCGCGCGGCGAGGACGGACCGGACAGCGATATCGACATTCTTGTCGATGCGCTCCCCGGCACCACCCTGTTCGATCTCGGCGGGCTGCAGGACACGCTCGAAACGCTGCTTCAGGTCAAGGTCGATCTCGTCACGTCCGGGGGCATCCGCAACTCGATGCGCGACCGGATACTGTCGGAAGCGGCTCCCATATGAGTGCTGACCGCCTGAGGGAATATCTCGACCAGATGCATTCCGCAGCACTTCAAGCCTGCGACTTCGTGGCGGGGATGGAGCAGGAGAGGTTTCTCGGCGACATTCGCACGCAGATGGCGGTTGGCATGGCGTTGATCCTGATCGGCGAGAGTGCCGCGAGGATCATGACGCATCATCCCGACTTCCCCGTCGATCATCCGGAAATTCCGTGGTCGAAAATGAAGGGCATGCGCAATTTCGTCGTCCATGACTATTACGAGCTGGAGCTTCCCATCGTTCTGGAGACGGTGACAACCTCGCTGCCGCAGCTTCTGTCCCAGCTCGACTCCCTGCGCAACTGGCGTGCCCAGGGCGAATAACGAAGCCGAATGATCGAAGGCGAATGACGTGACCGAATATCTGGAAATCCTGCCCCTCACAAAGGAAGCCTTCGCGCTCTTTGGTGATGTCATCGAGGCCGATCCGGCGACCATGCGGCTGATCAACGACGGCACGACCGAGCGTTATCATGCGCTCGCCGAGCCTGTGGTGATCGGCGAGCCGGAGCGGCTGATCTTCAGTATCTTCCGCAGCAAGCCGCGGCAGTTCCCCTACGCGATCACCATGATGGAGCGGCATCCTTTCGCCAGCCAGAGCTTTTCGCCGATCTCCGGCCAGCCGTTCCTGATTGCCGTTTCGGATGACGAAGGCGGACGGCCGGGCAAGCCGCAGGTCTTTCTCGTGCAACCGCATCAGGGCGTCAATTATTTCCCCAATTCGTGGCATCATCCCCTGATGGCGATCGGCGTCGTCAGCGATTTCCTGGTCGTCGATCGCGACAACACATCCGCAAATTATGAGGAAGCGTTCTTCGAGACCCCGTATCTCATCGCGGAGCCAAGCCTATGACGGGTCTCACCACCCATGTCCTCGACACCGCCAGCGGTACGCCTGCGGAGGGGCTTTCGATCGATCTCTACCGGCTGAACGGCGAGACTCGCGAGAGGCTGAAGACCATCGTCACCAACAGCGACGGCCGCGTCGATGGCGGGCCGATTCTGGTTGGCGAGACCTTTCTTGCCGGCGAATACGAACTGGTTTTCCACGCCGGCGCCTACCTTCGAGCCCGCGGCGTCGCACTTGCCGAGCCGGCCTTTCTCGACGTGATCCCGATCCGTTTCGGCATTTCCGACACGACGGCGCACTATCATGTGCCGCTGCTGCTCTCGCCCTACGGTTATTCCACCTATCGGGGGAGCTGATGCGTTTTGCCGCGATCGCCGACATCCACGGGAATTGCGTAGCGCTCGAAGCGGTGCTTGCCGATATTCACGCACAGGGCATTACCGAAATCGTCAATCTCGGCGATTGCCTGAGCGGCCCGCTTGAGGCCGGGCGCACTGCGGACCTGCTGCTCCTTCTCGATACGATGGCGACGCTGACGGTGCGCGGCAATCATGATCGGTACCTGATCGAAAACCCGGCTGACGCCATGCCGTCATGGGAAGTGCACGCCTTTTCGCAATTGGCGCCGCGCCATCTGCAATGGCTGCGCAAGCTGCCGTTCAGCGCCGTTTATCGGGACGAGGCCTATCTTTGCCACGCCACGCCGCAGTCGGACAGCGTTTATTGGCTGGAGCAGGTATCGAGCGAAGGCCATGTCTTCCTGAAGCCGCTGGAGGAGATCGAGGCGCTGGCTGATGGCATCGAGCAGCCGCTGATCCTCTGCGGCCACAGCCATATTCCGCGGGCGGTGCAACTGTCCGATGGCCGGCTGATCGTCAATCCCGGCAGCGTCGGCTGCCCGGCCTATGACGACGATACGCCGCATTTCCACAAGGTGGAAACGGGCCACACCATGGCGTCCTACGCGATCCTGGAAAAGACCTCCGCCGGCTGGACACCGCAATTCTGCAACGTGTCCTACGATCACCTGGCGATGTCGCGCCTCGCCGCCGAAAACGGCCGCGCCGACTGGGCGGTGGCGCTGGCGACCGGCCGGGCGGGGTAGGTTTTCAGCCGGTGCTGCGTTCGATCTCGTGGCTTGCTGCACGGGCCAGGAAACCCGATCGCGACAGGCCATGATCCGCCGCGAAACGGTCGATCCGTTCCAGCACGTCTTCCGGCAGCGTGATATTGATGCGGACGGCCTTGGCTGTCTGGCTTTTCAGCGTCACGAGGATCGCCACACCGTCGCGATTGTCCGGATCTGCCATCACGCTTTCAAGGCTCGACGGTTCCGGGATCGTTTCGCCATCCTCGACCATGCCTTCGACGTGAAGGGCAAGCGCCTCCTCCGCCATATGGCGCGCCTCGTCGAGCGTCGCGCCGGCGGTGACCACACCCGGAAAATCCGGGAAGGAGACGCCGTAGTCGCTCTCCGCGTCCCTATGGATCAGGCCGATATAGTTGCTCATGATCACCTCAGCTTCAGTCCAGCTTGTTTCTCGATACTGCGCAATGTGCCGAGCGGAATATCGCGCTTCGGATGGGGCACGGTCACACGGCCCGGTTTTTGCGGATGTTTGAACTGAACATGACTGCCCTTCTGGGCAACCTCCATCCAACCATCCCGGCGCAACAGCGCGATGACCTCGGCGCTTTTCATCGGCTGAATTTATACACACTCATACACAATATCAATCCTTGCCTGAAGGAGCGGAAACCTTTCGGCAATCCTTCCCCCCGATACTTCTTTCCGATTCGACAGGAGAGATCGTCATGGCTCAAACGCGCGGCAAATCCGGTTCTCGGCGCAAGAGTTCGCCGAAGCGGTCGTCGGGCTCCGGTTCCTCGCTCTGGCCCTGGCTCGGGGCGCTGGCGCTGGTGGCCGGCGGTATCGCGCTTTATGAGAATTCCGCGGAGGCCCGGCGTTTCGTCAAAGGCCTGACGTCCGGCAGCCAGGTCCAGGTTGCCGCAAAACCGGTGCCCGCAAAGCCCGTACAGGCAAGTTCCGGGCCGTCGCACCGCCCAATGGCGCCGAAGCCGGCGGCTGCTCCCGATCAGAGCCACACCGCCGCGATCATCCCGCCTGCGCCTATCGGCAAGCCGGTCATCGAGGAAATGCAGAAGGCCGCCGAACAGCCAAGGAGCAGCGAGAGCCTCGCCGGCGCCTATCAGGCGAAATTCTATCTGTGCGGTTCGGCCAAGCAGGACGACTGCGTCGTGGCCGCGGACCGTTTCGTGTTCCACGGCCAGAAGATCCGGCTGGTCGGCATCGAGGTGCCCGACATCAAGAAGCCGCGCTGCGAGGCGGAGCGGATCAAGGCTAGCGATGCGGAGCTGCGGGTGCGCGCCTTCCTGGATTCCGGCCCGTTCGAACTCGTCACCTGGCAAGGCAACGAGGACGAGATCGAAGGCCACAAGCTGCGCGAAGTGACGCGCAACGGCCGCTCGCTCGCCGATGTCCTTGTCAACGAGGGCCTGGCCAGGCGACCGGGCGCCGGCAAGGGCGGCTGGTGCTGATCGCAGCACCGACCACTCTCGGCAGTCGTCAGAACGGCATGTTGGCGAGGATGTTGCGGTCGATATCTTGGACATCGCGCTTGCCGCACAGCGCCATGGTGATGTCGAGTTCCTTGCGGATGATCTCGAGTGTCGTGGTGACGCCTTCCTTGCCCATGGCGCCGAGGCCGTAGAGGAAGGGCCGGCCGATATAGGTTCCGCGGGCGCCGAGCGCCACCGCCTTCAGCACGTCCTGGCCGGAGCGGATGCCGCCATCCAGATGCACTTCGATCCGGTCGCCGACCGCTTCGACGATCCTCGGCAGCATGCTGATCGAGGAGGGGGCGCCGTCAAGCTGGCGGCCGCCGTGGTTGGAGACGATGATCGCATCCGCGCCGGTGTCGGCGGCGGCGCGCGCGTCCTCTTCGTCGAGGATTCCCTTGATGATCATCTTGCCGCCCCAGAGGTCCTTGATCCAGCGGATATCGTCCCAGGAAAGCCGCGGGTCGAACTGTTCCGCCGTCCAGGCGCCGAGCGAGGAGAGGTCCGAAACATTGCTCGCATGGCCGACGATATTGCCGAAACCGCGGCGCTTGGTCCCCAGCATTTCCAGGCACCATCTCGGGCGCGTCACGAGCTGCAGGGCGGCGTTGAGCGTCGGCTTCGGCGGAGCGGCGAGGCCGTTGCGCAGGTCCTTGTGGCGCTGGCCGAGGATCTGCAGGTCGGCGGTGACGACGAGCGCCGAGCATTTCGCCGCCTTGGCGCGGCCGATCAGCCGTTCGACGAAGCCGCGGTCCTTCATCACGTAGAGCTGGAACCAGAAGGGTTTGGTGGTTACCGAGGCGACGTCCTCGATCGAGCAGATGCTCATGGTCGACAGCGTGAAAGGCACGCCGAATTCTTCTGCCGCCTTTGCGGCCAGCATTTCACCGTCGGCATGCTGCATGCCGGTCATGCCGGTCGGCGCCAGCGCCACGGGCATAGCCGCTTTTTCGCCGATCATCGTGGTTTCAAGCGTGCGGTTGGTCATGTCGACCAGTACGCGCTGACGCAGCTTGATCTTGGAGAAGTCTTCCTCGTTCGCCCTGTAGGTCCCCTCGGTCCAGGCGCCGCTGTCGGCATAGTCGAAGAACATCTTTGGCACGCGACGGCGGGCAAGGTTTTTGAGATCGGCGATGGTCAGCGGTTTGGACATCAGTCGAATTGCTTTCGAAGGCGGGGAGACAAGACGGGCAAGGAACTAGCATAAATTTTCGGCTCTGGTCACCGAAAATGATCGGGTTTCCCGCGGTGCGTCCAGGCATTCGTCGGGCAGCGATGCCAGACGCCTCGCTCACCTGCTCGCCACTCCCTTCAGAAGCCTGGACGTCGAGGCGGCGGCGGACAAGTGGTCGGCTTGGTCCTCATAGATTTGGCTGGAGAGGTATGATATTTGATGCTGAAATTCGTACTTGAAGCAGGTCAAATTCACTGGCGGGAAAGATAGAATTATGCAGCGCGTCGAAGCAGAAGTCGCCGTCAGTGTCTCCGATCTGAAGAAGAACCCGACGGCCATCGTAGAGGGTGCTTCCGGGGCTGCGGTCGCTATCCTCAATCACAACCGGATCATGGCCTATATGGTGCCCGCCAGCACCTATGAGGCCATGATCGATGCCCTTGACGATCAGGCGCTTGCCGAAATCGCAAAGGCGCGGACGACGGAAAAGGGCGTGCCGGTCAGCCTCGATGACCTTTAGGCTGGAGTTTCTACCCTCCGCCCGCAAGGAATGGGACAGGCTCGGCGCGACGCTCCGGGAGCAATTCAAGAAGAAGCTAGCGGAAAGGCTCACACATCCGCGCGTACCGGCCGATGCCTTGCATGGCATGGCCGATCACTACAAGATCAAACTGCGGTCGCCCGGATATCGGCTGGTCTATCGCGTCGAGGACGAGAGGATCACGGTAGTGGTCGTCGCCGTCGGCAGGCGCGAGCGCTCCGAAGTTTACAAGGCCGCCAGAAAGCGCTGACCCGGCCGAGAAGGTTGCAATGCCCTCAGACGGCGGGTCGATCCAGCTCGCCCTTCATCGCCCTGCCCGCCACATAGGTCTCGACCACGGCGCGGTCGTCGCCCATGGTCTGGAGCAGGAAGAGTTCCTCGGCCAGCGTCTTCACCGTTTCCATCCGCAGCCGCATGGCGGGCGTCGAGGCGCCGTTCAGCACCACGAGGTCGGCATCGGTGCCGGGCTCCAGCGTGCCGATATGTGCCGCCATCGAAAGCGCCTCGGCATTGCCCCTTGTCATCAGGTAAAAACTTTCGAGCGGGTTCAGGCGCTCGCCGAGGAGCTGCTGGATCTTGTAGGCCTCGTCCATGGTGCGCAGCATCGAATAGCTCGAGCCGCCGCCGATGTCGGTCGCGACCGCCACCCTGACCGGCTTTTGCCGCCGCATCAGCGATTTCATCGGGAGCAGGCCGGAGCCGAGGAAGAGGTTGGAGGTCGGGCAGTGGACGGCGACGGCGCCGGCCTCGGACAACACGTCGGCTTCGCGGTCGGAGAGATGGATCGCGTGGCCGAGCAGGGTCTTGGGCCCGAGAAGGCCGTAATGGGCGTAGATGTCGGTATAGTCCCTGGCGTCCGGATAGAGTTCGCCCGTGTAGCGGATCTCCTCGTGGTTTTCGGAGAGATGCGTCTGGATATGCAGGTCGGGAAATTCCAGCGCCAGCGCCTGCGCGGCCTTCATCTGGGCGGGCGTCGAGGTGATCGCGAAGCGCGGCGTGATGGCGACGTGGCAGCGGCCCTTGCCGTGCCAGTCGGCAATCACGGCTCTCGTTTCGTCATAACCCATCTGCGGCGTGTCGAGCAGGCCCTGCGGCGCGTTGCGGTCCATCATCACCTTGCCGCCGACCATGCACATGCCGCGCTTCAGCGCTTCGGCAAAGAAGGCGTCGGCCGAGGTCTTGTGGACGGAGCAATAAGCGACCGCCGTCGTGGTGCCGTGGCGCAGCAGCTCGTCATAGAAATATGTGGCGATGCGCGCCGCGTGCTCGCTTTCGACGAACCGGCATTCCTCCGGAAAGGTGTAGGTGTTCAGCCACTCGAGCAGGTTGGCGGCATAGGAGGCGATCACCTGCATCTGCGGAAAATGCAGGTGCATGTCGATGAATCCGGGCAGGATCAGATGTGGGCGGTGGTCGATTTCCTCGATGCCCTCGGGCGCGATCGCCTTCACCGTTCCGTAGCTGCCGGCAACCGAGATCTTGCCCTCGTCGATCAGCAGCGCACCGTCGCTTTCATAGGCGTAACTGTCCGTGTCGGTCAGGGAGTGCGGAGCGCGCTTGAAGGAAAGCAGCCGTCCGCGGATCAGCATCTGGGTCATTGGGATATCGTGCTTTCGTACCAGGCCACCAGCAGCCGTCGTTCTTCCGGCGAGATGGCGGTGACATTGCCGGGCGGCATGGCATGACTGCGGCCCGCCTGGATATAGATCTCCCGCGCGTGGGCGGCAATCTCTGCGTCCGTTTCCAGCTTGACGGATTTAGGGGTGAAACTGACACCCTCGTAAACAGGTTCCGCCGCATGACACATGGAACAGCGCGCCTGCACCACGTCCCTTGCTGCGCCGAAATGGGCGTTGGCGGCGAATTGCTGGGCGACCGGGGTCATCGAGGTCTCGGTCTCGCCGGTCAGCACCTTCGGAACGGTCGAGAGCCACATGATGACGATGAAGAGCAGCACCGTCACCAGCCAGGTCCAGGTCGGCTTGCCCTTGCGGGCATGGGTGGTGTTGAACCAGTGCCTTATCGTCACGCCCATCAGGAAGACCAGTGCGGCGATCACCCAGTTGAAATGGGTCGCGAATGCCAGCGGATAGTGGTTCGACAGCATGAAGAAGATGACGGGCAGCGTCAGGTAGTTGTTGTGCAGCGAGCGCTGCTTGGCGATGGCGCCGTATTTCGGGTCCGGCGTGCGCCCCGCGATCAGGTCGGCAACGACGATCTTCTGGTTGGGAATGATGATGAAAAAGACGTTGGCCGACATGATCGTCGCGGTAAACGCACCGAGATGCAGGAAGGCGGCGCGGCCGGAGAATACCTGCGTATAGCCCCAGGCCATGAGGATCAGCACCAGGAAGAGCAGGCCCATCAGCCCCCAGGTGTTTTTCCCCAGCGGCGACTTGCAGAGCAGGTCGTAGATGATCCAGCCGACAGACAGCGATGCGAGCGACAGGCCGATCGCCTGCCAGGGCGCGAGATCCATCACCGTGCGGTCGATCAGGAACAGGTCGGCGCCGCCGTAATAGACGATGCAGAGCATCAGGAAGCCGGAAATCCAGGTGAAATAGCTCTCGTATTTGAACCAGGTCAGGTGCTCGGGCATCTGTGCCGGCGCCACCAGGTATTTCTGGACGTGGTAGAAGCCGCCGCCATGTACCTGCCATTCCTCGCCATAGACGCCGGCGGGCATGTTTGGGCGCTTCGTCAGTCCCAGATCGAGCGCGATGAAATAGAACGACGAGCCGATCCAGGCGATCGCCGTGATGACATGGAACCAGCGGGCGGCGAAACTCAGCCATTCCCAGGCGACGGCATATTCATACATTCAGACTTCCCCTTTTTGCCCCCCGACTCGTCACTTTGGGGAAAAAACCCGGCCAAGGGAAGGGGGCGCTGCCGGGAACACTTTTTGTTCCGCAACGGAACCGGGGCTGGCAGCTTCGAGTTCCTTTCGCGCGATCCCCATGATTGGCAATAGTAGAGTGTTCTTAATTGTGCATCGCGATAAGTAAGGGTTAATTGGTCAGATCGACTCACGTATTGTGACAGTTGCAAGTCAGCCGGCGAAAGCTTGGTAATGCGTGCGGTTCGAGCCGGTGATGGGGGCATTCATCAACGGAGACTAAGCTCATGCGTGGTATTCTGACAGGTGTGATGATTGCGTACGCGTCCTGCATCCAGATCGGTTCGGCCAGTGCCCACGAGGCACACAGCGCGACCGGCGTGACCTGGAAATATGACGGCTTCTGTTGCAATGGCGACAACCATACCGGCGATTGCCAGATGATCTCGACCAAGAACGTCAAGATCATCGACGGCGGCTACGAGATCATCCTGGGTCCGGGCGATCATCGGCTGATCACGCGCCCGCATGATTTCAGGTTGCCGCAGAGCCAGGCGAGGAGAAGCCAGGACGAGGAATATCATCTCTGCCTCTATCCGACCGAAGATACGCTGCGCTGCTTCTACGCGCCGGATATGAGCTATTAGAGGCCGTCAGCGGCCAGAAGTAACATGTCCAGCCGGTTTTCCGTCCAGCAAAGCGGCGGATAGAAAACCGACTGCAGGGTCCCGACCCTAGTCCCGGAATGTCGGCATGGTTTTCCGCATGAAGTCGCGGAAGGCGCGGATTTTCTTGGAGTTCCTGCGGGCTTCCGGGTAGACGAGCCAATAGTCGCTGCCGTCATAGCCGAGAATGTCGAAAGGCTGGACCAGCCGTCCGAGTGCGATATCGTCGGCATAAAATTCCGGCTGCAGGATCCCGACCCCCTGGCCGGCGATCGCGGCGGCGGCCTCGAAGGCCTGCGCCCCGTACCTGCTCACCGGCCGGCCGGTGAGATCGACATCCGGCAGGCCGGCTGCGGCAAACCAGACCGGCCACCAGGGATCACCCGGATCGATGATCCTGAGCTTCAGGATGTCCTCGGGCGTCTTCACGCCGCCGATCGTGGCGGCGAAATCCGGGCTCAGCATCGGTGTGAAATGATTGCGCATCAGAAAATGCCCGCGCAGGCCCGGCCATTCACCCTTGCCGCTGCGGATCGCAATGTCGGCCTGTGCCCGCGAAAAATCGATCATCTCCTGCGATGTCTCCAGCCTGACGGCAACGCCCGGGTTTTCGAGCTGGAAGGTGCCCAGATGGCGCGCCAGCCAGCGCGAGGCGAAGGTCGCCGTCGAATGGATGATCAGCGTGCCCTCCGATGCGTCGTGCAGGGTGGTGAGCGCATCGCCCATGATCGCGAAAGCCTCGGTGATCCTCGGCGCCAGCCGCTCCCCTGCTTCCGTCAGCGAGACCTGCCGCGGCCGGCGCAGGAAAAGCTGTTCACTGAGCGTGTCCTCCAGAAGCTTGATCTGGTAGCTCACCGCCGTCTGGGTGAGCCCGAGTTCCTCGCCGGCCCGGGTGAAACTCATCAAGCGGGCGGCAGCTTCGAACACCCGAAGCGCATTCAGCGGAAACTGTTTCGACATCTTCATAGATAAGGTCTCTTGATCCATGCAGACGGTAATTCGATTGGATTACCGAGATTTTCCGGCGCAAATTACCTCCATATCGATCAAATGAAAACGGGGTATCCCCGTTGGAGGCAAGAGATGTTTTCAATCCTCAACCGGCCGTTCGAGCAGTTTCTCCCGAAGCTCGGCATTGCCGCCGCGATCGGCCGCCGTCTGGCAGTCCGCCGCAACACCCTCGATCTGGAAGAAATGCCGCAATCCTGGCAACGGGACCTCGGCCTGCTCGATGGCCGCGACAAGCGCGGGCCGCAGGACGAGGGCGCGTTCCGTGCAGCACGGCTTCTCTATTCGCAGCGGAACCTTTGAAGCGTGCAGCGGCCGCGGGCGGCTTGCCCGACGATCAGCTTGCCCGGCCTTTAAGCGACCGCCCCGGTCAGGTTTTTGCCTATGGTCGCGAGGTCATGGGCAAGGGCCGACTGGATCCATGCCGTGAATGCCTTGATCTTGGAGGTGTTCCGCCGTGCCGGCTGATAACCGAGCCAGTAGGCTTGGCCGTCGCCGAGGCAGAGGTCGAAGGGCTGGACGAGCCGCCCCGATGCCAGGTCGTCCCGGAAGAAAAACGGGCTCAGCATCGCGACGCCGTCGCCGGCAATCGCGGCCTTGGCTTCAAGGTCGAGCGCGCCAAGTGCGTTGAGACCCGTATGCCGGATCGTGCTGGGGTCGATGCCGGCGGCGTCGAACCATTCGCGCCACCAACCCCTCGTATTGGAAATCCAGGGCAGCTTCAGAAGGTCCGTCAGCTGCGTGATGCCGCCGACGGTCTCGGCGAGATGCGGCGCCAGCATCGGCGAATAGTCCAGTCGCAGAAGCGGATGGCAGACCAGCCCCTCCAGCGGTTCCGCGCCGATGTGGATGGTGATGTCGGGCCATGTGCGCTGCTGTCCGCCGACGTCCATCTGGCGCAACAGGCGCACCGCGATCTGCGGATATTCGGCCTGGAAGGTCCCGAGGCGCGGCGAGAGCCATTGGGCCGCGAATGTGGGCGGCGAGTGGATTTCCAACGTTTCCTCAATGCCGTTCCGCGTCGATTGCACCGCTTCGGTCAGCAGCGTGAAAGCCTCCGCCACCTTCGGAAGCAGCTTTTCACCCGTTTCGGTGAGTTTCAGCGCCCGTGGACGGCGCAGGAAAACTGTGTCGCCGAGAAAATCCTCCAAGAGCTTGATCTGGTAGGTCACCGCCGTCTGGGTCATGCCGAGTTCTTCCGCGGCGCGGGTGAAGTTTTCCAGGCGCGCGACGGCCTCGAAGACCCGAAGTGCATTCAGCGGAAACCGGCGTGATAATTTCATCGATAAGTTCTCTTGATCGCGACCGACTGTATTTGAATTGGAATTTCCCGGCAATCGGCTCCATTGATGGTCGCAACCAAATAATCCTCTCCTGTCGATGTGGAGCAACCATGCTGTCCGCGGACGCCTACCCGTTGCCTTTGAAATCCTCCCGCCCGGTGTCCGCCTGGCGGCAGCTCGGCCGGTTTTTCCACAGGCTCCTGCAGCCCGCGGGTCCAAGCATCCCGGCACTGCCGGACGAGCTGCGCGGTGATGTCGCGCTCCCGGAAGCCGGGCCGCAAAGCCGCGAGGCGGCATTCTGGGACGGGAAACGGCGCTCAGGCGGTCGGGATCTGCCGCTTTGAGATCTGCGCCTGCCGCGCGGCGTAGGTTTGAAGCAGTTCGGCGGCGACGAGTGCTGCGATCACGGCCGGGCGCTTGTCCCTGACCGCCATGCCCCCGATCGGCAGCACGAGACGGGAGAGCGTTTCATAGCCTCCGCCTTCGCGCTTCAGCCAGTTGGCGAAGGTGGCGCGTTTGGTCCGCGAGCCGATCATGCCGACATAGGCAAGGTCGGTGCGTGCCAGTGCCTTTTGGGCAATCAGGAAATCCAGCGCATGGTCGTGGGTGAGGATGATCGCCGCGCCGCCGGCGGGGATCTTTTCGACAAATGCTTCCGGCATCGCGGTCAGGTGTTTTTCCGTTTCGGCCGGCAGGTCGTCCAGCGCTTCGGCGCGGGTCTCTATGACGGTCACCGCGAAGGGCAGGGGGACCAGCGCCCTTGCGAGCGCCTGGCCGACATGACCCGATCCGAACAGCGTGACCGCCGGCCGGTCGTCCTCCTCGTCGCGCAGGCGCTTTTCCAGCGTCTCCGCCAGCTCCGGCATCAACGGCTGGAAGGCAAGCCGGGTATGGCCGCCGCAGCACTGGCCGATCTCCGGCCCGAGCGGAATATCCATCACCGCCTCGCCGCCGCCTGACAACATTGCCCGAGCATTGTCGATCGCCATATATTCGAACTGCCCCCCGCCGATCGTCCCCCAGATCGCGTTGTCGGCGACCAGCATGAACGTGCCGGCTTCGCGGGGCGTGGAGCCCTTCGCCTCGTGGATTTCGACGAGGATTGAGTGTGGGTGAGTGGTGATGAAGGCGGGGAAGGTGAGGTCGCGCACTAGGCACCCCCCTCTGTCCTGCCGGACATCTCCCCCACAAGGGGAGAGATCGGCAGGACGCACTGTTCCGCCCCAGTCTCAGCCTTGTCCGCGACGTAAGCCCGTCCCTTCGAGAGGGAGTGGGAGTTGGCCACATCCGATCTCCCCCCTTGAGGGGGAGATGCCCGGCAGGGCAGAGGGGGGTATGCCGCGGCCGCAGCCATCACATCGCCTTCAGCCGCTCGACCGCCATCAGCACGCGCTCCGGCGTTGCCGGCGCGTCGAGCCGCGGGCAGGCCGAATAATCCGCCACGCTTGCCACGGCCATCGACAAGGCCTCCAGCACCGAGATCGCCAGCATGAACGGCGGCTCACCGACGGCCTTGGAGCGGCCGATGGTCGGTTCGGCGTTTTCGGCCCACTCGGCGAGCTTGACGTTGAACACTTTCGGCCGGTCGGAGGCGAGGGGGATCTTATAGGTCGAGGGCGCGTGGGTGCGCAGCCGCCCCTTGTCGTCCCACCACAGTTCCTCGGTGGTCAGCCAGCCCATCCCTTGAACGAACGCGCCCTCAACCTGGCCGATATCGATCGCCGGATTGAGCGACTTGCCGACGTCGTGGAGGATGTCGGTGCGCTCGACCATGTATTCCCCGGTCAGCGTGTCGATCGAGACTTCCGAAACCGCGGCGCCATAGGCGAAATAATAGAACGGCCGACCGCGGCCCGCCTTGCGGTCCCAGTGGATGCGCGGCGTCTTGTAGAAGCCGGCGGCGGAGAGCTGCACGCGGTCGTAATAGGCGGCCCGGATGAACGTGTCGAAGGGCACGATCTCGCCGCCGATCCGCAGGCGGTTCGGCAGGAACTCGACCTTGTCGCGGCCGACCTTCCATTGCCGCATGGCGAAATCGATCAGCCGTTCCTTGATCTGGCGGGCGGCGTCATAGGCGGCCATGCCGTTGAGGTCGGTGCCTGACGAGGCGGCGGTGGCGGAGGTGTTGGGCACCTTGCCGGTGGTCGTCGCTGTGATCTTCACCCGGTCGATATCGACCTGGAACGTATCGGCCACCACCTGCGCCACCTTGGTATAGAGGCCCTGGCCCATCTCGGTGCCGCCGTGGTTCAGGTGGATCGAACCGTCATTGTAGATATGCACCAGCGCGCCCGCCTGGTTGTAGGCGGTCATGGTAAACGAGATGCCGAATTTCACCGGCGTCAGGGCGATGCCCTTGCGGATCACCGGGCTGTGCGAGTTGAACTCCAGGATCGCCTGCCGGCGGGCTTGGTATTCGGAGGAGGCTTCCAGCTCGTCGACAACCCTCGCGATGATGTTGTCTTCGACGTCCTGGTGGTAGGGGGTCATCGTCCGGTTCGAACCGCGCTGGCCATAGAAGTTCAGCTTGCGGATCTCGAGCGGGTCCTTGCCGACCGCATAGGCGATCTCCTCGATGATCCGTTCGCCGCCGAGCATACCCTGCGGCCCGCCGAAACCGCGGAAGGCGGTGTTGGAGACCGTATGGGTCTTCAGCGGCTGCGAGGTCAGGCGCACATGCGGGTAGAAATAGCTGGAATCGGCATGGAAGAGGGCGCGGTCGGTGACCGGGCCGGAAAGGTCGGCGGAAAAACCGCAGCGTGCCGCATAGATCGCGTCTACCGCGTGGATGCGGCCTTCCTCGTCGAAGGCGACGTCGTAGTCGACGCGGAAGTCGTGCCGCTTGCCGGTGATCGACATATCCTCGTCGCGGTCGGGGCGGAATTTCACCGCCCGCTTCAGCTTCTTGGCGGCGATTGCCGCGAGTGCCGCGAACTGGTTGCCCTGCGTTTCCTTGCCGCCGAAACCGCCGCCCATGCGGCGGGTCTGCACGGTCACCGCATTGCTGGCGACGCCCAGCACGTGCGCCACCATGTGCTGCACCTCGCTCGGATGCTGGGTGGAGGACCAGACGATCACCTCGTCGTCCTCGCCGGGCATGGCGAGTGCGATATGGCTTTCAAGGTAAAAATGCTCCTGGCCGCCGATATACATGTGGTTCTGGACCCGCAGAGGCGCGTTTTCGATCTCGGTTTCCGGCTCGCCGCGCTTCAGCGTCATCGGTTCGACGACATAAGGCGCGTCGTTTTCGCGGGCGCTGTCGATATCGGTCCAGTGCGGCAGGTCGCGATATTCGATGTTTGCGAGCTTTGCCGCCCGGCGGGCTTGGTCGCGGGTCTCGGCAATGACGGCGAAGATGATCTGGCCGTGGAACTGGACGTTGGTGGTGGCAAGCAGCGGCTCGTCGTGCTGCCCGGTCGAGGCGACGTCGTTGAAGCCCGGAATGTCCTCCGCGGTAATCACCCAGACGACGCCGGGTGCGCTCTTCACCGCCGAAAGATCGATCGAGACGATTTCCGCATGCGCCCGGTCGGCAAGCCCGAGGCCGCCGTGCAGGGTACCTGAGGGTTCCGGAATATCGTCGATATATTCGGCGGTTCCGGTGACGTGCTTATGCGCTGAATCATGTTTCAGCGAGACGTGCATGCGGCCGTTGATGATCGGTTTGGTGTCGAACGTGGTCTTGTCCATCACGCCTCCTCCAGCTCGAACCGGCGGAGTTCCGCAGGCGCTCCGGCGGTTTCGAGGAAGAAGCGGGTGAGCAGGTTGCGGGCGGTGAGGCTGCGGTATTCCGCGCTCGCCCGCCAGTCGGTGAGGGGCTGGTAGTCCTGCTCGAACGCGTCGCGCACGGCCGAGACGGCACCCCAGCTCCAGACCTCGCCGAGGAGCGCGTCCTCGACGTGTTTCGCGCGTTTCGGGGTCGCCGCCATGCCGCCGAAGGCGATGCGGATAGTCTCGACCTTGCCGTCGGCATCGAGCACGAGATGGAAGGCGCCGCAGAGCGCCGAGATGTCCTCGTCGCGGCGCTTGGAGATCTTGTAGACCGCGAAATGGCTGCCCTCTGCCGGGCGCGGCACGAAAACCTTCTCGACGAATTCGGTCGGCAACCGGTCCTGCTTGCCGTAGCTGAGGAAATAGTCCTCGAGCGCAATGGTGCGGCGGCCGGAATGGGAGCGCAGCGTCAGTTCGGCCCCGAGCGCGATCAGAGGCGGCGGAGTGTCGCCGATCGGCGAACCGTTGGCGATATTGCCGCCGATCGTCCCCATGTTGCGCACTTGGCAACCGCCGATCCGGTCGATCAGCCGGCCGAAGGCGGGAATCTCGTCGGACAGCACGTCGAAGGCCTGGGTATAGCTGACGCCGGCGCCGATGGTGATGCCGGTCTCGTCCGATGTGATCGACTGCAGCTCGGTCAGGTGGTTGATGAAGATCACCGGATTGAGGAGCCGCATCTGCTTGGTGACCCACAGGCCGACATCGGTCGCCCCGGCGACGATCGTCGCCTCGGGTTCGTCGGCAAGGATATCGGCAAAGGCGGCGACGGAGGCCGGCACGATCGAGCGGGCGCCATCCTTGGTGATGATGGTCGTGTCGTTGCCAGAATGAATGCCCCAGAGTTTTGCCATGATCTGGATGCGGTCGCGCTCCAGCGGATCGAAGAGCGAGCTCGGCCGGTTGACGGAGATATGCTCGGCCGCCTTGACGATCGGCTCATAGCCGGTGCAGCGACAGAGATTGCCCTGCAGCGCGCTTTCGATATCGGCCCGCGTCGGCGTGCCGTTCGAGAGCCACAGGCCATAAAGCGACATCACGAAGCCGGGGGTGCAGAAGCCGCATTGCGAGCCGTGGAAATCGACCATCGCCTGCTGCACCGGATGTAGCGCGCCGTCACGGCCGGCCAGGTGCTCGACGGTCACCACATGCGTGCCGTGCAGTGACCCTAAGAACCGGATGCAGGCATTGACGCTTTCGTAGCGCAGGCCGTGTTCCGTCAACCGCCCGATCAGCACCGTGCAGGCGCCGCAGTCGCCCTCCGCACAGCCTTCCTTGGTACCCGTCAGCCGCCGCCTCAGGCGAAGATAATCGAGAAGGGTTTCCGTCGGACCGAAATCTCCAAGGGTGACCTCTTCTCCATTCACGATGAAGCGGATGGCTTCGCTCATTTCTCTCCTTCGTCCGCCGTTGCCGGCTTTTGTGTTCCGTTACTGGCCCATCCCGTCATTGGCCAGTTACTGTTCAATTACTGGGCGGTCCAGCCGCCGTCGATCGAGATATGCGTGCCGGTAATGCTCCTCGCCGCATCGCTCGCGAGATAGATTGCGGCCTGTGCGACCTCTTCGATCGCCACGAACTCCTTGGTCGCCTGCAGCTTCAGCATTACCTCGGTCTTCACCTGTTCCTCGGTGATGCCGCGCTCGCGGGCGGTATCGGGGATCTGCTTCTCGACCAATGGGGTCAGCACATAGCCCGGGCATATCGCATTCACGGTAATCCCGAATTCCGCAAGTTCCAAGGCCGCCGTTTTGGTTAGTCCTAAAATACCATGTTTGGCAGCCACATAGGCGGATTTGAACGGCGAGGCGACCAGTGCGTGGGCGGACGCAACGTTGATGATGCGGCCTTTCCCCGTCGCCTTCATCAGCGGGATCGTATGGCGCATGGTGTGGAAGGCCGATGTCAGCAGGATGGCGATCAGCTGATCCCATTTTTCCGGCGGGAATTCCTCGATCTTCGCCACGTGCTGAATGCCGGCATTGTTGACCAGCACGTCGACCTTGCCGAAGGTCTTGGCGGCGGTCGCGATGAGGTCCTCGATCTCGGCGGGCCTGGTCATGTCGGCGCCATGGTAAAGCACCGTGCCGGTCCCAAGCGCATCGAGTTCGCGGCGGGCCGCCTCGATCGCATCGGCCGGCCCGAAACCGTTGATGACGACATTGGCGCCCTCGGCGGCGAACGCTTTCGCAACACCGAGCCCGATGCCGCTTGTGGAGCCGGTGACGACGACGGTTCTGCTCATGCCCAAATCTCCCTGCGATCCAGCTTTCCTGGGCGGCGTTCTTGTGCGCCGCAACGATCGCGGCAGGTTATGCGCAAATTCCGCGTTCTGGCAATCGGCATCGTCATGGGCGCCGTTGCCGCGAAAGCAACGTTCAGTCGAGAGGACGAGGAACATTCGGACGATCGTCCGGTTAGGTCGGCTTCCACTAACGAAAAGGACCATCCTATGTTCATGCGCGTCGATAAGCTGCAGGCGGAACTTCCTGTGCCCAAACGGGCCGATCCCAACGCGGCCGCTGCCCTCCAGGAACTCCTGGGCGGCAAATACGGGGAAATGTCCACGCTCGGGAACTACATGTTCCAGAGCTTCAATTTTCGCTCCAAGGAGAAGCTGCGTCCTTTCTACAGCCTTGTCGCGAGCATCACGGCCGAGGAACTCGGCCATGTCGAGCTTGTCAGCAACGGCGTTGCGATGCTCAACAACGGCCCCGACATTCCCGACGGTGACGCGATGCCTGGCGGGGACATTTCCGACGCGCCTTTCGAAGACATGAAGGACATCCGGCTTGCGGCCGCCTTCCTCTCCGGTGCCGGCGGCGCGATGCCGGTCAACAGCAACGGCGTCTCCTGGAATAACGACTTCATCACCACGACCGGCAATGTCGTGCTCGACCTGCTCCACAATTTCCACCTGGAATGCGGAGCCCGCCTGCACAAGCTGCGCGTCTATGAAACGCTTTCCGACCCGACCGGCCGCGAGGTGTGCGGTTACCTTCTCGTCCGCGGCTCGGTTCACGCGCATGCCTATGCGCTGGCGCTGAAGAAGATCACGGGTGTGGAGATCGAGAAATTCCTGCCGACGCCGAACATTCCGCTCGCCAACATTCCGGAATGCCAAAAGTATCTGGACGAAGGTTCTCACCGGCGCCTCTACACGTTCAGCCCGGGCGACTACCAGGAAATGGCGGGCATCTGGGGCAATGGCGAAGTCGCCCTGCCGCTCGACCCGCCCGGCGAACTCGAAGTCGTCGACGGGATGCCGGAGGGCGGCAAGATCCACCAGCTCGTCGGAGTGCCCTCCGCATTCACGCCGGACTACGCGCCCGAGGAGATGTTCGAGATCGCCCAGAAGCTTTACAAAAAATCGCGGTGATCTCTGCCGACGACTTCTGCCATGGGGGCACGCAAACAGCGCGTCCCCTTTTTCAAGACTCTCCATTTCCGTTTGACACTCCTTCGTTCCTTCTGCTCAAACCGTCCGGGCGCATTGCATGGACTGGGAGGAGCGGCATGGCGGGTTATGTTCTGGCGATCGATCAAGGGACGACTTCGACGCGGGCGATCGTGTTCGACGGCGACATGCGGATCGCCGGCATCGGCCAGAAGGAATTCACCCAGATCTTCCCGAAATCCGGCTGGGTCGAGCATGATCCGGAAGAGATCTGGGAGACAGTGCTCTGGGCGATCAAGCAGGCTCTGAAGGAAGCAAAGCTCGAGGCGTCCGAGATCGCCGCGATCGGCATCACCAACCAGCGCGAGACGGTCGTCGTCTGGGAGCGCGAGAGCGGCAAGCCGATCCACAACGCCATCGTCTGGCAGGACCGCCGCACCGCCAGTTACTGCGAGAAGCTGAAGCGCCAAGACCTCGAGAAACTGTTTACCCGCCGCACCGGCCTGCTGCTCGATCCTTACTTTTCCGGCACCAAGCTTTCCTGGATGCTCGCCAACGTGAAGGGTGCGCGGGCGAGGGCGGCCAAGGGCGAGCTCTGCTTCGGCACGATCGACACCTTCCTGATCTGGCGCCTGACCGGCGGAAAAAGCTTCGTCACCGATGCGACCAATGCCTCGCGCACCCTCATCTACAACATCGCCGATAACCGCTGGGACGAGGACCTTCTCGAAATCCTGCGCATCCCCGCCGCCATGCTGCCGGAGGTCAAGGATTGCGCCGACGAATTCGGCATCACCGACGAAAGCCTGTTCGGTGCGGCGATCCCGATCCTCGGCGTTGCCGGCGACCAGCAGGCGGCGGTCATCGGCCAGGCTTGTTTCGAACCGGGTATGATGAAATCCACCTACGGCACCGGCTGCTTTGCAGTGTTGAATACCGGCGCCGACATGGTCCGCTCCAAGAACCGGCTGCTCACCACCATCGCCTATCGCCTGAACGGCGAGACGACCTATGCGCTGGAGGGCTCGATCTTCATCGCCGGCGCCGCCGTGCAATGGCTGCGCGACGGGCTCGGCATCATCGAAAGGGCCTCCCAAACCGGTGAGTTGGCGGAAGAAGCCGATCCTCAGCAGGAAGTCTACCTGGTGCCCGCTTTCACAGGGCTTGGGGCACCCTACTGGGATGCGGAGGCACGCGGTGCCATGTTTGGCCTGACGCGTGCGACCGGGCCTGCGGAAATCTCCCGCGCCGCGCTGGAGGCGGTCTGCTACCAGACCCGCGACCTCTACGATGCGATGCAGAAGGACTGGCGCAACGCCAACGGCAGCACGGTGCTGCGTGTCGATGGCGGCATGGTCGCCTCCGACTGGACAATGCAGCGGCTCTCGGATCTGATCGACGCTCCCGTCGACCGGCCAACAATCCTCGAGACGACGGCACTTGGGGCGGCCTGGCTCGCCGGCTCGAAGGCGGGCGTCTGGCCCGACCAGAAGGCGTTCGCGAAAAGCTGGGCGCGGCAGCGGCGATTCGAGCCGCAGATGGACGAAAAGACCCGTGCCTCCAAGATTCGCGGCTGGAAGGATGCTGTCAGGAGGACGCTGACAAATGCCTAAGTCCTTATTTTCAATTAACCATCTTGTTAAAATTAGATTTAAATCTGTAATGCGTCATTTTCGCACCATGTTCGTTGCCATATGTTCGCCGACGACTTAGAGAGGGCGGGCATGTTTCGAATTCAGCAGATTTTGGCTTTCCTTTTGGTGCTTGGCGCCTCTCTGGCGGTCAGCCGTACGGCCGAGGCCGGCTACGCCCATTTCATCTATGATGTGAAGAGCGGAAAGGTTCTCGCGTCGGAAAATGCCGACGAGAGCAACCATCCGGCGTCGCTGACCAAGATGATGACGCTCTACATGACCTTCGAGGCGCTGCGCGAGGGCCGCCTCAAATGGGATCAGGACATCCCGATGACGCCGAATGCCGCGTCCAAGATCCCCTCCAAACTCGGTGTGCCCGCCGGCCGGACAATTACCGTTCGCGAGGCCGTCAACGGCATGATCGTGCGCTCGGCCAATGACGCGGCTGCGACGATGGGCGATTATCTCGGCGGTTCGGAAGACCGTTTCGGGGAGATGATGACCAGGAAGGCCCGCGCGCTCGGCATGAGCCGCACCGTGTTCCGCAATGCGTCAGGCTTGCCGGACGACTCCCAGGTGACCACTGCACGGGACATGGCCCAGCTGGCTCTCGCGCTCATCCGCGACTTTCCCCGGGAATACCAGCTGTTTTCAGCCAGGAACATGGCGTTCCGCGGCAAGCGCCTGCGCGGCCACAACAACCTCATGTATCGCTATCCCGGCATGGACGGCGTCAAGACCGGCTTTACCAACGCTTCCGGTTACAATATCGCCAGCGCCGTCACCATCGACGGCCGGCGGGTGATCGGCGTGGTCATGGGCGGCAAGAGCGCCCGCAAGCGCGACGACCAGATGGCGGCACTGCTCGACCGCTACGTGCCCGGCAACAATGCGGCATCCGGCGGTCTGGTGGCGTTCGAGACCCAGAAACGACCGGCCCAAGACACGCTGCCGCTCGCCTTTGCGACGCCTTCGCCACGCAAGGAGATCACGCTCGGCGTAACGCCCAAGACCGCGATCGCCAACCTCTATGCAACACCCCGGGCCACTGTTCCGAACGCTGCGCCATCCCCGACCGCGTCGTCTCAGACAATGACGTCCCCGCAGCCGGCGGGCTCGGCCTGGCGCATCCAGATCGCCGCAGCCACCAGCCGCGATCAGGCATCCGCGCTGCTCGAAAAGGCAGTGCCGCTGCTCGCTCAGGGGTATGGCCGTGTCACGCCGAGCGTCGAAAGTTCTGCCGACGGCGGCAAGCAAATCTACCGCGCCCGTTTCGTCGGTTTTGCGGATGGCGATTCAGCTACGCGGGCCTGCTCGGTCCTGCAGGCCAAGTCGATCAGTTGCTTCGTGGTGCGATAGGCCGGTAAAGCCCGCCGCCGGATCACCGGCGGCGGCCGGTTTTCGTGGAAGAGGTCAGCCCTTCACCGGCGCGTTCATAGCCCAGGCGACGCCGAAGGGGTCGCGGACCTGGCCGTAGCGGTCGCCCCAGAACATCACCTGCAACTCGGTTTCCACCGTCATGCCGGCATCGACGGCGCGTTTCCACCAGAAATCGATGTCGTCGACCGGCAGCATCATGGTGAAGGCCTGCGGCTTTTCGAGGGGATGGCCGTAGTCCGGATATGGGTCGCAGAGCATCACCGAGCTGCCGTTGATATAGAGATGGATGTGCATCGTGCGGCCTTGGTCATCCACCGGATGAAAGGACTCGATCTCGGCGCCGAGTGCCTTTTTGTAATATTCGGCAGCCTTCATCGCGCCGTCGAGCTGAAGATAGGCGACCACGCCGCCGCGGACGGGCGATTGCGCCTGCTTGTCGTTCGTCTGGGCATTCGCATTCATGATTTTCCCTCCTTGTTCGGATCGTTCTCGTCCATGCCGGACAATACGAGGACGAACGGGAGAAGGAGATGCCGACAGTCGGGTAGGGAAAAATCAATCCCGTCCTGCAAATTCCTTCGCCAAGCCCTCATAGGCTTCCATCGGCGGAAAGGTTTCGTAGGAATGCACGGCCGGCGTCGTCGCCCAGGGCAGTTTTTCGGACGTATATGTCTCGATGAAGGGGACGAACCATTGCGCGTCGTCGAGCATGGTCGGACGCAGGTTGACGAACCAGTCCATGCCGACCGGCCTGGTGAACATCCAGCTCTTGCAGTGCGGGCAGTGGTAGTGGTGGGCGTCGCTGCCATGCAGGCCGCCGATCACCGGCTCGCCTTGCGTCACCGCGAACCCTTCAGAGGGGATCGCGGCGGAGAGCGAGAAGGCGCTGGCGCTCATCTTCTGGCAGCCGGCGCAGTGGCAGGCCATGGTCAGGATCGGCGGGGCGCTGATTTTTAGCCGCACCTGCCCGCAGCGGCATCCGCCTTCCATGGGAAGAGTGGGTTTGGGCATGTTTCTATCTCCATTTTCTCGATGGAATGCTGCCGCTACGGCATCTGGTCAGGCCGGACGCTTGGGAATATCCAGGCCCCGTTGAACGGCAGGCCTTGCCAGCGCGCGCTCCAGCCATTCCGGCACGCGCTTCAGCTGGTCGTATTCGACGAACTCGCCGGCGCCGTAGAAGCCGATCAGATTGCGCACCCAGCCAAGCATGGAAATGTCGGCGATCGAAAATTCGTCGCCCATGATCCAGTCGCGGCCTTCAAGCCGGCTTTCGATGACGCGGATGATGCGGTGCGATTCCTTGGCGTAGCGGTCGCGCGGGCGCTTGTCCTCGATGTCCTTGCCGGCAAACTTGTGGAAGAAGCCGAGCTGGCCGAACATCGGCCCGACGCCTGCCATCTGGAACATGACCCACTGGATCGTCTCATAGCGACTGGCCGGATCCGCGGACATCAGCTTGCCAGTCTTTTCCGCCAGGTAGACGAGGATTGCGCCACTCTCGAACAGCGCCAGCGGCTTGTCCCCGGGGCCGTGCGGATCGAGGATCGCCGGGATCTTGCCGTTCGGGTTGAGCGACAGATATTCCGGACCCCAGGTCTCGTCGGCGCCGATATTGATGAAATGCGGCTCGTAGGGCAGGCCGATCTCCTCCAGCATGATCGAAACCTTCACGCCGTTCGGCGTCGGTGTCGAATAGAGCTGCAGCACGTCCGGGTTCTGGGCGGGCCATCTGGAGGTGATCGGGAAGGCGGAAAGGTCGGCCATATCGGGGTTCCTTGGGAGGCAGAGTTTTTGTTCCCGCGGAATATAGCCACCGGCGCGCGATGCGCCAGTGGCGATCTCATCGAAGTCAGCGGGCGCTGGCCGGGAAAGCCGGCAGCTTGTCGACGTCGTCTGCGTCGTGCTGGATGATGAGCTTTGCGTTCAGCTGCTTGGCGATCCGGTTCATACGCTCCATCGAGGCCAGGCTTTCGGCCCGGTCGATGTTGAAGGGCGGCACGCCGTGGTTTCCGATCTGCTCTTCGAAATGTACGACGTCGCCGGAGAGCAGCACCGGTCCGCTCTGCGGCATTTTGACGAGCAGTGCGGTCTCACCCTTGGTATGGCCGGGCATGGCCAGCATCATCACCGAACCGTCGCCGAACACGTCGCGATCGCCCGAGACCGGATCGATCTTCGCCTTGCCGTCCATCCACGGCTGGACGAGCGCCGGCATGACCCCGAAGGGCAGGGGATTTTCGTGCAGGCTTTCCCAGTCGGCGGCGCCGATCATCAGCGTTGCCTTCGCAAACGTCGAGGCCTGGCCCATATGGTCGAAGTGGTTGTGGCTGATGCCGACGATGCCGATCTGGTCCGGCTTGATGCCGATCTTTGCGAGCTGGGTCGGGATGTCGATATCAAGCGACGGTGCCAGCGGCTGTGAGAGGTCCGCCGTCTTGCCGATCAGGGCGGCCGGCAGACCGGTATCCCAGAGAAGGTAATCGGCGCCGTGGCGGATCACGTAGCAGCTGTCGGTCAGGGTGCGGCTTTCGCCTTTATAAGCGAACGTATCGGAAAAGCTCGACAGGTCCTTGACCACGACCGAGCCGCAATCGAGCCGCCACAGTTCGAGATCGGCTGCGGCCTGGGCGGAGCCGGACAGGGCGAGGAGGCCGACGCCCGCGGCCAGAATGGAAGCGCCAAGGGTGGAAAGAGTGGCTGAGGTCTTCATCAAAAGTCTCCTGCGTTGAAGCCACGCCTTCTGCCTGCTTTCGAGATCCCGTCAGGGCCGGATTTTTAACCGGTTGAGCCCGAAACGCTCACGTGAAGTGTTTTTCATCGTCGGTCCTGCGCTATAGTGCGGCGATGAACCTGATCGTCACTCAGCGCCTGCCCGATCTTTCCCGCCGCCTGCTCGACCGCCTGCGCCCGATGGTGGCGGGGCGGCTAAAGCCCGGCATGAACGCCTATGCGGAGCAGCTGTTCATCTATTGCTGTTTCGACCGGGAAAAGGTGAAGGCGCTCGAGCTCGAAGATCCGATGATCGGCATCGTGCTCTACGGCCAGAAGGAAATCTGGCTCGGCGACCGGACGCATGCCTTCCCGCCGGGCTCCGTCTTCGTGCTGCCGGGCAAGGTGCCGATGGATGTCGTCAACATTCCCGACGAGACGACCGGGTTCTACGTTGCACTGCGCCTCGACGTTCCGTCGCTGCCGGAGGGGATTGCTCCGCTTTCGGCAACGGAGCGACTGGAAGGCGGCGAGGCGGGTTCGTTCGGCGTCCCGCTCGGCGAAGATCTCGTGGAAGCGCTCTGCCATGCGGCGGCAGCGGTCACCGACGGGGCCGTAAGTGAAACGATCAAGCGCCTGAGGCTGACCGAGGTCCTGGCGCTGCTCAGGCCTCTGCCGGAGGCGCGGGCGCTGTTTCGCCAGAGCCTTTCGGAAGAGGTCGCATGGCTGATCGCCACCGCACCCTCCGAGCCCTGGAGCGTCACCGACATGGCGGGAGAGCTAGGTATCGGCGCCTCGACGCTGCGCCGTCATCTCACGGCTGAGGGCACGTCCTTTCGCGCCATTCTGCGCCGCGAGCGCCTGAAGGCGGCCCACAGTGCAATTGCCTCGGGCGCCTCCAGCATCGCGGCGGCGGAGGCGGCGGGTTACGCCTCGCGGTCGCATTTCTCCCGCCGTTTCCGCGAAACGTTCGGCACCAGCCCGACCGGTCGGCGCTGATCCCACAAAAAATTGCTGCGTCCTGTCGGCACCCGCGCTAATCCTTCGTCTTCATTAGGAGAAGGAGCTACGCATGCTTTACGCCATCCTTTGCTACGCCCATGAGGAAACCGTCTTCGCCTGGTCCAAGGAGGAAGAGGATGCCGTCATGGCGAAGCTCATCGAGGTGCAGACGCCCTACGCACAGGCCGGCAAGCTCGGCCCGGTCGGGCGGCTGATGCCGACGACCGCCGCCACCACGGTGCGAAAAGGCAAGGAGGAGCCGCTGGTGCTCGACGGGCCGTTTGCGGAAACCAAGGAAGTGCTGCTCGGTTTCTACACGCTCGAGGCCGAGACGCTGGAAGAAGCAGTCGCCTTCTCGAAGGCGCTTTCGGCGGTCAATCCCGGCTCCAGCTCCTATGAAATCCGGCCCTTCTACGTCTTCCATCCCGGCGAGATCAAGAATAGCGAGACCAAGACATGACAGATATTGCGTGGATCGATCTTGCGCTGACGGCGGCCCGGCCGCAGGCGCTCGGCGCGCTCCTTCGTTACTTCCGCGATCTCGATACCGCGGAAGAAGCCTTCCAGGAGGCGTGCCTGCGCGCCATCAAGACCTGGCCGGACAAGGGGCCGCCGCGCGATCCGACCGCCTGGCTGATCTTCGTCGGCCGCAACAGCGGCATCGACGTGGTCCGCAAGCGCTCCAAGAACGATCCGCTGCCGGAGGAGGAAGCCTTCTCCGATCTGTCGGATGCCGAAGGCGACATGGCCGACCGGCTCGACAACTCCCATTACCGCGACGACATCCTGCGGCTGATGTTCATCTGCTGCCATCCGGACCTGCCGGCGACCCAGCAGGTCGCGCTGGCGCTCAGGATCGTCTCGGGCCTCAGCGTCGCGCAGATCGCCCGGGCCTTCCTGGTCGGCGACAGCGCCATGGAACAGCGCATCACCCGCGCCAAGGCCCGCGTCGCCAAGGCCGGCGTGCCGTTCGAGACGCCGGGGCCTTCGGAACGGGCAGAACGGCTCGGCATCGTCTCATCGATGATCTATCTGGTCTTCAACGAGGGATATTCCGCCGGCATCACCAATCCCGACAGCGCCGCATTCTGCGACGAGGCGATCCGGCTTGCCCGGCTGCTGCTGCGGATCTTTCCCGCCGAGCCGGAGATCATGGGCCTGTTGGCGCTGATGCTGCTGCAGCACTCGCGTGCCAGAACGCGCATCGACAAGGACGGCCAGATCGTGCTGCTCGAGGACCAGGACCGCAGCCGCTGGGACAGCAAGCTGATCAACGAGGCCCTGGCGCTGCTCGACAAGGCGATCCGGCACCGCAAGCCCGGCCCCTACCAGGTGCAGGCGGCGATCTCGGCGCTGCATGCCCGCGCGGCGACGCCGAAGGATACGGACTGGAAGGAGATTACCATGCTCTACGGACTGCTGGAGCGCATCCAGCCGTCGCCGGTCGTCACCCTCAACAAGGCGGTCGCGGTCTCGAAGCTCGAAGGGCCGGAGGCTGCGCTCGACATGATCGCGCCGCTTGCCGACAAGCTCGATGGCTATTTCTATTTCCACGGGGTCAAGGGCGGGCTGATGATGCAGGCCGGCCAACGGCGTGAAGCCCGCGAGGCCTTCGACCGGGCGATTGCGCTTGCCAATTCAGCCGCCGAATGCGCCCACATCCGCCAGCAGATCGACAAGCTCGGTGTTGCCGATACGTAGCCGTGTTAGTCGGTTTGTGTATTGGGGTCCGGAATGGGCGCGCTGCTGAAGCGAAGAAATAATTCTCCGTAGTCATAAATAATATTTTCGCTTTCTAATTTATAGGTTCCCGATGGTACTCGCCTGCAGAGACAAGGTACGGTTGACTCATCTTGCGAGCTAGGTAATTCTATCCATGGTAGTGGGCCATCAGAGATTAGAAATACCGTCAGCCAGTGGGTTGTAGTGCCGGCTGGGGTGGTTCTCACTCAAAAATTCTAGCGCGGGTGAACTCCATGGTTATTCCTCCAGCCAATAATCATCCACAAGGTCTAGTCGACGGAAGAATCAATATAAACAATCTGCTCGGGTTTGGTTTCGGCGTCTTCTTCGTCACCGTCATACTGGTATTCGCTGTGGGATTTCCAAATCCCACGCAGTTTCAATACTACGTTTTTATTGTTGTTCTTTCGCTTGCTGCCGCTGGTGTCGGAGCGATTCTACCGGGTGCTCTTGGAATAGAGTGGGGCGGCGCCATTGCCGGCGTTCCTGTGGTTAAGGCGGGCGGCGCGCTCGGTCTATTTGTTGTGGTGCTGGCGTTCAGTCCGGTCTTGCAGACCGCGGCCGTTCGGTTGGTGGAGCCTACGGTTCCGGTTGAACCCGTTGCCCTTACCTATCTTCAAGCGACCGATACAGGTGACATGCAGACGGCATGGAATCTTATGGATGAAGAAGCCAAAGGTCTGGTCGTGCCGAATGTACAGGACTGGGAAGTCACATACCGAAATTTCCGGGTGCCGCTCGGTTTGCTGGAGTCCCGTTTGCTGGTTGGAACGACCGGAATGAACTCTCCGACGGGTGTGCCCATCGGTCTCTATCGAGGGCTAACTTACAAATCAAAATTCAGTGCCGATGAGGGCCAGTGCCGTGCCGAGGTCGTTGTCTTGCGTGCAACTCAAGACCTGCAATGGAAGGTATTTAGCCACCAAATTTCACCCACACGCATGCCGTGCTGACATATAAGGTCGAAAATGAAGCGCCGTCAGCTACTCAAGTCATTTGCCGCATTGGGAGTGGGCTCTCTCGTGTCTCCGCAGGCCAGTTACGCCTATAGTCGCTGTATGGCCGCAATGAATCCGATGGGGAAGGTTTGCGAATCCGGAGTTAAGCTCCCACGGGTTCAGCACTCCTATCGAGATCAGAAGCTCAATCAGTGGTGCTGGGCTGCATCCATTTCGATGATCTTTGCATTCCACGGGTATCGCGTCTCACAGCGCGAGATCGTCAAGGCTGTCTACGGTCGAGAGGTCAATCTGCCTGCAATGGCCGGTCGCACCATTTCCTCCCAACTCAGCCGGGACTGGGTTGACAATGATGGCCTTGAGTTTTCAGTGGAAATTGAAGGCTTGTATGATTTCGACGCCGGCATCACCGGTTTGACCAATTCGATGATCATCGACGCGTTGAATGATGAACGGCCATTGATTATGGGAACTCGATCCCATGCCATGGTATTGACCAGCATCGCTTATGTTCCCGTCCCTGGAAACCCGCAGATTTTCAATATCGGTTTAGCCGACCCGTGGCCTGGTGCCGGTCTCCGGGGTGCGCGGAATCAGGGAGAATTATATCCCATGCATCTTGGTGGTGATCTGCGCTACTTGGCGCTCCCTAAAGTTGTCTGATGGCTTCAATCGGCCTCCCCAGGCTTAACGATCGCCGGATTCGCACCGGTCTTGGTTGGGGCTGCTGAATTTTCCCAAAAATTTTTCGCGGCGCCTGTCGGGTTTCATCTCAACCACACGTCCTTAGTTCAGCATCGGATGAGATGTTTGTAAAACTCAAGGGAGACAGACAATGACCGCCAACACCGCCAAGCACGCCCTGCAGATCGTCCGCGAAATGGACGTTCCGGCCGACAAGCTCTACAAGGCCTGGACCACGCCCGAACGCATGGGCGAATGGTTCTGCCCGCAGCCGTGGAAGGTGACCGAAGCCCGGGTGGACGTCCGTGCCGGCGGATCGAGCTTCATCCTGATGGAAGGGCCGAACGGCGAAAAGATCCCCAATTACGGGATCTACTTGGAAGTCGTACCGAACAAGAAGCTGGTCTTCACCGACGCCTATACGAGCGCCTGGGTGCCGTCGGAAAAACCGTTCATGACCGCGGTCGTCGAATTCGAAGATCTCGGCAACGGCCGCACGAAATACACGGCAACGGCCTATCATTGGACGGAAGAAGACAAGCAGGCCCACGAACAGATGGGTTTCACGGCCGGCTGGGGCATCGTCGCCGACCAGCTCGAAGAGGTCGCCAGGACCTTCTGAAGCAGAGAGCTGCCGCCCGGGCCAGGCTCGGGCGGTTCACCTCAAGGCGCTTTCGAAATCGATTCAAAAGGTAGCCGGAAGTCTTTGAAAACGGATTCGAATTCCGTCTGACAAGTTACCGGGTGCCGGGGCGCCGGGTCACCCGGGTACGGGGTTCCTCCGGTTCCTGCGGCTGGGGGATCAGCGCTTCCGGTATCGTCAGGCTCGAATAGACGCGGTTGCGGCCGTTCTTTTTCGCCATGTAGAGAAGCTGGTCGGCGGCGTTGAGCTGGTTTCCGAAGGTCTCGCGCTCCTCCATTTCCATGACGCCGATGGAGATGGTCACCGATATGTCCTTGTCCTGCACCGGGATGCTGGTGGTCTGGACGCGGCTGCGTACCTGCTCGCAGAAGGAATGGGCCTGGAAGGCATTGGTATCCTTCATGTAGATTGCGAACTCTTCGCCGCCGAGGCGGGCGGCGAGGTATCGCTTGTCGATGGTCATCTCCTTGAGGGTGCTGGCAAGACGCTTCAGCACCTGGTCCCCGGCCTCATGGCCGTAGGTATCGTTGACCGATTTGAAATGGTCGATGTCGAGGATGGCAACCGCGTCGTTTGCCGGTGCAGGCTCCAGGGGCGGGTTCTTCTCGAAGAAGAAGCGGCGGTTTGCGAGGCCCGTCAGGTGATCTCGCTCCGCCAGGTAACGCAGCCGCTTCAGCTGGGTCAGCGTTTCGACATTGTTGTCGATGCGGCATTGCAGCTCTTCCGGGACGAAGGGACGGTAGATGAAATCCGACGCGCCGGCCTTCAGGAAGCTTGCGGAAAGTCCTCGGTCGGACGAGGACGAAACGCCGATGATGCGCAGTTCGTCCGAAGGCCGGGTTGCGCGAATGCGCCTCGTCAGCTCGTGTCCGTCCATGTCGGGCATGTTGTAGTCGGTGATGACCAGTTCGATCGATGGGTTGTCGGCAAGCATGTCCAGGGCCTCCTTGCCGGAAAGGGCTTCGAGGACACGGAAGTTCTGCCGCTGCATGATCTCGACCAGACCGGAGCGGGCCCATCTCGCGTCATCGACGACGAGAACGGAAAAGGCGCCGTTGGTCAGGATGCGGTTCACGGTCCTGACGACCGTATCGACCGTCGTGTTGTCGCTCTTGACGATGTAGTCGATGATCTTCCGCTCGGTATAGCGGATGGTGGCCTCCGTCTCGGACGTTGCCGTGAAGACGATCGTCGGAAGCGCGTATTCGGCAAGCAGGGCAAGAATCTCGCCGTGGGGCGCGTCAGGCAGATTGAGGCCGGTCAGGGCCAGGGTGAACTTCTGCCCCGCCAGTAGCATGCGGGCTTGAGCCAGGCTCGCACAGCAAAAGGTCCTGCCGGCAGTCTCCCGCTCGATCCGCTGTCGCAGCAAGGCCGAAAGGGCGGCGGAATCCTCGACAATAAGGATGTCATTCGATGATTGCAGGTTCGGAAAGTCCGAGTCGGGCCGATTTCCGGTGCCGTCATTCATTCGATTGCCTAAACGCTGTTCCTGTTGGCCGGGAAGAATATGCCCGATGGATTACCATTCCCTTAGAATCTAAACCTATGTTTGCGTCCAAAATCTCGTAGTCCCGTGTCGGTTGCCAAGTCACGGGGGTCGGCGACGGCCGTCGCCCCGGCACCCATCGATTCCATCGAACGTTCCCTTCGAAAGAATAGCATTTGCGCCAAGCAAGCCCGATAACTATCTGACGGGCATCAACGAATGGATTTTTGCAAGATGGAACTCGGGCTTCATACTTTTGGCGATGTCGATGCCGCGGCGCTGGACAAGGGCGCGGAAGGCGCAAGGCGGATCAAGGATCTGCTGGAGGAGATCGCGCTTGCCGATCAGGTGGGGCTCGACGTGTTCGGGCTCGGCGAACATCATCGCCCCGACTATGTGGTCTCGTCGCCCTCCACCGTGCTTGCCGCGGCAGCGGCGATCACCAAAAACATCCGGCTGACCAGCGCCGTCTCGGTGCTCTCGTCCGACGATCCGGTGCGGGTCTTCCAGCAATTTTCGACCGTCGATCTCATTTCGAACGGGAGAGCGGAGATCATGGCAGGCCGCGGTTCGTTCATCGAATCCTATCCGCTGTTCGGCTACGACCTCGGCGACTATGACGAACTGTTCACCGAAAAGCTCGACCTGCTGCTCGCCATCCGCGACGAGGAGATCGTCACCTGGCAGGGTGAGAAGCGCGCGCCGATCAACGGTCGCGGCGTCTATCCGCGTCCGTTGCAGAAGGAACTGCCGATCTGGATCGCCGTCGGCGGCACGCCGCAATCGGTAGCGCGGGCAGGGGCCATGGGCCTGCCGCTCGCGGTCGCCATCATCGGCGGCGAATATCCGCGCTTCGCCCCCTTCTTCAACCTCTACCGCGAGGCCGCCCGCCGCGCCGGCCAGGATCCGGCCAAGCTGAAGACCAGCATCAACGTGCACGGCTTCATCGCCGATACGACCGAGGCGGCGGCCGACCAGTTCTACGGCCCGCAGGCGGAGGTGATGAACCGCATCGGCCGCGAACGCGGCTGGGGGCCGACCAACCGGGCGCATTTCGACGAGGCGCGCTCGACGCTCGGCAATCTCTTCCTCGGCGAGCCGGAACTGGTGGCCGAAAAGATCATCGCCGCCCACAAGGTGTTCGGCATGGACCGGTTCCTGCTGCAGATGGCGATCGGTCCGATGCCGCATGACCAGGTGATGCGCGGCATCGAGCTCTACGGCACGAAAGTGGCGCCGCTGGTCAGAAAAGAACTGGGGCCATCAGAAAAGAATTGACGGGCTCGGCCGATGGCGCGAAACCGGCGCCTGATCGAGACAGGACGCGTTAGGACGTTAGGCAGACCATGGTTATCTCCACCGAAGACGAACTGGCCAAGCTGAAGGAGATCGGCAGGCTTTGCGCGCAGGCGATGGAGACCATGGCGAAGGCACTGGAGCCGGGCATCACCACCCGCGAGCTTGACGCGATCGGCCGCAAGTTCCTGGAGGACAACGGCGCGCAGTCGGCGCCGGAGACCTGCTACCAGTTTCCGGGCGCCACCTGCATCAGCGTCAACGAGGAAGTCGCCCACGGCATTCCGGGCGATCGGGTGATCCAGGCGGGCGACCTCGTCAATATCGACGTGTCGGCCGTCAAGGACGGTTTCTTCGGCGATACGGGCTCCTCCTACGCGGTGCCGCCGGTGAAGCGCGAGATCGAAAAGCTCTGCCGCGACGGTCGCCGTGCTCTCTGGACCGGGCTGCAGCAGGTCAAGGCCGGCAAGCCGCTTTCCGGCATCGGCAATGCGATCGGGACCTTCGCCAAGAAGAACCGCTATACGCTGATCACCAATCTTTCGAGCCACGGGATCGGCCTGACACTTCATGACGAGCCGAAGGAAATCCCGACCTGGCCGGATCGCCATGAGACGCGTTCGATGGAAGACGGGCTGGTCTTCACCGTCGAACCTTTCCTGTCGCTGGGCGCCAACTGGGCCGAGGACGGCGGCAATGGCGACCCCTGGACGCTTTACAGCGATCCCAAGGCACCCACCGTGCAATACGAGCATACGATCGTCGCGACCCGAAACGGGCCGCTGATCCTGACCCTCGCCGATTGAGCGAAGACTTCTGCCGTTACGGAAAAATGCTGCCGTTACGGCAGATCGGTCAGTTGTGTTTGTTGCCGGCAGACACGGCATCGACACGACGATAGAAGGCGTCGGTACGCTCTGTCTGAAGGTTTCCAAGCATCTGGCGCGTATGGACGCGGGCTGCGCTCTGCAGCAATTGTGCAAAAGCGGCGTAACCGACGGAGTCGGCCTGGCGAAGCTGGGTGATCAACGGATCGACGAGTACTTCGGATAGGGTCAGGTCATGTTCCATGCGCATGCCTCCGCGCCCCGATGGCGATGGGTGAGAGATTGGCTGGCTTTCATGTCAGCAGCAAGACGATTTCCGTCATGCACTGCACCAAATCGTCGCGGCACATGCACGATCGCTTGTATATCGATCCATCATTCCGGTGCATCGCTGCAATGAAAATTCCTTATTTGCCGCGGCCGGGCGCGGCTGCGATAACCGTTCCATGCTGCAGATCAATACGAGTTATTCGCACCGCCCCCTGCTGATCGGCTTTGCCGGCTCGATCGCAATGGCGGCGGCGATGGGTTTCGGGCGCTTCTTCTACACGCCGATCCTGCCCGGGATGATGACGGGAATCCCTCTTTCGGCGGCCGACGCGGGGTATATCGCGGCCGGCAATTTCGCCGGCTATCTCGCCGGCGCCATCCTGTCGGCCTATGGCTGGGCGGCCGGGCGCGAGCGCAAGGTGGCGCTCTGCGGGCTTCTGGCGACCGCGATCCTGCTTGCCGCCATGGCTGCGACGAACTCCGTCGTCGCCTTCACCGTCATCCGGTTTCTGGCAGGGCTTGCGAGCGCGCTTGCGATGATCTTCACCTCGTCGATCGTGCTGCCCTATGCGGTCGGCCGCGACAATGTGAACGTCCTGCATTTCGGCGGTGTCGGGCTTGGCATCGCCTTGTCTTCGGCGCTGGTCTTCGTCGTCAACGCGATGGCCGGCGATGGCGCACATGGATGGCGCATGAACTGGCTTGCCGGTGCGGCGATCGTGCTCGTCGTGCTCGCCGCAGTCGCCTGGATCCTGCCGAAACAGGCGATCGGCACCGGCTCAGTGGTCGAGCCGCCGCTTGAATGGCGCAGGCCGCTGGTGCTGCTCACTGCCTCCTACGGCCTGTTCGGCTTCGGCTACGTGATCACCGCGACCTTCCTCGTCACCATCGCGCGGATCGGCAATGCCGGCCCGATCGTCGAATTCCTGGCCTGGTTCCTGACCGGTTCGGCCGCCGCCGTCTCGCTGATCCTGTGGCGGCCGGTGCTCAATCGCTTCGGGCTCGCCAGGGCCTATACCGCAGCACTCGGGCTGCAGATGGTCGGGGTGCTTGGTTCGGTGATGCTGCCGCCGACCGTCGGGGCGCTTGTAGGAGGGCTGCTGCTCGGCGTCACCTTCATGGTGATCACCGCCTATGGGCTGCAGATCGGCCGGAAACTCTCGCCGGAAAGCCCGCGCCGGGCGCTCGCCTCGGCCACCGCCGCCTTCGGCACCGGCCAGATCATCGGCCCGCTCGTGGCCGGCTGGATCGCCGAAGCAAGCGGCGGCAGTTTTGTCGCCCCGACGCTGATTGCGGCGGCGGCGCTTGTCGTCTGCGTCCTGCTCGCACTCCCGGTTGCGCGCAGCGCCTCCTAATAATCCCACGGTTACAATTACGTAACCACGGAACGCGGCCATTGCCGCTCCCTTGGAACTGCCTTAGTTTCCGGCTCAATAGTCGTTCCGACATCCCGTCGACTCGAACTCAGGAAAGCCCAAGCTCCGTGTTCCACTCATTCTTTCCCCGACCTAAACTGTTCTTTACTTCTGCTGCGATCTGGACACTGATCTGTATTCTTGTCTGGTATACGGTTGGACCGCAGATTGGGGCGGCCGTTGGGTTGCCGCCGCTTGCAGAGGGCGTGCAGCCACCAGTTGGGCTGGGCTTCTTTTTCACATCGGACAATCTTTGGTTCTATTTGTATTTCACGATCTTCGTAGTGCTCTTCGGTTCCACTTGGAAGCTGATCGAGCGGGATCATCCGTGGGCGAACTGGTCAATTTGGGGCTCCGCTTTCATCATTTTTATCGCGTACTTCAGCGTCCAGATATCCGTCGCCGTCAACAATTGGCGTGGCCCCTTCTTCGATCTCCTGCAGCGCGCACTGGCCCGAGAACCGGGCATTACGGCATGGCAGTTCTACGATTTCCAACTCCGCTTCTTCGAGATAGGTTTCGTCGGGGTCGTTCTCAGCGTCGTAACCGCCTTTTTCACCAACCACTACGTATTTCGCTGGCGCACCGCGATGAACGACTACTACATGTCGAAATGGGACAAGCTCCGTCACATTGAAGGAGCCTCGCAACGTGTGCAGGAAGACACAATGCGATTTGCCAATATTCTCGAAGGACTAGGCGTGGCCCTCATCAACTCCGTGATGACGCTGGTGGTCTTTCTGCCCCTGTTGTTCAATATGTCCCAACATGTCAGCGATCTTCCCATCATAGGCGCCATTCCCCATGCGCTTTTCTGGCTTGCCATTATCTGGTCACTGTTCGGCACCGGCCTTCTGGCGCTTGCCGGCATCAAGCTTCCGGGGCTGAATTTCCGTAACCAGCGCGTCGAGGCGGCGTACCGCAAGGAGTTGGTCTATGGTGAGGACCATGTGGATCGCGCCGATCCGGTCACCATACGTGAACTGTTCGGTAACGTGCGGCGCAACTATTTCCGAATGTACTGGCACTATCTCTATTTCAACGTCGCACGTTATTCGTTTGGCCAGTTGGACGCGATCTTTCTTATGTTTATCTTGGTGCCGACTTTCGTCGCCGGCCGTATTACGCTCGGCATCTGGCAACAGATTTCCACCGCCTTCGGCCAAGTCAGTGACAGCTTCCAATATCTTGTGAGCTATTGGTCGACGATCATCGAACTGCTCTCCATCCACAAGCGCCTCAAGGCCTTCGAAGCGGCCATAGACGATCAGCCCCTGCCGACCATCGACCAGCATTACCTGGAGCGGGAAGCCGAAGCCGGCGAGCTGGCGGCCGACAAGCCTTATTGATTTGGGTAACAGGTCTTAGGACAGCATTTTTGGCCGCGCCGGACGTCACCCCGGCGCGGTTTTGGTTTGGGAATGGGGCAGGCGGCGTCGAGTATATGGGAGGTAGGTGGTTTTGCCTGCTCCGACCGGTTCCTGCAGCTTTTCGGGAGTTGTCAGTTCCCGTTCCACCACGTTCGACGGCCGTCACCGGAAACCGGGGTCCGAGAACCCTTGGAGGAGAATGCCGGTTCGCGAACCCGGTTTCCCATCCGATGACGGGTCGATTATGGAGCGGGTTTCGGGAGGCGGGGATGGACGGGGACGTGAATGCGGGTAAGGGGTTGACGAGGCTGGACCGGTTTTCCGCAGACGCGGGAAATCGTCCCCGGCAAAGGACCCCTACAGCCCTGACGCCACCCGCGGTTTCTCCCGTTCGCGGATCAGCCTGATCGCCGCCGAATAACTCACGCAGGCGACGTCTTGCTTGCCGCAGACTTCGGTCACGAGCCGTTCCATTGCCCGCCAATAGGCGCCGCCGTTCATTTCGACGAAATGCAGGCCGATCTGGAGGGGGATGCGGTCGCCGTCATATTCCTTGTCGAAAGCGGCCTTGAAGGCGGAATAGGCGCGCTCCTCGAATTCGGCGGAACTGCTCGGATTGTCGATGCCGCCGGAATGACGGATGAAGAGGTTGTAGTCCATGGCGATGATCGGCCGACCCGCCGGGCCTTCCGGGATAAGCGGCAGCCCGAAGCGGATGAGGCCGCCCTTTTCCTCCGGCATCGTCGGCCCCTTGGTGACGAGGCTGGCGTCATAACGGATGCCGGCCCGTCTTTCGGCTTCGCCCAGGCCGGGACCGATGGAAAAATAGGGAGCGCGGAAACCGGTGATCCCGGTCGCGACGAAATTCTTCCAACCTGGAGGTTCCTCCGATCCGGCGCCGACGGTCTTCCAGGCATCGGTCATCACGTCGTGAAAGGTACTGAACTCGGTGGTCCAATCTGCCGCCGTCCAGTCCTTGCCGTCGAAATGGCCGCAGGTATGGCTGGAAATATCGTGGCCTTCGAGATGCGCCTGCCAGACGTGGCCGAGCCTTTCGCGGGCCTCTGCAGCCGTCTGGGCAAAGCCGATATTCGATTTGCCGGGCTTCTCGTTCGGCCCCTGATAGCTTTTGGCATTGGCGCGCTCGATGACCAGCGTGCAGGAGAGGAAATAGCTGAAGTGGGCATTGGTGCGCCGGGCGAGATCGCGGCTGCGCTGCCAGAGATTGTTGGCGCCGGCGCCGTCGAAGGAGACCATCACCAGCTGTTTCGGGTTGCCAGAGGTATTGTCGGCGGCGTTGGCTGCGACGGGCGCGGCGAGAAGACAGAGGGCGAGGGGGAGGGCAAGCGAACGCATAAGGTACCTGAATCATGGCAAAGGGCAGCCGGCTTTGTGGCCGCTGAATAAGGCAAAGCTTTGAGCGGTTGGGTTTAAGTGCGGATTCCTGCCGAAAGGCCGCCTACGAGCGCTCCCGGGCGGGTGTTTTTGGCTTTGCGCTCACCGTCTTGGCAAAACCGGCGCCCACTTTTGCGCGACAGGAGTTAAGGGGGGCCTTACATCTCAGGGAAAATAGGCTAGAAGGCGCTTTTCCGCATGATGGGCCGGTTGGGCCGGAGACTTTGATGGCGCAGGACGACGACAGTTTTATTCGCGAAGTGAACGAGGAACTTCGCTCCGATCAGTTCAGGGGTGCATGGCAGCGTTACGGCAGGATCGTGATCGGTGTGGCCGTGCTGATCGTCGTCGGTACGGCGGGCTACCGCGGTTACGAGTACTGGGACACGCATAATTCCTCGCAGTCCGGCGACCGTTTCCTGGCAGCCTTGAAGCTTGCTTCGGAAAACAAGAACGACGAGGCGCTCGCCGCCTTCGGAGCACTCGAAAAGGACGGCACCGGTGCCTATCCCGTGCTCGCCAAGCTGCGCGCCGGCTCGGTGCAGCAGTCCAAGGGTGATGCAGCCGGGGCGATCGCCACCTTCTCGGCAATCGGCAAGGACAATGCAGCGCCGCAGGCGATGCGCGACCTTGCCAGGATGCGCGCCGCATGGCTGCTGATCGACAACGGTACCTATGAACAGGTGGCCGCCGAAGTGCAGCCGATGGCGGTGCCGGCCAACCCGCTTGCCAATTCCGCCCGCGAGGCGCTTGGTCTTGCCGCCTACAAGGCCGGCAACTTCGCGCAAGCCAAGGAATGGTTCCAGCAAATTGCCAATGATGCCTCTGCGCCGCGTAACGTCGCCAACCGCGCGCAGATCATGCTCGACAACATCGCCTCTTCAGGCAAGGCGCCCTGACGGTTTTCGCCCAGGGCTTTAAGGATACAGAATGAGCTTCACCGTCGCCATCGTCGGACGCCCGAATGTCGGCAAGTCCACGCTTTTCAATCGCCTGGTTGGAAAGAAGCTGGCGCTTGTCGACGACACGCCGGGCGTCACCCGCGACCGCCGCCCAGGCGACGCGAAGCTCATTGACCTCAAATTCACGATCATCGATACCGCCGGTCTCGAAGAGGCGGGACCCGAGACGCTCGAGGGCCGCATGCGCGCCCAGACCGAGGCTGCGGTCGACGATGCCGACCTGACGCTGTTCGTGGTCGACGCGAAGTCGGGCCTGACGCCGCTCGACAAGACCTTCGGCGAGCTTCTGCGCCGCAGCGGCAAGCCGGTCGTGCTGGTCGCCAACAAGTCGGAAGCGCGCGGTTCCGACGCCGGTTTCTACGATGCCTATACGCTGGGTCTCGGAGAGCCGGTGCCGATCTCGGCCGAACACGGCCAGGGCATGATCGACCTGCGCGACGCGATCGTCGAGGCGCTCGGCGAGGAGCGGGCGTTTCCGGAAGACGATGACGAGGCGGAGACCAATATAGACGTCCGGGATTCCGATTTTGCGGATGAGGGCGAGGACGAGGCCGAGCCGGAATACGACGAGACCAAGCCGCTGCGTGTCGCCATCATCGGCCGCCCGAATGCCGGCAAGTCGACGCTGATCAACCGCTTCCTCGGCGAGGACCGCCTTTTGACCGGACCGGAAGCGGGCATCACCCGCGACAGTATCTCGGTCGAATGGGAATGGCGCGACCGCACCATCAAGATGTTCGACACCGCCGGCATGCGCAAGAAGGCGCGCGTCCAGGAGAAGCTCGAAAAACTCTCGGTTGCCGATGCGCTGCGCTCGATCCGGTTCGCCGAGACGGTGGTGATCGTTTTCGACGCGACCATTCCGTTCGAAAAACAGGACCTGCAGCTCGTCGACCTGGTGCTGCGTGAAGGCCGCGCCGCCGTGCTCGCCTTCAACAAGTGGGATCTCGTTGAGGATACCCAGGCGGTGCTCGCGGATCTGCGCGAAAAGACCGAGCGGCTGCTGCCGCAGGCGCGGGGGCTTCGCGCCGTGCCGATTTCCGGCCAGACCGGCTACGGGCTCGACAAGCTGATGCAGAGCATCATCGACACGGACAAAGTGTGGAACAAGCGCATCTCGACCGCCAGGCTCAACCGCTGGCTCGACGGCGTGCAGACCCAGCATCCGCCACCGGCCGTCTCCGGCCGCCGGCTGAAGCTGAAGTACATGACCCAGGTCAAAGCCCGCCCGCCGGCCTTCATGGTGTCCTGCACCAGGCCCGACGCGCTGCCGGAAAGTTACATCCGCTACCTGATCAACGGGTTGCGCGCCGATTTCGATATTCCGGGCGTGCCGATCCGCATGCATTTCAAGGCGGGTGAAAACCCGTTCGAGGGACGCAAGAAGAAGCGGTAAGGCATACTGCCCTCTTCTTCCCAGCGGGGAGAAGAGGGTGCCAAAAGCGAGCGACTACACCGCCGAAGGTCGAATTCCGCCGCGTGGGGCCGGCAGTTTCGGCCGCCCTTGGGCGATGAGCACATTGTTCAGGAACTGTTTCGAAGCCGCTTCCCAGGTGAACTTGCGGGCGAGCTGCCTTGCGTTTTCGCGCGAGCAGCCGAGCGCCGCAAGACAGGCCTCGCGCAGGTCTTCGCTGAGTGCCCCGGCGCCGGAACCCTCCTCGATGATGTCAATCGGGCCGGTAACCGGGTAGGCGGCGACCGGCACGCCGCTGGCCAGCGCCTCGAGGATCGTGTTGCCGAACGTGTCGGTCTTCGAGGGGAAGACGAAGACGTCGGCCTGCGCATAGGCGCGGGCGAGATCCTCGCCGGTCTTGATACCGGTGAACAGCACGTTCGGATAACGTTTCTGCAAGTCGGCGCGGGCCGGGCCGTCGCCGATCACGACCTTGGAGCCGGGCAGGTCGAGATCGAGGAAGGCGGGCAGGTTCTTCTCCACCGCGACGCGGCCGACGGTCATGAAGATCGGGCGCGGCAGGTCGAAGGGACGCTCGTCGAGATCCATCGGGTGGAACATGGTCTGGTCGATGCCACGGCTCCAGCGCAGCAGGTTCTTGAGGCCGAGCTTGGCGAGTTCGCGCTCGAGGCTGGCGGTCGCCACCATGCAGCCATTGCCGGCATTGTGGAACCAGCGCACGAAGCCATGCAGCCAGCGGACCGGGATGGGGAAGCGCGCCGACACGTATTCCGGAAAACGGGTGTGATAGCTGGTCGAGAAGGGGATGTTGTTCTTGAGGCACCAGCGGCGGGCGAGCAGTCCGAGCGGGCCCTCGGTGGCGATGTGAACGGCGGTCGGCATCGACGCCTGGATGGCACTGGCGATCTGCCAGTAGGTGGCGACTGACAAGCGGATCTCCGGATAGGTGGGGCAGGGAACGCTGGTGAAATCCTGCGGCGTCACCATCGTCACGTCGACGCCCATCTGGGCAAGTTCGCGGTTGGTATTCTCGATCGAACGGACGACGCCGTTCACCTGAGGGTACCAGGCATCCGTCACGATGGTTATTCTTGTCATGGAAGGCCGAACCCGGTTGCCGATCCGTCCACGACTCGCGCGTGACGGAGCGTTGTCGGCCCTCTATCGGAAAAGTTTGTTACAGGCTGATGAAGGGGGCGTGTCGGGCAAAGGTTGAACGAATTTCAGATAGGTAGCATCATCAGATCAGCTGAGGAGGATTGCCCATGATTACGTCGATCGTCGAGCTTCGCAATGTGGCCGGAACCGAGGCGGCTTTGGGGTGGGCCGGCAGCCATACGATCGTCGTCGACCGGCCGGAGGGCAAGGCCGGCGGGCGCAATCTCGGGTTCAACGGTGCGCAGCTTCTGGCGCTGGCGATCGGCGGGTGTTTCTGCAACGACCTCCGATATGCGGCGCACGAGATGAACATCGATATCGAGGATATCGCCGTCAGCGTCACCCTTCAGCTCGAGGGCGCGCCGCTGGTCGCCGTCGGCGCCGAACTCGACGTCATCTGCACCTCGGGCGACGGTGCCGACACCAGGGCCCTGATCGAACGCGCGAAAAGCGTCTGCACGGTCGCCAATTCGGTGATGCGCGGATTTCCGGTATCGTTCCGGGTTGCCGGCTGACCCTCGAGCGAGGGCAGCCGACGCCGGGACGTTAGTTGGCAGCGATGGTGAATTCCTGATCGAACGTCGAGGTCTGGCCGCTGCTCATGTCGTGGATCGTGTAGGTCAGGGTATATTTGCCAGCCGGCGCGCCCGTCAGTGTCAGGGTGAAATCCATGGAGAATTCCATGTTGGCGTTGTGGCTCTGCAGGACATTGGTGGAGAAGGCCTTCTGGTCGAGCATGACCTCGCCGTTCGCCGCCTTGATCTTCAGGTCCGACACGAAGTTGAGTTCGTACATGTCGTGGGGAAGCTCTTTCCACCCAAATCCGATCGGCTCGACATAGGTGATGACCTTTTCACCCGGCTTGAAAATGCTGGACTGCTTTTCCTGATAGATGCCGTAGCCGGTGGAGGGCGCGGTGACGAAGGTCACCAGACGCTCCGTCAGGCCGAGCTTTCCCCATGCCTCGTAGGTCTTTGTTTCGGCCTTGGTCAGGGCATCGATCGGAGCGGAGTGTGCGGCCGGGGAGAGGGCCAGGACGGTCAGGAAGGCAAGCGCGATACGCATTTTCTGTTCCTCGTTGAGAGCGATCGTTTCATCGATCCCAACCCTGTCACATAATGACTGAGAATTGATTTATGACGCAGCGAGGAAATCAGCCGGACATTTTCGCCGGTTTCGATCTCTGCCGTCGGTCGCTGTCGGCTGTGTCCGTCGGTGTTCAGCCCGGCAGCAGCGCCGGGCTGATGAGGGCGCCGTGGTGACCGATGACGACGGACGCGACCGAGGCGCCGTAGGCCGCGGCCTGTGCCGGCGGGGTGCCACGGACGAGGCGTGACAGGAAGGCGCCGTTAAAGCTGTCGCCGGCGCTGGTGGTGTCGACGAGCTCAGCGGTCCTGACCGAAGGGACATGGACGGGAGCGGTGCCTGCGAAGCTCAGCGTTGCGCCATCCGCGCCGTTCTTGACCACGACGTCTCCGACGCCGAGCGCATGGTAGCGGGCGATGGTGTCGGCCACCGTCGCGTCGCCGAAATGGGTGGTCTCGTCGTCGAAGCTCGGCAGGACCAGCGAGGCCGCGCGGGCGCCTGCCTCGATCGTCTGCAGCATATAATCCCCGTTCGGCCAGAGGCGGGGGCGGATGTTCGGGTCGAAGGCGACCATCTTGCCGGAAGCCTTGGCGCGGCGCAGTTCCGACAGCAGCGTCTCGACCGCTTCGGGGCTAAGGATGCCCAGCGTGATGCCGGAGAAATAGAGGATGTCGGCAGCCTCGATGGCACTGCGCAGATGGTCGGCATCGTCGGCGAGTTTCCTGGCGGCGGCGGTATCGCGCCAGTAGCTGAAGGTGCGTTCGCCGTTCTTGAGCGTGATCAGGTAGAGGCCGGGCGTCTTGCCTTCGATGCGGCGGACGAAGCTCGTGCCGATGCCGGCATCCCTCATCATCGACAGCATTTCGGTCGACAGCGGATCGTCGCCGACCGCGGTGAAATAATCCACCGACCATTCGGCCGGCAGGCAGGCCCGCGCGTACCAGGCGGTGTTGAAGGTGTCGCCGGCAAAGCCCTTGCGCAACAGGCCTTCGCCCGCCTGCGACAGCTCCACCATGCATTCGCCGATCGAAAGAAGCCGTCCGCCCATTGCATCTCTCCCGTGTTTTGAAATTCGCATAGGCCGAAGTTTCAGCCGTGGCAAGGGAGCAGTCTCGGAACTTGGCAGAGCCTTGCTTTTGCGTTGTCTTTTAAGCCGGGGGCACTAGGTTGGCCTGGAACATTTGACGGAAGGAGAGTCCAAAGATGGCGACGCAGGCGGTGAAGGCGGTCGATGCAAACTGGTGGCGCGGCGCGGTGATCTACCAGATCTATCCGCGCTCCTTTCAGGACACGACCGGCGACGGGATCGGCGACATCAAGGGCATCACCGAGCGCCTGCCGCATGTCGCCTCGCTTGGCGTCGATGCGATCTGGCTTTCGCCCTTCTTCACCTCGCCGATGGCCGACATGGGCTACGACGTCTCGGACTACTGCAATGTCGACCCGATGTTCGGAACGCTGGCCGATTTCGACGAGATGATGGCGGAAGCCGATCGCCTGGGGCTGAAGGTGATCATCGACCAGGTGATTTCCCACACCTCCGATCGGCATCCGTGGTTCGTCGAAAGCCGATCCAGCCGCACCAATCCGAAGGCGGACTGGTATGTCTGGGCCGACCCCAAGCCGGACGGCACGGCGCCCAACAACTGGCTGTCGATCTTCGGCGGGCCGGGTTGGGAATGGGACGGCGTGCGCAAGCAATATTACATGCACAACTTCCTGATCGCCCAGCCGGATCTCAATTTCCACAATCCCGATGTCCAGAACGCCATGCTGGACACGGTGCGTTTCTGGCTCGACCGCGGCGTGCACGGGTTCCGGCTCGATACGGTCAACTACTATTTTCATGACAAGCAGCTGCGCAACAACCCGCCGATGGTCTACGACACGGACGGCGCCGGCATGGAGACGGATACCAATCCCTATTCCATGCAGAACCATCTCTATGACAAGAGCCAGCCGGAGAACATCGAGTTCCTGAAGCGGCTTCGGGCGCTGCTCGACACCTACGAGGGGCGCGCGACGGTCGGCGAGGTGGGCGACGGCCCGCGCTCGCTGACGACGCTTGCGATCTACACCAGCGGCAATGATAAGCTGCACATGTGCTACACGTTCGACCTGCTCGGCCCGGCCTTCAATGCCGCCTACATCCGCAAGGTGATGACGACCGTGCAGGACACGGTGACCAACGGCTGGGTGTGCTGGGCCTTTTCCAACCACGACGTGATGCGGCACGTGACCCGCTTCATCGAGGCTCCGGAAGAGCAGGATCGCGTCGCCAAATTGTCGATCACACTGATCTCGGTTCTGCGTGGCTCGATCTGCCTTTATCAGGGCGAGGAGCTGGGGCTGACCGAGGCGGAGCTTTCCTACGAGGACCTGCGCGACCCCTATGGCATCCGCTTCTGGCCGGCCTTCAAGGGGCGCGACGGATGCCGCACGCCGATGGTGTGGGAGGCAAGCGAACCGCATGCTGGCTTCACCACGGGCTCGAAGACCTGGCTGCCGGTTCCGGGCGAACATGCGGCGCGAGCCGTCGATGCGCAGGAGGGGCTTTCGGAGTCCGTGCTGCACCATTACCGGGCGGCACTCGCCTTCCGCAAGGCGCATCCGCCGCTCGTCGACGGTGACATGACCTTCCTCGATACCAACCAGGACCTGCTCGCCTTCGTGCGCGAAAAGGGCGGCGAAAAACTGCTGTTCATCTTCAACCTGACCCGCAGGGCCCAGGATTTCACCCTGCCGAAGCGGCTCAGCGAGATCCTGCCGGTCAACCTGCCGGGCTTCATGTCGCGGCTCGAGAAGGGCGTGGTGCAGCTCGACGCCCTCGACGTGTTCTGCGCCCGGGTGTGAAGGCTTTTTAAGTCGGTGGCATATTCTCGAATTTCGGCAGGGCCGGATCGAGATGGTCCCAGGCGTGGCCGGCAGCGTGCCAGGTCACGAATTGCGGCTTGTACCGGCCCGGATCGTCGAGGCTGCCGGCGCGGATGACGAAATAGTCCGGCATGGCGGGGAACGTCATGTAGACCGGCGAACCGCAGGTGGGGCAGAAGGCCCGCCTCTTGACCGTTCCGCCGTCGCCGGTCGCCTCCCAATGGGTCGCCTTACCCTCGACCTTGACGGCAGCGCTTGGGAAGGTGAGGTGGGAGGCGTGGCCGGTGCCGCTTTCGCGCTGGCACTGGCGGCACTGGCAATCGACCATGACCGCCGGTTCGGCAGAGATCTCATAACGAAGTGCGCCACAGGCGCATCCGCCCGTAAAAGAGGTGCTCATATCTTGTCTCCATGGGGATGGCGCCAACCGCGGACGGAAGGGTTCGGCTGAGACCTCCGCCCGGGTCCGAGGCGTCCTCGGGACCATGGGGCGGAGGCGACAACGATGCTTCAGGCCGGGATGCGGCGGTCGTATTCTTCCTTGAGGCGACTCCAGCCTTCCCAGAACGGTTCCGGCTTGGCGCCGGTCGCCCGGGCAACCAGGATATCGAGGTGCATGTGCCAGCCGGCGCCGACCATGACCATGTTGCGGCGATCGGAGATCCGCCGGTGCGTGACGGTGAGCAGGATTTCGCTGCCGGCCGGCTGTAGTTCAAAGCTGACCTCGCCGCGTGGCGGCCAGGAGAAGACCAGGCGATGCGGAGGCTCGAACGCGATCACCTCGCTCTGCATGCTGTGTTCGGCGGGAAAGCCCTCAGGCTTGCCTTCCGACGAGTCGGACAGTTCGTCGTTGCGCCAGGTGAGTTCGAAGGAACTGCCTGCCTGCGCCGGTATGATGCCCGATGCGAGCCACTGGCGGCGCAGATCGCTGTCGGTGAGGTAATTCCAGATTCTCTCGATGGGGCCAGGCAGCCGGCGCTGGATGCCGAAGGCGAAAGGTTCGGCTACAGCGCCGTATTTGTTCAACGATGTCATGTCGTTCATTGGTCTTCTCCCGTTTCAGGTTCAGTGTCAGATTTCCGTGGGGCAGGGGATTTCAGCGGGCTCTTCCGGATTTCGTCCCGGGCACTCTTTTGAGCGTCCTCCTCCCTGAGAAGGCGTTCCAGGATATCGAGCCTGCTGGTCCAGAAGCGCTCATAGAAGGTGAGCCATTCATGGGCGGTCGCAAGCGGGCCGGGTTCGAGGCGGCAGAGATGGGTGCGGCCGTGAATTTCGCGGCGGATCAGCCCGGCGCCTTCCAGCACCTTGATGTGTTTCGAGGCCGCCGCGAGCGACATGTCGTGCGGCTCGGCCAGCTGACTGACCGTGCGCTCGCCCTGTGCCAGCTCGCGGAGCATGCGCCGGCGCGTGCCGTCGCTGAGGGCGTGAAAGACCGTATCGATTGGATGTGTTTGTAATTCAACCATGTGGTTGAATATGCGCGCACAGGATTTTATTGTCAACCGATCGGTTGAATAATTTTCGGGAGGAGAGATTAGGGCGGATCAGGCCTCGGCGTAGCGGGCAGGTTCGCTTCTGAGCTTGGTGATATCCTGGATCGGCGGGGCGCCGAACAGGCGGCGGTATTCGCGGCTGAACTGCGAGGGGCTGTCATAGCCGACCTGATGGGCGGCGGTGGCGGCATCCATGGCATTGCCGAGGATGAGGCGGCGGGCCTCCTGCAGGCGCAGCTGCTTCTGGTATTGCAGCGGGCTCATCGCCGTCACCTCGCGAAAATGCTGGTGCAGCGAGGACGTGCTCATGCGCGCTTCGATCGCCACCTGCTCGATCGAAAAGGGGGCGGAAAAGTTCTGGCGGATCCAGGATATCGCCCGGTTGACCTGCTGCAGCCGGTTTTCAGGGGCGAGGATCTGACGGATCATCTCGGCCTGATCGCCACGCAGCAGCCGGAACATCAGTTCTCGCTCGATCAGCGGCGCGAGATAGGCGATCTCGTCGGGCTTCTCGAGAAGCTGGGCGAGGCGGAGTGCGGCATCCAGGAATTCCGGCGTGGTGTGACTGAGGCCGATGCATTTCTTGCGCATGGCCGGGACACCTGCTGCTGCCGGCATGTCCACCAGCATCTCGCTCAGCAGCTTCAGGTCCAGATCGAGGCGCAGGCAGAGATAGGGCTCTTCCTGATTAGCCTCAATGACCTGGCCGGTGACCGGCATGTCGACCGAGACGACCAGATACTGGCCGGGGCTATAGCGAAAGATCTCGTCGGCCAGCATGACCTGTTTCGCCCCTTGGGCGATGATGCACACAGCCGGCTGATGGATGGCGTGCAGCGGTTCGGTCGGCTTCGACATCCGGATCACCGACAGGCGCGGGATCACTGTCTCGAACACGCCGTCGCCATCGGTGTTTTGTGCAATCAGCCGGGCAAGTTGATCGAGTTTTTCCATCTTAGGCCTCGTGCGGAGGTGTGAATGTCCCGGAATACGGCATTCGTGCGGTTTGGTGTGGACATCATATGGTGGCGCTGCCGGCGATTTCAAATGAGCTTCGGAGGATCGTGCAATCATGCCGGAGGACTGGTCTACCGCTCGCCCGCTGCCTTGCACCATATTCGGCTGGTCCGATCAAACCAGCCCGGACGCAAATGGAGATGGTGATGAGCAATTTTCAGCGCTTACTTGAAAGCCCCTTCCATTGGGCCGCCGATTTTGCCGGCGGCTTCCTCAAACGCTCCCGCGGCACGGAAAGACGCCGCCGCGAACGGATGCTCAGGAGGGAATATCTCAATGGCTGAACGATATTTTCGCGCGCCCTCGGGCTTCCGAGCCCCGCTGGCGTTTGCCGCCGCCTTCACCTTGGTCGCGACGTTTACGGCGCTTGCACACGACATCAGGCAAGAGGAGAAAACCATGACCGAACATCCCTATGCCGGAATGTGGGTGACCGAGGACAACCACATCCGCCACAAACTGCTGCCGAACGGCCGCTATGTGGAAGCGCGCGGCACCCGCGAAAAGGCCTATGAGGGCCGCTACTGGGTGACCGGTGACCATATCGACTACAAGGACGACACCGGTTTCACCGCCGACGGCGATTTCCGCGACGGAGTGCTCTATCATGGGGGGATGGTGCTGAGGCGGCGGTGAGCTAACCGATCAGCTTGTCGTAGTCAGCGTGCGAGCCAATCCAGAACCAGATGAAATCCTCCCCATCCTGGATGGCCAGCGCCCTCCAGGATTTTCCGACCCGAACCGACCAACGTGTGCCGATGCGCTTGAAATGTAATGATGGATGCTTCGGATACAGCTTCAGGAGTTCGAAGTTTTCGTCGGCAAGCTTTTGCACCTGTTTGGGTAGCTTTGCATAGGCGGCCCAAAAGCCTGCGGTCGCATAGTGCTTCACAGCGATCTTGTCTTGCCGGCACGGAATTCGGTCAGGGCTTCCTCGGCAAGGCGATCGAATTTGCCTTCCGCATCGTCTTTTTCGATCTGCCGATCCCAGCGTTCGGCTTGAAACTCTTCGAACCAGAGCGAGAATGCTTCCAGCTCTTTCGGGTCAAGTTGCGCCACTGATTTTTCAATCTGCTCGAGCTTGGTCATGGATCACCTCATTTCCGAGTAAGATAATCGTCGGTCGAGAATTTGCAAACTCACCCGATCAGCGCAAACCTATCCACATCGACCATGCCCTTATCCGAAATTTTCAGGTGGGGGATGACGGGCAACGGCAGGAAGGCGACCTGGAGGAAGGGTTCCTGGAGGGTGGTGCCGAGCGCGTAGGCGGCCTGGCGGAGGTGGTGGAGGGTGTCGCGCACCACCTCATAGGGTTCGAGGCTCATCAGGCCCGCGATGGGCAGGGCGATTTCCCCGGTGACCTTGCCGTCCTCGACCACCACGAAGCCGCCGTGGATTTCGCCGAGCCGGTTGGCGGCCATCGCCATGTCGTCCTCGCTGACGCCGACGACGCAGATATTGTGGCTGTCGTGCCCGACGGTCGAGGCGATCGCCCCTTTCTTCAATCCGAAACCCTGAACGAAACCATTGGCATGGTTGCCGTTCTTGCCATGCCGCTCGATGACCGCGACCTTGATGATGTCGCGGTCGAGATCGACGCCGGTCTGGTTGCCCGCCGATGGCAGGCGGTAGCGGCGATGTTCGGTGATGATCTTGCCTGGCATCACGCCGATGACGGGCGTTTCGCCCTCCGTGGAGGGCATGCCGAAATGCATCGCCTGCACCGGGCGTGCCTTGACGCTGTCGAGGCCGACCGGGGCGACGGGTCTGCGGGTGGCGAAAAGTTCGTCGGTGACCTTGCGGCCGGCGGAGAACACCATCTCGGCCTTGCAGTTTTCGAGGCTGTCGACGACGACGAGATCGGCCCGCCAGCCGGGGGCGACGAGGCCGCGGTCGCGCAAGCCGAACGCCTTGGCGGCGGAAATCGAGGCGGCGCGGTAGACGGCGAGCGGCTCGACGCCATGGGCGATGGCGGTGCGGATCATATAGTCGAGATGGCCCTGTTCGGCGATGTCGAGCGGGTTACGGTCGTCGGTGCAGAGCGCCAGATAGGGTGACAGCCGCTCGGTGAGGAGCGGCATCAGGGCGTGGAGGTCTTTCGACACCGAGCCTTCGCGCACCAGGATATGCATGCCTTTGCGGATCTTTTCGAGCGCCTCCTCGGCGGTCGTGCATTCGTGCTCGGTGCGGATGCCGGCTGCGAGGTAGCCGTTCAGATCATTGCCGCGCAGCAGCGGTGCGTGGCCGTCGATGTGGTCGCCGTAGAAGGCCTCGAGCTTGGCGAGGCAGATCGGGTCCTTATAAATGACGCCCGGGAAATTCATGAATTCGGCAAGGCCGATGACCTTGGGATGATCGCGGAAGGGCAGCAGCTTTTCAATCGGCAGGTCGGCGCCGGCCGTCTCCAGATGGGTAGCCGGCACGCAGGAGGAAAGCTGGACGCGGATGTCCATGATCGTTTCCAGCGAGGAATCCAGGAAAAATTGAATGCCCTCGGTCCCGAGCACGTTGGCGATCTCGTGGGGATCGCAGATCGCCGTCGTCACCCCGTAGGGCAGGACGCAGCGGTCGAACTCGTGCGGCGTCACCAATGACGATTCGATGTGCAGATGGGTGTCGATGAAGCCCGGAACGATGATCCTGCCGGAAATATCGATTTCAATCTTGCCGGCGTAGTCGCCGCAGGTACCGACGACACGGTCACTGCTGATGGCGATGTCGGAGGCGACGAGTTCGCCGGTGACGAGATCGAAGAATTTGCCGCCCTTCAGCACGATATCGGCGGGTTCGCGGCCGGTGCCCTGGTCGATGAGGGTTTCGAGACGGGTGGTCATGGCGGGCTCCTCGCGCTGAATCAGTCGCCTAACCTAACCGTTCAATGGGGAAACGGGGAGGGGCGATCGATGCAGGCGAGACGTCATGCGATATCCGTGCGGACATTGCCGCCGCAGAGGATGGTGGCGACGGTTCGGCCTTTGAGGTTCGCGCCGTTTTCCAGGAGACCGGCAATGCCGGCGGCGCCGGCTTCCTCGACAATGAGGCCGTAGTGGATGCGGCAGAAATCCCGCGCCTGGCGGATGGCCGCTTCGCTGGCTTCCCAAACCTCATCGACAGTCGTCCTCATGCAGTCCAGTGCGTAAGGGACGCATTCCCGAACCGCGATGCCATCGGCTGCGGTTGCTGCAGTCTCCGTGGTGACGAGCCGGCCGGTTTCATGAGATTGCTTCATGGCGGGCGCATTGGCGGCGACCACACCGATGACCTTGCAGTTGGGTGCCTTGGCACGGATCCAGGTGCCGATCCCGGTCAGAAGCGCGCCATTGCCGAGTGGCACGAGGATGGCGTCGAGTTCGACGCCTTGCCGGGAGAGACGCTCGGTGATTTCCAGCGCGATCGTGCCTGCCCCTTCGGCGATACTCCGCAGTGCGCCGTCTTCGACAAAGGGGCAGCCATTCGCTTGCGCATAGGCACGCGCGGCGGCTTTGGCGGCGTCGAAATCACTGCCTTCCAGCCGCACGTCGGCGCCGAGCCGGCGCATTGCTTCGACCTTGCCGGGATTGGCCGTGGTGGCGGAAAAGATCACCACCCTGCGTCCGCGCGCCCGGCCGGCATAGGCGAGCCCCTGGCCGAAATTGCCGGCGGAGGCGGAGATGACGGGGTGGTCGCCGGCCGATTCGTTCTGCATCCACCAGTCGGTGCCGCGTCCCTTGAAGGAGCGGATCGGATTGAGCGTCTCCACTTTCGCCAGCAGGCGAAGGCCGAGAGCCGTATTGGCCGTCTGTTGCTCGATCAGCGGGCTGTTGGTGAAGACGGGATCGATGCTTTTCGAAGCAGCGAGGATACCGTCAGCGGAAGGGTGTGGCTGGTTCTGTGTCATGGCGTTAAGATGCCAACGAAAAGCCGGCAGGATTCCTGAAGTCATACTCATGACCAGGAATATTTCCCGGATTTGATTTCAAGACGGGAAATCCTCTCATGGCCCTGACGAAAGCCGACCGTGAAATCCTCAAGCTCATGCAGCGGGATGCGACCATCACCTTGAACGAGCTTGCCGAGCGGGTGGGTCTGTCGCCGTCCTCGGCACAGCGGCGGCTGCAGAAGCTTCGTGAGGACAAGGTGATCCTGCGGGACGTTTCGATCGTCGATCCGAAAAAGGTGGGCATGGCCGTTTCCATGCTGGTCGAGGTGGAGCTGGAGCGCGACCGGCCGGAGCTCATGCCGCCGTTCCTGCGCTGGGTGGCGGATACGCCGGAGGTGCAGGAGGCCTGGGGGACATCGGGCCGGGGCGATTTCACGCTGGTGATCCTGGTCCAGTCCGTCGAGCATTTTGATGTGCTGGCGGACCGGATGATGGAGATGAACCCGAATATCCGCAAATTCACGACAAGCGTCGTGCTGAAGACGTTGAAGCGGACGCTGGCGGTGCATGTCGAGTGAGGAAGCAACGTCAAGCCTGCAAACCGATATCGATTGCCTGGTTTTGATTTGTCGGAATAAGGTGGCGCCATGAGCGCCAACGACCTGTCCGGACCGATTATCGTTTTCGATGCGCAATGCATTCTCTGTTCGGCCAACGCCCAGTTCGTGCTGCGTCACGACCGGGCGCGGTGGTTCAGTCTCGCCTCGATGCAGAACGAAACGGGAGCTACGCTTTATCGCCGCTTCGGCATCGATCCGGCCAATCCGGAAACGCTGATCTTGGTGCAGGGTGACGAGGCGCTGCGCGACAGCGATGCGGTGCTTGCGATCTATGCCGGGCTTGGCTGGCCATGGAAGGTGTTTTCCGTTTTGAGGCTGGTGCCGCCTTTCCTGCGCAATCCGCTCTATCTCTGGATTGCCCGCAACCGCTATCGGATTTTTGGTCAGCGCGAGACCTGCTGGGTTCCTCCGGCGGATTATGCAGATCGCGTCCTGTGAAAACGGTCATTGTTCTCGGCGGATATGGCGGTTTCGGCGCGCGGCTTTCGCGGCGGCTCGCCGCTGATGGTTGGATGGTGCTGGTGGCTGGCCGGAATGGCGAGGCTGCCAAGCGATTTGCAGAGAACTTACCGAATGCGATGCCGCTTGTGGCGGATCGGAACCGAGATCTGACGCCGATCCTTGAGGAACATTGCCCGTTTCTACTCATCGATGCAGCCGGGCCGTTTCAGGGCAGCGGCTATCAGGTGGCGCAGGCGTGCATCGCCTGCGGGGTCCATTACATCGATCTGGCCGATGCGCGGGATTTCGTCAACGGCATTTCGGTGCTGGACGAGACGGCGCGTGCTCGCGGCGTCGTGGCGATGGCCGGTGCTTCCAGCGTGCCAGCCATGTCCGGTGCCGTGATTGATGAACTGGCGCAAGACATGGAGGACGTGCGCTCCGTCGAGATGTCGATCAGCGCCTCGAACCGAGCGACGGCAGGCTCATCCGTCGCGGCGGCGATCCTCAGCTATGTGGGCAAGCCCGTGCGGCTCTGGCACGGCCGGCGCTGGCGGCAAGAGACCGGCTGGCATCGGTTGAAGCGCGTACACTACCGCATACGTAGCAAGGCGCCCATTTCGCGGCTGGTCGCGCTGTCGGATGTGCCGGATCATGATCTCGTACCGGCAAGGGTGCCGGGCCGACCTGCAACCATCTTCCGTGCCGGGCCGGAGTTTTCGTTTCAACTGCTGACGCTCTGGATTCTGAGTTGGCCGGTGAAATGGGGATGGTTCGCGTCGCTCGGACCGCTTGCCCGCTGGCTGCTGCCGCTGCAGAAGCTCAGCACACGGTTCGGGACGGATCGTTCGGCCATGGCAATCGAGGTCAAGGGCTCACTTGGCGGTGCGTTCGAAAGCCGGCGCTGGACGTTGATCGCCGAAGATGGCTGCGGGCCGGAAATTCCGACGATGGCGGCGCAGTTGATCGCGAATGCGATAGCGGAGGGGACGGTAGCTCCCGGTGCCCGATCGGCCGCGGGAGAGCTGTCATTGGCGGCGTTCATCCCGCAATTCGACCGGCTCTCGATCTGCCGGGAGATCGAGAGCACCCCCTATCTGCCGCTCTATCTGCGGGTAATGGGCGAGGCGTTCCATATGGTGCCGGGGCCGGTGCGGGAAATGCATAGCGTTTTCGGAGATATGGGAGCGGCGGGCACCGCCACGGTGGAGCGCGGGCGGTCATTTCCGGCGCGACTTGTCGCGGCAATCATGGGTTTTCCGCCAGAAGGAGAGCATGCGCTACATGTCGCTTTCTCGGAAAACGATGGCGTCGAACGCTGGACGCGCGATTTCGGCGGGCATGTTTTCAGCAGCGAGCTTAGCCAACGCGGGCGCTATATCTCCGAGCGTTTCGGGCCGATGCGATTTTATTTCGATCTGCCTTCGGACGCTTCCGGGCTGATGATGGTGATGCGTAGGTGGTCGGTCTTCTCAGTTCCGATGCCGCTGGTTCTTGCGCCGAAAAGCGAGGCGCGGGAATGGGCGGAGGGTGGTGATTTCTGCTTCGACGTACCGATCGCGCTGCCGCTGATTGGCAAGGTCGTTCATTATCGGGGCCGGCTTCGACGCATCTAGGCGCGTTCGCCAAAAACAAACGGGCGCCCGAAGGCGCCCGCCGGTGATGCGACTTGAAAGATGTCACTCGGCGGCGACGATCTTGCCGTCTTCCCATTTGAACAGGGAAAAACTCTGCGAGGTCAGGTCGCCCGTCTCGCCATAGGTGAGCTTGCCGATGGCGGTGGCGATCGGTTCGCCGGACTTGATGGCCGCGGCCACCGCTTCCGTATCCTCGGCGCTCTTTGCCTTTTCGATGCCGGCCTTGATCACTTCGACGGCGGCATAGGCGTTGAGCGTGAAGGCTTCGGCGGGGATCTTGCGGGCGGCGAGCGCTTCGGCTGCAGCCTTGGAATCCGGGCTCTTGGTGGCGTCGGAGGCGTTGGTGAAGACGGTGCCGGCCGCTGCCTTGGTGCCGATGTTCCAGAACTCGCTGTTCGACAGGCCGTCGCCGCCGATGATCGTCGCCTTGACGCCGAGATCGGCGAGCTGGCGGGCGAGCAGGCCGCCTTCCGGATGATAACCGCCGAAATAGATCACGTCGACATTCTGCGACTTGAGGCGGGTCGTCAGCGCGCTGAAATCCTTGTCGCCCGGGGTGACTGCGTCGTCGAGCACTTCCTTGACGCCGCCGGCGTTCAGCGCTGCCTTGAAGGCGTCGGCGAGGCCTTTGCCATAGGCACCCTTGTCGTTGATGATCGCGACTTTCTTGTCCTTGAAGGCCTTCAGGACGTAATTGGCGGCAACCACGGCCTGCTGGTCGTCGCGGCCGCAGGTGCGGAACACATTGGTGAGGCCGCGGCTGGTGAGGGCCGGGGTGGTCGCTGTCGGAGTGACCATCAGCACGCCGTTTTCGGCAAGCGCATCGGAAGCCGGCATGGCGACGCCTGACGTCACCGGGCCGACCACGAAACGGATGCCTTCGCCGACCAGCTGGTTGGCCGCGGAAACGCCCTGCTTGGGTTCCGCTGCGTCGTCGGCGGCCTTCAGGACGACCTTTTCGCCGAGAATGCCGCCCTTCTTGTTGATTTCCGCAATGGCGGTTTCGGCGCCGTTCTTGACCTGGTCACCATAGGCCGCGACCGGGCCGGTGAGCGGGGCGATCAGGCCGATGACGATGTCGGCCTGGGCAAGCGGAGCGAAAGTCAGGGAGGCGAGTGCCGTTGCCCCCAGAAGCGTCTTGAGGTTCATCTTGGTCTCCTTGGATGGGGGCTTCAACCCCGCGGTGAACGCCGCACCCCTACCTTCCGTCTTCGATATCGCGCCGGGCGCGGTCGTGCCAAGGACGGAAAGCAATGCGGTCGATACCGTGCCGAGCCATTTTTGGCTTTCGGCGGTCGGCAGCCAATTCTGTATGAATTTCGCCGGGATTCCGCAAGAAGATAACAAAACGGGATGGATTTTTGTGATTTTCACCAAGGAGCGCGTCAAAATTCCGGAATCCGCCCAGATTCAGCGACGTTTGCGAAACTAGGCCTTGCGCTCCAGAGCGCCGAGGAAGGCGCGGACCTGACGGTTGAAAGCCTGGAATTCCTTCGGCGGCATGCCGGACCGTTCGATCAGCGTTTCGCCGAGGCATGTGCTCTTCGCGATCAGGATGCGGCCGGCGTCGGTCAACCAGACATGCACCTGGCGCTCGTCGGTCTTGCTGCGGCGGCGCTCCAGCAGCCCGGCCTGTTCGAGCCGCTTGACGGGCGGGGTGATGGTGCTCGATTCCAGGCCCAGCCTTTCCGCGATCGTGCCGATTGTCGAGCCGTCCTGTTCGCCGAGCACGCTCATGACGAGGTACTGCGGATAGGTGATGCCCATCTCGTCGAGCATCGGCTTGTAGGCGCGATTGATGGCGATATGGGCCGCATAGAGCGAAAAGCAGAGCTGCTCGTCGAGCGGCGGAAGGGGGGAGATGGGCATGCTTGCTCCGGTGCTGTTCCAGGTTCTTCCCGACATATAGCACAATTTTGATATCGCGATAAATATTTTTGTAGACAAGATCGGAGAGTGCCGCTACCCATATGTCTATCGCGATAACAAATATCGAGGTATGGAGATCGCGATAATCCGAAGGGTGCGGTTCAAAGGAACGACACGCAACGGTACTATCAATGTCCGGCCGGCCATTTTTACAGCCGCGCCCGCCATTCATGTCGCAGTCATTGAAAAATCAGTTTCGAAAGGACACGAGAACCATGACCAGCAATTTCATCACCACCAAGGACGGCACGCAGATATTTTACAAGGACTGGGGTTCGAAGGACGCCCAGCCGGTCGTCTTCCATCACGGTTGGCCGCTCTCGGCCGACGATTGGGACGCCCAGATGCTGTTTTTCCTGCACCAGGGTTTTCGCGTCATCGCCCATGATCGCCGCGGCCACGGTCGTTCGACCCAGACCGAAACCGGCAACGAAATGAATACCTATGCTGCCGATGTTGCCGAGCTCGCCGCCCATCTCGATCTGAAAAACGCCATCCATGTCGGCCATTCGACCGGCGGCGGCGAAGTTGCCCGCTACGTTGCCCAGTATGGCGGCGGCGGCCGGGTGGCCAAGGCGGTGCTGATGGGCGCCGTGCCGCCGATCATGCTGAAGACGGACAACAATCCGGGCGGCCTGCCTCTCGAAGTCTTCGACGGTTTTCGCGCAGCGCTTGCTGCCAACCGCGCCCAGTTCTTCCGCGACGTTCCGGCCGGCCCGTTCTACGGCTTCAATCGGGAAGGCGCGACCGTTTCGGAAGGCGTCATCGCCAATTGGTGGCGGCAGGGCATGATGGGCGGCACCAAGGCTCATTACGATTGCATCAAGGCATTTTCGGAAACCGACTTCACCGAAGACCTGAAGGCGATCGACGTGCCGGTTCTCGTCATGCATGGCGACGACGACCAGATCGTCCCAATCGCCGACTCGGCCCTGCTTGCGGTCAAGCTTCTCAAGAACGGCACGCTGAAGGTCTATGAAGGTTTTCCGCACGGCATGGCGACCACGCATGCAGACGTCATCAATGCGGATCTTCTGACTTTCTTCAAGGGCTGAGGCCGAAGGCCGGATGATCTGCCGGCATGCAACCTAGAAGGCGGCCCTCGGGCCGCCTTTCCCGCATATGGGCACCGGGCAATAGTTTCGGACGGCGGACCTTGCGAGGCTTGAAGCGATGCGTCACGACCCTAGCTCTTGGACTGTCTTCGGCGGCCAGGCGTGCCTGCGGCCGGCCATGGGATGGGGGTGGTTCGTGCGTCTTTTTCTTGCTTGTCTGCTTTGGGTACTGTCTGCGGCAGCTGGCGCTTACGCGGCCCAGCCGGCTCCCGATGAGGAACTGCCTTTCAAGGCGCAGATCCAACGCTGCTGGTCCACGCCGACGGGCGCCGACACGCCGGCGACTATTGCTTTCAAACTGAAGCCAGACGACAGCCTCGATGGGGACGCGGTGATCAAAAGCCGGGGCGAGGGGCCTCTCAACGAGGCCTTCGCTCAATCGGCTCTCAGGGCGGTGCGGAGATGCAGTCCCTACAAGGTCGATGGCGAGCTGGAATTCGAGACGACGTTCCATCCCGATCCGACCAGAGCCCTACCGGATGCAAATGCAAAACGGCTGAGGGGCGAACAGGCAGCCAAGGATTTCGAGAAGGACGATCCGCGCGTGCGGGTCTTCGATTTCGGCCCTGTGAAGGTCGGCATGAGGGTGCCGGAAGGGTTTTGCGCGATTGATCCGAAGCGCGGCGGCTATCATGAAAAAGTTTGGAAGTCATTGACCCCGCCGCCAAAACGGGCTGCTGAACTGCAGTCGCTGGATATCGATTGCGAGTCGCTGAAGACGTCCGAGGCCGGCCGGGAGACCCGACCCAAGCATGTCTTCTCGGTCATGCGATTCTATAGCGGCAAGGAGCCTCTTCCCGGAAACCTGGCCTCTTACCTTGACCTCCTCCAAAAGCGCTACGAGAAAAGGGGGCCACTCACGCCACGGTTCTGGCAGGATCCGCCGGTGGAGGGAACGCCATTTTTCGGACGCGACAAGCGTGCCGTCTATCTGGGACAGCGGGCATTGCGGGAACGGGGAAAGATCGCCGTTTCAGGCGTCAGTGCCTATACGATGGTGGAAAAGATCCCGATGCTGATCAACTACTTCGCGGCCGACGGCTCCGACCTTGCCGCCGAGCGCCAATCGGCGATAGCCGGAATCATCGCGGACATGCGGGTCGTGTGGGCTGATTGAGGCCCATGTCTGGCACGGTAATGACAAAAGAAAAAAGGCGGCGTCCCGGCCGCCTTTTCCGTGTCGAGATGAAAGGCTCAGATATTGCTCGTCAGGATATCGCGCAGCTTCCCGAATATTTCGTCGATATGATGCTTTTCGACGATCAGCGGCGGGGACATGGCGATCGTGTCGCCGGTGGTCCGGATCAGCAGGCCGTTTTCGTAGGCCTTCAGGAAGGCGGTGAAGGCGCGCTTGGTGGGTTCGCCGGCGATCGGATCGAGTTCGATCGCGCCGATCAGGCCGAGGTTTCTAATATCGATGACGTTCGGCAGATCCTTCAGCGAATGCAGGCCCGCTTCCCAATAGGGGGCGATGTCGCGGGCGCGGTCGAACAGGCCTTCTTCCTTGTAGGTTTCCAGCGTCGCCAGGCCGGCGGCAGAGGCGATCGGGTTGCCGGAATAGGTATAGCCGTGCATGAACTCGATCATGTGCTCCGGGCCGGTCATGAAGGCGTCGTGGATCTCGGAGGTGACGAACACGGCACCCATCGGGATCACGCCATTGGTGAGGCCCTTGGCGGTGGTGATGATGTCCGGCTTGACGTCAAAATACTGTGCCGCGAACGGCGCGCCCAGGCGGCCGAAACCGGTGATGACTTCGTCGAAGATCAAAAGGATGCCGTGCTTGGTGCAGATCTCGCGCAGCTTCTGGAGGTAGCCCTTCGGCGGGATCAGCACGCCGGTGGAGCCGGCGACCGGCTCGACGATGACGGCGGCGACGGTCGAGGCGTCATGCAGGGTGACGATGCGCTCGAGTTCGGTCGCAAGGTCGCCGCCATGTTCCGGCTCGCCCTTGGTGAAGGCGTTCTTGCCCGGCAGGTGGGTATGCGGCATGTGGTCGACGCCGGTCAGAAGCGTGCCGAACATCTTTCGGTTGGAGACGATGCCGCCGACCGAGATGCCGCCGAAATTGACGCCGTGATAACCGCGCTCGCGGCCGATCAGGCGGAACCGCGAGCCGTTGCCCTTCACGCGGTGGTAGGCGAGCGCCACCTTCAGCGCCGTCTCGACCGATTCTGAGCCGGAATTGGTGTAGAGAACGTGGTTCATGCCCTCGGGCGCGATATCGACGAGGCGGTTGGCCAGTTCGAACGCCTTCGGATGGCCGAGCTGGAAGGCGGGCGCATAATCCAGCTCGCCGGCCTGTTCGCGGATCGCCTCGGTGATCTTCGGGCGGCAGTGGCCGGCATTGACGCACCAGAGGCCGGCGGTGGCATCGAGCACCTGGCGGCCGTCATGGGTCGTGTAGTGCATATCCTTGGCAGCGACGAAGAGGCGGGGTTCCTGTTTGAACTGGCGGTTTGCCGTAAACGGCATCCAGAACGCCCGAAGATCGTTGGGCGTGGTATTCAGGCGGTTGGACATGACATTCTCCATGGCCATTCGGTTTCTTCGGGTGGCCATTTCCCGGTCGGCGTCATTGCACCAAGTTTTGACTGCATGGTCAAATTATCAGGGGGATCAGAGGCGTCAACCGCCTTCGAACAAAGGACCGCTGCGAATTCCTGCGTTGGAGCGAAATCGATTCGGGCTGGCGTTGCTGGGTGGGGCGATCGGTACGGATTTCGATAAAGGCTCAAGATTTCAACGCGGTTTCCACCGGTGGTGAAATTTGATTGCGCCTCTCTGGTCTTTTGGCGAAAGCTGCCAATATCGCGTTAAACTTCAATTCCGAGACCCCTCATTGGCCGATCCCGATCCCAACGAAGACATGCATATCGAGCGGCTGGAAGCGCTCGATGCCTATAACATCATGGACACCGAGCCGGAGCCGGAGTTCGACGATATCGTGCTTGTCGCGTCCACGCTCTGCGGCACGCCCGTGGCGCTCGTCAGCCTGGTCGAGAGGGACCGGCAGTGGTTCAAGGCGCGCGTCGGTTTCGAGGCATGCGAGACGCCGATCGAGCAGTCTGTCTGCGCCCATGCGCTCGGCAGTTCCGACGTGCTGGTCATCCCCGACCTGCAGCTCGACCAGCGCACCCGCGCCAATACGCTCGTCACCGGCGAACCGCATATCCGCTTCTACGCCGGCGCGCCGCTGATCACGCCGGACGAGGTGGTGATCGGCACTCTTTGTGTCATCGACGTGCAGCCTCGGCCGCAGGGGCTCGACGAGGGGCAGAAGGCCGCGCTGCAGGCGCTTGCGCGGCAGGTCGTCGCGCTTCTCGAAATGCGCCGCATCTCGCAGCGCAAGGACGACCTGTTCCGGCGCCAGAAGACCATCAGCGCCAATATCCGCTCCAGCGTCAATGCGAGCCTCGCGGCCCAGGAGGCGGGAAGGATCGGCACATTCGAAATCGATATCGCCACCTCGATGATGCGGGTCTCGCGGGAGTTCTGCCGGATATTCCACGTGCCGATCGCCGAGACCTATCCGACGCGGATTTTCGAGGACATGGTGCTGCCGCAGGACAAGGGCCTGCAGTCCGACGACACGTCCCGGCAGCAGGGGGATGCGCCGCTCGACGTCGAATATCGCATTCGCGTGCCGGGATACGGCGTGCGCTGGATCGCGCGCAATGCCAGCTTCCGCCATGACGAGGCGGGTCGGCCGGTCAAGATGATCGGCACGGTCAGGGACGTGACCGCCGCCAAACGGGAGGCCGCCCGGGTGCAGGCCCTGCTCGATGTCGGCGACAGGCTGCGCGACCTCAGCGACATGGAATCGATGGCGATCGCTGCCGGCGACCTGATGGCCAGGGCGCTTGATGCGACGCGCGCCGGTTTCGGCATCGTCAACGCGGCGGACGAGACGGTGTCGGTGCCGCCCGAATGGTGCGCGCCCGGCGTCAAGAGCCTTGCCGGGCTGCACCACTTCCGGGACTACGGGTCTTTTGTCGACGACCTGAAGCGCGGCGAGGCCGTTGTCATCGCCGACGTCGCCACCGACCTGCGCACCCGCGACCACGCGCCGGCGCTGCTTGCGCTTGGCATCCGTGTGCTCGTCAACGTGCCGATCTTCGAACTCGGGCGCTTCAGGCTCGTCGCCTTCATCCATCACGACCAGCCTTACCCCTGGATGGAGGAAGAGATTTCCTTCGTCCGCAGCTTCGGCAATCGCATCCAGATCGCGATGTCGCGGGTTCAGGCCGAGCTGGAGCAGCAGATGCTCAACAGGGAAATGAGCCATCGGCTGAAGAATACGCTGTCGATGGTGCAGGCGATCGCCACCCAGACGCTCCGGCCGGTAGCGGAGCGGGGCCTCGTGGAGGCCTTCGAAAAGCGCCTGCATGCGCTCAGCACCGCCCACGACATCCTGTTCGAGCAGAACTGGACGAGCGCCTCTGTCTACGCGGTTGTCGACCGGACGATGAACGGGATCGGCATGCCTGACCGGATCGACGCGCAGGGTCCCAACGTGCGGTTCGGGCCAAAAGGCTCGCTTTCGCTTTCCCTGCTCCTGCACGAGTTGACGACGAATGCGGTGAAATATGGGGCGCTCTCCAACGATACAGGGCGGGTGGCGATCGACTGGCGCATCGAAGGCACCGGAGACGGCGCGATCTTCTATCTTTCCTGGCGGGAGACAGGCGGCCCGCCTCCACGCGAGCCGGAGCGCAAGGGTTTCGGATCCAAGCTTATTCGGATGGGTTTGATCGGAACCGGCGGTGTCCTCGTTAGTTATGATCAACCGGGGTTCAGCGCTGAGATGACAGCTGTGCTCCTTCAGCTAGCACAGGCAGACTGACCGGATGGGACAATCCACACCGCCAACAAAGCAGGCGGTCCTCGTTGTCGAGGACGAGCCCCTTCTGCGCATGATGGCAATGGACCTGGTGGAGGACGCGGGGTTCCAAGCGGTCGAGGCGGCCGATGCCGACGAGGCGGTGACGATCCTTGAAACACGCACCGATATCCGCATCGTCTTTACCGATATCGACATGCCCGGCAGCATGAACGGCATGAAGCTGGCGGCCGCCGTGCGCGACCGCTGGCCGCCGATCGAGATCATCATCGTGTCGGGGCAGGTCCGTCTGAGCGAGGCCGATCTGCCGGAGCGTAGCGTGTTCTTTTCCAAACCCTACGATTGGCAGAAAGTGACCGCCACGCTGCGTCGCATGGCCAGGCACTGACACGTGAATGCCCGGACCTTGCGCCTGCAGGCTCGATACCCCGTCGGCCGGCCCGGCATGGAAATGCCCCAGCCCCCGGCCGTCATGGCGGGGGTTGGGGCAGGGCAGCGTGACGTCATGTCAGCGCTGTCATTCTCACGCGGCTGCTGATTTCTTCTGTACCGGAGCGCAGTAGATTTCTTCCAAGGTCTCGAGGACCTTGATCACCGATTCCGACGAGCTGGAGTAATAGATGGTCTGCGCATCGCGGCGGGTCTTCACCAGCTTTTGGGCCCGCAGCTTGGAAAGGTGCTGGGACAGTGCTGACTGGCTGAGGCCCACTTGCGACGCAAGCGCACCCACGGCGACTTCGCCCTTGACCAGGCAGCACAGGATCATCAACCGTTTCGGGTTGGCCATGGCAGACAGCAGGCCTGCGGCTGCGTTGGAATGCTCAGAAAGTGCCATCGTATCCATATGTCTTAAATTCCCCTCGTATTCCAAAGCGGCCCCCCGCTCAAAAATTCGGCCATCGTCCTATGGGTGAAAATTAGCAAGGAGCAAAAGGGATTGTATATCCCTAAATTTCAGGTAACCAGTTATCGTATGTTAGCGATCTCAAAAACATAATCAAGAACGGCCTGGGGAGACTCCGCAAGAAAGTCGAATTCGTGCCTGAGTTGAAAATCTCCCGCGATAAGGTCGATTCCAGCTCGGTCAACTCCTCCGAAGCGCCAGTTTTTCCCGCTTTCCGTGCCGAGACGAGCTGCAATTTTTTGCGCTTGCTCCGGAATATTTTTTAACTTTTCTTGCAGGTCCAGCCATTCCGCTGTCATCCCCGGCTCGGGAATCACCAGGTCCGATCCGGTCAGTATGTATGCACGGCCGAATCCTCCATTCAAGGAGGCTGCCTGCGGGGTGATTCGGAAAAACCGGAAATCACCGAAATCTGCATACAATGCAGCCTTGGGATGGCGATCCAGAAAACGCTGGCGCACGCGCGCATGTCCGGGCGTATCGCGCACGACGCTCTCGGCAAGGCACTGGACGGTGATCCGGGGATGGGCGAGCGGATCGCCCTTGCCGGGTTCGCCGGCCAGAAGCGAGCAGCGCGGATCGGCGACCAGGCCTTTCGTATGGCCGGAGAGGCCTGAGACGAGGATGACCGGCACGCCGTCGACATCGGTGCCGGTGAGCGCGCGGCTGGCGGAGGGGAAGCCGGTCTCCGGATCGAGGACCGCCAGCGCCATGTAACGCGCGCCGCGCACCAGCGTGCGGGCAAGCCGGCGGGCGTCGTCATCCGTATCGCGCAGCACCTGCGGCTTGTCGGTCTGCCGTTCGTCGGCCAATTCGTCGATCTCCTGTTCGTCCGCCGCGAGGCGGCCGCATTCGGCGTCGGCATAGCATCCGGCGCGGCGAAACGAAAGGTGACTTCGTGGCTCGGCTTATTAGGCGTCGCGGCGGCGATGGCGGGTGAGGCCGGCAATCACGTCATCGGAGGAAATGCTGCCGATGATCGTGCCGTTGTCGACCACCCCGATGGCGCCCGGCTGACGCGACAGCGCATCCAGGATATCGACGAGCGGCGTCGTCGGCAGCGCGGTGGCGGAGACGGCCGTGGCGCCTGCCACGGGGCCCACCCCGGTCCGCATCACGTCGCCGGCGGTCAACATGCTGATCGGGTTGAGGTGCTGCACGAAATCGGCGACGTACTGGTCGGCAGGTGCGCGGACGATCTCTTGCGGCGTGCCGCACTGGATGATGTGTCCGCCCTCCATGATGGCGATTCGGTTGCCGATCCGGAATGCTTCGTCGAGATCGTGGCTGACGAAGAGAATGGTCTTTTTCAACCGCCGTTGGAATTCGAGAAGCTCGTCCTGCAGCCGGGTTCTGATCAACGGATCGAGCGCCGAGAAGGGCTCGTCCATGAGCAGGATCGGCGCACCGGTGGCAAAGGCGCGGGCAAGGCCGACGCGCTGCTGCATGCCGCCGGAGAGTTCGCCGACCTTGCGGCCCGCCCATTTCGTCAGGTTGACCAGTTCGAGCTGTTCGTTGACCTGCTTGGCACGCTCGGCATCCGGAACGCCGGCGAGCTCCAGTCCAAAGCCGACATTTTCCGCGACCGTGCGCCAGGGGAGAAGGCCGAATTGCTGGAAGACCATCGAGACGGTGTGCATGCGCAGGTCGCGCAGCACTTTCGGGGTCGACTTGTAGGGATCGACCGGACCTGAGGGGGTTGCGACGCTGACATTGCCGCGAACCACGGGGGCGAGCCCGTTGACGGCACGCAGCAGCGTCGACTTGCCCGAACCGGAGAGGCCCATCAGCACGAGGATTTCGCCCTCGTGGATGGTGAGCGAGGCGTTGGCGACACCCATGACGATACCGGTCGCGGCACTGATCTCGTCGCGGGTCTTGCCCTGGTCGACCATGGCCAGCGCACGTTCCGGCTTGTCGCCGAAGACGATGTCGACATTGTCGAAGACTACGCAGTCCGTCATTGGCCGTCTCCCGTCGATGTGCGGAACATGCGGTCGAGGATGATCGCCAGGATGACGATGCAGAGTCCGGAATCGAAGCCGCGCGCCACGTTGACGGTATTCAGTGCGCGCAGCACCGGCACGCCGAGGCCGTTGGCGCCGACCAGCGCCGCGATGACCACCATCGACAGCGACAGCATGATCGTCTGGGTGAGGCCGGCCATGATCTGCGGCATGGCAAAGGGCAGTTCCACCTTGCGCAGGATCTGCGACGGAGTGGCGCCGAAGGCGACGGCCGCTTCCCGCAGCGAACTCGGGGTCGAGACGATGCCGAGGCGCGTGAGGCGGATCGGTGCCGGGATCGCGAAGATGACGGTGGCGATCAGGCCCGGAACCATGCCGAGGCCGAAGAGAATCAGCGCCGGGATCAGGTAGACGAAGCTCGGCAGCGTCTGCATCAGGTCGAGGACCGGCCGCATGGCTTCGTAAAACCATTGCCGGCGGGCAGCGGCGATGCCGAGCGGCACGCCGACCACCATGCTGACGGCCGTCGAGGCGAGCACCAGCGCCAGGGTTTCGGTCGTCTCTTTCCAGTAGCCCTGGTTGAAGATCAGGAGCAGGCCACAGAAGGTGAAGGCCGCGAGCACGAGGGAGCGGCGCAGCCAAAAGGAAAGCCCGGTCATGGCGGCCATGACGATCAGCGGATGCGGCGTCGTCAGACACCACAAAAGGCCGTTGATCACTCCCAGGAGTACGGAGGAAAGCCAGTCGAAGAACCAGTCGGCATTCGCCGTCAACCAGTCAACGACCGCCTTCGCCCAGGAACCTATAGGTATTCGATGATCTGCGATCCAATCCACGAGAAAACTGCCGTCCATAGGGAGAGAAAGGGCGGGCTCCGGGGCAGGCGATCCGCCGCCCCGGAAACATTTTCAGGACTGTTAGAGACCGAGTGCCTTCTTGACGGCGGCGAGGCCGTCCTTGCCGTCATAGGTGGTGACGCCGGCAACCCAGGGCTCGATGACCTTCGGATTGGCCTTCAGCCAAACCTTGGCAGCGTCGTCGGCGTCCTCGCCGTCGTTGAGGATCTTGCCCATGATGGTGTTTTCCATGTCGAGCGAGAACTTCACGTTCTTGAGGAGTTTTCCGACGTTCGGGCATTGGGCGGCGTAACCGCCGCGCGCCACGGTATAGACCGTCGCGCCGCCGTAGTTCGGACCGAAGACGGTGGCGTCGCCGCCGGCGAGATAGGTGATCTGGTGGGCGACGTTCATCGGATGCGGCGCCCAGGCGAGGAAGACGATCGGCTTGCCTTCCTTGTCAGAGCGGGTGACCTGGGTCAGCATGCCCTGCTCGGAGGATTCGACGACCTCGAAGCCCTTGAGGCCGAAGGTGTTGGCTTCGATCAGCGACACGATCATGCCGTTGCCTTCGTTGCCGGGCTCGATGCCGTAAACCTTGCCGTCGAGTTCCTTCTTATGGGTGGCGATGTCCTTGAAGTCCTTGATGCCGAGCTTGGCGCCGGCGGCATTGGTGCCGAGCGTGTACTTGGCGCCTTCGAGGTTGACGGCGATGCTCTCGATCGACTTGTCGTCGAGATAGGGCTGGATGGCACCCTGCTGGGCCGGCATCCAGTTGCCGAGGAAGATGTCGATATCCTTGTTCTTCATGGAAGAATAGGTGACCGGAACACCGAGCGTCTTGACGTCGGCCTTGTAGCCGAGCGCTTCGAGAACCTGGATGAACGAGGCGTTGGTCGAGGCGAGGTCCGTCCAGCCTACATCCGAGATCCGGACGGTCTTGCAGGCTTCCGGTTCGGCGGCGGATGCGGTGCCGACGATCGCGAGGATCGATACGGCGGCGGCGAGCGTGGTCTTCAGTGAGGTAGTCATGCGCATGGGCTGCTCCCGTTTTTTTGGTTCCCGCCATTATCAATATATGCTGCGCCGAGGCAAGCGCGCGCATTCGCGGCGGAGGAGGGGGGGCATTTGCGACATTTATGACTTTCTCCCCCAGCATTGCGCAGTCTACAGTTTCCTGTGGTTTTCGGCAAAGACGGCTTTTCCCGAATCCCGATCGCGATCAGAAGGCAGATATGGCCAAGCTCTATTTCCATTACGCCACCATGAATGCCGGCAAGTCGACGATGCTTCTGCAGGCATCCTATAACTACCGCGAGCGCGGCATGCGCACCGCGATCTTCACCGCATCGCTGGACGACCGGGCCGGGCAGGGGCGGGTCGCCTCGAGGATCGGGCTCTCCTCCGATGCCATCCCCTTCGGGCCATCCGACGACCTCTTTTCGGACATCGAGGCGATGCATGCGGAGGAGCCGGTCGCCTGCGTGTTCGTCGACGAGGCGCAGTTCCTGTCGCCCGAACAGGTCTGGCAGCTTGCACGGATCTCCGATCGGGTCGGCATCCCGGTGATGACCTACGGCTTGAGGACGGATTTCCAAGGCAAGCTGTTTCCCGGCTCGCTGGAACTGCTGGCGATCGCCGACGAGCTGCGCGAGGTGCGGACCATCTGCCATTGCGGGCGCAAGGCGACCATGGTGGTGAGGCTCGACGAGGAGGGCAGGCTGGTGCGCGAAGGCGCCCAAGTGGATGTCGGCGGCAATGAGAAATATGTCTCGCTCTGCCGGCGGCACTGGGAAGATCAGCTGCGTTGCGAGTGATGCCCGGATTTTAAGCCGCCGTTCACCGTACGGAGCGGAAACCGGCGGCGACGTGGCGAAATTGATTCTAGTCAAAGTCTGCGGCTGGAAAACATGTCCAAGTATCACATCCGAAACGTCCCGGCCCGACCGGGCGGTGGTTCCCAGCAGGAGTTCGCCGCATGCGCAAGACCACCAAGACCTTTAGCCTTGCCACCAGCCTCGCCCTGTTCGCCCTGCCGGCGTTCAGCGCTGAAATCGAGGTGAAGATGCTCAACAAGGGCAGCGATGGCGAGGCCATGGTGTTCGAGCCGGCGGCCGTGAAGGCGCAGCCGGGCGATACGATCAGGTTCGTGCCGGTCGACAAGGGGCACGACGTCGTTTCGATGCCCGGCCTGATGCCGGAAGGCGCCGCCGAAATCAAAGGCAAGATCAGCCAGGAGATTTCCTTCACACCCGACAAGCCGGGCGCCTACGTCTTCAAATGCACGCCGCATTTCGGCATGGGCATGGTCGCGGTGATCGTCGTCGGCGACGCCCCGGCCAATCTCGACGCGGTGAAGGGCGCCAAGATGCCGAAAAAGGCGAAGGACCGCCTTGATGCGGAAATCGCCAAACTCGGGCTTTGATTTACCGGACTTTCCCAATTTTTCCCGGCAATAGAGGCCGGACGGCGTGGCATAATTTTGCGGGGGCGTTATCTTCTCTTCCGGTGGCGGGAGTATGTGCGTGGCGGCTTTTAAGAATTTCGACGGCGAGATCGAGCGGATCAGCGGCCTTTTGGCGGCGATGCGCGACGCGCTCGGCCCGGTCTCGTCCCTGCTTGCCGAAATCGCGGAGGATCTCGCCCTGCCGGATGAGGAGAAGCTGGCCGCGGAAGCCGAGCGGCTGAGGGCCGAGATGCCCGAGCGGCAGGCGGTCGACGCGGCAACTGCCCGGTTGGTCGCGAGGCTGGCGGACGAGATCGGTATCTGCGCCCGGGAATTCGACGCTCGGGAGACGCCGACCCGTTTCGAAACGCTGATCGGCTACGTTTCCGGGGCTGCCAGACACCGCCGTCAGCAGGCGCGCTGGCGCAGCCCCGTGCCGCTCAACCGGCTTGCGGAACTTCTGCGGCGTGCCGATCTGCTGGCCGGTCTGGTGCGGCAGGAGCGCGACTTCCTGATCGGGCAGCGGAAGGAGAGCGAGGGCGATCTGGTGACGCTTATCGACCACCGACCGGAGATCATGGAAAAGCTGCGCGGCGAGGACGGTGCCGCGATGACCGGCCTGGACGTGATCGGCCGCACCGAACCCGCGATCAAGGTCTTCCAGGATTTCGTCGCCGGGCTCAACGCCCGGGTGGGCATCTGCAACATCCTTCTGCACAAGCTGATCACCGACACGGAAAACCTTCTGATCCTCTACCGGATTGTCGCCGATGCCAGCGGGCGTGGCGATGCCGGCCTGAAGCCCGAATTTTTTCCGCATCTGGTCCCCGAGGTCGAGCGCTTCTCAAGCGGGCTGCTGACATTGCACGGCCTCGACCGCCGGCGGCATCGCGCCGATCAGGCATTCGCCGAACGATTTCCCGCGGAGGCGGCGGGGGAGGCGGCCGAAGCTGACGGCGGAACGGGCGGCTTTCGACTGCCGGCCGTTTTCGGCTTCAAGCTCATCCGGTCCCAATAGGGTTGCCGAGGGTCGGCTACGCGGCCGTTTCCAGCGGTTGCGGCGAAACGTTGCGCCCCCGTTGTGCTTGTGACGCCGAGCACATATGTGTGAGCCAAGCCAAATCGGATGCACCCCGCCTCACAAGGAGACAGCGATGCTCGACCGGATTACCGCCTTCTTTCAAGGAATCGGCCAGGCCGTCGGGCGAGGCATAGGGCTGTTGATCGCCTGGATCGTCTGGCCGTTCATGGCCGCACACGGCTGGTACCGTCAGCGCCACTGGATGGTGAAGGGCCCCATCCTCGCCTTCCTGGTGCTGATGTTCGGGCTCTACGGCTATTTCTTGTGGCAGACGCAGGTCTGGACCAATTTCAATCCGAATTTCGTCGACAGCTATCGCTGGTCGGAGCGTAACGTGCCGGCCGGCCAGGAATTGCCGGCAACGGCTCCGGCAAGCGCCAATGCGACCGCTCCGGCGACCGGGGCGAGGCAGTGCCAGTCGTCGGCGATCGTCGATGCGGCCGCCGATCTAACCGACATGAACGTCAACCAGAATGCCTGGATTTCCTCGATGCTGCTCTATCGGCTCGGGTTCTTCGGCATCGACTGGGATCATACCCCCTTCCTCGACAACAAGGCCTCGTTCCAGCGCGGCGTCAATCAGGCGGTGCGGCGCACATCGACGGAACTCGTCGATTCGCTTGGGCGCGTGCGCGGAACGTCGAGCATCAACAACAATCTCCAGGATGCCCGCGGCAACCTGCAGTTCGACGAATATTCCTGGTATTTCGGGCTCAGCCCCTTCGGGCCGAAGACCCCGACACCGAGCTATTATCGCGCGGCGATCGGCAAGCTGAGGGCTTTCAATACCGATCTGACCACCTGCAACGCGACCTTCGACAGCCGCGCCGACAACCTGATCCAGTTCATCGACCGGATCGCCAACGATCTCGGCGGCACGTCGGCGATCCTGCGCGAGCGTTCGGAGAACTACAATGCCGGCTGGTTCGATACGCGTGCCGACGACCGCTTCTGGTTCGCCTACGGCCAGCTCTACGGCTATTATGCGGTGCTTTCGGCGGCAGGCGCGGATTTCTCCCAGGTGATCCGCGAGCGCAATATCGGGCCGCTCTGGACCGACACGCTGTCGCAGTTCAAGTCGGCGCTGCGCATCCAGCCGGCGATCATTTCCAACGGCCGCGAAGACGGCTGGATCATGCCGAGCCATCTGGCGGTGATGGGCTTCTACACTCTCCGGGTCCGCTCGAACCTGGTGGAATTGCGCTCGGTGCTGGACCGCTAAGCCGGCCGGCACCGGTTGGGTTTTTAAGGAGTCAGGTTTTCGGGAGATCTGGTTCGTCGAGAAAGAACGTCACGCCTGGACGTTCGGCAAAGAACTCGTAGGTCATGCCAACGACCTCGCCGCTGGTGCCCGGCTTGTCGCGGAACTTGCCGACGCTGCGAACGTATTTGTAATGCTCGGCATCGGCCTTGACGCGGTAGATGTTGTGATAGGTCAGGCGTTCGCCGCTGGCGCGCTCGAAGGTTTCCATCAGTTGCGGCATATCGTCGGGATGGATCCGCGCGATGATGGCGACCATGTTCAGGGGACCGTCCTTCGGTTCCAGGCCGAGGATGCGACAGACATCCTCCGTCGCGAAGAAGTGGCCGGTGTCCAGATCGATTCGCCAATAACCGTAAAAACGAAAGGCCGAGGCGAGTTCAACCACCTCGTCTGCAGAGAGTCCCATTTCCCGGTATTGAGTATTGACGCGTTTTTCGGTGTGTTCGACCCAAAACGTCAATCTTTTTCTCCCATAGGCCGGGAGATAACGCCCCAACCTTACACTATGAGTCTCAATCTCAATGCCTTAGCTACCAACTGGGTGCGGTTGACGCAATCCAGTTTCTTTATGGCATTGGTCATATATGCGTTAACGGTATGATCCGAGAGGGAAAGAATCCGGCCGATTTCCGAGGATGTCTTGCCCTGCGCCGTCCAGCGGACGACCTCCAGTTCGCGGGTGGTGAGGGGGCCTGCGGTACCGGTCCTGGCACTGCGGCGGAGCTTGTCGAAGACATCGAACGCATGCAGCACGATCATGCCGATCTCGTTGAGCTCCACTTGGCTCAGCCGATGCCGGACACCGTCGAAGCGCAGCATGAAACGGCCGCCATCGATCGAATGTAACGCCATCGCGACGCTGGTGATGATGTCGTAGCGGCGCTGCAATTCGTCCGTCTCGACCGGAACCGGGAAACCGCGCACGCTTTCGGGATCGTCGATCGACCAACAGTAGGGAAGGGCGGATTTCGAGATGATCGGCGCAACCGGACAAAGCTTCAAAAGGCGGCGGCGGTCAAATTCCTGGACATAGCTCGGGGGCAGCGTCGTCTCGACGATCATCCTCGACAAAAGCGTCTCATCCGCTCTGGTGGCGGCGAAAAGCGTGATGTGCCGAAACCCGAACTCGTGGGCAACGCGCTTCAGAGCAGCAAATATTTCCACCCGCGAATCCGCGGCGGAAATCTCGCTGTTCAGAATCGATTGCCGTTCCAAAGTGATCATGCGGGCGAGCAGACAGGTGAGTTATGTGATCGTTAACAAATATACAAATCGATTTGAATAGCCAGCGAAATTTCCTGCGCTGCAGCAGAAATTGGCACATTTTCCGATACAGGCTCACTTTATTTCCATGAATTCATGGAGTTACCGGCTCAAGATTTATACAGGGATATATCCGGTTCCCTTAATTTCCTCCATGACGGCATAGGTGTGGGTTTCCCTGACCCCCGGAAGCGGGAGAATCACCTCCGAGAGGAACTGCCGATAGGCCTCCATTCCGGCGACCCGCGCCTTCACCAGATAATCGAACCCACCTGCCACCATGTGGCATTCCATCACGTCGTCGCTGCGCTTCACCGCGGCGGCGAAGGCGTCGAAAACATCGGGTGTGGTGCGGTCGAGCTTGACCTGCACGAAGACGAGCAGATTGCGCCCGAGCTTTTCCGGCGACAGCAAAGCGCTATAACCGGTGATGTATCCTTCGCGGGTCAGCCGCTTGACCCGTTCGGCGGTCGCCGTGGGTGAAAGCGAGACGCGATCGGCGAGTTCGAGATTGCTCAGGCGCCCCTCTTTCTGGAGCGCGCGGAGGATTTTTCGGTCGAGACGGTCGATGTCCTTCATGTTTCGCTACGTTTTGTCAGAGTTGCCGTGAGATATTTCGTTAATGCCATGAAAATCCGCCGAAATCACCAGGAAATTCCCGCTATGGAGAGAATGAAACGGAGATGCGTATGAGCCAGATTCTGACCGAGCCCTTCATTCCCTTCAATGCGCCCTATGCCGGTGACGACGACCGGCTGATCCGGCAGTTTGCCGCCCGCACCAGCTTCACGTCGGCGCAGGACGCGGCGATCGACCAGCGGGCGCGGCGGATGGTCAATGCCATCCGCGACGGGGCCGGCAAGGTCGGCGGCGTCGAGGACTTCTTGCGCGAGTATGGGCTTTCGACCCGGGAAGGGCTGGCGCTGATGGTGCTTGCCGAGGCGCTGCTCCGCGTGCCCGACGCCTTGACCCAGGACCGGCTGATCGAGGACAAGCTGCGCGAAGGCGGCTGGAGTACTCATGAGGCCTCCGGCGAAAGCTGGTTCGTGTCGGCCTCGGCCTGGGCGCTTGCGGTTTCGGCGCGCGTCATCGGCCCGGGCGAGACGCCCGAGGGAATCCTGCGCGGCCTCGTCAAGCGCGTCGGCCTGCCGACCGTGCGCACCGCCACCAAGCAGGCGATGCGTTTCCTCGGCCACCATTTCGTGCTCGGCGAGACGATGAAGGATGCACTTGTCCGGGCCGCCAAGAGCGAGGAGAAAGGGTACCGCCATTCCTTCGACATGCTGGGCGAGGGCGCCCGCACGGCTGAAGATGCCAAGCGTTATTTCCGCTCCTATGCCGACGCGATCCAGTCGATCGGCGCGCATATGAAAAAGTATGGCAAGGGCAGGCAGCTTCCCGACCGGATGGGTATTTCCGTCAAGCTCTCGGCGCTGCATCCGCGCTATCTCGCCACGCACCATGACCGGGTGATGGCCGAACTGGTGCCGGACCTTCTCGACCTTGCCCGCATGGCCAAGGAACACCAGCTCAACTTCACCGTCGATGCGGAAGAGGCCGACCGGCTGGAACTGTCGCTCGACGTGATTGCCGCTACCTTCTCCGACCCGTCGCTTGCCGGCTGGGACGGGTTCGGGCTGGCGATCCAGGCCTATCAGAAGCGGGCGCCTACAGTGATCGATTATATCGACCAGCTCTGCACCACGCATGGCCGGCGGATGATGGTGCGGCTCGTCAAGGGCGCCTATTGGGACACAGAGGTGAAGCGGGCGCAGGAGCGGGGGATCGAGGACTATCCGGTCTGGACCCGCAAGCCGGCAACGGATCTTGCCTATCTCGCCTGCGCCCAGCAGCTTCTCGCCAAGCGGGCGCGGATTTTTCCGCAGTTTGCGACCCATAACGCGCTGACCGTCTCGACCATTCTGGAGCTTGCCGGCCCCGACCGCACCGGCTTCGAATTCCAGCGGCTGCACGGAATGGGCGAGGCGCTCTACGACGACCTGCTCGAAAGCAACGACCGGATCGCCTGCCGCATCTATGCGCCGGTCGGCGGTTATCGCGACCTGCTTGCCTATCTCGTCCGCCGGCTTCTCGAAAACGGCGCCAACTCCTCCTTCGTGGCGGTTGCGGGCGACAAACAGGTGCCGGTCGAAAAGCTGCTGGAACGGCCATCGGCGCGGCTCGGCCTCGACGACGGCATCAGCGCCCGGCATAAGCAGATCCCGCTGCCTTCCGACATCTACGGTCGCCGCAAGAACAGCGCCGGTTTCGAATTCGGCCACCGGGTCGAGCTCGAGCGGCTGATGGCGAGCGTCTCCAGGTCATGGGGCGAGGTGAAGGCGGGGCCACTGGTGGCGGGCGTCGCCTCCAACACGGAAGAAAAGCCGGTGCGGTCTCCTTCCGACCGCTCGAAGATCATCGGCACGGTGCGTGACGCGACGCCGGCCGATGTGGATGCCGCCTTCACTGCTGCGGCCAAGGCTTTCCGGGCCTGGTCGCGCCAGCCGGTGGAAATCCGCGCCGCGTGCCTGGAGCGGGCCGCCGGGCTGATGGAGGAAAACCGCGACCGGCTGCTGGCGCTGCTTGCCGCCGAGGCCGGCAAGACGCTGGATGACGGGATCGCCGAAATCCGCGAGGCGGTGGATTTCTGCCGCTACTACGCCGACAAGGGCCGCGAACTCTTCGCCATGCCGACGACGATGCCGGGACCGACCGGCGAGGACAACCGTCATTTCTGGCGCGGGCGCGGGGTGTTCGGGTGCATTTCGCCGTGGAACTTCCCGCTGGCGATCTTCCTCGGCCAGATTTCGGCGGCGCTGGTGGCCGGTAATACGGTGGTCGCAAAACCGGCGCCGCAAACGCCGCTGATTGCCTATGAGGCGATCAAGCTGTTCCACCAGGCCGGCATTCCGGCCGAAGTGCTGGCGCTGGTGCCGGGCGGCCCAGATGTCGGCTCGACGATCACCGCGCATCCCAAGCTCGCCGGTATCGCCTTCACGGGCTCTACGAAGACGGCGCATGCGATCAACCGGGCGCTGGCGGCCAAGGACGGGCCGATTGTGCCCTTTATCGCCGAGACCGGCGGCATCAACGCGATGATCGTCGATGCGACGGCGCTTTCGGAACAGGTGGCGGACGACGTGGTCGTTTCCGCCTTCCGCTCGGCCGGCCAGCGCTGCTCGGCACTGCGCATCCTCTTCCTGCAGGAGGATGTCGCCGACGGCATGCTGAAGATGATCGAAGGGGCGGCGGCCGAACTCAATCTCGGCGATCCGGCAAAACAGAATACCGATGTTGGGCCGATCATCGACGAGAACCAGAAAAAAACGCTGGCCGACCACATCTCGGACATGCGGGCCAGAAAACAGAAGATACGTTATGCCGGAGGCGCACCGGCGACCGGCAATTTCTTCGCTCCCCACATCATCGAACTGGACAGCGCCGCGGTGCTGACCAAGGAAGTGTTCGGCCCGGTCCTGCACGTGGTGCGCTGGAAGGCAAAGGAGTTCGACAAGGTGCTTTCGGCGATCGACGCCACCGGCTACGGCCTGACGCTCGGCATCCACAGCCGCATCGAGTCGACGATCCGCAAGATGACGGAGGCGCTCGATACCGGCAACGTCTATGTCAACCGCAACATGATCGGCGCCGTGGTCGGCACCCAGCCTTTCGGCGGCTCCGGCCTTTCCGGCACCGGCTTCAAGGCTGGCGGCCCGGCCTATCTGATGCGGTTTGCCGAAGAGCAGGTGATCTCCGTCAACACCGCCGCCGCCGGCGGCAACGCCAGCCTGATCGCAATCGGGGAGGGGTGAGGAACGGTCCGGCGCAGCCGGAGCAATCGATCCAGTGAATCGATTGCAGTGACGAACGCGCCGAGCGAAAGCGAGGCGCCGGGGCCAACTTTCAGGGCCGGACGCAGCAAGGGATTTCTAGACTAACCCCGAGGACGGCACGACTACCCAGAACCAAAAGGCTCGGAGCGATCCGGGCCTTCTTGCATTCCGCCTGTTGTATTTTTGCCATCGGATCAGGCTCGCTTAAATATGATGATTAGAGTCATGTTTTAATAATTGACAATAACACTCATGTTTTCTAATGGCATGAATAAGGCATTTCCTGCCTCCCGCCACATTCTTGCCAGAATTGAAAAAGGGCCGCCGCCTTTCCGGTGCGTTCGCGCGCGCCGACGGTTTCGTGTGCCCTGTTGAAAGGACAGTCATGGTCACGCGACGTCTGCGATCCACCCTTGCCACCTGCACCGCGCTCGCGGTGCTTTCCCTCGCCTGTGGCGCGGCCGCCCAACAGGCCGCACAGCCCCAGACGGACACGACGCTGAAGCCGATCGTGCTCAAGGGTGCGAGGACAGCGCAGCCAGGTGGTGTCGCGGATACGCCTTTGGCGACTACGACCACACAGGTGCAGATCGAAAACAAGCAGATCACCAATGTCGAGGATCTCGGTCGCGTGGCCGAACCCGGCGTCAACTTCAACCGCACCACCGGCGCCATCAACATCCGCGGCCTTGAAGGAAACCGCGTGCTGACGACGGTCGATGGCATCCCGACGCCGTTCATCGACGATGTCACGCGTGGCGCGACCGGCGGCGTCGATGCTTTCGATTTCGGCTCGCTTTCGGGCGTTGATGTCGTGCGTGGCGCTGATTCCAGCCGAGCCGGCCCGGGTGCCCTCGGCGGAGTTCTAGGTCTCAGGACGCTGGAGCCGGAAGACCTCATCGGCGAGGGCCGTGATTGGGGCGGCATCGCTCGGACCGGCTATGACAGCGCTGATACGAGCGGCTTCGGTTCGGTCGGTGTCGCGAAGAAGATCGAGAATACCTCGATCCTTTTTCAGGGCGGATACAAGAAGGGGCAGGAGCGGAAGACGAATGGCAGCGTGGACGCTCTCAGTACCGCACGCACCGAGGCAAATCCTTCCGAATACGACCAATACAATCTGCTCTTCAAGTTGCGCCACGAATTCGAGGGCGGCCATATTTTCGGCCTTACCGCCGAGAGTTTCCGTCGGGACAGGGATACGGACTTACGTACCTCGCAGTCGGCAGCTGGCAACTATCGGGCGGGAGACTACGACGGTGTCAAGGAAACCGACCGCGACCGCGTTTCACTTGACTACAAGTACCAATCGCAGAGCGATGACAGTGTTATCGATAGCGCGTGGGCCTCACTCTACTATATGAACCAGCGAACCGTAGACGGCTATGACGGATATCGCTCGAACTCGGTGGTGGGGCCGATCAGCCGCCGCAATGAGTACGAAGTGGATAGCTTCGGCCTGATCGGCGCGTTGGAAAAGAACGTCGATGCCGGTACTCTTGACCACAAGTTTACCTTTGGCTTCGATCTGGCGCGCGTAATCTCGGAACAATATTCCGCAGGCTATGACAATTGCCCGCCGGAGATCAGCCCCGGCGTCTATCCGCCTGGCTTCTCAGCCTGCGCTAACCTGCATACCAATCAGGCCGATACGCCAAAGGTCGAGACGAGCCGCATCGGCTTCTATCTCGAGGACGAGATCGGTTTCGAAAATTCCGCCTTCACCCTGACGCCAGGTCTCCGGTTCGACTGGGTTCGCCATGCGCCGAAGATGACCGCAGCCTACGACGACAATGCCAGCAATCCCGCGCTTCCCGCGGGGTTCGAGGATTGGGCGCTGTCTCCGAAGCTCCGGCTCGGTTACGATGTGAATGATGATGTCGAACTGTTCGCCCAGTGGGCGATGGGCTTCCGTGCGCCGACGGCTGGTGAACTCTACAGCGTCTTCGGTGGACCAGGCACTTACTTGCGGCTTGGCAACGCGGATCTGGAGGCCGAAACCAGCCATGGTTTTGAACTGGGCGCAAACCTTGGCGACGAAAGGTTCGGCGGTCGCGTCAACCTCTTCTACAACCGTTACAAGAACTTCATCGATGCGCGCGGCTTCAGCGATGCTGAAACCATTGCTGCAGGCTACGATCCGGCCCAGTTCCCCTTTGGTGTAACCGGCTACCAAAATATTGCCCGTGCTGAAATCTTCGGCGTGGAGGCCAGCGTTCACAAGACATTCGACAACGGTTTCCGGATTGGCGGCGGACTTGCTTTTGCCCGTGGCAACGATCTGGTCAACCATACGTTCCTGCGTTCTGTGGCTCCGCTCAAGGCGGTTGGAAGCGTGGGTTACGATACCGAAACATGGGGCGTCGGGCTTGATTGGATCGGGGTATTGTCTTCACTGAGCAACGACGGTCTCGGCGGCACATATTTCAAGACCCCGGGATACGGAATTGTCGATTTGACCGCATGGTGGGAGCCGGAGCAGGTCAAGGGCCTGAAGATCAACGCAGGCATCTATAACGTGTTCGACCAGACTTATTACGATTACGCAACAGTGAGGCAGAATAGCGCCGTGCAATCGCGCGAATTCTACTCCGAACCCGGCCGCACCTTCAAACTCTCGCTGACCCAGCGGTTCTGATCCAGGCAAGGGGCGGGGGCGCCTGAGAAGGGTGGTGCGAGCGATCGCGCCGCCCTTTTCCTTGTGCACGCTCCGGGCGGCTATCCGGTTGCGGCTATTCACATAGCCTTTCCTTCGCTAACCATAACCGCAAGGACATGTTTGATCCGAAAGCACTTGGGGGAGCGAAGCTATGGCAGAGGTCAGATCCGACATCGAAATCGCACGCGCCGCGAAAAAGAAGCCGATCACGGAGATCGGCGCGAAGCTCGGGATTCCCGTCGAGGCGCTTGCTCCCTATGGCCACGACAAGGCGAAGGTCGGGGCGGAATTCATCGCGTCGCTTTCGGGAAAGAAGGACGGCAAGCTGATCCTCGTGACCGCCATCAACCCGACGCCGGCGGGCGAGGGGAAGACGACGACCACCGTGGGCCTCGGCGACGGGCTGAACCGGATCGGAAAAAGGGCGGTGATCTGCGTGCGCGAGCCGTCGCTCGGGCCGTGCTTCGGGGTCAAGGGTGGAGCGGCCGGCGGCGGGTATGCGCAGGTCATTCCGATGGAGGACATCAACCTGCATTTCACCGGCGATTTCCACGCCATCACGTCTGCCCACAACCTGCTGTCGACGATGATCGACAACCATATCTACTGGGGCAATGCCGAGAACATGGATACCCGGCGGATCAGCTGGCGGCGGGTGATGGACATGAACGACCGGGCGCTGCGCCAGACGGTCGTATCGCTCGGCGGCGTCGCCAACGGTTTTCCGCGCGAGAGCGGCTTCGATATCACCGTCGCCTCGGAAGTGATGGCGATCCTGTGCCTGGCGGCCGACCTCAAGGACCTGGAAAGGCGGCTCGGCGACATCGTCATCGGCTACAGGTTCGACCGCTCGCCGGTTTTCGCCCGCGACCTCAAGGCCGACAAGGCGATGACGGTGCTGCTGAAAGACGCGATGCAGCCGAACCTGGTGCAGACGCTCGAAAACAATCCGGCCTTCGTGCATGGCGGGCCGTTTGCCAATATCGCCCATGGCTGCAATTCGGTGATCGCTACCCGCACGGCTCTGAAGCTCGGCGACTATGTGGTAACGGAAGCGGGTTTCGGGGCCGATCTCGGCGCCGAAAAATTCTTCGACATCAAGTGCCGCAAGGCGGGGCTGAAGCCGGATGCGGCCGTCATCGTCGCCACCGTGCGGGCATTGAAGATGAACGGCGGGGTGAGAAAAGAGGATCTGGGCCAGGAGAATGTCGAGGCGCTGAAGCGGGGTGCTGCCAATCTCGGCCGCCATATCGCCAATGTGCGGAAATTCGGCGTGCCGGTGGTCGTCGCCATCAATCATTTCACTTCGGATACGGAGGATGAGATCGCCGCCATCAAGGACTACGCGGCGCGGCACGGTGCGGACGGCATCGTCTGCCGGCATTGGGCGGAAGGGTCCGCCGGCATCGAGGAGCTTGCCCTCAAGGTGGTCGAGCTTGCCGAGGGCGGCCAGGCGAAATTCCAGCCGCTTTATCCCGATCACCTGCCGCTCCTCGAAAAGATCGAGATCATCGCCTCGAAGATCTATCATGCCGGCGAAGTCACCACCGACCGGGGCGTGCGCGACCAGCTGAAGGCCTGGGAGGAGCAGGGTTACGGCGACCTGCCGATCTGCATCGCCAAGACGCAATATTCCTTCTCGACGGATCCCGCCCAGCGTGGCGCGCCGGAGGGCCATATCGTGCATGTGCGCGAAGTGCGGCTTTCCGCCGGCGCCGGTTTCGTCGTCGCGATCACCGGCGAGATCATGACCATGCCTGGCCTGCCGCGCGTGCCGTCTGCGGAACGCATCTTTCTGAACGAAGATGGCTTCGTGGAGGGGCTGTTCTGAGGGCTTGAGCGCCCGAACCGCCTTGTGTTAAAGCTCATCCGTCGAAAAAGGCAGGGCCGGATATGGTAAGCACGGCCCCTTCCGCAAGGAAGCTCTGATCCTTCGGTCCACCGTTGAGAACCCGCGACGAGAAACGGCACATCCCGTGCCGCTCTCGGCGGATTCTCGTGGCTTTTTAGCGTCGCGTTCCGCCGGGGTAACCTTGCGAGAAAACGATGCGTATGAACCATATCGATATCCACGTGCCCGACGTTGCGGCAACCACTGCCTTCCTCGTCCGGCATTTCGGCCTGACTCTGCGTGAGATGCGCGGCGCGAACGGCCTTGCCATTCTCAACGACGATGCCGGCCTCGAAATCGTCGTCAGCCACCCGGTCGAAAAATTCGGCGGCGCCGAGCAGCGGTCGCTCGGGGTCGTCACCTACCATCTCGGCTTCATCCAGCCCGAGAGAGCCGAGGTCGACAGACTTTATGGGGAACTCCAGGCGAGCGATGCCGAGCTGGTTGGGGAGCCACGCGAGATGCGCGGCGGGTACCTGTTCTATTGCCTGGCGCCCGGCCGAGTGATGATCGAGGTGGGGTGGCGGCCCTGACGACGGCATGCCGCCTACCGGCAATACCGATACCCGTCCTTCCGCTCCAGTACGTCGAGATGCAGATGATTCTGGTGGGCGGCGTCGCTGCCCGGTGACAGGACGGTGGTGAAGTGGAGGCAGGCGCCGGCAGTGGCGGTGCGCTGGAAGGCGCCTTCCATGGTCGAGTCCTCGGCCCGAGGCTTCATCTCCAACTTCTCGCCGTTGTCGAGCTTGAACGCGGCGACGTCGAAGGCGTTGCCGCGGGCGTGTTCGGAAATCTTGCCCGTCGAGGCGCTGTTGCGCAGGCGGCAGGCGTAGGTGGAGCCGGGCACCAGCCCGGTGATCCTGCGGCCCGGCATGGCGATGTCGAGCGCCGGCTGAACCGTGTCCTTCAGCCAATGCGCCAGGCTGACCGCCGTCTTGCAGCGCATCGTCGCGCCGCCGACCTCGACCCCCGGCAGGACTGCGGCGACGTCGATCGGGCTTTCGATGCCACAGCCATTGCCCTCGTCGATCGGATCGGTGGGTTCGAATTTCGCGCCGAGCGAAGTGAGTTCGGCAAGGCAGGCCTTCAGCTCTTCGGGCTCTTCCTTGACAAGCGGAGGCGGTGGTGGCGGTGGCGGGGCTTCGGCCTTCTGCTCGTCCGGTTGCTTGCCGTCTTCCGTGGTCCCCTCCGGCTTGGCTGCATCCGTTCCGGGGGTGGCCGCCTGGTTTGGTTTGTCGGCCGCCTGCGCGTCGGCAGCCGCAGTACCCGGTTTCGGCAGTGGCGTTGGAACTTCCGCCTCATGAGCCGGTTCGGAGGCGGTGCCGGGCTGCTCGACGACGGGCGGAGTGGGAGGCGGGTTTTGCGGGTTCTCACTCAGCCGGTTCGGGGCCACGGGCGGCTGGGCTTCGGGGACGACCGGCTTGTCGGCCGGGCGCTCCGCCGGCTGAGGTGCCTCGGTCGTCTTCCCCAGCTCTCCCCCGGGCTTCGGGATCGGCAGGGGAACGTCAGCCAGTGCCGGCGGTTGGGGTATTACGCCGCGCCCCTGCTGTCGCGAAGGCGCACGGCGGCGAGCCGCGCGGTCACGCGATCCGCCGTCCTGCAGAATGCGGGTCAGGAAATTCACCTCCACGACGCCCGCCGGAGCACCGGAATGCTGCGCCTGCGGTATCGGCCTTTCGGGCGGCACACCCGCCCCGACGATCAGGGGCAGGCCTGCCAGAATTGCGATCCACGAATGCTGCATGCCGTATCCTTCTCGGATGCGTTTCTTCGGTCCTTGAGGGACTATAAACGCCGATCGTCGGTTTTGGTCGCATCCGACGCCAGAATTCCGTTTCCCGGTCATGGAAATTCGCTTGCGCGGCTCGAAAACCCAAGCTAACAATTCGGCCCATGATGAATTCGATGAACATCGCTAACTGGTGGCCGGCTCGCTCAACGCGGCCTTGACCAGTCATGTCCATCGACAAGACCACAAGCCGCCCGGAACCCGAGGCGGCTTTTTTGTTATCCGCCGCAGGCACCCGGGCAAAGACATTGGAGAGGCAGGACAATGGTAACGATCATTCGGGATGACGGTTCGGAAGTCTACGAAACGAGGGGCGGGATTGCGGTCAGCCGCCAGCGGCGCGCAGCGCCCTATGCGGATGCGATCTCCTCCTATGTCGACAGGCTCGACGAACGGCGCGGCGCGGTATTTTCCTCCAACTACGAATATCCTGGCCGCTATACCCGCTGGGATACCGCGATCGCCGATCCGCCGCTCGGGATTTCCTCGAATGGCCGCCGGGTGTGGATCGAGGCCTTCAACGGTCGCGGCGAGGTGCTGCTCGGCTTCGTCGCGGACAAACTGATGACGGTGGCCGAACTGACGCTCGGGGAGCGGACGGCCCGGCGTCTCGATCTCACCGTCAACGAGCCGACGCGCGTGTTCACCGAGGAAGAGCGCTCGAAGATGCCGACGGTGTTTTCCGTGCTGCGGGCAATCGTCGACCTGTTCCATTCGGAAGCGGATTCGGCGATCGGCCTGTTCGGCGCCTTCGGTTACGACATCGCCTTCCAGTTCGACGCGATCAAGCTTTCGATGCAGCGGCCGGAAGACCAGCGCGACATGGTTCTGTTCCTGCCCGACGAGATTCTCGTCGTCGACCATCATGCCGCCAAGGCCTGGATCGACCGCTACGACTTTTCCAAGGACGGTGTGACGACGGAAGGCAAGGACCAGGAGATCGCGCCCGACCCGTTCCAGCGCAACGATACCATACCGCCGAAGGGCGACCATCGGCCCGGCGAATATGCGGCGCTCGTCACCAAGGCGAAGGAAAGTTTCCGCCGCGGCGACCTGTTCGAAGTGGTGCCGGGGCAGAAGTTCATGGAGCGCTGCGACTCGAAGCCTTCGGAAATCTCCAACCGGCTGAAGGCGATCAATCCGTCGCCCTATTCCTTTTTCATCAATCTCGGCCATCAGGAATATCTGGTCGGCGCCTCGCCGGAAATGTTCGTGCGGGTGTCGGGCCGGCGTATCGAGACCTGCCCGATTTCTGGCACGATCAAGCGCGGCGAAGACCCGATCGCCGACAGCGAGCAGATCCTCAAGCTCCTGAACTCCAAGAAGGACGAGTCCGAACTCACCATGTGCTCGGATGTCGACCGCAACGACAAGAGCCGCGTCTGCGAGCCGGGTTCGGTCAAGGTGATCGGCCGCCGGCAGATCGAGATGTATTCGCGGCTCATCCACACCGTCGACCATATCGAAGGGCGTCTGCGGCCCGACATGGACGCGTTCGACGGTTTTCTCAGCCACGCCTGGGCCGTCACAGTCACCGGTGCGCCAAAGCTGTGGGCGATGCGGTTCATCGAGAACCATGAAAAGAGCCCGCGCGCCTGGTATGGCGGGGCGATCGGAATGGTCGGTTTCAACGGTGACATGAATACCGGGCTTACGCTGCGCACCATCCGCATCAAGGACGGCATTGCCGAGGTGCGCGCCGGCGCGACGCTGCTCAACGACAGCGATCCGAACGAGGAAGAAGCCGAAACCGAACTGAAGGCCTCCGCGATGCTGACAGCGATCCGTGATGCAAAGGCCGGCAATGCGGCGAAGGCCGGCCGCGACGTGGCGCGGGTGGGGCAGGGCGTCAAGATCCTGCTCGTCGACCACGAGGACAGTTTTGTCCATACGCTCGCCAACTATTTTCGCCAGACGGGGGCTACGGTTTCGACCGTGCGTACGCCGGTGCCGGAAGAGGTGTTCGACCGCTTCGATCCGGATCTCGTCGTGCTCTCGCCCGGGCCTGGAAATCCAAAGGATTTCGACTGCAAGACAACCATCAAGATGGCGCGCTCGAAAGGCCTGCCGATCTTCGGCGTCTGCCTCGGCCTGCAGGCGCTGGCCGAAGCCTACGGCGGCGAATTGAGGCATCTGGCGCTGCCGATGCACGGCAAGCCGTCGCGCATTCGGGTGCTGGAGCCAGGCATCGTCTTCTCCGGGCTCGCCAGGGAAGTCACCGTCGGGCGCTACCACTCAATCTTTGCCGATCCGAAGACTCTGCACCCGGATTTCATGATCACCGCCGAAAGCGAAGACGGCACGATCATGGGTATCGAGCACGTCAAGGAACCGGTGGCGGCGGTGCAGTTCCACCCGGAATCGATCATGACGCTCGGCGGCGATGCCGGCATGCGGATGATCGAAAACGTCGTGGCGCATCTGTCGCGGCGGGCAAAGACCAAGGCGGCGTAAGGTGTTGCCCGAGACCATCCCGATCGAATCCATCCGCGAAGAGCATATCGAGAGCTTTCACAAGGCGCTCGACATGGTCTCGCGGGAGCGAAAATACCTGAGCTTCTTGGAGGCGCCGCCGCTTGAAGACGTGCGGCCCTTTGTGCTCGACAACATCGAGAACGGCCATCCGCAGGTCGTCGCCGTCATCGATGGAGAAGTAGTCGGCTGGTGCGACATCCGCCGGCATCCCCGCCCGACCGCCGCCCATTGCGGCACGCTCGGCATGGGCATCATCCCCGGCTATCGCGACAAGGGGCTCGGCACGCGGCTGATCCGTGCTGCAATCGGGCAGGCCCGAGACCGCGGTTTCCACCGGATTGAGCTGCATGTGCATGCCGACAACGTGAGGGCGATCGCGCTCTATGAAAAGGTCGGTTTCGTGCGCGAGGGCGTGGCGCGCGATGCGGTGAGGATCAACGGGCGGTACATCGACAGCATCGGGATGGCGGTGGTTTTCGGGTAAACCGAACCTAAGAGGACCGGCAGGCGCAAGCTGGCGGGATCAAGAGGCTGAAACTCTGCCGATTTCCGTTGGTATCTCTCCGTGATAGCTTTGAGAAGTTCAGCTCGGCACACAGGAGACCGCTATGAGTATCAGCCACCTTCCGCCGATCCATCCCGGCGAGATTCTGCGTGATCTCTATCTGGAGTCGCTGGAGATGACGCCCTATGCGCTGGCCAAGAAACTCAATGTCCCACGCACCCGCATCGAGCGGATCGTCGCGCAGAAGACCGGAATCACCTCGGATACAGCGTTGCGATTGGCCAAGTTCTTCAAGACCTCTCCGGAATTCTGGATGAATCTGCAGAACAGTTTCGATCTCAAGATCGAGGCCGACAACCTCAAGGACGAACTTGAGCATATTCCGGAATACGAAGCGGCCGCATAGTGGCCTTTGGCATTCGCAGACCGTGCCGGTTTCGCTAACTCGGCATTATTCAGCGGCACCCGCGAGCAACGAAGCTTCCGGCGCCGCCGGCAACCTTTCGCACGTTTCCGCGAACAGTTTCTCGCTCAAAAAATCGACCAGCACCCGGACTTTCGGCGACAGATGGCGGCTGGAGGGCCAGAGGAGGTGGAACTGGCCGGGGGCGTCGAGGTGTTCGTCGAGGATGGTCCGCAACCGGCCGTCCGCGACCGGTTCCCTTGCCAGGAAATCCGGCATGCAGCCGATGCCGAGGCCGGCGATGACGGTGCTGCGCAGCGCCTCCATGTTGTTGCAGGTGAGCGCCGTGCGCAGGTGCGGCTCGGCGCCTTCGGGCGGCAGGGTGATCGGCCAGTCCTGCAGCTTGCGGCTGTTCGGATAACGAAAGAGGATCGCCAGATGGCCGTCGAGTTCTCGCGGGCATTGCGGGATGCCGTGGCGGTCGAGATAGGTCGGGGCGGCACAGAGGAGCATCCGGAACGGCCTGAGCGTCCGCGACATCAGCCGCGAATCCGGCAGGTTGCCGCTGCGGATCGCCACGTCCACCTCCTCGTCGATCAGGTCGACGATCCGGTCGTTGAAATCGAGATCGAGTTCGATCTCAGGATAACGCTCGACGAATTCCGGCAGCACCGGCAGCAGAAGATGATAGGTGACGATCGGGGCGCTGACGCGGAGCTTTCCGCGCGGCACGGCGACGGCACTCGCGAGCGACGCTTCCGCATCGTTTAGGTCGTCGAGCACGCGGCGGCACCGTTCGTGGAAAAGCCGTCCTTCTTCCGTCAACCGCAGGCTGCGGGTCGAGCGCTGGAAAAGCCGGACGCCGAGTTCCCTTTCCAGATTGGTGACCGCCTTGCCGACCGCCGAAGCCGACAGGCCGAGCACGCGGCCTGCGGCGACGAAACTGCCGAGATCGGCGGTGCGCACGAAGGCCGTCAGTCCACCCAGACGATCCAATAGCGTCTCCCATTCGAGCGTTTTCTTCCGCCATATAAGGAACAGGTCGAGGATTTTCCAAGCATTGTATCGGATTTATCTTGTGTTGGTGACATAAAGCCCTCCGGCCGGGTGGGTTCAAGGCGGTGGCTTCTCCCAAGGGCCGCCCGCCTTCCCCTTTGCTCCAACACAGCGGAATCTCCGATATGAGAGACAACACACATGCTGTAACGGCAGCCGGACGGCTGTTCGTTCTGATCGCAGTCTGCTGCGCGGCGGTTGCCATGCCGCTGACCTTTACCGGCACGGCCGTCGGCCTTCCCGCCATCAGCCGGGCGCTCGGCGGCAGCCCGATCGCCCTCAACTGGGCCACCAATGCCTTCATGCTTTCCTTCGGCAGCACGCTGATGGCTGCCGGCGCGCTCGCCGACAGTTATGGGCGCAAGCGGATTTTCCTGAGCGGCCTCGGCATTTTCGCGCTGTTCTCGACAGGTCTTGCCTTCGCGGGTGATATCGTCTGGTTCGATGTGCTGCGGGCGCTGCAGGGCATCGGCGCGGCAGCCGCCTTTTCCGGCGGCATGGCCTCGCTCGCCCAGGAATTCGACGGCGCGGCGCGGCTCAGGGCATTCAGCATCGTCGGTGCCAGTTTCGGCATCGGGCTCGCCTTCGGGCCGATCGCGTCAGGCTGGATGATCGCCATGTTCGGGTGGCCGGCGATTTTCGTATTGGTGGTCGCCCTTGCGGTGATCGCCTTCGTTCTCGGCGCGATCTTCATGCAGGAATCGCGCGATCCGGACGCGTCCGGCCTCGATTGGAAGGGTGCGCTCAGCTTCACGGCGGCGCTGACCGCTCTGACCTTCGGCGTGCTGCAGGCGCCGGAAAGCGGCTGGGGCGACCCGCTCGTCATCGTCATGCTGCTGGCGGCAGTCCTGTTCTTCCTGGCCTTCGGCCGGATCGAACGGAGTGTGGCGCGGCCGATGCTCGACCTCACGCTGTTCCGTTATCCGCGTTTCGTTGGCGTGCAACTGCTGGCGGCCGCTCCGGCCTATGCGTTCGTGGTGCTGCTCATCCTGCTGCCGGTGCGGTTCATCGGTATCGAAGGCATGGACGAGATCGCCGGCGGGCGGATGATGATCGCGCTGTCCGGGCCGCTGCTCGTCCTGCCGATCGCCGCCGGGCTGCTGACCCGCTGGTTCGCGCCGGCGACGATCTGCGGTGCGGGCCTGGCGATCTCGGCGAGCGGCCTGTTCTGGCTCAGCCAGTTTCCGGTCGGTTCCGAGCCAGTGGCACTGATTGCGCCGCTCTTGACCATCGGGGTCGGCATCAGCCTGCCCTGGGGCCTGATGGACGGACTTGCCGTCAGCGTCGTGCCGAAGGAAAGGGCCGGCATGGCGACCGGCATCTTCAGCACCACCCGCGTGGCCGGCGAAGGTGTTGCACTCGCGGTGGTCACGGCGGTACTTTCGGCGCTCACCAGCGCGAACCTCGGCGGCGATACCGGCGACCAGGCGGGCGCGATCGCGCAGCGGTTGGTGACCGGCGACCTCCAGGATGCGGCGGAGCTTCTGCCGTCGATCGACCAGGCGGCTTTGCTGCAGGGGTATGGCGACGGGTTTTCGTCGCTCCTGTGGCTGCTGACCGGGATCACGGCGCTGACGGCAGTGGTGGTGTTCCTCTTCCTCGGGCGGGGAGGCGAGAGGGTGGAGGACCTCAAGGAGGAGGCGGAAGTGGCCACCGCGATGCAATCCGACAAGGCGCGATTAGGCCAGCCGGCCCTTTGACAAACCCGCTCATCTGAGCGATATGCAGCTATTCGAAACCGCCGGAGCGAAATCATCTCGCTCCGGCGGTTTCGCCGTTTTGGACCTCCGGTCCTGCAAATCATTCGCACGCGCAAAAAGGAAGACACCGTGCCGAGGGAAGTCAAAATCGTCGAGCGGCTGGCCTTGTGGGGCATGCCGCTGTCGCTCGGCGTCATGTCCTTGAAGATGCTGGCGTGGTGGGTGACGGGCTCCGTCGCGCTGCTGTCGGACGGGCTGGAATCCTTCGTCAACGTGGTTGCCGCCTTCATCGCCTATTTCGTCATCCGTTATGCGCAGCGGCCGGCCGACCACGACCATCAGTTCGGCCATCACAAGGCGGAATATATGTCGGCGGTGGTCGAAGGCGGGCTGATCATCGTTGCGGCGATCCTGATCATCAGCGAAGCCTGGGACGGGCTTTTGGCGCCGAGACTTCCGGATGCGCCGGTGCTCGGCCTTGCGATCAACGGGCTTGCGGCGGTCATCAATGCATTCTGGGCAACAACCCTGATCCGGGTCGGCTCCGCCCATTATTCTCCGGCAATGGCGGCCGATGGCCAGCACATCATGTCCGACGTGATCACCTCGGCCGGGGTGTTCGCCGGCCTCATCCTGGCCATTGCAACAGGTTATGCGATCCTCGACCCGGTGCTCGCCATCCTGGTCGCGATCAACATCCTCTGGCAGGGCTACAAGGTGATCGCCCATTCGATCGGCGGGCTGATGGACCGGGCGCTGGAGCCGGACGAGGAGGCGGCAGTGCGCGAGGCGATCGCCACCCATTCGGTCGGCGCGCTCGGCGTCCATGACCTCAAGTCACGCCGGGCCGGGGCTGCGGCCTTCATCGATTTTCATCTGGTCGTACCGGCCGACATGACCGTCGAAGAGGCGCATGTGATCTGCGACCGCTTGGAAGATGCGATCAAAGCGAGTATTGCCGGCGCCACATTGGCAATCCATGTGGAGCCCGAAGGCGAGCGCGCCCATGGACAGAAAGTAGACGTTGAAGGAACAGGCAAATGACGATGACCGATGTCACCGGGCTCTCGCAGCTCGGATCCCAGGTGGAGGCTCCGCAGAGCCCCGAAACCGCGGTGCTGGAAAAGGTGCCGAACGGCAACCAGGGCACCGATTACGTGGTGCGCTTCACGGCGCCGGAATTCACCTCGCTCTGCCCGATGACAGGCCAGCCGGATTTCGCCCATATCGTCATAGACTATATTCCGGACGGGTTCCTGGTGGAGTCAAAGTCGCTGAAGCTGTTCCTGCATTCGTTCCGGAACCACGGCGCGTTCCATGAGGATTGCTCGATCTATATCGCCAAGCGGATCGTCGACCTGCTCGCCCCGAAGTGGCTCAGGATCGGCGCCTACTGGTATCCGCGCGGCGGCATCCCGATCGACGTGTTCTGGCAGACGGGCGAGGCCCCGACCGGCGTATGGCTGCCGGAGCAGGGGGTCGCGACGTATCGGGGACGTGGGTGAGGCGCGACGGCTTGCCGGCAAAACGCTCCAGTGGAGCGTTTTGAGCGCCGAACGCGCTGAGCCAAAGCGAAGCGCCGGGCGGTTCAGCATATCCGATCGCTTCAAAACCGAGCGAGTGCGGCGCGTGGCTGACTTTGATGTTGCAATCCGCCCGCCCCCCTCTGCCCTGCCGGGCATCTCCCCCACGGGTGGGGAGATTACAAGTGGCGCGACCGCCGCTCCCCGGCAAACGTCGTGCGGCCGGACTGCGCGCAGGATGAGACATCGCATGTAAAGCGAGGAGCAAGCGCCCAGGCAATCTCCCCACCCGTGGGGGAGATGCCCGGCAGGGCAGAGGGGGCGGGCATACTCTAACGTCGAAGTTCGACCTTCGCCCGCACATCGCGAAAGGCTTGATGCTTTAGCCTCCGCAGAACGCCCCGCTCACACGTCCATCGAATCGTCGCTGCCCAAATCGCTGTTGTCGAAATCCGCCTGGTCGTCGGAGAAGTCGTCGTTGCCGTAATCGGCTTGCTGCAGGCCGGAATTGTTGGCTGCGTCATTGGTGTTGGCGGCGGTGTTTTTGTCATCCGAGGCCTGGCGGATCGCGTCATCGCCGAAATAGTTGTTGTTGATGACGGTTTCCTCGCCCGGGGCGTTGCTGCTGCCGAAGGGGTTGCTGCCGGCGAGCGGCGAGCCCCAGCCAAGCGAGTTCATGTGGGTGCCGAAAATACCCGACAGCGAATTGGCGAGCAGCATGCCGCCCGCCACGCCCGCAGCGGTTCCCAAAGCGCCGCGCAGGAAGCTGCCGCCGGCTGACGGGACGGATGTCTGGCCGCTCCAGGGGGCGGCCGAGGGCGGGGGCGCACGATAACCGTCGTCATAGTCGCTGCCTGTGCGGTAGCTCTGACGCGGGGCGGCACCCCATGGGCCGGGCTGGGGGCCGGATTGGAGCCCCGCCTGGGGACCGGTTCGAAGACCGGGCTGCGGGGCGGGGTGCTGCGCCTGGCCGGTGCCGAAGATCGAGCTCAGAAACCCGCCGCTCTGTTCGGCACGGTGATGATCGCTGGTCTCCGCTTCGAGCTGGCGGACGCGGTCTTCCAGTTCCTTGATATGGTTGGCCGCGGCTTCCAGGCCCTTTTCCTGCACGATCACGGCCTGGGCCAGATAATAGGTGGCGTAGGGCTGTTCGCGGGTTGCCTGGTCTATCAAGGTCTCGGCATCTCCGTCGCGCGGCGTGGCGGCGGCGGTGCGGATGCGGTCGAAAAGGGCAGTCAGGAGCTGGCGTTCTTCCGGTGACATGTTTGCCTCCTTGCAGGCGTTTGCCGTCACCAGGAAGGTAGGCAGGGATTCCGGCATTTCAAAGCCGGAATCCCTTACATTTCGGTAATCTTGGCCAGCGGCCGGGGGCTCAGGCGAAGGCCAGCGAAAGGCCGAGGAGCGCGGTTGCGGCGCCGAGGATACGGGCGATGTAGGGGCTGAAGCGGGCAATGCCGAGGCCGAGCGCGATGCCGGCAGCATGCAGGAACGCGGTGGCGATCATGAAGCCGATGCCGAACTGCAACCCGCCTGCCGCGCCGAGTTCGCCGCCATGGGCGTGGCCGTGGAACAAGGCGAAGACGCCGACGACGGCCGCTGCTGCCGAAACCGGCAGTTTCACCGCCATTGCGACGAGCAGGCCAAGGCCGATCACCGAGGCGAGGATCGCCGGTTCGACGAAGGGGAGGCCGGCGCCGCCGAGCGCGAGCAGGAAGCCGGCCGCCATGGTGCCGACGAAGGCCAGGGGGATCATCCACAGCGCATTGCGGCGGCTGCCGCTCGCGATCTGTGCCGCCCACAGGCCGACGGCGACCATGACCAGGATATGGTCGGCGCCGAACAGCGGATGGGAAAACCCGGCGAGAAACGAGCCGTGCGCGGCTGGGTCGAGATGCGCGAAGGCGGGTGCGGTGGCGGCGGCAAGAATGGCGGCGGCGAGCGAAAGGCGTTTCAGCATTTGGGTCCCCTGGAAATTATGTGCATGCGGAATGACTGCGAAGATAGGCAAGCGCCTTGTGGCTGTCCATCGGCAATTGCCGCGGCAGGAGGCTCGGTACTACGTCATTCACCTTAGTCCGTGGAAGGTGTCGTCTTAGACTCTGCGCTCCATTGTTTTACGGCGGCGAACACATTATGTCCGGTATATGAATCTGATGCAGGAGACTCTCAGCGTGCTCGACGACGAAGACGACAAGGACGACAAGACCAAGGAACTGCCGCTCGGCAAGGAAACGGAAGCGAATCTTTTCAAGTCGCGTTCGATCTTCATCTATGGAACGATTACCCAGGAACTGGCGCAGAAGGTCAACACGCAGCTTGTGGCGCTTGCCGCCGCCAGCGACGACGACATCCGCGTCTATGTGAGCTCGCCCGGCGGCCACGTGGAATCGGGCGATTCGATCCATGACATGATCAAGTTCATCAAGCCGAAGGTCTGGATGATCGGTACGGGCTGGGTCGCCTCGGCCGGCGCGCTGATCTACGTGTCCGTTCCGAAGGAGCGCCGCATCTGCTTGCCGAACACCCGCTTCCTGCTTCATCAACCGTCCGGTGGCACCCGCGGCATGGCATCCGACATCGAGATCCAGGCCCGCGAAATCATCAAGATGAACGAGCGGCTGAACAGGATCTTTGCGGAAGCAACCGGCCAGTCGGTCGAGAAGATCGCCAAGGACACCGACCGCGACTATTGGCTGTCGGCCGAAGAAGCCAAGACCTACGGCCTGGTTTCGAGGATCGTGACGTCGCAGAGCGAAATCTGATCGCTCTCCGCCATCTGAATTGAAAAAGCCCCGCCGGTTCCGCCGGCGGGGCTTTTTGTTGTTTGCAGGCTCGCATTGCCCGCGGATGGGCCCATGCGGTTCAGGCAACCTGCGGACGCCAGGCGATGACGCCTTCCGTGCGGGCGCGGACGTCGGGAGCGGCAAGGCAGGTGGCGACGGCCTCGTAACCCGGTGCACCCGGAATGGGTGCTACGCGGCTCGGCGGGCTGTGGTTGGCGGGGCAGAGGATGATCGCCTCGTCCGGCCCGACGGCGCCGAGATCGAGGATCGCCGAGGAGCGGGTCATGATGAAGAGCGGACGGGCGCCGGGACCGCGATTGCGCAGATAGACGGAGACTGCTTCCTGCGACGGCTGATCCAGACCCTGCTCGATCATGTCGATGACCGGGATGCCGTCCGCGTCGGCTTCAATGGCGACGAGGAGGGCGGTAAGGGCAGGCGTTGCCGTAGCGCCCTCCTCGACAAGCCAGGCGAGCGCCTGCTCGACGCGTAGCTTCAGCGCCGGATCGGTTGTCATTCGTGCCCGGGCTTCGGCGGCATCGTTGGCGGCGCGATCGAGGTCGACGAAGACCGCGCCCGGGAGGTGTTCGGCGATCGCCCTGGCGAACCGGGTCTTGCCGCTGCCGAGCGGGCCGATGATGTAGTTGAGCGGTCTTATATCCCTGAGTTCGAAGCGTTCGCCGCCCCAGGGCCAGGGGAGATCGAACGCTGCGGCGATCTCGGCCGCCGGACGCGTCAGGCGCGTCAACTCGTGCATCCGGGGCGGCTCGCCGCCGGCAAGGCCTGAGCGCAGAGCGCGGACTTTTTCGACCGTCTCGGCGATCCGGCGGGCTTCCGTTTCAAGCCGCGCCTGATGGGCGGCCAGCGCTGTGGCAAGGTCCTGCGCCTCGCCTTTCAGCACCCGCGCCACCTGTGCGAGGCTGAGGCCAAGGGCTCGCAATGCGGCGATCTCGCCGGCGCGGGCCATTTCGACCGGGCCGTAGGTCCGCCATCCGGCCGCGGTGCGCACCGGGGCGATCAGGCCGCGTTGTTCATAGAGGCGCAGCGCCTTCGGGGATATGCCGAGCCGTTCGGCGGCGTCGGACGGGTTCAGGTAGCGTGCGGAAGAACTCAAGGAATCACCTCGCCGGTTGTTGACCGCTCCCCCTATCGGGGCAGCCCCAGGGGCCGGGTCAACATCTGTTTTGCGAGGCTCGATTTTTTCCGAAGGCGGTTCGCAACGGAAAGAGGGTTTAGTCGGCGGACTTTTCCTTCGGCGTGTTCATTTAGGCGCGATGGTTCAGGGGCCTTCTTGAAATTGAGCCGACGGGAGCAGCGGTACGATCAAGCCGAGCTCGATTGCCGGGTGGTCTCCACGACCTGCTGAGCGAGGTAGAATAACAGGAAGACGGCGGCATTGAATTCCAGCAGTTCCTCCACCGCCGAGAGCGTGCGGGAAGTCGTGGCTACATCAACGACCTGCGCCATGCCGATCAGTCCTACGTGAAGGAAAATCAGAACGTGGTTCGAAAGCCACGGCCATCCTGCATCAATGCGCATGTTCCATACAACTCTCAACGCAAAGACCAATGTGCCGAGGGAAATGGCAAGAATGAGTCCAATGAACGCCCAGCCAAGACCCGGGCTGAGCTCGTCCATAAGCCGGTAGGCCAAGATCAGCACATCATGGAATCCATCCAGTTCGCCTCCACCGTAGAGAGCTGGCGGTTGAAATCCAAGGATGCGAGCGCCGAAGCTTGTCTCATCCATCAACTCAGCGAGCCCAAGCAGGCCGCCCAACGACAGAGCCGCACGTGGGCCAGATACGACAGTAGCTGCTCCCGCCAACAGCACAACGCTTGCCAGGCACACGGCGCCACCCGTTTCGATGATGCCGTCCTCCCCGAGAAGCACGGCTCGGGCACTTGGTACGAAAACGGCCGTCAAGGCACTGCCAGCGGTGCAGAGGGCGACCACCGTCAACGGCCATATGAGCCATCGAAGTTGGCTGGTCTGCGAAGGCAGATGGGGGAAATCCAAGGGTGTAGATGTGGCACCGTCATCAATGTCTTCGGCACGAATTTTGAGGTTTTTCATCGCTCTACCGTGTCATCTGTTTGTCACAAACTTACCGGTTTGACGAATGGTTGACCAATAACATTAGCTTGCAGAAGGTTTCAAAGGCCGGTCTGGTGGTCGAGCCGGTCGCTCTGTCTTGCGATGTTCGATTTTTTCCGAAGGCGGTTCGCTCAGTCGACCAGCGCTACCGATGGCGCGAACCACGTGTGGTTGCCTGCCCGCCAGTCCGTCGCGAAAGTGATGAACTCGTTGGCCGGCATCGGTTTTGCGAAGACGTATCCCTGCAGGGTCTGGCAGCCGAGGCTGCGCAGGATGTCCACATGCGCTGCCGTCTCCACCCCTTCGGCGACAATCTCGATGCCCTGGGAGCGGCCGATCTCGATGATCGAGGCGACCAGCCGGCGCTGCGAGCCGGCGGCTTCGAGCGGTGCAATCAGCTTGCGGTCGATCTTCAGCCGCTTGGGTCCGAGTTCGAGAAGGCTGACGATCGAGGCATGGCCTGTGCCGAAATCGTCGATTTCGATATCGATCCCGAGCGCCTTGAGATCGAGAATGGCAGACCTCAGTTCCTTGTCCTGATCTTCGAAGGAGATCGATTCGAGCAGTTCGAACGACAGGGTCCCGGGCGCGATCGGCAATTCGGCCAGCCGTTTGAACAGTCTCTCGTCCTTCAGGCGCTGGGCCGAGATGTTGACGGAAAGATGCGGGATCTCGAGGCCGAGCGCCCTCCATCTCACCGATTGGAAGAGCGCCTTTTCGAGAATGATCGCATCGATATCGGCCGACCGGTGCAGGCTTTCGGCTATCGCCAGGAAACTGTCCGGTGCCAGCAGGCCGCGTTTGGGATGCAGCCAGCGGGCCAGCGCCTCGACGCCGACTATGTCGAGCGAATGCGCATCGAACTGGGGCTGGAAAAACGGGATGATCTGGTCGCCTTCGAGCGCGCTCAGGAACTCGTCGGACATACGCTTGCGCAGCACGACCGCCGAGCGCAGTTCCTTCGAGAAAACCTCGACACGGTTGCGGCCGCGTTTCTTGGCTTCATAGAGCGCGATATCGGCATTGATCAGCAACTGGCTCAGCTCCTCGCCGGCTGCCGACTGCCAGGCGATGCCGGCGCTGCAGCCGATGCGACATTCATGCCCGCCGATATCGATGGGGCGGGCAAGGGTGTTGACGATCGACTGGGCGAGGTATTCCGCCCGTCGCTGCGGCTCCGCACCGCCGGTCACGACGACGAATTCGTCACCGCCGATACGCGAGGCGAACTCGTCGTGGTCGATCAGTTCGAGCAGGCGGGACGTGGCAGCCTTCAGGACCGCATCGCCCGCCGCATGGCCGAGCGTGTCGTTGACTTCCTTGAAGCGATCAAGATCGATGTGGATGAATGCCAGCCGGTGGCCCGCAGCCTGGTTCTCTCCGGCGGTCATGAACTGGTCGAGGAAGCGCCGGTTCGGCAGGCCGGTCAGGGCGTCGTGCAGCGACCGGTGTTCGAGGGTGCGCCTTGCCGAACGCAGTTCGTCGTTCTGCAATTCGGCCTTCGTCTGTGCCAGCCGCAGTTCGGAATGCAACGTGACGTCCCTGGTGACGTCCCAGTTGGCACCGACCACCCGCTTGACGCCTCCTGCGGTCCGGTAGGTGGCTCCGTGCGCACGGATGTGGCGGATCTCGCCGCTCCGGGAGACGACGCGGAACTCGGTACGGTAGCCCGTTTCATCCTTGAGCGCCTTGCGGAAGCAGATCTCGGCGGCTTCCCTGTCGTCGGGATGCAGCGCGTCGCGCCAGTCCACGTATTCGAGGACATCGCTGTCCGGCGGCGCGTCGTAGAGCTCGCGCATGCGCCGGTCCCAGATCAGCGTGTCGGTCGAAGGTTCGTATTCCCATACGCCAACGCCCGAGGCCTGAAGCGCCAGTTCGAGGCGCTGTGACAGCGTTTCCAGCTGTTCCTCGCGCTGCTGCAGAGTGAGGATGTTGCCGTGGCGCTGTTTCATCAACAATCCGGCCCAGAAGAGCGGGGCGGCGATGCAGAAGGCGATCAGAAGGGCGGTGATCCGGAAGCTGAACATGTCCGGCGGCGAGCCCTGCCATCCACCTTTCGGGACTGCAGCGAGATACCATGTGTCGTAACCGAGCTCGATCCTCGACTTGACGGGATCTTGCGAAAATATGGCGCCCTTTCCAAGGAAAATGTCGCGCTCGGCGGGGATGGGCCGCTGCGAGATTGTAATATCCAGTGCTTGACGCTGGGTATTGACGTTGCTGTCCGCGTAGAGCCTGTCGAGGTCGATGACAGCCGAAACGACACCCCAGAACCGGCCGTTGGCAAGCGAGAAGACCGGATAGCGGGCAATCAGCCCCTGGCCGCCTTGCACCAGATTGACCGGACCGGTGATGACGAGCGTCCGCCGCTCGACGGCTCTCATCACGGCATCCCGCTGGAGCTCGTTGGTGCGGTAATCGAGGCCGAGGGCCTTCTTGTTCGCCTCTTCGGGGTAGACAAGGCCGACTACCAGATCCTTGGCGGCGACCACGTTGCGCAGCTGCGACGGAACGTCGAAAATCCGCTCCGAAAGCGCCGTGAATTGCGGCTGGTTGATATTCGGGTTGGCGGCAATGGCGGCCACCAGCCCGTAAATCAGGTTGACGTTGCCGTGGATGTTGGTCTCAAGGCTTGCGGCGACCCTGGCCAGCTGCTCGGCTGCCTTGACCTGCTGCGCCACATGGTACTGCGCGCGTTTTTCGACATCGGCGCGGACGACACCGACCAGCAGGCCGGCGACCGCAAGGATGGCCGGGAAAAAATAGCCGAGGCCGAAGAACTGAAGACCAGACGATTTCGATTTCGAGATGAAGGGCAGCGAGGTCATTGGGATTTCCGATGGTGTCCCCCACTGTCGCCGACAAAATTTAAGATTGTCTAATTTATCCCTGCGTCAGTTAGATTTGGTGCGGATAGCTCCGATCCAAAGACCGACAGGGTGGGAAAAACGCTGGCCGCATCGGCGTATGAGAGTTCTATACCGGCGTGTGCTCCGGCGTGCCCGGCCGGCGCCCGTAGACGGCGACGGAATCGTATTTCTTCTCGTCGGAGGCAAAGGCCGTTGAAAGAAGAAGCTGGATCGACCGCAGCACCGTATGCCGCCGGCCTGAAGGATGGGCGGTATATTCGCGGGTCCGGTCGTAGATCGAGGTCTCCCATTGCCGCCAGCTCGCATGGTGGTGGCGGGTATAACCCATGTATTGGAAGCTGGAGAAGGTGAAGCCGCCAAGGCCGATCGCCTTGCGAAGACAGGAGGGCGTGAAGAAGTAGAGATGACGCGGCGCGTCGAACATCGCCGAGCAGACGCCGAGGCTTTTGAAATGGGTGGCCGCGCAGTTGGGCACTTCGCAAAACAGTATCCCACCAGGACGCGTCAGGAAGAAGGCCTTCTGGAGCGCCAGGATCGGGTCGCGGCAATGTTCCAGCACATGGCTCATGATCACGAGATCGCAGCTCTGTCCTTCGAGATCGGCCGGAAGCTCCTCGCACGTGCCCGCAAGCACCGTGATGCCCGCCTTGGCTGCCTCGGCTCTTGCCGCTGCATCCGGCTCGACGCCGAGGACGTTGAAGCCGAGCGCCTTGAAACGGCCGAGGAGATCACCGCCGCCGCAGCCGAGGTCGCAGATCGAGGCGCCTGGCGGCAGATCCTTGGCGATGCGCTCGGGATCGAGCGACTGGCCCTTGTCGAGGCGCCAGGCGGCGTGGAGGAGCGCCCTGTCGAGGAGGGTCTGATTGACCTCCGCGAGATGGCTCTGCCCGTGGGTGTAATACCGGGCGGTATCATAAAAAGACGGAATTTCTTCCGAGCTGGGCATGGGGCTGACGGCGCCGAGCCCGCATTCCGTGCAGACCACGAAGTCTTTATGGGGGTTTTCGGCGCCCTTTAACGGGTCGAGCGGCATATACGTCCACGGGGCAGTCTGCCCACCGCAGGAAAAGCAGGTCATCGCGTGCTCCGCCAAAGATGACTGCAATTTGCCGAGGATACCGATCTTCAACAACATGCCTAAAGTGATGATCTACCGATGGAGTATGTGGTGATAATTGGGAATGGCGCTTGCCAATCCACGCGTGTCGCCGATGCACGGTATTCTGCTTTGTATCGGAGGGGATTTCGGTCGTGCCTATGCAGGGCTGATAAGGTTCCGGCCGGCACGCTTGGAACGGTAGAGGCCGTCGTCGGCGCGTTTCAGAATGTCCTCGGAGGAGGCGTCGGCCGGCAGAAATTCGCTCAAGCCGCCGCTGATCGTGGCGTGATGGCCAAGCGCTTCCCGGACCTCGGTGGCGACGCGCTGGCGCAGCCGGTTGGCGATGACGATGCCGTGCTCCTGCCGGGTGGCGGGCATGACCACGACGAACTCGTCGCCGCCGAGGCGGGCGAGAAAGTCGGTCTTGCGCAATTCCAGGCGACAGACGCCGGCGATCGCTTTCAGAACCGCATCGCCCATCGCATGTCCAAGCTCGTCGTTGACGGTCTTGAAGTGGTCGATGTCGAACATGAAGACGGATGTCGGGATATGCTCGTCCCGAAAAAGCTCGAACTTCAGGGCGAGCACGTCCATCAGCTTTCGGCGATTGAAGAAGCCGGTCAGCGCATCAGTTTCGCTTTGGTGGCGCAACTGGTTCTCGACGGCGTTCTTTTCCGTGATGTTGCTGGCGACCCAGACGATCGCATCCTCGCCGTCGACCTGGAAATCGAGCGCCTGCAAGCGTCCCTCGAACCAGATCGGGTGGGCTGGACCGTCGTTCTGTAGCCCCTTCACGTCGCTGCCGGAGAGGCTGTATTCGATGATATGCAGGGCACGCGAGGCCAGCGCCTTTTCGATCTCCCGCACGAAGCGTTGCGCCTTCTCGACGACGAGGACGTCGTAGAGGCTCTTGCCGACGAGATAGCTGCCCTCGTGATAATACCGGGTGTCCTTACCGCCGAAGAGCGCGGCATAACGGCCGCTGCGGGTCAGGACGAAACAGGGATCCGGGAGCGCCGACAGGATGAAATAAAGCTGATCGCGGGAAAAGGCGGTTTCCTGTCCGATCTCGATCTCTGGCGCAAGGTGAGCTGCCGTCATTGCGGTTCCCGGGGCGTTGATGCAATCCGGGCTGCATGGCCGGACCGACCGGAAGCAACGGGCGCACGGTCCGGAGACTACCGCCAAACTCCTTCCAAATTATCAACAGATGCGAATATTCGCAGGCACGAATAAAGGCGGGAGCGGCAGCCGGCAAAGACAAATGGCTGGCCGCAGCCATGGCTTTCCATCTCGGCCGTACCCTTTTGCGGCAAACGCGCCTTGCCTTTGCCGGTGGGCCTATGTTCGATTGCGGACTTTCAAATTCATGAGTCCCCGCCCGCATGTTCAAGGATTTTTCCGTTTCGGCCCTGATGATGGGGCTGCTCACAGCCTTTGTCGGGTTCATCAGCTCGTTTGCGGTCATCATGCAGGGGCTGCAGGCGATGGGTGCGACCGCACCGGAAATCGCCTCGGCTCTCCTGGCGCAATCGATCTCCATGGGCGTCCTGGCGATCGTGTTCTCGAGCTGGTACCGGATGCCGATCAGCATCGCCTGGTCGACGCCGGGGGCGGCGCTTCTGTCCGGCATCAGCATGATCGAGGGGGGATTTCCGGCCGTGGTCGGCGCCTTCGTGGTCTGCGGCGTACTGATCATTCTCTCCGGCCTGTTCCGGCCGCTCAGCCGGGCGATCCGGCTGATCCCGGCGCCGCTCGCCAATGCCATGCTGGCGGGTATTCTGCTCAGCCTTTGCCTTGCGCCGGTGAAAGCTGTCGCCTTCAATGCGGCGCTCGGCCTGCCGATCGTGCTGACCTGGATGGTCGTGGTTTCCAAGTGGCGGCTGTGGGCGGTGCCGGCGTCGCTCGGCGCGCTGATCCTGGTGCTGGTCTTCGGCGTCGACCTTGCCCCGGATGCGATGGCGCAGATCGGCGCGGCGATCCATCCGGGCCTCACCTTCGTTACGCCGGTCTTCACCCTGCACGGGATGATCTCGGTGGCGCTGCCTCTGTTCATCGTCACCATGGCCTCGCAGAACATACCCGGCATGGCGATCTTGAAGGTGCATCACTACGAGCCGCCGGCAGGTGTGATGTTTGTCGGCACGGGGATATTCTCGATCCTCGGCGGGCTGGTCGGCGGCGTGCCGGTCAACATGGCGGCGATCACGGCGGCGATGTGCGCCAGCGAGGACGCCAATCCCGATCCCGCCAAACGCTACTGGGCGGCGATTATCGCCGGTTTCGGTTATATCGTGTTCGGCCTGATCGCCGGCGGCATCATCGCCTTCGTATCGCTGGCTCCGCCGATCCTGCTGCAGGCGGTGGCAGGTCTCGGCCTGATCGGCGCCTTTGCCAACGCGGCCTTTGCCGCCTATCGCGATCCGGAAACGCGCGAAGCCGCCGCGATCACCTTCCTCGTGACGGCGTCGGGCCTGTCCTTCGCCGGGATTTCCGGGGCATTCTGGGGGCTCGTGGCTGGCGGAGTGATGATGGCACTGCAGCGCTTCGTGCAGACTCTGAAAAAGTAGTGGGCACTTGCGTCATTCGGGACACGCGGCTATACATCCTGCCATGACCATGACAGGCGCAATCATGTCCGACCGTTCGTCTACCCGCCGCATCGCGGCCGGGACGATGGTATTTGCGCTTTCCTCGCTTCTTAGCCTCGACCTTACGCGCGGTTGCCGGGTCCGTTGAGGAGCGCCCGGCGGCCGAAGGCCCGCCCGGCATAAGAGCTCCTCTCACGAACATTCAAGACCGAGCCACCAAAGACCGCTAAAGGTCCGCATCGACGACGGCCAATTCCCCAGACGGGTGCCGAGCGACGCGTGAAGCGAGAAGAGACGACGACAATGGACGCCAAGACCCATTCCCCGAAATCCGGCCATAAATCCGGGATGCCCGACGCGGCTGTGAAATACCGCGCTTACCCGCCCATCAACATTTCCGACCGCACCTGGCCCACGAAAACCATCACCAAGGCGCCGATCTGGTGTTCGGTCGATCTGCGCGACGGCAACCAGTCTCTGGTCAACCCGATGGGCCATGACCGCAAGGCCCGCATGTTCCGCATGCTGCTCGACATGGGCTTCAAGGAAATCGAGATCGGTTTCCCGTCCGCCTCGCAAACCGATTTCGACTTCGCCCGCTGGTGCGTGGAAGAGGGCGGCGTGCCGGAAGACGTGTCCATGCAGGTCCTGGTCCAGTGCCGGCCGGAGCTGATCACCCGCACCTTCGAATCTCTGGAGGGCGCCCACAAGCCGATCATCCACTTCTACAACTCGACCTCCGAGCTGCAGCGCCGCGTGGTGTTCGCCAAGGACGTCGCCGGTATCAAGCAGATCGCGGTGGACGCGGCCAAGATGATCACCGACATGGCAGCGAAGGCGGGTGGCGGTTTTCGTTTCCAGTATTCGCCGGAAAGCTTCACCGGCACCGAGCTGGAAGTGGCGCTGGAAATCTGCAATGCGGTCACCGAGGTGATCAGGCCGACCGCCGAGGACAAGTTGATCCTCAACCTGCCCTCGACGGTGGAGATGGCGACCCCGAACATCTATGCGGACCAGATCGAATGGATGTGCCGCAATCTCGACAACCGCGAAAACATCATCATCTCGCTGCATCCGCATAACGACCGCGGCACCGGTATCGCTGCGACCGAGCTCGGCCTGATGGCGGGTGCGGACCGTGTCGAAGGCACGCTGTTCGGCAATGGCGAGCGCACCGGCAATGTCGACGTGGTGACGCTGGCCTTGAACATGTACACGCAGGGCGTCGATCCGGAACTGGATTGCTCCGATATCGAGCGGATCAAGGCGGTCTACGAATATTCCAACCAGATGGTCATTCCCGAACGGCATCCTTATGTCGGCGAACTGGTCTACACGGCTTTTTCCGGCTCGCACCAGGATGCGATCAACAAGGGCATGAAGGCGATCAAAGTCGCCAATCACCCGGTCTGGGAAGTGCCATACCTGCCGATCGACCCGCGCGATGTCGGCCGTTCCTACGAGGCGATCATCCGCATCAACTCGCAGTCGGGCAAGGGCGGCATCGCCTATATCCTCTCCGAGGATTACGGCCTGAATCTGCCGCGTAACCTGCAGGTGGAGTTCCGCGAGGAGATCCAGCGGATCACCGACGAAGAGGGCGTGGAGCTTCCTGCCAAGCGCATCTATGAAAGCTTCATCGAGCGCTATGTCGAGCAGCCCGGCGGACGGCTGAAGTTCGTCGATCACCACACCTTTCCGGCCGGGGTCGATCACAAGGGCGTTCGCTTCGTCGCAGCGGAGATCACCGACGGTGGCGAGACGAAGCGTATCGAAGGCACGGGCACGGGACCGATCGACGGCTTCATCAACGCGCTGTCGACCTATCTGGGCATAGAACTTTCGGTCGCCGACTATTCCGAACATTCGCTGCAGCACGGCTCGAACGCGTCCGCCATCGCCTATGTGGAGATGGAGCACCCGAACGGAAAACTGTTCGGCGCCGGCATCAACAAGAACATCGTTGCGGCCTCGCTCGAGGCAATCGTCTCGGCGGCGAACCGGGTGATCGAGGGGCGCTGAGGAAGGTCGGGGCTGTAAAAATTGCGGAGGGCCGCTCGACTATCTGGGCGGCCTCTTGATTGTCGCAGGAAGTTTAGAACTGGACTTGTTTTTGCTCGCCTGACGTGCAATTTGCCCATAGTGTGGCGGGGGCATCAGACGTAAGTGCCGGGAACCAAAGCACGCATAGTACGCGAATTAATTTGTCATCACGTCTATTCGGCTGATTTTATGAATAGGTTATGGCCATGAGTGATGATGAAGCGTCATATCTCAAAAGAATCTCGATTCTCGATATTCCAGAGTTTTTTTATTTACGAATTTTATTCCGAAAAATACTCATATGTTCATTTTTCATTTTTTTCATCTTAGGTATTTTTATTGGTTTTTTCCGCTTTGATCATTCTTTCTGCGATGTGTTTTTGAGTTCTGCCGGTTCAAGTATAAATTCATTATTGATACTTGAACCGGAAGCAGAGTTGTTGCGCTGCAGATTGATTTTGTCATTATATACATTTCCGGCCGTTTCGCTTACAATTTCGTTCTTATTTTTTATTTTGATTGTGCGCCATCTTTTTATTTTTACTCAAGTCGAGAGCGGAAGTTATAAATTCCAGAATTTCATCAGGGAAAGCTTTTCGATTGTAATTTTCTCTTTAGCCTTCTTATTGGCGATATATTGGCATCCGCAGCAAGGGCGATATGGAGGCTCGGGTGAGGTTTTGCTTGGCGGCGCTTTTATCATCGTCTTTGCGTCATTCGCTTGGTATATTTTTTGCGCTGCATTTCTTGCTTTGATGATACTTACAGCAACATACTTCGGGCAATTTCGAGAAAATAGATCTTGAACATTATTGACGGCCGTACGGCGGTAGTGCAGCCATTTTCGCTGACAGCTGCATCCACGTTTTTGTCATTACTTTTAACTTTACTGCGGTTCACCGCTCATAACTCGCTTGAATCTAAGGTGCGCTTAGGCAGCGAGGCGTTTCCATATGTCGTAGCCTAAATCAGCCCCGCCGCCTTGGCCGCGATATCATCCAGATCGGCCGCAGACGACGGGCCGACGATCATGTAGGTGGCCAGCGGCGTGACCCAGGAGACGAGGCCGGTGTCGTTGCGGATTTCCTCGATCGAGCGGTTGCCCTCGGGCCGGGTCTTGGTGAAGGAAATGGCGATCACGTCGCCGTCTCCTTCGCCGTCGGTCCGGCGGTAGAGAAGCTGGCCGACTGGCCCGCCGCCGGCGGCAAACAGGCGGGCGCCCTGGAAGGTCAGGCCGCTGTCGCTGAGATCGGGGATCCGAAAGCCGACGCCGGTATTGGTGGTCAGCCATTCGAGGATATCGGCGGGCCTGTCGGCCGGGATTTCAGCAAGGTGATTGGTCTGGCGCGCATAGAGCCGGTAATGGGCGATGATATCGTCCAGCCAGTCGCGGCTGCTGGTGCTGGGCATGGAGATCATCGAAAACTGCGGCACCGCGGGATTGCCGCCGATCATATAGCCGATGCCGCCGCCGAACACGAAAAACAGGGCGCAGGCAGCCACTGCCTGCAGGCCGGACGGCTTGAAGGAAAGCGTCGGGCGCGGCCCCTGCGGCAGGCGTACGGCCCGGCGCGGAAGCGGCGCATTCTTGATGGTGCGCACCAGATCGAGCGGCACCGGCTCCTTCAGCATGTCGTCAAATGTGCGCCTTCCGAGATCGGCGCCGCGCTTCAGCGCGTCGTGCAGGGACCGGGCCTGCGGGTCGTTGACCAGCAGTTCCTCGACGTCATGCTTGTCGTCGTCGCTGGTCCGGCCATCGATATAGGCGGAAAGCCGCAGTTCGAGCGGCGAGGGCTGGGGGATGTTCATCCTCACGCTCTCCGCTCGCTCGTTTCGGCGGCCGCCGCCGCCAGGCTGAGACGTGCGGTGCAAAGGCGGGCGGCAAAGAGATCCGGCTGGATGCCGAGAATGGCTGCCGCCTCCGCATAGGCGAAACCTTCCACATCGGCGAGCAGGAAAACGCTCGCCAGCCCGTCCGGCAGACAGGCGAGGGCGTCCTTCTTCGACGGGCGGGAACTTCCGGCCGTGGAAGCGTCGTCTGCGGCATGGATATCGGCGCGACGGCGCTTCTTGGCTTCGTCCAGGAAAGTGCTGCGGATCATGCTGAAAAGCCAGCTTTCCAGCCGGCCTTCGCCCTTCCAGTGATGGCTTTTCTGGATCGCCCGGCCTGCCGCTCCACGCACCAGATCATCGGCCTCGGCAGCGCTTCCCGTCAGCGTCAGCGCGAAACGGCGCAGGCGCGGCAGAAGCGCTACGAGATCGCGCCGGATGTCGGTCGATGGGCTTGGCTGGGTCATGTATAGGAGCGGCTTACCTGTGATCTACTTCAATAACCGGAACGAACTCATAGCTATGACGGGATTGTGGCGATTCCGCAACAATCGCGCCATTGATTCTACAACATTCTCGCGACTTGCGGAATCGACATCGTTGCTGGCTCCTCGCCGTAGAGAAGCCGGCTGTTGTCGAGCGCAACGCCGTCGCCCCGTTCCGTGAGGCCATAACGGTCGCAAAGAAGGTTCCAGGCACCGGGTTCGCCGGAGAGCGTGAAGAGGTTGTAGGCGGCGCGCGGCTTGTGTCCGCCAGGCCCCTGGGACGCCGACGCGATGCCGACCACCGGCACGTTGCCGGTATGGCTTCGCAGCCAGTAGAGCGTGTTGAGATGCGTATGCCCATGCAGCACCAGTTCTGCGCCACCGGTGGAGATCGCCGCTGCGAACCGGCGGATGCCGAGCATGCGCTTGTGCGAGGAGGCGGCACCGCGGATTGGCGGATGGTGGATCAGCACCACCCGGAAGAGGCCTTCGTCTCCCGCTTTCTTCAACAGGTTGACCGTCTCGCGGGCTTGGCGCGAGCCGAAATATCCTGAGGCCGAAAAGGGCAGGGTGGCATTGGAGGTCGAGCAGCCGATGATGGCGATCGGACCCCGACAGCGCAGGGTCGGAAAGATGTGGTCGTCTTCGGGCCATTCGGCGGGGTCGTCGTCGCTCTTGATGAACGGATACCATTCGTTGACCGACTTGTCGTGCGCGCCCGGCACATAGGCATCGTGGTTGCCGGGCACGAAAGTCGTATCATAGGGGTCGCCGATGGTGCGCAGCCACTCGCCGGCAAGCCGCGTCTCGATCTTGGTCGCCAGGTTGACGAGGTCGCCGGTGATGACGAGCTGGTCCGGTTCGCGCGTCTTCAAATCGCTCAAGAGCAGGTCGAGCGTGTTGACGAAAAGGTGCTTGCGCCGATTGCGGTGCCAGTTCACAAAACCGGTGATCCGCTTCGAGAAAAGCTCGCGAAGCGTCAGGTTTGGAAGCGGCCCCAGATGGATGTCGGAAATATGCGCGAATTTGAACATGGCGCACACATAACGCATGAGTGCAGAAATCGTTATCGATTTTCTGGGCGCTCCCGGAGTTATGAATGAGTGGCGAAGGGGTGCCGGAAATCCGCAACGGGCGGACCCGGGTCGTCGTCTGGCTGCTGCACCGTGTCTTCATGCTGACGCGCGGCATGACGCTCGGGGTGCGCGCCGCCTGCTTCGACGCTGAGGGCCGCATCTTCCTCGTGCGTCATACCTATGTGCCCGGCTGGTACATGCCGGGCGGCGGCGTCGAGCGCGGGGAGACGTCGCTTGAGGCGCTGCGCAAGGAGTTGCGCGAGGAGGGCAATCTGGAGATTGTCGGGGAGGTTGCGCTTTTCCACACCTACTACAATCGCAATGCCAGCAAACGCGACCATGTGCTGTTCTATCGGGTGACGGTGGAGCAGTCGAAGCCGCGTGCGCCGGACCGGGAGATCGCCGAGAGCGGGTTCTTCTCGCTCGATGCGCTGCCGGAGGAGACGACCGCCGCGACGCTGCGGCGGTTGCGGGAGTTGAAGGGCGAGGTTGAGCGGGCGGATTACTGGTGAGGGCAGATGCGTCTCGATCAAGCCACCCGCTTCAGCTTCTCCCGCCCATGCGGCGCGTCGAGGTCCATCAGCGGGCCGACGGGGACGATGCCGGTCGGGTTGATGGTCTTGTGGCTCCCATAATAGTGGTGCTTGATGTGGAACAGGTTGCAGGTCTCGGCGATGCCGGGTTGCTGATAGAGATCAGCGAGATAGCCGGAAAGGTTCGGGTAGTCCGCTATGCGGCGGATGTTGCACTTGAAGTGGCCGACATAGACCGGATCGAAGCGCAGCAGCGTGGTGAACAGGCGCCAGTCCGCCTCGGTCGTGGTGTCGCCGAACAGGTAGCGGCTGCCTGACAGGCGCTTTTCCAGAATGTCGAGGGTTTCGAACAGGCGGGTGACGGCGGCTTCGTAGGCGTCCTGGGCGGTTGCGAAACCGGCCTTGTAGACGCCGTTGTTGACCGTGTCGTAGACGAGCGCGTTCAGTTCATCGATCTCGCCGCGCTGCGCCTGCGGGTAAAAATCCGTCGTCGAGCCGGTCAGGTCGTCGAAGGCGCTGTTGAACATGCGGATGATCTCGGAACTCTCGTTCGAGACGATGGTGTTCTCAAGCTTGTCCCAGAGGACGGGCACGGTGACGCGGCCGGAATAGTCGGGATCGGCCTTCAGGTAGACCTGGTAGAGATAGTCCGAGCCGAACAGGTCGTCGCCGGTAGCGCCGTCACGTTTCCGGAACTCCCAGCCGTTCTCCAGCATCAGGTAATCGACGACCGAGACCGAGACCAGGTCCTCGAGCTTCTTCAGCTTGCGGAAGATCAGGGTGCGGTGCGCCCAGGGGCAGGCATAGGAAACATAGAGATGGTAGCGCCCGGCTTCGGCCTTGAAACCTTGCCTGCCGGAGGGACCGGCGGAACCGTCCGCGGTCACCCAGTTGCGGAACTGCGATTCGGCCCGCTTGAAATGGCCCTTGTTTTCCGTGGTATCGTACCAGACGTCCTGCCATCTTCCTTCGACGAGCCTGCCCATGGTTATCTCCTTGGATTTTCCTTGAGGTGATAGATACGGCACCGGCTGCCGAATACGAGGCAGGATTTTATGAACGGTGTGTTTTTGCGTTGGACGCGGGAAATTTTTCCTGCTAATTCGCTTTCCGGATTTTAAGGATACTTTCCTCCATGACCGAAGTGCGGACACTGCGACGACGCTGATCATCGACCACGACGCTTGAACAGGCGTCATCGAGATCCCTTGTCCTGTCCGCTCTCAATCTACGGCTTCGGTCCTTCATGTCTCAGCACAACGCCCTCTATAAGCACGAACTCGTTTATCTCACGGAAGATGCATCCCATGATGAGGTCATCGAACTCATCAACGCGGAAGCCTTCGGCCCCGGGCGCCATACCCGCGCCGCCGCCCGCATCCGCGAGCAGGGGCCGCATGACCGGACACTTTCCTTCGTCTGTGCAGATGACGGCGAAACGATCGCTTCGGTCAGGATGACGCCGGTCCATGCGGGTTCGGTGAAGGGCCATCTGCTCGGGCCGCTTGCGGTGCGGCCGTCGCACAAGAACCAGGGCATCGGCCGGGAACTGGTGCGGATTGCCATCGAAGCGGCGAGGCGCCAGGGTTCCGAAGCGGTCATCCTCGTCGGCGATCCGCCTTATTACGGCCCGCTCGGATTCGAGAAGGTTGCCTATGGCGCGCTGGAATTTCCGGGACCTGTCGATCCCGGCCGGGTTCTGGTCGTGCCGATCGCAGCCGACGTGCATGCGCGGCTCAAGGGCGTCATCGGCTGGCGCGAATAGGCCATTTCCTTTAAGCAGATGATGGATCGGTCGGCGAAAGCCGGCCGTACGATTCGTCGAAGCGAGGGACCGGGCGCATGACAGCAATCACCATGGACGAGGCGCTCGATCGCGCCGGAGCGGGGACCTATCAGCGACGGCTGATGGGTGTTTTCGGCCTCGTCTGGACGGCCGATGCGATGCAGGTGCTGGCGGTCGGTTTCACCGCCGCCTCCATCGCTGCAACTTTCGGGCTGACCGTACCGCAGGCGCTGCAGACCGGCACGGCCTTCTTCTTCGGCATGCTGCTCGGCGCGCTTGGTTTCGGCAGGCTCGCCGACCGGATCGGCCGTCGCCGGGTGCTGATCATCACGGTTGGCTGCGACGCGCTGTTCGGCACGCTCTCCATCTTTGCCCCGGATTTCACCATCCTGCTTCTGCTGCGCTTCCTGACCGGCGCTGCCGTCGGCGGCACGCTGCCGGTCGATTATGCGATGATGGCGGAGTTCCTGCCTGCCAGGAACCGCGGCCGCTGGCTGGTCCTGCTCGAAGGCTTCTGGGCGGTCGGGACGCTGATCGTGGCGCTCGCCGCCTGGGCCGCAAGCCTTGCCGGCGTCGCTGATGCCTGGCGCTACATCTTTGCGGTTACCGCCATTCCGGCGATTGCCGGCATCGGCCTGCGTTTCCTGGTGCCGGAATCGCCGCTCTACCTGATGCGCTCGGGCCGCAATGACGAGGCGAGGGCAATCGTCGACCGGATGCTCGTCGTCAACGGTCGTCCGCCGCTCGGGGCTGGCACCAGCCTGGTCCCGCCGCCGCCGGTCAAGGCGACCGGCCTCTTCTCGGGCGAGTTGCGCCAGCGCAGCATCATGATCCTGGCGATCTGGTTCCTTGTCTCGGTCTCCTATTACGGCGTCTTTACCTGGATGCCGGCGAGGCTCGCCGGCGAGGGCTTCGGTTTCGTGCGCGGCTACGGCTTTCTGGTACTGGTCGCACTGGCTCAGCTTCCAGGATATGCGCTTGCTGCCTATGGTGTGGAAAAATGGGGCCGCAAGCCGACGCTGATCGGCTTCTGCCTGCTCTCGGCGCTCGGCTGCCTGATGTTTGTCGTCGCGCCGAGTGCCCTCCTGGTCGGGGCTGCGCTGCTGATCATGAGCTTTGCGCTGCTCGGCACCTGGGGTGCGCTCTACGCCTACACGCCGGAACTCTACCCGACCGCGTCGCGGGCGACCGGCATGGGGGCAGCCGGCGCCATGGCGCGTCTCGGCGGCCTGCTGGCGCCGTCGCTGGTCGGTTATGTCGTGGTTCAGGGGCTTGGCCTGACGATCGGCATCTTTGCCGGCCTGCTGGTGATCGCGGCGATTGCCGCGACGATGATCAATGCGGAAACGCGGCAGGTCTCTCTCGCCTGAGCTAGAACCGTTTTTGCAGCCACGTCACCGAATGGCCTCCTTCGAGGCCCTTCAGCGTGCCGATCTCTGTGTAACCCTGCTTCAGATAAAGCTTGAGTGCTGCCGGGTTCATCGTGTCGATATAGGCGCCGATCGCGCCGCGGGCGCGGGCTTCGGCTTCCGCCATGTCGAGCATGCGGGCGGCAAGGCCGCGGCCGCGCAGTTCGTCCGGGATGTAGAGCATCGAAACATAGAGCCAGCCGCGGCCGGTATAGCCGGTCAGCCCGCCGACGAGGTTGCCGTCGTCGTCATGCAGCGGCACCGCCAGCTCGCGGCGGTTGGTGGGGCCGAACGTCGCTGCATTGTGGGTCATCAGCCGTTCGAGGATGAAATCCTCCTCGTCGGCCGTCATGCCTTCGATGATTTTCAGGTCGATATCCATGCGGCTATTCTCGTCTCCATGTTCGGAGCGCAGGGATAACCTACAGAGCTTTCCTGAGGAAGGTGCGGGTGCGGCCCTTCGGAAATTCCGGCAGTTCCCCGAAGATTTCGTAGCCCTGGCGCATATAGGCCTTGCGGGCGACCGGGCTGAACGTGTCGATCCAGGCGCCGTGACATCCGCGGGCGCGGGCTTCCTGTTCGGCTTGGCTCAGCAGCTTGCCGGCCATGCCTTCACCCCGCAATGTTTCCGGGATGAACAGCCATTGGGTGAAGAGCCAGCCCCAGGCCGTATAGCCGGAAAGCCCGCCGATAACCTTTCCATCGATATCGCGGATCAGGATGGCGAGAGCTTGACGTTCCGAGGAGCCGACATCGGCTTCGTTGAAGGCCGTCAGTCCCTCGCTGATGGCAGCCAAGTCCTCCGGCAGAGGCGAGGCAGTCATATCAAGCTGCGTCATCCCTCAGCGACCCTCGCGCCACCACATCGCCGCGACCGCGAAGAGCAGGGCGGAGAGGCCGGCGAAACCGGCAAACAGCGGCAGCGTGTTGATGCCGCGCAGCACCGTCTCGTCGGTCAGGCGGATGATCATGCGGTTGGGATCGTTGACGCGCACTTCGCCGCGCACCGGCAGGATGTCCGGCAGCGAGATGCCGTTGCCCGAGGCGACGCGGGTGACGAGCCCGCGGGTCTTGTCGGCATAGGGTTTCAAGGTGGCCTCGGTCGAGATCATCGCCTTGAATTCCGGCGCATCCACCGTGCCGACATGCACAAGCGTCGAGAACTGGCCGTTGGTGACTTCGAACAGGCCGGTCTCTTCCATGCGGCGCTCCAGCCGGTACTGGCCGGGACCGGCTGAAGTCATCGGCATGGTCTCGGTGCGGCCGGACGGATATTTGATCGTCGCGGGGCCTGGGTCGTCGCCGATCGTCTGCCGGGTTGCTTCGAGCGTGCGGCCGACGGCGCGGGCGGTCAGCGCCTCTTCCTCCAGTTCCGGTTCCTTCATCAGCCAATGGGCGATGCGGCGATAGAGCGAGACGTGCGGGCCGCCGCCTTCGAAACCGCGGGCCCAGAGCCAGCCCTGGTCTGAGAGCAGCATGGCGACGCGGCCTTCGCCCTGCCGGTTGAGGACGAGAAGCGGGCGGTCGCCGTCGCCTTCCATGACGGTCTGGCCTTGCGGCGTATCGACGTCGATGGTGCGGAACCAGCGTCCCCAGGTCGGCGGGTTGGCATTGGAGCCGTCGAGCCCGCGGGTCACGGGATGCTTTTCGCCCTCCGGCGACAGATGCGGAAAAAAGGCGGCGCTGTGGACTTCGCCGGTCGGTGCGGCCGGCAGCACCTGTTCAAGCGGCGTCGAGGCGATCGAATCCTCGCCGGCATGTTCGGGGCCGGCAGCGATCAGCAGCGCTCCGCCATTGTTCACGTACTGGGCGATGTAATCGTAATAGAGGATCGGCAGCACGCCGCGGTGCTTGTAGCGGTCGAAGATGATCAGGTCGAAATCCTTGATCTTCTCGACGAACAGTTCGCGGGTCGGGAAGGCGATCAGCGAGAGTTCGTTGATCGGCGTGCCGTCCTGTTTTTCCGGCGGGCGCAGGATGGTGAAGTGCACGAGGTCGACCGATGCATCGGACTTCAACAGGTTGCGCCAGGCGCGCTCGCCGGCATGCGGTTCGCCGGAGACGAGCAGGACGCGAAGGTTCTGGCGGATGCCGTCGATGACGTGGACGGCGCGGTTGTTGGCGGTCGTCACCTCGCCCGGAAGTTCGGCAACGGAAAATTCCATGACATTGTTGCCGCCGCGCGGAACGGTGAAGGAGAAGGGCGTCTCCTGGCCGGGCGTGGCGCGCAGCGTCGCGGTCTGCTGGCCGTTCATGCGCACCGTCACCTGTGCCGGTCCGCCGCCGGTGCGGCCGTCGTCGAAGACCCGCAGCGTCAGTTCCTGTTCCTCGCCGACGATGCCGAAACGGGGCGCGCGGACCACTTCGACGCGGCGGTCGAACTCGTCGGGCTTGCCGGTGATCAGGCCGTGGACGGGGGCGTTGAAGCCGAGGTCCTGGTTGATGCCGGGCAGGTCGTGGATCTGGCCGTCGGTCAGGAAGACCGCACCGCCGATACGGGCCGGCGGTACGTCGGAAATGGCGGAACGAAGGGCAGTGAACAGCTTTGTCGACGGCGTGTCGGATTCGCCGTCGTCATCGACCTCGACAATGCGCGTCTCGATGCGCGGGTAGCGGGAGAACCGGTCCTGCAGGCTCGCGAGTGCCTCGTCGGTCTGCTGCTTGCGCTGGGCGGTATCCTGGCTCTGCGAGCGGTCGACGATGATCGGCACCACGGTCGAAAGCTGGTCGCGGTCTTCCTGCAGCAACGTCGGGTTGGCGAGCGCCAGGAGCAGGGCCGCGAGCGCCAGCGTGCGCAGGGTAGCGCCGCGGATGCCGCGCCAGAAGGCAAGGCCTCCCAGGATCAGCGCGAAGACGCCGAGGGCTGCGAGGATCGGCCAGGGGAAGAAGGGGGCGAACTCGATGGTCATGAGGATTTCCCTCTATTGGCCGGGGAAATTGCGGTCACCCCCTCATCCGATCCTTCGGACCACCTTCTCCCCGCTGGGGAGAAGAGGGAGTTTGCCGCGACGGCGCCGCTCCTCCTCTCCCCTTGGGGAGAGGGTCGCCGAGCGTAGCGGAGGCGGGGTGAGGGGGAACGCGCCATACGCTGATTTTCCCTCACTGCCCAAGCCGCTCAAGCAGAGCCGGGACGTGCACCTGGTCGGCCTTGTAGTTGCCGGTCAGCATGTACATCATGATGTTGACGCCGGAGCGATAGGCATATTCGCGCTGCATCTCGTCCGGGGGGACGGTGGGAAGAACAGGCCCGCCCTGGCTGTCGACTGCCCAGGCGCCGGCAAAATCGTTGCCGGTGATCAGCAGCGGCGTCACGCCGTCGCCTGTGGAGGAGAGCTGCGCGCCGGTGTTCTTGGCTTCCTGCCGCGCCTCGACCCAAAGCGGGCTGCCGGTATAGCGGCCGGGGAAATTGGTGAGCAGGTAGAACGAACGGGTCAGCACATGGTCGGCCGGCGTCGGCTCCAGCGGCGGGATGTCGATATTGGCGAGGATCGCCTGCAGCCGTTCGCCATTCGGCGTGGTGCCGCCGCCGTCAAGCGACGAATACTGGTCGCGCGTGTCGAAGAGCACCGTGCCGCCGTTGCGCATATAGGCGTCGATCCGGGAGATCGCCGCCTGGCTGGGCATCGGTGCCGTGGCGGAGATCGGCCAGTAGATGATCGGATAGAATGCGAGTTCGTCCTTGGTGATGTCGAGACCGACCGGGGCGCCGGGTTCCAGCGTCGTGCGGTAGGTGAGGAATTGGCTGAGACCTTCAAGACCCTGTTCGGAAATGCTGTCGACGTCCCGCTCGCCGGTCACGACGTAGGCGAGGTGGGTCGTATCCAGCCGTTCGAGGATCTGCTCGTCACCGGGCTTGGCTCCGGCACCGGGCGGCATCTCCTGCGCTTGCAACGGGCTTGGGACGAAGGCGAAGAGGCCGAAGGCGACGGCGGCGATGACCGCCGCGGCACTGCCGGCGGTGCGGCGACGGGTAGGCACGCGGGAGAAGGCGCCGTTCATGAAGAGCACCACAAGGCTGTCGAGGATCAGCATCGCCAGAGCGGCTGCAAAAAGGGCGGGACGCAGCGACACGGCTTCGCCGCCGGCGAGGCCTTCGCGCACCAGCGGCCGGCCTGCCGTGGTCGGATCGAAGCGGGCAATGACCGTCTTCGGCGCCAGCAGGTTGACGGCGGTGAAGCCGTCCTCGGTGCCGTAAAGGCCGGGCGGGTGGTCGAAGCTTGCGACCGGCACCTGGTTGGCGGCAATCGCGATCGGTCGGGCCGTTCCGGTTTCCGTGGTGAGGACGCCGTCGGCGGTGAGCAGCCGGTAGGGAGCCAGCGTCGCCGCGGTCCCCTCTGCTCCCGAGCCGGACGAAGCGGCACCGCCGGCACGGGCGAGCTGCACCAGGCGGCGGAGCATTGCGACGAAATTGCCCGACAGCGGCAGGTTCGACCAGGTCGCTTCGGCGCTCGTGTGGAAGAGTACGATGCGGCCGGCCTCGACTTCCTTTTCGGTGACGAGCGGCGTTCCGTCGGCAAGGCTTGCCCAGGTGCGTTCGGCAAGATCCGGCGTCGGTTCGGCGAGAACCTGGCGGGTGACGGTGATGTCGGCGGCGCGCGGCAAGCCGGCGAAGGGGCCGAAGCCCGGGAAGTCGGCAAGCGACTGCGGCTCCGACCAGGACATGGCACCGCCGAGCGCGCGTTCGCCCTGGCGCAGGATGACCGGCACCAGCGGATCGTCGGCGGGGGCGGCGGCAAGGCGCGGCCCAGCAAAACGGATCAGCGTGCCCCCTTGAGCGATCCATCGCTGCAGCGGCGCATAGGATTCGGAGGGCAGGCGGCCGACATCGGCGAGGATGATGGCGGACGGATTGCCCTGCAGGATCTGCGGGATGGCGACCGAAAGATCGGCGGTGTTCGGCTGGATGACGTCCGCATAGGGCAGGAGCGCGCGGCTGATGTAATAGAGCGGCTGCAGGAGCGGCTGGAAATCACTGCCGCTTTCGCCGGCGAGAAGCGCGATGCGACGGCGCTTGAAGCCATCGTCGAGCAGGTGTGCGGCGCCGGCCGTGGCAAGCCCGTCGATGTTGAGGCGGGCAAAATCGTTGCGCAGTTCGAACGGCGAGGCGATCTCGGCGGTGGCGGTCGCGGCACCCGCATCGAAGCGCAGCGTGCCGGAGGCGAGCGCGCGCCCTTGGCCGTCCAGCGCGTTGACGTTCATCTGCTGCGCCGATGCGGTCGAGAGGCGCGTCGCGGTTACCGACATGGCAGCGGCGTTGTTGACCGCGTCGGTCAGCGCCACGGCGCTTTGGCCGTCGCCTTCGATCAGGCGCATTTCGGCGGGTGAGAGGGCTGCGAGCGTCGACATGGCTTCGTTGTCGCCGGCCGCCGCCATGCCGTCCGAAAGGATGGCGAGCGTGCCGGGCCGGGCGCCGTTCATGGCTTCTCTCACCGCCTGGGCGGCGCGGGCGCGATCCGGAACCAGCGGCTTGGGGCTTGCGGCCGTCAGCTTGTCGCGGGCAGCGGCTGCCGTGCCGGGCACGGCCTCATGGCCGGCATCGGCTGTGAAGGTGATCGACACCGGCACGTCGGCGCTTTCGGCGTCATCGATCAGGAGGTTGGCGGTCTGGACGCGGCGCTCCCAGTCGGCCGCGGTCGCCCAGCCATTGTCGACGACGACAACCAGCGGGCCGCCGGCATTCAGGGAGCTGGCGCGCGGGTTCATGACCGGATCGGCGATCGCCAGGATCACGGCGGCGGCCAGCAGCATGCGCAGCAGCGTCAGCCACCAGGGGCTCTTCGAGGGCGTTTCCTCACGCTTCAGGACCGTTGCCAGGATCCGGAGCGGCGGGAAGACTTCCGCCTTCGGGCGTGGCGGGGTGAGCCGCAGCAGCCACCAGATGACCGGCAGCGCGATCAGGCCGAAGAGAATGGCGGGATTTGCGAAGATGAGCGCGCTCATGACCTGCCTCCGCCCGGCTTTTGTGCCGGCAAGCCCGACAGATAACCATGCACGGCGACCAGCGCCTCGGAGGCGAGATGATCGGTCCGGTGGAAGACAAAACTCCAGCCGAGGCGCCGCAGCGATTCACCCAGCGCATCGCGGCGGGCGAAATAGGCGCGCTGGTAATCCTCGCGGATCATCTCGGCGCGGCCGGAGACGAGCTTTTCGCCGGTTTCGGGATCGGTAAATTCGGTGCGGCCGGTATAGGGGAAAGTCTCCTCTGCCGGATCGGCGATCTCGACCACGTGGCCACGCAGGCCGCGGCGTCCGAGCGGGGCGATGCGTTCCATCACCCGGTCGGCGTCGTCGAGGAAATCGCCGATCAGCACGATGTCGCTGTGACCGCGGATCATCGCGGTGTCCGGCAGGCCGGTGGTCAGCGGCGCGTGCATGATCGAGGCGGCAAGCCGTTCGGCGGCGTTGCGGGACGATACCGGCTCCATGATGCCGGGGCAGCCGATCCGCTCGCCGGACCGGGCAAGGATTTCGGCCAGCGCCAGCATCAGCACCAGCGCGCGGCTTTCCTTCGAGGCAATGGCAAGCGTCGATTTGTACATCATCGACGGCGACATGTCGGCCCAGAGCCAGACGGTGTGGGCGGCTTCCCATTCGCGTTCGCGGACATAGGTATGGTCGTCGCGGGCGGAGCGGCGCCAATCGATGCGAGACAGGCTTTCACCTTCGGCATATGGCCGGAACTGCCAGAAATTCTCGCCGATGCCGCGCTTGCGGCGGCCATGCCAGCCGGCGATCACCGTGTTGGCGATGCGTTTGGCTTCCACCATGCAGTCCGGCACAAGCGTCGCGCGGGCCTGGGCTCGGGAGAGGAGTTCGCTACTCGGTGTCTGCTCTACGATCTGGCCAATGGTGGATGCCACGCAGGTTCCTTTCTAGCCGGCGGACTTAGCCGCGGGCCTGCTTCACCAGACCGGCGATGACGTCGCGTACCGACATGCCTTCGGCGCGCGCCGCAAATGTCAGCGCCATGCGGTGCTCCAGCACCGGTTCGGCAAGCGCATAGACGTCGTCCAGCGACGGGGCGAGACGGCCTTCGTAGAGGGCGCGGGCACGGGCCGTCAGCATCAGCGACTGGCCGGCGCGCGGGCCGGGACCCCAGGCGACATGCTTGTCGGTATGGGCATTGCCATGGCCCGGGCGGGCGGAGCGCACCAGCGACAGGATCGCATCGACCACCTTGTCGCTGACCGGCATCTGGCGGATCAGCATCTGGATTTCCTGAAGGCGGGCAGCGTCGATGACGCCACGGGACTTGGATTCCGAAAGGCCGGTGGTTTCGAGCAGGATCTGCCGCTCGGCGGCGAGTTCCGGATACAGCACGTCGACCTGCAGCAGGAAGCGGTCGAGCTGCGCTTCCGGCAGCGGGTAGGTGCCTTCCTGCTCCAGCGGGTTCTGGGTCGCGAGCACGTGGAAGGGCGCGGGCAGATCATAACGCTGGCCGGCGACCGTGATATGGTATTCCTGCATGGACTGCAGCAGCGCCGACTGGGTGCGCGGCGAGGCGCGGTTGATTTCGTCGGCCATCAGGAGCTGGGCGAAGACCGGGCCCTTGATGAAGCGGAAGGAGCGGCGGCCGGCATCGTCCGTATCCATCACTTCCGAGCCGAGAATGTCGGAGGGCATCAGGTCGGGGGTGAACTGGATGCGGTTGGCGCCGAGACCGAGCACGGTGCCGAGCGTGGTGACGAGCTTGGTCTTGGCAAGGCCGGGGACGCCGACGAGCAGCGCGTGGCCACCGGACAGGACGGCCAGCAGGGTGTTCTCGACCACCTTTTCCTGACCGAAGATCACCTTGGCGACTTCGGTGCGGATGGCGGCGATGTCGGAAAGGGCCATTTCGGCGGCGGCGATGATGGCTTTCTCATCGAGGACGGTATCGGTGGAATTCATCAGGCCCATGTCGTTCTCCATCATCCAAAACTGGCTGGCATCCAGAACCGGCAGGCACTCAGAAACCGACTGGCTTTCCAAGGCCGGGCTCTTCATATCCCGGCATCGAATCGCTGCATCGCAGCATCCGGCTTATCCGATCAAACTTATTCCCCGAAATATGGCTGACAAGCATGTATTGAATGACTATCTCGTGAGGAACAATTGCTTTGGTGAATGCTTAAGGTCGAACCGGGACTGAAAGATGGCAGCGCAAACGATAAATTCGGCACCCGATGCCGCAGGGCTTGCGGCCCTGATTTCGCGCGCTTCCGAGCAAACCGGCGACGGAAAGCGCGGCCTGCCCCCTGTCGACAAGTGGAATCCACCCTTCTGCGGCGATATCGACATGGAAATCCGTGCCGACGGCACCTGGTTCTACATGGGCACGCCGATCGGTCGCGCACCGCTGGTGCGGCTGTTTTCAACGGTGCTGCGCAGGGACGAGGACGGCAGGACCTACCTCGTAACACCTGTGGAAAAAGTCGGCATCCGGGTCGTGGACGCACCCTTCCTCGCCGTCGAGATGCAGGTGACGCAACGTGAAGGCCGGCAGGTGCTCACGTTCAGGACAAATGTCGGTGATGTAGTCGAGGCAAGCGCGGAACATCCCTTGCGCTTCGAAATCTCGGGCGAAAACCGCGAGCTGAAACCCTATCTCCTGGTGCGTGGCCGGCTGGAGGCGCTCGTTTCCCGCGCGGTCATGTACGATCTCGTGGAACTGGGCGAGGCGATCGTGATAGACGGGGTGCCGATGTTCTCCGTCCGCTCTGGAACGGAGGTCTTTCCCGTGATGCCCAAGGCCGAATTGGACGCCTTATCGCAATGAGTGACTTTCCCATCTTTTCGGCCGGCGATTTCCGTCGCCGGGCGCTGAACCAGAACGGCGGGCCGATCGATCACGCCTGGCGCGATCACGGCGACCATCTGCTCAATCCGACGCTGGTGGATTTCGCCGCGGGGCTGAAGCTGAAGGACGCGGCGGTGCTGGTGCCGGTCGTCGACGACGGCGATGGGGCCAAGGTGATCCTGACGCAGCGGACATCGACGATGCGCAAGCACTCCGGGCAGATCGCCTTTCCGGGCGGCGGGATCGATCCGCAGGATCGGTCTCCCGAACAGGCGGCGTTGCGCGAGGCGGAAGAAGAGATCGGCCTCGACCGTTCCTTCGTCGAAACGCTGTCGCGCCTGCCGACCTATTACGCGGCGACCGGTTTCCGCATCACGCCGGTGCTCTCCGTGGTCAGGCGTGGCTTCGAGATCACGCCCAATCCGGCCGAGGTGGACGACGTCTTCGAGGTGCCGCTGTCCTTCCTGATGAACGAGGCAAACCACCAGCGCAGCAGCCGCGAATGGGACGGCAAGGAGCGGCATTTCTACGTGATGCCCTACGAGGAACGAAACATCTGGGGCATTACAGCGGGCATTCTGCGCACGCTCTATGAAAGGCTTTATGCATGACCAGTGTAGCCGACGAGGCCTGGTTCCGGGACCCGGCGCTGCAGCGCATCTTGACCCTGCTCAATGCCGATGGCGGCGAGGCGCGGGTGGCGGGCGGCGCGGTACGCAATGCGCTGATGGGACTGCCTGTCGCCGATGTCGACATCGCTACCACGCTTCGTCCGGAAAAGGTCGTCGAGCGGGCGGTCGCCGGCGGGATCAAGGCCGTGCCGACCGGTTTCGAGCATGGTACGGTGACGCTGGTCATCGGAGGCCATGGGTTCGAGGTCACCACGTTGCGCCGCGATATCGAGACCGACGGGCGACGGGCCAAGGTCGCTTTCGGTACTGATTGGCAGGTGGACGCCGAACGGCGGGATCTGACGATCAACGCGCTTTATGCGGACGCTCAGGGCGTTGTGATCGACCTTGTGAACGGAATTCCGGATATCGAGACGCGCACCATTCGCTTCATCGGTGATGCGGCCGAGCGGATTACCGAGGACTACCTGCGCATCCTGCGCTTCTTCCGTTTTTTTGCCCACTACGGTTCCGGCCGGCCGGATGCGGATGGCCTGAGGGCCTGCGCCCGCGCCAAGGACAAGCTTTCGACGCTGTCGGCCGAGCGGGTCTGGTCCGAGACAAAGAAACTCCTGTCCGCCGCCGATCCTTCCCGCGCACTGCTGTGGATGCGGCAGGCGGGCGTGCTCACCGAAATTCTGCCCGAGACGGAAAAGTGGGGTATCGACGGCATTCACGGCCTCGTGGCGGCCGAGAAGTCGCTCGGCTGGACGCCCGATCCGACATTGCGGCTGGCGGCGATCGTGCCGCCGGATGCCGAGCGGCTGGATGCACTCGCGAAGCGGCTGAAGATGTCGAATGCGGAGGCTGCGCGGCTCGCTACCTGGGCGAATGCGCCGGTGCCGCCGGACGAGGTGACGGATGTCGGCTTCGACCGGCTGCTCTACCGGCAAGGCGCGGAGGGGCTGGTCATGCGGCTGCGGCTCGCACTTGCCTCTGCGCGAACCGCGGCCGAAGGCGATCCGGCGGCGATGCGTAAATCCGCGCGGCTGTCGGTCTTGCTGAAGAGGGCGGAGAACTACGAGAAGCCGGTCTTTCCGGTCAGTGGTGCCGATATCGTCGCAGCCGGCGTGCCCGCCGGAAAGCGGGTGGGGGAAATTCTGAAGGAACTGGAAGACTTCTGGGTGGAGCGCAACTTCGCCCTCGACCGGGCGGCGCTGACCGCCCGGCTGGAGGATATGATCCGAAGTTCGCTCTGATATCAGGCAACTTGCTGTCCTGACATCGCTTGGAAGTGAAGCCGCGAGCGTTCTGCGGCAGAACGGCTGGCGCCTCGGTACGTCCCAAGCGTCAGGCCGCCTCCGCGCCGTTTTCGTCGCGAATGCGCGCCTTGATGTTCTCGACCATGTTTTCGCGAATGATCTCTTCCCCGTGCACCGTGCGCAGATGCTCCACGGCGCGGCGGACCACTTCGGCGTCCTCGTCGGCACGGGTATGCCACTGGCAACCGGGCACGAGCGTACCGCATTCGAACAGTCGCATGACATTTCCTCCTGTTAGCGTTGGACTGGAGGCGGCGGATATCTCCCATATCCGCCGGCGCCAACCTCGATAACTCGGAAACTACAAGGACCGTTCCCGACGCTTATTCGGAAAACGCCCAGGCGTGGAAGACGGAAGCCTGTTCCTGCCCCTTTTCCCGCGCCGTCTCGTCATTGGCGACCGACTTGCCGGCAAGCTGGCGCCTTACCTGGTCCACATAAAAGGCATGGGGAAGCTCACCGCCGGTTCTCGCGCGCATTTCCGTCGCGAGGCGGTCGATCATATCAGCAGTATCAAGGGAACGGGCGTCCTTGTTCTCAGACGCATCCGGCATTGGCATGCTATTCGGTGCCATCATGGCGTTCCTCCTCCGGTACAACCAAGGGGACGCTACCACCATCGCATCGATTCCGATATCGCATTTGTTAAGGATGAGATATTGGGGCCGGTTTATACCCGAAATCGTTAATTTTGTGAACCTTTATCTAAGGCCACCTTACAACCGGAGGCAGTGACGACAGAATGGACTCGACGTTGCCGCCAGTCTTCAACCCGAAAATAGTGCCCCGGTCGTAGAGCAGGTTGAATTCGACATAGCGGCCGCGGCGGATCAGTTGTTCGTCGCGATCATGCTCCGTCCAGGGTTTGTTGAAATTGGCACGGACGATTTTCGGGTAGACGAGATTGAAGGCCCGGCCGACGTCCTGCACGAAGGCGAAATCCGCATCCCAGCCGCCTTTTTCCTCGGCCGGATGCAGCCAGTCGAAGAAAATGCCTCCGACGCCGCGCGGTTCGTTGCGGTGCTTCAGGAAGAAATACTCGTCGCACCAGGCCTTGTAGCGATCATAGTCGGCGACCGCCTCGTGGCGCTTGCAGGTGATCTCCATGACCCGGTGGAAAAGGGCGCTGTCGGGATCCGTCTGGGTGCGGCGCCGGTCGAGCACCGGCGTGAGATCTGCGCCGCCGCCGAACCACTGGCTCGACGTCACCACCATGCGGGTGTTCATGTGGACGGTCGGCACGTTGGGATTGACCGGGTGGGCGATCAGCGAAATGCCCGACGCCCAGAAGCGCGGGTCTTCATCCGCCCCCGGCATCTGGCTGCGGAAATCGTCGGAGAATTCGCCGTGTACGGTCGAGGTGTGGACGCCGACCTTTTCGAAGACGCGTCCCTCCATCATCGACATTCTGCCGCCGCCGCCGGCACCGCCGTCGCGCAGCCAGTCCTTGGGTTTGAAGCGGCCGGGCTCCTGATCGGAGAGAGGCCCCGTCAGCTCGGCCTCGAGACCTTCCAGCGAGGCGCAGATCGTGTCGCGCAGGCTCTCGAACCAGGCTCTCGCCGCCGCCTTCTTGTCTTCGATGTCCTCAGGCAATCCCTTGGGCAGTACCGGCCGTTCCATGTCTCTATTCCTCTCGCCATCCCCTTGGCGCGATTCGCATTTTTCCGATCGGGGATTAGCATTTCTGGCTTTCGCGAGCCATTCCATCGGTTGTCGCAGGTGGAAAATGAGACTCGCAAAGCATGTCGCTACGCATTATCTTTACCGCATAAACAGGTGCTGATCAGAGGCTTTCATGGCAAAGTTCACACCCCCGCCGCTCGACGGGCTGAAACGCAGGATCGACCGCCACCGGCAGGAAAAAGCCGGCGAGCGCCAGGGCATGTTCGTACGGCAGACCTTCCAGCTCTCGCGGGAAGAGGCCCGCGAAAAGGCGCGCGAATGGTTTCACGAATTTCCGAAGGCAGCCTACTGGACCGAAGTGGAAAGCTGGCGCCAGCTCGAAGGCGACCAGATCGAATTCACCATGCGCAGGTTGCCCACGGCGGATTGATCCGATCCGTTACTTCGGGTCCTCATAGGTGTAGAGCGCACACATTTCGGCGCTGCTCTTCGGCGGATTTTTCCCCGTAAACACGGCGATCGCCGACATTCCCTTGCCCGACGCCCAGTTGGCGACATAGGTCACGTAGCCTGATCCGCAGAGCTGGTTGCCGTTTTCGAGCTCCGGATCGGCCGGTTCCGCGACGCGGTAGACCGATCCCGGCACCCGCCTGCCGTCCACCCGGAAATTATCGGCAACGAGATCGGAGAATTCGAGGGTTTCCTCATTCTCGAAGGTGATGCCGAAGTCATCGAGCCAGACGTCCCCGGTGACGCTCATCGCCGTCTTGCTGACCGCGGTATAGTGCTCGGCCTCCTGGGCGTGGAGGGGCGAGGCCAACAGGATCATGGCGGCAGCGGTGATCGGGTAGCAGAGCAGAAAATTACGCATCGATGTCCCGGGGCTTGGTGTTTATGGCTTTCGGGAGAACGATCTCCGTTGCGGAAACATATGCGATTTCCGAGATTTAGCCCATGGGCTTCGATCGGTTCGGCAAGCGTTTTTCAAAAGATGCTAAACGAAGACGGAGGCTGCTGGTAGCGACCACGCTCAAGCATAAGCCTATCCGTGCAATCAACTGACATTCACCTGCTCTTCCGCCTCCAGCAAGATCGGTCCCGCACCCTTTTCGCCGAGCATGTCGAGCGGGTTTCTGAGCGGGCAGTCCTCCATCGACAGGCAGCCGCAGCCGATGCAGCCGGTCAGGTGGTCGCGGAGCGCCGTGAGGCTGGCGATCCGTGCATCGAGCTGGCGTTTCCAGGTTTCCGAAAGGCGCTGCCAGTCCTTCGCCGTCAGCGGCCGGTCGTGGGGCAGGACGGAGAGCGCGTCGGCGATGTCGGCAAGCGGTATGCCGGTCTTCTGCGCAACCTTGATGACCGCGACCCGGCGCAGCACGACGCGCGGATAACGGCGCTGGTTGCCGCGGTTGCGGCGGCTCTGGATCAGGCCCTTGGTCTCGTAGAAATGCAGGGTGGACACCGCCACGCCGCTGCGTGCCGCGACTTCCCCGACCGTCAGTTCAAGCTCCAGCCGCCCGCCCGGATTTTTCTTCATCATCGCTGTTGACCTCAATATAACTTGAGGTTTTATAGCAGAGGCTTCGTGAAAGAAAACCGGAGCTCGGTTCAATGAAGACGAAAATCGTTCTGCCGCAGCGCCTCGCCGGCGATCATTGCTGCCGACATGGCGACGTTGATGGAGCGCTGGCCTTCGACCATGGGGATGAGGATACGGGCGTCGGCCGCCTCATGCACATGATCAGGCACGCCGGCGCTTTCGCGGCCGAAGAGCAGGATGTCGTCCGGCTGGAATTCGAAGCGGGTATAGGGCAGGGCGGCCCTGGTGGAGGCAAGCACGACGCGCCGGCCGTTCGCCTTGCGCCACTCGTCGAAGCGCTGCCAGTTGACGTGGCGGGCAAGCGTGACGCCCGCCAGATAGTCCATGCCGGAGCGCTTCAGGTTCCGGTCGGAAATGTCGAAGCCGGCCGGTTCGATGATATCGACCGACAGGCCGAGGCAGGCGGCGAGCCGGAGGATCGTGCCGGTATTGCCGGGAATATCCGGCTGGTAAAGGGCGATGCGGAGCCCGCGGGGGATGTCACTCATGCACCGTCCTTACGGGAAACCGAGGCTGCCGCTCAAGCCCTTTCGATGCGCGGCATGGCTGTGACGATCGGGCAACAGAAAAGCTCAGGGTGGCGAGATACGGCGATTTGCCCTTTTCAATTGATGCCCGAGAGGCTACAAGAAACGCGCAACTCAACGCCCACTCAAGGAGGCCCACATGGATATGACCGTGCTCTCGCGCCTCCGCCGCCGGATTTTCCTGTCTCTGGCCTAGGCGTTTCGCGGTTTCTCGCAAACTCTTTCTCTCCTCACTCGTTACGCGGCCGACATCCGGCCTCGCTATCCAGGTTTACGTCGTCCGATTCCGGCCGCCTTGCGTGCTGAACCGGTGCGGCATCCGACTTACGGAGCTTTTTTCATGTTCTCGTGGTTCGAACGGCGCGTTGATCCTTATCCGGACGAAGCGCCCTCACTACCGCCCGCCGGCCTTGCGGCCTTCCTGTGGCACTATACCAAGCCGGTCTGGCCGTGGGTCGTTATCATGTCGACCTGTACGATGCTGATTGCGGTCGGCGAAGTGGCGCTGTTCCAGTTCCTCGGCGATATCGTCGATTGGCTGACCAATGCCGATCGGGCGACCTTCCTTGAAAGCGAAGGGCCGAAACTGTTCTTCATGGCCTTCGTGGTGCTGGTCGCATTGCCGGCGATCGCGACCCTCAATTCGCTGATCATGCATCAGATCCTGATGGGCAATTTCCCGATGATCGCCCGCTGGCAGATGCACCGGTTCCTGCTCCGGCACTCGATGACGTTCTTCGCCAACGAGTTTGCCGGCCGCGTCTCGACCAAGGTGATGCAGACCTCGCTCGCCATCCGCGAAACGGTGATGAAGGTGCTCGACGTATTCGTCTACGTCTTCACCTATTTCGTCTCGATGATCGCCATCGTCGCGGCAGCCGACCTGCGCCTTGCGGTGCCGCTCGTCCTCTGGATCGTCTTCTACTCGATCACGGTCGCCTATTATGTGCCGCGTCTGAGGAAGATTTCGGCGGAACAGGCGGATGCGCGCTCGATGATGACCGGTCGCGTCGTGGACAGCTATACGAACATCGCGACCGTCAAGCTATTCTCGCATGCGGGAAGGGAAGAGGCCTATGCGCAAGACGCGATGGACGTGTTCCTGAAGACCGTACATGCGCAGATGCGCAAGGTGACGGGTTTCCAGGCGCTGGTCTATTTCTACAACTGCGCCGCCCTCTTTACCGTCGGCACGTTGTCGATCTGGTTCTGGCTGGACAGCGCCATCTCGATCGGAGCGATCGCAATCGCGATCGGTCTTGCGATGCGCATCAACGGCATGTCGCAATGGGTGATGTGGGAAGTGTCGGCGCTCTTCGAAAACATCGGCACCGTCTATGACGGCATGTCGATGATGACCAAGGCGCATGACGTGGTGGACCAGAAGGGCGCTTCGACGCTCACCGCGAAAAAGGGCCATATCCGCTACGACAACGTCCACTTCCACTATGGCAAGGGCAAGGGCGTCATCGAAGGCATGACGCTCGATATCCCGGCCGGCCAGAAGGTCGGTCTGGTCGGCCGCTCCGGCGCCGGCAAGACGACGCTGATGAACCTGCTGTTGCGCTTCTACGATCTGGAGGGCGGCAGCATCACCATCGATGGCCAGGACATATCGACGGTGACGCAGGACAGCCTGCGTTCGCTGATCGGCGTGGTCACCCAGGATACCTCGCTGCTGCACCGCTCGATCCGCGACAACATCGCCTACGGCAAGCCGGACGCGACCGATGCGGACATTGTCGAGGCGGCAAAGCGGGCAAACGCCTGGGAGTTCATCGACGGACTTGCCGACATGCAGGGACGCAAGGGTCTCGATGCGCATGTGGGCGAACGAGGCGTGAAGCTTTCCGGCGGGCAGCGGCAGCGCATCGCGATCGCCCGCGTCTTCCTGAAGGACGCGCCGATCCTGGTACTCGACGAGGCGACCTCGGCGCTCGACTCGGAAGTCGAAGCGGCGATCCAGGAGAACCTGTTCGCGCTGATGGAGGGCAAGACGGTGATCGCGATCGCCCACCGGCTGTCGACGCTGACCGAAATGGACCGGCTGATCGTGCTCGATCGCGGCCGGATCATCGAGGCAGGGACGCACCGCGAGCTGGTCGCGACCGGCGGCATCTATGCCGACCTCTGGAACCGCCAGTCCGGCGGCTTCATCGGCCATGAGGATGTGATCGAGGAAGAGGCGGCGGAGTAAGCTCCGCCGCCATCCCATTTTTCGCTCTGAGGTAAGTCCTTTAAGGAATGCTTCCGCGGAATTCAGATTCGGTTTTCGCGAGTGTGCCAGATACGGAGAAGAAAAATCATCTCGCCCTGTATCTCGTATCGCAGCTCGTAGTCACCAATCAAAAGTCGTCGGATTTCACGCGGCGCGAACTCATCCAGCCTTTCACCAAGCCGCGGATGCTGGATGAGTTTCCTGGGTGCTGCAGCCAGGTTTTGAGCCGTGCGGGCCGCCGCGGGTGCGTTCACCACAGCCAGAAAATCATGAAGGCGGTTGAGATCGGACACCGCTTTTGACGACCACTTCAGGTCCATTACAGGGGACGGGGCAGGGGCTTGTCAGTACCCAGGCTGGCAACCCACTTTTGGATCTCCTCCTGATCGACCACGTTTCCCGCATCGACGTCGGCCATTGCCTCCAGCGTCAGCCGCCGCCGCTCCTCTTCCAGCTCGATCCAGTCGGCGAGTGCCTGCTTGACGATCCAGCCCCTTGAACGTTCCAGGCGGGTTGCCAATTCGTCCACTTTCTCAGCCAGCTGAACCGGCACATGTGCAGTCAGAACACGGGTTTCCATGGGAACTCCTTTGGGGCAATCATAATGATTGATATTGATTATGTCCAATGGGCGCGAAGGTCTGCCCGGCAGGCCTTCCACATTAAGAAAATGTAAGCCGCGGCCCGGCCGCTTTCGCTTTGCCGGGCTTAAGAATCCGCCTATATCGGGTCCATGTTGAAATCGGTCTTCCGCACCTTCGAGAGCTTTATCAAGCCGTTTGCGAGGCGGGACGACCTGAAGCCACCCGTCGGCCTTGTCGGCTTCATCTGGTTCTATGTCCGCCAGGCAAAGCTTCCCTTCTTCGCCATGCTGGTGCTCGGCGGGCTTGCCGCCGGCGTCGAGGCAGCGATGTTCTGGTATGTCGGCCGGCTGGTCGATATCCTCGACACGACCCAACCTTCCGAGGGATGGTCTGGGCTGCTCGCCGACCACGGGACCGAACTGGTGGTCATGGCGCTGGTGGTCGGCATCGGCCGCTTCCTGATTGGGCTGATGACGGCGCTGGTCGACCAGCAGATCATCACGCCCGGTTTCTACAACTTGGTGCGCTGGCAGTCGTACATCCACGTATCGCGCCAGTCGCTCTCCTTCTTCCAGAACGATTTCTCCGGCCGCATCGTGACCAAAGTCTGGTCGGCCGGCCAGGCGACCGGCGACGTTCTGACCTCCTTCATGGAAAGCGTCTGGTTCGTCGGTATCTATTCCGTCTCGACCATCGCGCTGGTTGCCGGGCTCGACTGGCGGCTGGCGGTCGTCGTCGTCGCATGGCTTTCGATCTTCGCGGTGCTCGCCAGATATTACGTGCCGCGTATTCGCGAACACTCCAAGGCCTCGGCCGAGGCCGGGTCGATGATCAGCGGCCGCATGGTCGACGCCTATTCGAACATCCAGACGCTTCGGCTGTTCGGCCGCGACGAGGCGAACGACCGCTACATGCTCTCCGGTTTCGAGAGCTTCCAGGACACGATCATCGCGTTCACCCGGCTGTTGACCAGCGTACGCGCCTCCATGGCCTTCCTCTCCGGCACGATGATCGTCACCATGGCGGCGATGAGCGTGCATCTGTGGCTCTCCGGCCTGATCTCGTCCGGTGCCGTCGCCTTCACCATGGCGCTGATGCTGCGGCTGAATTTCCTGCTCGGCCGGCTGATGACGCAGCTCAACGGTATCATGCGCAATATCGGCACCATCCAGAATTCGGCCGAGCTGATCTCGCAGCCGATCGGGCTGGTGGATGCGCCTGATGCAACGCAGCTGGTGGTAAAACGCCCGGAAATCCGCTTCGAGAACGTCAGTTTTCACTACGGCAAGGCGAAGGGCGTCATCGACAATCTGTCGCTCACCATCCGGCCGGGCGAGAAGCTCGGCATCGTCGGGCGTTCCGGCGCCGGCAAGTCGACCCTCGTCAACCTGCTCCTGCGGTTCTACGATCTCGAAGGTGGCCGCATCCTGATCGACGGGCAGGATATCGCCAGGGCGACACAGGAATCGCTGCGCGCCCAGATCGGCATGGTGACGCAGGACACCTCGCTGCTGCACCGCTCGATCCGCGACAATATCCTGTTCGGCCGGCCGGATGCGACGGAGGCGCAGCTTATCGAGGCGGCGCGCAAGGCTGAAGCCGACACGTTCATCGCGGCTCTCGAAGACCAGCGCGGTCGCAAGGGTTTCGACGCGCATGTGGGCGAGCGCGGCGTCAAGCTTTCCGGCGGCCAGCGCCAGCGCGTGGCGATCGCCCGCGTGATGATCAAGGATGCGCCGATCCTGGTGCTCGACGAGGCCACCTCGGCACTCGACTCGGAGGTAGAAGCGGCGATCCAGTCGAACCTGGAGCGGCTGATGCAGGGCAAGACCGTGCTCGCCATCGCCCACCGGCTGTCGACCATCGCAGCCCTCGATCGCCTCATCGTCATGGACAAGGGCCGGATCATCGAGGACGGCACGCACAACGAACTGATTGCGCGGGGAGGGCTCTATTCGGAGCTCTGGGCAAGGCAGTCCGGCGGTTTCCTTGCCGCGGACGCAGCCCAATAGCGCTGCGGCTCACTGTCCGGTAACGGCGATCTCGGCGATCAGCCCGAAGTGGTTGGAGCCGTGCGGCTGGGGAATGCGGGTCAGCGACTTTATCTTGAGCGGTGCCCGCGCATAGACATGGTCGATCGGCACGCCGAACGCGCCCGCCCGGATCGGCCAGGTGGCGGGCTCGAAGCCGGCAGTCGTCAGGTCGGCATTGCGGAGGAACCGGCGCATGTTCGGCGCCAGGCTCGAGGCGTTGAAATCGCCCGAGAGCAGTAGAGGGCCGCTCGTCTCGCTGATCGCGAGGGCGGCGCGGGTCAGTTCCACGGAGTGGAAATTGTCGAAATACGGCTTGGTCGTATGCATGCCGACGAAATGGATCGTTTGGCCGCGGACGGTCACCTTGGCGAGGATGAAGCGATCCGGAAAGATCTCGCTGAGCGATTGTACCGTCGGCGCTTCGATCGGCACCTTCGATAGCATGAGCTGGTCGCAATCCTCGATCAGCAGACCGCAACCCACCCGGTAGGGATAGGTTTTCGCCAGCTCGTCCATATAGACCCTGAGCGGGGCGGCTTCCATGACGTTGACCAGGTCGGCGCCGGACGACCGGATCGTTTCGACGATGTCTTCCGCATTGGCGAAATTGTCGTTGAGGATGTTGAAGGACATCAGCCTGATGGTCGGTGCATCCACCTCTGCCGGTGTCATCGGCGCGGCGAAGTCGCGGCTCATCAGTACCGCGTGGCCGACAAAAAGGAGTGTGGCGGCGAACAACAGCCAGACCAGGAAGTGGCGCTTGACGACAAGGGCCACGACCATGGCGGCCACGCAGCCGAGTGCCGCGTGCAGCTGCAGGCTGTAAAGCGTTCCCAAAAGCCAGTGGGGGTGTATGTAACGCGTCCCGATCGCCATCAGAACAAGCGACACGATGACGCAGATGGCAACCGATAGTGTTTGTCTCATTCGGGTATGTCCGGGACGGCCGCCTTCTGTCGTGGGCTTGGCCTAACATGAGGCCCGATTTGTTGCAATGCGGTGCCCGGCAGGGGAGTTAACGGGAAGTGCGCCATCCCCGCTGTTTCGCTTGAAAAACCCCTGATTTTTCTGGGTCCAACAGGCCGTTGCAGACCTTGTTTCTCAGGCCTGTGCTCTGCCTGTCACGCTGGTCCGGAACCCTCCGGGTTTTCCGGCGACAAACTGGTCGGCACCCCTTGCCAAGGCTGGACATATTTTGCGATCAAGCATAGAACGCGCCGGATTGCTGGGGAATCTATGGTCGAATTGTGTTCAACTGAGATTCGCCCGGACGGGGGCAGAGCGGTTTCCGCGAATTGCGTGAGAAGGATGATTGAGCCGTGAGCGAGCACGACACACATAGCGAAATACCGGGCGAGCCCACTCGCCGTGATTTCCTTTACCTGACCACCGGCATGGCCGGCGCTGTCGGCGCTGTCTCGGTTGCCTGGCCTTTCATCGACCAGATGCGCCCCGACGCCTCGACGCTGGCGCTCGCCTCCATCGAAGTGAATGTCGGCGCTCTCCAGCCGGGCATGTCGCTGACCGTCAAGTGGCGCGGCAAGCCTGTCTTCATTCGCAACCGTACGCCGAAGGAAGTGGAAGAGGCGAATGCCGTAGCGCTGGCGGATCTCAAGGATCCTGTCGCCCGCAACGCCAATCTGCCGGCCGACGCACAGGCAAGCGATATCGATCGTTCCGCCGGCCAGGGCAAGGAAAACTGGATCGTGATGATCGGTTCCTGCACCCATCTCGGCTGCGTTCCGCTCGGCCAGTCCGGCGATTTCGGCGGATGGTTCTGTCCGTGCCACGGCTCTCACTACGATACGGCGGGCCGTATCCGTAAGGGCCCGGCGCCGGAGAACCTCGCCATTCCGACTTTTGCATTTGCGTCCGACACAGTGATCAGGATCGGGTGAGGGGATAATATTTATGAGCGGTCATTCCACATACCAGCCATCGACCGGCATCGAAAAGTGGATCGATTCGCGGCTTCCGCTGCCGCGCATGATCCATGACAGCTTCGTCTCCTACCCCGTTCCCCGTAATCTGAACTATGCCTACACGTTCGGCGCCATGCTGTCGGTCATGCTGATCGTGCAGATCATCACCGGCGTGGTGCTCGCCATGCATTACACCGCTTCGACCGGCATCGCCTTCGACTCGGTCGAAAAGATCATGCGCGACGTGAACCATGGCTGGTTGCTGCGCTACATGCATGCCAACGGCGCCTCGTTCTTCTTCGTCGCCGTCTACCTGCATATCGCCCGTGGCCTCTATTACGGCTCCTACAAGGCACCCCGCGAAATCCTCTGGATCCTCGGCGTGGTGATCTACCTCCTGATGATGGCGACCGGCTTCATGGGCTACGTTCTGCCCTGGGGTCAGATGTCCTTCTGGGGCGCGACCGTCATCACCGGCTTCTTCTCGGCCTTCCCGCTGGTCGGCGAATGGATCCAGCAGTTCCTGCTCGGCGGCTTCGCCGTCGACCAGCCGACGCTGAACCGCTTCTTCTCGCTGCACTACCTGCTACCCTTCATGATCGCCGGCGTCGTCGTCCTGCACATCTGGGCCCTGCACGTCACCGGCCAGACCAACCCGACCGGCGTCGAGGTGAAGACCAAGACCGACACCGTCGCCTTCACGCCCTATGCGACGATGAAGGATGCGCTCGGCGTCTCCGTCTTCCTGATCGTCTATGCCTGGTTCATCTTCTACATGCCGAACTACCTCGGCCACCCGGACAACTATATCCCGGCCGACGCCTTGAAGACCCCCGCTCACATCGTTCCGGAATGGTACTACCTGCCGTTCTACGCCATGCTGCGCGCGATCACCTTCAACGTCCTCTTCATCGACTCCAAGCTTGGCGGCGTTCTGGTGATGTTCGGTTCGATCCTCATCCTGTTCTTCCTGCCCTGGCTCGACACGTCGAAGGTCCGTTCCGCCGTCTATCGTCCCTGGTACAAGCTGTTCTTCTGGCTGTTCGTCGCCAATGCGATCATGCTCGGCTGGCTCGGTTCCCAGCCCGCGGAAGGCATCTTCACAGCACTGTCGCAGATCGGCACGCTGTATTACTTCGGCTTCTTCCTCGTGATCATGCCGCTTCTCGGCCTGTTCGAAACGCCGAGGCGCATTCCGAACTCCATCACGGAAGCGGTTCTTGAGAAAAAGAACGGCAAATCCGCCGAAGCCCGCGCCTGACGCCTGCGACCGAGAGGGATTAGAATTATGAACAAGCTTGTTACAAGCCTCGTCTCGCTGGCCTTTCTGGCGGGAATGAGCGTTGCCTCGGCCGTTGCGCAGGAAAATCACGCTGCGGCCCCGGCCGCGGAGCATGCGGAAACGCCGCATTTTCCGATCCACCATCCCAAGGAAACCGACTGGAGCTTCGCGGGTCCGTTCGGCCATTATGACAAGGGCCAGCTCCAGCGCGGGCTGAAGGTCTATACTGAAGTCTGTTCCGCCTGCCACTCGATGCGTCTGGTCTCCTTCCGCACCCTGGAGGACCTCGGTTATTCGGAAGCCCAGGTGAAGGCTTTCGCCGCCAACTACAAGGTTCAGGACGGCCCGAACGACGAAGGCGAGATGTTCGAACGCACCGCCGTTCCGTCCGACCAGTTCCCTTCGCCCTTCCCGAACACCCAGGCTGCCGCTGCCGCCAACAACGGCGCAGCACCGCCGGACATGTCGCTGATCGCCAAGGCCCGCGGCGTGACCCGCGGCTTTCCGCAGTTCGTCATCGACATATTCACCCAGTACCAGGAAGGCGGACCGGACTACATCCATTCGCTGCTGACCGGCTACGAGCAGCCGCCGGCCGGCGTCGAGGTTGCTCCGGGTACCCATTACAATCCGTATTTCGCCGGCGCCGCCGCGCTCGCCATGGCTCCGCCGCTCAGCGCCGACCAGGTGACCTATGACGACGGCGCGCCGCAGACGGTCGATCAGTATGCCAAGGATGTCTCGGCCTTCCTGATGTGGGCTGCCGAGCCTCATCTCGAAGATCGCAAGCGCACCGGTTTCATGGTGATGATCTTCCTGGTGATCTTCACGGGCCTGATTTACCTGACCAAGAAGTCGGTCTATGCCAGCAAGGAACACTGAGGTTTTACCTCGTGATTGCGAAAAGGCGGCCTGCGGGTCGCCTTTTTTGTTGGGAGGGGAGCCATCAGTTGCTAGGCTCGGTCTCCCTTCCTGCCGCCAAATATGTGGGTCACATGTCTTCCAAAAACGCTCTCTCCGCCGCCATCCGTTCCATTCCGGACTATCCGAAACCGGGCATCATCTTCCGCGACATCACCACGCTGCTCGGCGACGCCGTTGCCTTCAGGCAGGCGGTAGATGAGCTGGTGGCGCCCTATGCGGGCCTTGGCATCGACAAGATCGCCGGCATCGAGGCGCGCGGCTTCATCCTCGGCGGCGCACTGGCGCACCAGTTGAGGGCCGGTTTCGTGCCGATCCGCAAGAAGGGCAAGCTGCCGCACCAGACCGTGCGAATGGCCTACAGTCTCGAATACGGCACCGACGAGATGGAGATCCATGTGGATGCGGTGAAAGCCGGCGAGAAGGTGATCCTCACCGACGACCTGATTGCGACAGGCGGCACCGCGGAAGGTGCGGTAAAGCTGCTGCGTCAGCTTGGCGCCGAGATCGTCTCGGCCTGCTTCGTCATCGACCTGCCGGATCTCGGCGGACGCCGGAAGCTCGAAGCGCTCGGCGTGGAAGTCAGAACGCTGGTCGAATTTTCAGGTCACTAAAAGCAGCCACGAAAGCGGGCCGGGCGAGGGGGCTCGCACGGAAACTTCAAGCGAATTCCAGCACGGTGCCTTCGTAGCGCATCACCACCTCGCCATGCTGGTTCACGCCGTCACAGACGGTCATGTTGATCCAGGTGCCGGGACGCGAGGCGAGCGAGCGGCTCTCGGTCAGCGCGACGGAATAGGTGACGCTGTCGCCGGCATAGACCGGTTTCAGCCATTGCAGCTTCCTGAAGCCGGCCGAAGGCCCGAGCTTCGGGGCAACGAGGCCCTCGCGTTCGAGGCGTGCCACCTCCGCTTTCCAGTAGGCGATATAGGTCTTCATCCAGCCGGCGCAGGTGTGCCAGCCGGAGGCGCAGAGAGCGCCGAAAACATAGTTCTTCGCCGCTTCGGCATCCACGTGGAAGGGCTGGGGATCGAATTTCTTCGCGTAGCGGACGATGTCCTCGGCGGTGAAGAGAAGCGTGCCGGTGATGACTTTCTGGCCGGGCGGAGAAAGCTCGATCAGTCTCATGCAGCATCCTCCCGGGCGTCGCGCAGCCGCATCATGATCGGGTTCTCGCCGCGCATGACGATCTCCCCGCGCTGGTTCTCCACTTCGTGAAGGAACTTGACGATGCCGATGCCGGGGCGTGAGCGAAGCGAGCGGGATTCGAGCACGGTCGAGCGGCCGGACAACGTGTCGCCGGCCAGAACCGGCCTTTTCCATTCCATGAACTCGATGCCCGGCGATCCCTCCGACGAGGAACTGGACAGCCAGCCGTTGAACATCATGCGCATGAACATGCTCGCCGTATGCCAGCCCGAGGCCGACAGGCCGCCGAGAATGCTCGCCCTGCCGGCTGCCTCGTCGAGATGCATGGGCTGCGGATCGAACTCGGCGGCGAATTCGACCATCTCGTCAGCCGTCACCAGCTTGGATGCCAGCGGGAAAACCCGCCCCACCGAAAAATCCTCGAAATAATACGCGGCTTCCGTCATGTGGCTCTCCCGCCCACGGTCTCAGGTGTTGAAGCGGAAGTGGATCACGTCGCCGTCCTGGACGATATATTCCTTGCCTTCGTCGCGGCCCTTGCCGGCTTCCTTGGCGCCGACTTCGCCCTTGAAGGCGATGTAGTCGTCAAAGGCGATGGTGAAGGCGCGGATGAAACCGCGCTCGAAGTCTGTATGGATGACGCCTGCGGCGGCAGGGGCCTTGGTGCCGCGCACGATCGTCCAGGCGCGGGTCTCCTTGGGGCCGACGGTGAAATAGGTGATCAGGTCGAGCAGGTGGTAACCGGCGCGGATCAGCCGGTCAAGGCCGGCTTCCTCGAGGCCTAGTGCCGACAGGAATTCCTTGGACTCTTCCTCCGGAAGCTGGGCCACTTCGGATTCGATCGCGGCCGAGATGATCACGCATTCGGCGCCCTGTTCCTTGGCCATGGCGGCAACGGCCTGCGTGTGCTCGTTGCCGGTCGAGGCATCGGCTTCCGCGACGTTGCAGACATAGAGGACCGGGTGTGAAGTCAGAAGGTTGAGACCCTTCAGGATCTCGATCTCTTCGGGCGCCAGCGTCTTCAAAAGCAGGCGTGCCGGCTTGCCGTCGTTCAGGAGCTTGATAACCGCGTCCATGACCGGCAGCTGCGCCACGGAATCTTTGTCCTTGCTGGCGGCGCGCTTGCGGGTCTGCTCGACGCGGCGTTCCAGGCTCTCAAGGTCGGCGAGCATCAGCTCGGTCTCGATCGTGTCGGCGTCGCCGACCGGATTGATGCGTCCCTCGACATGGGTGATGTCGTCGTCCTCGAAGCACCGCAGCACATGCACCACCGCATCCACTTCGCGGATATTGGCGAGGAACTTGTTGCCGAGGCCTTCACCCTTCGATGCGCCGCGCACGAGGCCGGCGATATCGACGAAGGAAATGCGGGTCGGGATGATTTCCTTGGAGCCGGCGATCGCCGCCAGTTTCTGCATGCGCGGATCGGGAACCGCCACTTCGCCGGTGTTCGGCTCGATCGTGCAGAAAGGATAGTTGGCCGCCTGGGCGGCAGCCGTCTTGGTGAGCGCATTGAAGAGAGTAGACTTGCCGACATTCGGCAGGCCCACGATACCGCATTTGAAACCCATGGGTCCGGACCCTGTATTGGAAGAAATTTCGTTGCTGTGGCTATGGGGGAAAGTGTTCGGGCGGTCAAGGCTCTGCTGTCAGGCGATCTTGCGCGTAAGGCATATTTGCCTTACTTTAAGTCGATGGAGAATGGCCATGGTTAGATTGAAAGTCACAGCGAAAGGACAGGTTACCTTGAAAAAGGAAGTTCTTGATCATCTTGGCATCAAGCCCGGCGATGAGATCGATGTCGATCTCCAACCGAAGCGGCAGGCCATGATTCATCCAATTGCCGGCAAACTCTCGATCGAAAGCGTCTTCGGAATGTTCGAGAATACGACCGGCAAAAGCTATTCGATCGACGAGATCAACGAGGCGATTGCGGCAAGCTACGCCGGTGAGGCCGAGCAATGAGCTTGATCGTCGATACCAATATCCTTTTGAGGGCAATGATCTTCGACCATGAAGTCGAGAGCTCCAAAGCCCAGGCTCTTTTGGCTTCGAACGAGGTGACCATTTCAAACCAGACCCTATGCGAAATGGTGTGGGTTCTTCGTCGGCTCTACAAAAAAAGCCAGAGCGACCTTGCCGTAGCAATCCGGACGTGGATGAGCGTCAAGACCGTAGCGGTCGATCGTGGGGCGGTCGAAGCCGGTCTCACTTTCCTGGAAGCGGGAGGCGACTTCGCAGATGGTGTAATCGAATTCGAGGGACGTAGGCTCGGCGGCGAGATATTCGCTACCTTCGACAAACGGGCAGCTTCGATCGTGCGTGCACAGGGTCGCAAATGCCTTTTACTCGCCGCCGATTGAACTTATTCCACTCCGATCAGCTGCTTGAAAAATTCCGGTTGCGGTGCGATATAAGCCGAAATGCCTAGTGTCGGACGCCGTCATCAGGAGGCGAGACGCCGTGAGCGAAGATACCACCCTAAAACCGAAGACGAAAACCAAGACCAAGCTGGAGCGGCCGAAGCTCTACAAGGTTCTGCTCGTCAACGACGACTACACGCCGCGCGAATTCGTGACGATGGTGTTGAAAGCCGTGTTCCGGATGAGCGAGGAAACCGGCTATCGCGTGATGCTGACCGCGCACCGGATGGGGCTGGCGGTCGTCGTCGTCTGTACCAAGGACATCGCCGAGACCAAGGCGAAGGAAGCGGTCGACCTCGCCAAGGAGGCCGGTTTTCCGCTGATGTTCATCACCGAGCCCGAGGAATAGGTTACTTCCTCTTTTTCCCGGCCTTCACGCCGAGCGCTTCGGCGCTGATCCAGAACACTGCGTCCTGCGATTCCGCCGTTTCCAGCCAAAGGAAGTCGAGGTCGGGGAATTCCTCTTCGAGGATTTCTCGGCCCGAGCCGATTTCGCAGATCATGCCGCCCTCGGGATTGAGATGCGCCGGGGCTTCCGCCAGCAGCCGGCGGACGAGGTCGAGGCCGTCGACGCCGCCGTCGAAGGCCATGTCCGGTTCGGAGCGGAACTCTTCCGGAAAACCGTCCATCGCCTCGTGATCGACATAGGGCGGATTGGTGATGATCAGGTCGTATTTTTTGCTTCCGAGCGGCGTGAAGAGGTCGCCGTTCAAAAGCGTGACCTGATCTTCGACGCTATGCTCGGCAACGTTCAGCTTTGCCACTTCGAGTGCATCGGCCGAGAGATCCACGGCATCGACCGCGGCATTCGGGAAGAATTTTGCGGCGAGGATGGCAAGGCAGCCGGAGCCGGTGCAGATGTCGACGGCGCTTTCGACGCCCAGCGGATCGGGCAGAAAGGACGAACCGTTTTCTCCGAGATATTCGCTGAATAGGATTTCGCCGATATGGGAGCGGGGAACGATGACCCGTTCGTCGACTAGGAAGCGGACACCTTGGATATAGGCGTGGCCAGTCAGGTAGGATGTGGGTTTGCGGGTCGTCACGCGGGCGTCGATCCGCTCGGCCAGCAGCCGCCGTTCGGCCGGCAGCAGGCGCGCGTCGAGAAACGGATCGAGCGTGTCGATCGGCAGGTCGAGTGAGTCGAGGACCAGGAAAGCGGCGTCGTCGCTGGCCGTCGTCGTGCCGTGGCCGTAGCTGAGGTTTGCGGCGCTGAACCGGGAGATGGCGTAACGCCAGTAATCACGAAGGGTGACAAGTTCGCCGGTGATGTCATCCATTTTCGGGGGCATGTTCGGGGCCTGGTTCATGTCGCGCTTCCGTTTTCGATCGGCCTCCCATAGCCGCTCCGAAAGCGGCGCGCCACCCCTTTAACCCTCAGCGATACGGGCTGTTTAAGCGCGGCGGATTTGGAAGCCGGTCTTGTTTTGAAGAAAACCGCAGCCTTCGTAGAAGCGCAGCGTTGCCGGGTCCGTCGAGCCGGTCAGGAGCATGACCTTGTAGCAGCCGCCATTCCAGGCTTGATCGATGGCCATGCGGATGAGGGCGCCGGCATAACCGCGCTTGCGGTGGTCCGCATGGGTGACGACGTTTTCAATCAGCGCATAGGGCGCGCCCTTGCGGGTGAGGTTCGGAACGACGATCAGCGTCACCGTGGCCGCCGCGCGCCCGTCTGCGAAGCCGATCAAGACCGTCATACCGGGCTGGGCGAGAATTGCTGCGAAACGCTCCCGGGCCAGTGCCGGTTCCGGGTCCGGATCGTGGTTCAGGTGGTGATAGAGTTCGATGAGGTCGGCAAGATCGTCGCCGCGGGCCGGGCGAATGACGAAGCCGGCAGGGGGCATCGACACTATTCGCCCTTGCCGCCGAACATCTTCTTGAGCATCTCGGCCATCGGGCCTGATGTCGGAAGGTTCGGCTTGCCGCCGCTGCGGGCCTGGTGGATATGCGATTGCCCGGCCGGCTTAGCGACGGGCTTCTTTTCCGGTTTCGGCTTGTCCTCGTCAGGCTTGGCGCCGACGGCGAGCGCCAGCTTGTTCATCAGCTGAGAATCCTCGGCCTTCACCAGCATCTCAGCATTGTCGGCGAGCGCGTCGAGAAGAGGGGACAGCCAGGTCTGGTCGGCCTTGGCGAAATCGCCGAGCACATGATTGTGCACCAGTTCCTTGGCGCCCGGATGGCCGATACCGAGGCGAAGCCTGCGATATTCCCGGCCGCAATGGGCGTCGAGCGACTTCACGCCATTGTGGCCGCCATTGCCGCCGCCGGTCTTGATGCGGGCCTTGGCCGCAGGCAGATCGAGTTCGTCGTAGATGGCAATGATGTTTTCCGGACCGAGCTTGTAGAAACGCATCGCCTCGCCGACCGCTTCGCCGGAGAGGTTCATGAAGGTTTGCGGCTTGATCAGCAGCACTTTTTCGCCGGCAAGCTCGCCTTCCGAGATCAGTGACTTGAACTTCTTCGACCAGGGCGAAAAGCCGGGACGGCGCTGGATCTCGTCCACGGCCATGAAGCCGATATTGTGTCGGTTGCCCGCATATTGGGAACCGGGATTGCCGAGGCCGGCGATGATGAGCATGGAGACGTCCATCCTTGACTGTTGGCTTTTCACCACCGCGAAACGCCGCCAAAGTCAACCGGTTTCAACGCCTGAGCCTCTATTGAGGCTCGCCGATGCCGTAGCGCTTCAGAATTACAGCCTGGATGCCGTCCTTGATGAGGCGGTCGAGACCTGCCTGCATCCTGGCGATCAGTTCGTCGGGCACATCCGGATTGCACGCAATGCCGAGATGCTGTTCGGTGAACAGGATGACTTTTTCGATCGGCGTCCCGTCCGCCTTCAGCTTTTGATAGACGCCTTCCGACATGGGCATCATGTCGATACGGTCCTGCAGCAGTTTTCGGAGCGTCGTATCGACGTCGGCGCTGAGATCGATCTTCGGGAAACCGGAGCTCTTCAGAAGCCCCTCGGTATAGTCGGCGCGATGGGTGCCGACCGTGTACTGCCTGGCTTCCTCCAGGGTGGTCGCCGTGACCTTCGAACCCGCATGGCGCACGAGAATGCTGCGGTCGACGAAAAGAGGCACAACCCATTTGAAACGCGGTTCGCGTTCCGGTGTGCGGGCGGCGGCGAAGACGCAGTGCATGGACTGCGTCTCGGCCATGGCGATGGCCCGGGCCCAGGGCATGATCTCCAGCGTGTAAGGCGTGCCCGCATCCTGCATGATGATGCTTACCTGGTCGATGCCGACGCCGCGGTAGTTGCCGCCGGGCTCCTGGTAGCTGAAGGGCGGGTAGGACTCGGTCGAAAAGACGATGGCCTGCTGGGCATGGGCGCCACACGCGAGGCTGAGGCTGGCAAGAAGCGGCGCTGCGATTTTCATCTGTCCCCCTTCCAAACGCATATGTTGTCATTTCTGACCCAGCATCTGGTCCGGAGGTGAGAACGTGTCAGCTCGCCATGGACTCGATTTCGGCCTGCCGGGTGGATAGGGCCGAGAGCAGTTCGGAAATTTCGCGGGGCTTCGAGAAGAGATAGCCTTGGGCGTAGTCGATGCCCATTTGCTGCAGCAATAAGCGCTGTTCTTCCGTCTCGACGCCTTCAGCGACGACCTTGCAGTTCATCTTGTGAGAAATAGCACTGATGCCTTCGACGAGCATCCTGTTCTTACTGCCTATGTCGCCCGTCTGTTCGGTGAGCGAATGGATGAAGGACTGGTCGATCTTGACGATATCGACCGGGAAACGGCTCATATAGCTCAGCGACGAATAGCCGGTGCCGAAGTCGTCGAGCGCGATGCGGCAGCCGAAGAGATGGAGTTCGTTGAGAATGGTGCGGATTTCCGGGTTGTCGTGCATCAGCACGGCTTCGGTGATTTCCACCACCAGGCGCGACGGATCGATGCCGTAGCGGCCGAGCAGGCCGGCAAGGCGTGCCGGCAGGCCGGGCTCGAATTGCAGCGGCGAGAAGTTGACCGCGACATAGGTCTCGCCCATGCCGGGCAGGCGCGAGACGCGGGCGAGGTTCGCCATCGCGTCTTCCAGAATGAGGTTGCCGATCTGGCTGATCGAGCCGGTCTCTTCGGCAACGCTGATGATGCCGGCCGGCGACAGCAGGCCCTTGCGGGGATGGCGCATCCGCATCAGCGCTTCGAAGCCCGACGGAACGCCGGTCTCGATGTCGACGATCGGCTGGAAATGCGCCTCAAACCAGCTTGCGGCGATCGCAACCTCGATGTCGCTCTCGATTTCGGCCCGTTCCCGCGTCTGGTCGAGAATGGCGGGATCGTAGACCTGCGCGCCGTTCTTGCCGTCGCGTTTGCGGGCATACATGGCCATGTCCGACTTCTGCAGCAGTTCGGCGGCGCTGGCGGCATGGCTCGGATAGAAGGCGAGGCCGATACTGGCGCTCAACCGCACGCCGGTGCCCTGGATCCTGAAGGGAACCTCGAACATGTCGACGATCTTCTGGCTGAGTTCGTTCGCGCGGCGCTCGGCACCGTCCCCGGTAATCAGGATGGCGAATTCGTCGCCGCCGAGACGGGAGGCGGTATCGCCGTCGTTGAGCATCGGCTTCGTCCGCTCGACGAACTGGCAGAGCACGGCGTCGCCGGCTGCATGGCCGAGATTGTCGTTGATCGCCTTGAAGCGGTCGAGATCGACGAACAGGCAGGCGACCTCGGTGCGCGCCCTGTCGGCCTCGGCGATCTTCTGGTCGAGCGTCGCCTCGAAACCCTGGCGGTTCAGGAGTCCTGTCAGGTGGTCGGAGATGGCCTGCTGACGATTGCGCAGTTCCGATTGCCTGAGTTCCGTGACATCCGTCATGACGCTCAGCGAGCCGGGAATGTTGCCGCCGGCAGTGCCAAGCTCGGTCTCGACGATCAGCACGTCCATCAGGCGGCTGTCGGCGCAGAGGAACCGGACCGTGACTTCGATCGCCGGGCCGCTCGGTTTTGCCTGCTGCTTGCGCCTTGCATAAATCTGGCGGTCAGCAGGGGCCACGAGTTCGGAAAAGGGATGGCCGATCACGTCCTCGCGGCGATAGCCGGTCGCGAGAAGCCAATAATCGCTGACCGCGGCGATCTGGTCGCCTCGGGTCAGCGAAAACAGCATGGCCGGCGTCAGGTTGTAGATTTCCGTGGTCTGCTGATGAGCGCGCTTCAGTTCGCGTTCCTCGCGCTCCAGCAGCGTCTGCATTTCGTTGAAGCTCTTCGCCAGCCGCCCCATTTCGTCGTTCGAACGCCAGTCGACATGATGGCGCGAACCGAGCCTGCGGGTTGCCTCGATCGCAGCGGTCAACCGCATCAGCGGCTTGATGACCATGACGCGATTGCCGAGGATCGCCGCGCCGAAGACCGTCAGGATGGTGATGATGAAGATGGAGATGAAGGCCATTTCCATCTGGTGCAGGGCGGAGAACCAGCCGAGCTTCGGCACGTAGACGGTAATGCTGCCGACACTGCGGGTCCCCTGCTGCGACTTGTAGAAGATGGGCTCGGAGATCGCCTCAAGGCCGCGGAAATCGGCCGGATTGACGTCGACTTCGGAAATATTCAGCTTGCCCGTATTGTCGCTGATCTGCACGCCGTTGATGGCGGGATCGGCGATCAGCATCGAGGCGACCTGGTGGATGCTGTCGGTGTCGAGATCCCAGAGCGGCTTGCCGAGAGCCTGGGAATTGGTCACCAGCACGACATTGACATGTTCGCTGAGGTTCTTGGCGGCCTGCTGGGAGGAAAGCGCCAGGAACAACGTGAACAGCGGTGCGACGACGACCAGGAGGGCGCCTGAAATGATCGCAATAAAACGACTCTCAACGGAATGAGTCACCGTCTTCCCCGCATTCATCGTCTGGCTGCCGCCGGACTTTCCCCGTCATGCTGAAGTAGCGTGCATCGTTTCACCTATTCATTAAACTTCACTGAAACGACAATGCCAAGATTCGAACGAATTACGGAAGCAGCGTTACTAAACTGTATTCGGTGGACAATAAAAAACCCGCTTTCTTGCGAAAGCGGGTCCCATTTCAAGAATTTCGGCCTGGTTATTCAGCAGAAGCCGGTTCTTCCTCGGTAACGCCTGCAGCCGGGGCGACGATCGTCGCGATGGTGAAGTCGCGGTCGGAAATGACCGGACGTACGCCAGCCGGCAGCTTGACGGCGGAGATGTGGAGGCTGTCGCCGATCTTCGCGCCCGTCAGGTCGACGGTCAGGAATTCCGGAATGTCGTTGGCCGGGCAAAGCAGCTCGACTGCGTGACGGACGATGTTGAGAACGCCGCCGACCTTGATGCCCGGGGACTTCTCTTCGTTGACGAAGTGAACCGGAACTTCAACGGAAACTTCCGTGTTGCCCGAGACGCGCAGAAAATCCACGTGCATGGTGAAGTCGCGGACCGGATCGAGCTGATAGTCCTTCGGGAGGACCTGGATCTTCTCACCGTTGACGTCGATCGTGGCAACCGTGGTCATGAAACCGCCGGCATGGATGCGCTTCGTCACTTCGTTGGTCGACAGAGCGATCGCGAGGGGGGACTGCTTGTCACCATAGATGACAGCAGGAATGAAACCGTTGCGGCGAAGTTCACGGGAGGACCCCTTACCTACCCGTTCGCGCGCCTCGGCCTTGAGCTCGTAAGATGCGTGGCTCATGGCATATCCTTTCGAGGTTGTTTGGAGAGTTTTTCGCAAGCGTTGTCGGCTCGCGTCAAACTGAAGGGCATCATCCGATGCGCTTCATCCGCGTTGCCTCCAAGGGTGTCTACGCGGACCGGCGCGCTATAATACAATGAGCAGGGATGTGCAAGCTTTTCGGCCTGAAAACAAAGGACTTGCGCTTGACTTCGGCGGCCCGACTTCCATTTTGTGCCCGTTGAACGAGGGAAGGGCTTGATTCATGAAACGGACTTTGATCGCGGCCAGCGTAATGGCTGCGTCCTGCGTATACCCAGTTGCGGCGGCTGAGATCAACGACAAGGGGGCCCGCACCCTCAAGGAAAGCCTCATCCACTTCCTGCCGGATACGGTCAAGACCACGGGCTTCCTGACGGTGAAGCCGGCCGGCGAGCGATACGAGATCAGCTACGATTTCGCCAAGCTTCTGAAATCCATCAACAAGAAGAATTTCAAGATCTCCGGCCTGAAGCCGTTTTCGGTTTTCGCCGCACCCCTCGACAATGGCCAGTGGAAATTCAACAGCGACAGCGACATGAATTTCACCGTGCAGGGCAAGATGCCCGACGGCAAGCCGACGAACCTCAACTACTCCGTCACCGATATGGTGTTTTCCGGCATTTTCGACCCGGCGATCAGCTATCTGCGATCGGGCGAGGCGACGTCCGGCCCGATCCGCATGGTCTCCAAGAGCGGCTCTGAAGAGGTCGAGGCGAGCTTTGCCGGCATGAACTATTCACTGGCGTCCACGGCGAGTGCGGCACCCGGCGGCACAGATTTCACCGGCAAGGGCTCGTTCCTGCGCTTCTACGAACGGATTGCGACGCCGGAAACCCCGCCGATACAGATCCGCGCCGAAAGCCTCGATTTCGATGTCGGCGTCCAGGGTGTGATGGCCGAGAAGATCCGCGCGCTCGTCGCGTTCATGCTGGAACTGGTCAAGGACGAAAAGCCGTCGCAGGCCGAGATCACCAAGCTCAAGGATCTCATCCGTGGAGCGATGCCGTTCTTCACGGCGCTTTCCGAAAGGATCAGCTTCAACCAGTTCACCGTGGCAAGTCCGCTCGGCGATTTCGGCGTTAACAAGCTCGACTATACGTTCACGATGAGCGAGCCCGCCGAGGCAACCCGGATCGGCTTCGGTGCCCGCATCGAGACCATCTCGACGCCGGACGGCATCATTCCCCCGCTCTATGCCCAGTTGGTGCCGGACATGGCGGAAATGGAATTCGGGATCGCGGATCTCAACTTCCAGCGCTTCATCGACACCTTCATGGAAATCGACTTTTCCAAGCCCGACCCGTTGCCGGATTCGGAGGGCGAGCGTTTGGGCAAGGCCTTCCTCGATGAGGGACAGCTGACCCTCGATTTCCCGCGGATTGCCGCGAAATCCGCTCTCTACGACGTCGAAGCCTCCGGCAAGGTCAAGGGCTATCCGGACGAGAAGGAACGTTACACGCTCGAAACCTCGATCCTTGCCCGCGACATCGATAAGCTGATCCAGTATTTCCAGACCGCCGCCAAGAGCGACCCCGAGTTCAACCAGGTTTCGTTCGCGATGATGATGGCCAAGGGCATGGCGAAGACTGAACCGGACGGCCGCCTGCGCTGGGACATCAAGTTCGAGGACGGCAAGAACTTCAGCGTCAACGGGCAGCCGATCCAGTGATCTGACGACCCGTCCACACCTTCTTATGCCGGCTGTAGGTTTGCCAGTCAGCCGGCATTTACCATCCCAAAGAACGTTTCGAACATGTTTCGGTGCTAGAACTTCTCAATCAAAACAGTTGAAAAGTATCAAGCATTCATGTTTCGCGTTTTCTCCTGCATCTTCGTCGAGCACGATCTTCGCTATGTCGCCTGCGCGGTATTGATCTGCGTGATCGGATCCTTCCTGACCATCCGGCTCTTTTCCAGAGCGCGGCGCGGCGGCGGGATCGAAAAGGTCATTTGGCTTTTCCTGACGGGCTTCATCGGCGGTTCGACCACCTGGACAACGCACTTCCTCGCGATGCTCGGTTATCTCGGAGGCGGGCAGGCGGGATATGACCCGACCCAGACGCTTCTGTCTTTCATGATCGCGGTGGCGAGCGCCACGATCGGCTTCGGTGTTGCAAGCTATGGCGGCCGGTCCCTGCTCGCGGAGGCCGGCGGCGTCGTCATAGGGCTCGGTATCGCTGCGATGCATTACACGGGCATGGCCGCCTACGAGGTGCAGGGCGTCATCGACTGGAACCAGTCTTATGTTGTCGCCTCGCTCATATTTGCCGCCGTTCTCGGCGCTCTGGTAACCAATCGTGTTGCGCACCCGGTGACGCGGTTCTGCAAGTACGGTTCGGTTCTGGCTATGATCCTTGCGATCGCCACCACCCATTTCACCGCGATGGGGGCGATCGAGGTCGTTCTCGATCCGCGCGCGGTCCTGCCGAATGAGGTCGTCCCGCCGGTGGTGCTGGGCTTCGCCGTGCTGTCGCTGATGCTGATCCTGCTGGCGCTGACGGCTGCCACCTATCTGATCGATGCCCGCGTGACCAAGGCTGCCGTCGAGCAGTATCGCCACCTTTCCCTGCACGACGCTCTGACCGGCCTTGCCAATCGCGCCGCATTCAACGAGCAGCTTGCGGAGATCGCGGCGCGACCGGCGGACCTGGCCGCAAGCATCGCAGTTCTCTCGCTCGATCTCAACCGCTTCAAGGAAATCAACGACGTCCATGGCCATGCCGCTGGCGATGAGGTGCTGCGCGCGATCGGCGGCAGGCTTGCCGAGGCGGCAGGTGAGGGCGAATTCATCGCCCGTGTCGGTGGCGACGAGTTCGTCGCGCTGAAACACATGTACTACCGGCGCTCCGACGCGATGCTGCTCGCCGGCCGGCTGCTTGCGGAAGTCTGCAAGCCGGTCGAATGGAACGGCAATACGCTCACCGTCGGTTCCAGCGTCGGGATTGCGCTCTATCCGGGGGACGCAAAGACGGTCGACGATCTCGTGGCCCAGGCGGACGTCGCCATGTACCGCGCCAAACAGTCGGGCGACAATGCCATCCGCTTCTATGACTCTTCGATGGACCAGGCGGCCCGCGAACGCAATGCGCTTGCCATGGACATGCGTTCCGGGCTCGTGGCCGGCCAGTTCGAGCTCTATTACCAGCTTCAGAACGATACGTTCTCCGGCGAGGTCATCGGTTTCGAGGTTCTGTTGCGCTGGAACCATCCCGTCCGCGGACTGGTGTCTCCCAACGAATTCATCCCGATCGCCGAGCGCACCGGCTTCATCATCGAGCTCGGCGAATGGGTGCTCCGGAGCGCCTGCGCAGAGGCGGCGACCTGGAAAAACCCGTTCGGCTTCGCCGTCAACGTCGCCGGTCAGCAGCTTGCCGATCCGAAATTCCCGAACAAGGTCCGCGACATCCTCAAGGAGACGGGGCTGGATGCGGAGAGGCTCGAGCTCGAGATCACCGAGTCCGGCATCATCGCCGATCATCAGCGGGCGCTGCAGACCGTGCGCCACTTGAAGAGCCTCGGAGTGAAGATCGCCATGGACGACTATGGCACCGGTTATTCGTCGCTTTCGACGCTGATGTCCTTCCCCTTCGACAAGATCAAGATCGACCGCACCTTCGTGGACGGGGTCTCGGACAATTCCCAGTCGGCGGCGATCGTCCGCTCGACCCTCATCCTCGCCTCGAGCCTCCAAATACCGGTGCTTGCCGAAGGGGTGGAGACCGAGGCGCATATGGCCTTCCTGCGCAAGGAGGGCTGCATGCAGGTGCAGGGATACCTTTTTGGCAGGCCCGGCCCGAGGGCGCTGATCGAGCATCTCGTCAATGGCGAAACCGGCGGCGAAATCCGATCGGCGGCAACCAAGGTCGCCTGACATCGGCCTCAGCGCCGGGGTTCGCCACCCGGGGCATAGACCGTCTTCTGTTCGAAACGGAACTTGTGGCCGCACTGGCTGCAGCGGATCATGTATTTGCGCGGATCGGTCGAGGCGAATTCCGTCAGAAAACCTTTCGGCAGCTCATCGATGCGGAAATCGCGATTGCCCTGCCGCCTGTCGTCGGTCTCGGAAACCTCGGCGAAACCGACATTGCCGCATTGGGAACATTCGAGCTTTCGGGAATAACGGTCGCGAGCGGCCATGCTTGTCTCCTTCTTCGGGGGGCCTTCTAGCCGAAGCTTTGGCACAAAGCAAAACGCCGGAACCAGGTTCCGGCGTTTTCCATCGACCACTTACAGTTACTTCAGGCAGGCCCTCTAGCGGCGGCACTCGCCGGACGCGACGACGCTGTAGCCGGCGTTTGCCGCTTCGCAGGCGTTCGGGAAAGTCTGCGTGCGTCCACCCTGCTGGCCGCAGACGGGGCGGTACTCTCTCGTGCAGAAGCGAGGCTCTTCGGGTCTTCCGGGGCGGCCAGGCTGGTTCCAGTCCGGACGATCCGGGCGGTCGGGACGATCGGGCCTGCCGGGTTGGTTCCAGTCCGGGCGGTCCGGTCTCTGCGGGCGATCCCAGTCGGGACGGTCCGGCCGACCGGGGCGATCCGGAGTTCCCGGGCGGTCCCAATCCGGGCGATCAGGTCTCTGGGGACGGTTCCAGTCCGGCCGAGGCCGTTCCGGCGGATAATAGCCGCCAGGCCGGCTGCTGCTATCGACGCATGCCGACAGCAGCGGGATCAGAAGGAAAATGGCCAGTTTCTTCGACAGGCCGATCAAGGAAGACATCGCGACTCACCCTCAGTTTGCGTTCGGAGGCGAGTCTATCCAAATACTTGTGGCAGAAGAAGGTCAGTCGAACAGGCTGGAGACGGAGGATTCCATTGCCGTACGGTTGATCGCCTCGCCGAGCAGGTTGGCGGTGGTGATAACCCGGATGTTGTGCGCCGACTGGACGGCTGTGGTCGGCTGGATCGAGTCGGTGATCACCAGTTCCTTGAGCTTGGAGGCGGCGATGCGGGCGACCGCGCCGCCGGAGAGCACGCCATGGGTGATATAGGCGGTGACGCTGGTGGCGCCATTTTTCAGGAGCGCTTCGGCCGCGTTGCAGAGCGTGCCGCCGGAATCGACGATGTCGTCGATCAGCAGGCAGTCCTTGCCGTCGACCTCGCCGATGACGTTCATCACCTCGGACTCGCCGGCGCGCTCGCGGCGCTTGTCGACGATCGCCAGTTGACAGTCGATGCGCTTGGCAAGCGCCCGGGCGCGAACCACGCCGCCGACGTCGGGCGAGACAACCATGACGTTGTTGAGGTCGTAGTGTTCCTTGACGTCTCGCGCGAGCACCGGCACTGCGAAGAGATTGTCGGTGGGGATGTCGAAAAAGCCCTGGATCTGCCCGGCATGCAGGTCGAGCGTCAGGACGCGGTCGGCGCCGGCCTCGGTGATCAGGTTGGCGACGAGCTTTGCCGAGATCGGGGTGCGCGGGCCGGCCTTGCGGTCCTGGCGGGCGTAACCGAAATAGGGCAGAACCGCGGTGATGCGCTTGGCGGAGGACCGCCGGAACGCATCGATCATGATCAGCAGTTCCATCAGGTGGTCGTTGGTCGGGAATGACGTGGACTGGATGATGAAGACATCTTCGCCACGCACGTTTTCCTGAATTTCAACGAAGATTTCCTGGTCTGCAAATCGCCTTACGCTGGCTTTTCCGACTGGAACATTAAGATAGCTGCAGATCGCGTCGGCGAGATGCCGGTTCGAATTGCCTGCGAAAACCTTCATTGCGGTCCGCCTGTTTTGAAGCTGGATGCGGGCCTTTTACCGCCGCGGCCTTCGAATGCAAGTGCGTTTCGCACCCGCTCACTCTTTTTTATGAAGAAACTGTGACCCGTGGCTTTTGAGGTTCAGTGCAAGATCGTCCGGCTGGACGGCTCAGCCCTGGGATTGGCGCCAGGCCACATAGTCCTGGATCGTCTTGGCGGCGATGGTCTCCATGGTCGAAGCGGGGACCGATGTCCAGGGGTCCTGGCCGCTGCCGGGCACGCTTTCCTGTCCCTGCATGCGGTGCAGCCGCGCGCCGGAACCGTCGAGAATATCCCAGACATAGACGATGGTGACCTTGCCGCTGTCGGAGAAGGCGGAGAAATAGCCTTTCAGGATGTGCTCGGTGCTGCTGTCGCTCGACGGCCGGATCGTCAGCCCGTTGGCGCGCGCCTGGGCGCCGAGCTGGCGGGAGAGCGGCGTCACGGCCTGGACCGGAGCGCCGATGATCGGCAGGAAGCGGACGGTCGGCCCGGATGCGGGCGGCAGCGAGGCGCTCTGCTGCTGACCGGACTGTTGCTGCTGGGGCGCGGGCTGCTGCGCCTGAGGTTGCTGCATGGTCCGCTGCTGGCCCTGGTTCCCCTGGCCCTCCCATTGCGGAGGCGCGCCGGAGGAGGAGGGCGAGACGGTGCTGCCGGATTCCAGCGCCCGCGCCTGGGCTTCGAGCGTGTTCTGGGGGCCGGAGCGATAGCCGCCGCTATAGGTTTCCGGCTGCGCGGAGCTTGCCATCCGGTCGGCTTCGGCCTGGGTCACCGGCGAGGAGGCCCTCGCGCCGCCGCCGCCATTCGCCTGCGGCGTCAATGCTTCCGTGGTGTTGCAGGAGGCAAGCACGAGCGCCAGCAGGGCAGCGGACAGCAGTGTTCCGAAAAGCCGCATACCCGTCTCCCTGCCGTAGATTCCTCGGCCGAAGCTTAGGGTTGGCGTTCCCAACCTGTCAATTGCCTGATTTTCGCAGCGTTCAGCGCTGAATGAGCTCCAGGGTGTGGCGGGAAAGTGGCTGCGGATCGCCTTCGGTCGTCAGATAGGTGTGGCCGAGGGTCATGGCGGCGCCGCTGTCGGAATCCATGATGATCATGTGCACGAACAGCGTCATGTCCGGCAGAATTTCCTGCGGGTTGCCGAAGTGGAACATCTGGTGCTCCATCCAGGAAGGCGAGAACCGCGCGCCGAGCGAATAACCGCAGGCGTTGAGGCGGTGGCGCGACAGGCCGCGCTCGTCGAGGATGCGGGCATGGGTGTCGAAGACGTCGCCGAAAGTCTGACCGGGGTGCAGAACCTCCTCGATCGCCGTGATGGTTTCGAGGCACGCCTTGTGGAGCTCGCGGTGGCGAGGCGACGGTTCGCCGACGATGACCGTGCGCATCATCGCCGCATGGTAATGCGCGGCCGCACCGGCCCATTCGAGCGTCAGCTGGTCGGTCGCGTCGAGCTTGCGGCGCCCGGCCTTGTAGCGGCAGAGCAGCGCGTCGGCGCCCGAGCCGATGATGAATTCGTTGGCGGGATAATCGCCGCCGCCGAGAAAGACCGCGCCCTGCATGGCGGCGAGGATTTCCGCCTCGTCGCCGCCGGCCTTGATCAGCGGCAGCGCCGCATCGAGCGCGTCGTCGGCAAGTTCGGCGGCGCGCCTGGCATAGGCGATTTCCGCCGGGCTTTTGACGAGGCGCAGCGTGCTGACCAGATAGGAAGCGTCGCTGATCTGGCCGAAGGTGGCGAGCTGGTTGTCGAGCAGGCGGGCAACACGGCCGGTCATGCCGTGGGTATCGTATTCGACGCCGATCCTGGCGCCGAGCAGGTCCATGTCGCTCAACAGGTTCTTGAGGTCGAGCGTGGGATCGGCATTCACACGGTCCACCCAGACGACGATGTTTTCGACGGTCGAGGTGTGGCGGGCCTGGCGCAGGTCGGCCGAGCGGGTGAGCAGCGTCATCGCCCCGTCCGCCTTGACGATCAGGGTCTGGAAAAAGCAGTAGCCGAACGTGTCGTAGCCGGTCAGCCAGTACATGCTTTCCTGCGCGAAGATCAAAAGCGCGTCCAGCTTGTCGGCGCGCATCTTCTCTGTCAGCCGCGTCAGCCGGTCGGCGTATTCGCTCCTCTCGAAATGCAGGGCCATATCAATTCTCCCGAAGTGCGATTGCTGAAATCTGGCGGCCGTAATCCGGCTCTTTGGCATGGGTGGTGCGGCGGTAGGAATAGAACCGTTCCGCATCCGGATAGGTATCGAGGCCGAGGCTTTGGGCCCGCACGCCTGCTGCCGTCAGCCGCTTAATGGTCAGCGACGGCAGGTCGAACATAGAATGCCCCGCATTCGATGACGGCGTGAAGAAAGCCTCGTAGGAGGGATCGTGGCTCAGGAACCGTTGGACGAATTCCGGTCCGACCTCGTAACTTGCCGGACCGATCGAGGGGCCGAGGACGGCGGTGATGTTTTCGCGCGCCGCACCCAGCGAGACCATTGCCTCGACGGTGTTTTCGAGCACGCCCGTCAACGCACCCTTCCAGCCGGCATGGGCCGCCCCGATCACGCCGTTCTCGCCGTCGGCAAACAGGATCGGGCCGCAATCGGCCGCGAGCACCCCGAGCGCCACGCCCGGCACGCTGGTCACCATCGCGTCGACCTTCGGCCGTTCGCCGGCATAGGTCTCGTCGACGACGAAGACGTCGGGCGAATGGACTTGGTGCACGGTCGCCAGCTTTTCGAGCGGCAGGCCGAACCAGGCAGCAACGCGGGCCCGATTCTCGGTGACCTTCGCGCGGTCGTCGTCCGAGCCGATACCGACGTTGAGGCCGGCATAGAGGCCTTGCGAAACGCCGCCCTTGCGGGTGAAGAAACCGTGGCGGATACGGGTGCCGGCCCTGTCGTTCAACAGGGGGCTCTCGATCGGCTCCGGCAAGGGTATGTCCTGCATCGGCATTATCTATCCCGTTGATTTGAAGAGGTTTTGGGCGCTCTCTCAAGGCCTGCCCGCTGCTTCGATCTAGGGCGAGAGTGGCGCAAGAAAAGGGCGGATGTCAATCGGTTGATGAATTGACGGCCGCTGTTTACTCCACCGCGCGAAACGGCATCAGCTTCAATGCCGGGCTCGATACCGCAATGACTTTGAAGAGTTCGCCCATCTTGCCGGCACCTTCACCGGCCAGCCGGTCGACGGCGGCGGCGATCAGGCGCTGCTCGGTGGGCTCCTTGTCCTTGGCAAGCGCGTTCGCCCGCTCGGCAAGGCCGAGGCCGAAAAGAAAATCGCCCTGGTGCAGGCCGCCGTTCAGGTGAACGCCCGTGGAGACGGCAATACGCGCGAGGTCCTCGAAATCGACATGGCTGGTCAGATCCGCTTCGCCGGGATTTTCGAGTGGCGGATCGTAGTCGTGGTGGCGGATGGCCTGCAGGGTATCGCCGAAACCGGTGACCAGATGGCCGTAGTCGATGATCAGAGCCGTGCCGCCGAAGGTCCGCAAGCGTTCGCACAGCGTCAGCATCACCGCCTGTCGGGCCGGGGAAAGTTCGAAGATCGTGCCGTCGGGAATACCGGCGACGGGCGAGGGCAGCAGCTGCGGGTCGAGCGTGGCTATGCCGACAGCAAAACCGAGCTCGTCCTCGGCGGTCAAGCCGACGAGACGTTCGCGAAAGCCGGTCGGCGTCTTGACGAACTGGCGGATCGGGATCGCGTCGAACAGCTCGTTGGCGGCGATCAGCGTAAAACCTTCGGGAATGTCCTCGAAACTGTCATGCCAGGAAATCTTGGTGGAGAAAGCCTCGAGCGTGATGCGCTGCACGCCGCGCAGGCGCTCGCTGGTCTCGACCAGATGCACGTGCAGGTCTTCGAAAAACCGCGGCGCGATGCGTTTGATCACCCGCAGCATGTCGGCCATCATCGTGCCGCGGCCGGGGCCAATCTCCACCAGCCGGACGCCCGTCGGCGTGCCGTGCTGCTGCCAGGCATGCACCATGAAGACGCCGACCATCTCGCCGAACAGCTGGCTGATCTCCGGCGCGGTAATGAAATCACCATGGCGGCCGAAAGGCTCGCGGGTGCGATAATAACCGTATTCCGGATCGGCGAGGCACAGCGCGAAATAGTCGGTCACGCTGATCGGGCCGTTGGTGCGGATCAGGGTCTTGATCTTTTCGGTGAGGGGGGTGCTCAACGGCCTTGCCTCCCCTCAGGCCTTCGCCGCGGACGTTACCGCCGCGCGGGCACGGAGAATGGCCCAGACACCCGCAGCGATCATAGGCAGCGACAAAACCATGCCCATGGTCAGCCAGCTGGTGCCAAGCAGATAACCGAGCTGCGCATCCGGTTCGCGAAAAAATTCCACGAAGATGCGGCAGAGCGCGTAACCGATAACGAAGGTTCCGGCGATGGTGCCCGGGACTTTCAGAGCCTTGAACCGGAAGATCAGCAGGGCGAGGACGAGGACGAGTACGATACCTTCGAGGCCTGCCTCGTAAAGCTGGCTCGGATGGCGCGAGAACGGGCCGCCGGTCGGGAATACGACGGCCCAGGGCGCGCTGCTGAGGCGCCCCCAGAGTTCGCCGTTGATGAAATTGGCGATGCGGCCGAAGAGCAGGCCGAAAGGCACGACGGCGGCGACCGTGTCGAACATGCTCCAGACGGGAATGGCATTGCGGCGGGCGAAGATGATCATCGCGATCGTCGCGCCGATGAAGCCGCCGTGGAAGGACATGCCGCCGTTCCAGATCTCGATCGCGCGGATGGGGTTCGCGGCCACGGCCCCCATGTCGTAGAACAGGATATAGCCGATGCGGCCGCCAAGCACGATGCCGGCCGCGACCCAGACGAGGAAGTCGTCGAGCTGGACGGCCGTGATCGGCGACTGGCCGTCTTTCCACAGCGAGCCGTTCGCCGCCAGCCGACGGGCATAAAACCAGCCGAGCAGGATGCCGGCGACATAGGCGAGCCCATACCAATGGACCGCCAGCGGTCCGATGGAGAAGGCCACCGGATCGATATTCGGGAACGGCATCAGAGCGAAAAGATGAAGCGCTTCGTACAAATTACAAGGTTCTCATACAAACCGAATTGTCGCGGAACATGGCGGTGCGCTCATCGCCGGTCAAGGCGAATCTCGGGGATTGCCCCTTTAACCCCAGTGAAGTTCGGCGATTGCCGGGAACCTCAGTTATCCTTCATCTGTATCAACTGAATAAGGTTTCCGCAGGTATCGTCGAGCACCACCATACGGACAGGGCCGGCATCCATCGGTTTCTGGGTGAAGGAGACGCCCAGCGAGACAAGCCTCTCATATTCGGAATCGATGTTGTCGACCTGGAACGAGGTTGCGGGGATGCCGTCCTCGACGAGCGCCGCCTTGAAGGGCTTGGCGGCGGGGTGTTCGCTCGGTTCGAGAAGCAGCTCGGTCCCTTCGGGATTTTCGGGCGAGACGACGGTCAGCCAGCGATGCTCCCCCATGGGGATATCGTGCTTCACCTTGAACCCCAGCACGCGTGTGTAGAAGTCCAGGGCTTTCGATTGGTCGTCCACAAGGACGCTCGTGACGTAGATTCTCATGGAAACATCCTTTCTAGAGATGGTGGCGGAGCCACAGGTCAACAGCCTCTCGCAACGGACCGGGATCGAGAGAATGGATCCTGGTCCGGCCCGACCATTCGACACGAACCAGCCCGGCTTTTTGCAGCATGTCGATGTGCTGGGTGATCGCCTGACGCGAAAGTGCCATGCCGTTCTCCGCGAAAAACAGAGCGCAGATTTCGAACAATGACTGGCCAGGGCGTTCGCGCAGGCGATCGATGATCTTGCGACGAGTGGGGTCGCCAAGCGCTTTGAAAATGTGATCGAGATCGTCATCGTTCATGGTGTCAAATATGCAATAAAATTATTGCATGTCAAGGAAGGGCTCGACCGTGCGGCAAGCGGACGATTTGTCCGAGACGGGGCGGCCGGTACCTCGGATGATGCTTGCAAGCGGCCCGCACAGGCCCTACTTGATCCCTATGGACATTCGCCGGCCCGGATTGCCGGCCAGACGATATGGGAGTTCAAAACCATGGCAACCGGCACGAACCGCATTCTCGACGATTTCGCGCGGCTGATGACCGATGCGGCCGGCGCTGCTCAGGGCGTGCGCAAGGAGGTCGAAACGGCATTCCATGCCCAGGCCGAGCGGTTTCTCAACAATATGGATGTGGTCAAGCGCGAGGAATTCGAGGCCGTCCGCGAAATGGCCGCCCGCGCCCGCGACGAGAACGAGGCGCTGAAGGCGCGGATCGAAGCGCTGGAAGCGAAGCTTTCGGGGCAGTGACCTGCGTTTCCCGGGGATGATCAGCCACTCTCCCGTAAAATCTGGCATTCAGCTTGTCAGCTAAGGTGCTGTTTTTTCTTCCTCTCCCCAAGGGGAGAGGAAAGCCGCGCACCTAATACCTTCCCCGTCCCTTCGACCCATGCCTAAAATCCCCGTGCTTCCGTCGCCGGAGTGTTTCGCGAGACGTTCGCGGGCAGGCGGGAGCCGGCGCCCTCATTCGATCCGTAACGTGCGGGGAAGGTGAGGGAGGTGAAAGCCATGGAGTGCTCGTCGCAAAACGACCATTCCTATCAAGCCTCCCCCGGACAGCCATGTCCGGTTCGGTTGAGCCGTGCAAGTGGCAGGCCTGTCCCGAAAGGATGGGCGCGAATAAAGCCACGCAGCGAGGCGAGATGATCACCTGTAGAGGCCGGAAGCCTCGACAAGACGCCGAAGGCCACGCGAATGCGGAGCCACCATTCAAAAAATCAATCGAGGTTCCGCATTCGTGTGGGCTCTCCGTTCGTACCGTGCCGAACAGATTTTCGGCGCGGGCGCAGGTGTTGAAACGAAAAAAATGACGCCCTGTGGACACATTCAAAAAAGCCAGTGTCCAGAGTCGCTTATGACTCCGTTCTGATCTCCGCTGCGAACCATGTTTGGAGTTTTGCCCATGTAAAAACCGAGGAAGGGGCTGGCAGCCGGACTCCGTCTAGGTACACTGATTTTAAAGGATGATTCGAAACGGCTTGGTAAGCTCCAGACAGGGTGACTGCGTTATTCTGGAAGCGTCGGACGATCATCGACAGTGTTGTTCCCGGTTAGTGTTCGCGTGTTTTTGGCGTTTTACCGCACGAATTCGCATTCATTCCGGTCAAGAAGGTGCCGCATGACGCTTATGGAAATGGAAATCGAACGCCAGTCGAATCCGGTCGATATGATCGAATTCGTTGCTGCCTCGAACGATTGGACGTTCGAACGGTCGGGTGAAGACGAGATCGCCATGACCGTGGAAGGCCGCTGGACGGACTACCATGTTTCCTTCTCCTGGATGGAGGAGTTCGAAGCGCTGCATCTCGCCTGCGCTTTCGACCTCAAAATTCCCGACGCCCGCGTCAACGAGGTCATCCGCCTGCTGAGCCACGTCAACGGCCAGGTACTGATGGGCCATTTCGACGTATGGCGCCAGGAAGACGTGGTCATCTTCCGGCAGTCGCTGCTGCTGGCCGGCGGTGCCGAACCCAACAACCAACAGGTCGAAGTGCTGCTTTCGAGCGCCCTCGACGCCTGCGAATCCTATTACCAGGCGTTCCAGTTTGTCGTATGGTCGGGCATGGAGGCGAAAGCCGCCATGGAAGCCGTTCTGTTCGAAACCGTGGGCGAATGCTGATGACCTCGGGTCATTTGGGATCCATCATTCTGATCGGCGCCGGCAATATGGGCGGCGCCATGCTGTCCGGCTGGCTGAAGAAGGGCGTGCCCGGCGCGTCCATGACGGTCATCGATCCGTCGCCTTCGGACGCCATGAAGACGATGATCTCGGAAGCCGGCGCGTCTCATTTTGCGTCGGTGCCCGATGGTGCTTCCGCCGACATCCTGTTTCTTGCCGTCAAGCCGCAGCTCATGGATGCGGTCCTGCCGCCTCTGAAATCTGTCGTCGGGCCCGGTACGGCGGTAGTGTCGGTCGCCGCCGGCAAGACGCTCGCCTATCTGGAAAAACATCTCGGCGAGGCGGCGATGGTGCGAGCCATGCCGAATACGCCGGCAATGATCGGTCGCGGCGTTACCGGCGCCTATGCCAATCCTCAGGTTACCGACGCCCAGCGCGAAACGGTGCAATCCCTGCTCAAGGTCAGCGGGCCGGTGGAATGGGTTTCAAGCGAAGCGGATATCGACGCCGTGACCGCCGTTTCTGGCAGCGGTCCGGCTTACGTGTTCTATCTCGTGGAGTGCATGGCGGAAGCGGGCCGGAAAGCAGGCCTGCCGGCGGACCTCGCCATGCGGCTTGCGCGGGAAACTGTCTCGGGGGCTGGTGAGCTCCTCTACCAGTCCCCGGACGACGCTTCCAGGCTTCGCCAGAACGTCACCTCGCCGAACGGCACGACGGCTGCGGCACTTGCCGTGCTGATGGCCGACGACGGCATGCAGCCGCTGTTCGACAAGGCGATTGCGGCTGCCCGCGACAGAGCCGAAGAACTCGGCGCCTGAGTGAGCTCGAATGGCTGAGAACATCACCTATTCCGACTTCGAGAAGATCACTTTCAGTGACTTCGAAAAGGTGGACATCCGCGTCGGCACGATCATCGAGGTCGAGGCGTTTCCGGAAGCCCGGAAGCCCGCCTTCAAGCTGAAGATCGATTTCGGCCCGGAGATCGGCATCAAGAAATCCTCGGCGCAGATCACCGTGCATTATACCCCGGAAACGCTTGTCGGGCGGCAGGTGCTGGGCGTCGTCAATTTCCCGCCGAGGCAGATCGGACCATTCCGCTCGGAAGTGCTGACCCTCGGCTTCGAGGACGAAAACGGTGCAATCGTGCTTGCCGCCGTCGAACAGCCGGTGCCGAACGGCCGGAAGCTGATGTAGCCCGAGCGCTGATCCGCAGTGCGGATCGTCAGTGGATATCGCGGCTGTCGACCTCGGTCAGGCTGAACGACCGGAACTCGACCTCGAAGCCTTCACGTTGCGGCGAGCAGAAGGTCATGCCGACGGAGAGGTCGGTGAGTTCGGGTGGGAAGAAAGCGAGCCGCGCCATTCGCCAGTCCGGCTGGGTGTCGGTTCGGTACTGGACGAAGAGGGCGTCGCCCATGCGGGTGACGCGGACGGAGATTTCCTCGAAATCGTCGGTGAGGCGGAAGGCGGACCAGTCGGAATGGCCGTTGGTCACCACAACGCTGAAATGGCGGGCGCCGTCGGTGAATTCGACGCCGCATTTCATCCAGTGTTTTTCGTCATGGCGGATCATCAGGCCCGCCTGGTCGTAGAGCGCCTCGTAGCGACCGACGAAGGAGGTTTCGGCGGTGAAGTCGCCGCTTCGGTTCCTATGGAGGAAGTGGCCGCTGTCGCGGTGAAAGCCGTAATAGGTCCCCTGCCAGAAGTCGGTCTCGGAGCCGGAGCGGGCAACCAGACTGCCGTTCTCCTCACGGCTTTCCGGCGGCGGGTTCAGCCAGGTCATGTGGGAAAGGTCGATCGGCATCGGTTCCTCGAAAGAATGATCAGGCTGGGACGCGCACGACGGCGCGCAAGCCGCCGCGGGGACTGTCGGCGAGCGTGACGTTGCCGCCATGGGCGCGGGCGATGTCGCGGGCGATCGCAAGGCCGAGGCCGGTGCCGGACGCGTTGAGGTTGCGAGCCTCGTCCAGGCGGTAGAACGGCTTGAAGACGTCCTCGCGAGACTGCGGCGGAATGCCCGGACCGTCGTCGTCGAGCGTCAGGGTCAGCCACTTGGCACTATGCCGTGCGTCCACATGGAGCGTCTTGGCATAACGCTCGCTGTTGGACACCAAGTTGCCGACAAGCCGGGCGAAGGCATTCGGCCGCACCGCGATCTCGTCCTCGCCGTCGATCTCGTAGGTCATGGTCTTGCCGTGCAGCGCGAATTCCGAACGGAGCTTTTCAAGCAGTTCGCTCAACCGCAGTTCGCCAAAATCTTCTTCCGCTTCGCCCTTGGCGAAGGCGAGATAACCTTCCAGCATCGATTGCATGTCGTCGGCATCCTGGCTCATGCCGGCCAGTTCCGGCTTGTCGCCGGCAAGCGCCAGCTGCAGCTTGAACCGGGTGAGGATGGTCCTCAAGTCGTGGCTGATGCCGGCGAGCATGGCGGTGCGCTGTTCCATCTGCCGTTCGATGCGCTCGCGCATCTGGATGAAGGCAAGGCCGGCGCGGCGGATTTCATCAGCGCCGCGGGGAGCGAAACCATCGGTCTTCTGTCCCTTGCCGAAGCTTTCGGCAGCACGCGCGAGCGTCAGGATCGGCCGGATCTGGCCGCGCAGGAAAAGGATGGAGATTATCACCAGGACGACGGCCGCCCCGATCATCCAGACGAGGAAGATATGGGTGTTGGAGGCATAGGTGGAGCCGCGGCGGACGAAGACGCGCAGCACCCTGGTATCGAACTTGATACGGATTTCGACAAGCCGGCTGTCTCCGATCGTGTCGATCCAGAAGGGCATTTGGATCTGGCGGGTGATCTGTTCGGCAAGGATGTCGTCGAGGATCTCAAAGAAGGGGCGGGAGCGGGGCGGCGGCAGCTGGCCGTTTTCTTCGACCGCGATGGTGAGGTTCAGCGCGTCGCTTGCGATGCGGCTGATGGCGTCATAGTTGCTGTCCTGCGGATAGGCCTGGATCACCTCGATAATGCCGGCGATATCTCGCACCGTGCTTTCCGACAGGCGTTCGGTCACCATGCGCCAGTGCCGCTCCATGAAGACGGAGGCGACGACACCCTGCAGCAGCAGCATCGGCAGGATGACGATCAGAAGCGAACGGGTGTAGAGGCCGGTCGGCAGGCGGCGGCGCAGCCAGCGGGTCATCGGGCGCCAGCCCGGCAAGATGAGCCGGTCCATGTCGCGCTTCAGTGGGTCGAAAAGTGCCATCCTGCCTTCAGCCTGTGCCGGTCTCTTCCGGCTAATCGATACTCAGCCTGTATCCGATGCCACGCACCGTCTGGAGATAGACGGGGTTGGCCGGATCCTCCTCGATCTTACGCCGCAAACGATTGATCTGCACGTCGATCGTGCGCTCGCCGACCTCGGCATCATCGCCGATCAGCTCGTGGCGGGGGATGGTGTCGCCGGCCCGCAGCGCGAAAAGCAGCATGATCTCCTGTTCGCGATCGGTCAGCCGGATGGTTTCGGCGGCCCTGCGCAATTCCTTGCGCGGGATGGAGAAGGTGAAGGGGCCGAACATGATCTGCTCGATCTTGGGCGTATCGGGCGAGGTGCTGCGGCGCAGGATATTGTTGATGCGCAGCACCAGTTCGCGCGGATCGAACGGCTTCGACAGATAGTCGTCGGCGCCCGCTTCGAGACCGGCGATACGGGATTCCGATTCGGCGCGGGCCGTCAGCAGGATCACCGGAACCGTCTTCTTCTGGTAGAGCGACTGGGTAAGCGAAATGCCGGATTCGCCGGGCATCATCACGTCGAGAATGATGAGATCGAAATGCAGGCCTTCGAGCTTGCGGCGGGCCTCGGCGGCGTCGCCCGCGACGGTGATGCGAAAACCCTGCTCCATCAGGTAGCGGTTCAGAAGATCGCGGATGCGCGTGTCGTCATCGACGACGAGAAGATGAGGTGCATCATCGGAAGGGGGCAGTGTCGTCATCTCAAAGGTCCCACTTAGTCCAAGTCGCTGTCGATAGGCTCTAGGCTTTCGTCGCGGCCGCGCATACGGCGCAGGAATTCCTTGACCGAGGCCCGCGTGTCGGGGGGCAGCTCGTCCATGGCGCGAGCGATACGGCGCGATTGCGGCTCGGAAAGGGCGAGAGCCAGCTCACGGCCTGCAAGGGTCGGATAGAGCCTGCGCTCGCGGCGATCCTTGGCGCCGGCCATCTGGCGTATATAGCCGGATTCGATCAGCTGCTTGAGAACGCGCGCAAGGCTTTGTTTGGTGATCTGCAGCGTGTCGAGAAGGTCGGTGACCATCATGCCCGGCTGGCGGCAGACGAAATAGACGACGCGGTGGTGGGCGCGGCCCATGCCGATCTTGGCGAGGATCGCATCCGGATCGGACACGAAATCGCGGTAGGCGAAGAAAAGCAGTTCGATGGTCTCGAAGTCGATCTGGGCTTCGTCGACTGCCGGCATTGTCGGCATGACCTTCTTGACGGCTTTTCCCGTCGATGCGCGCGACACTCGCGTTTCCTTTCCCTTTGCGGCTGCTTGCCCCAGGGTCCGAAGATCTTGGGGCCGAAGCTCTTATTGCCATCTCGCATTGTAACCTGCCGCTCGTCATAAAGCGCGATCAGGCTGAACAATCAACAGCATTTGTTGGGGAGGGCGGGGACGCTGCGAGCTACCGGGAAGGGCGCTGCCGAACAGCGCCCTGTTATGGTGGAGTTCAATCGTAGATGTGAACGATACGGCGGGTGCCGGGATCGACAAGAACCGGGCGGTCGTTGACGACGACGTAATCGTAGTCGTAGTCCGGCACCTGCTGGACCACGACCTCAGGCGGCAGCGTCGCGCCGATCGCCACTTCGTTGCGGACGTAGACCGGCCGGACCGGGTGCTCTTCGATGTAGCTGATGACGGTTTCCGGCGGCTCGACGGCTTCGACCGCACCGACCGGGCCGAGCAGGACATCCCCCGGACCCGGCACAGCAGCCGGCGGGGTGACGCTTGCGGTCGTCTCATAGGTCACGGACGGCACTTCATACCGAGTGCGGTATTCTTCCACCGCCACCGCCGAGCCGTTGTGGCGGATGGTGAGGTATTCCGCATAGACCCAGCCGCGCATGCCGTTGACGTCGATGCGGCACCATTTGCTCCCCTGGAGGCAACCGTCCATCATGGCCGGGCTGCCGCGGGTGGCCATCCCGATCTCGGGATAATCCTGGCCGGGACCGGAGCGGACGATGATGTCCGAGGCGGTGGTGGTTGTCATCTGCGCCTGGGCGGGCAGGGCAAGCGCAGAAAGGACGGCGCCGAGGCCAAGCCACTTCAATTCCGAGCATTTCAACCAAGTCGTCATGGATTTTTCTCCTCATGTTGACTGGCAGGGTAACACCCGCATGCCCTGGTGGTTCCGCCGAATGCGGGCGGATTCTGCAAGCTGTGGCGAGGGTGCCACAGGTAGAATGGGGGACGGAACCTTTGTGCCGCCAACCCATTGATCCCGCCATAAGCACCGGAGAGACCCATGACAAACCCGACCGCCACCGCCCAGACCTTCAGCGCCCAGACCTTCAGCGCACTACCGCCGATCAGGATGGAAACACCCGGCGCGGCCAATCCGCTCAGAAGCGTGCTGGTGACCGTTTTCGTGCTGAAGATCGCGATTGCCGCCTTTCTGATCGCCACCGTATCGCTTGCACCGCCGGTTTCCGCCAACGCCCATTACACGACCCTTGCCTCGAACTGATCTTTTCGGCTGAAATGCCCTGCGTTTATCGGTATATCCCGGCAAGCATCATCGTTCAGGCCGAGGCATCATGGGCAAGTTACAGGCCGGTATCATTCCGGTTACGCCATTCCAGCAGAACTGCACCATCCTCTTCGACGAGGAGACCAAGCAGGGCGTCGTGGTCGATCCGGGCGGCGACGTGCCGACGATCCTTCAGGTCATCAGGGAAAACGGCATCACGGCCACGGAGATCTGGCTGACGCACGGGCACATCGATCATGCGGGCGGCGCCGCCGAATTGCGCGAGGCGCTGGGCATCCCGGTGATCGGTCCCCACGAGGCGGACCTGCCGCTGCTGCAGCGCCTGGAGATGCAGGCGGAAAAATTCGGGGTCAAGATGGAGGTGCGCAACGTCTTGCCGGACCGCTGGCTCAACGAAGGAGACAAGGTTTCGTTCGGCGAGCATGTCTTCGAGATCTTCCATTGCCCCGGACATGCGCCCGGACATGTGATCTACTACAACCGTGCCCAGGGTTTCGCGCATCTCGGCGACGTGCTGTTCAACGGCTCGATTGGGCGCACGGATCTGCCGGGCGGAGATCACGATACGCTGCTCGCTTCGATCCGCGACAAGGTTCTGCCGCTCGGGGACGAGGTCGGGTTCATCTGCGGCCACGGGCCGGGCAGCCGGATCGGCGACGAACGGCGCACAAATCCATTCCTGCGCGGTCTCGGCGGATCGGAGCCGCAACATACCTCGGTTTAAAAAAAACCCGGCATCTCTGCCGGGCTTCAACTCGAAATGGCAAGCCTCTGGAGGCTTAGCCGGAGATCTGCAGATTGACGGCCTTGGGGCCTTTGCCGCGACGATCCGGTTCCGTGTCGAAGCTTACTTTCTGGTTTTCAGACAATCCGGACAGGCCGGAAGCCTGTACGGCAGAGATATGGACAAAGATATCGGCGCCACCATTGTCAGGCTTGATAAAGCCGAAGCCTTTGTCGGTATTGAAGAATTTTACAGTGCCAGTCTCGGCCATGCAGCAGGTCCTTTTCTCTCTGTCCGTGTTCAGCGGCGGACAGCATCACAGTGTAGCCCCGAAGGGCGGCGGCAGGCAGCTTTAAGAAAGGGTCCCTGTCTTTACCGCGATGACCGGAAGGAATTGCTTTGAAATCTCCGCCCCCGGCCTACCGCCCGAAGTCTTAGCGCCTTCGGAGCGCGTCATTATAGGTCTTCCCATGCTCGTAAATTGCCCGAACTTGCACAGAGTGCTGTGTTTATTGAAAATTGGCAAGAAAAAGTTTTTTGAATTATCGCCACAATGGCAAATTGCAAATCGCGGGAACCCCCGGAAAATGCGGGCTTTGAGCCTCCGCTGATGGTGCGGCAAGACGATTCCATCGCCGGCAATGCTTTGCTAACCTTCATCTGTGCCGTTTTGGGGCAAATGACGCGAAAAGAAAAATTTTTGCCGCTCATGTCTCTGAACGAGGGTCGGAGCGGGTTCCGGGCCGATATTGCGGCTGATAGCGGTCACGCATCCCGAGCGGGAAAACTGCGGTTCCTGATACTACTCGCCGCTGGATTGCCGGCGGCCAAAAGCGCGGGCAGGCCTTGCGAATACCGGTTTGGCCAGGGCCGGAGGAGGTAGGGTCGCGGCGGCCCGGCTGGTGCCAAGCGTGATTTCGTTGCCGGTCGTCTGGAGCGGCGCGAAGTCGGCCAGGCTTTCCGGAAAGCTCTCGTTGAATGTCGTCGGGGCGAGTTCGGGCCGCGCCAAGGCATAACCCTGCATCAGCGGCACGCCGAGCTCTTCGCAGAGATCCACCTGCCAAAGCTCCTCAAGCCCTTCGAAGATCGGTTCGATACCATCGTCGAGCATCTGCCGGACGATGACGCGCAACAGCGCGTAACCGGCGGAATTGTCGAGGAAGTCGCGCACCCACGCGGCCTCGAACTTCACGTAGTCCGGCTTGATGCGCTTCAGGCGGTCAAGATCGGAATCGCGGGCGCCATAGTCGTCGATCGCGATGCGGAAGCCGACCGCCTGCATGTGTTCGGTGAAGGCAACGACAATGTCGTCGGCCGCGCCGGATCTTTCGGAGATTTCGCAGATGATCCGATCAGGCGCCAGACCAGCCTCGTGGCTGGCGACCTTGATGCGATCGACTTCCTGGCGCATTTCCTGGGACGTGCGGAAGAGGCCGGGATGGAACTTGACGAAGATCCCGGCGCGGGACCGGTTCAGCCGGCCGGTGTTCAAGATGTGAATGGTGCGCAGGATGCTGTCGACATCGGCCATATCGACCGGGGACACGAGCGGAAAGAACTCGGCCGGCGACACCGGTTCGCCATCGCGGGAGGCGCGCAGCAGACCTTCGAAAGCTTCGATTTCAAGGCCGGTTTCCGGGCCGGAGCGAAAGATCGGCTGTAGCGCGGATTGCAGCAGGAAAGGACCGTAGACGGTGGAGAACGACCCATTGTCGCTGCGAACCAGATTGGCGAAGATGCTTCTCGGCGTCATGCCCGTGCCCGTCGATGTCCGTTATCCATCCCTCCCGGTTGTAGCAGCCAAGGGTTACGCGGTTGTAAACAAGGTTTCGAAGGTTTTAATCAGCTTCTTTCATGGCTCACATTCAAGCTTTGTGCTTGAAACGGCGTCATAGTTTAGACATAGAGCGTACGGGCGGTTTTCGGCGCGCGATGCCGCCGTGTTCAACAGCTCTTCAGGACGAAGATTATGGCCTTTCTTGCCGACGCACTTTCCCGCGTAAAGCCCTCTGCCACCATCGCCGTTTCCCAGAAAGCCCGCGACCTCAAAGCAAAGGGCCGCGACGTGATCGGGCTCGGCGCAGGCGAGCCGGACTTCGATACGCCGGACAACATCAAGAAAGCCGCCATCGACGCGATCAATCGCGGCGAGACCAAATATCCGCCGGTATCCGGCATTCCGCAGCTTCGCGACGCAATCGCCAAGAAGTTCAAGCGCGAGAACAATCTCGATTACACGCCGGCGCAGACGATCGTCGGCACCGGCGGAAAGCAGATTCTTTTCAACGCCTTCATGGCGACCTTGAATCCCGGCGATGAAGTGATCATCACCGCGCCCTACTGGGTTTCCTATCCGGAGATGGTCGCCATCTGCGGCGGCACCTCGGTGATCATCAAGGCGAGCCAGGAAAACAACTTCAAGGTGACCGCCGCCGATCTCGAAAAGGCGATCACGCCGAAGACCAAGTGGTTCCTGTTCAACTCGCCGTCCAACCCGTCGGGCGCTGCCTATAGCCATGACGAGTTGAAGGCGCTGACCGACGTGCTCGTCAAGCACGAGCATGTCTGGGTGCTGACCGACGACATGTACGAGCACCTGACCTATGGCGACTTCAAGTTCGTCTCGCCGGCGGAAGTGGAGCCGAAGCTCTACAACCGGACGCTGACGATGAACGGCGTTTCCAAGGCCTATGCGATGACCGGCTGGCGTATCGGCTATGCGGCCGGCCCGCTCGAACTGATCAAGGCGATGGACATGATCCAGGGCCAGCAGACGTCAGGTGCCTGCACGATCGCTCAGTGGGCTTCCGTCGAGGCGCTCAACGGTCCGCAGGATTTCATTCCGCAGAACAAGAGGATCTTCGAAGGCCGCCGCGACCTGGTGGTGTCGATGCTGAACCAGGCGAAGGGCATCGTCTGCCCGTCTCCGGAAGGTGCCTTCTACGTCTATCCGTCCTGCGCCGGCCTGATCGGCAAGACCGCGCCGTCGGGCAAGGTCATGGAGACCGACGAGGATTTCGTCACCGAACTTCTGGAAACCGAAGGCGTGGCCGTCGTCCACGGTTCGGCCTTCGGTCTCGGCCCCAATTTCCGCATTTCCTATGCGGCTTCGGAAGAACAGCTCGAAGAAGCCTGCAAGCGCATCCAGCGCTTCTGCGCAAACTGCAAGTAAGCTGGCCTCACTCAATCAACCGAAGCCCACCGGTGACGGCGGGCTTTTCTGTTTTCCGGCATCCGTTGACCATGACAGCGGCCGGACATACATTTCGGTTATGAAAACCGTTTCTCTTCGCGAAGCTCAGGACCGTCTCGACGAACTTGCCCAGGATGTGGAGCAGGGCGAGACCGTGACGCGGGACGGTAAGCCGGTGTTCGATATCGTGCCGCATACGGAAGTATCGAAGCCGGCTGAGAAGAAGGGCGGCATCGACTGGGAAGCAGGTCAGGCCTATCTGCGGTCGAAGGGCATTTTCAACCCGGTGCCGTATATCGCTGAGGATTTCGACGATCCTTTGCCGGAAGATTTCCTGCTAAGGCCGTTGCCTTGACTAAGCGCTGTCTTCTCGACACGCATATGGTCATTGCCGTTCTGCAGGTCGAAGGGCTGCAACTGGCGACGATCGACCGCGCGCTCGTCGGACATCGCCTGGCATTGAAATTTTGAGCAAGAGGCGCCGTAAAGCGCCGCCGCACCCAAATTGGCCCATCAGCCCTTGGTCAGCTTCACGATCGTCGATTCCCCGCCGCCGCGTTGTTCGGTGACGGCGTAGACGGCACCGTCGGGACCGACCTTGACGTCGCGGATGCGGGCCTGGAGCGGCACGCGCTCCTCATAGGCGACCTTGTCGCCGTCCATGTGGACGACCACGATGCCCTGGGCGACGAGGCCGCCGATCAGGAAGGAATTTTTCCATTCCGGGATGGCGTCGCCATCGTAATAGGCCATGCCGGACGGGGCGATGACCGGGTCCCAGAAATAGACCGGCTGTTCCGTCTCCTTCATGGCAGTGATGCCCTTGCCGACCGGCTTGCCGCTGTATTCGATGCCGTAGGTGACTTCTGGCCAGCCGTAATTCTTGCCGGCTTCCGGACGGTTCAGTTCGTCGCCGCCGCGCGGTCCATGCTCGACGGTCCAGAGACGGCCCTGTCCGTCGAGGGTGGCGGACTGCAGGTTGCGGTGGCCGAGCGACCAGATTTCCGGCCGGGCGCCTTGCCGATTGACGAACGGATTGTCGGGCAGAGCCTTGCCGTTCACGTCGATCCGAAAGACTTTGCCGAGGCCGCTCGCGATATCCTGCGCCTGCACACGCGGCTGCGGATCGGAACGTTCTCCGACCGTCACGTAGAGTTCGCCGTTGGGGCCGAAGACCAGGCGCGAGCCGAAATGATTGTTGCCGTCATAGCTCGGCATCTGGCGGAAGATCACCTTGACGTTCTCGAGCTTGCCACCGCCGCGGTTGTCCCGGACGAGTTTTGCGGAGGCGACCGATGTGCCGTTTCCGTCCTCGCGCTGTTCGGAGAAGGAAAAGAAGATCATGCCGGATCTGGCAAAATCCGGGGCCAAGGCGACGTCGAGCAGGCCGCCCTGGCCTCTGGCGAGGACTTTCGGAACGCCCTCGATTTTCGGACCAGCCTCGCCTTCTTCAGAGATGATGTGCATGGCACCTTGCTTGGCCGTCACCAGCATCCGGCGGTCGGGCAGAAATTCCATGGCCCAGAGATGCGGCAGGCCGTCGGCGACCACTTCCTGCGCGATCTTCGGCATCCGGGCCGGCTGCGGAGCGCGCGTCTGGTTGGCGAAGGCGGGTTTCTGGTCGCGGGCGTTCGGCGCTTTGGTTTCCGCGGATTGGCCGACGTTTTGAGCGGGAACCGGGCCGGCCAACAGGGCAAGCGAGAGGGTCGAACCGGTCACGAGAAGACTGAGGCGTTTCATCATGGACTCCCTTTCAATAGGGCGGCATCGACCGCCAAGGCCTGCAACGACACTCCGGCACGCGGCGAAGGAGTATCTGGCAATGGCCTTCATCTAGGGCGTTCATCGGCAAGCGCCGTACACAGTTCGTTCAAGATAATTTTATTGCCGGGTCGCGAGCAAAAGCCCGCCGGTGAGAGCGGGCTTCGTGCGTTCGGACGAGATTGCGGATCAGTCGGCGAGGTCAGCCGGAACCTTGCCGCCGTTTTCGGCGAGCTTCTTCATCAGCGCCTTGTGGAGCCAGACGTTCATGGTCGCGGAGTCGTTGGTATCGCCGGTATAGTGCAGCTCGGCGGCCAGTTCCTTGCGGGCCGTAAGGCTGGAATCGAGATCGAGCGCCTTCATCAGGTCGACGATCGACTTGCGCCAATCGAGCTTCTGGCCGCTCTTCTTGACCGCTGCGTCGAGTATGGGCGTGATGTCGACGGGACCCGACGACGGCGTTGCCGAAGGGATGGGCGTCGGATTGGACGCCGGGGCGGCGGACGCGGAAACCGGAGCGGCCGGTTTCAGAGGTTCGGCGGCCGGTGCTGCTTCATCCGCGCCCCAAATCGCATTCTTGATCTTGTCGAATATACCCATTGTTGCAATCTCCCTCGGGTTAAATCCGAATAGGAACCTAAGCTAGAACAATGATTTCTCAAGTGGCAGCCGCGGGTTATTCGACCCGCGGCGCACGAATATCAGATCAGGCCGTGCCCCAGATGGCTTCGGCGGTCTTGACGACGAGTTCCAGCTTCCGCTTCTGGTCGTCCTCGGTGATCGAATTGCCTTCTTCGGTCGAGGCGAAACCGCATTGCGGGGCAATGCCGAGCTGGTCGATATCGACGAACTTGGAGGCTTCGTCGAAGTGACGGCGCAGCGAATCGAGCGTTTCCAGTTCACCGGTCTTGGTGGTGATGAAGCCCGGATAGACGCGCTGCTTGGAACCCTTCTGGAGAAGGCTCAGCGGCTGCAGGCCGCCGGCACGCTCGGTGTCGTATTCCATGAAGAACATGTCGACGCCGGTCTTGTTGAAGATCGCGTCGGCCGCTGCATCGTAACCGCCTTCGGCAGCCCAGGTGGAGCGGAAGTTGCCGCGGCACATATGCATGCCGATCAGCATGTCCTTCGGGCGGTCCTTGATCGCTTCATGCATGGTCAATGCGTATTTCTCGATCAGCCAGTCCGGATCGTAGCCTTCCTCGCGCTTCATGGCGCGCTGCTTCTCGTCGCCGAGATAGGCGAAGTAGATGTCGTCCATCTGCAGATAACGGCAGCCGGCTTCGTAGAATTTCTGTACGGCCTTGGCATAGGTGCGGGCAAGGGCTGCGAAGAGCGCTTCCTGGTCCTGGTATTCCGGATAGGTCACGTCGGCGCGGGCGGTGCGGTAATGGGCGACGCTCGGGCCGGGGATGGAGATCTTTGGCGTCACCTTGGTGTTGGCGGCGAGGAACTTGAAGTGTTCCAGATGCGGATGATCATCCGGGAAGTCGAGCTTGCCGTTGATGGTCGGGAAGGTCGGCGGCAGTTTGACGCCGTGGAAGGTAACGCCCTTGTGGGCTTCGCGGGTGACGAATTCCATGCCGTCGAGCAGGCCGAGGAAGTCGTAGTGCCAGAAGTGGCGACGGGCTTCGCCGTCGGTCACGACCTTCAGGCCGACGCTTTCCTGCAGCTTGACGAGTTCCCGGATGCCTTCGTCTTCGACGGCCTTCAGCTCGTCTGCGGAAATGCTCTTGTCTTCATAGAACTTCTTGCGGGCTTCCTTGACGGAAGCGGGACGCAGCAGCGAACCGACATGGTCGGCTCTGTAGGGAGGTGTAGACATTTGAAATCTCCTTCATGCGCAACACGGTGATCGCGCCCATTGCTGGACGGCCGGCTGGGAAACCGGCCTTCGCCGCGGCGGACACGACCATATTTCAGACATTGATTCAACCTCTTCCCGATCCGATTCCGTTGTCGCGCGCAAGCCTTTGATGCGGAATCTCTTTTGCCTAGAGGCCCAGCGCCGTCAGCATCACGAAGGTAGCGAAAAGAACGAAATGGGTCATGCCTTCGATGGCGTTGGTCTGCCCGTCGTTGAGGTTGATCGCGGCGGCGATCAGGGTGACGGCGACCATGACGGTCTGAACCGGCGTCATCGCCATGACGAAGGGCTGGCCGCTGTAGAGCGCGATGCTCTCCATCACCGGCACGGTGAGGATGACGGTCGAGAGTGAGGCGCCCATGGCTATGTTGACGACGGACTGCATGCGGTTGCGCAGTGCCGCGCGCAGGGCGGTCAGGATTTCGGGCGCTGCGGAAATCGCGGCAACCACGACAGCCATCAGTGTCAGCGGTGCGCCGCTGCCCTCCAGCCCGGCATTCATGAAGCTGGACATGAATTCGGCGAGGAAGCCGATGATCAGGACGCCGACAAGGATGGCGCCGATCGAGATCGCCGAGGGTTCGTGTTCGGCTTCCTCTTTCGGCGTCTGGCCGCCGGTCGCCGCCTTGGCGCGCGGATAGGTGTAGCTGAAGAAATAGCTGTGCGGACCGACCTGCATCTTCAGGAAGACCGCATAGAGCGCAACCATCGCGCAGATCGTGAAGGCGGAATAATAGTGCCAACGGTCGCCGGGAATGAACTCCGGGACGATCATGGAAATGCCCATGGCCGTCAGGATCATGACGCTGTAGGTGCGGCTGGAATCGTCGTTATAGGGCTGCTCGCCATGGCGAAGGCCGCCGAGCAGGGCGGCAAGCCCAAGGATGCCGTTGATGTCCAGCATCACCGCCGCATAGATCGTGTCGCGCACCAGGGTGGGCGAGCTGGTATTGCCCATCATGATGGCGAGGATCAGCACTTCGACCGCCACTGCCGACAGCGTCAGGATCATCGTGCCGTAGGGATCGCCGACCTTGTGGGCGAGCACTTCGGCATGGTGGGCGACACGGGTCGAGGCGAGAATGATGATGCCGATCAGGACGACGGCGGCGATCAGCGAAGCCGTTCTGCCGGCATCGAGCAGGGAATGTTCGACGGAATAGGCGACGAAGCCTGCGGCCAGCGCGACGATGAGAAATCTTTCCTGCTTCAGCAGGGACAACAGACCCACGTTCCGCTCCTGACCTTGGCCGATGACAATCTAAGGCGGCAACCTGCGGCATCAAGCAAAGTTCCGCTTTCGTGTCGAGGATTTGCGGTCGGCGGCCTTTGATGTCATAATTTATGACGTGATTTGCGATGTGGCTTGGAACTTCGCGGTACCTTTTCAATTTCTCACCCCGGTGCCGCGACAGGACAAGGATCCGAATGGATCGAGGCAGCCGTAAAAGACAGGAGGGAGTATGACCAAGGTTACCTATAAAGTCGTGCCGCATGACGGCGGCTGGGCCTATCGCCAGGGCGACGTCTATTCGGAAACTTTTCCCAGCCATTCAGACGCCTTGCAGGCGGCGCGCATCGTCGCGGCCGAACAGCAGGTCGGCGGAGACCCGGAAGAAATCAGCTGGCAGGATGAAAAGGGCATCTGGCACACCGAATACAGCGAGGGTGGCGACCGGCCCGAGGCCGAGGTCATGGATGGCGACGAGGCGCCGACCACCCACTGAAGAGGTCAGCCGCGGACATAGTCCAATAGGCCTTTGACGAGCGCGTCGAAGGTGACGCGCCAGCGCGGGGACGATTTCAGATTTTCATGCATGGCAACCCAGGTGTCGAGCGGCAGCTCGAAAACATCGGGCAGCACCCGGACCAGATCCGGATCGCGACGGGCAATGCCAACCTGGCATATGCCGATGCCGACAGCTCCGCGGATCGCCGCCAGTTGGGCGAGATTGTTGTCCGCCTTGTAGCTCCAGCGAATATTTTCGATATCGAGAAAGGCCGGGGAGGTGGCCCGGATACGGTCCGCAGCGGCGCGAACGAAGGCGGTGCGACGGTCGAAGCCGATCAGCCTATGGGCGGCGAGATCGTCCGGGCTTTGCGGAACCCCATGCCGGTCCAGATAACGTCGATGGGCAAAAAGCCCGAGCGGGATGTCGCCGATATGGCGGGTGACGAGCGCATCCTGGACCGGAGTGGTCATGCGCACAGCAATATCCGACTCGCGCCTTAAAAGATCCTCCAACGAATCCGAGAGTGACAGTTCCAGTTCCAGCCCCGGATGCTGGTCCTGGAGGCTGGCGAGGATCGGCGGCAGGATTTCGACGCCGATCACCTCGCTGGCGCTGATCCTCACTGTTCCCTTGACCGCGCCGATCTCGCCTGAGGCCAGCCGCTGCATGGCGGCGGTCGTGATGGCGAGGTTCTCCGCATAGGGTTTCATCGCGAGCGCCGGCTCGGTCGGCAGCAAGCCTTGTTGCGAGCGGGTGAAGAGCTGGTAGCCCAAGGCCTGCTCGAGAGCGTCGATATGGCGACCGACGGTCGGCTGCGTCAGGCCGAGATCGCGCGCCGCAGCCGACAACGAGCCGAGCCGCAGGACGGCGAGGAAGGTTCGATAGAAATCCCAGCTGATGGTATTCATTTTTGTATGGATGCCAAAGGTATTCTGCCAATTCCGTATAGAAGCGAATGGCGCGATAGTCCAGCCAACGAAACGCATGCAGCTGGAAGGATTATCGCCATGTCGGGACTATCGAACTCCAACCCCGGTCTAAAGCCCATCGCCCTCGTTCTCGGCGCCACCGGCGGGATCGGCGGCCATGTGGCGCGGGGCCTTGCCGCACGTGGCTGGACCGTCCGCGCCCTCAACCGCAAGGCCGGGGAGGCGGCAAGGCGGGAACCTCGCTTTCACTGGCTCCAGGGCGACGCGATGAATGCAGCCGATGTCCGCCGCGCCGCCCAGGATGCCAGGCTGATCGTCCATGCGGTTAACCCGCCCGGCTACAAGGATTGGGAAAAGCTGGTCCTGCCGATGCTCGACAACACGATCGCGGCGGGACGCGCCGTCGGCGCCCGCATCCTGCTGCCGGGCACGGTCTATAATTACGGGCCGGATGCCTTTCCCGAGATCACCGAGGAAAGCCCGCAGAACCCGGTGACGCGCAAAGGGGCGATCCGGGTCGAGCTGGAACGACGGCTGGAAGCCGCTTCGAACGAGGGCGTGCCGGTGCTGATCGTGCGGGCCGGCGATTATTTTGGTCCCGGCGCGGCGAACAGCTGGTTTGCCCAAGGCCTGGTGAAACCCGGCAAGCCGGTTCGGTCGGTCAGCCGGCCAAGCGCCGAGGGCGTCGGCCATCAGTGGGCATATCTGCCGGACGTGGCCGAGACCATGTTGCGGCTGATCGACCGCGAGGGTGAACTGCCGCGTTTCGCCCGCTTCCAGATGCGAGGTTTCTGGGACCGGGACGGCAGCGAAATGATCGCGGCGATCGGCCGGGTCGTCGGGCAAAAGCCGAAGGTCAAGGCGTTTCCATGGTGGCTGCTGAAGCTCGGCTCGCCCTTCGTGCCGATATTCCGGGAGCTCGGCGAGATGCGCTATCTCTGGAAGGTGCCGGTGCGAATGAGCAATGACAACCTGCGGGCCTTCCTGGGCGAAGAGCCTTCGACGCCGATAGACGAAGCAATTCGGGCGACGCTTGCCGATCTCGGCTGTATCGAGCCTAAGGCTGTAAAGCCGGTGGCACTTTTGGCCTGAGCGGTATTCTCAAAAGGAAAGGGCCGCTTTTAGGCGGCCCCTTCCGAAATCCATCAGGCGACCGCTTCGAGCGCCGGGTAGTCAGTATAGCCCTTGGCGCCGCCGCCGTAGAAGGTGGACTTGTCGGCCTCGTTGAGCGGCGCATTGTCCTTGAGGCGCTGGACGAGATCCGGGTTGGCGAGGAAGAGCTTGCCGAAGGCGACCGCGTCGGCATAACCGCTTTCGACGGCCTTGGAGGCGCTTTCGCCGTCATAACCGTTGTTGACGAGCCAGCCGCCCTTGCCGCCGGCCTTGCGGTAAATATCCTTGAGTTCCTGGTAATCGAAGGGCTTGTCGCCCTGGAAGAACGCGCGGTCGCCGCCGGTGGCACCTTCGATCAGGTGGATGAAGGAGAGGCCGCGAGGACCGAGCTGCTCGACCACATGGTTGAAGACGGCCTGCGGATCGGGATCGCTGACGCCATTGGCCGGTGTCACCGGCGACAGGCGGATGCCGACGCGGCCGGCGCCAATTTCCTTGGTCACCGCATCGACGACTTCCACCAGGAACCGCGTCCGGTTCTCGATCGAGCCGCCGTATTCGTCCGTGCGCTGGTTGGCGCCCGACTTCAGGAACTGGTCGATCAGGTAGCCGTTGGCGCCGTGGATTTCGATGCCGTCGAAACCGGCGTCGATAGCGGCGCGGGCGCCCTTGGCGAAATCAGCGACGATGCCGGCGATTTCCGCATGTTCCAGCGCGCGGGGGGCGGAGGTATCGACAAAGGCGCCGTTGCCATCCGGATTGATGATGTAGGTCTTGCCGCCGGCGGGAATGGCCGAGGGTGCAACGGGAGCGCCGCCGTTCGGCTGCAGGGAGGTGTGCGAGACACGGCCGACATGCCAGATCTGGGTGACGATCTTGCCGCCCCTGCGGTGGACGGCATCCGTCACCTTCTTCCAGCCTTCGATCGCCTGCGGCAGATAAAGGCCCGGCACGTCCGCATAACCCTGGCCCTGCTGGCTGACCGGAGTGCCTTCGGTGACGATCAGACCCGCGCTGGCGCGCTGTTCGTAATAGGTGACATTGAGGTTGTTGGGGATCGCTTTCGGCGAACGGTTGCGCGTCAGGGGTGCCATGACGACGCGATTGGCGAGTTCGATATCGCCGAACGTGGTCGGATCAAAAATGCTGGCCATTGGAAAATTCCTTATGCTGTTGGGAGGAGAGGCGGGGGGATCAGAGGGTCGATCTGAGATCGTCGAGGAAGGCCGCGATGGTTTTTTCGTCGCGGTGGTAGAATGCCCATTGGCCGACCCGGTCGATTTTCACCAGGCGGGCTTTCTCGAGCGTCGAAAGATGCGCCGAGACCGTGGATTGGGAGAGGCCGCAGCGTTTTTCGAACTGGCTGGCGCAGATGCCCATTTCGAGCGGATGCGCCTGATCGCAAAAATGACGTTCCGGCTCCTTCATCCATTCCAGGAATTCGACCCGGACCGGATGTGCCAGCGCTTTCAGAATTTCCGTCTTGTCCATGATCAGGATCCAATATCGGAGTTTCCCGATATATAGATCGTCGGATGACGATTTAAAGGGAGCGGTTTGCGGAGAAGCGGGGGATTGTAAAAAAAATGGGCCGCCGGATCGCTCCGAGGCCCAATAATTGTGAAGGTCAAAACCTCCAGAGGGGAACAGCCGGCACAGACGACAGGGACGTCGCCGAAGCGCGCCAGCTGAACTCAATATGGGGAGCCAGGTTTCGCTCGACAAGGGTATGGATGGGATATTGAACAGAAGTTTTCACGCGGACTGCGGCGGCGGAAACCGGTGAATGAGCCACGGCAGAATTCAGGGCAAAAAAAGAGGGCCACTGGATCGCTCCAGGGCCCTATAAGTGTGAAGGTCAAAAAAACCTCCAGAGGGGAACAGCTGCTGCGGCGGAACTGGGAGGAAAAGCCGCCATGTGCATCAGCTGTGAGCGATATGGTGGTTTTTTGTGCAGTGAACAATACTCTTTTGTGCAGGACAGCCATGCGTGAGGTGCAACGCTTTAATTTAATGCGCTCAGTGGTTACATATCAGGCGGCCGCAGAAGCCGCGAAATCCCCAGCGTTCTAGGGTTTTCGGGGGCATATCCGGTCCGGACCGGCGCCGGTCAGAAGCTCCAGTTGCGGGCCTTGCCCACCACGAAATCGCGGAAGACTTTCAGCTTCGCGGCGTTCTTCATTTCATCCGGATAGCAGAAATAGGTGTCGAAGGACGGGATGTCGGCATTGATGGCCAACTGAATCAGCCCCGGATCGCGGCCGACGATATAATCCGGCAGGCAGGCGATGCCGATTCCCAGCAGGCAGGCGCGCTTGATCGAGGTCTGGCTGTTGATCTGCAGATGCGGCGTGCGGGTATTGTCCGACGACCGGCCCGCGTATTCCAGCCAGTTGACGTCGAGCAGGTAGTTCGGCGCCGGTTCCCCGAAGGTGATGATGCGATGTTGGTCGAGATCCTCGACGGATTGCGGCTCGCCGTAACGGTTGATGTAGGAGGGGGCGGCATAGACGTGCATGTGCACGGTGAAGAGCTTGCGCTGGATGAGGTCGGACTGCACCGGCTGACGAAGCCGGATGGCGCAATCCGCATGGCGCATGTTGACGTCCACTTCCTCGTTGTCGAGGATCAGCTGGATCGACATTTCCGGATAGAGCTGCAGGAATTCCTGCACCTTGTCGGTGAGCCAGCCCTGGCCGAGGCCGACGGTCGTCGTCACGCGCAGCTTGCCGGACGGCTTTTCCGTCGTCTCGGTGAGCTGCATCTTCACGGTTTCGAGCTTCAGGAGCACGTCGTGGGCGGTGCGGTAGAGAAGCTCACCCTGTTCGGTAAGGATCAGGCCGCGTGCGTGGCGATGGAAGAGTTTTACCCCGACATCCTGTTCCAGCGCGCTGACCTGACGGCTGATCGCCGACTGGGAAAGATGCAGCTTGTCGGCCGCATGGGTGAAGGATCCCGCCTCCGCCGCCGCGTGGAAAATGCGCAGTTTATCCCAGTCGAGCGGCACACCCATCGTTCAACGTCACTCCGCGGCTATGGCAACCGGCTGGATGCCGGAGAGGTAACGTTCGGCCTCGAGCGCTGCCATGCAGCCCATGCCGGCGGCGGTGATCGCCTGGCGGAAAGTGTCGTCCGTCACGTCGCCGGCGGCAAACACGCCGGGCACGTCGGTGGCGGTCGAATCCGGCGCCGTCCAGAGATAGCCGTTCGGCTTCATCTTCAATTTGCCCTGGAACAGTTCGGTCGCCGGCGCATGGCCGATCGCCACGAAGACGCCGTGGATCGGGAAGTCGGTGACGGTACCCGTCTGGGTATTGCGCAGCTTGACGCCCTCGACGGACGGCGGCATCGGCGCCTTGGCCGGCTTGCCGGTGATCTCGGCGATTTCGGTGTTCCACAGCACGTTGACGTTCGGGCGTTGGAAAAGGCGTTCCTGCAGGATCTTTTCGGAACGGAAACTATCGCGGCGATGCACCACGGTCACCGTCTTGGCGATATTCGACAGGTAGAGCGCTTCCTCGACCGCGGAATTGCCACCGCCGACAACGATCACGTCCTTGTCGCGATAGAAGAAGCCGTCGCAGGTGGCGCAGGCGGAGACGCCAAAGCCCTGGAACTGCTGTTCGGTTTCGATGCCGAGCCATTTTGCCTTGGCGCCGGTCGAGATGATGATCGTCTCGGCGGTCCAGACGGCGCCAGAATCGGTGCGCACGGTGAAGGGGCGATGGTGGAGTTCGACCTCAGTGACGAGGTCGTTGACGATCTCGGCGCCTACATGGGTCGCCTGTTTCAGCATCTGCTCCATCAGCCAGGGACCCTGGATCGGATCGCCGAAGCCCGGATAGTTTTCGACATCCGTGGTGATCATCAGCTGGCCGCCCTGTTCCATGCCGGCGATCAAAACCGGTTTCAGCATGGCGCGCGCCGCATAGATGGCGGCCGTATAACCGGCCGGGCCGGAGCCGATGATCAGGACCTCGGTATGACGGGAGGACATGGAGTAATTTCCTTTCAAAGACCGGTCGACGTTTCGTTGCCCCTCATATAGGTGGTCGATGTCCGGTCTGCCGCTTTAGAAGCGCCATGTAAGATCGATCCATGCAGCAATGCAAGGGCAGCCTTGCACTAACAACAGATCAGTTGGCATGGAAACCGAAGCCCAAGCGTCCCAAGACATATTCTTGCGTAAAATTCCTCTTGCGATAAAAGCACTGCAGAATTGAAGGGGACCTATGTGCTTCGCGCCGATCTTGATGCCATCGACCTAAAAATCCTGCGGGAATTGCAACGTGACGGGCGCATGACCAATGTCGAGCTCGCAGAACGCGTCGGCATTTCCGCCCCGCCCTGCCTGCGCCGCGTGCGCAAGCTCGAGGAAGCCGGTATCATCGAGGGCTATCACGCGCTTCTCAACGCACCGAAACTGGGCGTGGATCTCGTCGCCTTCTGCATGGTCGGGCTGAAGCGCCAGTCGGACGCGGACCTCAAGGCCTTCGGGGCGAAGGTCCAGCAATGGCCGATGGTGCGGGAGGCCTGGATGGTCAACGGCGACAGCGATTTCCTGCTGCGCTGCGCGGCCCAGAACCTCACCGTCTTCCAGGATTTCGTCATCGAGGTACTGACCGCCGACCAGCATGTCGATACCGTCCGCACCATGCTGACCATCCGTCAGGTGAAGCATCTGGGGCTGGTGGAAATCTGAGAGCCTGCCTCGAAACGAGTCCTAGTCGGGTTTCCCCGGTGTCAGGCCGATCTGCACCTGCCTAGCCGTGACCAGTCCGTTCGCTCCGTAGCTGGCACTCCATTCGATGCGGAAATGCTCGCCCGGCTTGGTGATCTCCAGTGCGAGAATGATACCGGGCACCATGTCAAAATTGGCACACTCGATTGAACTCACGCCCTCAAGAGCGAGAGTAATTGTCGCGTGCTTTTCGAGGACGAAGTATCCTTCGGAATCCACCTTGTCCGTCATATTCCAGGCGTGGATGCGCAGCAGCCCCGCTCCCTTGCCGGAGAAGGTGAGCTCAAGCAGGTTGGCATCATGGAAGCGCGGCGCGCGCCCGAACCACTCGACGACCGCCTTGCCTCCGGGAATGTCGTGCAGCATGGACTCGGTTGTCATGATGGCCTCCGTTCAGCCCTTCGTAGAAACGCGAAACCGCTTCTTGTGAATGAATGCGATCAGCTTGTCTTCCATCAGGCGCCGCTGCTTGGCGAACGCGTAGAACCATTTCCGCTTGTTGGTTTTTCTGGCCCGGCCGGAGCTCGCCAGGATTTCGCTTGCGGCATCCGTGGTGGTGACGGGCGAGGGCCAGAAGGAATAACCGTGGCCGGTACGGGTCAGCCAGTGGCGGAAATAATTGTCGACCGGCGCGAACATCTTGCCGTGTTCCTCGATGAAGAGCCGCGCGCCTTCCCGCGACCAGACGATTGCGCTCGTCGTCATCGGGAAGTAATGGGCGGCCACCAGTTCGCAGTCGTGTCCGCCGATGCCGTAACGGGCGAGCGGTGTGGCGATCTTCAGCTTGTTGTTGCCGATATTGATCAGCCGCCAGTCGGGATCGACCTTTTCGAGATCTGGCAGGGCCGCTTCGAGCAGTTCGACCGGGTTGCAGAGCGGCAGCGCATCGTCTTCCAGCACCAGTGCATAACGGGCGTCGGATTTCAGGAAATGTTCGGCAACTTTCAGGTGGCTGCGGTAGCAGCCGATTTCGCCGCCGACGAGGGTGCGGCCCATATAGCTCTGGGCGCGCTCGGCGTCGTAGTCCGGGATCGTCGCGAGATCGAACTTGCGGCCGTCGACGGCGGAGATCCGCTCGAAGGCGATGCCGAAGGCTGAAAGACGGTCGCTGATGGTCTGCAGGCGGTCATTGCTGCCATCCAGATTGATGACATAGGTCTCAAGCGATTGCATTTTACCCTTTTTCGGCGAGGAGGCGCAGCGGCTTTTCGTCCGCCACGGCCGCTTCCGTCGCCGGTAGACTTGTGATGGGTGCGTCGACTTGGTCGAAGCTGTTTGAGCTTTGCTATATCGTGGCCCGGCCTTTTTGGGAACAAGCGGGGCTTTCTTCCCGATAACATCGGCCGAACCGGTGCGGAAGGGTCACTGCAGCCCCATCCTGCCCAGCCCCCAAGATTTCAGCGACAACCATTCCCATACCCCTTGCGCAGGTTTTTCAACCGTAACATATAGGCGGCGCTGCCTATAGATGCTGGTTTCCGGTACAAAGCGGCGGAAAACGGACAGGCGAGGCGACATCGATGCGGGTTCACCAGTATATTTTCGGCAAGGACGGCGGAGCGGAGAAGTTCTTCGTGCATCTGGTCGGCGCGCTTGCGCGGCGTGGCGTAGAGCAGACGGCCGTAATGCGCTGGAACCGCCGCTGGAAGCCGGATGTCGAGGCCCATGCGCGCGTCATCGAAAGCAATTTCCGCAACCTCTCCATCGACCGTATCCTTCTGCCGATGAAGGTGCTTTCCATGGCAAAGCGGGACAAGGCCGACGCGATTATTTCCTGGTCCACCCGCGGTGCTCGCCTGATGCCGGATTATAAGGGCGGTATCAAGCTCTCCCGTCTCGGCGACTATCCCACCCATCTCGGCTATTTCAAGAATTCCGACATTCTCGTCTGCAACACGCCGGGCATTGCCGATCATGTGCGCAACAATCTCGGCTGGACCCGCGGCGTCGAGGTGATTTCGAACTTCACGGACACGTCGGTCGTGGCGCCGATCTCAAGGTCGGTTGCCGATACGCCGGACGGTGTGCCGCTGATCATGACGATGGGCCGTTTCGTCAAACGCAAGCGTTTCCACCTGCTGATCGAGGCGATGACGGCGGTGCCGGACGCCTATCTGTGGATCGCCGGCGACGGCGAGGAGCGGGAAGCTCTGGAAGCTGTCATGCGAGAGCACAAGATGGAGAACCGGGTGCGGTTCCTCGGCTGGCACAAGGATACGCGGCCGTATCTTGCCGCCGCCGACATCTTCATCATGCCATCCAGCCACGAGCCGCTCGGCAACGTCATTTTCGAGGCATGGGCGCAGGGCAAGCCGGTGATCTCCTCGCGCTCGGAAGGGCCCTCCTGGTTCGTACAGCACGGCGAAAACGGTCTGCTCGTCGATATCGACGACGTCCCGGGCTATTCGCACGCCATCAACCAGTTGATCGCAGATCCTCAGCTGGCTGCGAGCCTTGGCGAAAAGGGCAGGGCGACGCTGGTCGGACAGTTTTCGGAAGAGGCGGTGGCGAACGCCTATATCGAGCTTTTCAAGCGGAAGCCGTGATCCGGTAGATATTACCGAGCAGTTTGGCCTCGCCCTCGATGCTGAAATTTTCGACCGCGTGGGCGCGGGAGCGGGCCGAGGCGGCCTTGCGACGGGCTTCGTTGTCCATGAAGGCCTCTGCGGCCCCGGCCATGGCATCGACGCTGTCGCGGGCGATGATCACGCCGGTCTCTTCGTCGCCCGTCACCAGAAGCTCAGGGAAGGCGCCAACATCGGTGGCGATTACCGGGACCGCGGTCGCCATGGCTTCCAGCGGCGTCAGCCCGAAACCTTCCCAGCGCTGCGGCGCGATGAAGAGGTCGAGGGCGCGATACCATTCGTTGATATCGGTATGCTCGCCAACGAACAGGATGCGGTCGGCAAGGCCGGCGGCGGCGACCTTGTTCTTCAATCCGTCCTCGAAATCCACATGCGGGCCGGTGGCGCGGCCAGCGACAATCGCCGACCAGTCCTTGCGCTCGGAAAGCACCCGGATCATCGAATCCACGAAGAGATCGGTGCCCTTCTGGCGCCGCACGCGGCCGAAGCAGCCGACGATCTTCTGTGCCGGATCGAGGCCGCGGGCACGCTTGGCCTCACTCTTGTCCGAGGGCGGCGAGAAGCGGACGGTATCGATGCCGTGCAGCACCACGGTGTTCTTGACCGTCAGGTAATCGGCCGTCTTGCCGCTGGTGGCGATCACGCCGTCCATCTTCGAAACCAGCCATTTCGTCCAGCCGGTATGGTGCCGTTGCGAGGCGGAGGTGAAGAGGATCTTCAGCGGCATGCGCAGCACGTCGCGCATGAAAATTGCCGGCAGCATCTCTATATTCCGGCGCGCGTGCCAGATCCGGCACCGCTTGCCGCGCGGCGGCGACCAGAGGCGGAAGAGGTCGCGGTAACGGATATGCGGCAGATCGGCAGGCAGACCAGGGCCAAGCGCTGCGACCTTCTGGCCGAGCGATCTCTGGACTGGCACGAGCTGGATGATCGTCGACGTGACGCCGGAGAGGCGCCGCTTGAAATTCGGCGCAATCACTTCGACGTCACGGATATCGATGATGGCGGGATCGCCGCTTTTACCCACGGGCGGTCAGCCCCAGGAAATGGCGAGGATTTCGTAGGCCTTGGAGCCGCCGGGGGCGACGACTTCGATGGAATCACCCTTTTCCTTGCCGATCATCGCACGCGCGATCGGCGAAGAGATGGAGATGCGGCCGGCCTTCACATCGGCTTCCTGGTCGCCGACGATCTGGTAGACCTTTTCCTCTTCCGTGTCCTCGTCGATAAGTTTGACGGTCGCGCCGAACTTGATCTTCGAGCCGGACATCTTGGACAAATCGATGACTTCGGCGCGCGCTGTCAGATCTTCGAGTTCCGTGATGCGGCCTTCGTTATGGCTCTGGGCCTCCTTGGCAGCGTGGTACTCGGCGTTTTCCGAAAGGTCGCCATGGGCGCGCGCTTCTGCAATTGCCTCGATGATACGGGGACGCTCCTCCTGCTGGCGCCAGCGCAGCTCTTCCTGCAGTTTGGAAAAACCGCTCTGCGTCATCGGTACCTTTTCAACCATTTCCTTGTCCTTCAGGCGCATGCCCGCGGATGCCGCGGACACAAAAAGAAACAGGTTCCGGAGCGAAACTTCGGAACCATCGTAAAATCAGAATGTGGGTCACTATAACAGAATTTCGACAGCGAGTGCTAGGAATTTCGAAACCTTGTCCGTGTGGCCTCCCGCAGCATGTGGATCTAAGCGGTACCATTTGTCAATGACTTGGCGGGCCGCAAAAGAACATTTAGTGAACGTTCTAGTGAAGAAGTCGCTGAAAGAACGCCTGGCGATCCTTTCGGATGCCGCCAAATACGATGCTTCCTGTGCCTCCAGCGGAACTGTGAAGCGGGACTCGTCCGCGACAGGCGGGCTCGGTTCGACGGAGGGTTCCGGGATCTGCCACGCCTACGCGCCGGACGGGCGGACGCTCTTCGTGACGGTGCATCCGTCCTATCTGCTGCGCATTCACGACGAGGGCAGGAAGGCGGAGGAGCTTGCCCGATTCAGGCAGGACATGAACCGGATCAAGCGCTTGGCGGCGTGAACTGAGAGACTGAATCAGGTGGGGATTCTGCGGCGCAATCGAGGCTGGGATTGATGCGGGTGTTCTGGAAGCATTAAATTAAAGGTTGTGCTTTTTTGTGGATGTTGTTCTAACTTAACTGCGATGTGAGGGGTGGTTCCGGGGGCGACAATGACCAGCACATATATAATTTCTGCAAGAAAGCGTGAGGGCACCAACTTCACCGAAGAGCCAGGGCCGATAAGGTTCCTCAAGGTTCCGAGCGGCGTCAATCACTACGATGCTAGTCATGTCATTTCCAGCAGCAAGGATTGGGTCTCCGAAGTACAGGGGCTTGCGGATGGAGACGAGAATCCGAATTCGATTGGCCCGAGTGGCGACGTGCTCATATTCATTCATGGCTATAACAACGCCATTTCCAATGTGATCGAGCGAGTCAGGCAGCTAAAGGAAGATATGAAGGCTGAGGGTTGGCGCGGGGAAATCGTTGCGTTCGACTGGCCTAGCGACAATCAGACTCTGAACTATCTGGAGGACCGATGGGATGGTGCGGCCGTCGCTGCCGAGCTTGTGACCAAGGGCATCCTTTTGCTCAGCCAGGCGCAGAAGGCCGGTTGTGAGACCAACGTGCACCTGATAGCCCATTCTGCAGGGTGCTATGTCACCCTTGAGGCTTTTGCCCAGGCCGAGAAGAAGGGGGAGCTCTTCAAGAGCGATTGGCGCATGGGGCAGGTAGCATTTATCGCGGGTGACGTCTCCAGCGATAGTCTTGCTCTGTCAAGCGATTGGAGCCAGCCCATGTTTAGGCGGATCATGCGCTTTACCAATTATTCCAATCCGTTCGATTCAGTGCTCGCTGTCTCCAATGCGAAAAGACTCGGCGTTGCTCCGCGCGCGGGGCGTGTTGGCTTGCCGATCCTCGTCAATTCGAAAGCGGTGGATGTCGATTGTGGCGATTATTTCGAGGGTGTCGATCCGAAGTCGCAGCCGAGTCTCGGCTCCTGGACGCATTCCTGGCACATTGGCAATCGGCTGTTTGCCCGAGATCTCTCCATGACACTCGAAGGCGCAATTGACCGCCACGCCATCCCAACCCGGAAAATGAAAAATGGCCGCTTGACCCTTCAAGAGGGAACACGGCCAAAGTTCCAGGGCGACTGGCATATCAAGGACGATGCGAAGACGGCGTCCGCTCGCATCGCCTGATATGGCTCAGAAATAGCTCTGCAGCGGGCGGACTTCGAGATTGCCGGCTTTCAGCGCCTTGATTGCCATGGCGGCGGCTTCGGCGCCGGCCATGGTGGTGTAGTAGGGCACCTTCTGCATCAGCGTCGCGCGGCGCAACGACTTGCTATCCGAGATCGCCTTGTTGCCGTCCGTGGTGTTGATGACGAGCTGGACCTGGCGGTTGCGGATCGCGTCCTCGATATGCGGGCGACCTTCGAGCACCTTGTTGATGCGGGTGGAGGCAATGCCCTGTTCGGCAAGGAAGCGGGCGGTGCCGCCGGTTGCAAGCACCTTGAAGCCGATATCGGTCAGGATGCGGATCGCCGGGAGCACGCGGGCCTTGTCCTCGTCGCGCACGGAGACGAACACCGTGCCGTCGCGCGGCAGTTCGACACTGGCGCCGAGCTGCGACTTTGCGAAGGCCAGCGCGAAATCCGTGTCGAGGCCGATGACTTCGCCGGTCGAGCGCATTTCCGGGCCGAGCAGGATGTCGACACCTGGGAAGCGGGCGAACGGGAAGACCGCTTCCTTGACCGCGATGTGCTTCAGCGCACGCGGATCCGGCTTGGTACCGTAGGCGGCAAACGTCGCGTCGAGCTTTTCGCCGGCCATGACGCGGGCGGCGATCTTGGCGATCGGCGCGCCGATGGTCTTTGCGACGAATGGCACGGTGCGCGAGGCGCGCGGGTTGACTTCCAGCACGTAGACCGTGCCGTCCTTGATGGCGAACTGCACGTTCATCAGGCCGACGACATGCAGGGCCTTGGCCATGGCCTTGGCCTGGCGCTCCAGCTCGTCGATCATTTCCGGCGAAAGGGTGCGCGGCGGCAGCGAGCAGGCGCTGTCGCCCGAATGGATGCCGGCCTCCTCGATATGTTCCATGATGCCGGCGACATAAACGTCGGTGCCGTCGCAGACGCAATCGACGTCGACTTCGATCGCATTGCTCAGGTAGCTGTCGAACAGAAGCGGGTTCTTGCCGAGCAGGGTGTTGATCTGGCCGGTCTTGTCGTTCGGGTAACGCTGCTTGATGTCTTCCGGCACCAGGCCCGGCACGGTGTCGAGCAGGTAGGTCTGCAGCATCGATTCCGAGTGGATGATCTGCATGGCGCGGCCGCCGAGAACGTAGGACGGGCGCACGACCAGCGGGAAACCGATTTCGGCGGCGACGAGGCGGGCCTGCTCGACGGAATAGGCGATGCCGTTGTTCGGCTGATTCAAATCGAGCTTCATCAGAAGCTTCTGGAAACGGTCGCGGTCTTCGGCAAGGTCGATCATGTCGGGCGCGGTGCCGAGGATCGGGATGCCGTTCTTTTCGAGCGCCTCGGCAAGCTTCAGCGGCGTCTGGCCGCCGAACTGGACGATGACGCCGACCACTTCGCCCTTTTCCTGCTCGGCGCGCAGGATTTCGATGACGTCTTCAGCGGTCAGCGGCTCGAAATAGAGGCGGTCCGACGTGTCGTAGTCGGTCGACACGGTTTCGGGGTTGCAGTTGATCATGATCGCTTCATAGCCGGCATCCTTCAGCGCGAAGGCGGCGTGGCAGCAGCAATAGTCGAACTCGATGCCCTGGCCGATGCGGTTCGGACCGCCGCCGAGGATGACGACCTTCTTGGCGGCCGAGACTTCCGCTTCCGAACGCAGACTGCCGACGAAGGGCGTTTCGTAGGTCGAGTACATGTAGGCGGTCGGCGAGGCGAATTCGGCGGCGCAGGTGTCGATGCGCTTGAAGACGGGGCGGACGTTCAAGCTGTTGCGGAGCTCGGCGACTTCCTTCGGGCGTTTTTTGGTGAGGCTTGCGAGGCGGGCATCCGAGAAGCCCATGGCCTTCAGCATGCGCAGGTTTTCGGCGTCGTCCGGCAGGCCGTGCTCGCGGATGCGGGCCTCCATGTCGGTGATCGCCTTCAGCTGGGCGATGAACCACGGGTCGATCTTGCAGGCCTCGTGGACTTCGCCCTCGGTGAGGCCAAGGCGCAGCGCCTGGGCGACCATGCGCAGCCGGTCCGGGGTCGGCGTGCCGATCGCGGCGCGGATGGCGTTCTTGGAATTCTCGCCTTCCTCGAAGCCGGGGATTTCGATCTCGTCGAGGCCGGTCAGGCCGATTTCGAGGCCGCGCAACGCCTTCTGCAGCGATTCCGCGAATGTGCGGCCGATCGCCATGACTTCGCCGACCGACTTCATCGCAGTGGTCAGGACCGGCGAAGCGCCCGGGAATTTTTCAAAGGCAAAACGCGGGATCTTGGTGACCACGTAGTCGATCGACGGTTCGAACGAAGCAGGTGTGGCGCCGCCGGTGATGTCGTTGTCGAGTTCGTCGAGCGTGTAGCCGATCGCGAGCTTGGCGGCGACCTTGGCGATCGGAAAGCCGGTGGCCTTCGATGCGAGCGCCGACGAGCGCGAGACACGCGGGTTCATCTCGATGACGACGAGGCGGCCGTCCTTCGGGTTGACGGCGAACTGCACGTTCGAGCCGCCGGTCTCGACGCCGATCTCGCGCAGGACCGCGATCGAGGCGTTGCGCATCATCTGGTATTCCTTGTCGGTCAGCGTCAGCGCCGGCGCGACGGTGATCGAATCGCCCGTGTGGACGCCCATCGGGTCGATGTTCTCGATCGAGCAGATGATGATGCAGTTGTCCGCCTTGTCGCGGATCACCTCCATCTCGTATTCCTTCCAGCCGAGCACCGACTCTTCGATCAGCACTTCGGTGGTCGGCGAAGCGTCGAGCCCGCCGCCGACGATCTCGAAGAATTCCGAGCGGTTATAGGCGATGCCGCCGCCGGTGCCGCCCATGGTGAAGGAGGGACGGATGATGGCAGGCAGGCCGACCACGTCGATCGCCTGGGCGGCGATCGCCATGGCGTGGCTGATGTAGCGCTGCTTGCGGTCGGTCTCGCCGAGGTTCCACTGGTTTTCGAGCGCGTCGAGCGCCTTGTCGAGATCGGCGCCGGAAAGGCTTTCGCGCAGCTTGGCGCGTTCGGCCTCGTGGACTTTACGGTCGGTATCCTTGATGTCGGTGGCGTTAGCCAGCATCGACTTCGGCGTTTCAAGTCCGATGCGGGACATCGCCTCGCGGAAGAGGGCGCGGTCCTCGGCCATGTCGATGGCAGCCGGCTTGGCGCCGATCATCTCGACATTGTAGCGGTCGAGCACGCCCATCCGCTTCAGGGAGAGCGCGGTATTCAGTGCGGTCTGGCCGCCCATGGTCGGCAGCAGCGCGTCCGGCCGTTCCTTGGCGATGATCTTGGCGACGACTTCGGGCGTGATCGGCTCGACATAGGTCGCGTCGGCAAGGCCCGGATCGGTCATGATCGTCGCCGGGTTGGAGTTGACCAGGATGACCCGGTAACCTTCTTCCTTCAGCGCCTTGCAGGCCTGGGTGCCGGAATAATCGAACTCGCATGCCTGGCCGATGACGATCGGACCCGCGCCGATGATGAGGATCGATTTCAAATCTTGGCGCTTGGGCATGGGGTATCTTTCCGCTTTTTTCCTGCGCGGAAAACCGGCGCGGTGTGGAATACCACCGGTCGGGTCACGCGCGCATGTCTTTTCAGGCTAGACGCGGCTTATAGGCAAATGTTCTCCCGAACGGAACCCCATAAATCGCCAAATCGACAGAAATCGAGGCTCGGTTTTGGTCGTTGCAATAGCGAAGTCTTAATCAGATTTCAGCATTGTCCGGAAATCGGGGCTTCTATCGAGACGTCAGCAAATGCAGCGATGGATGGTGCACAAAAAGCAGTTGGCGCAATTTGTGGTAGATTTGGCGCGGGGGTGCGCGTGTCGGCTGCGCAAGGATGCACTGCTCTATGTACTTATCGGCCTGTACTCGCTGGGGGGCCTGATATTTCTCGGCCTAACCGACATGACGGCGATGATTTCGCATCATCTCTATTTCCAGCAGTGGCCGCAGGTCTTTGCGGTCGTCATGCCGGTGATGGCGATCGTCATCGACCTTTCCATCCTGATACTGCGTTTCGACAGGCGGCGGCGGCTTGCCTATCGCCGAACATTTTCCGCTCGGCGTATTGCCTCGTTGCTCTCCGGCGTGCTGCTGATGATGGCCCTGATGGTTTTCCAGGGAACGTTCACCTCGATCAAGAACGCCTTGCCGGCACTCGAAGGCGGTTTCCAATATGACAAGATTCAGGCGGATATCGATGCTTGGCTGTCTTTCGGAATAGACCCCTGGCGGCTGTTGCATGCCGTGGCCGGTTATGACGTGGTCCGTACCATTGTCGAATTCAACTACAATGTAGTGTGGTTCATCATCTGCTTCGGCACTCTGTTCTTTGTCTTGACATCACCATCGGCCGATGGCATTCGCCAGCGTTATATGCTGTTTTTCCTGTTCGTCTGGATTATGTGCGGCAACGTGCTTGCGGGTACATTTTTGTCGGCGGGTCCGGCCTTCTACGGTGCGGTGACTGGCGACCACGCCCGGTTTGCGGCGTTGACGGCTTTTCTTGCTCCGAGCCAGTGGGCGAGTTCTGCGGCGAATTACCAGTCCTATCTCTGGAGCCTGTACGAAGAGGGAAAGCCGGGCTTCGGAGGGGGTATCTCAGCTTTCCCAAGCGTTCACGTCGGCCTGATCACGCTCAACGCCTTTTTCTTGGCTGAACGTTCTCGCCGCCTCGCCATTGTGGGTTTCGTTTACGTAGGCTTCATCCAACTCAGCTCCGTTTATCTCGGCTGGCACTATGCCATCGATGGATATGTCTCATTCATCGTCGTGACGCTGGCCTATTTCTCGGCGTCAGCATTGCGGCCAATACCTTTCCCGCTTGCGCGGCGGTCGGATGCTACCGCCGCATAACCGACGACGGTGCAAATCTAACCGAACCGCGTCCGCACCGCCTCGGCATAGGTGCGGCTCACGGGAATCTCCGAGCCGTCCTTCATGATCAGTAAAAGCTTGCCGTCGTCGCGTTTCAGCGTTTCGACATGGGCATCGGCCACCCAGTGGGAACGATGCACCTGCAGGCCTGGCGTGAGCCCGAGTTCCTTCAGGGCGTCGGCGAAACGCAGCAGGATCAGTTCGCGGCCACGGCTGGTGGTTACCTCGGTATAATGGTCCTGGACCGAAAGCCGCAGGAGTGCGCCGCGGTTATGGGGTTTCAGGCGGGCGAGGATTTCGGGTCCGGATGAGGGCGAAGCCGGAGGCTCCGAGGCAGAAGAAGGTGATGCGGGCGGGGCCGGGGCTGACACCACGGCAATCTGTCGGTGCATGGCCATGTAGGTGAGCAGACAGAAGAGGGCACAGAGCGGCAGCGCGACCAGCGCCCGCCTGAAGCCGTCGCCGATCTCGATCCCGTGGCCGAAAAACGCGAAGTCGATCGCGCCGAGGGCAAAGCCGATCGGCAGGGCGGCGGTGAGCGAGCCGATCATCATGCGGGCAAGTGTATGCTGGAGATGTTGCCGCAACAGGATTTCGGCCATGACCGAAAGACAGATGGCGATCGACCAGGTGACGGCGTGCACGATCAGCCAGTAACCCAGCCGGATACCGAGCGTCATCCGCTCGAAAGTGCCGTAGGGTCCGCTGACGACGAAGATCAGGATGACGAGCGCAAAGGTCGTCCAGAAACGCCGGGAACGGGTGAAGAGCTGCAATTCACGAAGCGTGGAACTCAAGAACGGGTGATTCACGAAATTTATCCGTCGTCTGCGCCATTCCGGTGGAGGATCGACGAGTCATGGCGGAAACAGGCGACCAATTCAATCGCCTCCCAGCTTCACGATGATTTCGACAGGTATTTCCGATGAACCTTCAGCCGCTCCTCGACGCCCCACTTGCCGTTCAGGTCCATGTCGCAGCCGTCCTGCCGGCCACCGTGCTCGGTGCCTATATCCTGATGAACGCTAAGGGCATGCCGATACACCGCCTGCTCGGCAAGATCTGGATGGCGCTGATGGTTATCACCTCGCTCTCCAGCTTCTTCATCCACGAGATCAACCTCGTCTACGGCTTCAGCCCGATCCATCTCCTGTCGGTCTTCGTGCTCGTGGCGGTGTGGCGGGCAATCAGCGCTGCGCGTGCCAAAAATATCCGGGCACACAAGGCGGCGGTCATCGGCATGTATTTCGGTGGCATCGGGATCGCCGGCCTGTTCACGCTGATCCCGGGGCGGATCATGAACGCGGTGGTTTTCTCCGGCGGCCCGAGCTGGATATTGCTTCTGACGCTCGCCGGTATCGCTGGAGCACTTGTCCTTCAGAAGAGGCTCGCGTCACGGCGAACTTAAGAGCCGGTATCAAGAATTTCCTCGAAGCGTACCGTTCGGCGCTTTGCTGTCATGGACAGGCCCGGCTTGCGGGACTAGATGTGCGTCCAAGACACTTGCAGCAACGGCCATCCGCGATGACGACCGCTTGCGCGGAGGAAATCCCATGGCCGATGCAACATCCAAACCCGTTTCCGCAACTGCCGCCGAAGTGACGGTGCTGCCGATCATCCTGGCGGTCAGCTTCTGCCATATGCTGAACGACATCATGCAGTCGATGATCGCGGCGATCTATCCGATGCTGAAGACGGATTATGCCCTCGATTTCTGGCAGATCGGCATCCTGACGCTTGCATTCCAGTGCACGGCCTCGCTGTTGCAGCCAGTGATCGGCATCATCACCGACAAGAAGCCTTTTCCCTATTCGCTGCCGGTCGGCATGGGCTCGACCTTCATCGGCCTCTTCATGCTGGCGGCCGCCCAGTCCTATGTCATGCTGGTCGTCGCGGCATCGCTGATCGGCATCGGATCGGCGGTCTTTCATCCGGAATCGTCGCGGGTCGCGCGGCTGGCGTCCGGTGGCCGCTACGGCTTTGCGCAGTCGGTCTTCCAGGTGGGCGGCAATTTCGGCCAGTCGATCGGGCCGCTGCTCGCCGCCTTCATCATCGTGCCGAACGGGCAGGGGAGCGTCGCATGGTTCTCGGGCATCGCGCTGCTCGGCATCGTCATCCTGTCGTGGGTGGCGCGCTGGTACAAGGCGCATATGCTTGCCAACAAGGGCCGCAAGCGCGTGCTGAACGCCCACAACCTCTCCAGGCGCACGGTCACCGTCGCCCTCGTCGTGCTGGCGCTCCTGACCTTTTCCAAGAATGCCTACATGGCGTCGATCGGTAGCTATTATACGTTCTTCGTCATCGAGCGTTTCCAGGTGACGGTGCAGCAGTCGCAGATCATGCTGTTCATCTTCCTCGGCGCCGTTGCGCTCGGCACCGTCATCGGCGGACCGATCGGCGACCGGTTCGGGTCGAAGGTGGTGATCTGGTTCTCGATCCTCGGCGTGCTGCCGTTCACGCTTGCCATGCCGTTCGCCAACCTGCCGGTAACGATCGCGCTTTCGGGCATTATCGGCTTCATCATGGCATCGTCCTTCCCGGCGATCGTCGTCATGGCGCAGGAGCTGGTGCCGGGCCGGGTCGGCATGATCGCCGGCATCTTCTTCGGGATCGCTTTCGGCATCGGGGGCATTGCCGCGGCGGTACTCGGCGTCTTTGCCGACCGGTACGGTATCGGCTTCGTCTACAATGTCTGCGCCTTCCTGCCGGTGCTCGGATTGCTGACGGTTTTCCTGCCGGGCAAGAAGGCTCTGCGGGTCGCCTGAGAACGAATCTTCGGCTATGAGATGCTGGACGGATCGCTTTTGCGGCCGCCAGCGTTATATCGCCCGGCAGGCGTGATGTCGCCGAAGAGGAGTGAGCGAAAATGGAATGGAAAGGCCGTCGGCAATCGGACAACGTCGAGGACCAGCGTGGCGCTTCCATGGGCGGCAGTCCGCTCGGTCGCGGCGGCTTGCGCATCCCGATCGGTGGCGGTGGCCGCCGCGGGGGCGGGCTCGGCATCGGCGGGATCATCGTCATCCTGATCATCTGCTGGATCACCGGCATCAATCCGCTTTCGCTGCTGTCCGGCGAACTGGGCATGGACGGGTCGGGATTCGAGCAGCAGCAAACGACCGGCGACCGCACGCCGGCCACCGACGAGACGACGGCGTTCGTGCGCACGGTGCTTGCCGAGACGGAAGATACCTGGAACGGCATTTTCCAAGCCAACGGCCAGCAATATAAGGAGCCGGTGCTGGTCCTGTTTTCCGGCCAGGTGAACTCCGCCTGCGGATTTGCGTCTTCCGCGACCGGGCCGTTCTATTGCCCCGGCGACCACAAGCTTTACCTGGACACCAACTTCTTCAAGGAACTCGAACAGCGCTTCGACGCGGCAGGCGATTTTGCCGAGGCCTATGTGATCGCCCACGAGGTGGGCCACCACGTGCAGAACCTGCTCGGCATCCTGCCGAAGTTCAACCAGGCCCGCCAGCGGATGAGCGAAACGGACGCTAACCGCATGTCGGTGCGCGTCGAACTGCAGGCTGACTGCTTCGCCGGCGTCTGGGGCAAGTTCACCCAGCAGAAGGGTATCCTCGACACCGGCGATCTCGAAGAGGCCCTCAACGCCGCCCAGCAGATCGGCGACGATACGCTGCAGAAGCGCAGCCAGGGTTATGTCGTGCCGGAAAGCTTCAACCACGGCACTTCGGCGCAGCGCGCGCGCTGGTTCAAGCGCGGGTTCGATACGGGCGACATGAAGGCCTGCGATACGTTCTCGGGGAATGTCTGAGGTCAGTCAGATGCTGCGGGGACCCGTGACAATCCCCTCACTTGCGATTTCTAACACTTAGCTTTCAGCTAAGATGTTGAAATCGCTTTCTCTCCCGCAAGGGGAGAAATAAAGGTGCCGCGCCGCCGCGGGCTAACCTCTCCCTTGGCGGGAGAGGTTACAAAATCAGCATCTTGGCTTCAGCTAAGCGCTAGATTTTGTTGGTGAGGGGGGAGCTCGGCTCACAATCACTTATACATCCCCTCGCGCAGGTTGATCCCGTATTCCACATAGGCCTTCAGGGCACACAGCATCTGCGACCAGCCCTGGCAGTTGCCGTAGGACGCAGAAAGTCCGCCGGGCGTTTCGCGCCAACCTTCCTCGGCGATGGTCACCAGCGTGCGGCCATCTTCCAGCGATTCGAAGGTCATGGTGATGGTCGTTTTGTAGGTGTTTTTAGCCTCTGGAGGAACCGGATGGGTTGTGGGGGCGTCGTCATTGGCATCCCAGCGCAAGACGATCTTCTTGTTCTTCTCCACCTCGACGACCTCCACCGGGAAGGCGCCGGGAAAATCGGCGAAATCCCACGTGACGATGGTGCCGGTCTCAAGCCGGCCCTTGGCACCGCCTGTCGTAAAATAACCCGACAGATGCTTCGGATCGGCGACGGCCTCGAACACTTCCTCGACCGGTTTTGAAATCCGGCCGGATACCTTGAATTTCAGTTCCATGATCTTTCTCCCTTGTTTCTTCCTCTATCATGTTATAAAAACATAACATGTCAAGTGGTGAGAAAAACGACCTTATTTTCAAGGCCTTGGCGGCTCCGGTTCGCAGGGAGATTCTCGACGAGCTGAAGGATCGGCCGCAAACGACGGGCGATCTCTGCGCCCGGTTTCCAAGGCTCGATCGCTGCACGGTGATGCAGCATCTGAAGGTTCTGGAAGCGGCCGAGCTCGTGCTGGTGAAGCGCGAGGGCAGGGAGCGCTGGAACCACCTCAATCCGCTGCCGATCAAGGCGATCCACGACCGCTGGATCGGCGCCTATGCGGCGCGTGCGGTCGACATGCTCGACCGGATGAAACGGGATCTGGAAGACTAGCGGATCAGCAGCGCGGTGCCGTAAAGCCCGAGTGCGAAAACGGTATGGGCGGCGAAATTGAGGAGACGCACTTTGTTCGGCCTCGGTGTTTTCGAAGCGGCCCAGCCGAGGCCGAGGCCCGGCTGCATCAGGAACCATCCGGCGCCGATGGTGACGATGCCGAAGATCCAGGCGGGAATGAAGGTCGGGGCGGCGAACGAGGTCGGACCCACGATCAGGGCGAGGATCACCCCGTAGAGAAGACCAACGGCATAATGGCCGGCCCAGCCGAGCGTCAGCTCATGTTCGTAGGGTTCGGCTGCCGCGATGCTGTCGTGAAAGACTTTTGCCCGCCCCAGGTGCCAGAACCAGCGACCGGCCGGCGCCCAGTTGGCCTTGGGCTGGCCGAGAACCTTGTTGAGGACGATCGCCCAGAGATCCATCAGCATGGTTGCGCCAAGGCCGATGAGGATGCCGCGCCAGAGAAGTTCGATCATGAGAGAGGTCTGCCGGAGAGAGGAAGGTCACCTTCAATCTCTATGGGCTCCGGTTTGGGCTGTCGAGACCTTCCGGCCTTCCGGACGGGAAACATCCTGTCGGCGGGTGCGGCCCGACACCGAGATCGCCTAGCCGGCTGAACGATGCGCGGTGGTTGTGCCTTTCATCAAAAACTTTGAAATGTTCACGTATTGTTTCGATTTTCTTTTGCCGTTATGTAAGCACCCGGCGAGTTGATCGTCTTTCCAGAAAACACCATTGCTTGAGAGACATTTTTAATGCTCGACCCCAAATTTGTGCGCCGCGGCCTTTTCCTCGTCTTCATGATCCTTTTCCTCGATGTCATCGGAATCGCGATCATCATGCCTGTGCTGCCGGCCTTCCTTCGCGAGCTGACCGGCGACGACCTCAGTGCGGCGGCGGTCGACGGTGGCTGGCTGCTGCTCATCTATTCCGCCATGCAGTTCCTGTTTGCGCCGTTGCTTGGCAACCTCAGCGACCGTTTCGGCCGGCGGCCGATCCTGCTCGCTTCGGTCCTCACCTTCGCGCTCGACAACCTGATCTGCGCGGCAGCCACCAGTTTCTGGATGCTGTTCGTCGGCCGTGTCCTCGCCGGCATTTCCGGCGGTAGTTTCGCCACCTGCTCGGCTTACATTGCCGACATCAGCAACGATGAGAACCGCGCTAAGAATTTTGGCCTGATCGGCATCGCCTTCGGCGTCGGTTTCACCGTCGGGCCGGTGATCGGCGGGCTGCTCGGCGAGCTCGGACCGCGCGTGCCGTTCCTCGGCGCCGGGCTGCTGTCGCTCGCCAACTTCGTGGCCTCATGGTTCCTGCTGCCGGAGACGCTCGACAAGGCGAACCGCCGCAAGTTCGAGTTGAAGCGCGCCAATCCGCTGGGCGCCCTGCGCCAGATGCGCCACTACCCGGGCATCGGCTGGGTCATGCTGGTGATGTTCCTCTATTGGCTGGCGCATGCGGTCTATCCGTCGGTCTGGTCCTTCGTGTCGGCCTATCGCTACGGCTGGAGCGAGGGGCAGATCGGCCTGTCGCTCGGGCTGTTCGGCATCTGCGCCGCCTTTGTCATGGGGTTCATTTTGCCGAAACTGGTGCCGGTGCTCGGCGAATGGAGGACCGCGGTGCTCGGGCTTTGTTTCTCCTGCCTCGGCCTCACCGGTTATGCTTTCGCGTGGCAGGGGTGGGTCGTTTACGCCGTCATCCTCGTCACGACGATCGAGAACGTCGCCGATCCGGCGCTCCGCAGCATTGCCTCGGCCAAGGTGCCGCCGTCAGCGCAAGGGGAGCTGCAGGGCGCGATGACCAGCCTCACCAGCCTGACGACGATTGTTGGCCCGGCGATCTTCACGCTGCTGTTCAGCGCGTTTACCGGAGAGAATGCAGCAATGGAGTTCGCAGGGGCGCCGTACATGATGGCGGCGATTTTCATGGCTTGTGCCATTTTGGTGTTTTTGACCCGGATTTCACGAAAGACGGCCGCGGGTCCGCTCGAAGCCGAGCTTACGCATCAGATTTCTTGAAGAGACGTCCAAAAATTCTGCTTAATCGCCTGTAAGTGTTGCCGCACGGATGATGCTCCTCTATAGGCTGCATCATCCGCCGCTCGCCAGTTTCTGGAAGCGGCTTTTTTCGTCTGCGGAGGAGTGTCATGTCGAGCCTTTCCACCACCATGGCTGTGACGACGACGGACAATTCCTGGTCCGCGCATATGCGTGCGACATTTGCGCTCGGCGTTCCCTTCGTCGGTGCACAGCTTGCCCAGATGGCGATCAACACGACCGACGTCATCATGGTCGGCTGGCTCGGCACGACCGAGCTTGCGGCCGTGGTTCTCGGAAGCCAGATGTTCTTCATCGTCTTCATCTTCGGTTCGGGATTTGCCGGCGCTGTCGTGCCGATGGTCGCCCAGGCGCTCGGCCGCGGCGACCAAGCCTCGGTGCGCCGCTCCGTGCGTATGGGGATGTGGGTGGTGATCGCTTACGGTGTCCTGACCGCTCCGCTTTTATGGTTCTCGCAACCGATCCTGATCGGACTTGGCCAGGATCCGGAGATCGCCGGGATGGCGCAGAGTTACCTGCGCGTCATCCAATGGGGCATTTTTCCCAATCTGATCCTCATGGCGATGCGGGCGTTCCTGAGCGGTCTTGAGCGTGGCGGCATCATCCTCTACGTGACCCTTGGCATGTTCGTCACCAATGCGGTGATGAACTACGCCTTCATCTTCGGCAATTTCGGCGCCCCTGCCTGGGGGCTCGAAGGGGCCGCGTTCGCATCGATGTTTTCCGCGACCGTCGGCTGCCTGCTGTCGATCGTCTATGTCGAGGCCAGGGCCGAGACGCGCGCCTACGAGCTTTTCGTCCGCTTCTGGCGAGCGGACTGGGTTGCGTTCCGGGAGGTCATCGGCCTCGGACTGCCGATCAGCTTTACGATCCTTGCCGAAACCAGCCTGTTTGCCGCGGCCTCGCTGCTGATGGGAATGATCGGCAAAGTGGAGCTCGCTGCGCACGGCATAGCGTTGCAGCTTGCCGCGATCGCCTTCATGATCCCCCTCGGCCTTTCTCAGGTCGCCACCGTGCGCGTCGGGCTCGCCTATGGGCGAGGGGACCATCTCGGGGTCCGACGGGCGGCCATGTCGATCCTGCTGATCAGTATCTGCTTCACATTGACGGGCAGCGTGCTCTTTGCGCTCTTCCCGCATGAACTCGGTTCGCTCTTCGTGGATATCCGCAAGCCCGATGCGCAGATGCTGCTCGGCCTTGCCGCACCGCTCGTGGTCATCGGCGGGGCGTTCCAGGTGGTCGACGGGCTGCAGGCGGTCGGAGCCGGCCTGTTGCGCGGGCTCAAGGATACGCGGGTGCCGATGGTGCTGGCGCTGATCGCCTACTGGCCGATCGGTTTCTCCTGCGCCTGGGTATTCGCATTCCCGCTCGGTTTTCGTGGCGAGGGCGTCTGGTTCGGCTTCGTCACCGGGCTTGCTGCCGCCGCGGTTCTGCTTTGCGGCCGCTTCTGGCTGCTGGTGAGACGCCAGGCCAGAACGACCCGCTGAAGAGCCAGCGGGTCGTCGGTGTTGGTCAGGCCGGTTGGAGCTCTTGTAAAACCTCCCTGTGGTAGAAGCCGACATTGGTCTCTACGCCGAGGCGTCGGCTCAGCGCCTGCCGATCGATGCCTGCCTCCTCATCCGATTTTGCGACTGCGGCAATGACCGGCTGAAGAGCGTGCTCGCCTTCGAACTGGAGGATGGTGATGACGTTGAACAGTCCGGCAATGGAAGCCTGTTCCAGGATCAGGTCGTCGACGAATCCCGGCTGGGCGCGGATAATCTCATGCGTCCTGTGAACCAACGCCATAAATTCTTCGCGCCCTTCGACCGGGACCGCAAACCTGTTGACGCGAAAAATGCGTCCATTCTGTATTTCGCTCATATGAAAAACCCCTGCTCGATCTTGAACAGGGGCGTTTATGGGACCTCAACCAAAGTTGAGGTCAATAGGGTCGCTGAATTTTTTCAAAGCGCCGAAATCAGCGTTCCGAGAGGGCAGGTTCGCCCTTCTTCTCGCGCACCATGTTGATGAAGCGACGGAAGAGGTAGTGGCTGTCCTGCGGGCCGGGCGAGGCTTCCGGGTGATGCTGGACCGAAAAGACCTGCTTGCCGGTGACGCGCAGGCCGCAATTGCTGCCGTCGAAGAGCGAAATATGAGTCTCCTCAACGCCTTGCGGCAGAGACTTCGAATCGACCGCGAAGCCGTGGTTCATCGAAACGATCTCCACCTTGCCGGTGGTGTGATCCTTGACCGGATGGTTGGCGCCGTGATGGCCCTGGTGCATCTTCTCGGTCTTGGCGCCGAGCGCCAGGCCGAGCATTTGGTGACCGAGGCAGATGCCGAAGGTCGGAATATCCGTCTTGATGACGTCCCTGATGACCGGCACGGCATATTCGCCGGTCGCGGCCGGGTCGCCCGGGCCGTTCGACAGGAAGATGCCATCCGGCTTCAGCGCCATGATGTCTTCCGCCGAGGTCTGGGCGGGGACTACCGTCACCTTGCAGTCGAGGCCGGCAAAAAGGCGCAGGATGTTGCGCTTCACGCCGTAATCGACGCAGACGATATGGTATTTCGCGTCTTCGGGCTGCAGTTCGCCGTAGCCTTCGTTCCAGACCCAGGGTTTCTGGCTCCACGGCGAGGATTGGCCGGATGTCGCCTCCTTAGCGAGGTCGAGGCCTTCGAGGCCGCTCCAGGCCCGAGCTTCGGCCTTCAGGGCCTCGATGTCGAAGACGCCGTTCGGGTCGTGGGCGATGACGGCATTCGGGGCGCCGTTCTGGCGGATCCAGGCGGTCAGCGCGCGGGTGTCGATGCCGGAGAGGCCGATGATGCCGCGGGCCTTCAGCCAACCGTCGAGATCCTTGCCGGCGCGATAGTTGGAGGGCTCGGTGATGTCGGCCTTGAAGATCGTGCCGACCGCGCCGCGCCTTGCTGCCGGCGTCAGGTCCTCGACGTCTTCCTCGTTGGTGCCGATGTTGCCGATATGCGGGAAGGTGAAGGTGACGATCTGGCCGAGATAGGAGGGGTCGGTCAGGATTTCCTGGTAGCCGGTCAGCGCGGTGTTGAACACCACTTCGGCCGGCACCTTGCCGGTCGCGCCGATGCCGGTTCCTTCGATCACGGTGCCGTCGGCCAGAACGAGCAATGCGGTAGGTTTCTTGATTGTCCAGGGGGCGGTCGCGGTCATATCCATCCTTCTGCCTCACCGGTCCCGTCCCTTGAAGAGACAGGCTGCGAGGGCCATCTATGGTCGTGAGAGACGGGCGCGCGGAAATCCCGGCGCAAGCCCAAACCTCTAAATCTCGTGCAGGTGCCGGAAAATAGACAAAGCGGACGAGGTGGTCAATCTCGCCGCTCAAGAATTCCACGAGGATTATAGCCTATGGGATTCAACGGTTTGGGTGATTTGATTTGATCGGCCCGGACCTGTCGTCTATGACAACGGTGTGAATGCCAAGGAAAAGCCACAATTCACCATGCCTGCGGCCGGCTTTTTCCCAAGGAGAAAAAACGATGATGCGCGACAAGCTTTCCGATGCGCTCAAGGAATCCATGAAGGCCAAGGACACTCGCCGGCTTTCGACCGTGCGGCTGATCCAGACCGCGATCAAGGATCGCGACATCGCCAACCGCGGTCTCGGCAAGGATCCGGTCAGCGACGACGATATCCTGCAGATCCTGCAGAAGATGGTGAAGCAGCGCGAGGAATCGGCAAAGATCTACCAGGACGCCGGACGCGCCGAACTTGCGACGCAGGAGCGCGAGGAAATCGACGTCATCAAGGGGTTCATGCCGGAGCAGCTTTCCGAAGAGAAAGTCCGCGAATTCTGTCAGGCCGCGATCAGCGAGACCAGCGCGCAGGGCCTGCGCGACATGGGCAAGGTCATGGGCGTGCTGAAGGAAAAGCACCCGGGCCAGATGGACTTCGCCAAGGCTTCCGGCCTGGTGAAGGATCTTCTGAAGTAAGCCGTACTTTCAAGACCGGCAAACGAAAGGCGGGAATCCGATCATCGGCTTCCCGCCTTTTTGCTCTTCCGGATCTCGCTTTGCTGTGTTGCGGACTTGCCGCCGGCGAGACGGTATGAGGCGTCGCGACACGCCCTGTGCCGGAGATCAATGGAAATTCCTCCATTGCCGGCACTTCCCACTTCAGAAAGAGCCAAATCCACAGGCGCCTGTCTGGCGAAATTACAAAAATATAGTCTTGCCGGCTCACGATCCGTCAAAAATTTGACCGAGTGGCGCCGGCGAGCCGGTTGCCACGTTCGCTCCCTGTGAATAGCGGGAAGCATTTCCCTTGGCGGTGGCGTTCCTGAAGGTCTGCGCTTATATGGAAGCTGGCCGTAAGAGGTAGAAATGCGCTTTTCCAACAGTTTTCTCGACGAGATCCGCGACCGCGTGCCGATATCGGCCGTCGTCGGCCGTCGGGTGACGTGGGATCGCAAGAAGACCAATGTGTCGCGCGGCGACTATTGGGCCTGCTGCCCCTTCCATGGCGAGAAGAGCCCGAGCTTTCATTGCGAGGACCGGAAGGGCCGATACCACTGCTTTGGCTGTGGCGTCACGGGCGACCATTTCCGCTTCCTGACCGAGCTCGAAGGGCAGAGTTTTCCGGAAGCCGTGCAGACGGTCGCGGACATGGCCGGCATCGCCATGCCGCAGCCGGACCCCCAGGCCGAGAAGCGCGAGAAGGAACGCACGACGCTGCTCGACGTCATGGAACTGGCGACCCAGTTTTTCCAGGACCAGCTCCAGAGCGCCGTCGGGGCCAAGGCGCGCGCTTACCTGCGCGACCGCGGGCTGACGGGCCGCACGATCGAGACCTTCCGTCTCGGCTATGCGCCGGAAAGCCGCAATGCGCTGAAGGAACATCTCGCGGGCAAAGGCGTGCCCAAGGACCAGATCGAGGCCTGCGGGCTGGTGGTGCACGGGGAGGGGATCGCGGTCTCCTACGACCGCTTTCGCGACCGCATCATGTTTCCGATCCTGTCGTCGCGGGAAAAGGTGATCGCGTTCGGCGGCCGTGCAATGGCGCCGGACGCACCGGCGAAATATCTGAACTCCAACGAGACCGAGCTCTTCCACAAGGGGCAGGTGCTCTACAATTTTTCGCGTGCCAGGCGGACTCAGGGTGTCGGCAAGCCGGGGCAGGGCGAGGGCACGATCATCGCCGTCGAAGGTTACATGGATGTCATCGCGCTGCATCAGGCGGGCGTCGAGAATGCCGTGGCGCCGCTCGGCACTGCGCTCACCGAAAACCAGCTCGAGCTTCTCTGGCGGATGACCCCGCAGCCTGTGCTCTGCTTCGACGGCGACGGCGCGGGCCTCAGGGCTGCAAGTCGTGCCGCCGATCTGGCGCTTCCGTTCCTGAAGCCCGGAAGGTCGGTGCGGTTCGCGCTGCTTCCCGATGGCAAGGATCCGGACGATCTCGTCCGCCATGAGGGCCGCGCGCCGTTCGACAAGGTGCTCAACGAAGCAAAGCCGCTGGTGGAGATGATCTGGCAGCGCGAGGCGTCGTCGGCAAGTTTCGATACGCCGGAAAAACGCGCCGAACTGGAGGCGCGGCTGAAGCAGATCGTTTCCGTCATCGCCGACGAAAACGTGCGCCGCCACTATCAGCAGGCCATCCGCGACCGGCTGAACAGCTTCTTCGCGCCGGCGCCGCGCGGCGGGGGCGACCGGCGCCAGAATTTTCAGCGCGGTTCGGGCAGTGGCAGGCCAGGCCAGGGCGGCCCGCCGCAGGGACCGCGTGCCGCAGGAAGGGCTGCCGGCGTTTCGGACCGGCTCGCGCGCTCCGGCCTTGTGCGCGGTTACCGCGACCTGCCAGCACTGCGGGAAAGCGTGCTGGCGCTCACCATCGTCAACCATCCCCAGCTTCTGCTGGAGGAATATGACGAGATCGCCGCGATCGATTTCGAGAACCGCGACCTGCAGCGTTTCTGGTCGGCGATGCTGCCGGCAGCCGCGACAGCGGGCGCCAGCCTCTCGCGCGAATACCTGATGCAGAGGCTTGCCGGCGAGGGGTTCGACGTGATGCTGAAGTCCCTGGACCAGCAGGTGCGCAACGCACGGCTCTGGACTGCGACCGAGATCGCGGCGCTGGAAGATGCGCGTGAAGGCTATCGGCAGGCGCTGTCGCTGCATAAGCGCACCAAGGCGCTCAGGCTCCAGAAAATCGAACTGGAGCGGGAAATCGCCGAAACGACCGAAGCGGGCGATGCGGGTGAGATCGAGCCGCTGCTGCGGGCGCTGTCCGAAGTCCAGCTCGAAATTCTCCGGATGGAAAACCAGGAAGCGATCATCGATGGGTTCGGGGTACTTTCCGGTCGGGTGAAGGGAGCCGCCGTCAGCCACGGCTGAGGGGCATGCGGCGCGGAAGTCTCACCCCTTGCCGAACGATGGCGTGGCCCTATTGTATCGGCGTTGAGTCGGCTGAGTGGGGAGCTTGATGCAGATTTCGGGAAGTTGTCATTGCGGCAAGATAGCCTTCGAGGCGGAGGGCGAGTTCGGCGCCGCGATGGAATGCAACTGTTCCCTCTGCCGGCGTAAGGGCGTGCTGCTGGCTTTCGTCCCACGCAGCCAGTTCCAGCTCGCGACACCGCGGGAGAACCTTTCCTCCTACCAGTTCAACAAGCATGTGATCACACACTACTTCTGCGCCAGTTGCGGTGTCGCGCCGTTCAGCGAGGCGACGATGCCGAATGGTACGGAGATGGCGGCGATCAATCTGAGATGCGTGCCGGAAATCGACATTGCCACGCTGACGGTAACCCAGTATGACGGTGCTTCCCGCTAGGGAATATGCCGGACGAAAAGCATAAGCCTTTATGTCTACGCAAACCCTTGTCTTTCAGGGCCTACCGCCTACATATCGGTTAAATCTGGTGAGCGTACCCCTATTAGACCCCCTCAAAGGGCGTATTTTTGACATTTCCTGGGTATGACCTACGGAAATGCTTGACGGGGCGTTAATTTGTGGGAATCACCATTTCAAGGCAAAATAGGCGGAGTGGGTCAATAGCACCGAACATGACCGGTGATCCTCTGGTAGGACGGTCCTGAGTCAAAAACGGCCGCCGAATGGTAATCGGGAATTAAAGGTCATTCCGTTACGTGTTGGACAGTGATTCGCGACTAAGGCGGTCAACCCCGTCTTCAGCCGGTGGCCACGAAGCGCGGCGAAAGTAGCGTTCAGGGAAAGCGACGAAATACATGGCAACAAAAGTCAAAGAAAACGAAGAAGCAGAGAACGAACGCGAAGGCTCGCACGACGGTCCGCTTCTCGACCTTTCTGACGACGCCGTCAAGAAGATGATCAAAGCCGCAAAGAAGCGCGGCTATGTCACCATGGACGAGTTGAATTCGGTGCTGCCGTCGGAGGAAGTCACCTCCGAGCAGATCGAAGACACGATGGCGATGCTGTCGGACATGGGCATCAACGTCGTCGAAGACGAAGAGGCGGAAGAAACCACCGCCAGCGACGATGACGCTGACGGCGACAGCGACGACAATGAGAGCGAAGGCGGCGAAATCGCCACCACCTCCAGCACTGCGCTCGCGACCGCGAAGAAGAAAGAGCCGACCGACCGTACCGATGATCCGGTGCGCATGTATCTGCGCGAAATGGGCTCCGTCGAGCTTCTTTCGCGCGAAGGCGAAATTGCGATCGCCAAGCGCATCGAAGCCGGCCGCGAAACGATGATCGCCGGGCTCTGTGAGAGCCCGCTGACCTTCCAGGCGCTGATCATCTGGCGTGACGAACTGAACGAAGGCACCACCCTGCTTCGCGAGATCATCGATCTCGAAACGACCTATTCCGGTCCCGAAGCCAAGGCTGCGCCGCAGTTCCAGAGCCCGGAAAAGATCGAAGCCGACCGCAAGGCCGCCGAGGAGAAGGAAAAGACCCGCAAGGCTCGTTTCTCCGCTGCCAATGACGACGACATCACCGCTGTCGGCGGCGATGGCATGAACCTCGAGGAAGAGGAAGAGGACGACGACGAGTCGAGCCTTTCTCTCGCCGCGATGGAAGCCGAGCTGCGTCCGCAGGTCATGGAAACGCTCGACACGATCGCCGACACCTATAAGAAGCTGCGCAAGCTGCAGGACCAGCAGGTCGAGCAGCGTCTGGCGGCAACCGGTACGCTGTCGTCCGCCCAGGAGCGTCGCTACAAGGAACTCAAGGACGAGCTGATCACCGCGGTGAAGTCGCTGTCGCTCAACCAGAACCGTGTCGATTCTCTGGTCGAGCAGCTCTACGATATCTCCAAGCGCCTGATGCAGAACGAGGGCCGCCTGTTGCGTCTCGCCGAATCCTACGGCGTCAAGCGTGACTCGTTCCTCGAACAGTACCAGGGTGCCGAGCTCGATCCGAACTGGATGAAATCGATCGCCAATCTGGCCGCCCGCGGCTGGAAGGAGTTCGCGCGTGCCGAGAACACGACGATCCGCGACATCCGCCAGGAAATCCAGAACCTCGCGACGGAGACCGGCATCTCGATCGCCGAATTCCGCCGTATCGTGTCGATGGTGCAAAAGGGCGAGCGCGAAGCGCGCATCGCCAAGAAGGAAATGGTCGAAGCGAACCTTCGCCTCGTCATCTCGATCGCCAAGAAGTACACGAACCGTGGACTGCAGTTCCTCGACCTCATTCAGGAAGGCAATATCGGCCTGATGAAGGCGGTCGACAAGTTCGAATACCGCCGCGGTTACAAGTTCTCGACCTATGCCACATGGTGGATCCGGCAGGCGATCACTCGTTCGATCGCCGACCAGGCCCGCACGATCCGCATTCCGGTGCACATGATCGAGACGATCAACAAGATCGTCCGCACGTCGCGCCAGATGCTGCACGAGATCGGCCGCGAGCCGACCCCGGAAGAACTGGCTGAAAAGCTCGCCATGCCGCTCGAAAAGGTCCGCAAGGTCCTGAAGATCGCCAAGGAGCCGATCTCGCTCGAAACCCCCGTGGGCGACGAAGAGGATAGCCACCTCGGCGATTTCATCGAGGACAAGAACGCGCTTCTGCCGATCGACGCGGCCATCCAGGCGAACCTGCGCGAGACCACGACCCGCGTTCTCGCCTCGCTGACCCCGCGTGAAGAACGCGTGCTGCGCATGCGCTTCGGCATCGGCATGAACACCGACCACACGCTCGAAGAAGTCGGCCAGCAGTTCTCGGTTACCCGCGAACGTATCCGCCAGATCGAAGCGAAGGCGCTGCGCAAGCTGAAGCACCCGAGCCGCAGCCGCAAGCTGCGGAGCTTCCTGGACAGCTAACGGTTTCAGCGGTTGGAAAATCAGAGACCCGGTTTGCGAGAGCAGGCCGGGTTTTTCCGTTACAGGAGGATGCTGCGCCCGCCGAGGGTGTTTGCCGCAGAAGCGAGCCGCTTGTCCAGCGTAACGATTTCCGCGCCGGCTTCCATTGCGACGGCGAGATGCAGTGCGTCGCCCGAGCGGAGGCCAACGTCGATATCGTCGGCGAGCCGCGCGGCCGCGACGAAATGGCGAGAGAATATCGGGAGCATTTCGAGGGATTGAGAGGCCATGCGATTGAACCCCGCCAGTGCCAGTTGCCGCAGTTCCTGGGGCATTCGTTCGTGTCTCGCTTTCACCGAGAGTGCGGAAGAAAACTCGGTGATTGTCCACTCGCTGACGAGAGTTCGCCGGTCTCCGTTCTTCGCAAACCAGTCGAGCACTCTTTCGACGGATGTCTCTCCCACCAGCAAAGCAATCAGGGCTGATGTATCGATGTAGAACATCAGTAGCGTTCGTCGTCCCTGAAACGTCGCATGAATGTTCCGGCGTCTTCACTTTGCGGAGGCATTTTCTCCCGGATCGCCTTGAGCATCTCGAAGTCGATCGGCTGCTTTTTCGACCGCGGCGGCGCCAGCTGCGCGACAGGCTGACCATCGCGTAGAATCTCAACCGTCTCACCTTGGGCGACGCGGTCAATCAATTCGCCGAGTTTTTCTTTTGCTTCCGCCAGAGTGATCGCAGTCATCGTGATCTCCTGATCAATCTCCGTAAATATACGTCCGAAGCACCGTTTCCGCAATCAATGCCCGATCGAGCTTGAAAACACGTTGACCACCACGACGCCGGAGATGATCAGGCCGAGGCCGATCATGGCCGCGGTGTCGAGGGTCTGGCGGAACAGGATCAGGCCGACGGCCGAGATCAGCACTATGCCGAGGCCGCTCCAGATCGCGTAGGCGATGCCGACCGGCAGGGTGCGCAAGGCGATCGACAGGAGATAGAAGGCGATACCATAGCACAGCCCCATGAGGATGGTCGGCAGGGCGCGGGTGAACTGCTGGCTCTGCTGCAGGAAGGTCGTGCCAACGACTTCCAGCACGATGGCAGCGGCAAGCGAGCCGTAGGTGAGGATTGCGGGGTTCATTTCCGTTACTCTTGTTTCGTGAGGTTATGGAGTTGGTTGCGAAGTTCGGCGAGTTCTTTCGCCGGTAATCCGTCCGCTTCCATGAGATTGGCGAGCCAGATGCCGTCCGCGGCGTAGCGCGCGAGCTTGAAGGCCGGATGACTGTCGGTCTGCAAATGACGCTGGAGCCGATCGCGCATCCATTCCGACCAGAGTTGCCTGAGGCGCGGATCGGTCATGCAGGAGATCGACAGCGCCGCCCAGGGGCTGTCGGGTCCATCGCGGGTCACCTGGAAAAAAGCGTCGACATAGGCGCGCGTGAACCGGCCCCGATCGGTTTCGTCCTCGCTCATCAGCCGATCGATCTCCATATCGAGCTTGCCGAGGAGGCCTTCGAAGACGGCTTCGATCAAAGCCTGCTTGCTCGGGAAATGATGCAGCAAACCGCCCTTGGTGACGGAGGCCGCATCGGCGACCGCCTGCAGGGTGAGGCTGGCAAGACCTTCGGAAACGGCGCATCGCGCCGCATGATCCAGAAGGGATCGCCGCACGTGGTCTGGCTGTTTTTCGCGTCTGTGAGCGTTTGACATGGAGTAAACATACCATATGGTCGGTTTGTTTGCAATGACGTAAACTGCGATTGAATCGCGCAAGAGAGGGCCGTCCGCGCAACTTTCTCCAGGAAAGCCGGAACTTGCATTGTTTTGATCACTCGGGGACTCGATCCGGCCGACTTTCCATCTTACATCCGCTGCCATGACGGATTTATCTGGAAAGCCGCGCGGCGACATAAGATGGGGTATTCCCGCCTCCATCCTGGTGCATGTCGTTTTCGCGGCGGCCCTTTTCTTCCACCTGCCGGTCGATCAGTCCGAGCCGCAGAAGGAGGAGACCGTCCAGGTCGAGATCGTGCCTCCGCCGGAAGAACCGAAGCCTGAGGAAAAGAAGGCCGAGGAAAAGAAGCCGGAAGAGGCGAAACCAGAGGAGAAGAAACCTCCGGAACCTGCAAAACAGGAAGAGGCCAAGAAGGCGGAGCCACCCCCGCCGCCGCCCGAGCCACCGAAGCAGGAGGAAGCGAAAAAGGCGGAGCCGCCGCCTCCGCCGGCGCCTGAGGAAAAGCCCGCCGAGCCGCCGCCCGCCAAGGAGGCCAAGAAGCAGCCTTTGCCGGTTCTGCGCCCCGTCTTCGAATTCGGCGAGAAGGATGCCGGGCCGAAGAAATCTCTGACCGGCAATGCATCGAAGGAAACGACCAACCCACCTGCCGAGAGCAAGGTGGATGCGGAGGCCGTCGAACCGGTAAAACAGGCGAAGGAGGCGCCTGCCGTCGTGGAGGCACCACCGGCCAATCCGGTGCCGGATGATATCCAACTGCCTGAGGTCGGCATTGCGGCGGCCAACGGATTGCAGAACGGTCCCATTGCCGGCACCTCGCCGGATGCGACCAAGACCGAGATCGTGACGGCGCCGCCAATCGCTTCGCCCAAGAACGACCCTACCAAGACGCCGACCCCTGGCAAGCCGACCGAGCTGACGGAGGCAAAGACGCTATTTTCACAGAGTGCGACGGGGGATTCCATTGCTACGATTGCGATGAGCAATGTGCCGCGAGGGGTGCGTGCCGGCCAGCTTTGCTCGACGGAACTAAGCGCGCAACTGCGCCATGCATCCTACCGGCCGGACTACGTTCCGGAGCCCCGCTTGCCGCAGGGAACGGTGCTCAATGTTAGCGGCGCCGGTTTTCGCGCTGCCGGTCAATGGTATGATCTGAGTTTCCAATGTGTGATCAACGAGGACGCGACGAAGGTCGTGTCATTCGCATTCAATGTCGGTGCGCCGGTGCCGCGGAGCGAGTGGCGCAAGCGCCGCTTTCCGGAATAGTGATCAGGCTTGCGTCGGGCAGTGGTCGGCCGATATGCGCCGCGTGGGTTGATTGACCCGCGAGCCGCGTCGACTATGCTGCGGCCACATTCACGATGAGGCCCGCCATGAAAGCCATGTTCTACGATGCCTTTGAAAAGGCGCCGGAAATCCGCCTTGTTCCCGATCCGGAGCCGACATTTGACGGTGTCATGGTCAAGGTCGGCGCGAGCGGGCTCTGCCGCAGCGACTGGCATGGCTGGATGGGGCATGATCCGGATATAAAGCTGCCGCATGTGCCGGGCCATGAGCTGGCCGGCAAGGTGGTGGCGACCGGCAAGGGCGTCATGCGCTTCAAGATCGGCGACCGGGTGACGGTGCCGTTCGTGTCTGGCTGCGGCCATTGTTCGGAATGCCATTCCGGCAACCAGCAGGTCTGCCCCAACCAGTTCCAGCCGGGCTTTACCCATTGGGGCTCTTTCGCCGAATATGTGGCGATCGACTATGCCGACACCAACCTCGTGCACCTGCCCGAGGAGATCGACGATGCGACGGCGGCGAGCCTCGGCTGCCGGTTCGCCACCTCCTTCCGCGCGGTTGCTGACCAGGCCCGTACCGGGCCTGGAGACTGGGTCGCGGTGCATGGCTGCGGCGGCGTCGGCCTGTCGGCGATCATGATCGCTACCGCGCTTGGAGCGAACGCGATCGGCATCGATCTTTCCGAAGACAAGCTGGCATTCGCCCGCCAATGCGGTGCGGTCGCAACCATCAATGCGAGCACGGTCGCCGATGTCGTCGAGGCGGTTCGCGAGATCACCGGGGGCGGCGCGCATGTGTCGATCGACGCGCTCGGCCATCCGGTCACCTGCTTCAATTCGATCAAGAACCTCCGCCGCCGCGGCCGGCACGTGCAGGTCGGGCTGATGCTCGGCGAGCACGCCACGCCCTCGATCCCGATGGCGCAGGTGATCGGCCATGAGCTTGAGATCTATGGCAGCCACGGCATGCAGGCCTGGCGCTACGACGCGATGGTCGCCATGCTGAAGGTCGGCAAGATGAAGCCGCAGCAACTGATCGCCAAGCGGATCAGCCTCGAAGAAGCGGTGCCGGGGTTGATGACGCTCGACAGATCCGAAACGCCCGGCATCAGCGTGATCACCACGTTCTGACGGGCGACGCGGCGATTGTTCGCCGTCGATGGCCGGAGCATTCCGCTTCGGCCGCTTGGTAGCGTTTCGGGACGCCCTATATCGGGGATATGCGTCGAACCCGAAAGGACGAACCATGAATGCCAGGGCACAGAAAATTCCAGGGCCGGATCACCCGATTACCGTTGCGCACAATCCGGCGCGGGTGGTGGTGAAGCTCGGCGGCAAGGTGATCGCCGACAGCATCAATTCGCTCACCTTGCGCGAGTCCTCCTATCCGCCGGTCCATTATATCCCGCGCAAGGATGTGGATATGTCGCTCCTTGAGCGGACCGACCACCAGAGCTACTGCCCGTATAAGGGAGAGGCTTCCTATTTCAGCGTTCCGGCTGGCGGCGAACGTTCTAGGAATGCCGTCTGGTCCTACGAAAACCCTTACGAAGCCGTCTCCGGGATCAAGGAACACGTCGCCTTCTATCCCGACCGGGTCGATTCCATCGAGGAGCTTGGCACCCCTGAAGCGGGTCAGTTCTGACAGGCGGACGGGCGGCCGAGCGTGTGCTCGCCGCCCTTCTGAGCTTTGCGGGTGAAAACCCTGGAGGGCTAAGAAAAAGCCGGTGCCCTTGTCGGCTTTGCTTTCCCTCCCACGTCCTTGGGGTGTTGACCCAACCAAGGAGGAAAATCATGCCCTATGTCGACGGGTTTATTCTTGCCGTGCCCAAAGCCAATCTTGAACGCTACAAGGACATGGCGCGCCTTGCCGGCACCGTGTGGATGGAAAACGGCGCGTTGTCCTATGTGGAATGCTTGGGCGACGACGTGCCCTACGGAGAGCTCACCTCCTTCCCGCGGGCGGTGCAGGCCAAGGAGGACGAGATCGTCATCTTCTCCTGGATCACCTATGAAAGCCGGGCCCGCCGGGACGAGATCAATGCGAGGGTGATGAAGGACGAGCGGTTCTCCGGAAACGAGTGGACGCAGGTCTTTGACGGCAAACGGATGATCTTCGGCGGCTTCGAGCCCTTCCTGACATTGTAGCCCGCCGGTGATAGGAGTGCTGTCTCCCTGCCGGCGCTTCTATTTCTGCTGCCGGCGCCTTCGCCGATAAAGGACCTCCATGCCCCAGACCGTGATTTCGATCTCCACCAGCGGCCAGGGGCTCTATGAATTCACCGACGCGGCGCAGGACTTTTTGCGCCGCGCGCAGGTGGGTGAGGGGCTGCTCACCGTGTTCGTGCGCCATACGTCCTGCTCCCTGATCATCCAGGAAAATGCCGATCCGGATGTTCGCCGCGACCTGAAGACCTTCTTCTCCCGTCTGGTGCCGCCGACCACCGATCCTGACATGCGCTGGGTCACCCACACTACAGAGGGTCCCGACGACATGCCGGCGCATATCAAGGCGGCGCTGACCGCCGTTTCGCTCGGCATTCCCGTCAGGGACGGACGGTTGGCGCTTGGCACCTGGCAGGGCATCTACCTGTTCGAACATCGCGACCACCCGCATGTCCGCCAGGTCGTGCTGCATCTTTCGCCGTGACCTTTTGGCTAGGAGCGACAGATGAATACCGGCTGAATGACCGGTTAGGATGTTGTTCAGACCCCTTGGGCTAGGGTCGCGCCAATCGCTCGGAAAGGCGAGAGCAACAACCTTTGGGGCCGCAGAACCTGGCCCGGATTTCGGAGAACATTCTATGACCAGCATGATCATCAAGGCCGGCGTCGCCGCCCTCATCGCGCTCACCGGCCTTTCCGCAACGGCCCCGACGGCTGCTGCCGCCGGCTCGGACTTCGCCATCCAGGTGCAGTATCGCGACCGTGATCGCGATTGGCGTCCGGATCGCGGCGGTGATCGTGACTGGCGTCCGGATCGCGGCCCCCGCGGCTGCTCTCCCTGGCTGGCAGAAGAAAAGGCAAGCCGGATGGGTCTCCGCCGCGCCCGCGTCGTGGATGCCGGCCGCCGTGTTGTGATCGTTGCCGGTTTCGGCCGCCGCGGTCCCGACCGCATCGTGTTCGCCAACGAGCGCGGCTGCCCGGTCATTCGTCGCTAGGCTTCATCCCAAAGAACCCTTCCGTCTCCATCGCCCGTTGACGGAGGACAAGCGCCCCCACCAGGTCTGACGATCTGGTGGGGGCGTTTTATTTTTTGCCTTATCTGCGGGCGAGGGAGGGCCGGGCGCCATTGGGGAGGGCGTCCGGCTCTGTTCGACAACCCGTAATTACTGCTCGAGAGCAAAGGTGACGTTGACGGTCACCGTATAGGTGTTTTCGCCGCCGGCGACCGGAACCGCTTCGGCGGCCATGTCCTTGGCCATCGCCATGCGCATCATCTGCTGCGGTACGGGGCGCATGGAGTTCTCGCTGATTTCCAGGATACGGCCGAGCTTGACGCCGGCCGCGTCCGTCAGCGTCCTTGCCTTGGCGAGCGCCTCGGCGACCGCTTTCTTGCGCGCCTCGGTCATCACGTCGTCGGGCTTGTCGTTGGTGAAGGTGATCTGACCGCCCTGGTTGACGCCAAGCTTCACCGAACGGTCGATGAGACCGCCGAGTTTCTGAAGATCGCGGACCTTGAGGGTGAGCGTGTTCGACACCTCATAGCCGATCACCTGCGGCGGCTCGATGACGCCACCCTTCGGGTCGGGATGGCGATATTGCGGATAAATCGAGAAATTGCTGGTCTGAATATCGCGATCGGCGATGCCGTCGCTCTTCAGGGCCGAAAGCACATCCTTCATGGCGGCGCTGCTGGCCGAAAGTGCGGCTTCCGCGGTCTTGCCGTTGCGAACCACCGAGAGCGTCAGGACGGCCATGTCGGGCGCCACCGAGGCCTGGCCCTCGCCGAGCACATTGATGACCGGTTCGCGGGGGCGGATATCCTGGGCCAGGACCTGGCCCGCGGAAGAGACGGCGACCGCACCGGCAAATGCGGCTGCAAGGACGAGACGTGACGACGAAAGCGCAACGCGCATGGATGTTCTCTCCGATCTGTCGGGGCGAAGGGGAATGCTGTTCCCGGACCCGCCCGTCATGTTCCGTCTGCCGCGCGAACCCGCCGAAACGGGAATCGGCTCGGCCTGTTCGCGCCAGACGAGCCTACCTGCCGGTTGATTGTGAAGCTATTGCGGCAACGGCTTGTAGCATCTCGTGAATTGCGTTAGAGCGGACCTCGAGGTGACGGCGGACCATTGCGCCCCACCTCTGCCGGATCGGCGGGCCTGTAGCTCAATGGTTAGAGCCGGCGGCTCATAACCGCTTGGTTGGGGGTTCGAGTCCCTCCGGGCCCACCAATCGCCGTAAGTTATTGATTTTAAACGAAAATTTTCAAGGCATTTTTCCGCCGTACACGGCGAAATACACCGCCACGTACACATTTCGAGCCGGTTTGAGAGGCGCGGAATGTATCTATGGAAACGAGAAAACGGATTCACTTTTCAACAAAGGATTCCGGTTAGCGTCGAGTCGCAATTGGGGAAATCGCCGATCCGTGTGAATTTGGGGCCTCTTCCTGCCGCTGCGGCACGGAAACGGGCGATTATTCTTTCGGGTGCGGCCATGCAGTTGATGGACGATCCGACGATGAATAGAGAAACCCTTGTTCACAGCCTCAAAGCTCTAAACGCCGAGCTTCAGGAATTGCATCGACGCCATTTCCCACTTGGCTTGAGGATCACCACCGCGATTCAGGAAGCTGACGAGCTAGAATCTGAAGGTGAAATTGAAGCGGCCCGCGTTTACCGGCGGAAAGCAAAAGAACTGGCTGACGAAAAAGCGTCAATTAAAGATTTCAAGCAAAGACTTCAGACGATTGCTGATGCGCTTTCAAAGGATTCCGTGGCATGGGAGGCGGAGCGCGACACCTTTCAGTCTGTCGTTCGCACTCTCGGTTCTTTGGGTGCACAGGTTCAATCGCCCCAAATTCAACCTATCCAGCAGCGCCAGCCTCAACCTTTCGAACATCGGGATGAAAGAACTGTAACCGCTTCCACCAAACTGAGCGTAGCAGGTCGTGTCATCCTCGATGCTCGAAAAGATGCGCTGGACAAGGGAAACAAGGACAAGGTGCACTATGAGGAGCGGCTTGAAAACACGTTCGCGGCATTCCTGAATGTGGTCGGCGATCATCCCCTCAGCTACTATTTGCCTATACATTTGCAAGACTTTGCGACGGCTATGGCAAAGGTTCCCACAAATCGGACGAAGTACCCGATTTTCGCCGGGCTGAATCTCAAGCAGATCGGCGCAAAGAATGACAAATTGCCTGACGAAAAGCGGATAAAAAGCCTGTCTCAAACGACGGTCAAAGAACACGTGGCCCAAATCAAACTTATTTGGGAAAAAGCGACGGCTGGTGTCTCCGGAATTCGTGACATCCGGTCATTCAAGGTGACAATGCCTGCCGCTGCAGCGCCTGCCATTGATCGGGAAGGTCTGCCTCCGACGTCCCTAAACATATGGCTCGCAGATAGCGTCACTCCTAAGATGATGCGAAAGCCGCATAAAGCTTGGTTGCCTCTTGTTGGTTTTCTGACAGGGATGCGGCTTTCTGAAATCGTCTATTTGCAATCATCTGACATTGTAACCATTGAGGGGAACGAGGTTTTTGACTTACGGCTTCCATTGATCATCAATGGAAAGGAGGTTGACAGGCCCCTCAAGACGAAAACGTCTGTCCGCATTGTTGCAATCCATCCATTACTTCGTGATTGCGGTTTCATTGATTTTGCAAAGAAACAGCGGGGCCGGGGTGGGTTTGTTTTCCCTCACTATCATGGGGCTAAAGACCCTGCTGACGCTGCCCAGAAACAGATGGGGAATTGGATGGTGGCGCTCGGTATTCACGAGACGCAGCGGCAAGTGTTCCATTCACTGCGCCACAACGCGAAAAGCTGGTTCCAGATTAACGTTGGTGACCGCATCGCCGACCGGCAATGCGGTCACGCAGCCGCGTCCGTGGGGGCAAAGTATGGCTTTAAACCGCTGCAACCGGAAGAGGTTCAGAGGATAATGGCAATCCCAACCCCTCGCGGTGTCGATTTCTCACCATTCATCGAATGGCGACGTCAGACGGAATAGTCGCTACTCCGCCCGCTCGCGCTCAACCAGAGCAATGTAGCCAAGGAATTCGCCGTCCTCGGCAAGCTCCTTGGCATTATCTGGGGCGAATTCGTCGTCTGACTTGTAGACGCTGAAGTACCAACGGCGACCAGCCTCAACGCTGTTGCGCCAATCGCATTCCGCCACGTCGAAATATTCGTAGTCGGTTCCGCCGATCTCACCGACTTTTCCAACAGCGACTTGAATGCTTTCGGCAGAAACCCAAACGTTTCCGCTGTTCTGGCAAATTAGATAAATCATAGTTTTTCCTCTGCTTTCGCGTTGAGTTGAGATAACGGCACGCAATCGACAACCAATTGCGCTGGTATGAGCCGCATCACTGCGTTTGCAGAGAAAGCGTCGGTCCGTGGCTCCCTGGGCCGACAAAATATATTTAAGAGCCGCGCAGAGCACGTCAAGGCAGCGTCCTGTCGAAGGCTCGGATACCGTCTCGCTGGATTTCCTTTTTCAGGTCCGCCGCCGCTCCGGGCAATCGGGACCGACGCACAAGGCGTTTTTCAGCGCATCCGTGGCGCTGGATGTAAATCGCAGCATAGTACCAGATCGTGCCGCCATTCGCGTCCTGCTGATGGACTTCCAGCACCTCGATATTAACCGTGGGGCCCTTAATTCTGGTTATCGTCTGGCGCATCGAAAACTCCGCTTTCCAATTGAATTTATTGAGGAAAATATATCAGAAAACAGGATTCTTGAGAATCCTTCGCTGAGATTTGATGTCGTTGATGGGATACTGTTCGTTAACTGGAGTGTTCGGATTTTATTGAATTTTGGAAGGGATCGTTGCCCTGGTTTCAACGGCAGGCAGGGGTTGACGGCCAGCGCGGCGGCATAGGCTCTTTCCCGCCTTGGCCAGAATGGGCATGGCGGTGCCCGAAGGGCATAAGAGCCGCCGGGATGGCCGTCACTGAGCGAAAAGGTTCCATGTCTAATTACTCTCCGTTCCGCTACGCGGATCGGATCGAGGCACGCGGCTCGATCCGAAGGGTCAGAGAAAATCGACGTGGAAAGGAGCGAGATACCCCTGCCGGATTTCCAGTGTCTCACGGCCACTTACGAAAATGTCAACATTTACAAAATGATGGAAATTCTCTGGTCTAAGGAAATCGTTGACAAGGGCTCAGGTTCAGGTGACGCTTTTGCATCGAAAACTTGGAAATCATTATGTCTCAGCCTCAATGTTTTGAAAGTCATCTGGACCGAATCATTCATGAAATGCCGCGTATCCCGACGTTTTCGGGATTTGAGGTGATAGCCTCGCTTATGAGGAAAATCGAAGATTACGAAACGCTCGATGCGAGCGCCGCAGAGCAGGTTTTTATGGCTTTGATGGATGCATATTCGGCAGGCAAAGTGTCGGGGCTGCGGCAGAGGATTTGACAGAGGGCTTGACCTGATCGCGCCCGCGTCTGACCATTAAAAAACCGCCATCAACGGGTTGGCCCCCTCCGGCGGTTTTTCTTAGGGAATGTTCGATAATGATGAACGATCTTGAAGTTGTTGTAAAGCCGCCGTTGACGGCTGCGTGACCGGCGGGCTGGCAAATAGCCCAGCCCAGAACCTTCAGTCCTCCTATTTTCTAAAAACAAATGTTGACATTAATTCGGGACCGCTTGGCAGGCCGAGTATAGGCGCGCGGTCTGTAGACCGTTCAAACGGGATGTCAGGATTTGAAAGTCGTTATGAGGAGGCCCAGCGCCGTAAACGCGAGGCACGGGAAAAGCGCACCCTCGATAACGGTGAATTCAATGAATTTGCTTTGGCAGCAAGTGAGCAGAAACATCTCGTCAGGAAGCGCCTTGAAGAAGGCTTTGAGCATCGGTTTGAACGGGAGGTTGGCGGTCGTGTGCGTCGGCCTTTCCGGGAGATGGGGCTGCGATCTGAGGATGACGCTGTGCTAAAGTATTTCGTCACGCTGGTGCCGAGAGGCGGAAAAGCTCGGGCTTCCGACGATAAGGCGAATCTGGCCGTTCAATGCAAATCGAAGCTGCTGACGTTGGATTACCCGTACATCGAACTGAACCGCGAATTCCTGGCGGCGCTGAGAGTCGACTGCGACGGCGTTTTCCAGACGGCAGAGGCATGCCTTTTCCTTCTCACTGAGGCGGTTCGCGATGGGCGCATTCCATGCCTGCCCCACATCGTTGTCGGCGACCTGCTCGACAACGGGCAACTCTCAAGGCCACATTTAATCTGGATGTTACCCCAGGGCGCGGCTGTGTGGCGAAGTGAGGACAATAGATGCCGCCAGCAACCCATCCGGCTCTTCGACGCCGTTACTCGTGGGCTTGCTGCCGCTCTGATAGACATCGGTGCCGACCCTGCTGCGCCAACCATGACGGGGCGCATGAAATGTCCCACATCGCCGTTTTGGCTTACATTGACCCCAAACGCCGAAGTCTGGCCGACGTTGACGGAATATGCTGATTATGTGGACACAGGGATCAGCCGTGCCGCTTTGGCGCGCAAGGCATCTGTAATTCAGTCAGGTCTCGGCCTTACCGCATCAAATCAGATTTTCGACGTTCTGCGGACAGAAGGCCGGAGGCTGTTGGCTGAATGGCATTTTCGTGCAGATAGCCGAATGAAGGGCAGCAGGGCGGTCCTCGCCGATCATCTCCATGAGGCACTTGCCGCGTTCGCGAAGGACAGCGGCTCCTCAGAAGAGGGCGTAAGCTATGTCATGGCAAAGGTGGCGGATTACCTGGCCTCGCATTTTGACCCTGCGAAGCTGAAAGGCAAGACCGTGAACCGTGGCAAGCTCCTCGACGTCGTGGACGGCCTTCAGACCGTCACAGAGCGACAGGCGGCGGGTGGACGGTACTCAGGCAAGGCGAAAGGTGTTTCGACATTCGAAAAGCTTTTGGCCGCTTACCGACGGCTTCAGGTCAGCGGTACGCTGATCACACAAACCGCTTTGGCGAAGGCGAGCGGCATATCTCGCCGTACAGTCATTAGTCGATGGGCTGAGATTGTGACTGCAGAAGCATGCAACCTCGAGAGGTGTGAAAATAAGTGTATAGATAAAAAGGTTTCGGGCACCACGGCCCCCGCTGAATACCCGGTGATCGCGGCCAATCCATTAAACGAAACCAGAATACAATATCAGGCAGCGAACCAAATTCAGCGAAACCTTTTGGAAGTCGGACCAGTTGGCGACGCTCATAAATGGGCGATGAAAGCAAACAAGGCGAACGTATCATTGATTGCGGGTGAACGGATACGTCGTCATGCGGGTGCGTTTGGGCAGAAGCAGACGATCAAGCCAGTGATCGACGACCTGGCAGCGGTCTACGGCGTCACGCTGACGGAAGCCGAGGCGCTACAAGCTGCCAATTCGGCAACGGATGTCATGCGGGCCATTGAACAGATTTGTGAAGGGCGTTGGTTGTCGGATGCCGAGTTGGCAGCGATGCGCCCGATGGCTGCATAGCTCCAATCTGGCAATCATGCCGGGCCAGCATGAAGAAAATAGATCGCAACCCCGGCGATGAAGGGGGCTACCGGCAGGTTCTGGATGAAGTCGTCCTCTCTGGAAAGAGGTCCCTGGCAAGGTCCGGCTGAAGGCCCCTCCATGGAATGGCCGACGCCTTCGAAGAATGCGTTAGTCGGTCACTACATCTTTGATTCCGGTACCAAAATTTGCTTCCCGCCCATGGTTTTTGCTCTCAGACTTGAAGGAGTATTTTCCTATCTCTGGAGCAAATCGATGAAAGAATACGAACGTGATGTGACCGTTGTCGGAGGCGCTATTCGAATTCCTGCACGGCTCAAGGTCATTCGCTTGCCTCGATCATGGTATGGCGTGGTCTGGTCCGACGACTTGGATTACGCTTCGTTCTCGCAAGACGCGACCGAAGTAAACGGCGGCATTGCTGACATGTCCGACAAACAGTTCCTCGCCCGCGTGCAACTCGTTGCGGCTTCGAAGGGCGGCGTCAATTTCGAGTATGCGCCGGAACCCTCGACATCTGATGATGATAAGCATTCCTTAGATGGGCTGCAGGCAGTCGATCACCAAATCCGTTGTATTGTCGACCTCGACATGCACCATATCGCCGTTGCCTCGGAACTCTATATGACGATGTGCGATGACGATCCGACGCTGGCCAGGACGTGGATGGAACTTGATGCCGACGAACGGAGCGAGTGGACAGCCGAGCATAAGCTACGACGAATCACGATGCTCTCCCGAGCTTTTAAGGTGCTTAGGAGCCATCCGCGATACGGATATGTCGCTACGTGGTTGCGGGGATGGGGCGATGAAGCTTGCGCCTTGAAACAACACGTCGCTCTCCAACTGGGCGGAGACTGGGCGAAGGTCGAGGGCCTGCTTAACGCCGAGCTGGATCGCCGACGCGTGGGCTGAGGCCGATCATGGGCTATCAGTTCGTTCATTTGGAATCATTTTCCCGAAAGGCCGACGCCCAGGGGCGGGGCACAGATTTTATTTTTGCCGAGGCGTCCCGCAAACCTGACGCCTCAGTCCATGTCTCGAATCCGTCGCCACCTGTCTTGGTGCACGGTGTCGGCGTCGAGGCGGTCCAGGAAATGCACGACTTGGCTGTCACATCCGCCACGGTCGAGGTGAAGGGAGGTAAATCGCGAAAAATACGACAGGATCAAAAAACGGTGCATACGGTGGTCGCCTCGCATCCCTACACTATGGACGAGATCAGAGCCGATCCCGCAAAGCGCCGAGAAGCTGAAGAGTGGGAGCGTCGGACGGTTGCGTGGTTGAGGGATCAATATGGCGACGACCTGAAAAGCGTGATTAGGCACGAAGACGAAAGCCACTGGCACATTCATGCCTATATCCTGCCGCTATCCGATCCTGCTCTTAAAGCAGCTAGATATCATCCGGGGATGACTGCCAAACGTGCCGTTATGGATGCCGGTCCCATTGCTGGGGAGGACCAAAAGGCGCTCGGGAAGCGGGCTGACGCCCAATACAAAACTGCCATGAGGCAGTGGCAGGACTCTTATCACGAAGCAGTCGCCATTCCATCTGGCCTTACCCGTCTCGGCCCTCAGCGCCGCCGCCTATCAAGGGACGAATGGCAGCGTGAGCAAGTCCAAGCCAAAGCCCTGCAACAGGTCGTCCAGCGCGCCCGGAAGGTAAAATCGGACGGTGAGGCTTTTATCGGTCGCACGAAAGCGGACGCCGCCAAGATCGCCGCCGACGCTGCCAGCCGACAGGAGGCGGCACGCAAGGCCGCTGCCGTAGCTCTGGCCGCGCAGGATCGCGCACGGCAGGAGCAAGAGCACGTGCGGGCCTCAATGGTCGATGCCGAAAAATATAGCGGTTGGGCCGGTCGCATCCGGGCGATGTGGGATGGCCTCCGAAAGTCAAAACTGGCTGAACGAATCCGCTCCGAGTTAAGCGGCGAAATCGACCGTTGGCACGACAAGGCAACGGACGCCGAGCGCAGACAACTCGAAGCTGAACGCCAACGGTACGAGGCCGAGAGGAAAGCCCGTGAAGCGCAGGATGCGGCCTTTAAGGCGGGCATCGAGCGTGATCGTTTGCGGTCCATCCTGACGTCTGTGAACGATCCTGACACACCGGAGCTATCGCCCGGCCCGAAACTCGTGCTGAAACCTGATTTCAAGAAAAAGGAAAAGTCATGATACTGAAAGCCATCTCAGTTGCCTCCGTCCTGTTGGTAACCGATGCCACTGCTGGCGAAATCATTTGGCGGTCTCCAACGAGCGGCACGCTGACCGCCGTTTCTGATCCTGTGCCCCCGCTGGAACCGGAGCAACCTGCTTTCGAAATTCGTTACGAGCCCATCCAGGTTGGCGCTGGTACGTCTATCAGCGTCATGCCGATTGGCGATATCAGCGGATACACATTCGCGGCGCGAAATCCACTGCCTCCCGGTCTGGCACTCGATACCGGAACCGGTAAAATTGTAGGTCTTGCAGCGGTCGCAGGTGTCTATGACATCATTATACGGGCGGCAAAGGACGGTTCTTCTTCTGACTTGATGTTGTGGATAACCATTTCCTGAAACGCTCTGTGGCTCAGAGCGCAATGGTGCAGGGGACGAAGGGAGCCGTCCCCTGCATCTTCCAAGAACTAACGGGCATTTATAGCCTGGCGCACTTTCTTTAGCATTTGCTTCTGCCACGCTTCTCTTCGCCAGAAAGGCACACCCGGCAAGCTATCTTCGGCCGGATCGTACGTTCCCCAAGCTGCTATTGGTTCGCCGGTTCGCGTCAAAACCGCCTCGGTAATCGCTTCGGGCTTTATCCATCCAAAGAATATGTACCATGTTCTCGCCGCATCGCCTCCCGCCTGTTCAAGCCGATGTCGTGTGAAAGCGGTCACTCGGCCTTCAGCCCACTCATCCCACTGCCAGAGGGGCGGACCATCTGGGACTTCAACGGTCAAGCGAACCGCCTTTTTATCGACGACGCTTCCTTCCAGTCCGTGTCCATCGGGCGCTGGGTTCGAGGTCAACCACACGCCGATTTTCCCCGTCTGGCGTTCGAGACAAGTCGGGACGTCACCGACAGTCAGGCCATGGCGATGGATGCCATTCAAATGGGCAAGTGATGTAAAATGGAAAAGCTTCATGACGATCCTGTTTCTGGAATTGATCGATTTTGGTTACGCCGAGCCTCGTAAAAGCGTCATGCCAAGGACAGCGGTAATGAATGTGAGGCACAAGGCTCAATCAGAGCGTGTCGATGCTACGATTTGCTCAGTTTTCAAGCTCGCTACATCCACTTTCACATGACGGACGCGACGGATTTTCATCGTCGGCAACATGGACGCAACCTGCAAGGCAAGGTCGCGGTCGGCCTCCGAAATCTCCGCCCACAACCGCGTGACCCGTGATATGAGGCCGGGCAGCTCCTCGATCTCCGGCGTCTTCCAGACGTTCGCGCCGATTTCCTTCGATCTGATACCAGACATATAGACATACTCCGTCGTTATGACGCCACGGTACCTCCGTGTAGCGTCAGCTAAGTTTCTCGAATTGTTGGGATGGGTTAAGCGAGCCTAAAGGCCGCAAATTTCAAGCTTTGCCAACTGTGCAAGCGATGGCAAAGGCATCTGTTGGTATTTGCGGGCGAACGCATCCTGCCCGCGCCGGTCAACCAACTGGTCCTGGACGGCTGCGAAGAACTTCACCGTCAAACCAGTCGGCAGCGTTATTGCCCGCAAGCCACGAATTGTGTTCGTAGCCGTATCGACAAGATGGATGTCGAAGCAAAATCGCTGCCTGTCATTGGTCACGTTGGGCAGGTTACGCCGCCCTGGAGCGATCAGGCGGGCGTCGAATGGGCATTCGAAAATGAGTTTGTCGCCGAACTGAAACAGCCACAAGATCAAAGGACCATCTTGGATCAGCCCGGCTTTCAGCCTGCCTTTCCTGATCTGCGTTTCTTCGGTCCTGGTGATGTTCGGCATGCAGACTTGCAGGAAATCATGACCGTCCATAAGAAATTGGGTTGACGCTCCCTCTCGGGTTGCAACCGGATAGGGATACTGTCCTCCACGGCTCAATGCCATAAAGTGCTGATTCATTTCATCTTCCTTCTGTTGTTGCTGGCCAGGTGTAAAAACAGGGTGCCGCTCTCCACCGAGACTTTCGGCCATCCCTTCAAACTGCAATCGCCGCACCTCGCCGACCCGACGCTCTTCGCATCCATCACTGTGAATGGCTCGCGGTCAGTCACGGCTTGCTGCCAGTTTTCTAAAACCTGCCTTCTGACGATGCTCGGGATGATACAAAGACTGCATCGCTTGTACCGGCTCCGGTAAATCGAGAACCGAGTGACGATCTTGCTCCTGGCAAGATCGAAGTCAGGTCGCAGCGCTGCCATCAGATCGCGCCTTTCAGCAGTCGCAGCACTTGGGTGATTTCGGCAGGTTGCGCAGCGCCAGCCATTGACCGCACCAGTGCCCCGATCTCGGAAGCGGGGATCGGCGTGAATGGAATTTTCGGCTGTGTCGTCTCCGCCTCAGACATGAGGTAGATTGAGCCGTTTGCAGCCGTGATACGGATGTCCGCCTTTTCGTAACGGAAAACGTTCTCTCGTCGCTTCGGTTTCCAACTGGTGAAAGCCGCAATCGCGTCACCAGTGTCGAGCATCGAATTCTGGATCACCTCCGCAGAGATGTAGATTGTAATTACCATGCCCAAGCTCCTTTTCGTTGTGGACGACGAATAGGTAGGATGGGAAAATCATTCCGTCAATAGCCATTTTTCGCAAAGGAATTCTACTAAAAATTCAAAATCAATGATTTTCTTCCAAATTCCTTTGACGCAGTCGAATTTTCGAGAGAACTCCTTGCCACGAATAGTCGGCAGGTCTCCGACCAAGGAATTCTCGGAAAAATCCCGTCAATTTGGCTCAGGAATTCCTAGGTCACCGTCGCTTTTTCGCGATAATTCCTTGTCACGTTTTACTTCTTCGGCTTCGCGGCGCTTGCGTTCCTCCCACAAAATGGCGCGAGTCTGAAACGCTTGGACAATGTCGCTGTCACGATCTGCGAGGCACTGGCGAAGATCGCTGGGGTCGGTTGCGTATGCCTCATCGAGATATTTGTGCGTCTCGACGGGTGTAAGTAGCTTAATCGCTGCGAAGGCATCGGCCCGCCAATATGGCAATGCGAGGTCGTACATGAGCTGGCCGATGTATGGCTTGTGGCCCCAAAGTTGATAGCGTTCTGGAAAAAACCTGCGCTCTGGATCGGCTTCCCACGCCTCCTGAAGCTCTACCTTGCGACTGAGCTTGATACCGCGCTCATTCAGCATACGCGTCCACTGCTCGAAACTGTAGCCGTCGCAGTAGTCATCGTTATCTGGCGCGGGCGTATAGTCGTTCCTTGGATCGGGCGTCCAATCACGCTCTGGGTTAGGGTCGGGCCAATCGATATACGAGCGCCGAAATGTGGCCAGAATCGATTCCTGCATGGCCAGGATCGCCAGCAGAAGCACCAGCATGAGGCGCTGGCGGCGTCTTCGAGCCTCTTCAATCTGGCGGCGCAGGCGCTCGATCCGCCGTCGATAATCGTCTTCGCGCTGCCGTCGTTCGCGGCGGCGACGTTCTTCTTGCGCTTTTCTTTTGACCTTTTGGGCGGGCGTGAGCTGGTGTTGTTGCATGGCGATCTCCCTTGAGAGGAAGGTCGCCCCCGGCGTTGCATAAGACCAACTAAGAAAAGACAGCGCACACAATGGGAGTTGAGGGCGGAAATTTCCCTGGAGAGCAAATTCATCTGATGCCTGACCGGTCACAGCCTCCATCGCGTCAAGGCCGCCTCCGCCGCGACAGGGTCAGTTTTGATCCGCAGAATTGTCTGCCTCGACAATCCTGTCTCGCGGGCGATGAAGGACGCCCCAGAACCAGTCGACAGCATCTCCTGGACCATTTCAAATTTGACACGGGTGTAACTCGGTTTTTTGCCGGGGTACTTGCGGCTATCGGATTTCGCCGCCGCGATACCGGCCTTCTGCGCTTCCTTCGTCACCTCTGCTTGAGCCTGGGCCATCGCAGCCATGAACGAAATGAGCGAATCGCGCACCGCCTGTTGCATGGGGTCCGAAGTCGCGCCGTCGAATGTCATGCCATTTATCACTGTTCGGATGATGACGCCCTGGCGGATGAAGTGGCGGATCGCATCGGTTACGTCCCGGTAATTGCGGCCGAGGCGGTCAACCCACCGGACGACGAGGGTATCGCCTGCCCGAAGCCTGTCGAAGAGCCGCCTTCCTTGCGGACGCTCGGAAAGACTCGTGCTGACGCCTGATACCCCATGGTCGGCAATGATTTCATCAATAACGAAACCGGCTGCTTGAGCTTGGGCAAGCTGGTGATCTAGGTTTTGATCTGCAGTGGAAACGCGAGCGTAGAAAATGACTGGCATGGGACCCCGAACTGTCCGATTGGGCAATGTTCGGAGACTGGGGTGTCCGGATGCAAGGAACAACCCTTGCGGACGCCATCTGGCAATCAATGGCAAGCGTCCGCGAGGGTATGCCCCTGCGGGCTGCAGCTTCAGTTTCCATCCACAGCTTACGGATTGAAGTGGATATCGAAACAGAGGCGGTCCAAGAGTGTGACCAAGCGAAATCTCATCACTTGGCAACGGAAAAGTGCTCCCGATGGTACCGCAGATGATCACGTGAGACGTTATGCCATTTTCTCACGGTCAGGCGGCCTTCGATGCCGTTCAGGGTGTGATCGTCATTGATGGTGAATACGCCGAAATCGAACATGACGTGATGGTTCGGGCAAAGACAAAGGATGTTCGCTGATACGTCAGGGCCGTTGTGTGGTAGGCCTAGGGGTCGGATGTGGGCAGCTTCAGCGTACCGGCCAGCGGAAGTTTCGATAAAGTCTCCGCAAACTTGGCAGCGATAGCGGTACCTCCTTTTGAGTTCTTTGGCTTGCCTGGTGTCTCTGATTATACGTTGGGTTAAGATCGTTCTGCGACCGGGCGTCGGGTTTCCCCCGGCCACGCCATCTGCATCAGGGCCGACGCGTACTGAGAAGCTGTGCTGGTCGCCCATGAGAACCAACCTAAAGCGCCAAACTTGGAAGCCCGCTAAACCGCGTTCTGCCCAATGGCTCTCGACCCTGTAAAGGCCGTCATATCTGTATCCGGCGGATGGCGCAAAATCGCTGCCCAAATTTGCACCACGGATTACACGTACGGGTATGCCTTCAATCTCGTTTCGCACAAGCGCGAGATTACCTTTGCGCAGGTCCTGATCTTTGATTTGCTTTCCGGAACCATCTCGGCCGCCATGGCCCGTGTAGATTATCTCGTCGCCGAAATCGATATCATCTGCGTAGCCCCCCGAAATAACTATCGAGTCCGCGCCATCGTTCTCCGTTCCTGAGATTCCCCCCATCGTGGAGCGGTGAACCCTCTTCTGGTTCATTTCCTTGTAACTAGCGAATATGTCTCCGACCTTTACTCCGTCCGGGCATCCGAATTTTGATTCACTAGCCATGACGCCGCCTTCATATTCACCGCTCCGCCTGTGATACGGTTATTCAGTTAATTGGCCCTCAACGGTAACACGGAAACAGGAAGGGCCAGTTAGCTCTTCAACGAAGCAGTGTCTCGTTCAGCATTTCTCGGTTAGATTGAGTGGGTATCGTATATTTGATTCGGTCGAGCAGGTTCCCGACATGTATTTGGTGCAGGACACGTTAGACGATTTGCTCGGTGCAGTTTACCGAGCGTTGCTCAAAAGCAATAATCGAGTTAGCCCGACAAAAGGCTCGAACAGGGAGGCCGTTGCCGTCCTTTTGAAACTAAGAAATCCACGGGCACGATTTAGTAGAACAGAGCAAAGATCGACTCTGCACAGCTGCTTAGGCGAAACGCTCTGGTATTTTTCTGGTTCGGATAAACTTGATTTCGTTGAATATTACATCCCAAGTTATCGAAAATTTTGCAAGTTGCCGGAGGAAGCCAGTCGGGCTGAGGGAGCATACGGCCCTCGGTTGTTCGGTCCATCTCCCAGTCAGGTGCAAACCATTATTGAGCTGATCAACACTCCTGATCGGCACGATACGAGGCAAGCAGTTATTCAACTGTTCGACAGAGAAGACATGGGAAAAAATGATGTACCCTGTACCTGCACGATCCAGTTCTTTGCACGAGGCAGGAAACTGCACGCACTTGTATCTATGCGCTCCAATGATGCCTACCGAGGCCTGCCACACGACGTCTTCGCGTTCACGATGCTCCAGGAGTATGTCGCACGCAGTACTGGCCACGATGTGGGCACTTATAGCCACGCAGTAGGCAGCCTACATCTCTACGATAGGGACGAGACAGCAGCGAAGCAGTTCTTAGCTTCGGGGTGGCAAGAAAAGCTTGCTATGCCCGCAATGCCGGAGGGTTCTCCCTCTTCATCAATGGGGTGGCTGCTAAACGCCGAAGAAACGATCAGGGCTGGGAGTATCATTTTACCTGAAATTCAAGGCATCGAGCCGTATTGGATTGATCTCGCAAGGCTGCTGCTCATCAAAAGGCAGTTCGACCACAAAAATTTAAGGGGTGTGGTTGACCAAAAGAAACTGATGAATTCAAAAGTATACGACGCATTCATCCGTGGGCGTGAAGCAGACATACGCGAACAACAAGCGGGGCAGTTGACCTTGCCAGGCGTTGTCCAAAAAACGGAAGCAATATCATGAGCAATAGTAAAGATGAAATAGTAGAGATTTTTAAGAAAAAACTCCATGAAGTAGACTTTAATATAATAAAGCTTCCTGGGTTGTCCAGTGATTCCCACTTCGACTGCCTCTCTCGCCAACTATTCGATAGTCGTAGGCGCATAGACTATGTGTTCCACATTCGGGATGCTAAGCATGTTGCTGCTCGTATGGAGCCTATCTCGGACCTTTTTGACCCACTTAAGGCAGCGGTGCTCAACTCCCGAGCAGGGAAAATAGACGAGGCTTATTGGCTCGTTTTCATTGCAATTCACTTTGGCAAGCACTCCAAAAACGGTTGGGACCTGGCCAGAAATATTTACGGGAAGCTCGGCGGCCCCGGTCGATGGGACTGGGATACTATTGTTAAGGACCCCACAGGATTTAGACCCTGGTTGGAAGCTAATGAGCAGAATTTGAAAGGGCATCGTTTTAGCAATCACCGAAAGTATGAGAGCCTTCAGGCGGCGTCAGCGGAGGGAACTGCTGCCGTCTTCGAAAGCTATGTCCGGTGGGTTCGACCTTTTGGCAACCATCAGAACATGATCAGGGAAATTCACCAAAAGGTCGGGCAGAATCCACACAGTGTGTTTGATTTCTTGTACCGGTCGATGGACGACGTGCGGAGATTTGGAAGATTGGGTCGCTTCGATTTTCTTACAATGTTGGGGAAACTAGGAATTGCACCAATTGAACCAGGTTCCGCCTACCTTTGGCATAATGCAACTGGCCCCAAGAAGGGCGCGAGACTGCTCTTGGGCGGAAGTTCGGACGCCAAAATCGGCCCTAAAGCTCTCGACGAAAAATTGGTTCTAATTGATGGAGCGCTTAAGGTGGGGATGCAGGCGCTCGAAGACTCTCTCTGCAATTGGCAGAAAAACCCCACGCATTACGAATATTTTAGAGGCTGACTGAGGTTGTAAACTCTTTCCATGAGTATCGCCTTTTGAGGTGGTTCATCTGGTTGCGGCCGAGCCGCCCAAGGTGCTGAAGTTGTCCAACAACGATTCCGCTGGAGATGCCCAGCCGTACCGACAATCGAGTAATATCCTCTGATCTCAGCCTGAGGTCTTGCAATCTCTGACGATGGTCCGCCGGTATCAATACCTCCTCGGCGAACTTATTAGCCTCATCCTCTTCTTTCGATGAAATCTCGCTGCCGTCCTCGAGAAACAGCGCGTCTTTAGCGTGTAGGGCCAAGTGTCCAATCTCGTGGAAGAAGGTGAACCAGAAATGATCGTCTGATTTGTAACGCAAGCTTAAGACGACAAGAGCCTTTTTAGTTGACAGAAATCGGGTGGCTCCGCTTGCCCGGCATCCCGTTGGCGCTGGCGCGATAACTAGGGCTATGCCGGAATCCGCACACAGCCGCTTGAGTTCCGGGATAAACTTACACGGGTGATTTCGTCGCGTTAGCGCACGCATTTGGGACAGGTTTGTCGCTAGCCTGCCGGGATTCCAGTCTCGCGTCTGGATTGTGTCGCTTTGGATTTCCGCCCACCGCAACCAGGCAGTAACCGCCGCCGGATTGGACTCAAACGTGGGCGAGGTTCTGAACGCGGCCAGGGCGGTGGTAGGGGCGAAACGCTGCTGCCATGCTTGAATGGAACCTACAGCGAAGAAATCCCGCAGTATCTGGTCGCAATTACTTTTTGTAACTGCTGCCGGAAGCCATCCAAATTTCTGCATGTCTCTGATGGGGAACGATTTCGCCCAAGACTGATCAAGCGCCTCGGACCTACTTTCTGTGGACTGAAGACGGCGCAGGTCATTGCGATAATCACTTTCCCTCCGAATCCAGAAAGAAGAAGACGAACCTAAAGCGGCACTCAGACGTTCAGCCAATTCTTCGTCGATCAGAACGTTCCCTTCGATCAAAGCTTCAGCTTTAGCTTCGGAAACGTTGATCTCTGTCGCGAGTTCGTAAACGGACAAACCACGCCGAGTCATTATCCTTCTGATTGTCCGCCCTGGTGCCGCTGTCCAGTCCGGAGCAAAGCTGGTCTGATTAGCTGCCATGTTGAACGCCCATAATTTTTATCATGAAAACTCTGTCCCACGCGACCTTACCGTCGACCATAGGTATTTTGGCGTGGTTCGCCTCGATCCTTAACCGCATGTCATCACTCGCGGATAAGATAATAGAATGTGTGCCTGTGGGCGCGTCACTGATATCGATGTCTATAAGTTCGTCAACGCTGTCTGCTGCTCGAAGTTCAGAAAAAAGCGTCATGAGTGCCTCTGCCGCATCTGTTCCAAACTTTGATCTAAGGGCTTTGGCTGACTCGAATAGCGCACGCAGCTCAAGGCTACAAAATGCGATCTCCATTCACTGCCTTTGTCGGAACTTGGTGCCCGAATCGCTGATGCAGGCTATTCTGTAAGTATTCGGAAAAAATGCAAATACATCCCGATATGCGTGCCTGGTAAAGCAGGTCCAGTACACTTGGCGATTCCTTTGACGGCTTTCCACAAGAGCAAAATTCTGCTCAGGGTTTCTCCGGCAGTCACTCAACTTGATATTCCTTCTGGAAAAGAGCGTGTGCCCGCTTGATCACCATCAATAAAGTTAGAAGAAAATGCCCGTATAAGTATACCGAAATGGGTGTTTCTATTAGGTCCATATCGGTTGAGACAAAAAATATTAGGAAAACAGTGACGGAAAAAACCGAAAGAACGATCAGGTAGGAAATGTTAGTATTGAGTTCTCCTAAAAGCTCTCTTCGCAAACGGGCCTTTTCATGTTGTATTTCTGCCGAAATACTGTCGCCTTTGGCCTTCCACTCGCGCTGATAGATGCTGAAAAGCGCTATTTGGACGTTAAGTAACAGGGCAGAGAATATGGCAAATACCGAAATGGAAACATTGAATGCGTCCTTGTCGAGCCTTCCGCCCACGATCCAAACAAAGATGCAGACTAGAAGCGGAACGGCGAAGAACAACAAAATATCTGGCCGATGGTAACGGTTTTCACCATCGACCTTCATCGTGGCTAAGTGAGCCAGCAGGATATGAAAGACGTTTGCCTTCATTTTCCCTTCGCCAGAGTTGAATGGAAATCCTTGAATATTGCGTCCGTTTCCAGACGGATTGATTCATAGTTGGGATGTCCGTCCGATCCTAATTGAACACTGTCTGATAATTCGATCACTCCTGCATCGCTGTTGTAGCCAAGCACCCCAACTGTGCGTCTTTTCTTTCCAACCGTTATCTCAGCTTTAGCTTCGTCGAATTGGATGCCGTCATATTTAAGTAGAGAACTGCTTTGACCAGCCTTCTCTTTGAAAGAAAGGAATGTGCCTAAGCTTCTCTTTCGCTTGGCCTTAATCGAGACTTCAAATTCGACCTCGTCGGGATCAACGTCGAACAAATATCGATCCTCCTTTGTCTGGGGCAGAGTCTTTTTGACAAATGTAAATTGCTTAACGGGGGCCGAGTACAGCGCGCTCGATTTGACATCCTCGGGCATTAGCTTACGGAACCAAAGCCTATACCCCTTGTATTTTGTGGAGAACATCTCAGATGCCGAGCCGACGACAAGCTGAACGCAGGAACGTGCCTGAAAAGATTGGAATGCCGCCAGGCCAAAGGATTCTCCTTTAGGCATCCAAAACTTGAAGTATAGTGGTATTTCTTCTAGGTCTCCGGGTTTGCGGCGGTAATTATTCTTCTTAGTCTTTCGGTCAACAAGGTTGCTCTCGAACCCGTAGGTCCCGTAATTTACATAACCCTGTATGGACTCACTGGATGGTGTGCCGCGCTGTTCCATAAACCAGCTTCGTTGCAAGTCTTCTCGGTCACTGGCCACACCCCTCTTTCCGACAAAATCCAACAAGAAGCTGAAAAGGTCCGTGGCGCTGCCGTCTTCGGTGAGCTTTAAAGGAGCTTTGTCCTTCTCCCGGTAAACAGTGACTTGATAAACCCGCAAACCAATTGAAAATGCCATATCGAATCTCGCGTTGATCCGAAGAGAGTATCAACTTTTAGGAGCAACGCTAGAACCCGAACTCCCGCTTACAGCAAGAATTTAACCTTGCGGTTGAAGTGGGTTTCAGCGCCCGTCCCAGGCGATCTGACTAGAATGGTACTTGCTGTGCACAGAGGGCGTGAATGGGTATCTCGAGGGAAGCGGACAAAGTTGTTCCAAGGAGTCATCCCCGCACGCTTTGCGGAACTTGCCAGAGATTGGGGGCACTAGTTCGGATCGTGTGCGCCTTCTTCCCCCTCCAAGCTTCCATATCCAAGCTCGATGTGGCGTGATCCAGGTCACCGAGCCATTCTTGAAGCTGACGTGGCTGATTGGCTTTGCCGTGTGGAAAGGAGTCCAGGTAAACGCAGGCAGTTTATGGCTCTGAAGTAATGCCCGGCGACAATTCGACCCGTTGAGTAAACGTTGTTGGCTGGGCAGAAGATTTTGGATGATCGCTGCAATAAGGCGGTAAGTGACGCCAAGGCGATGTTGGCAGTAATTTCGGTTAAACACTTTAGGTGAATATGCTTGGCGGGACGGAAGAAAAGCGCAGGCGCTGATCGCGACGGCGTCCGGGCCGCGCAGCGGTGAAGATCGCACCGCTGGCGGCGTTAATTGACTGATTGAGCTAACTGCGTTCCCCTCCGCCTGGTCCTCCGACCACCCCGCCACAGCCGTTGTTGCACCCGCAGTTGTTTGCGTCGGTAACTGCGGTTCCGAGATGTTCAATCGCACCTCGGACATCGCCACTGGCTAGCATCGCCTCCAAGCGAGCGTTCCAGATTGTGAGCTTCCCGGCGAAGACTTGTTGTTGAGCCTCCACAATTGAAACCATTTTATCTTTCAGTTCCATCGTATCCTCCTGATTACCCACCTTTGCTGATGACTTTTTCCCTCGCCTTCCATTGGTCATTTTGGTCTTTAACTCCGGCCTCCAAATGCGACCGCAAAGCGGACCATCTCACTGAGTTGCAGCTCGGTCATTGGGCAGGGCGGTTCATCTTTATCCAAAGCTTCTAGCGGACAGCTCTTACCTTGGCATGAGGGCATAAAGCTGCATGTAGTGCACTTTGTCTGACCGGCTGTCCTTCCTACCCATCGTTGCCACTTGCTGCTATCTATCAAAAGCTCCCCGTTTTGTTTGAGTTGCCCTACCTTGTTCCGTTCATCGCTAAACGCCACAGTGCATTTATAAAGTGTTCCATCTGAACCGACCACGACCGAGTTTTCTTTGCCCGCATAGCAAACGCTGCCGTGTGAGCACAAAACCCGTTTCTGCGGCTCCGGAGCCAATCCGGCTTCACAAGCCTGCATAGTCAATTTCAAACAGACGTCGAATGCCGTCCCTCCATCCAAAATTTGGTATCCGTCATCGTGTGGTCCACCCCAATGCCCGACTCCATGGAAGTCCAGAGAAAATCGCTCGTCTCCTTGAAAATCTTTTGCGAACATACCGATTAATTCAGGAACGTCCAAGTAATTGTCAGGGGACACGTTTACTCTAATTGTAAATGTCGATTTAATATCCGACTTATTTATCGCTTTTAGATTATTGTATATTACATCGAAGGTGCCCTGACCTCCTCTTCGACGGCGTGACAAGTCGTGTGTTCTGGATGGCCCATCCAGCGTTACTTGGAAATGACTAACGCGATTTTTTGTTAGCCGGTCCATAGTGGCCTTATTTAAAAAGAACCCGTTGGTGGTCATGCCGCTTCTGTAATTAATACCGCTCTTCTCGCACAGTTGCGTAAAATGACTGGAAAGCTCATCAACAATATCGAGTGCAAGGCAAGGTTCCCCCCCAAACCAGCTGACGTTGAAGACTGTTATGCCACGCTGTCCGCTTAGCAAATCGATCTCCGAAAAGGCTTTTAGGCCGTCAACGACCCCCCGTGACATTTTCCCGCGCTCAAAAGTCTCGTAACAATAGGTGCAGCGGAAATTACAATCTTCATGGGGTAGAATAATCAAATGAAATGAACTGGACGTTTCCTGGTTAAGGACACCTTCAACTGCTTCATGCTCATTAAAATCTTCGAAATACAACAAGCGGTTAATCAGTAACGCCGAAGTCACTTCGTCAGAAGCCCAACCCGGGTTGGCGTAGACTTCCTCCTTTCGCCATTTTGATTTTAGTTTTTCCAGGATGGAAACATCATAAATCTCGGAGCGCGGGAGTTTTAGTATAGCTCCCATGAAACTGTTCAGGACACAAAAATGTCCGGCTTCGTCTTCGGCGACGTACACGTAACGGGAGAATTTAAGTCGCCTCGTGCTCATATTAGACTAATAGCATACAAGTTCTGCGTGCGCAACCTGAGAGAATATTTTTGGAGCGCGATACCACTTTAGTAGAGTTGCTGCATCGGCTGGTTTGGTCAACTGTCGTAGACAGCCTCCGCAACATCACCGCCAACCGCTGACGACATTGGTACACCCGACACCAAGCGGACGGTGGCGAAAGCCTTATTTGCAGGGACTTTCAGAGGCTGCGCAGGAGCTTCAAATCTCTCTAACTCGATCAATCTCGCTGGCATCGCTGACGTTGTGTAACTGTACGATGATGTTGACATTTCTCGCTGGTAGCGTACACAAGAATAAGCTCGAAAACGTACACAAAAGTCATTTAAGGCTTTGTTTTTGTTTCTAGTCTTGGCTTACGCCGGGGTGTCCGCTTCCTCCCTCCGGGCCCACCATTTTATTGAATTTCCAAGGGTGGGCTAGGCGGCTGCCAGCGCGCGCTTGCGCGTTAGGGCTTTACCCAGCGCCTGACCGGGAATCTCAATCCATCTGTATCCAATCGCAGCAATCAGATATGTGACCGGCACGGTAATCGCCAGCGCGGTAGCCCATCGGGCCGGGTTTGACATCGGATGGTTCGCGATAAGATACGCGATAACTGGTTGCATCACGAGAAGGTGGGCGAGGTAGGCGCCAAACGAGAGCTCGCCGAGCAGATGGAAGAACCTGTTCCCAAGCAAGCTACTGATCTTCGACAGCAGCGGCCTGAGTGGTTGCCACACCACACGATGATGAAGGAGAAGGAAGAACACTCCGACAATCGCCAGCCGCGCACCGTGATGGATTACGCCCATTGCGCCGCCGATCGGGATCAACATAAGCGCCGCCGACAGAGCGGCGGCTAACCAGACACGCTTCGCGTCCGCGCCGAGAACACTTGCCATCAAAATGCCGACCGCGAAGACATGCATCTTCAAAGGCAAGAATGCAGGCATTGGGAAGCGATATCCAAGCGCATAGGAAATCACCGCAGCAGCCAGGCCGGCGAACACAACAGCACCCATGCCCACAAAGAGGTTCAAACGTTTGATGACGAGCATCACAAACGGAAGCACGAGGTAGAACTGCATTTCAAGGCCGATACTCCAATCAGGGAGCGCAGTTCGATATGCATATCCCGGCATGGTGCCGAACGCGAATGTCAGATGCGCCACCCAATTCCAGAAGCTTTGATCGAGGTAACGCCCTGCCGGCTGCACCGGAACGGAGTTGTAAGCGTCGATCACTACCCGCGCCTCGTAGATCGCGGGGCCGAGGGCAATCGCAAAAATCAACATGATGTAATAGAGCGGCGCGATCCTAAAAAAGCGGCGCAGCCAAAATGTTCGCCACGTGGATGGTAGCTCCCATGGTTCCTTCGCTTCCCGCAGCCGATAATGAAACACCATCAAGAAGCCAGAAAGGACAATGAAGAGATCTACGCCAAGGTCCGGATCCCCGATTAAAGGCACCCGGAACCGGGTCAAGAGGTGCGCATGACCTATCAAAACCCATAGCGCCGCGATACCTCGCAATCCATCCAGGCACTCAATGCGGTTTGGCGCAGTTTCGGTCATTAGGTTGCCTCCGATCGAAATGCAGTATTCGTGCACCATCTAGACGATTACAGCAACCGGATGATCCAACGAGTGTGAGAGTTAAGATCACAGGGTACTTGCGGATTTTGGTTATGCCAGCACCCCACCACCGGTGGTCCTCTTGCAAACACCGCCTCACTGGAGTATCCCTGATTCAACATTTCAAGGATTGTATGAATGTTGAATCAACAGCAGGCTCTAGGCGCCTTCGGTGCCCTCTCGCAAGAAACGCGACTGCACATTGTCCGGATGCTGGTTGTCGCCGGGCCCGAGGGCATGGCCGCGGGTTTGATTGCCGAGCGGGCAGGGGTGTCGGCGTCCAATATTTCGTTTCATCTCAAGGAGCTCGAACACTCGGGCCTGATCCTCCAGCAGCGTGAATCGCGCTCGATCATCTACAGGGCGAATATCGAGGTCCTCGGCGATCTGGTGCGCTTTCTGATGGAGGACTGCTGCGCCGGCCATCCGGAAATTTGCGCTCCCGCCGTGGAGGTTGCCGCCTGCTGCGCTCCCGCTGCGGTGAAGGCATGACTGCTCGAAGCGGCCGGTGCGATCGTGCTTGGCGGTCGGTCCGGAGCATCTGAAGCGGAAAACAGAAACAAGCCAGTCGGAACAACGTCACCAGGGACAATCGTCATGTCTGATCGCACCTACAACGTCCTCTTCCTCTGCACCGGGAACTCCGCCCGCTCCATCATCGCGGAGGCCATCCTCAACAGGGTCGGCCAGGGCAGGTTCAAGGCCTATTCGGCCGGCTCCCAGCCGAAAGGCGAGGTCCACCCTTACACGCTCCAGCTCCTGAAGACCCTGAACCACGATACCAGCTTCGCCCGCTCGAAGAACTGGGAGGAGTTCGCGGCTCCGGGCGCTCCGCAGATGGACTTCGTGTTTACCGTCTGCGACAACGCCGCCAACGAGGCGTGCCCGGTTTGGCCGGGACAGCCGATGACCGCCCATTGGGGCGTTCCCGATCCCGCCGCCGCCGAGGGGACCGGAGCCGAAAAGCACTTCGCTTTCGACGACACGTACCGGATGCTCAACAACCGTCTCTCCATCTTCACCAGTCTGCCGATGACAAGCCTCGACAAGCTGGCACTCCAGAAACGGCTGGACGAGATCGGCCGCAGCTCCCAGAAGGCCGAATGAGCGTGGCCGTCGATCTTGGACGCCGTCTGGTCGCGGAGGCCCTCGGCACCGCAATCCTCGTCGCAACCGTCGTCGGTTCGGGCATCATGGCGGATCGCCTCACCGACGATACGGCCATGTCCCTGCTGGGCAATACGATACCGACCGGAGCAATCCTGTTCGTGCTGATCACCATTCTCGGTCCGATCTCGGGAGCACACTTCAATCCCGTCGTGACGATGGTTTTCGCCGTGCGCCGGGAATTCAAGGTCGCTTTGGTCACCCCTTACATCCTGGCACAGATAGCCGGCGGCGTGTCCGGAACGTTGGTCGCTCATGCGATGTTCGACCTTTCGCTCCTCCAAATGTCAGGAACGATCCGTACGGGATCGGCTCAATGGATCGCGGAAGCGGTTGCGACTTTCGGTTTGCTGCTTACCATTCTCGGCGGCTTGCGCTTCAGGGTCGACGCGATCCCTCTGCTGGTGGGTCTCTATATAACGGCAGCCTACTGGTTCACCGCATCCACATCCTTCGCCAATCCGGCGGTCGCCATTGCACGGAGCATCACCGATACTTTCTCCGGCATTCGCCCCACCGATCTGCCGGGTTTCATCGTTGCCCAGATCCTCGGAGCGCTCATCGCCGCCGCACTTGCGGGATGGCTATTTGCCGAACGCCGCAACGAAGTTCCCCCTATCATCGCTCAAGGAGCCGACTGATCATGGACGTCACCATCTATCACAACCCCGCCTGCGGTACCTCCCGAAACACTCTGGAGCTGATCCAGCACGCCGGCATCGAGCCAACGGTAATCGAGTATCTGAAAAACCCGCCGACCCGCGAGCAGCTCGTCCGGATGATCGCTGACGCTGGATTGACCGTCCGCCAGGCGATCCGGGAAAAGGGTACACCCTACATGGAACTTGGCCTCGACAATCCGGAGCTGACCGACGACCAGCTTCTCGACGCGATGCTGAAAGACCCGATCCTGATCAACCGACCGTTCGTCGTCACGCCGATGGGTACGCGCCTGTCGCGGCCGTCCGAGCTGATCTTGGATGTCCTGCCTGCGGACGCGTTCAAGGGGCCGTTCACAAAGGAAGACGGCGAACGCGTCCTCGACGACGAAGGAAAGCGTATTGCCTGAAACTTTTCCTGCCGCATCGCCCGAATATTTCTGCATGCCCGATCCCGATGCGCTGCGCCCTGCGTTCTCGACGCACAAGCCGCGCATCCTGATCCTCTATGGATCCCTGCGCGAGGTGTCGTACAGCCGATTTCTCGCGCACGAGGCCCGGCGCCTCCTGGAGCATTTCGGGTGCGAAGTTCGGGTATACGACCCGCGAGGCCTGCCGCTTCCGGACGAGGCGCCCGTCAGCCATCCCAAGGTCCAGGAACTGCGGGAGCTATCGCAATGGTCGGAGGGCCAGGTTTGGGTCAGCCCTGAGCGCCACGGCGCAATGACCGGGATCATGAAGGCGCAGATCGACTGGGTTCCCCTGGCTCTCGGTTCGATCCGACCGACACAGGGAAAGACCCTGGCGGTCATGGAGGTTTCCGGCGGGAGCCAGTCCTTCAACGCCGTGAACCAGATGCGTATCCTAGGACGGTGGATGCGGATGATCACCATTCCGAACCAGTCGTCGGTTGCGAAGGCCTACCAGGAGTTCGACGCCGACGGACGGATGAAGCCGTCCTCCTATTACGACCGTGTCGTCGACGTCTGTGAAGAACTGGTCAAGTTCACCCTGTTGACGAGGGACGCGTCGGCTTACCTCACCGATCGCTACAGCGAACGCAAAGAAGACGCCGAGAAGCTTGAAAGCAGGGTCAAGCTCAAATCGATCTGACATATTTCGATGATTGTGGAAATAGTATTGACCACTCCGGGTTTCACCGTTACCCTATTTCCATGAACATCGAAAAAGCCGCATCTCAGCTCGAAGCCCTCGGCAACGTCACCCGCCTCCAGATCTACCGTGCCCTGGTTCGCGCGGGCGAGGAAGGTCTTCCGGTCGGTCGTCTTCAGGAGAAACTCGAGATTCCGGGGTCAACCCTCTCCCACCATCTGAAGCGTCTGGTCGACACCGGGCTGGTCGTTCAGGACCGTCAGGCGACGACGCTGATCTGTACCGCCAACTACAACCACATGAATGCGCTGATCGGCTACCTCGTCGACGAGTGCTGCGCTGACCAGGGATGCGATGGGCCAAGGACCAGGGTCGTCGCCTGACCGCATTTTTTTATATGATAATTTCGAAACTTCCAGAAATATCGATGGAGATCAAAATGAAGTCGAATGACACGTTTCCCGTCGCGATTGTCGGCGCGGGTCCGGTCGGTCTGGCGGCGGCGGCAAGGTTGCTTGAAGCTGGCATGACGCCGGTCATTTTCGAAAGGGGAGATTCGGTCGGGACCGCGCTTCTTGAGTGGGGCCACGTCCGGGTGTTCTCGCCATGGAAGTACAATATCGATGACGCCGCCCGGCGACTACTGGAGAGCAATGGCTGGGCCGCTCCTTCGCCTGACTACTTGCCGACCGGGCGCGAGATCGTCGATGACTACCTGCTGCCTCTATCGCGCGTTCCGGCGATCGAGCAGGCGATAAAGCTCGGCGCGACCGTCACGGCCGTCGCCCGCCGGGGCCTGGACAAGGTTTCTTCCGGGGGCCGCTCGGAGGCGCCGTTCGCAATCCGATACCGGGACGGTGAGGGGGAACACGAGGTCGTCGCGCGGGCAGTGATCGATGCCTCCGGCACATGGACGCAACCGAACCCGATGGGCGTAAACGGCATTCCAGTCCTTGGCGAGAGTGCAGGCGGGCCGGTTTCCTACGGCATACCGGACGTTATCGGGGCCAGGCGCTCGGACTTCGTGGGCAAGCGGACGCTTGTGGTGGGAAGCGGCCATTCGGCGATCAATGTCGCCCTTGCGCTGCTGGAGCTTCAGCAGACCAACCCGTCTACCGAAATCCATTGGGCGCTTCGTAATCACGGCGTTGCCAAGCTGCTGGGCGGCGGTCTGAACGACCAACTGCCAGAACGGGGCGCTCTTGGTCTTGCGGCGAAGAAGGCCATGGATGCGGGAAAGCTCAAGATGCTCACGTCCTTTTCGGCAAGCGGCATCACCAGGAGAAATGACAAGGTCGTCGTGACCGCGACCGCCGATGGGGAGGCGATTGAACTGGAATTGGATCAGGTCATTGTAGCCACCGGATTCCGTCCTGACTTCTCGTTCCTGAGAGAGCTGCGGCTGAGCGTCGATCCGGCCGTTGAGGCGCCGCCGGCACTGGCTCCTCTTATCGACCCGAACCTTCATTCCTGTGGCACCGTCCCCCCGCACGGGGTCGACGAACTGTCGCATCCGGAGACGGATTTCTACATCGTGGGATCGAAGTCTTACGGCCGGGCACCGACCTTCCTGATGAGGACGGGTTACGAGCAGGTGCGGTCTGTCGTCGCGGAACTCGCTGGTGATCATGCCGCCGCGCGACGTGTCGAACTCGTGCTTCCCGAAACAGGCGTCTGCGCCGCTATTCCGCGGATCTCGACGTCTTCGGGATGTTGCGGAGGTCCGGCCCCTGCTACGGTAGACGCATGTTGTGTCGCTGACGCCGAAGTCAAATCCGAAGGCAGGACTGGCTGCGGTTGCGGCGAGACAAAGGTCGAAACCGAGCACGCATGATGCCCAACGAACAGAAGTTGCCGCTCTGGGCCCTGATTGGCCTTGGAGCCTCGCAGAACATCGGCTACGGCACCCTTTATTATGCCTTCAGTATTCTGGTTCCGGAGATTGCCCGCGACATCGGGCGATCGGAACAGTGGGTGTTCGGAGCGTTTTCGATCGCACTGCTGGCCGGCAGCCTCGCCGCTCCGCTTTCGGGAACCCTTGCCGACCGGATTGGCGCGGGACGCCTGATGGCCGCAGGATCGCTGCTGGCCGCCGCCTGCCTGGTGATGATGGCCGTGTCGTCGGGGCCGCTGACCTTTGCCGTTTCGCTGGCGTTGACGGAAGTGGTTTCCGTTGCGGTTCTCTACGCGACGGCGTTCACCGCCATCGTGCAGGCGGGAGGAAAAAAGGCCCAGACCTCGATCGTTCACCTGACACTGATGGCCGGGTTCGCGTCGTCTATGTTCTGGCCCCTGACGTCCTGGATGCACGGTTTCCTGTCGTGGCGTGAAATCTACTTGGCCTTCGCGGCTATGAACCTGGCCGTCTGCTTTCCCGTCCATCTCGCCCTGGCGCGTCTGACAACCAGTGCCGTGTCCGCGTCCAAAGCGATACCTCCGACGGCCGCGCCGGTCCGCGCAGTTGCAAACAGGAATCTGCTGTTCTTCCTGATGCTGTTTGGCTTCGCCATCGAAGGATATGCGTTGTCCGCCATCCTCGTTCACATGGTCCCGCTGACCCAGGCGCTGGGTATGGGAGCCGCGGGCCTTGTCGTCGCCTCTCTGTTCGGTCCTTCGCAGGTGGCCAGTCGCCTGATCAACCTGGTCTTCGGCCGCGAATTGCCGCAAAGATGGCTGGCGGTGATTGCCACGGCGCTGATCCCGTCCGGCCTGGCGATCCTCATGTTGACGACGCCATCCGTCCCAGGTGCCATCCTGTTCGCCGTCTGCTTCGGACTTGGTTCCGGATTGACAAGCATCGTGAGTGGTACCCTGCCGCTGGAGTTGTTCGGCAAGGCCGGTTACGGCAGCCGCATGGGCTGGGTGACGTCGGCCAAGCAGATGATGTCCGCCGTCGCTCCGCTCGCGATGTCGATCTTGCTGGCGGGGATAGGTGTCGTGCCATCTATCTGGTGGACAGTGGCGATCGGGACGATTGCGACCTTAGCGTTTCTTGGAATTGTCATGACAATCCGGCTGCGCGCACGCGTGTCCATTCCGGAGGCTTCAAGTCGATGATTGCTCGCCCTGCGCCCAGGGCCCGGAATTTCGGCTAGACCCGTACCGCTTTTGCTCGGAACAAAGCTTTGGGTCGCGCGTTCCGGCCCAATGTCTGGCTGACGGCCGATGGCGTGATGGGTGCTTGCCGAATGGATGATGACCGCTTGACCGGCGCTGGCCGGCCAATCCGATCAGGACGAGACATCGGCCGGCACGGCATTTCGGGCAGTTATCGGCCGGCAATCCGGGCAACCACCTTCATTCCTCTTCTCTTTCCGCTCCTGGCGTCGTGTTCCGGCGTCCAGTCGGCGCTCGATCCGGCTGGCCGCGAGGCGAGCGATGTCGCGAACCTGTTTTTCGTCATGCTGATCGGCGGCGTGGTCATCTGGGCAGGTGTCGTCGGCCTGCTGTTCCATGCGGCGCGCAAGCGTAGACCCTATTCGGAAAAGGGGGCGGGACAGATCATCCTCTGGGGTGGGGCCGTTTTCCCGACGGTAACCCTCGCAGCCTTGCTTTCCTATGCCGTCTGGCTGATGCCCAACATCCGGCCCTGGTTCGGTGAGGGTGTGGGCGTTGGCCGTGTGGAGGTGACAGGCGAGCAGTTCTGGTGGCGGGTCCGCTATCTCGACGAGGGCGGTACGGTCGCTTTCGAAACGGCCAATGAGGTGCGGGTACCGACCGGGAAGCGCGTCGTCTTTTTGCTGAATTCGCCCGATGTCATCCATTCCTTCTGGATACCCGTGCTCGGCGGCAAGATGGACATGATACCCGGTCGTGAAAACCGCCTGACGCTGCAGGCGGAAAAGCCCGGTACCTATCGGGGCGTCTGCGCCGAGTTCTGCGGCGCCAGTCACGCGCTGATGGCTTTCACCGTCCATGCGATGGAACCGGAGGCGTACGAGGCCTGGGTCGCTGCGCGTCGCCAAGCGTCCGGCGGACAGGATAAAGACGGGTTGGCGCTCTTCCTTCGCCACGGTTGTGGCGCCTGCCATGCCATTTCCGGCACGGAGGCGAGGGGGACGATCGGTCCCGATCTGACCGCTTTCGGCGAGCGCAGTTCCGTGGGGGCGGGGACGCTTTCCAATGGGCAGGAGCATGTTGCCCGCTTCATACGCGATCCCGGCCAGGTCAAGCCGGAGGCGCACATGCCGCACTTCTCCATGCTGGAAGAGGCGGAGATCGAGCGGATAGCTGCCTACCTGAAAGGGCTCAGATGACCAAGGAGCTCGGCAATTTTTCGCCGGAAGAGCGGGCGGCGCAGGAGGAACGGCTCCGCAAGGTATGGGAGACGCCGAAGGGGATCCGCTACTGGACGTCTGTCAACAACAGCGAGATCGGGCTGTGGTACGGCGTCACCGCCTTTGCCTTCATGCTGTTCGCGGGCCTGCTCGGGCTCTTGATGCGCCTGCAACTGGCGGTGCCGCAGAACGACTTCATCTCCGCCGAGCTCTTCAACCAGGCCTTCACGCTGCATGGCACGGTGATGATGTTCCTGTTCGCGGTGCCGATCTTCGAAGCCGTTGCGATCTTCCTGCTGCCGTCGATGCTGGGCGCCCGGGAGCTACCTTTCCCGCGGCTGTCCGCCTTCGGCTTCTGGAGTTTTCTGATCGGCGGCGTCTTCGTCTGCGGGTCGATCTTCTTCAACGCCGCGCCGAACGCCGGCTGGTTCATGTATCCGCCGCTGGCGACCGACGACGAATATGCCGGCATCGGTGCGGATATCTGGCTGCTCGGCCTGTCCTTCATCGAGGTGGCCTCGATCGCCGCCGCAGTCGAGATCATCGTGGGCATCATGAAGTGCCGGGCGCCCGGCATGCGTGTCAACCTGATGCCGATGTTCGCCTGGTACCTGCTGATCGTCGCGGGCATGATCCTGTTCGCCTTTCCGCCGCTGATTGCCGGCGACATCCTTTTCGAGATGGAGCGGATGTTCGACTGGCCGTTCTTCGACGCGAGGCGGGGCGGCGATCCGCTGCTTTGGCAGCACCTGTTCTGGATCTTCGGCCACCCGGAAGTCTACATCATCTTCCTGCCCGCGATCGCGCTGATGGCGATGATCGTGCCGACCTTTTCGCAGCGGCCGATCGTCGGTTATTCCTGGATCGTGCTGGCCGCCGTCGGCACGGGTTTCTTGAGCTTCGGGCTCTGGGTACACCACATGTTCGCGACCGGCCTGCCGCAGATCTCGCTCGCCTTCTTTTCGGCAGCGTCTGAAGCGGTGGCGATCCCGACCGGGGTGCAAATCTTCGTGTTCATCGCCACCATGCTCGCCGGCCGGGTGATCTTTTCGGTACCGATGCTGTTCGGGGCAGGCGGGCTGATCATCTTCGTGATCGGCGGACTGACGGGCGTCATGGTGGCGCTGGTACCGTTCGACTGGCAGGCCCATGACACCTATTTCGTCGTCGCCCACCTTCATTACGTGCTGATCGGCGGCATGCTGTTTCCGGTCGTCGCCGGCATCTATTACTACTTTCCGTTCGTGACAGGCAAGAAGCTCAGCGATGCCTGGGGCAGGGCCGCTTTCTGGCTGATGTTTGCCGGTTTCAACACCGCCTTCTTCCCCATGCACTTCTCCGGCCTGCGCGGGATGCCGAGGCGGGTCTTCACCTATCCGGAAGATATCGGCTGGGACTGGTTCAACCTCATGTCGACCATCGGTGCCTTCGTCTTCGCCGCCGGTATCGCGACCTTCGTCATCGACATCTTTCGCCCGAAGCAACAACCGGCAGAGCGCGATCTCAATCCCTGGAATTCCGGGACGCTCGAATGGACCAACGATCCGGCGGAAACCTGGGGCATGCGCTCGGTACCGATCATCACCAGCCGATACCCGCTCTGGGACCAGCCGAACCTGCAAGCGGATATCGAGGCCGGGCGCTTCTATCTGCCGGATGCCAAATCCGGCAGGCGCGAGACACTGGTGACCTCCGTTCTGGACGCGAAGCCGATCCAGTGCCTGCGGGTCGGCGGCGTCTCTTATGTGACGATCATCGCGGCGATCGCGCTCGGCGGAGTGTTCATCGCGCTGACCTTCAAATTGTGGATCACCACGATCGTCTTCGCGATCATCACCTTCATAGCCGTCATCCACTGGCTCTGGAACGGAACAGCGCCGATCCCGGAGGCACCGGAGATCGATGTCGGGCTGGGCGAGACGCTGCCGATCTATGTCTCCGGCCCGGCTTCAGTCGGCTGGTGGGCGATGTTCATCACTATGGTCGGCGACGGCACGGCGTTCGCGAGCCTGATCTTCGGCTATTTCTTCTACTGGACCATCCATGACGACTTCACCACGATCGCCAATGGACCCGGCGTCCTCTGGCCTATGGCGGCGCTGGTGCTCTACGTCATCGCCTGGGCGCTGACGCTGCTGGCGCGCGAACTCAACGAGAAGGGCCCAACGGGTGCGCGCTTGGCGCTCATCGTGGGCTTCGCCGTTTCGATCGCGGCCTCGCTTGCGGGCCTTGCCGGTCCCTATCTGCACGGCATGGATCCGACCTCACATGTCTATCCGGCCATCGTCTGGATCGTCGCAATCTGGACAGTGACGCATGGCATGGTCGGCGCGATCATGCAGGGCTATTGTCTCGCGCGCAGCATCGCCGGACGGATGACCGCGGAATACGACCAGGATATCCGCAACGTCGCGCTCTACTGGCACTTCATGGCCTTTACCGCCGTGGTCACCTTCGCGGTCCTCGGCCTGTTTCCTTTGGTGAACACATGAAGAGCTTCATTCCGCGCGAGGTTGAGACCCTCTGGACCCTGTTCACCGCCCCGACCGTCTGGGCGCTGCATTTCCTTGTCTGTTACGGGACGGTGGCGGTCTTCTGCGCCAAGGGCCTCGCATCCGAGATATCGTTCGATACGGTGCGGATCGGGCTCGGCGTGGTAACGGTGCTGGCGCTGGCGATGATCGTGCTGTCGGCCTGGCTTGCCTGGCGGCAATGGGGTTTCGGCTCCGACGACCCGCCGCACGACGAGGCTACCCGCAACGCCCGGACCTTGTTCCAAGGGTTCGCGACGCTGCTGCTGTCAGGCCTCAGCTTTGCCGCTGTCCTTTACATGGCCATTCCGATGATCTTCATTGCGGGGTGCCAGCCATGAGGAAGGCGGCGCTGATCACCGGCTTTGTTCTACTGTTCGTCCTGTGGACCGTCCTCCCGCTTGCCGACCGGGCGTCCTTCACGGTGCACATGATCGCCCATATGGGCGTCGTGGCGGGTGCCGCGCCGTTGATTGCTGTCGGCCTTTCCGGAACGCGCTTCGACCTTTTGTCCAATCTGCCCTGGCTTACGCCGCTCACCGCTTCGCTGATCGAGCTATTCGCCGTGTGGACCTGGCATATTCCCGCCCTCCGAGCCCTGTCCGAAACCTCGCCCCTCATTGCGGTGCTGGAGCAACTCATCTTTCTCGGCGCAGGTCTCGCTCTCTGGCTCTCCTGCCTCGGTGGAGCGACGACGGGCAGGGAGGAGCGGCGGCTTGCCGGTACATTCGGTCTGCTCTTTACCTCCATGCACATGACGCTGCTTGGCGCGCTGTTGGCGCTTTCGCCGCGTCCGCTTTACGGCGATGATGAAGTAAGTTGCCTCGGCGTGACCTTATCGGCTGCGATGGACCAGCAAGCCGGTGGCGTTGTCATGCTTTTGGTGGGCGCCGCAGTCTATTTGGCCGGTGGCGTGGCGCTGTTGGCCCGCACGCTGACGCGCCGCTGCCGGGTCGGTGAGTCGGGGCGTAGAGATGGCGTCCTCCCGCTCTGTCGAGCCGCCGTCGTCGTGCGTGCAGGGGGAGAGGACAGCCAGCGGTTGACATCGCCATGGGAATGACGCGGATCGGTGCGATCTCCCCAGCTATTTGGCGCGACCCTGGCCCTCCGGCCGAAGTTGGCGTTGCAAGTTTCAGGCTCCGGCCTATTTGATGGAGCGTGGACAACGGATATCGGAGTATCAGTTGAATCAAACCAGGCCAGCGCTCCTCCTCGTCACTGCGTCGCTGATCCCGCTCATCATTCTCGCCGCGGTGATGGGCAGGTTCTTCATTCAGGAACAGCAGGACGCGCTCGACGCCGACATTCGCAGCAAAGCGACCATCATGGCCGCGACGCTTCAGCGGGAGCTTAAAAGCCAGATCCAGCTTCTGTCCGTCGTTGCGGATTCGCCCCGGCTCGATCCGCCGATTCCTCGTTCCGCCTTCGCCGAGACCGCTCGGCGCCTGCGCGAAAGGGTGCCTGAATGGGAGCAGATCCGGATATCGGATGAGAAAGGCGAGGTCGTGCTGTCCTCACCGCCGCTCGACGGCTCGGCTGAGAAACAGGTCGTGGACGTGGAGAGCCACCGGACCCTGGTTCGCACGGGGGCCGCTGTGATCGGCAATGTTTCCATCGGACCTCGCGGGCAGGCGGCCTTCGCCGTGAGAGTTCCGATCCAGAGGAATGACAAGCTGCGAGCCATTCTGTCGGTCGTCATCCGCCCGACGATCGTGACAAACCTTCTCTACGCCAATGGGCTCCCGGAAACCTGGGCGGCCTGGATCGTCGACGGCCAGGATCGCCTTGTCGCTTCGACCGGCGCCCCCTCGCTTGCCGGCAATGCGGCAAGCGAGTTCGCAAGCTTTTCTGGAACGGAATTTGGCCTGGCGACGCTCAAGAATGGGCTGGAGGTACGAGTTGCCCAAGTTGCGCTTGGGGAAACCCCGTGGCGGGTGAGGGTGGGCCTGCCGGTTGCGGAATACGATAGGCTGGCACGCAAGGCGACATTGCTGCTCGCGGCAGCCAGCTGTTTCACGCTGCTGCTCTCAGGTTCGGCTGCATTTCTCTTCCACCGGGAAATTCGCGCAAGGAACCGCGAACGCGAAAGCGTGGCTAATTGGCAGCGCATGGATGCGCTTGGAAAGCTGACGGGCCAGGCTGCGCATGATTTCAACAACCTCCTCATGGTGTTTCAATCGGGTGTCGAGGGCATCAAGAGAAGGCGGAACGACGAGCAGCGGGTGACGCAGCTCCTTTCGCACATGAGCGAGGGAGTAACGAGGGGAAAGGCGATCACGCAACGACTGCTGTCCTTCTCGAGGCGCTCCAATCAGGGAGCCGGACATGTCGAGCTGGACATCAAGCTCACCGAATTGAGACCGCTGCTGCGGCAGGCCATCGATGACACGATCGTCATGGCCATCAATGTTCCGGACGACATCTGGCCCGTTCACGTCGACCCCGCGGGGCTGGAAAATGCACTGATCAATTTTCTTACCAATGCGCGCGAGGCAATGGGCAGCGGCGGTCAAGTGACGATTTCGGCAAGAAATGTCCTCGACGGCGCTGCGGAAGATCCGACACTTCAAGGACAGTTTGTTGCCTTGACGATAGCAGACACCGGAACAGGCGTCGCATCCGAGCATCTGGGGCGGGTGTTCGAGCCGTTTTTCTCCACGAAGAAGAATGGCGGCCCGGGCCTCGGGCTAACCCAGGTTCACAGTTTCGCCAAGGGCAGCGGCGGTGCCGTGAAGGTCGCGAGCGTCGCCGGCCATGGCAGCGCCTTCACGCTGCTTCTTCCCCGGTCAGACGAACAGCGGGTCGCGCGCGAGCCTGCAAAGCCGACGGTAAATCTTCCGGCAAGGCTTTTGATCGTGGACGATACCCCATCGTCTCTGGAATCGGTGCGCCTGGCCCTGGAAGGACTTGCCTCCACGATCTTCGTGGCGACAAGCGGCATCGAGGCAATCGAGGTTCTGGAGCGTCACCCCGAAATCGAGGCGGTGATCAGCGACATCATGATGCCGGGAATGTCCGGCATCGAGCTTGCCGAGGAGATACGCCGGAAGAACTCGCACCTGCCGGTTGTTCTGATGACCGGCTACAGCGACAAGCTGGAGGCCGGCACAGAGGTCGGCTGTCCGGTTGTGGCGAAGCCGTTCAAGATCGAAGACCTGGCCGCTTCGCTGGAGGCGGCGAAAACATCGACGGAACAGTCGACAAACGTCGTGCGCCTGGAGATCCCGGCGAAAAACTGACGGGCGTCGACGACGCTTCAGTCTATCCGACCAAGCTGAGCGGCTTATGGACCTGCGACGGAATGGGATCCAGAAGGCCGGTTAGATATCGCCCATAAGCGCTCTTTCCATATTGCCTGGCGAGGCATTCGAGTTGGTCGGCGTCGATAAAGTTCTGGCGATAGGCGATCTCCTCCGGGCAGGAAATCTTGACGCCTTGTCGGCGTTCAAGCGTCGATACGAATTCTGATGCTTCAAGGAGGCTGTCGGGCGTGCCGGTGTCGAGCCAAGCATAACCGCGTCCCATCATCTCGACATGGAGCATTCCGCGATCGAGATAAGCCCGGTTGACGTCGGTGATCTCCAATTCACCTCTGGCAGACGGCCTCAGGTTGGCAGCAATATCGATGACGTCCTTGTCATAGAAATAGAGGCCGGTGACGGCCCAGCTGGAGCGGGGGTGTTCCGGTTTCTCTTCGATCGAAGCTGCCTTCATCTGCTTGTCGAACTCGACCACGCCGTAACGCTGCGGGTCGTTAACGTGGTAGGCAAAGACCGTGGCGCCGCTTTCGCGCGCCATGGCGCTTTTGAAGAGGTCGGTGATGCCATGGCCGAAGAAGATGTTGTCGCCCAGGACCAGGCAGGACGAATTGGAGCCGATGAAATCGGCCCCGATAATATAGGCCTGCGCAAGACCGTCAGGCGAGGGCTGTTCCGCATAGGATAACGAGAGGCCCCATTTGGAACCGTCGCCCAGCAGCTGCTGGAAATTCGGCATGTCCTTGGGCGTCGATATGATCAGGATGTCGCGGATCCCCGCGAGCATCAGCGTCGACAGCGGATAATAGATCATCGGCTTGTCATAGATCGGCATGAGCTGTTTCGACAGCACCTGCGTCATCGGGTGTAACCGCGTGCCGCTGCCGCCGGCGAGAATAATCCCCTTCATCCACTCACCTCCCGTATTTTCTGTTTGCATGGTCAACCGGCTGCAGAACGCGCCTGACGACGCTTGCCACTGAGCCCCGCCAATCGGGCATGATGATGCCGTGGCGCCTGTACAATTTCGAGCAGTCCAGTTGTGAATTGGCCGGTCGCCGAGCCGGCGTCGGATAGGCGCTGGTGGGGATGCGGACGACCCTTGCCGAGGGCCCGCCATTCGCGCCGGAAATTCTGAAGATCTCGTCCGCGAAGTCCGCCCAGCTGGCCGCGCCCGTTCCCGCTATATGAAAGACGCCGCGCAAGGCGGGGTTGTTCGAAGCCAGCAGGTTCTGCCCGACCACCATGATGGCTTCGGCGATATCGATTGCCGACGTCGGGTTGCCGATCTGATCGTCGACGACTTGCACCTCTTCCCTTGCCTCAGCGGCCTTCAGCATCGTGCGCAGGAAGTTTCGGCTGAACGGGCTGTAGATCCAGGCGGTGCGAAGGATGGCATGATTTTCGGTTGCAGCGGCGACGTTCCGCTCGCCCACCAATTTGTCGCGGCCATAGACGCCCAGCGGTGCGACCGGATCGGATTCGACATAAGGGGAGGGCTTGCTGCCGTCGAAGACATAGTCGGTGGACAGATGAACGATCGGGACCTGCAGCGTTTTCGCGACCCGCGCCAGTTCCGTCGGGCCTGCAGCGTTGACGGCAAAAGCCGTTGCCCTGTCGATTTCGGCCTGATCGACACCTGTGAAGGCAGCCGCGGAGACGATTAGGTCGGGACGAGCGGCCTCGACCGCCGCCGCGATGGTCTCCGGCATGGCCAGATCGAGTTCCGGTCGGCCGAGCGGAATGATCTCGACCTCGCTTTGCCCGATCGCGTTTTCGATGAGGGATTGGACGACCTGTCCCTTAAGCCCGGTTACCACGTATCGCCTGGGTTCGCGCATCATCCGGCCCCGGCCTTGAGGAGCCCGAGGCGGCTGCCGTCGTACCCTTTTCGGAGCGGCGCCCACCACCATTCGCTGTCCAGATACCAGCGCACCGTCTTTTCGATGCCTGTCTCGAAGCTTTCCTTTGCCCTCCAGCCGAGTTCCGTTTCCAGCTTGGTCGCGTCGATCGCATAACGTACATCATGCCCGGGCCGGTCGGCTACATACTGGATCAGGTTTTCGTGGGGGCGGCCGATTGCCTGCAGATCGTCGAGGATCGCGCAGATCCGCCTCACGACGTCGATGTTGCTGCGCTCGTTCCAGCCTCCGACATTGTAGGTTTCTCCAACCCTGCCTCGCTCGGCGATGAGATCCAGCGCCCGAGCGTGATCCTCCACATAAAGCCAGTCGCGAATGTTGGTGCCATTTCCATAAACCGGCAGGGGCTTGCCCTCCAGCGCGTTCAGGATAATCAGCGGAATGAGTTTTTCCGGGAAATGGTAAGGCCCGTAATTGTTCGAGCAGTTGGAGACGATGACCGGCATGCCGTAGGTTCGGGCCCATGCCTTGGCGAGATGGTCCGATGCCGCCTTCGATGCGGAATAGGGCGAGCTCGGATCGTAGGGCGTTGTTTCCGAGAACGCCCCCTCCGCTCCGAGGGAGCCGTAGACCTCGTCGGTCGAGACATGCAGGAAGCGGAAGCGGCTCCGGTCCAGGGGAAGAAGTGCCTGCCAATATGCTCGCGCGCATTCGAGCATGGTGAAAGAGCCGAGTATGTTGGTTTCAACGAATTGCCGTGCGCCGAGGATGGAGCGGTCGACATGGCTTTCGGCAGCCAGATGCATCACCCGGTCCGGCCTGAAGGTCGACATCGCGGACGCTATTGCCGCGGCATCGCATATGTCGATCTTCAGAAACCGGTAGGACGGCTTGCCTTCAACCGACCTCAGCGAGCTCAACGTGCCGGCATAGGTCAATTTGTCGATGTTCAAGACCTCGTATCCCTTTTCGAGCACGAGGTGGCGGATGACCGCCGATCCGATGAAACCTGCCCCACCCGTTACAAGCACGCGCATGCTTTCGACTACCCCCCAAAATTCCCGTCACAGGCTCCGACTGCGTCTGCCGAATTCGTCGTTGACGGCATAAATAAAGTTGGATTGAAGCTCGGCGAGCTTAGGCTGCCCCCGATCTTTCTCCGACAGGATTGCCTTGTCTGCAGCGACTGGCCATTCGATCCCAAGCTCCGGATCGTTCCAAAGCAGGCCGCGTTCGTGTTCGGCGCTGTAATAGTCGGTCACCTTGTAGGTGATGACCGTATCCGCCGTCAGCGTACAAAACCCATGGGCGAAACCCGGCGGCAGCCAAAGCTGGAGGGCATTTTCGGCCGACAGTTCCACCGCGACGAATTTCCCGTAGGTCGGCGATCCGATACGGATATCAACCGCCACATCCAGGAGCGCGCCGCTTGAGCACGACACGAGTTTACCCTGTGAATGAGGATGGATCTGAAAGTGCAGGCCACGAACAGTTCCCGCCTCTGACGAATAAGACCGGTTATCCTGAACAAACGTGAAAGAACCGACTTCTGATTCAAAGAAGCTCTTCCGAAACGTTTCCATGAAATAGCCTCGAGGATCGCCGAATTTCTTCGACGCTAAAAGAAGTACATCTTCAATGATCGTACTCTCGAAGCGCACAAATTCCTCACGATCCTGAATTTCCGGCTGTTTGGTTATAAAGCCATACCGATATTCTGAGCGCAATTCGGATGCGGCTCATCAGATGGGCGATGGGATAGTCAATTAGCGGTAGGCTGAAGGCTATGCCCCGTTCTCCTGGTTACCCAGAGGATTGCTGTTCTCATCAGAACAACGAGGCTCGCAGCCAGTCCATGACTTGGCCGGGTTGTATCCTCAGCCAGGGCGGCTAAATCTAGGCTCCCGCTTCAGGCACGCGTTGCAGCCCGTCGCGAGCCTGCGTGTTCTCGGGCAGCTTCACCTCGCCGGCGAGTCCGAGTACCATGAGAGCCCGAATGAAGGTCCAGCCGAGGTCTATCTGGCCGTCTTCTAGGCCGAGGCGTGCAGATTGTGGGAAAGCGTGGTGATTGCCATGGAAGGCTTCACCAAATGTGATTAGCCCGTAGGCGGGCAAATTGTAGCCCTGGACCGCAACGTCCTTGACGCTCCAACCCTGGTGGCCACGGCGGTGAGCGAAGTGGCCGATCAGCCAATGGCCGGTAAGCGAGACAGAGACGCGCACCGCAATCCCCCATACCACCCAACCGCAGCCGCCGATGGCGAAGAAGAGTACGGCCCATGGCAACTGTTGCGCCATCCACGTTCGTTCGAGGAATTGGTAGAACCGGTCCCCGCGCACAGCCTTCTCGATGACGAAGGTGGGCGGATGTAGCAGTTTCACCGCACAATGCATCTGCCACCAGGCATCGACGAGGAACGAGCGGCGATGGGCATGTAGCGGGTGGCAATCGCGCTGACGCTGTGCCCAGTCGCGGATGTCATGTGCGTAGATCATGCCGAACGGCCCGGCCATGCCGACCAGCGTGCCCAGATAGACAAGAATGTATTCTACCGCCTTGCTGGTATGAAACGAGCGATGAATGAGCAGGCGATGCATGCCAACCGAATGACCGGCGCAGATGGTGATCGCCGTGGAGATCACGAAGAGTGCTAAGGCGTCCCAGCTAAAAGTCAGTGGGCCGAGAGCCAATGCGATCAATGTCAGCATGCCGGTCCAGATCGATTTCTCCGGCACCCAAACCACTTCGCCATCGGTAGCGCTGCTTCTAGGTGCGGAAATCATGCGTTCGGTAGAAAGGGTCTGCTTCGCTACAGTAGACATTGCCAATTCCAGGCTTTGCGTCGCCCACGCCTTGCAAAGCCGCAGACGGAGAGATATTTAGTTAATAAGCTAAATACTTATTCCTTAATTTAGGCATTTAGGCAATGACCTAAGTAGTGATGTTTTCGAGGTTGGTCGTGGTGGAGCAGAAGTCGAACGAGCCAATGGAAGAAACGTTGAGCTCGAATGGTTCGTTACAGAGCGTCTTCGAGGCACTGGCCTCAGCGCCGCGCCGGCGCATCCTGGCCTATCTGGCACATACGTCGCTGACCGCCGGGGAGATCGCGTCGCGCTTCGACATGTCTAAGCCTTCGATCTCCCAGCATCTCGGCGTGCTGGAGAATGCCGGCCTGATCGCCAAGAAGCGACAAGGCCAGTTCATCCACTATTCGATCGTGCCCAACAATCTCGCCAACACGCTGAACGGCTTCGTGCAAGAAGTCTGCCCAGTCGCGCGCCCCATCAAGAGGGAAAGCCGAGAGATCGCAGATGCAAAGACCGGTCCGGAGGAAGGAAGCGAGTAGCGCCGGCGCGTTTTTCCAGGATAAAAGCGGATTCGGAAACTCCGAAGCTCGGCGAGGGCCGCCACGAACGCATGCATCTGACATTGAAGCTGGAGACGACCAAGCCGGCCGGCGCCAATTTCCTGCAGCAGCAGGCCCGCTTTGACGATTTCGTTGAAGAATTCAACGCCGAACGGCCTCATCAAGCCCTCGATATGGCTTGCCCGGCAGAGCGTCACCACGCTTCAACACGACCCTATCACGGCCTACCGGAGCTCGACTATCCGTTCCACAACCAGACCGTGACCGTCACGACATGCGGCCGCATCTGCTACAAGCGAAAGAAGAACAATCTCAGCCTGGTCGTTGCAGGCCAGGCCGTCGGCATCAAGCAGGTCGAAGACCATATCTGGCTCGCAAGCTTCATGGATTACGATCTGGGATATTTCGATGACCAGACATGCAGGCTCGAGCCACTGCCGAACCCTTTCGGCTCAAAAGTGTTACCCATGTCTCGGGAATAAACCGTAACCTATGTGTCCAGAACGGACCCAAAATTGTTGTGGCTGGGGCGCCTGGATTCGAACCAGGGATGACGGTACCAAAAACCGTTGCCTTACCGCTTGGCGACGCCCCACCATGATGGCGGCGATGGTGCCGCTCAGGGAATGCGAGTGCTCTAGCAAAGCTTCATTCGCCGAGCAATCACAGAGCGGTCGTTTTTTGTTAAATCTCATACTTTCATTCGGCTTCGGAAATTTACTCCGGGGGCGTGCGCCGCCGCTCCGTGCCCCCGAGTGCCCGTTCACCTTTCGCAAAGCCTGCGCTCGCCGCGAAAAGGTTGATAGGTGCAGTCGGAGGCGCGGAAAGATCGGTAGCTGCGGGAGCAGGCGGTGATGTTGCAGGAGGGCGCGGTCCCCGGCTCGCCTGCCGCCAGCCCCTTGTCCAGATCGAAATCGGGAGCGGGCTCGGCCATCGCCGCGCGGATGAAGTCCCGCCAGATCCGAGCCGGAAGCGAGCCGCCGGTCACGCCTTTCATCGGCGTGTCGTCGTCATTCCCGACCCAGACGCCGACGACCAGCGGCTCGGTGAAACCGACAAACCAGGCATCGCGATTGTTCTGGCTGGTGCCTGTCTTGCCGGCGGCGAACGTGCCGGGATCCGCGTCTCGGCCCGTGCCGCGTTCGACGACGAGCTGCAGCAGGCCAAGGAGGTCGGACTGGTAGGGTGACAGATCGATCGAAGGCGCTGTCTTTTCGCCCACCCTGAAGGCCTGCGATTGGCCCGCCGCCTGAAAATCGATAATCCCCCAAGGTTCGACCGGCGCTTTCCCGAGACGAACCGATGCATAGGCGCTGGTGATATCGAGCAGATTGGTCTCCGAAGTGCCGAGCGCGAGGGATGGCGTCTGCGCGAGCGGTGTGTCGATGCCGAGTTCCTTGGCAGCCGCGATGACGTTGTCGAGCCCGACTTCCTGCGCCAGGGCGGCGGTTGCGGCATTCAACGAACGGGCGAAAGCTTCCGCCAATGTCACCCAACCCCGGTAACCGCCGCCGGAATTTTCGGGCGACCAGCCGTCGATCTCGATCGGGGCGTCGAGGACGCGGTCGGAAAGGGTCAGTCCCTTTTTCAAGGCCGCGTAATAGACGAACAGCTTGAAGGTGGAGCCCGGTTGCCGCATCGCCGTAACGGCGCGGTTGAACTGGCTCGTCTTGTAGTCATGACCGCCGACCATGGCGACGACCGCGCCTTCGGGTGTCATCGCCACCAGCGCCGCCTGGCTTGCGCCGAGCGTCTTTCCGTCTTCGTCCAGAGCCTGTGCAACAACCTTTTCGGCAATGCGCTGCAGGCGGGGCACGAGCGTCGTGCGGACGGTCGTCGATCCCGGCGAGGTGCCGGCGATCTCGCTTGCCTGCGGCGATATCCAATCGGCAAACCAGCTTCCCGAGCGGGGCGTCGGTGTCGTCGGCCGAAGTTTGCCGAACTTCGCCTTGGCGGCCGCGGCTTCGTCGGGCGTCAGCTTGCCATTGGCGACCATTGCGGCGAGCACCGTCGCCGTTCGCTGGCGGGCGCCTTCGAAATTGGCGATGGGGTTCAGCTGGCTCGGCGCCTTCAGGAGGCCGGCGAGCATGGCAGATTCGGAGACGTCGAGGTCTCCGATGTCCTTGTTGAAGTAGATCCGTGCGGCGGCCGGCATTCCGGTAGCACCGGAGCCGAGGTAAGCCGCGTTCAGATACCGGGTCAGGATTTCCCGCTTGCCGAGCTTCCATTCCAGCCAGAATGCGATGACCACCTCCTGGATTTTCCGCTTCAGCGTTCGGTCGCTTTCCAGATATTGCACCTTGATCAGTTGCTGCGTGATCGTGCTTCCGCCCTGGGCGACCGAGCCCGCCTGAAAATTCCGGACCAGCGCACGGCCGATACCCTTCGGATCGATACCGTAGTGGCTCATGAACCGCCTGTCCTCAATCGACAGGACAGCCTCGATGAGGGACGGCGGAAACTGGTCGTAAGCGGCATACGGCCCCTGATAGGGACCCTGCCGGACAAGCGGGGCGCCATCCGCCGTTTCCAGGACGATGACCGGCTTCAGCGTGCCGGCGGCAATCTCCCGCCATGGCACGTCCTTCAATGCCCATGTCAGAGCGCCCGCCAGGACAAGGACACAGGCGAATAATGCGAGTGCGGCCACGGTTATCCACGACCACCGCCTGGAGGACCGGTCCTGCGGTGAAAAGCGCCGCCGATGCCACCAGGCTTTTATTTGGAAAAGGGCTTTGCTGCGGAAGGCTGAAAAGCGCTCGGCCGTTCCGGATGTCGGATTTGGTTCCTGCTCTTTCGGCCGTGCGTATTTCTCCCGAAGAGCGGCAGCGGCGTTGCTTATCCAGAGGGAGCCCGATTGCCACGACGTTCCGAGATCATGGCGGAGCGCTGCCAGCAATTCACGGATGGCTCGTCCGCTTTGCCCGAAAGCCGGAGCGGGATCGTCGCCCGTTTCAGGCGCGCCTTCCGGTACGGCCTCTCTGTCGGTCACGCGCGCAGGCTCGCTGGGGGCATGTTCATCCGGGTTCTTGGAGCTGTCCTCAGGGCGGGTCATTCACTGCGTGGCTGTTGGATTTTGAATAAGGGAACTAGTGCATCATAGCGCAAAAGGAAGATGCTGTGGCGCCTGTCGGTGATCACAAGCAGTGACGTTCTACTCCCAATGAGGTAAGTCAGGTCAAATAGATAGGCGGCGGAAGCCGTGCCACACTCCGATCTGCAAGGTTTGGCCTGCAGGCGGAGGAAACGCATGAAAAAACGGGTGAAAAGCGATCCGAACTGGCCGGAGCCGGTGGTCGTAGCGGTCGGGCGGCGGTCTCCGGAGATTATTCGAACGCCCGCAGAGGCCTTGATCTATCTCACCAACAAATGGCCGGCGGCGCGCAACGAACGCTACAGAGCGGCGACCGAGGTCTGTTCCGCCGCGCTGCGCAGGCAGATCGACTCAGCGGCTGCACGTGAGACGTTTCTATCTGCCGCACTCGAGGCGGGAATGCTCCAATAAGCCTGCTGGGCGTGGACGGCATGAAATTCGGTAAGCCCACGTCGCACGGTTACCCGTTCGGGATCGAGTTCCGCATCGTGGCTTTCCGCGAGACTTCGCGCCGGAGCAGCATGCCGAAGAGGTCGCGCGGCTCGTCGGGGTCTGCAAGGAGGTCGAGATTTTCATAAAGCCCGGTGCCGGCGAGCTTGTCGCGGATATAACGAAGCGCCGAAAAATCCTCAGTCGCAAAACCGACACTGTCGAACAACGTCACCTGCGCGCTGCTCGTCCTGCCTGTCGTTAGACCGGAAATCACCTGCCAGAGTTCGGTGACAGGATAATCCGCCGGCATTTGCTGGATTTCGCCTTCGACACGGGTCTGCGGCGGATATTCGACAAAGATGTCGGAGCGCAGCAGGATATCCTTGTGAAGCTCGGTCTTGCCGGGGCAGTCGCCTCCGACGGCATTGATGTGGACACCGGGTCCGACCATGTTGTCGGTGAGGATGGTGGCGTTCTGCTTGTCTGCCGTCGCGGTGGTGATCACATGGGCGCCCTCGACGGCCTCCTGGGAGGACCGGCATCGGATGATCTCGAAGCCCATCCCGGAAAGATTTTTGGCGCATCGTTCGGTGGCTTGTGGGTCTATGTCGTAGAGCCGCAATTTCTTGATTCCGACCAGTGCCTTGAAGGCGATCGCCTGGAACTCGCTCTGCGCGCCATTGCCGATGATCGCCATGCAATCGGCGCCTTCCGGCACCAGATATTTGGCCGCCACGGCCGAGGTCGCCGCGGTGCGCAGTGCCGTCAGGATAGTCATCTCGGAAATGAGGAGCGGATAGCCGCTGTCGACATCGGAGAGCACCCCGAAGGCCGTCACGGTCTGGCGGCCTGTGCGGGTGTTCTTGGGGTGACCGTTGACATATTTGAAGCCATAGAGCGTGCCGTCGCTGGTCGGCATCAGCTCGATCACGCCTTCCTGCGAGTGGGAGGCGATACGCGGCACCTTGTCGAACGCCTCCCAACGGCGGAAATCCGCCTCGATATAGGCCGAAAGCTCCGTGAGGAAATTTTCCACGCCGACGTTCAGGACGAGATCCATCATGTTCTCGACGCTGATGAACGGCACGATGTTCAGGTTGGGCAAAGCTGGCATGGTTGGCTCCTTAGAAGGGATCATATCCTTTTCAGGCAACGCACGCCATGCATGCCAAAGCTGCTCCCGTCGTTCACCCCCTGTCGTTCACCCCTTGTCGTTCATCGCTTCACGGAGCGCATCGTTGATGCGATCCTGCCAGCCGGGGCCATCCTCCTGAAAATAGGCGAGCACGTCGCTGTCGAGCTTCAGGGACACAAGTTCCTTGACGTTCGGCGGCGCGCGCCGCTCGACCGCGGGAGCCGGAGTGGTCTTCTTGGCCGGCGCAAACAGGGCCTCTGCGGCCTCGAGTGGATTGACGGGCCGGCGCGGGGGACGTGTCATGATCATCTCCGTAGAAAGGGAAGGGGTCCGCCGCAGTTGTTTCTGCCTGCAGACGCGGCTCCCGCCTCGAACTATCAGCAAGCATGGCGAAATAGCAATCGCCGAGCAGGGGCTACCCGACCAGTGCTGGATCCTGATCCGGCCGAGACCTTGACGATCGAACCGGGTGGCGTCTATCTCGCTCCGAAAGCTCATTCCCGTCATTCGAAGACATCGGGGGAGGACACGCTTCATATCCTGATCCTCTTCGTTCACCGTTCAAAACCAATACAGGCTTGTCATGATCCAGGACTTCTCTTCCATCATCCAGCGTTTCGGTGTCGGCAGCCGTGGAAGTTCGGCTGTCGTGCACCAAGGCACCGGCTATTTCGCGGTGACGCCCCAGTCGCCCTATGACGGGGATCTGAGCGTTGCCGAACAGACCCGGCAATTGTTGGCCAAGGCAGAAGCGCGGCTTGCCGAAATCGGCAGCGCCAAGCAGGGTCTGATCTTCTGCGTCATCATGCTTGCCGACATGGACGGTTATGCCGAAATGAACGAGGTCTGGGACGCCTGGGTTTCGGGCATGGCCCCGCCCGCCCGGGCCTGTTTCGAGGCGCGGCTTGCCAATCCCGCCCTCAAGGTCGAGATGATCATGGTGTGCGCTGCGGCATCGGCCGAGGTTTAGTCTCAGGATCGATGCACGTTATGCATGGGTGACCTGAGGTATTGTTGCTTTTCCAGGCAGTGCCGAGCGCCTATATCATCGTCATCGAACGACGCCGGAGCCAAGAACGGATGCTGACGTCAGACAGTCTCAGGAAAGGGACCCGATCATGAACGTAGCACGCTCTTTCAACAACTGGCGCAAGTATCGCCAGACCGTCTCGGAACTCGGCCGCATGACCAGCCGCGAACTGCAGGACCTTGGCATCGACCGCGCCGACATCCGTAACGTCGCCCGCGCAGCCAGCGCTCGCTGACCGCGATACTTCTTCCCGGAATTTGCATGACGCCCGCCATTGCCGCGGGCGTTTTTGCGTCGAGCACCTGCTCTGGTCCGGACCTCCTTCGAGCGCCGTGTTCCGGTATGCGTTTTTCGTATAGCTGCACTGCAACATAATGGGTATCAATCGAGCCGGACGGGTGTATAGTCATACTTATCGAAGCGATGCACCTCCTCCCGCAGAGCTTCGTGTTATCAGACGGCCCACTCCTCCTCCCAGGGACGTCTGTAGGAACAGCGGCACTCCTCCTCCCAGCCGCTGTTCGGTTCTTTTCGGAAAGCCTGCCGCACCTCCTCCCGCGGCAGGCTTTTTCGTTTTGGGGCTGAGGGTTTTCCGAAAATCAAGTTGCGCGTCTTTGGCCGTGTCCGCCCGGTGCGGTATCCGGCGGCGCCTGTCGGGCGCCTCCTTCGAGTCGCAGGAAGCCGCCTGCGGACCCTCATGGTGAGACCGAATCCCCATGTAAAGCGTGTCGCAGCTAACAGGATTCAGGATTTCCGTTTGGGGTGATCTGTGATTCACTCTGCCCATGGAAGGAGACGCACCATGGGCAAGCCGCATCCGATCGAGTTGCGTGAGCGTGTTGTTGCGTTTGTGAATGACGGCAATAGTCATCGAGAAGCGGCGCGGCATTTCCGTGTTTCGCCTCGCTTCGTCAACAACATGATGATCCTTCATCGCTCATCCGGTTCGCTTGCCGCCGCCAAACAGGGCCATCCGCCTGGCAGCAAGCTTTCAGCCCATGGCGAATGGATCAGCGGGCGAGTGTCTCTTCATGCCGAAGTGACCTTGGACGAGTTGTGTATTGAATTGGCTGAGCGCGGTGTAAAAGTCCACCGAGCCACGGTCGGGCGGTTTCTGCACCGGCTTGGGCTGAGCAATAAAAAAAAGCCTCAAGGCAAGCGAGCAGCGCAGACCGGAGATCGCCAAGGCGCGTGATCTGTGGATCAGCCGCCGAAAGCGGTTCTTCAACAAGGCATTGTCGCGGCTCATCTTTATCGATGAGACTTCGACGAACACACGTCTGACAAAACGCACGGGATGGTCACGCAAAGGCAACCGCTTTGTCGCCTATGCTCCCTTCGGGAAATGGAAGACACAGACCTTCATTGCCGGACTGCGCTGTCATGGTCTCACGGCTCCCTTCATCGTCGATGCGCCGATGAACAGTCGCATCTTCGAGACCTGGATCGACACCCAACTCGCTCCGACATTATCACCGGGAGACGTCGTCATCCTCGATAACGTCGGCTTCCACAAAAGCGAACGAGCCGAGCAGTTGGTCAAGGCGAAAGGTGCTTGGCTTCTGTTTTTGCCGCCCTATTCGCCGGACCTCAACCCCATCGAAATGGCATTCTCAAAACTCAAGGCGCTCCTGCGAAAGCGAGCCGCACGCAGCTTCGATACGATTACACAAGCCCTCGGCGATATCATCAGTCTCTTCTCAGTCGCAGAATGCCGAAACTTCTTTAAAGCGGCAGGCTATGAGGCCGAATAGATGCGATACGCTTTAGCGGCCCAGAATCACAGCCGTTACCGAACCGCCAGAAGAGATGGTTCGCGTGCTGCGCGCGGTCGTTTTGACGTGCCTTTTTCCCTCGCATCCGGCATTTCAAGCCAATGTCCTACGAGACGAGCTCGATGGAGAGGAAGATCGTAACGATCGGTTAAAACCAGGCTCTTTGCGAGGTTTACGTTTACCATTTGTTAACCATGTCGGCGCTAGAAATCAGTCAACGATTTCTTTACGCAGATGACCAAAATGCTAACAGACGCTCGCTCTATCCGCATCAAGGGCCGCTCTTTTCTGGCGGTTGTCCTTGCCCCTGATCTTCCCTTCGACGACTGGCTCATCCGGCTGGATGACCTTGCGGCACGTTCTGCGGGTTTCTTTCTGGGCCGGCCTGTCGTGCTCGACGTCACCGATCTGCCGATCGACCGCGCCCAACTGAAGGATCTCATCACCGAACTGGCCGGACGCAACGTCAATATCATGGGCATCGAGGGCGGCCGTCCTTCGATCCTCGGTCCCGGCATGCCTCCGGCTCTTAAAGGTGGCCGGCCGGTCTCCGACGAGGCCGTCGCCAAGGAGCCGATCATCGAGCTGCGCAACGGCGAGCCGAAGCCGGTCGCGCCGGAGGTTCGGTCCGCGTTGCAGTCGATTGTCATCCGCGAGCCGGTCCGTTCCGGCCAGTCGGTCATCTTTCCGGAAGGCGACGTGACGATCATCGGCTCGGTCGCTTCAGGTGCCGAAATCATCGCCGGCGGATCAGTGCATATCTACGGGACCCTGCGTGGCCGGGCCATGGCGGGATCGCTTGGAAACGCCTCGGCGCGCATCTTCTGCCGCAAGCTCGAAGCCGAGCTGGTGGCAATCGACGGCATCTACAAGATGGCGGAAGACATGGCCCCTGGCCTTCGCGGACAGTCAGTCCAGCTTTGGCTCGAAGGGGATTCGATCATTGCAGAGAAACTTATTTGAGCCGAAGCCGGCCAGCAAACAGGAGAGCAAGATGGGGAAAGTCATCGTAGTCACTTCAGGCAAGGGCGGGGTTGGCAAGACGACCTCGACTGCCGCATTGGGAGCGGCTCTGGCGCAGCGAAACGAACGGGTTGTCGTCGTCGATTTTGACGTCGGGCTGCGCAACCTCGACCTGGTGATGGGCGCCGAGCGCCGGGTCGTTTACGACCTGATCAACGTCATTCAGGGCGAAGCCAAGCTTTCGCAGGCACTGATCCGCGACAAGCGGCTGGAGACATTGTTCCTGCTGCCGGCCTCGCAGACGCGCGACAAGGACAACCTGACACCCGAGGGTGTGGAGCGAGTGATTACCGAGCTGAAGCGGGTCTTCGACTGGGTCATCTGCGACAGCCCGGCCGGGATCGAAAGCGGCGCCACGCTCGCTATGCGCCACGCCGACATGGCGGTGGTGGTCACCAATCCGGAAGTCTCGTCGGTTCGCGACTCGGACCGCATCATCGGCTTGCTGGACTCGAAGACGATGAAGGCCGAGCGCGGCGAGCGCATGGAAAAGCACCTGCTTCTGACGCGCTACGACGCCAATCGCGCGGAGCGGGGCGACATGCTGAAGGTCGAGGACGTGCTGGAGATCCTCTCCATCCCGCTCATCGGCATCATCCCGGAAAGCATGGATGTCCTGCGCGCATCGAACATCGGCGCGCCGGTCACCCTGGCGGACGCACGCAGCGCACCGGCCATGGCTTATTTCGACGCCGCACGCCGGCTTGCAGGAGAAGTTCTGCCGATCACGATCCCCGGGGAAAAGCGGGGGATATTCGGCAAGATCTTCGCACGGAGGGCCGCATGACTATATTCAACCTTTTCCGCAAACAGCGCTCCGCACCCACGGCCCGCGAACGCCTGCAGGTGCTTCTCGCCCACGAACGCTCGTCGAACGGCTCGGACCTCGTAGCTTTGCTTCGCGAGGAGATCCTTGCCGTGATTGCCAAACACGTGCAGGTCGATAGCGACAAGGTGCAGGTCAAGATGGATCGCGACGAGGACGTCACGATCCTGGAGATCGACGTCGAGATCCCGTTGAATGCCGTCAGCCAGGCGGCTTGAGGCGATAGGCTGTCATAGGCTCGGTTCGAAACGCGGATAACCCGGTTATCCGCGTTTTCTCTTGCGTGACGAAGACGGCCTGCCTGGCACGTCGCTTGCTTCGTAAAACGGTTGCCCCTGCAAAAGGAAACGGCCGTGTACGCGAACATAAATCCCTCCATCGACGTCAGGTTGCTGCGCACCACCTATCTGCTGCTCAGGGAGCGCAATGTCTCCAAAGTCGCGGTGCTGCTCGGACACAGCCAGCCGGCGGTCAGTGCCTGCCTCAAGAAGGCGCGGGAAATCTTCTCCGATCCGCTTCTGGTGCGCAGCGGCCAGAAACTGGTGCTCACCGAGCGCGGCGAAGAGGTGATGACCTCGATCGCGGCAATGCTCGAAGGCCTGCTGGACACGCTGAACCGCAGCAGCCAGTTCGATCCGGGCATGGTCCACAGCCGGATGCGGATCGCCGCGGTCAATTGTTTCGGCACCTTCCTCATCCCGCCGATCGCCACCAGCATCCGGCGTGAAGCGCCCGGCATATCGGTCGATTTTTTTGCGCCCTCCGAGCAGAGCGATCTCATCGAGGATCTGGGGTCTGGCCGGGTGGACATGGTGATTGGCAACTGGCCGGCGCCGCAGCAGAGCCTGAAGTCGAGCACACTCCTGCATTGCGAGATTGCCTGTGTGGTGCAGAAGTCGAGCCCCATGGCGAAGCGCGGTCGCCTTCTTCTCGACGACTATCTCGATGCTGACCACGTCTCGCCGACGCCGGGTTCGAATGCGGTCTACAGCCCGATCGACGGCCGGCTCGCGCAGCTCGGAATGCGCCGCCGCATCGCCATGTCGGTTCCCGAATACGCGCTGATTCCGGCAATCCTTGCCGAAACCGACCTGATCTTCACGACGGCGCGACCCTATGCCGAATATATCGTCGCGAATGCTCCGGCCAACCACCTGCAACTCGTCGAGGCCCCGCGGGAATTCGACCAGATGAACCTCTACCTTCTATGGCACGAACGGGCCCATAACAGCGGCGCCAACCGGTGGCTGCGCAATGTCATCCGCACCGTCGCGCGGCGCTTCGACCAGACGCTTCATCCGGTTCCGTCCGAAATGCCTCTGCGGGCGGCGTCCTGAAGTCGCCGAGTATAAGCAAACGGATATACCCGCTATCGACGGCCGTGGCATTCACCCGCGGACAAAATTTGCCCATGCTGCAGGCAGGATTTACATCTGCCAAAGAATTGAGCAGGCAGATTTAGCGCCGGGGAATTTCGAATGCTGATGCACACCCTTCTCGTGGATGGCGCCAATCGCGATCCCGACCATGCCTGTTTCCACTGGGTCGATCGCGACAGGAGCCTGACCTATGCCGGGGCCGTCGAAGCGATGGAGCGCGCTGCGGGCGCATTGCATAGTCTCGGGGTCAGGCCGGGCGACCGTGTGACGATCTTCGCACACAACGGCATGGACTACCTGACGACGATGCTGGGCTGCTGGCGGCTCGGGGCGATTTCAGCTCTCGTAAACGTCAAGTTCGCCGACGAACTTGCCTGTTATTTCGGCGATCACCAGCCGACTGCGGTCGTTTATACCCATGACAAACATGAACAGGTGAGCGCCGCAGCCGCCTGCGTGCCGACGATCCGGGCGTTGATCTGCATGGACGGGCCGCAACCGGGCGCTCACTCTCTGCCGGAGTTGATGGCGGCTGCCCTGCCGGTGCCTGCCGATCCGGGCAACGAAGATGCGATTGCCCATCTTTCCTATACGTCCGGGACCACCGGCAAACCGAAGGGCGCCTGCCTCAAGCATGAGCCGACGGTGCGCGCGACCCGCTGCATCGCCGAGCGGCTGCAGATCACGGCGGACGACGTTTCGTTCGGCCCAAGCGCCTTGTCGAGCTCTTATCAACTGGTCGGAAATCTTCTGCCGCAGCTGTCGCGCGGCGCGGCGATCAACGTGATGGGCCGTTGGACGCAGGAGGCCGGTTTCGATGCACTCGAAGCTCGCGGGGCGACCATGCTGATCGCCAACCCTCCGATCCTGACCGATCTCCTCAACGAGGCCGCCATCCGCGGCCATGCGCCGGCGAAGCTGCGGATGAGCATGTCGGGCGGCGGCCCGGTTCCGCCGGTTCTGAAGGCGGGTTGGCAGGAGAAGCTGAAGCTGCCGCTGGTTGAGAGCTATGGTCAGTCGGAGCTGGGCGGTTTCGTGGCGCTCGGTTTCCCGAAGCTCGATAGCGCCGACATCGAGACCCGTCGCGCTGGCATGCCGCTGCCGGACAAGGAGGTCCGCATTCTCAATTCCGACGGTTCCGAACTTCCCTGCGGTTCGGTCGGCGAGATCGCGCTTCGTGGCGGTTTCATGTGGGGTTACTGGGGCAAGCCCGAAAAGACCGCCGAGACGCTGCGCGACGGCTGGCTATGGACCGGCGATATCGGCACGATGGACCGGCACGGCTTTGTCACCATGATGGGACGTCGCTCCGAACTTCTCGAGGTCGGCGGCAAGACCTGGTATCCGCGCGATGTGGAAGAGGCGCTATCGACGGTCGCCGGCATCGAGCAGGCGGCAGTCGTCGGCGTCCCTGATCCGACCATGAAGACGCGGCCGGTCGCCTTCGTGCAGGCCGCCGCGCCGGTCGATGGCGAGGCCGCGAAGGCGCAGATTGCAGCGACGCTTCCCTACGACCTCTCCGTCATGACGGTGATCTCGCTTGCAGAGCTGCCCATGACCCCCACCGGCAAGATCGCCAAGGCGGAGCTGGCGGCACGCGCCGCTGCGGCCTGACAATGAAACCGAGGATATGTCGATGAAGCTGAAATCGCATTGGTGGTGGGATCATACCGCAAAGGACTTCTCCGAGTTCGAGATGGAGAAATTCGTTGCGATCCTGCCGATCGCCGCCGTCGAGCAGCATGGGCCACACCTTCCGGTCCGCGTCGATGCCGCGATCAATGCCGGCGTCGTCGCCCGCACGGTCGAGCTGATGGAAGGCGACTTGCCGGTTCTGGTGCTGCCGATGATGCCTGTCGGCAAGTCGGTCGAGCATACCGCATATCCGGGGACGCTGACCTTCAACTACGACACGCTGGCCAAGATGTGGTTCGAGCTCGGCGAGAGCGTCAATCGCGCCGGCTGCCGCAAGATCATCTTCGTCAATTCGCATGGCGGCCAGCCGCAGGTGATGGACATCGTCTGCCGCGAGCTGCGCATCAAGCTCGACATGTTCGCCGTCAGCGCCTGGGCGAGTGCCGGCGCCGATTTCTCCGACCTGTTCAGCGCCCACGAGATGAAGCACGGCATCCACGGCGGCGAAGCGGAGACCAGCGTGATGCTGCATCTGCATCGCGAGCTGATCGACATGCAATATGCCGAGGATTTCGTGCCGGTCTCCGTCGAGCTCGAAGCGGCTGGCGGGTTGCTGATGCCGGAAGGCCGGATCGGTTATGGCTGGCAGACCCAGGACGTGCAGCCCTCCGGCGCCTGCGGCAATGCGGCTGCCGGCGATGCCGAACGCGGCCGTCTCTATGTCGAGCGCAGCGCCGCCAACCTCCTGAAGCTGATCAAGGAAGTGCTGGATTTCCCGCTCGACCGGATCACCTCCAAAACCATGTACAAGGGGTGATTGCTTGACGACCCCACGCGCACCATACGGCGTTGCAGGCCCCGAAAGGGGCGAGCTTCTGCTCGATGACGGCGTCGTGCTGGTGTCGGATATCTATTGTCCTCAAGGGGAGGGCAGGTTCCCGGTGCTGCTGATGCGCCAGCCTTATGGACGTGCCATCGCCTCGACATTGGTGCTCGCGCATCCCTCCTGGTACGCCTCGCATGGCTACATCGTCGTCATCCAGGATGTGCGGGGCTGCGGCGAATCCAGTGGTATCTTCGAGGCCTTCGTCGCCGAAACGGGCGATGGCGCACGTACGCTGGAATGGGCGGCCGCATTGCCTGGAAGCAACGGCAAGCTCGGCCTCTACGGCTTCAGTTACCAGGCGGTGACACAATATTTTGCCATTGCCGGCAAGGGGAGCGTTCGGCCGGATGCCATTGCGCCTGCCATGGGCTCCTGGATGCCACGCGATGACTGGGCCTATGAGGGCAATGCCTTCCGGCTCGGGCTCAATGCCGGTTGGGCGGCGCAGATGGCGCGGCTGACCGCGGCGCGGCGGGAGGATGCCGCAACCTTTTCTGCCCTCGCCGGAGCGGCAGACGATGCGACCCTTCGTGACCTGCTCGCCTCCCGGTCCGACATATCGCATCTCGCCAAATGGATGGCGGACGAGAGTGACTATTGGGACGCGGTCTCGCCCGGCGTGCTGCTGGCTGACGATCCGCTGGACATACCGGTTCTTCATACAGGGGGCTGGGCCGATTTCCTGCTTCAGGGAACCTGGGCCGCCGATGCAGCCTTTCGGCGGAAACATCCGGAGAGTTCACATCTGGTGATCGGCCCTTGGGCGCATGCGCCGTGGAACCGGTCATGCGGTGCCACCGACATGGGGCAGGAGGCGGAATTCTCGGTCGATCGCGCCCAACTGGCCTTCTTCGATTTCTATCTCAAGGGGCTTGGCGAACGACCGCAGCCGGTTAGGCTCTTCGACATGGGGCGGCGCCGTTGGGGCGATTTCGCAGATCGTCCCGTCAGCTCCGAAGCCGAATTTTTCCTCTCATCCTCAGGCCTTGGCGCGGCCATGGTCAGCGATGGCAGGCTGTCGAGGGGGAGCGGTGCTGAGGCCCGCGATACATTCGTCCACGATCCCACGCGCCCGACAGCGCTTGTCGGCGGTCATCTCGGGACGCCGGCCGGTTTTGCCGACCGCAGCGGCCACGACAACCGCGCCGACGTTGCCGTCTACACAAGCGCGCCCTTCGATGCGGCGAGGTCCTATATCGGCGAAGCCTGTGCCGAGATCGAGGTCGAGACGCAGTCCGAAGGTTTCGATCTCTGCGCGACATTGTCGCTCGTTGCTCCATCTGGGGAGGCGAGGGTGCTCAGTACCGCTTATGCTCGCCTCAACAGCGGCCGGCGTGTTTTGGCACGCATCAGCCTTCGCCCGATCTGCATCACCGTCCTGGAAGGTTTCGCGTTACGGCTTTCGCTGCAGGGCGCCGGCGCGCCGGTCTTCGAAGTTCATCCCGGCGACGGGCCTTTCGCGTCCGTGCCCGAAATGGCGCGGCGACCGATCGCCATTTCCATCTGCCATGGCGGGACGACGCGTTCCCGCCTGATCATGCCCGAGGCTCTCGACCATGTCGCATAAGCACTACCTGACGCTCGACAACATCACGGCCACCTACGGCGATTCCGTCGCTGTCAGCGGCCTCACGATCGAGGTCGCCAAGGGCGAGCTCCTGTCGCTGCTCGGGCCCTCCGGCTGCGGCAAGACAACGACGCTCCGGATGATCGCCGGTTTCGTGCAGCCGTCGGAAGGGCGCGTCATCCTCAACGGCGAGGACATCAGCAAGCGGCCCGTCCATACCCGCAACATCGGCGTCGTCTTCCAGTCCTACGCGCTGTTCCCGCACCTGACGGCGCTCGACAATGTCGGATTCGGCCTGCGCATGCGCCATGTCGGCAAGGCGGAATGCCGCGCCCGGGCCGCTGCCGCCCTCGATACGGTCGGGCTCGGCGCCTATTACGACCGGTATCCTGGCCAGCTTTCCGGCGGCCAGCAGCAGCGCGTAGCGCTTGCCCGCGCGCTGGTGATCGAGCCGGACGTGTTGCTCCTTGACGAGCCGCTTTCCAATCTCGATGCCCATCTGCGCGCCGACATGCGCACCGAAATCCGCACGCTGCAGCAGCGGCTCGGCATCACCACGGTGTTCGTCACCCACGACCAGCAGGAAGCGCTCGCCATGTCGGATCGCGTCGCGGTGATGAACAAGGGGTTGCTCGCCGAAATCGGCACGCCGGTCGGGCTCTGCGACCGGCCGCATTCGCCGTTCACCGCCTCCTTCCTCGGCGCCCGCACGGTGATCGAGGGGAGGACCGAGAACGGCCTGTTCACGGCGCTGGGGCTCACCTGCGAGGGCGCACCTTCCGGCGCTACCCGCCTCGTTCTGCGTGCGTCGCGGCTCAGGCTCTCGGACGGGCCGGGGCCGCTCAATGTCGCCGGCACGCTCGTCAATGCAGCCTTCCTCGGCGACACCTACGAAGCCGATATCCAATCCGCATGCGGCATGATCCGCCTGATCGTGCCTTCGGATATGCCGCCTCCGCCCCTCGGGACACCGTGCAGCATCCAGACCCAGCCGGGTGGCGCCACATTCATCTGACCGAAAAAGGGGAACCAAGACATGAACGTCTCGCGTCGTACATTCAACAAGCTCATCGCCGGTGCCGGTCTCGCCGCACCGTTCCACATCATCCGTTCCGCCTCCGCCCAGGAGCCCAAGAAGGGCGACGAACTGGTCGTCGGCATCTGGGGCGGCGCGCAGGAAAAGATCGTCAGGGAACATGTCGAGAAGCCGCTCGTCGAGAAATACGGCTGCAAGGTCAGCTACGTTCTTGGCGGCACCGGCGACCGCCGTGCCCGCGCCTATGCCGAGCGCGGTCGCCCGAGCTTCGACGTCCTCTACCTGAACATCTTCGAAAGCCGCCAGGCCGTGAAGGACGGCGTGACCCAGGCGCCGACGCCGGCCGTCAAGAACTTCGAGGCGCTCTATCCGAGTGCGCGAAAGGGCGGTTACGGCGTCGCCTTCAACCCCTGCACGATCGTCTACGACAAGACCAAGGCGTCGAAGCCGATCACCTCCTGGAAGGACATGTGGAACCCGGAATGGAAGGGCCGCATCGCCTGGCCGGATGGTCTGGGTGCCGAAGGCATTTCCGCGCTGATGATGGCCGCCCGCGTCTGGGGCGGAGACGAGAAGAACGCCGACATCGGCTTCGAAAAGGTCAAGGAACTGAAGCCGTTCGCAGCGATCCAGGGCAGCCAGGCCCAGCTCTTCGAAATGTTCGACCAGAAACTCGCCGATCTTTCGGTCGAGTTCGGCAGCTTCACCCAGTCTTATGTCGAAACGCGCAATCCCAATATAGCGATCGCCAAGCCGGTCGAGGGGCAGGCGCTTTCGATGAACGTTGCCTGCATCACCGAAGGCACGAAGAACCAGAAGCTCGCCGAGGAATGGATCAACCTGCACCTCTCCGAACCCTGCATGCTCGCCTATGCGCGCCAGATCTACTATTCACCGACCGTCAGCAACATTACGGTCCCGGACGACATCAAGTCGAAGCTCGTGCTCGGCGATGCCGATGTCGCAAAGCTCGTCGATTTCGATTGGGACGTGATCAATGCCAGCCGCGCCAAATGGCAGGCGAAATACGATCGGGAGATCGCGGGATGAACCGTTGGATCGGGCCGGCGCTTGCAGCGCCGGTCACCCTTTGGCTGCTTCTGTCCTTCGCGGCGCCGATGTTCGTGGTACTCGTGCTCTCCCTGCACGAGTATCCCGATCCTTTCGGCCCGCTGTTCATAACGCCGTCGATCGCGCAGTTCCGGGATATCGTCTCGGACGGCTTCTATTTCGGCGTCGTCTCCGAAACCATCCTGCTCGGCCTCGGCGTGACCGTCATCACCGCGCTTCTCGGTTATCCGCTCGCTCACTGGCTGGCGCGCATGCCGGTAAAATACCGCGCAGCCGCGTTTGCGGTCATCCTCATTCCGCTGCTGACCAATGTCGTGGTGCGCTCGCTCGGCATCATCCTCCTGCTGGCACCCGAAGGGCTGATCAATTCGGTCACCGGGCTGATCGGCATTCCGCCGGCCAGATACATGCTGTTCACCCATGGTGCTGTCGCGGTGGCGCTGGCGCAGGTCTTTTTGCCGTTCATGGTGCTGGCGCTCTACGACAACCTGCAGGGCACTTCGCCGCGGGTGCATGAAGCGGCCCAGAGCCTCGGCGCCTCTCCGGCGGTCCGGTTCCTCACCGTCGACCTGCCGCTTTCGCTGCCCGGCCTGCGCTCCGGCACTGTGATCGTTTTCCTGATGGCGACCACGGCTTACGTTTCCGCCTCCCTGCTCGGCGGAAAGAAGGTCTGGACCACCGGCATGCTGGTGCTGCAGGAAGCGATCAAGAACCTCAATGCGCCGCTTGCCGCGGCGCTTGCGATCATCATGACCGTCACCGGTCTCGCGTTTGCGGCGCTCTGCGCCTATTCGCTCAACCGCCTGATGCCGTGGCTGAAGGGCAAGCCCAGCAATCCCTGGAGCATACCGCGCTGGCTGGTGCCGATCATCAACATCCTCGGGCCGATCGTCTCGAAACTGCTGCTCGCCATCTCGCTGCTGCTCCTGCTGCTGCCGCTGGTGCTGGTCTGCATCCAGAGTTTCAACGACGTGCCGCAGGCGACCGCCTCCGGCTTCCGCGGCTTCACGCTGAAATGGTACGAGGCGGTGTTTTTCGCCGGAACGTATGCGGATGCCTTCTGGGTGTCGGTGCAGCTTGCCGTCACCTCGATGCTGGTGGCGCTTTCGCTTTCGCTGCCGGCGGCCTTCGCGCTCGCCCGTTATCCGTTCAAGGGTCGCTCCGCGCTCCTGGCTTTCTGGCTGCTGCCGATGTCGCTGCCCCACGTGGCGATCGGGGTCGGAATGCTGCGGCTCTTGCAGATCTACCTGATCATTCCGCCCTTCCTCGGCCTCGTGGCGATCCATGTGATCGTCATCCTGCCGTTTGCGATCACGCTTCTGACCACCTCGGTGATGGGGCTCGACCGGGCGCAGGAGGAGGCGGCGGCGAGCCTCGGGGCAAGCCCGGTGCGGCGGTTTTTTCTGATCATCATGCCGGGCCTGGCGCCGGGGCTGTTTGCGGCCGGCATCGTCGGCTTCCTGCTGAGCTTCGGCGAGGTGACGGTGACGAGCTTCCTCACCACCGCCCGGCTGACGACGCTGCCGGTCCGCATCTACGCGGAATCGACCTTCAGCCTGGAGCCGACCGCGCATGCCATCTCGGCCGTCCTGATCCTCTTCACCGTCATCGCGCTGGCCCTGCTGGGCAGGGTGGTTCGCCTAGACCGACTCTACGCACGGTGAGTTGGAAACGATAGCGGGCGGACCGTCCGGTCCGCTTGACAGACATAGCGAAAACCGACAGTTATCGTGTTCTTCCGAGGGGGGCATCTTGACGATGCTGAGATGGCGGTGAGCCGGACCCTTGAACCTGATCCGGGTCATGCCGGCGTAGGAACGGAAATAGGCGTCATTCGACGATACTTTCTCTTCTCCGCTTCACCTGGATCTCCGTAATTGACTGATCTGGAGATCGACCGATGATATCCATTCTTCCCGTGGTTCCGCAAGGATATCCGGTCCTGGCGTGCAGGTTCGGCGCGTAGCATCATGCGTGCGTCCCATGCGGTCATCGGCCTCGTCCTGCTTGTCGCCCTCTGGCAAGCGGGCGTCTGGCTGTTTGCTCCGCCCCGCTACATCCTGCCGTCTCCGATTGCCGTCGCTTCCGCCTTCGGGCGGCAGCCGGGTTTCCTGCTGCAGAACGGCCTCGTCACGCTGACGGAAATCGCGCTGGGCCTCGCGATCGGCGCAGGCCTCGGCATCGCCACGGCATTCGGGGTCGCCGCGTTGCCGCGGCTTGGCCGTCTCGTCTGGCCGATGGTACTGATTCTACAGTCCTTTCCCGTCTTCGTCCTGGCGCCGATCCTGGTTTTGTGGCTCGGTTTCGGCCTCGCCTCGAAAGTGGCGATGACGACGATCATCATCTTCTTTCCGGTCGCGTCGGCCTTTGCCGACGGTCTTCGCCGCACCGATCAGGAAATCCTCGACGCCGTTTCGCTGGAGGGGGCAGGTCACTGGCAGACGCTGGTGTCGATGCGTGTGCCGCTGGCGATCCCGAGCCTCGTCTCGGGCCTCAGGGTCGCGGCACCGCTGGCGCCACTCGGGGCCGTGGTCGGGGAGTGGGTCGGGGCGTCCGGCGGGCTCGGCTTCGTGATGGTCCAGGCCAATGCCCGCATGCAGACCGACACCGTGTTCGCGGCGATGACCATACTGGCAATCCTTACCCTCATTCTAAGGCTTCTCATCGACCGGCTGACCGCCGGACTCGCCCCGTGGGCCAGCGAAGCTGACCCTTCATCTTCATCCGCATCAGGGAGTTCCGTCCGATCATGATCCGTATCCTCACCGCGTCCTTCATCGCGCTGGCCAGCCTTGCCACCCCGATTTCTGCGCAGGCCGCCGACAAGCTCAGCGTGCTGCTCGAATGGTTCGTCAATCCGGACCATGCGCCGATGGTCATCGCCCAGCAGCGCGGGCTGTTTGCCGATGCCAAGCTCGATGTCGAGCTCATCCCGCCGTCAGACGCCTCCGCAGTGCCGCGGCTGGTTTCGGCCGGCCAGGCGGATATCGGCATCCACTACCAGCCCAATCTCTATCTCGACCATGAGGCAGGCCTGCCGCTCGTGCGTTTCGGCACGCTGGTCGAGACGCCCTTGAACACCGTCACTGTGCTGGCGGACGGTCCGATCAAGAGCCTCAAGGATCTGAAGGGCAAGAAGGTCGGCTTTTCCGTCACCGGTTTCGAGGATGCGATGCTGAAGCGCATGCTAGCCTCCGAAGGGCTTTCGAACGCTGACGTGGAACTGATCAACGTCAATTTTTCGCTCTCACCGTCGCTGATCGGCGGCAAGGTGGATGCGACGCTCGGCGGTTTCCGCAATTTCGAGCTGACCCAGATGAAGCTGGAAGGCCATGCGGGGCGCGCGTTTTTCCCCGAGGAGCACGGTGTTCCGACCTATGACGAGCTGATCTTCGTCACCCGCCGCGATTCTGCCGCCGACAACCGGCTGCCGCGTTTCCTGCACGCCGTCGAACAGGCCTCGATCTTCATCACCAACCATCCGCAGGAAGCCTGGCAGCTTTTCGTCAAGGCCTATCCCAACCTCGACGACGAACTGAACCGCACCGCGTTCTTCGACACGCTGCCGCGCTTTGCCAAGCGTCCGGCCGCACTCGACCAAGGCCGCTACCAGCGCTTCGCCACCTTCATGCAGGAAATGGGACTGATCAAGACCGTGCCGCCGATCGGGGACCTCGCAGTCGAAATCAAGTAGGCCAAGCTGCTGATATTGTTTGATTTGAACGCCGGGGTTCGCGTAACGTGATTTCCATGCCAGATAGGCATCGCACGTTACGTACCCTCGGAGTTTGCTTGACCATCGGACTTGCCCATGCGGAACTGATCGCGGTTCTGTCCGCCGTCACCGGCGACGAGCCGCGCGTGATGACGGTTCGCTCCGGCGATGCGCTGCCATCCGGGCCCTTCGAGCTTGGGCACAGGAGCCTGCAGGCCGGGCTTCGCGAATGGGTGGGGGACCAGACCGGCCATCCGCTCGGTTATCTCGAACAGCTCTATACCTTCGCCGATCGCGACCGGACCCATGAGGATGCCGAGGGGCGGACGATCTCGATCAGCTATCTCGGCCTGGTCCGCGAGCAGGCCGCACCCGGTGCCGGAAAACCCGGCTGGCACGGCTGGTACGAATATTTCCCCTGGGAAGATCATCGCGGGGGGAGGCCGGAAATCCTGGCCGCCATCACCGGCCGCCTGCAGGATTGGGTTGCGGCGGAAACTGCCAGGCGCGAACACCGCCGGCGCCGCGTCGATTTTGCCTTCGGCCTCGACGGCGCCGCATGGAACGAGGATCTCGGCCTGCAGCGTTACGAGTTGATGTACGAGGCCGGACTGGTGACCGAGGCAGGTTGTCCGCCGGCCAAAAGTTTCGGTCGCTCGATGTTTGCCGATCACCGCCGTATCCTGGCGACCGGGATCGCGCGGCTGCGCGCCAAGATCAAATACCGCCCGGTGGTCTTCGAACTGATGCCGGAGAGTTTTACGCTGTCGCAATTGCAGCGCACTGTCGAGGCGCTGGCTGGCTTGACGCTGCACAAGCCGAATTTCCGCCGGCTGATCGACCAGCAGGAGCTGATCGAGGAAACCGGGGAGGCGACCAGCGAAACCGGCGGCCGCCCCGCCAAGCTCTTCCGCTACCGTCATGCGGTCCTCGAAGAGCGGGCGCTATCCGGTTCGAAACTTCCGCTTTCACGTAATTGACATAAACTCGAATCGAGAATATGTCTCTGCGCCGGATATACTCACTTCGAGTATAAAAGGAGCTGCTGATGAATTCTCCGCTTTCGGTTTCCCAGCTTTACGATCGCGTCAGCCGTGTCATCCCCAAGGCCGAGTGGATGAGCTACGAGGCGGATGTCGCAGCGATCCTTGAGTTGAAGCGCACCCGCAACGCCGTCATCCTCGCCCACAATTACCAGACGCCGGAAATCTTCCATGGCGTCGCGGATATCGTCGGTGACAGTTTAGCGCTCGCCCGCAAGGCGATCGAGGTGGATGCGGATGTCATCGTGCTTGCCGGCGTCCACTTCATGGCCGAAACGGCAAAGCTCTTGAACCCCGGAAAGACCGTGCTGATCCCGGACATGGAAGCGGGCTGTTCGCTGGCGGATTCGATCACGCCGGAAGACATCGCACTGCTGCGGCAGGCGCATCCGGGTGTGCCGATCATCACCTATGTGAACACCTCAGCGGCGGTGAAGGCGGCATCCGATATCTGCTGCACCTCCGGCAACGCAAAGCAGGTGGTGGAATCGCTCGGCGTTCCGAAAGTGCTGATGATCCCGGACGAATACCTGGCGCAGAACGTGGCGCGGGAAACGGATGTCGAAATCATCGCCTGGCATGGCCATTGCGAAGTGCACGAGCTGTTTAATGCGCAGGATGTCCGCGATCTGCGCGAGGCGCACCCCGGCGTGGTGGTGCTGGCGCATCCGGAATGCCCGCCGGAAGTGGTGGCCGAGGCCGACTTTGCGGGCTCGACGGCCGTCATGTCGGATTATGTCGGCCAAAAGAAGCCGGCCCGTGTCGTGCTTCTGACCGAGTGCTCGATGAGCGACAATGTCGCCGTGCATCATCCGGATGTGGAATTCGTGCGGCCCTGCAACCTCTGCCCGCACATGAAGCGCATCACGCTCGCCAACATCCGCAAGGCGCTGGAGGAAAACCGGCACGAGGTGACTGTCGATCCATCGATCGCGGTTGCGGCCCGCCGCGCGGTCGAGAGGATGCTCGCCATATGACCGAAATCCTCGACCATCTCGCCGGCCGCATCGCGATCGTCGGCAGCGGTCTGGCGGGGCTGGTGACGGCGCTAACCTTGGCGCCTCAGCCCGTCGTGCTGATCACCCGCGCCGCCTTGGGTGCGGAAACGTCGAGCGCCTGGGCGCAGGGCGGCATTGCAGCGAGCCTCGGCACTGACGACAGCGCGGACCTGCATCTGGCGGATACGCTCGCCGCCGGCGACGGACTTTGTGATCCGGCAGTCGCCGCTTCAATCTTGAAGGAAGCTCCGAACGCTATCGCCATCCTGGAAAAATTTGGCGTGCGTTTCGACCGGGCTGCTGACGGTTCGCTTTCGCTCGGCCTGGAGGCTGCCCATTCGCGCCGCCGTATCGTGCATGCGGCGGGCGACGGATCGGGTGCGGCGATCGTCCGGGCTCTGGTCGAGGCTGTCTCCGCAACACCGTCGATCACGGTGCTTGATGGTGTCGAGGTTCGTCGGCTTTTGACGAATGGCGACGCAGTGTCCGGCCTGCTCTGCGCGGCGGCCGCCGGCGCGGTTATCTTGCCGACCGCGCGGGTGGTTCTGGCGACCGGCGGTCTCGGTGGGCTTTATGACGCGACCACCAATCCGACCGGCAATTTCGGCCAGGGTGTAATGCTTGCGGCACGGGCGGGCGCGCTGCTTGCGGATATGGAATTCGTGCAGTTCCACCCGACGGCGCTCGATTCCCAGCGCCGGCCGCTGGCGCTGGTCAGCGAGGCCGTGCGCGGCGAGGGTGCGGTGCTGGTCAACGAAAAGGGCGAGCGGTTTCTCGCCCGCGAACCGGGGGCCGAACTTGCACCGCGGGATATCGTGGCCCGCGCCATCAGCGCCGAGATTGCCCGGGGCGGACGTGTCTTCCTCGATGCCCGGCCGGCGCTTGGAAGAGGGTTCTCCAGGCGGTTTCCGGCGATCGACGCGCTCTGCCGGGAGGCGAGTGTCGATCCCAATTCCGACCTCATCCCGGTTCGTCCCGCCGTTCATTACCACATGGGCGGGGTAGCGACGGACGCGAATGGCCGCAGCTCATTGCCCGGCCTCTGGGTGGTCGGCGAGGCGGCTTCGACCGGTCTCCACGGCGCCAACCGGCTGGCGAGCAACTCGCTTCTGGAAGCGGCTGTGATGGGCATGCGGGCCGCGCGGGACCTCTCGGCAACGTCCTCCGGAACGCTTCATCAGGTCACCGATGTCGAGCTGCCGGTGCCGGCGGATATCTCCACCGTGCGGCCGATCGTGTCGCGGCATCTCGGCGTCCTCCGGAATGCCGGTGCCATTCATGGCGCTATCGCGAGCCTGCTGCCGCTCGTCGAAAGCGAAGGACCGGCCGCCGATCCGGCGATCGTCGCGCTGCTGATCGCCGTCTTCGCGTCGCTCCGAAAAGAATCCCGCGGGGCGCATGCGCGCACCGATTTCCCGCTGAAGCTTGGCTATGCGGAGCGGCGGCAGATGCGTCTTGCCGATGCGCTGGAGATCGCCCGCGCGACCGCTTCCCATACCCTTGCCCGGAGTGCCTGACATGATCCTTGCCGCCCTTCCGCGACTTCTCGTCGAACCGCCGGTGCGCGCCGCACTTCTGGAAGACCTCGGCCTTGCCGGCGACGTCACGTCGACGGCGGTCATCCCCGCCGGCCATCGCTCGACCGTTGTCATGGCAGCTCGTAAAGCCGGGGTCATCGCTGGGCTGGATGCGGCCGAGCTCGCCTTCCAGCTCGTCGATCCGAAGATCGTCATGACGCGCCACGTCGAAGATGGCGGGGCGGTGAAGCCCGGCGATGTGATCGCCACGATCGAAGGCCCGTCCCGCGGGCTTCTGACCGGCGAGCGAACGGCACTCAATTTCCTCGGCCATCTTTCCGGCATCGCCAGCGTCACGGCCGGCATCGTCGCGGCGATCGAAGGCACCAAGGCTTCGGTCGTCTGCACCCGCAAGACGACACCGGGGCTTCGGGCGCTGGAGAAATACGCGGTACGCGCCGGCGGCGGCATGAACCATCGCTTTGCTCTCCATGATGCGGTGCTGATCAAGGACAATCACGTGGCGATTGCCGGCGGGATCGCCGAATCCATCCGCCGCGCCAAGGCGGGCGTCGGCCATATGGTGAAGATCGAGGTGGAGGTCGACACGCTCGACCAGCTTCACGAAGCCATGCAGGTTGGTGTCGATGCGGTGCTGCTCGACAACATGACGCCGGAGCAGCTTCGCGAGGCGGTCGACATCGTCGCCGGCCGGGCGATCACCGAAGCGTCAGGCGGGATCACGCCGGCGACGGCCGCCGCCGTGGCCGCATCGGGCGTCGACCTGCTCTCCGTCGGCTGGATCACGCACAGCGCGCCGACGCTGGATATCGGGCTCGATTTTCGCTCTGCAAGTTAGGATGGGCGGTGCCAGAGGCTTCCGGTGCCGTTGAAAACAATGGTACATCCTTGATCCGGAACACCGAACGGGCAAGGAGCGCAAGATGCCGAAAATACCCGAAGACCAGATTGACGCCGTGCTGGCTCTTGTCGATGCCGAAATCGACGAGAGCCTCGCGCGCCTCTTCGATCTGATCCGTATTCCGAGCATCTCGACCGACCCCGGCTATCGCGACCAGTGCAAGGCGGCGGCCGAGTGGCTGAGCCGCGATCTCGGATCGATCGGCTTCGACGCCTCCGTCCGGCCGACCACGGGCCATCCAATGGTCGTTGCCCACGAGAAGGATGCGGCCGGGCCGCATCTGCTGTTCTACGGGCATTACGACGTCCAGCCCGTCGATCCGCTGGCGCTCTGGACGAGCGATCCGTTCGAGCCGCGGCTGGAGCCGTTGCTGAACGGCGATACCGCGATCGTCGCGCGCGGTGCCTCAGACGACAAGGGGCAGATGATGACCTTCGTCGAAGCCTGTCGCGCCTGGAAGGCGGTGACCGGCAAGCTGCCGGTGCAGGTCAGCATCCTTTTCGAGGGCGAGGAGGAGGCAGGCAGCCCGAGCCTTGCGCCGTTCCTCGATGCGACCGCGGAAGAGCTGAAGGCCGACATGGTCTATGTCTGCGATACCGACATGTGGGACCGGGAGACGCCGGCCGTCACCACCATGCTGCGCGGGCTCTACAGCACCGAGGTCGAGATTACCTGCGCCGACCGGGATCTGCATTCCGGCATGTTCGGCAATGCCGCCCGCAACGCGCTCCAGGTTCTCGCGGACGTGGTCGCGAGCCTCAGGACGCCGGATGGCGGCGTGGCGGTCGAAGGCTTTTACGATGGCGTCACGGAACTGCCGGAAGCCATCGAGGCGCAGTGGCAGCGGCTGCCGTTCGACGAGAAGGGTTTTCTCGCCGATATCGGGCTCGCGATCCCGGCGGGCGAGGCGGGCCGGTCCATCCTGGAACAGGTCTGGGCGCGGCCGAGCTGCGAGATTAATGGCATCAGCGGCGGTTATACGGGCGAGGGCTTCAAGACCGTGATCCCCGCCAAGGCGATGGCGAAGATCTCGTTCCGGCTGGTCGACGGACAAGTTCCGGAAAAGATCCGCGACGCCTTCAAGGCGCATGTCGCGGCGCGCATTCCGCTCGACTGCTCGGTAACGTTCAAGGATTTTGGCCTGGCGCCGGCGACCGTCATGCCGATCGAAAGCCCGTTCCTGACGAAGACGCTCGCAGCGCTTTCGACCGAATGGGAATGCGAGGCCGCGCTTGCCGGAACCGGCGGCTCGATCCCGATCATCGGCGAGTTCAAGCGCCGGCTCGGCTGCGACGCGTTGCTCGTCGGCTTCGCCCGCTTCGACAACCGCGTTCACAGCCCGAACGAGAAATACGACCTGTCGAGCTTCCACAAGGGCATCCGCTCGTGGGTGCGCATCCTCGCCGAGCTCGCCGACTGATCCTGCCGCCGGTCAGGCTTTCTCGAAGAGCGGCGAGATCATCATTTCCGGCACCAGGACAAGTCCCTTGTCGGTGATGCGGATCTCGGGGATGACGGATAGCGGGATGAGGTTGAAGCCCATATAGGCGATGGTGCAGCCGGCCTTTTCCCATTCGAGCTTGAGGGCCTTCACCTCGTCGGCGACCTCGTGGACGCGTTTGTCGGAGAGCAGGCCGGCGATCGGCAGCGGCACCATCGCCGTGACCTTGCCGTCCATGACAACGCAGACGCCGCCCTGTTTTTCCTCGATCGCATCCAGCGCCAACTGCATGTCGAATTCATTCGTGCCGGCGACGATGATGTTGTGGCTGTCATGACCGACGGAAGAGGCGACGGCGCCCTTTTTCAGGCCGAAACCGTTGAGCAACCCGTGCGCTACATTGCCGGACGATTTGCCGTGCCGTTCGACGACGGTGACGAAGCAGAGGTCGTGGCGGTCGAAATGCGCCTGCCAATCATCGGCGGGTTCGAGCGTCACAGTCACATGGCCGAGCGTGATGCCCGGAAGCTCCGTGCGGATCGTATGGGCGATGACCGTGTCGGCGGGAAGGTCGGGTGCCAGTTTCAGGTTCTTCGGCAGCTTGACTGTGTTGTAGGCGGCTTCCGGATAACGATAGGGTTTTGAAAGCGCTTCATCCAGGATTGGCGTGACCTTGCGGTTGTCGACCACCAGTTCGCCGCCGTACCAGGTGCTGACCGGTTTCAGGTCGTCGGTCAGAAGCACGAGGTCCGCCCTTCGTCCGCCGCCAAGCCCGCCGATCTCGCCTTCCATGCCGAAACGGGTCGCGCCGTGCAGCGAGCCCATCGCCCAGGCCTGTTCGGGCGTCATGCCGGCCTTGACCGCTTCGCGCGTCACCCAGTCGAGCCCGAAGGCGAGAAGGTCCTCGGCGTCGCGATCGTCGGTGCAGACAGCGACGCGCTTGTGGGAGGCGCCGAGTTCGGTGATCGTCTTGATCGCATGCGGCAGCGAATGCCACGGCGTCGTCGGCGGGCCGCCGCGCAGGAAGAGCCAGACGCCGGCTTCGAGCAGGTCGTCGGCGATGTCGCGGTCGATCGCCTCGTGGGTATCGGTGACGCCGGAGGCGGCATAGGCGGCGACGAATCCCCGGCCGTAGACATGGCCCGAGACCGGCCGGCCGCGCTGGAGCGCTGCGGCGAGGATCGCATGGCTGCGCTCGTCGCCCATAACGACGGGGACGAAATCCATCTTTTCGCCGAGCGCCACCGCCTCCGGCCATTTGTCGAACAGTGCGGCGATTTTTGCCGGTGTCAGGTCACCGCCGGCGGTTTCGAGTTCCGGAGACGTCGCAGGCACGGTGCTCGGGACGGTCAGGAAGATCGATAGTGGTGCCAGGCGCGCGTCTTCGAGCATTGCCTCGACGCCCGCGACGTCCATGACATTGCCGATCTCGTGGCTGTCGCAGAAGATCGTCGTGGTGCCGTTGAGAAGCGCTGCCTCGGCATAGGCGCAGGCGGTCACCATCGAGGATTCGATGTGGATATGCGGATCGACGAGGCCCGGGGCGATGATGCCGCCTTTGGCGTCGTAGAGCTTTGCCGACCCGTTCCGGTAACTGCCGGCCGGTTTTACTGCTGCGATGCGACCGCCCGAGATCCAGATCTCGCGGCCGTCGAGAATGCGTTCCGAATAGGTGGACAGCACGCGGGCACCTTGGATGACCAGATCGGGATCGCGGCGGGCGGAGGCGACATCCGCGAGACGGCGGGTCATGGTCGACAGGGGCTGGACGGAGAAGCGAGTGAGGGCGGGCATGAAAACCTCATTTGCAGGACTTGGGAGGGGCAGGTGAGATTGTAGGGAAAGCCGGCATGGCAAGGAAGCGCCAATCGGGAGGAATGCATTGAAGCGTTGCTGAAATTCGAACCGTCGCGGCGAAATATGCTGCTTTTCAGCAACGCCAAGGTTTGGGATAGTGGTCCGATGCAATGAGAGGCAAACGATCCGATGGCCTATATCATCACCGAACCCTGTATCGACGTGAAGGACGGTGCATGCACCGCAGCCTGTCCCGTCGACTGCATCTACGAGGGCGGGCGGATGTTCTATATCCATCCCGACGAATGCATCAATTGCGGCCTCTGTCTCTCCATCTGTCCGGTCGATGCCATCGCCTACGACGAGGAGGCGACCGAGGCGCAGATGGCGTTCATTCCGGTCAACCGGGATTATTTCGGAGCCGAGGTCACCGGGCTGGGATCACCCGGCGGCTGGGACAAAAGCCGGACGCGGAACATCGATCACCCGGTGGTGACATTGGCGGCTGTGCGCGAGGCGGCTCACTAAGCGTTGGTCCAGCTTCCGTAATAGGCGCGGGTGGCCGCAATCAGCTTGCCGCATCTTTCCCGCTCGATGGTCAGGCGCGGCAGGTCGGCCTTGGCCTGGGCCAGCAGTTCCTTTCGGGCCGCATCGAAATTGACGTTCACAAGCCTGCCGTCCCGCATGATCGGCCGGCCGGCGACATAGACTGCCTTGGCATGCGCGGCTGACATTCGGTTGAGGAGCACCTCTGCCTCGTCGAGATCGTCGAAGACGCTGTCGGCGATCAGGGCTTCGTAGTCGACGACCGTAAAATCCTCTCCGAGCGGGGCGTTGACGACGGTCGCACCGGTTTTGATTGCCGCGTCGAATATATCGGTAGCCGCAAAGCTTCGTTCGAGCTCTCGCCCGCCATGCAGGAAATAGAGAAGCCGCATTTCGCGCCAGAGATCCTGGTCGTCGTCGAAGGCGCTGCCGTCGAGACCTATGCCGAAGCGCAGGCCGCGTTTGACGGCTTCCGCCAGCGGCGCGATGCCGGAACGCAGGCGCAGGTTGGCAGAGGGATTGGAGACGAGCTGGACGCCGCGTTCGGCCAGCAATTCGTATTCGTCCGGCCGGAGCTGAACGCCATGGGCGACGGCAAGGCGTGGCGACAGGAAGCCGATGTCGTCGAGATAGCGGACGATGCCCTGCGGGAAGCGACGGTCCAGCCATGCCCGTTGCCGCGGGCTTTCGAGCAGATGCATGTGGATGCGGCGGTTATTGGTGGCCGACGCCTCGACTATCGCTTCGAGCAGGGCATTCGAGCACCATTGCGGGCCGATCGGACCGTATTGGACATCGACCAGCGGATTGGTATTCTCGGCTGCCACCGCATCGGCTGCGGCGAGTTGATCGCGGAACGGGGTATATCGAGGCGCAAGCGGGGAAAGAGCCTCCCAGTCCGCTGGGCTGAGGAAGGGCTTCAAGCGCTCAGGGCCGCCGTCATAGGCCCAGGCGTCGTGGTCGAGCAGCGGGCAGGAGAGGCCGAGTCGGATACCGACGTCCCCCGCGGCGCGGATCACCTCCAGGGCCTCGTCGACCATGCGAGCCGCATTCAAAGAATTGTGGCAATGGATGGTCGCGGCGACGCCCGTCTTTGCGAGGCGGCCGAAGGCGACGAGGGCTTCGAGATAGGCATCGGTACGAGGGCGCAGTCGCATGGTTGGAATCCAGGTTTCCAGCGCATCGTCGAGGCTGCCGAAATCCAGCGTTCGGATGCCGTAGCCATGGTCATGGGCATTGACCGGCATTGGCATGAGAAGATCGCCGGGGACAAGCGGGATGGCGGAGGCCAGAATGGGAAGGGCGGTCTGCATCGCCTCGCCGCGCACGGCCTTTTGATGGCCGGGGTGCTGCAGGAAGCGCTTGTCTTCGTTCGATGTCACCGCTTGATGACCTCCGCGATCTGGTTGCTGAACTTTTCGAGATCGACGCTGAGCGCCTCGATCACGGCTTCCGTGGCGTGGGTGAGCTGACGGTTGTGGGGCGCGACGATGCCGACCTCCATGTTCTGCAGGCGGGAGCCGGCGATCGGCAGGGCAACCACGTCGCCGGCCTTCAGCTCCTTCAGGAGACCGAGCGGAGTGAAGAAGGCGACACCTTCGCCGGACAGGATCAGCGGCTTCAGCATCATCTGGTTGTTGGTGGCAACAAGCGTGCGGCCCACGCGATCGAGCGAGGCGAGTTCGACCGCAATCATCGAACTCATCACCTCGTTGTCGAGCTGCAGCAGCAGCTTGAACTGGGCGCATTCCTGCAGGGTGGCGCTTTTCTGGCGGGCCAGCGGATGGTGTTTGGCGACCATCACCATCAGCGGCATGCGCACGCCGTGGACCAGCTTGATGTCGTGCGGCCGGGCGAGGTCGAAGGTAATGCCGATATCGCAATCGCCATCGGCGACGAAATGGAAGATGTTGTTAAAATTGTCGGCGCGGATGCGGAAGTCGACGGCCGGGTTCTTGTGGTGAAATCCCATCACGAATTCCGGCATGAACTGGACCGCGAGACTGTCGAGGCAGGCGATGTGGACGCGGCCGGTGCGCTTGCCCTGTAGGTCGCCGAGATCCGATTTCATGATCTCGTAGTGATGAATAGTCTCCTTGGCGTGCTTCAGCACCACCTTGCCGGCGGAGGTGAGGCGCAGGCCGTCGGAGAACCGTTCGAACAGCGGCGTGCCGAGCTCGTCCTCAAGTTTGCGGATTTGGCGGCTGACGGCGGAGGTCGCCACATGCAGCTCTTCGGACGCCTTACGGATCGAGCCGGCGCGCGCGACTTCGACGAAATATTTCAGGATACTGGCGTGCATATTCACCCCCCAAGATCCTGAAATTCATAGCATACCTACCGGCCCTGCCAAACCGGAGCGCGCTTTTCGCGGAAGGCTGTCACACCTTCGACGGCGTCTTCGCTCTGCAGTGCACGGATGAGCGCGGGGGTGCGCAATCCTTGGGCTTCCGCGGGGCTGAGATGGCCGGTGCGGTTGACCGTCTGCTTGATCGCCTTCAGCGACAGCGGGGCGCAGGCGACGATGTCGCTCACCCATCTGTCGACGGCGGCATCCAGCGCGTCAAAGGGCACGGTCTCGTTGACGATGCCGAAGCCCTGCATTTCGGCGGCGGTGAACTGCCGGCCGGTCAGCATCACGGCCATGGCAAGGTTGTGCGGGATTTTGCGCTGGAGGAGCACCATGCCGCCGTCGAGCGGCATGCGGCCGACGCGGGCTTCCGGCAGGCCGAATTTCGCGGTGTCGGCGGCGATCACGATGTCGCAGCCGAGCACCATCTCGAAGCCGCCGCCGAGCGCGTAACCGTTGACGCGGGCGATCACCGGCACGTCCAGCGATTTGCGGAAGGCGAGGCCACCGAACCCGTTGGTGCGGCTTTCCGCCCAGTATTCGAGGCCTGACTTGGTGGCGCCGCCCTTGAGGTCGGCACCGGTGCAGAAGGCCTTTTGGCCGCTGCCGGTCAGGACCACGCAGGAAATGTCGTCGCGGGCCTCGATCTCGCTCCAGATCGCCTCCAGTTCCTTTTCGGTCGCGGCATCGACGGCGTTCATGCGGTCCGGGCGGTCGAGCGTGACCCGTGCGACGCGGTTCTCGACGGAAAATCCGACGGTCATGCCGCGTCTCCGCGTGCCGCTTGCAAAGACTGGGCCTCTAAGGAGGCGAGGATCTCCTCATTATGCTGGCCGAGACGCGGCGGGGAGATGCGCACCGACACCGGGGCTGCCGACATGTCGATGGGAGACCCGATGAGGCGGATCGGACCGGCGGCCGTTTCACCTGCTTCGAGGATCATCTTGTTGATGACCGTCTGCGGATCCTGAAGCGCTTCGGCGAGGTTGCGCACCGGCGCGCAGAGGATATCGACCTCCTCCAGGCGCTTCAGCCAATGGGCATTGCTGTTCCTGGCAAAGTTCGCGCGGAAGATTTCCTGCAGTTCCGGCCGGTGAGCCATCTGGGAATCGAAATCCTTGTAGCGCGGTTGTGCCGAAAGGTCCTCGATGTCGAGCGCGTTGCAGATGTCCTGCAGCGGGTTCTGCTTGAAGGCGCCGACCATGACGATCGCGCCGTCGGTCGTGTCGAAAACACCGGTCAGTGGGAAGGCGCCCCAGTTCAAATCCTTCTCGCGCATCATGTGCGCGGCACCTTCCTGCATCTGCATGGCGAGCATGGAATTGTAGAGGCTGACGGCGACCTGCTGGCCTTCGCCGGTCTTTTCCCGATGCAGGAGCGCCAGCAGGATGCCCTGGACGAGGTGCATGCCGGCGGAATAGTCGGCAAGCGGAGTGGCGTAGATCGAGGTCGGATGGGCGCTGTCGGACTTGCGGCGCATGACGCCGGAAAGCGCCTGGGCGAGAATATCCTGCCCCCCCTTGTGCTGGTAGGGGCCGGTGAGGCCGAAGCCGGTGCCGACGGCGTAGATCAGCCGCTTGTTGATCTTCTTCAGGTCCTCGTAACCGAAGCCCATGCGTTCCATCACGCCGGGGCGGAAGTTGTTGACCACCACGTCGGCGCCGGCGATCAGCGCCAGCACCGCGTCCCGGGCTTCGGTGAGCTTCAGGTCGAGCGCCAGGCTCTTCTTGTTGCGGTTGAGCGAGCAGAAGACCGGATTGTTGAGGCCGTCCGGATCGGAGCCGAGCGACCAGCGCGACAGGTCGCCGATCTTGGCCTTCTCGATCTTGATGACTTCGGCACCGTAGTCGGCGAGCGTCTGGGTGCAGCAGGGGCCGAGCATGACCTGCGTAAAATCGATCACGCGGACGCCATCGAGGGGTAGAGAATTCATTCCGCAGCCTCCAGGAATGTTGCATTGTCGGAGGGCACGTCGCCGGGATCGGCACCCTGGGCCCGCATCTGTTTCTGGATAGCCCGAATATCGGCTTTCCGGACGGTGGTTCCGGCGTTGAGCGCCACGACGGCGGCAACGCCCGCAGCCTCGCCCATCGCCATGCAGGGCGGGATTTCGCGGCTCGACTTCTGCGCCTGCGGTGTCGCCGAGTAGTGACGTCCGGCGACGATCAGCTGGTCGACTTCACGCGGCAGCATCGAGCGGTAGGGCGTGTAATAGTCGCGGCCGCGGCAGACGGTGTCGGAGAAGTGGATACGGTTCATCACATCGTCCTTGGTGACCACGTATTCGCCTTCGAGAAGTCGCGTCTGGCGCACACCGGTCTGGGGCGCGAAATCGACCACATAGGCCTTTTCGAAGCCCGGCATCTTTTCACGGGTGAAATCGAGCAGGCGGGCGATACGGTTGCGGCCTTCGAGTTCTGCCTTAGTCAGATCCTCGGTCTTGAGACCGGAAAGGTTCGGCATATGCGGGCAGTTGAGCCAGACGACGCCCGGCAGCGGGGTCTTCAGCCACCAGAAGGACCAGCAACCGCCGATCAGGCGTTTTGCCTCATGGTCGATCTTCTTGAAGGCTTCCGGCTCCTCGAATTCGAAGCGCTCGGCCGCATCCGTATCGACGCCGCCCCAGCGGGAGACGGTGGTCAGGATGAAATTGGATTCCACATGCGAGGCGCCGGCGGAGGCCGCGACATCAAGGTCGCCGGTGGTGTCGATGACGATATCGCCGAGGATCGCTTCCATGCCGGACTTGGTCTGGCAGATGACGCCCTTGATGGTCTTGCCTTCCATGATCGCGGAGGAGAACCAGCTATGGGTCCTGAGCTTCACGCCGGCTTCGGTCAGCACGTCGTAGGAGGCGCGCTTGAAGCCGTCCGGATCGAAAGCGGCGGAAAAGCAGATCGGGTGCGGCATGGACTGGGTGTGGAAATCGAACAGGCCCCATCGCGCCCAGCGCCGCCAGGCGTCCGGCGTCTCGCGGATGTCGAGTTCGCGGTCGCGGCCGGTGGGCGTGACGCAGAGGTCCCACTTCTTCATGCGCTCGATCATCTCCATGCAGATGCCCTGGACGGTGATTTCGAGGTTGTTGATCATGTCGTCCAGCACCAGCACCATGCCACCGGCGGCAAGCCCGCCGACATAGGGGTAACGTTCGAGAAGCGTCACCTTGGCGCCGTTGCGGGCCGCGGACACGGCGGCGGAAATGCCCGCCGGCCCCCCGCCGACGACGACCACATCGGAACGGTCGACCACTGCGACGTTGCGCGCCGCCTGAAGAATTGTCTGTTGCATTGGTTCAAACTCCCAAAGAGTTGGGCCCGAGGACAGTTGGCTCAGTGTGTTGGGCTCAGTGCGATCCGGCCGGCCTCCAGCGGATCATCCGGGCTTCGATCACCGAAACGATGAAGAAGAGGACGACGGCAAGCACCGCGGCGATCACGACGGTTGCGTAGAGCAGGGGCGAGCGGAAATTGTAGGTCGCCTCGATAATCAGAGCGCCGAGGCCGAAGCTCGAGCCGATCCATTCGGCGACGATGGCGCCCATGACGCTGCTGGTCGCGGCAATCTTCAGTGCTGCAAACAGGAACGGCATCGAACTCGGCAGCCGCACCTTCCAGAGGATTTCCGTGTTGCTGGCAGACAGCACCCGCATCAGGTCGAGCATGGCGGGGCTCGCGGATTTCAGGCCCTGGACCATGTTGACCAAAGTCGGAAAGAAGCAGATCAGCCCGGCGATGATGATTTTTGGCGCGAGCCCGTTGCCAAAGATCAGCACGAGGATCGGAGCGAGCGCAATGATCGGGATCGCCTTGATGAACACCGCGATCGGATAGAAGGCCTTTTCCGCCGTCGCGCTGTGGACGAACCAGATCGCCAGAAGGATGGCGACGAGATTGCCGAAGACGAAGCCGAGGAAGGCTTCGAGGATCGTCGGCAGCATGTTGGTCCAGAGGATCCCGGCGTTGTCGCGGAAGGCATAGGCGACGTCGACCGGGCTCGGGGCCATGAAGGTCGGTATCTTGAAGAACCAGACGACGAACTGCCAGAGGACCACGAGCCCGACGGCGGCTGCGATCGCCGGCATATGTTTGACGAGCACGCCGGCTGTCGCATCGAGAAGCGCGATCTTGCGATCGGGGGCGGCGGCCGTCTTGGTGGTGGAGGAAACGACGTGGCTCACAGGCATTCCTCCAGAAGGCGGCGCAGATGCGCGGTGACGCCGATGAACTCGACGGTGTCACGCACGGCAAGCGAACGCGGGAAGGGCAGGTCGACCTTCATGAACTCCTTGACGCGGCCCGGATGGGCCTGAAGCATCAGCACGTTCTGGCCGAGGAAGGCTGCTTCCGGGATCGAATGGGTAACGAACAGGATCGTCGTTCCCGTTTCCTGCCAGACGCGCAGCAGTTCCTCGTTCAGCCGGTCGCGGGTGATCTCGTCGAGTGCCCCAAATGGCTCGTCCATCAGAAGGATGCGCGGCCGCGTGATCAGCGCCCGAGCGATTGCCACGCGCTGGCGCATGCCGCCCGAGAGCTCGTGAGGGAGTGAATTTTCGCGCCCCTTCAGTCCAACCATGGCCAGCAGCTCATGCGGGTCCGCATGGTCGCCGGTTTGGGCGTGTTTTCCGACTTCCAGCGGCAGGCGGACATTGTCGATTACGTTCCGCCAGGGAAGCAGCGTCGCATCCTGGAAGACGAAGGCGAAGTCGCGGCTCTGACGAGCTTCCTGAGGGCTGCGGCCGAAAACGGAAATCGAACCGTCGCTGATGTGGACGAGATCCGCCACACATCTGAGCAGGGTCGATTTTCCGCAGCCCGAGGGCCCAAGCATGGTGACGAAGGCACCTTCCGGTATGTCCACGGAAACATCGGAAAGGGCCGTGAATTCGTTGTTCCTGTCGCCGAACCGGACGGAGAGGTTTCGGATCGAAACCGCCGTGGCTGCCGGTTCGGTCTGGGGAACGTTCGGCATCAACTTCGCCGTTCCTAACATGACTATCACCCCACCTGTTTGCGGATGTCGCTGGTGGCTTCGAGGATGGAGAAGTTCGCGACGTCGTCGACCGTCGGAACGGTGCCCTTGAACTGCTTGAGATCGGCATAGGCCTTGATCTGCGCCGCCCAATTTTCACGCGACATGGTACCCCAGCCCGATGCCTTGGTGGTGGCGCCGAAGGAGAAGTCGACGCACGGGACCACGGCCTTCATTTCGCTTGCCTTGTCGAGGATGGGATAGGCCTCGCAGAGCATCTCGACCGCTTCCTTCTGGTTGTTGCGAACATAACCCCAGCCCTTGGCGGCGGCGCGGGTGAAACGTTCGAGAACATCGGAATGTTTGGCGATCTGGTCGTCGGTCGTGTAGTAGACGTTGGCATAAAGCTGCAGGCCGCTGTCCCAGAGCATCATGTCGACGCGGTTGTCGCCGAGCACATCGAGAGCGTTGACATTGGTGAGCCACCCGGTGACCGCATCGGCCTGGCCGGTGATCAACTGGTTCATGTCCGAACCCATGTTGACCATCTTCACCTGGTCCTCGGCGATGCCGTTCTGGGCGAGAAGCGCGCGCAGCAGGATGAAGGCGGTCGGCTGGGTGGCGATCGTCTTGCCGATCATGTCCTTCGGGGTCTTGATCGCCTTGTTCTTCAGCGAGAAATAGGTGAACGGATGCTTCTGGTAGCCGGACAGGAAGGCCTTGACCGGCAGGCCTGCAGAACGCGCCAGCATCACCGATGGGCTGGAGGAAATCTGGCCGGTTGCAGACTGGCCCGATGCCACGCCCGCGACGCCATCGACGCTCGGTCCGCCGGGGACGATCTCAAGCTCTATGCCCTGTTCCTGGAAAAAACCCTTCTTCATGGCGGCGACTTCGCCGAGCACGCCGTTCGAGGCGAGCCAGCCGAGCTGCATGCGCACTTTCGCCACGTCCTTGGCGTTGCCGGCCCGGATGCCGAGGAAGCTGGAGGTGGCGGCAAGGCCGCCCAAGGCCGCGGCATTGGAGATAAAGCGGCGGCGATTCAGTGTGAAATGAGACATAGCGTTCCCCTGTTGGCCTTTTGGCCTGATACATTTTCGCTTGACTTCGCCGGTCTCAGCTGCCGGATTGAGGAGAGGATGGCGCAATGTCGCGTTCTAATAAAGAACAATAATTCGCATATTTGGTTGCCGAAAAGGCAACGCCAGATTCGCGGCGATTCCATGGAATTGGCAATCGTCAAGCATATCGCCCGAGCCGAAGCCTTGATATAGGGCCGAAGACTTCGCGAAGGCCTGATTCCTGGCGGACGTTTACTTAATTATCCACTCAAGATAGAAAATTCTTGAAAGGTACTCGGCAACCTATCGATGATAGGATACAAATAACACCTATGTATCCTAGCGCCGGAGAGATGGTCCTGCAGTGAGCAAAGCACCGAATGCCGCCGACAGAGAGGTTGGAAAGCGGATCCGCCTCTACAGGCGAGAGAAAAAGCTTACCCAGCCGCAACTCGCCCACCACGTGGGCATCACGTCTCAGCAGCTTCAGAAATATGAAAACGGCATCAACCGGATCGCAGTTGGCAAGCTGGTGGAGATCGCAACTGCGCTGAAGGTCGAGATGGTGGCGTTCTTCGACCGCATCCCGACAGTCGAGCCGTCGAACGACAATCAGCTCGAAGACCCGCAATTCGATTTCACGCATGAAGCGCTGCTGATGAGCACGGCATTCATGAGCATTACGAAGCCGGTTCTGCGCAAACGCATCCTGGAACTGGTTCAGGCGGTTGCCGCAAAGGAATTCGAGGCGGAAGCGCTTTTCGCCGAGATCGAAAGACAACCGGCCCAGTGATCCGTCCCTGACGGTTTAAGGCCTGGGACCATCGTCGTCGAGGGCCAGCTTGGTCTTGTGGCGGAATATCGCATTCAGTTTCACGCTCCGCTCGTTTTCGGGACTGACGCCCTCCCAATCGAGCGAGAGTTGAAGGAGTGCCATGTTCGTCAGGTGGACGACCGTGGAGAGCTGAAGGGATTCCGCTTCCTTGTTGACCGCAGAAAGCATGCGGAACAGGCGGGCGTATTCGTCGCTGGCGACGTCATTTGCGAGATCAATCATTTCATGGATCCTTGCGCCGAGTCGACCTCGTCGCGCAGTTTTTCCCAATGGGCGGTCTGTGCGAACGTCCATTTGGAGTGTTTGTTGGTACTGCTGATGCCGTTTAGCCAGACGAGGACGGCTCTCGCATCCTCACGCTTCAATTCCACCTGGTGGCGTTTGATATCGTGAAGGATCACTGCACTACGCTGGGGATCGCTGAAATCGCATCGTTCTAGAATGGCCTGATAGGTCCGCTCGGTGTAGTGCATGAAATTGGCGGCGAGGAAAAATCTCTCCCGCTCGGCGGCCGAGATGAGCCCCATCCGCCCAAGCTTGCGGATCGTCGCCTCGTAGTCGACACGCGGCACCGAGAGAGGCATCCAGCCGAGCTCCTCGGGGCCGTGGATCAGTGCGACGGCTTCGTCATCGATCAACCGGCCGGCGGCATAATCGGAATATACCCTGCCGATGCCGACCATTCCGAATGCCTCGCATTCGGCAGCGCGCAATGCTCCCATGCTCGCGCCGCCGCCGACGGAGACATCGCAGCTCAGCGCATAAAGAATCTCCTTGTGCCATACGGAGGCGGACTCGCCGAAATAGCCGTCGATCAGCGCGATCGCCTTGGCGCCGTCCTCGACCGCCTTCAGAATGTCGCCGCGCGCCGCAGGCCCGCGGAAGGTCAGGGAGGGAAATCGTTGCTTCATCTGGCGGGTCGAAGACCCGAGGCTTGGTCCGACAAAAACGACTTTCAATGCCGTGACCTCCTTATGGCGTTCGCAGCGCGGATACCGAGCTGCAAATATTGGCCTGAAAGTTCAACTTCCAAGCCGGGAACGACGACGCGCACGACCGAAACGGGGAGCCCGGCATCCTGCATGGGAACCGCAACGACCTGCCTGATGCCCGCCAGCCTGAGGCGGGCGAGTATGTGATCGATCGTGCCGTTGATGGAGTGGCGGGTTGCATCAAGCTCGCGATACTGGACCGGGCGCCTGTCCAGCGACGACAGGGCGACCAGTCGGCTGAGAGCGTTGTCCCCCCGCATATGCTGATAGATCCGTGGCGAAAAGTCGTCGCGGCTGCCGGCAATCGCAGTCAGGCGGCTCTGCGCGGCCTCGGTGATGGCACGCAGCATTGCGCGTACCGGATCGGGATGGCAGCCGCAGCCGCCGCAAATCTGGCTCCAGCGCGGGTCTGACCGCTTGGCCGTGGCATCCGGGATCAGCACGGCCAGGAATGCCGGAACCTGGAGATCCGTCGTCATGTCGAGGAGGAGGAGCTGTATGCCCGCATGGCGAAGGCGGCTGACCATGAGGTCGAGCACGGCATCCTCGACGCTGGCCGGATCGACGAGGCAGGCATTCAATTCCTGTTCGGATTTGAGCTGGACAAGGGTCCAGGCGTCTCGCTCGACGAGTTCGCACAGCCCGTGCAGGAGCGCCTCGGCATGGGTGTTTCCGGAAGCAAGGCCATCGCTGGACTGCTCGAACCCGGCCGGCCGCTCGCCCCGGTGGTCCATCCCGGCAAGCCACCAGGGCACCATGACCTGATTGCCGGAGAGGATGTCGAGACCGGTGACCCAGGGTATCTGGCCATCGCCGATTTCGGAGGGCACGCATCGTGCGGTCGAATGAAGATCGATCATCCCGCTTGCGGAGCCCGCAACGTCGTTGACGGTCGCCCAGGTGAGCGATGCCGGTTCGATTTCCGCGACCCGCGTCTCCAAGGCCTCCATGGCGGCCGAGGTGCGCGCCGCATCGGCATCGACGCCTTTGCCCTGGAAGACGGAAAGAGTGTGGCTGTTCGGCCGCGTCGCAAAGGCGACGGGAATGCCGACCCGGTCGAGGCCGGTCAGGAAGCCGACCCGGGTGATGCCGAGATCCCGGAAAAACGGGCTGATCGCGTCGAAGGTTTCCGCCGGCGAAACGCGCCGGTCATGATACGTGCTGAAACCCTGCTCCCGCTGCGTCAGGGAGGCTGCGAATGTCTGGATCGTCTGCGTCGATGACTGGATCTGCATCATCATTTCCGGCGGCCGAATTTCGAAGGACCCTGACCTCGAACGAGATTGGGCGGGCGACTGCCAGGTCTGCAAAAGCGGTTGCGGTGCCGAACTCATGCCGTCGAATCGTCCTCTCCAAGGGTCTCTAGTGCAGAAGAAACCAAAGGCACCGTGACTTGGGCGTGACAGGCTTGTTTAGGGGGCTTGTGTGGCTACTTGAACGATCTTTTGCTTGCCGGCTGGTGGTCAAGCCCAAGGCAGCCGTCGGCCCCTTGGGCTTCCAGGCTCATTACTGATATCTCATGGCATGCGTGACCTGAGAGAGCGCGTTCGGCGCAATTTCGGTCCGGCCGCCAAGTACGGCTTCGGCAGCGGCGGAAAACCGCAGCGTCGGGGCAGAGGCAGTGGTTTCAACCGGCTTGGAGTTCTTGAACTTCGTTTCCATGCTTTCTCTCCGCTAATAGGCAGCGTGTGCTGCGTGCATCGAGAAAGGACCACATCGGGTGTTATTCCAGCGTGACAGGCATTTTCACGCCTGTTTACGGCAGCCCGGCGAGCCGGAGGCCATGAATGAGAAGCTCGGCATGGGCCGGGTTGCGGTCCGGCACGAAGTAACGGATGTCCTCGCTGCGGAAGTCCGGAAAATTTTCCCTGACGATCGCGGCATATTTACGCGCGGCGGGCATGTCGCCAGCCATCGCGTGACTGGCGGCAAGCAACCGCGCGGTGGCGTGCTTGGTGCGGACCGGGTCGATAGTATCGATCGCTTTCGAATATTCCTGGCGCACGTAATAGGTGGAGCCGAGGATCCAGTAGTAATGATCCGGCGGTAGTGGGTTCAGCTTGAAGGCCGCGAGCCCGAGATCGAGAGCCTTGTCCAGGTCGCCCGCATGCGACAGCGCGTCCGAATAATCGACCAATACGTCAGCATCGCTCGGATTGAGGTTCTGAGCCTCCTGAAAAAGATCCAGGCTTTCATCGAAACGCCGACGATAAAGCGAGATGAAGCCCAGCTCGCGGAAGGCGCGGCCGCTGCCTGGATCGAGATCGCGGGATGCGCGCGCGGATTGATTGGCCACATCCAGCAGTTCATTGTCCTTCATGCCGCGAACCAGCCATTCCATGCCGAGCGACCGTGAAATTCCGGCATGCGCCGGCGAAAAACTGTCACACCGCTTGACCGCCGATTTGAACCATTTGCGCGCCTGGCGCAGATGCTGCAGGTCCGTGCCGGACAGATAGCGCTTTCCTTCGAGATAGAGGCGGTAGGCGGAGGGATCGACGTCATCGAGCGACCTGGCGATTTCATGCCGTTCGATGACATCGGTCAGCGACATCGAAATACGCCGCGCCAGCTGGCTGAAAGACGCTCTCATCTGCTGGACGTCGAGCGGCAGGTTGATGGCCCAGAGCACCTCGCCGGTGCCGACCCTCGTCAGCCTGCAGGTCGCAAAAATCTCGTCGCCTTCGCCCTGGATCGTCACGAACACGGAATAGTCGAACTGAAGATCACTGAGGACCGATTGGCCCTGATTTGGATTGGCGGATCGATTGAGCAGTTCAAAGCTCGTATGGGCGGCGATGATCTTGAAGACACGCTGGTGGCTGAGGCCGATCGTGACGTCTTCCAAAAGAGCCCTGCCGAGGCGCTGGACCAGCGCATCCTGGACGATCGTCTCGGGCGGAAGGATCACCACGCGCGGCTGTGCCGGCATGACACCCTTTGGGCGTTCCTCCGGTTCGGGCGTGCGGTCCGAGCCGGGCCGGCTGAGGATGCCAAGCTCGTGGGCAAGTCCAACCGTCTCGGGTGTGGGGGGCGTACCGTAATCGGCCCTGAGCTGGTCCCGGCATCGGCTATAGGCCTGGCGTGCGGCGGCGAAGTCACCATGGCCGACATGATACTTCATCAACGCTCGCGCGGCGCCCTCATGGGAGGCATCCAGTTCGATCAGGCGGTTGGCAAGCAGGGGCAATGACGGGGACTGCTGATGGGACGATATCGCCAGCAGGCTTTCGATGTGGCTCGATCGCCAGTCACCGACCTTGCGCCGTGCGTCCAACAACCAGTCTTCCGCGCCGCCGGTCGGAGCCTCCACGGCTTCGAGCAGTTCGGCTCTAACAAGGTCCCAGTCCTCTTCCCTTAGGGGCCTGGGCTCCATCAAGGCGAGGAGATCGATGTTGGACCGATCGCAATCAAGCCTCAGCACTTCTTCGTCGGTGACAAGAATGGCCGGGGCATCAGGACCGAGAGCCTTGGCGATGCGTGCCAAAAGCTGACGCAGGCTGTTTGCACGCTTCTCCGCGTCGTGGGAAGGCCAGAGAAGCCGCCGTATCGTTTCGCGGTCGACCGTCAATCTGGGTGCCATCGCAACGACGGCAAAGAGAAAATACGCTTTTTCCGGCAACGCGATGCTCGCGCCGTCCAACTCAAGCGAGGGGCGACCGAGCAACCGGATTTTGAGCGTCGTATTTTCGAGCATTATGTTGTTGTTCGGAACTACGAGTTGTTGTCAGAAATGTGTATCGTTAAGGGAACTATATGTACATGCATTTCTTGAGACTGTTGGACCAGTAGGATACAGCTATCGCGAGCTTCGTCAAAGCGGCTTTTATCGCCATGGTCGAATCGCGTTCCTGTTTTCCCTCTTCCGGTTGAAGGTGGCGCGCCGAAAGCAATACCGCAAACAGGGTGTCCAGGATGCAGGCGCCGGTTCAGCCAGGAAACCGGTATTACGTCGGGTTTCCAAGGAATTGGAAATACGCCCAGGCAAGAACAAGGCACACGATCACGGCTGCAACGACCGCCAACTTGCGCAGCAGCGGGTTCGGCTCTCGCGGCGGCGGTTCCGGCCGTCGGAATTTGATGATGTTGTCGTTCATGGATCTGCTTTTACCGCTGAACGTCTTGAACCGCTATGGGGTTGCGATTGTTTTGTGGTGTTGCGGGTGCGATCAGCGTCCGAGACGGGCATAACAGCACGTCGATCCGCATCAACTTACCATACTCTCGGCAATCCCCTCGTTCACAGGCCATTCCGGCGCGGTCTCCTTTCCGGCCTACTTCACCGCGCCCGCCGTCATGCCGTTGATGAACTGGCGCGACAGGATGATGTAGACGATGATGATCGGAGCTGAGGAGAGCAGAAGTCCCGCAAACAGCACGCCCCAGTCGGTCGTGTATTCGCCCATGAAGGTCGTCAGGCCCTGCGGCAGGGTCTTCAGGTTGTCCTTCTGGATGAAGATCAGCGGGAAGAAGAAATCGTTCCAGATCGGCACGACGTTCTGGATGCCGGCGATCACCATGGCGGGCCTGACCAGCGGCAGCATGATAGACCACATGATCCGGGGTTCGCTGGCACCGTCCATGCGGGCCGCGTCCTCGAGTTCGTTCGGGAGCGTGGCGATGAAGCCGGTCATGATAAAGACGGTGGTCGGCAGGCCCATCGCCACATAGATGACGATCAGCGACAGCTGGGTGTTGAGGATGCCGAGATCGCGCATCAGGATGAAGAGCGGGATGATCGCGAGCTTCAGGGGAAGCGTCAGCCCGGCCAGGAAGAACATCAGCACGAAGCTCGAGCCCCGGAACTTGTAGCGACCGACGGCATAGGCCGCCATCGTCCCGAGCGTCAGGATTACGACCATCGACGCACCGGTGACGATCACCGAATTCAGGAGATAGCGCAGGAAGTTGGTCTGGCTCCAGATCTTGGTGATGTTGGCGAAGTTGGAAAAATCCGGGATTGAGAACGGCGACTGGAAGATCTGCGCATTCGTCTTGAACGCGGCAAACAGCATGATGACGATGGGAGCGAGCATCACCACCGTGTTCAGGATCAGGATGATCTGGATCAGCCCATCCTTGCCGAGCGTGGCGAGCATGCCGCGCCGATCGTAATAGCTTTGCGAAGCGGTGCTCATAACTGAATTTCCCTGGCCCGCAGCTTGAAGGTGATGACGCCGGCGACAAGGGCGATGAAGACGAAGATCAGTACGGCAAGCGCGCTGCCGGCGCCGAAATCCTGGCCCGAGCCGGATTGGTCACCGAAGGCGGTGCGATAGAAATAGAGGCCGAGGACGTCCGTCGCCTTATGTGGCGAGCCGTCGACACCGACCATGATATAAGGCAGTTCGAACCAGTTGAACGAGCCGACGAAAAGCAGCGTGAAGACGACGGTTGCGCTGGGCGCCACCAGCGGCCAGACGACCTTGCGGATCTTCACCCATTCGCTTTCGGTCTCCATGCGCACTGCATCCAGGATTTCGCTCGGGATTCGCTGCATCCCGGCGAGGAAAACTAGGGTCGGGAAGCCGACCATGTGCCAGGCATTGGCGATGATCAGTGCCCAGAGCGCCGTCGCACCCTGGCCGAGCCAGGGCTGGGCAAGTCCACCGAGGCCAGTGCCGCGCAGCGAGATGTTCACGACCCCGAAAAGCGGGTGCAGAAAGAGTTTCCAGAGGAAGCCGACGATGATGGTCGACAGTACGACCGGAAGGAAAACTGCGATCCGATGGAAGGCGGCGCCCGGGAGTTCGCGCCACAGGCAGTAGGCGAGCACGAAACCGACGCCGTTCTGCAACACCATCAGCGCGAAGAAAACCAGCACGTTGTGCGTGAATGCATTCAACGTCCAGTCCGCATAGGGCTGGGTGAACAGGACCCTGTAGAAATTTGCGAAGCCGACGAACTCGCCCCGCGCCAACCCGTGCCATTGGAAGAAGGCATAAGCAAATGCGGAGATGATGGGATAGACGACGAACAGGGCGACGAAGGCGAGCGGCGGCACGATCAGCGCCGTGATCCATAGACGTCGCGCCACGAGAGGCGATCCGGGCATCACAATTCTCTTTGGTTGGAAAATATGGGGAACGGCCGCTGTCCGGCCGCTCCCCTTTCGATTATTTCTTGAACGGTGCGTACCAGGCGGCGAGGCCGGTCGTCAGGTTCTTGCCGACCTCTTCCGGGGTTGCCCTGCCGCCGAACAGCTTCTGGATTTCGCCCTGCAGCAGGACGGAACCGGACGGTTCACCGTACCGGAAATGCACCAGCATGATGTAGGGGATGGAGTGCTTGTTGAGTTCGGCGACTTCACCCAGCAGCGGTTCCTTGAAGTTTACGCCCGGCACAGCTGAGATATTGTTCAGGTCGTCGGCGAACATCTGGCCGAATTCCTGGCTGGCGAGGAAGTTGACGAACTTCAGCGCCGCTTCCTTCTTGGTGGTCTTGGCGTTGACCGCATAACCACCATCGAAATATTGGGCGACCAGCTTTTCGTCACCGGCCTTCAGGCCCGGCATCGCAAAGATGCCCATTTTGATCGCGGGGTTCTGCTTCTTGAAGTTCGAAAGCTCGTAGGAACCACCGACGAACATGCCGGCCATGCCGGATGCGAAGAGCTGCTGCGATGAAGCGTAGTCGAGACCGATAAAGCCGTCAGGGAAATATTTGGTGATTTCCTTGAGCTTGGTGAGCGCCTCGATGTAACGCTTGTCTGTGAAATCGGCTTTGCCGGCCATCAGATCATCATAGAAGCCCCGGCCCATCACGGTGGAGGCGATGCCGCCGACCATGACCTCGTTCTGCCAGGCCGTCGCCGTGCCGTTGCCGAACGGCATAATGCCGGCCGCCTTCAGCTTTTCGGAAGCCTTGACGAGTTCGTCAAAGGTTTCCGGCTCCTTCAGACCGTTCTTGTCGAAGATGTCCTTGTTATAGATGACCAGCATCGTCTGGCTGGCGAAGGGCACCGCGTAGGTGATCTTGCTCGAGCGGGCGGTTTCAGCGGCGACGGCGGCCGGTGCGAATTTCTCAAGCGCGGGAACGTTGGTCTTGTCGAGCGGCAGCAGATAGCCGGCGTTCGCGACGTTTTCCAGGCCGCCATAGGCACGGGCAAACATCAGATCCGGTCCCGAACCGCCGGCAAGGGCGGTCGACAGGATGGTGTTGTAGTTCGTCGCTTCGAACGTCTCGAACTTGACGGTGATGCCCGGGTTCTTCGTCTCGAAAGCGGAGATAAATTTCTGGTACTGGGCCTTATCTTCCTGGCGCCAGCTCCAGAAGGTCAATTCCTGCGCCATTGCCGGCAAAGCCGTCGCCAGGGCTCCGAGCGCTATTATCGTGCTGCTAACTAGCTTTTTCATCTGGTTCCATCCTCTTGGTATTTATAGGAGACGAAAAGTGCTCTCAGGCCGCCAACCTCTCCCTCGTTGCGCGGCTGAAATAGTGGATTTGCTCGGAAGCGACCGTGATGACGACCGGCGTGTCCGGAGGCAGGTCGACCGAGGCCGAGGACCGGATGCCGACCAGCGTACCGTCGCCGAGGCGCACATATACATACGTGTTCTCGCCCAGATATTCCGTGTAGACGACGCTGCCCTTGAAGCCCTCGGTGCTCTCGTCCGTGGAGATCGTCATCGCATCCGGCCGGACCCCGATGACCAGATCCCGTTCGTCGGAATGAGGGAGGCGGGAGGCGCTGACCGCGCCTGATCCGGCAAGCGCCAGATGGTTGCCGTTTCGCTCGACATCGAGAAGCGACATGCGTGGCGAGCCGATAAAGGTTGCGACGAATGTGTTCGCCGGCCTCTCGTAGAGTTCTCGGGGGCTGCCGAACTGCTCCACGTTGCCATTGTTCATGACGACGATCCGGTCGGCAAGCGTCATGGCTTCGACCTGGTCATGGGTAACGTAGATGGTGGTGCCGCCGATTTCCCGGTGAAGCCTTGCGATTTCCAGGCGCACGTCGGAGCGAAGCGCCGCATCCAAGTTGGAAAGCGGCTCGTCGAGGAGCAGGACTTTAGGCTTCCTGACCAGCGCGCGGCCGATCGCGACGCGCTGGCGCTGGCCGCCGGAGAGCTCTCGCGGCTTGCGCTTTAACAGCGGGTCCAGCCGCAGCATCTTGGAGGCTTCGTCGATGCGCTTTTCGACCTCGCCCTTTTCGAGGCCCATCAGCCGTGCGCCAAAGGCCATGTTCTCGTAGACATCCATATGCGGATAGAGCGCATAGGACTGGAAGACCATAGCGATGCCGCGGCGCGACGGGGCGACATCGTTCATCCGACGGTCGTCGACGTGAAACTCACCCGAGCTAATCGTGTCGAGGCCGGCGATCAATCGCAGCAGCGTGGATTTTCCGCATCCCGACGGGCCGACGAAAACGACGAACTCCCTGTCGGAAATCTCGAGGTCGATCCCGTGCAGCACGTCGACGGATTTGAAGCTTTTCTTGATGCCGCTGAGGGTCATTCGAGCCATGCCGAAACTCCGTACTCGTCAATTCAAAGTCTGCTCGACGGCAAGCGCCGCGAGCAATTTAGCCGTTTCAACCGAATCGCGATGGACGATGCAATGCTGCCATCCGACTTCGCGAGCCGACAGAACATTTTCCTCGATGTCGTCGATGAAGAAGACGTCCTTTTCCGAACATCCCTCCGCCTGCGATACTGCCTGGAAAATCACGGGGTCCGGTTTCTCAAGGCCCATTTCATGGGAAAGGTATTCGCGATCGAAATAACCGGCGCCCAGAAGGTTCTCGCTGATATGGCGCCAATGGATCGCCTGATTGTTGCTGAGGCAAACGACGCGATGGTTTTCCCGGAGCCTGCGAACAAACGCGATGAACTCATGAAAACCTTCGGCAACATAGGCATGCTCGGCTTCGTAGATTCTTTCGTGCGGCACATCGAATACCCTGGTCAGCGCCTGCACGTAGTCGACTTCCGTGGACCGCCCAAGGCGGAAATCGCGGAAGATCGCTTCCGGAACGTCGCCGTACCGCATGGACGGGCCTGCACCGCCGGGTTTCGATACCGCGCGGTCGCGGGAAGCCGGATCGAGCTTCACGAATACTCCGCCAATATCAAAAATGAAGAGTTTTTCGCGTTTCTTCATGAGCCGGTTCCAGCACCACTCCCCACCCCTTAAGTGTTAACAACCTATTAGATAATTCCGTCCTGTCAATTAAGTATGGAATTTTTTATTCGTATCGAATGTTTTCAACAGGCTGGTGCCGCCTTCGCTTCATTTCGATGGCGGATCTACTATGGGGATTGGTGCGGGATGTAATGAGTTACAGGCGATAAGGCCTTAGAAATACGCCTGATTTGCGGGTGGGCCGGTTATCCGGCGGCAGCAATGTCGCGCAGCGGAATGGAATATAAAATTCTTTATGTTTTTCCTGATAGGAATTTTCTATCGTAACCATTTTGGTCACAAGTACCGCCGATCGAACGATCGGCGGGAAGACCGATATCGTCCGAGTGATCGGCGTCATCCTTCGATGCATTCAAGAATGGCAGGAGGTTGATTGTGTTGAGGACGCGCGCTGCGCGGATATTACCGGCAGGAAGGTCGCCTGGTGTTCGTGGCAGATGTCGTGGTTGAGAATGCCTATAGCCGTGCCCGGACCAGTGCAGTCTAGCCGGCCGGGGGAACGGCTGCTCCTCAAGGTCCGCAGCACAATGCCGCCGTCCTCTCCCGCGAGCGGGCCGCGGTGGGAGAGGGCGACGGGATTATTATCGTGAGTTACCCGATCGCCTGTATCTCTTGGAACAGGCGATCGGAGGACGGCTCCGACAGGAGCTTGATCAGGGCGACCGTTACGCCGCGACGGGCTGGGCGGGGGCCTTGGCGCCGGTCATGAAGGCGACCGCGTCGGACATCGTGTATTCCTTCGGATCGATCACGGTCAGCCGTCGTCCAAGCCGATGAATATGAATTCGGTCGGCCACCTCGAACACATGCGGCATGTTGTGCGAAATGAGCACGATCGGGATGCCGCGCGAGCGCACGTCGAGGATGAGCTCCAGAACCTTCCGGCTTTCCTTGACGCCGAGTGCGGCGGTTGGTTCGTCGAGAATGATAACCTTGGAGCCGAACGCTGCGGCACGTGCCACGGCGACGCCCTGGCGCTGGCCGCCCGAAAGGGTCTCGACGGCCTGGTTGATGTTCTGGATCGTCATCAGCCCGAGTTCTGTGAGCTTGTCTCGCGCCTGCTTTTCCATCGTCGGCCGGTCGAGCATGCGGAACCACTGTCCGAGCACGCCCCGCTTGCGGATTTCGCGACCGAGAAACATGTTGTCGGCGATCGAGAGGGCGGGGGAGAGCGCGAGGTTCTGGTAGACGGTTTCGATGCCGGCGTCGCGGGCTTCCAGCGGTGACTTGAAATGCACCGGCCGGCCTTCGAGCGTGATCTCGCCCTCGTCGGGCCGTACCGCGCCGGAGATCGCCTTGATCAGCGAGGACTTGCCGGCGCCGTTGTCGCCGATGACGGCGAGGATCTCGCCGGGGTAGAGATCGAAGTCGGCGTTGTCGAGAGCAGTGACGCGTCCGTAACGCTTGACCAGGCCGCGGGCTGTGAGAATGGGTTCGACGCTCATGATTACACCGAGACCTTTCTGATCCACTGATCGATTGCGACGGCGGCGATGATGAGCCAGCCGGTCAGCATGACTTTCCATTGGGGATCGGCGCCGAGCATGTTGAGCCCCATCGACATGACGCCGACGAGCATGGCGCCGAACAGCGTGCCGAGGATGGAACCGCGGCCGCCGAAGAGCGAGATGCCGCCGATCACCGTCGCGGTGATCGCTTGGAGGTTGAAGTCGGTCACTGCCGAGGAAGGCGAGATCGAGCCGTTGCGGCCGATCGACACCCAGGCGGCGAAGGCGGCGATGACCCCCGCGATCGTGTAGACGCTGAGCAGAACCTTGCGGGTCTGGATGCCGGAGAGTTTTGCAGCTTCCGGGTCGTCACCGACGGCGTAGACATGCCTTCCCCAGGCCGTATGGTTGAGGATGTACCAGAGCACCGCCACGAGCAGGACCATGGCGATGACGCCAAGCGTCAGGATGGCGCTGCCGATCCTGAAATTGAGCGCGAAGAGATGGAGGAGCGGGGCCTTTTCGTCCACGTCGGTGTCGCGGATCGTCTCGTTGGCGGAATAGATGAAATTCGTCGCCATGATGATGTTCCAGGAGCCGAGCGTCACGATGAACGGCGGCAACCGCATGACCGCGACGAGGAACCCGTTGAAAAAGCCGCAGGCGCCGCCGGTGATCAGGCCGACGAGGATCGCGATGCCGGTGGGCATGCCATAGGTCACGGCGAAATTGCCCATGATGACGGCCGATATCACCATCACCACCCCGATCGAGAGATCGATGCCGGCGGTGAGGATGATCAGCGTCTGGGCAGCGCCGAGAATGCCGACCACCGCGATCTGCTGGAGGATCAGCGTCAGCGTGTAGGACGAGAAGAACCGCCCGCCGATGGCGACGCCGAAGATGATGATGGACAGGATCAGCACGATCAGCGGCACGGCAGCGGGTGTCGAGTGCAGAAAATGCTGCGCGCGTTTTAAGAGAGAGACGTCCTGGCTCTCGAACGAGGCAACGCTCTTGTCGCTGCCGTCGAGAACACGCTCGAATTCCTGGGTTTCGCTCATGTTTCCTCCTCCGCGCGCCGATGCGCAGGAACCGTCCGTTGAGTATGACCGGTCTTCGCCGGTTGCTTCCCAGCGGCGTATCACTGGTCGAAAATGGCCGGGGATTTCGCCCCGGCCGGGATGGGCTAAATGGTGAGGATCAACCCCAGCACTTGGCCGTACCTTCCTTGACGTCGATCGACTTGACGCCGGGGACCGGCTTGTCGGTGACGAGCGCAACGCCGGTGTCGAAGAAGGACTTGCCTTCGGTCGGCTTCGGCTTTTCCTTGGTGTCGGCGAACTTCTTGATCGCCTCGATGCCGAGCGATGCCATCAGCAGCGGATATTGCTGCGAGGTGGCGCCGATCACGCCTTCCTTGACCGACTTGACGCCCGGGCAACCGCCGTCCACCGAGACGATCAACACGTTCTTTTCCATGCCGACGGCCTTCAGGGCCTGGTAGGCGCCGACGGCGGAGGGCTCGTTGATCGTGTGGATGACGTTGATGCCGGAATTCTTCTGGAGAAGGTTTTCCATGGCCTTGCGGCCGCCTTCCTCGTTGCCGTTGGTCACGTCGTGGCCGACGATGCGCTTGTCGGTTTCGTCACCGATCTTGTCCGGGTTCTTGGGATCGATGCCAAAGCCGATCATGAAGCCCTGGTCGCGCAGCACGTCGACCGTCGGCTGATCCGGGGTCAGGTCAAGGAAGCCGACCTTGGCATCCTTGGCCTTGTCGCCCATGGTTTCCTTTGCCCACTGGCCGATCAGCTTGCCGGCGAGAAGGTTGTCGGTCGCGAACGTGGCGTCGGCGGCACTGATCGGATCGAGCGGGGTGTCGAGCGCGATGACCAGAACGCCGGCGTCGCGGGCCTTCTTGACGGTCGGCACGATGCCCTTGGTGTCGGATGCGGTGATCAGAATGCCCTTGGCGCCGTCGGCGACGCAGCTTTCGATGGCTGCAACCTGGCTTTCGCTGTCACCGTCGATCTTGCCCGCATAGGATTTCAGCGTCACGCCGAGTTCCTTGGCCTTGGCCGTTGCACCTTCCTTCATCTTGACGAAGAAGGGGTTGGTGTCGGTCTTGGTGATCAGGCAGGCGGATACGCCTGCGGCCTCCGCGGGAGCGGAAAACGCAACGCCCAAGACAAGGGCGCCGAATGCGGCGGACAATACGGATTTCTTCATGGTCTCCTCCCAGAGTTAAGACTTGTCCGCCATGCGGACCAACGTTCGGACACCGGTGCCACCGAGTTCGACAGGCGTCTCCTCCAAGCCGTCCTGTGCCCTTACACCCTAATTAAGAACGAGTTGAAATAGCCTGTCAATAATTAATTCCGATTGAATTATTTATTTCTCATGCCATAGTTTGCCGAAGTGGAGGTTCAGAATCTGGCGATCTGTGTGCGGTGTGCCTTGGGGTTTAACTCGGGATATCAGAGGGATACCCTTCATTCCCGAATGAGGTGCTTCCGTCGATTCCACGCTTCTGGGAGGAAGAGCCATGTCAGTTTCAGATAGCGTGGCGCAAGGCCATGCGCTGCTGGGCAATTTCACCGGCGGTTCAAATCAGGTGCGGGTGAGGGCTTATAACGAGAGGCTCGTGCTTTCGCTGGTGCGGCTAAACGGCTCCATGTCGAAGGCGGACATCACCCGGCGCAGCGGGCTTTCGGCCCAGACCGTTTCGGTCATCATGCGGGCGCTCGAAAAGGACGGCCTTCTGTTGCGCGGTGAACCGGTGCGTGGCCGGGTTGGGCAGCCTTCGGTGCCGATGCGCCTCAATCCAGATGCGGTCTATTCGTTCGGCGTGAAGATCGGCCGGCGTAGCGCCGACCTGGTCCTGATGGATTTTGTCGGGCGCATCCGGCTGCAATATCACGAATCCTACGCCTATCCGCTACCCGGAAAGATCATCGAGATCATCACGTCCGGCATTGCGCGGCTCGAAGGCCAGCTGACCGAGGTGCAGCGCGGCCGCATCGCCGGGATCGGCATCGCCGCGCCATTCGAGCTCTGGAACTGGGCCGAGGAGGTGGGTGCGCCGCAAGGAGCGATGGAGGTCTGGCGCGGGTTCGATCTACAGGCGGAAATCGCAGCCAAGGTCCAGCACGCGGTCTACCTGCAGAACGACGCGACAAGCGCCTGCGGTGCTGAACTGGTGTTCGGCGTTGGCCCCTCCTATCCGGATTTCGTGTATTTCTTCATCGGATCGTTCATCGGCGGCGGGATCGTTCTGAATTCGGCGATCTTCTCCGGACGGACCGGGACCGCGGGCGCTGTCGGGCCACTTCCCGTGCGAAGCGGTGATGGCGAGACACGCCAGTTGCTCGACATTGCCTCGATCTTCGTTCTCGAGAATCTCCTGAAGGAGCGGAACGTCGATCCGCAGCCGCTCTGGTATTCCGCCGACGACTGGATCGATTTCGGAGAGCCGCTCGATCTGTGGATTCGGCAAACCGCGGATGCGCTTGCCCAGGCGATCGTCGCGGCAGCCTCGATCATCGATTTCGGCGCGGCCGTGATCGACGGCGGTTTTCCGGCCTGGGTCAGGCAACGGATTGTCGCCTCGACTATCGAAGCCGTGACGCGGCTCGACCTTCAGGGCGTCATCATCCCCGATATCATCGAGGGAATGGTCGGCTCTCAGGCGCGGGCGATCGGCGGGGCCAGCCTGCCGATCTTTGCCAAGTACCTCTCCGACCAGAACGTGCTTTTCAAGGACCTGCGCGAAACGGCGGCAGGTTCATAGCGGTTGGATATCGGCCAGTCGTCGCCTCAGCGGCCCTTGGCCTGACGCCAGCGGGCGAAGTCGGCTTTGCTCTCTTCCTTCGTCGCCGGGTAGAGGCCGATGATCGAGCGGCCGTTCAGGACTTCCTCGGTCACGAAATCCTCAAACGCAGTCATTTCGATCACCTCATCGGCAATTTCGTCGGCGATCTGCGCCGGGATGATGACCACTCCCTCGTTGTCGCCGACCACCACGTCGCCCGGCCAGACCGCGACGTCGCCGCAGCCGATGGGCACGTTGATGTCGAGTGCCTGGTGCAGGGTGAGGTTGGTCGGGGCGGAGGGGCGGTTGTGGTAGGCACGGATGCCGAGTTCGGCGATCTCGGGGCTATCGCGAAAACCGCCGTCGGTGACGACGCCGGCGACACCGCGCATCATCAGGCGCGATACGAGGATAGAGCCGGCGGAGGCCGCGCGGGGATCCTTGCGGCTGTCCATGACCATGACATGGCCGGGTGGGCACCGCTCGACGGCGGCGCGCTGCGGATGCTCCGGGTTCTGAAACGCCGAGAGCGGGTTCAGGTCTTCGCGTGCCGGGATGTAGCGCAGCGTGAAGGCCTGGCCGACCATGTTCTTAGGTTTCTGGGAAAGCGGCCGGACATCCTGGATGAACTGGTTGCGCAGGCCGCGCTTGAAGAGCGCGGTGCAGATCGTCGCGCAGCTGACGCCCTCGTATTTCTGGCGTGTGGCGTCGGAAAGAATGTAATCGGTCATGGGGTTCCACTCAAAGAAATGTCGGGTCAGAAGATCTCGGGCTCGCCGGCGGTGGCGCCGAATTCCCGTTCGAGGAAGTCGAAGTCGCAGCCTTCGTTGGCCTGCTTGATGTGCTTGGTAAACATCCAGCCGTAGCCGCGTCCGTATTTGTCGGCAGGCGCCACCCATTCGGCGCGGCGCCTGGCGAGCGTGGCTTCGTCCACCAGCATATCGATCGAGCGGTTCGGCAGGTCGACGCGGATGATGTCACCGGTGCGCACCAGCGATAGCGGACCGCCGATATGGGCTTCAGGCGCCACGTGCAGGATACAGGCGCCGTAGCTCGTGCCGGACATGCGGGCATCGGAAATGCGCAGCATGTCGCGAAAACCCTGTTTCAGGATCTTCTTCGGGATCGGCAGCATGCCCCATTCCGGCATGCCGGGACCGCCTTTGGGTCCGGCGTTGCGCAGAATCAGCACGTGATCGGCGGTGACGTCGAGGTCCTCGCGGTCGATCATCGCCTTCATTTCCGGATAACTGTCGAAGACGAGGGCGGGGCCTTCGTGGACCCGCAGCCGCGGTTCGCAGGCGGAAGGCTTCATGACGCAGCCGTCCGGCGCGAGGTTGCCCTTGAGGACCGCCAGCGAACCTTCATGATAGATGGGATTCGACAAGGGGCGGATGACGTCGCTGTTGTAGACTTCGGCACCTTTCAGCGTCTCGCCGAGCGGGAAACCGCTGACGGTCATGGCGTCGAGTTTCAGGAGATCCTTGATCTCCGACATCAGGGCGCGCAGGCCTCCGGCGTAATAGAAGTCTTCCATCAGATATTTGTCGCCGGATGGACGGATGTTGGCGACAACAGGCGTCGTGCGTCCCGCCTTGTCGAGGTCGTCCAGCGTCAGCGGCACACCGGCGCGGCGGGCCATCGACAGCAGATGCACGACCGCGTTGGTGGAACAGCCTGTCGCCATGGCGACCGTCGTCGCATTGTGGACTGCATCCGCCGTGATGATCTTGTCAGGCGTCAACTCGTCCCAGACCATTTCGACGATCCTGCGGCCGCAGCGGGTGCTCATCCTTATGTGGTTGACGTCGGCCGCAGGAATGGAACTGGCACCGGGGAGGGTAAGGCCGAGCGTTTCGGCGATGGCGGTCATGGTGCTTGCGGTGCCGAAGGTCATGCAATGGCCGTAGGAGCGGGCAATGCCCTCTTCGACGCCGGTCCATTGTTCTTCGGAAATCGTGCCGGCGCGGCGTTCATCCCAGTATTTCCAGGCATCCGAGCCGGAGCCCAGCCATTCGCCCTTGTAGTTGCCGCGCAGCATCGGGCCGGCGGGCAGGAAGATCATCGGGAAACCGGCGCTGATGGCGCCCATGACCAGCGCTGGCGTGGTCTTGTCGCAGCCGCCCATCAGCACTGCCCCGTCGACTGGATGGGCGCGCAAAAGTTCCTCGGCCTCCATGGCGAGGAAGTTGCGATAGAGCATCGATGTCGGCTTCAGCGCGCTTTCGGACAGCGACTGGACCGGCAGTTCGACCGGGAAGCCGCCCGCCTGTAGCACGCCGCGCTTCACGTGTTCGACGCGATCCCTGAAATGGGCGTGGCAGGCGTTGAGGTCGGACCAGGTATTGAGGATGGCGATGATCGGCTTCTTGCCCCAATCCTTCTCGTCATAACCCATCTGCATCATGCGGGAGCGGTGTCCCGACGAACGGAGATCATCCGGCGCGAACCAACGGGCGCTACGGAGATCGGCTGCTTCCTTAGTCATGCTTGCTCTTCCAGAAATCCTGCCATCGTTCCGGGATCGATTCTGTTGCGATCCCAGGGACGGAGCTCCTCCCGCCCGACGCCAACTTAAACACGCTCGTTTTAAATTGATATATCAAATTTCAGCTGCTAGATCGGCGAAAGGAATTAAGGTGGAGGACGCGGATGGGAAGCGACAACGCGCTTCTGCCAGTGGCGCCGGTTTTTCTGAAAAGCCTGCGCGACCACGTTTACGGGCTGGTACGCGATGCCATACTTTCCGGGCGGCTGAAGAGCGGCGAGAAGCTGAACGAGCGCCATCTGGCCGGCCAACTCGGCATAAGCACGACACCGCTGAAGGAGGCTTTGCGCGTGCTTGAGGCCGAAGGGCTGGTACGGTCGGAGCCTCGCCGCGGGATTTATGTCACCTTCAATGCCGGCCAAGCGGAAGAGATGATGCTGGCGCGTGCAGCACTCGAGAGCATGATTGCTCGCCAGGCCGCCAAGCGGGTGAAGGATGAGGACGTGGCCCTGATGCGCGAGCTCATCGTCGAGATGCGGGCCGGCCTCAAGACGGTGGACGTGCTGCAGCTCATCGCCCTCAACGAGCGCTTCCACAACGTCATCCATGAAGCATCCGGCTGCGGCTATCTGCGTCGCCTGCAGGGCGGCCAGAGCATCTACACCCATACCGCCCGTCTGAGCGTGCTGTCGGAGGAGCGGGAGCGCTTTCTGGCGGTGGAGGAGCATGAGGCCATTGCCAATGCGATCGCCGACCGCGATCCCGATCTCGCCGAGCGCCTGATGCGAGATCACGTCATTCGCTCGGGCGAGAAACATCTGATCCGCGTGTCTCAAGCGTGAAGTCAGCGGCGGCCAATCTTATGAGCTAGGTCGATCGGCGTGTAAAAATGCACCGCACAAAATATTGCCCGGCGCGCCCTTCCAGAGCTCGCACATTCCATAAGTCGCCCTACATAAGGTTGGCTTTTATGTGTTCCAGGCCAAGTCAAACGAGGTGGTGACTGGCGATCCGGAGGGAAATTCCGTCATGTCTTTGAAAAAGAAGCTTTTAGGCATTGCTTTCGCGCTTGGCGTTTCGGCCACCATGGCGAATGCCCAGGTCGTCGTCTCGTCCAAGATCGATACGGAAGGCGGCGTGCTGGGCAATATCATCCTTGCCATGCTGAAGGCGAACAACATCCAGGCCACCGACCGCATCCAACTGGGTGCGACGCCGGTCGTGCGCAAGGCGATCACCGCTGGCGAGATCGACATCTATCCGGAATATACCGGCAATGGCGCCTTCTTCTTCGAGAAGGGCGACGATCCGGCCTGGAAGAACCCGCAAAAGGCCTATGAGGCGGTCAAGAAGCTCGATTACGACGCCAACAAGATCGTCTGGCTGGCGCCGTCTTCGGCCAACAACACCTGGGCGATCGCGGTGCGCAAGGATGTTGCCGACGCCAACAAGCTGAAGACGCTGACCGACTTCGGCAAATATGTGACCGGCGGCGGCAAGATCGTGCTGGCGGCCTCCTCCGAATTCGTCAATTCGGCCGCAGCCTTGCCGGCATTCCAGACCACCTACGGCTTCAAGCTGAAGCCCGACCAGCTGATCACGCTCTCGGGCGGCGATACGGCTGCAACTATCGGTGCCGCCGCCAATAAGACCAACAATGCCAATGCCGCCATGGTTTACGGTACTGACGGCGGAATCGCGCCTTCCGGGCTCGTTGTTCTCGAAGACGACAAGGGCGTCCAGCCGGTCTACCAGCCGACCCCGATCATCCGCGAAGAGGTGCTCAAGAAGAACCCGAACATCGAGGCGGTGCTGAAGCCTGTCTTCGCCAAGCTCGATCTCGTCACGCTGCAGGACCTCAATGGTCGCGTGCAGGTGGGTGGCGAACCGGCTAAGGCGGTTGCCGAGGATTTTCTCAAGAAGAACGGCTTCCTGAAGTAATTCCTTTTCGGACCGGTTTCGTGTCAACATGGGCCGGGCGCTCCAGCGTCCGGCTTTTTCATCGGTCGCAGGTTGCTTATAGGCAGGGACGGTTTGAGAGTTCAGTTCGATAAGCTCGGCATCGTCATCGCCCTTCTAGCCGCTTACGGCTCGCTCTGGGCGTCGTTTGCGACGCTCAAGCCCAATCGGATCGTACAGGGCCAGGCGGAGGCGATGCTTCAGTCGCTGCCGGCTTGGGCGGGCTGGGGCCTGATCGGCGTGCTAGTTCTTGCGACCGCAGCAGCACTTTTTCGCACGTCACCCTGGATAAAGCTGGTCGCCGCCGTCGCAGCACTTGCGGCGCTGACGCTTTCGATCGGTTACGCCGCGACATTCCTGACGCCGGCCGGCAATACCTATGCCCGCGTCTCCCCCGCCTCGGGCTTCTGGATCCTTCTGTTCGCCTTTGCGCTTCTGGCTGCCGATGCGATCACGCGACTTGATCCTCCGCCGGGGATGCGGGTCCTGTTTCTGGTCCTGGCAGCGGCTGCGATCGGCGGGCTGCTGATGTCGGGAAGCTGGAACGGGCTGTCGATCATGAAGGAATATTCCGGCCGCGCCGATGTCTTCTGGGTCGAAGCGGGCAAGCATGTCGAATTGGCGCTTGGCTCGCTGTTTGCCGCAGTCCTGGTCGGGCTGCCGCTCGGCATCCTCTGTCATCGGGTGGCACCGCTGAGGGACGGCGTGCTCAACACGCTGAACCTCGTCCAGACCATCCCCTCGATCGCGCTTTTCGGCCTGTTGATCGCGCCGCTCGGCTGGATCGCCGCCAATGTGCCGGGGGCTGCGGCGATCGGCATCCGCGGCATCGGGGGAGCGCCTGCCTTTGTCGCGCTGTTTCTCTATTCGCTGCTGCCTGTCGTCGCCAACACCGTCGTCGGGCTTGCGGGCGTGCCGCGCGCGGCAAACGACGCTGCCCGTGGCATCGGCATGACCGGCCGGCAGCGGCTGTTCAAGATCGAGTTCCCGTTGGCGCTGCCGGTGATCCTGACCGCGATCCGCATCGTGCTCGTCCAGAATATCGGCATGGCGACAATTGCTGCGCTGATCGGCGGCGGCGGTTTCGGCGTCTTCGTCTTCCAGGGCATCGGCCAGACAGCGATGGACCTGGTGCTACTCGGTGCCGTGCCGACGGTGGCGCTCGCCTTTGCTTCGGCCGTCGTCCTCGACGCGCTGATCGAAATGAACTCCCGCGTTCCCAACGGAGCCAGATCCGCATGATCGAGATCGACGCCATCACCAAGCGCTATGACGGCAGCACCGTCGTCGACAATGTCTCGATGGTGATCGAGCCGCGCACCGTCACGGTCGTCGTCGGCACATCCGGCTCCGGCAAGACGACACTGGTCCGGATGATCAACCGGCTGGTGGAGGCGACCGAAGGAGCCATCCGGCTCGACGGGGAGGACAACCGGTCCATCCCGGGCTACGAGTTGCGGCGCCGGATCGGCTACGCAATCCAGGGCCATGGGCTTTTCCCGCACCGGACGGTGGCGCAGAACATTGCGACGGTGCCCGGCCTGCTCGGCTGGACGAAGGCCCGCACCGAGGCCAAGGTCGAGGAATTGCTGACGCTCTTCCAGCTCGAGCCGAAGACGTTCGGGCCGCGTTATCCGCACGAACTCTCCGGCGGCCAGCAGCAGCGCGTCGGGGTGGCGCGGGCGCTAGCCGCCGAACCGAACGTGCTGTTGATGGACGAGCCCTTCGGGGCGCTCGATCCGATCATCCGGTCCAAGGCACAGGAAGATCTGCTGGCGATCCAGAAACATTTCGGCACGACGATCGTGCTCGTCACCCATGACATGAACGAGGCTTTCCATCTCGCTGATAAGATTGCCGTGATGGACAAGGGCAGGGTGGTGCAATACGGGCCGCCGGCCGAACTCGTCCGTGCACCGGCCACACCCTTCGTCGAGACGCTGATCGGCGATGCGGAACGGCCGTTCCGGCTGCTTTCGATCGCAAAGACCGGCGCTGCGGCAGAGCCGGGCGAGGCGGAGGGCGAGCCGATCAGGGAGGACAGGAGCCAGCAGGAAGCGCTTGCCGATCTCATCTGGAGCGGCCGGGATGCGCTTCCGGTCATCTCCAGGAGCGGCGCTCCGATGGGGCGGGTGACGCTCGATGCGATCCTCAGGCGCGCCGCGAGGCCGCGATGAGGGCTTGGGTGCCGACCATCCTGCGCAGCCTTCTGCTTTTCGTGCTGATCACCTTCCTGGTATCACCGGGCAGTTTCGAGCCGCTGTTAAAACCCCTCGTGCAGCCGAACGCGCCGGCGATCTACAATCAGGGTAGCCTGCTCAGCCTGACGCTACTGCATCTGCGGACGGTCTTGATCGCGACATTGGCGGCGACGATCATCGCCGTGCTGCTGGCGATCCTCGTTACCCGGCCGTTCGGGGCGGAGTTCCTGGCGCTGTCCCGCAGCCTCGTCAACATCGGCCAGACGTTTCCGCCTGTCGCGGTTCTGGCGCTTGCCGTGCCGGCTGTCGGTTTCGGCGAAAAGCCGACGCTGATCGCGCTGTTTCTCTACGGGCTTCTGCCAATCTTTGAAAACACGCTGACCGCGCTCACCAATCTGCCGCGATCGGTGATGGAGGCGGCGCGTGGTTCCGGCATGACACCTCTCCAGCGGCTCATTCAGGTCGAGTTGCCGCTGTCCTTGCCGGTGGTCGTCGCCGGCATCCGGCTTTCGGTGGTGATCAGTCTCGCCACGGCGACGATCGGTTCGACGGTTGCGGCAAAGACTCTCGGCGAAGTGATCATCGCCGGACTGCAATCCAACAACCTCGCCTTCGTGCTGCAGGGCGGACTGATCGTCGGCGCGCTGGCCGTGCTGATCTATGATGGGCTCTCGGCGATCGAGGCCATGATCGCCCGCCGGACGGGTGCGGCCTAGCCGTGGCTGGAATCGGTCGGCACGACCGGTTCGACATCCTGTTTCAGGTTGCCGCGATGGAAGATGAACAGGCCGGCGATGACGATGATGCCGGCGCCGATCCAGGTCTGCGCATCCGGCAGGTCACCGAAGAACAACCAGCCGAGAATGACCGCCCAGACCAGCAGCGTATATTGGAGCGGCGCCAGTACCGAGGCCGGGGCGAGTTTCAATGAGCGGGTGATCAGGAGATGGGCGATGCAGGCGACCACGCCGAGCAGCAACAGCGCCAGCAACTCGCCGGTATTGAACGGGCTCCAGTGGCCGATGCTGAGAAATATCCCGGCGATCAGGCCCGCAATCGTCTGCCAGGTGACGAGCGTCGCATCGGTCGTGGCGCGCAGCCAGCGGTTCAGGACGAGGGTGAGCGCGAAGGACAGGCTGCCAATAAGGCCAAAGACAGAGGGCCATGCCAGCATTTCGGAAGAAGGCCGCAGCGCAATCACCACCCCGACGAACCCAATGAGGACGGCAAGCCAGCGTCGCCAGCCGATCCGCTCGCCGAGCAGGAAATGCGAAAGGGCCGCCACATAGATCGGCCCTGCCATGTAGAAGGTCATCACGTCGGCGAGTGGCAGATAGGCGACGGCGGCGTAGAAGAGGGCCAGATCTCCGGTGGCGAACAGCACGCGCAGCACTTGGAGCGGCATCCGCTCGACTTTGTACAGGGCCGATACCGGCTGGCGGGCGATCATCGGACCAAGGATGAAGAAGGCGCCGAACGAGCGGATCACCAGGATCTGGCCGACCGAGAAGCTGGCGACCAGCCATTTGCCCATGGCGTCGTTGAGCGAAAACATGAAGGCGCCGAGCAGAAACAGCAGGACGCCGGCCAGCACGGCGTTGCTGCCGAAAGCGGAAGAGGCTCTTTTGTCCATGATGCTTTAGAGTCCCCCCGACTCTGATCCTGCAATTTCGAAAGCCGGGACTTACCCGGCGAGCCGACCACCTTGCAAGGGCTTTGGTGCACCGGTGGTTGTGCGAAAACTGATCGGCAGGCCGCGCAATACGCGCACCGCGAGGAACGCGAAACATTCGGCCTCGACAGCATCGCCGCGCCAGCCGAGCGTATCCGCGGAAACGGCCTTCACGCCGGCACGGCTTTCGAGCATCGACATGATCGTCGGGTTGTGGCGGCCGCCGCCGCTGACAATCAAGCGTTTCGGCCGGTGGGGCAAAAGATCAAGTGCCTTACCGACCGCGGACGCCGTGAAGGCCGAAAGGGTTGCTGCGCCGGTGGCATCGTCGAGACCGTCCGCCATGGCGGCGGTGAAATCGAAACGATCGAGCGATTTCGGATAGGGCGCCGTGAGATAGGGATGCTCGAGGAGCTTTGCGAGGCGGTCCTCGTCGACCTTGCCGGAGGCGCCGAGCGCGCCGTTGCGGTCCATCTCGCCGAGGCCCCGTGCCTTGATAAAATCGTTGAGCGGTGCATTGGCCGGGCCGGTGTCGAAGGCGATCATCAGATCCTTGCCGTCCCACCAGGTGACGTTGGCGACACCGCCGAGATTGAGCACCGCCGTATCGCCGCTGGTATCGACGCCGCGCAGCAGAGCCGAATGATAGGCGGCGGCAAGCGGTGCGCCCTGTCCGCCAGCGCGTACATCCGCCGAGCGAAAGTCGTAGGCGACTTTGGTGCCGAGGATTGAGGCCATCAGCTCGCCATCGCCGAGCTGGCGGGTGTCGCCGAGCCTGTCTTTGGTGGGTGCTCGGTGCAGCACGCTCTGGCCATGGAAACCGACGATGCCGATATCGGCCATGGTCAGCCCCGTGCTTTCGACCAGCTCCCTGACGGCGTAGGACTGCGCCTTTGTGAGCGCCTGTTCGGCTTCACGGAATATCGCCGGATCCGGTCCTTCGAAATTCCAGACGCGGGCCTGAGCGAGCGTCTCCTCCAGGAGGGTGCGGATTTCCGGCGGGTAGGGGGCGAGCGTATAGGCGCCAAACGTGTCGATCGTCTCGCCGTCCGTCTTCAGGAGCGCCACGTCGATATTGCCGTCGAGAACGGTTCCGGTCATCAGGCCGACAGCCCAGATTGGCTCCATGATCAGCTCCTCAGGTTTGGTTCACGAGATTGCAGACCGCCTGCCTGAGCGGCAGGATTCCGCTGTCGAAATGGCGGGTTGGGTGGATGCGGTTGGTGAGAAGGATCACGGCACGGTCCCTGTCGAAATCGATCAGCAGGCTTGTGCCGGTAAAGCCCGTATGGCCGATCGTTCCGGGACTGCATAGATTGCCACCCCACCAGTCGACATAGGGCTGCTCCCAGCCATGGGTCCGCCGGTTCGAAAGTGGTGCGCGCATCAGCGCGATCGCATTCCTGGATGCCCCGGTGCCGTCGAGCAGGCTTTCGGCGAAATCCAGAACCGACATCACCGTGCCGAACAGGCCCGCGTGGCCGGAACCCTGCAGCGCCGCGCAATTTTCGTCGTGCGCTTCGCCCGACAGGATCCGCTGCCGCCAGGCGCAGTCTTCGGTGGCGGCGGAATTTTCCGGATCGGCAGACCAGGCGAAGCCCCGGCCGGGATCGAGGTCGCGGATCGGCTTCTTCGCCAGCCGTTCGAGCGCGAAACCGAGCAGGATGAAGTTGATGTCGGAATAGACCGGCGGACCGGCCTTCCATTCCCGCTGCAGGATAAAGGCGCGGAGCAGGTCCGGATCGCGGCCGTAGGTGTAGATCGGCTCGACACCCGGGAACGGCGTCTGATGGCCGAGGCACTGGCGGAAGGTGATCTTCCGCTCCCAGGCCTCTGCATTGTATTGGCGCAGGTCCGGCAGCAGGGTGGTGAGCGGCGCGTCGAGATCGATCGTGCCGTCGTCGGCGAGCTTCAGGATACGCGTCGTGGTGAAGATCACCTTGGTGAGCGAGGCGAGATCGAACCAGGTATCCACGGTCATCGGACGTTCAACCGGAATAACCTGCGCCGAGCCGACGGCTCGGGTCATGCGCCCATGTTTCAGGTCGACGATGCCGAGCACTCCGCCCGGAATGCGCCTGGCGGCGACGGATTGTTCGAGCGGGGCGAAGGCGCGCTCGAAGACGGCGGCAAGTTCGGGACTGGCGGAAGCTTTGTCTTTCATATCGTTACATCCTCAGGCTTCCGCCCGCGCCCGGTGATCCGGTCCATAGGCCTGCCACTCGGCGGGCGGCGGCTCAAAACCCGGTGGCCGAACCAGAGACGGGACCAGGCGGGTATCGAGTTCGAAATGCTGGTTGCGGCGCTCGATGCTCGGTACGGCGGAGATCAGCCGCTTGGTATAGGAATGCTGCGGGCTGGACAGGACCGACGCGGCATTGCCGATCTCGACGATCTGGCCAGCATAAAGCACGGCGATGCGGTGGGCGATACGTTCGACGACCGCCATGTCGTGCGATACGAAAAGATAAGCGAGGCCATATTCGTGCTGCAGGTCGACCAGCAGTTCCAGCACCTTGGCCTGGACGGAGACGTCCAGCGCCGAAACCGCCTCGTCGAGCACGACGATCGACGGATTGAGCATCAGCGCGCGGGCGATGCAGAGGCGCTGGCGCTGGCCACCGGAGAACTCGTGCGGGTAGCGCAGCAGACTGTTTTCGGGCAGGCCGACGCGCTTCAGCAGCGCCACCATCTTTTCCTGCGTTCCGGTATCGATCCGGCCACCGGCGGCGATCACCGGTTCGGCAAGGATGCTGTCGATCCGCAGGCGCGGATTGAGCGAGGCGTAGGGGTTCTGGAAGACCATCTGCACGGAGGGGTCGCTGCCGTCGACGATCGTTCCGTTGTTGGCGGAGAAGCTGCCGCGCGTCGGCTTCACGAGCCCCAGGATGGCGCGGGCGGTCGTCGACTTGCCGGAGCCGCTTTCGCCGACGATCGCCAGCGTTTCGCCCGGCATCAGGTCGAAGCCGACATTCTCGACGGCATGGACAGAGCCCGGCGAACGGCTGAGAATGCTGCCTGCCACCTTGAAGCGCACCGTCAGGCCATCGACCGTCAGCGCGGGCGCGATCACCTCGGACTGCGTGCGGCTGAAATCGGAACGGGCGGCGCCGCCGGATTCGAAATGCGGCACGGCGCTGAGCAGGTGTTGGGTATAGGGATGTTTCGGCTGGTCGAGGACGTCGCCGAGCGGGCCCTGCTCGACCGCTTCGCCGGCCTGCATGACCATGACCTTGTCGGCAATGCCGGCGACGAGGCCGATGTCGTGGGTGATGAAGATCATCCCCATGTCGGTCTCGCGTTTCAATTCGCCGAGCAGCGCCATGATCTGCGCCTGCACCGTCACGTCGAGCGCCGTCGTCGGCTCGTCGGCGATCAGCAGGCGCGGATTGCAGGCGAGCGCCATGGCGATCATGACGCGCTGGAGCATGCCGCCGGAAAGCTGGTTCGGCGTGTATTTAAGGCGCCGCGCGGCGTCCGGGATGCGCACCCGGTCGAGCGCGTCCTTGGCCGCGGCCGTCGCCTGACGTCCGGTCAACCCGCGATGCAGGCGAAACGATTCCTCGATCTGGCGGCCGATCGTCAGCACAGGGTTCAGCGAAGTCATCGGTTCCTGGAAGATCATGCCGATCTCGGAACCGCGGATTTTTTCGAGCACCGGCTCTTCAGCCTTGGTGATGTCGAGCACGCTGCCATCGGCCCGTCTCAGCGTGATCGAACCGCCGATGATCCGGCCGCCGCCGAAATCGACCAACCGGTTGATAGAGAGCGCCGTGACCGATTTGCCGGAGCCGCTTTCGCCGACGATCGCCAGCGTCTCGCCGGCGTCGAGGTTGAAGCTGACGCCCTTGACGATCTCGTTCTGCTTCGGATCACGCCCGAAGCCCACACGCAGGCCGGATACCGAGAGAAGCGATGTCATTGCGCGGACCTCCGCGTCTTGGGGTCGAGGATGTCGCGCAGGGCATCACCGAGCAGGTTGAAGCCGAGAATGCTGATCATGATGGCGACCGCCGGGAAGATCAGCAGCCAGGGCGCGTTTTCCATCAGGTTGCGACTGTCGGCGAGCATGAGGCCGAGCGAGGATGCAGGCGGCTGGGTGCCGAGGCCGAGGAAGCTCAAGCCGGCCTCGGTCAGCAGCGACCAGGCGAGCGCCAGCGTCACCTGAACGGTCAGTGGCGCCACCAGGTTGAGGAGCAGATGCCGGGTCAGGATATAGCGTCGGCTCGAACCGAAGGTGCGGGCAGCATCGACGAACTCGCGGGCCTTGATCGAGAGCGCTGGACCGCGCACGACGCGAGTAAAGATCGGCGTGTAGACGATGGCGATCGCAGCGACGCTCGTCCAGGTGCCGGGGCCGACAACGGCGATGATCAGGAGCGCGAGCAGGATGGCCGGGAAAGCAAGGAGCACGTCCATGATGCGCATGACCAGGCCATCCCAGGCCTTGCCGAACCAGGCGGCCGTGAGGCCGAGCACGGTTCCGGCAAACGTCGCGATCGCCACCGAGCAGAAGGCGACGAGGAAGGACTGGCCGATGCCGTTCATCAGCCGGCTGGCGACATCGCGGCCGAACAGGTCGGTGCCCATCCAGTAGGCCGCGTTCGGCGCATGCAGGCGGTCGATGCGGAACTGCTGCAGCGGATTGTGAGGCGTGATGCCGGACATGCCGAGCAGCGCGACGATCACATAGATCACCACGATCGTACCGCCGATCCTGCCGCTGGAATGGCTGAAAATTGCGCGCAGAATCGACATCAGTTGCCCTCACCGAGCCGGATGCGCGGATCGAGCGTCACATAGGCGAGGTCGACGAGCAGGTTGACCACCATGAAGTTGAAGGCAATGAACAACACGCAGCCCTGCACCAGCGCATAATCGCGCTGCAGGATCGCTTCGAGCACCAGTCGGCCGAGGCCGGGCAGGGCGTAGATCTGCTCGACGAGCACTGCGCCGCCGAGCAAATAGCCGAATTCGACGCCGCTCAGGGTGACGACCGGGATCAGTGCGTTCGGCAAGGCATGGCGCCAGATGACGCTGCGTTTCGGCACGCCCTTGGAGCGGGCGGTGCGGACATAGTCGTCGGAGAGGACATCCAGCATGGCGGAGCGGGAGATGCGGGTGACGGAGGCGGCGAAGGCGAAACCGAGCGTGATCGCCGGCAGGATCATCTGGCCGAGATTGCGCAAGGGGTCGGTCAGGAACGGCGTGAACTCGCCCATGGCCGGCAGGATGCCGAAACCGGCCGACAGCGCATAGATGATCAGCAGGCCGACGACGAAATTGGGTGTCGACTGGCCGATCATCGCGAAGATGCGTACCGCCAGATCGGACATTTTTTCGTTGCGGGTGGCGGCGAATACGCCCGCCGGCAGGCCGACGAGCAGCGCCACGCACATGGACATCAATGCGAGCTGCAGCGTCAGCGGGAAACGTTCGAGGATGATGGTGAGAGCCGGCTTGCCGTGGATCACCGAAATGCCGAGATCGCCCTGGACGACCCCAAGAAGCCAGCTCCAGTATTGCACCAGGATCGGTTTGTCGATGCCGAAATAGGCCGAGAGCGCGGCCCTCTGCGCCGGCGTCAGCAGGCCGGCTTCGGTGCCGAGCATCGCGGTGATCGCGTCACCCGGCACCAATCGAATTGCGACGAACACGAGGACGGAGACCCCGAGCATCACGAGCGGAAACGTCAACAGCCGTCGCGCCAGGTAACTCATTCGCCCACCAACCTCGTATCCGTCATGCTTTCGCGATTACTGCAACGTGACCTTGCTCAGGCCGAACAGCGAGCCTTCCGGCGTCGGCACGAAGCCCTGCACGTTCTTCTGCTGTGCCGTATAGCTGTAAGACGTGTAGAGCCAGGCCCAGGGGGCGACTTCGACGAGGTGCTTTTCGAAGTCGGCGAAGATGACCTTGCGCTTGGCAGGGTCGGTCTCGACGCGGCCCTTCTGCATCAGGCTGTCGAGCGTGTCGTCGATGTAGTTGGTGACCTTCTGCAGGTTGCCGGTCTTGGTCCAGTAACGGTTGTACATAGAATAAGGATCGGCACGGCCACCGTTCAGCGCCACCGCCATATCGAAGTCGCCCTTCAGCCAGGCGTCGACATAGACGTTGAGCTCCATCATCTTGATGTTGAGCTTGACGCCGATTTCGGCGAGTTGGGACTGGAGGACCTGCGCTTCTGCGGCAGCGGTCGCGGGTTCGCCATTGGCGGCGATCACGGTCGCGGTAAAGCCGTTCGCAAAACCCGCGTCAGCCATCAGCTTCTTCGCCTTTGCGATATCCTGCTTGTAGCAGAACAGCGTGCTGGCGTCGGACGTGTAGCCGGGCATCGTCAGGGGGCCGGTGACCTTACCTTCGCCGACCGAAGCCGTGTCGAGCACGTCCTTGCGGTCGATGGCGCAGGAGATTGCCTGGCGCACGGCGAGAACGTCCATCGGCTTGCGGGACGGGTTCATCTGCAGGACGTGGTAGGCGAGAACCGGCGTGCGGTTGAGCACAAGGCTAGGCTCCTTGGGCACGAGGGTTGCGACCAGCGGATCGTTGATCAGCGCGAAATCGACCTGCTTGGTGCGAAGCGCCGCAAGGATAGCGGTCTCGTCCGGCAGGACGCTGATGTCGATGCCGTCGATCGCGACCTTGCCACCGGCCCAATCCTTGTTGGCGGAGAGCGTTTCCTTGGAATTAGGCTCCCACTTGTCGAGCTTGAACGGGCCGGAGCCGAGCGCCTTGGTGCCGATGGTGCCGGCAGCGATTTCAGCGGCCGGTACGATGGCGGCGTTGATGCTCGCCATGGCGGTCAGGAGCGGCACGTCCGGCTGCGACAGCTTGAAGACGACGGTCGTCTGGTCCGGAGTCTCGATCGAGGCGATCGACAGGAAGTTGGCGCGCGCGGCGGCGGCGGTCTTTTCGTCGAGAAGGCGCTCGAACGAGGCCTTCACGTCGGCGGCGGTCACCAGCTTGCCGTCCTGGAATTTTGCGTTCGGATTAAGCTTGAAGGTCAGTTGCTTGGCGTCGGCTGCAAATTCCCAGGAGGCTGCGACGGCCGGGACGATCTGCAAATCCTTGTTGAGGCGGACGAGCGGCTCGTAGATCAGTTCCAGCAGGCGGATCGAGGAAAATGCAGTCTGCTTGTGCGGATCAAGCCCGGTCGCATCCTGCTTCCAGGCCATTTTCAGCGACGCGGCCGATGCCGGCGAGGCGATCGCGGTGGCGCCGATGGTGACGGCCAGCGCAAGGCCGGACAGCAGTTTAGTCGAAAGATGTCTTCCCATTTTGATTCTCCCTCTTTTGATATCTGTTCGTTGTCTCGACCCCAGCCATATTCGAGCAGCGGCCCGTCATTCAGCAGCTTTACGCTGTCTTCCCATCAATTGCCTTGCGGAGGAAGCCTCCAGCATCGTCGAGCGCCACGCGCGCCGTATCGACATCCATTCCCGTCAGCGCGATCAGGATCGCCAGTTTGACGTCGTTGCCGGTGAGGTCAAGCACGCGGCGCGCCTCTTCCGTCGTACAGCCGGTCGCCTGCATGACGATGCGGGCGGCGCGGGCGACGAGCTTCTGGTTGCTGGCATGCAGGTCGACCATCAGGTTCTGATAGCTCTTGCCGATGCGGATCATGCTCGCCGTGGTCAGCATGTTGAGCACGAGCTTCTGGGCGGTGCCGGACTTCAGCCGCGTCGAGCCGGTGAGGATTTCCGGGCCGACCACCGGCGAGATGGCAATATCGGCAATGTCGGCGATAACGGCGTCGGGATTGCAGGAGAGGGCGACCGTCTTCGCTCCAAGCCCCTTGGCATAGTTCAGGGCGCCGATGACGTAAGGGGTGCGGCCGCTGACGGCGATGCCGACAACGACGTCGTCTGCGGTTAGCCCGATGTCGACGAGATCCTGCTGGCCCTGTTCCGGGCTGTCCTCGGCACCTTCGACGGCGTGCTGCAGGGCGTGGCTGCCGCCGGCGATCAGGCCGACGACCATGCCTTCGGGGACGCTGAAAGTCGGGGGGCATTCGGAAGCATCGAGTACGCCGAGGCGGCCGCTGGTGCCGGCACCGATATAGACCAGCCGCGCGCCCTTCTGGAAAGCGCGAACGATTTCTTCCACGGCCTCGGCGATCTGCGGGATCACCTTCTCGACGGCTGCGGGAACGCCCTGATCTTCCTCGTTTATTTCACGCAGGACATCGACTGTCGGCAGCAGATCGATATCCATGGAGCGGGGATTGCGGTCTTCCGAAACCAATCTTTCCAGTTCGGATATCAGCCGTTCGTCGCTCATGACCCTGCCTTCGAGATCAGAGTGCGGTGCAGCGCTTCGCAGGATCGGCGTCATACGATGTTGCTCCTCACCCTTTGTTACTCTTTCTCAAAGGATTAGGATCATCCATTCCATGAGTCAATTGAAAATTGGAATATATTATTCCATATCACCCAGCCTTTTCAGTAGGCAGGATCGCGGTTCAGGAGGCTTTGACAGCTTGGCGGGCGAGGATGATCGCGCCTGAGACGGCATCGCCGTCGGCGGGCTTCAGGCGGCGGCGGACGTCGGGCGCCAGCCAGGCCTCGAGCGGGCTCGACAGGCCGCCAAGCAGGGTAACGCGCGGCGCGCCTTGATCGAACAGCGTGCGGACCAGCGTGTCGATCTGCTCGGCAGCACTTTGGACGATGCGACGGCCGGCGGAATCACCCTGGTCCGCATGCCGCATCACCATCGGCGCAAGCGAGGCATAGTCGGTGGCGGACGAACGATCCATCCAGGCTATGGCTTCGAAAGGATCGTTCTGGAAGCGCTGCATGACCTCGATCAGCAGAGCGGTTTTTTCGATCCGTCCGTCATGCGCGCGAAGCGCCAGCTGCACAGCTTTGAGGCCGAGATCTGCGCCGCTTCCTTCATCGGAAATGGGAAATCCGTAACCACCGACGCGCAGGCTGCGGCCTTCGGCAAAACCGAGACCGATCGAGCCGGTGCCGGCGATGACGATCGCGCCGTCACGGCCGGAATGGGCGCCGAGGCAGGCCCCCATTCCGTCGCTGACGAAATCGATGCTGGCGAACGAGTGCGGGATCGCCTTCAAGGCCTCGACCGAACCCTTGCGGCCGGTGCCGGCAAGCCCGATGCCCACATGGGTGCGGCCTATCTCGTCAGACCCGAACCCGGCCTCGTCGAAGGCGGCATTGAACGCGCGCGAGATCGAGGCCCAGGCCTGTTCGATGCCGAGCCGCGTCGTGGCAGGGCCGGAAAGACCCTGTCCAAGAACGGAGCCGGATTCGTCCTCGATACGGGCGCGGCAGCCGGTACCGCCGCCATCGACACCCAGGAAAAAGCGTTCGGTTCCGGCCGTCATGCGCTGATCCGCTCGATATCCGCTCCGCACTGGCCAAGCTTGCGGTCGAGTTGTTCGTAACCACGGTCGAGGTGGTACACCCGGTTGATGGTCGTTTCGCCCGACGAGACCAGCCCGGCGAGTACAAGCGAGACGGAGGCGCGCAGATCCGTCGCCATCACTTGCGCGCCCTTCAATGGGGCGCCGCCGCGTACCAGTGCGGTGGTGCCTTGTAGTGCGATATTGGCGCCGAGGCGCATCAACTCCGGCACGTGCATGAAACGGCTTTCGAAGACGGTTTCGCGGATCAGTGAAGCGCCTTCAGCACAGGCGGCGAGCGCCATGAACTGCGCCTGCAGATCGGTCGGGAAACCCGGATAGGGCTCGGTGGTGATATCCGTCGCCCTTAGCGGACCTTCGCGAGAAACGACAAGGCCGCGATCGCTCGGCCAGATGCTGACGCCCATCGCCTCCAGCACCTGCACGATGGAGGCCATGTTTTCCAGCCGTGCGTTGGTCAGCTCCAGCATGCCCCCGGTGATGGCGGCTGCCACGGCGTAGGTTCCGGCTTCGATGCGGTCGGGAATGCCGTGATGTTTCGCCGGTTGCCAGGTGGTTGAGCCCTGGACCAGGATGCGGTGGGTGCCGGCGCCTTCGATGCGTGCGCCCATGGCGATCAGGCAGGCGGCGAGATCGGCGACTTCGGGTTCGCGGGCGGCGTTGAGAATCTCGGTTTCGCCCCTGGCGGCGGTGGCGGCCATCATCGCCGTCTCCGTGGCGCCGACGGAGGGGGAGGGAAGCACGATGCGGCCACCCTTCAATCCGCCCGGTGCCGAGGCGACGATCAGGCCGTTCTCGATATCGATGTCCGCCCCCAACGCGGCGAGCGCCTTGATATGCATGTCGACCGGGCGCGCGCCAATGGCGCAGCCACCCGGCAGCGATACGCGTGCCTGGCCGAAGCGGGCGAGCAGCGGTGCAAGGACGAGCACGGTGGCGCGCATCTTGCGAACGGTGTCGTAGGAGGTTTCTTTCGAGGCGATTGCCTTGGCATCGACGATGGTGGAATGGCCGGTGCGGGTGACGGCGGCGCCATGCAGCTCGACGACCCCCAGCATGTTTTCCACATCGCTGACCTGTGGCAGATTGGTGAGTTCGACCGGGTAGGGGCTCAGCAACGTCGCCGCGATCTGCGGGAGCGCCGCGTTTTTCGCCCCGGCAATGGTGACGGCTCCCTGGAGCCGATGACCGCCGACGATCCGTAATCTGTCCATGACGAAACCTGTCGAAGAGGTGCGGTGAATCTCAAATCAATCTGCGCTTCCTGGAAACTAAACTACGGCGCGTCTCTGTCAATCATTCGGAATTTTTTATTCCTTTGTGCGGCATTATCTGCGATAATCCATCCTCGGCTCGGGAATGGAAACGCTGTTGCGGAGGACCGTTCCGGTGATATCCTCCACCCGACCCAAGGCCGTATCGCGGAGCTTCCGAAGGAACGCATGTCAGTCTTAAAGAAGATCAACGCGCAGCTCGAGGATATGGCACCGGCAGACCGGGAGATCGGCCAGTTCATCCTCGACAATCCGGACCAGATGCTGCGGCTTTCCTCGGCAGCGCTTGCGGCCGAGACGGGGCGCAGCCAGTCGAGCGTCGTGAAGTTCAGCCAGAAGCTGGGTTTTGCCGGATACCAGGAGCTGAAACTCGCCGTCAGCGAGGCGAAGGCGCAGGAATGGCATGCGCCTCCCGGCATGATCCACGGCTCGATCGAGGTCGGGGACAGTTATCTGACGATCCTGCAGAAGCTGATCGGCAGCAAGATGCTGTCCATGCAGCAGACGCTTGCGGTCAACAATGAGCAGGAGATCGAGCGGGCCCTGACGGCTCTCAACGATGCGCGGCGCATCCATATGGCCGGCGTCGGGGCATCGTCGCTGGTCGCCCGCGACTTTTCCTACAAGCTGATGAAGCTCGGGCGCAACGTGCTGCATGACAGCGACAGCCATGTGCAGATGGCGAATGTCTCGACGCTCAACAGCCAGGACGTGCTGCTGGCGCTTTCCTATTCCGGCACCAGTTTCGAGACGCTGAGGATCGCCGAACTGGCGCGCCAACGCGGCGCGACGGTGATCGCCATTACCGGTCTCAATGGCAATCCGCTGATGCAGGCGGCAGATATCCGACTTTATACGGTCGCGGACGAGGAGCGGGTGCGCTCATCCTCCATCACCGCGCGCGATGCGCAGCTGATGCTGACGGACTTGCTGTTCATCCTGCTGGTCCAACGCCAGCCGGATGCCAACGAATACGTCCACAACAGCGAACTTGCGGTCTCGGTCCTGAAGGCCAAGTGATCCTCGAGTTCACGCGGCCAGGCGATGCTTCAGGCGCATGACCTTAAAGAAACCGTTCGGGAACACGCGACGGATTTCCGCCACCTCGAAATCGCCTCGGCGCTTCGCCCATTCGACAATCCGGGCGATGCGGAAGGACGAGCTCCACCCGACCCGATGCACCAGCGGCGCTACGGCTTCCTCGATCGCCCCTTGCAGACCGCGCCCGTCGCCGAGCTTGCTCGCAACGATGATCTCGCCGCCCGGGCGTAACACGCGGGCGCACTCGTCAAGAGCGCGTTCGGGATCCGGGATCAGCGTGATGACGAAGGGGAGGCAGACGGCGTCGAACGAGCGATCGGCAAATTCGAGATTGTGCGCATCCATGACATGCAGCGACTGGACATGGGAGAGGCCGGCGCGCGCGACCTTCTCGCGCGCCTTGGCGATCATGTGTTCGGAAAGATCGATGCCGGTGACCCGGCAATGGCTCGGATAATAGGGCAATACCAGCCCGGTGCCGACGCCGACTTCGAGGATGTCCCGTCCGGCTTCAGCGGCGAGCTTCGCGACGGTTCGATGCCCGTCGCGCAGCAAGCCTCGATAGACCCGGTCATAGACCGGCGCCCACCGTTCATACACCTTCTGCTGATGTTCGGCGCTGTTGCGGATAACTGCCAAGATCGTCCCCTCCGATTTGCCGCGAATTGGGCTGAAACTCAGGACGAAAACGATAGTTCCGCTTCACGACGGTTTTGCGACGAGGGCTCAGACCTCAGAGGGCACGCATCGCCTCGATGAATTCTCTCGCCTTTTGCCCGATGGAGGCGAGGTCGGCACCCGGCTTATAGAGGGAGGAACCGATGCCGAAACCGGCTGTGCCCGCCTGCGCGTAGACAGCCATATTCTCGGGCGTAACACCGCCGACGGCGAGTACCGGGATATCCTTCGGCAATACTGCCTTCCATGCCTTGATGACATAGGGCGGGATCGCTTCCGCCGGAAAGGCCTTGATGCCGCTGGCGCCGGCCTCGATCGCCGCGAAGGCTTCCGTCGGGGTTGCGACGCCCGGCAGGCTCACCATGCCTGCCGCGCGACTGGCCTTGATGACCTCGACATTCGCGTTCGGCGAGATGATCACCTTGGCGCCGGTCGCGGCGACATCGGCGACCTGGGCAGGTGTCAGTACGGTGCCAGCTCCGATCAGTGCCTGGTCTCCGAAACGTCTGACCAGCTTTTCGATGCTCTTCAGCGGGTCGGGAGAATTCAGCGGGACTTCGATGATCCGCCAGCCGGCCTCGACCAGCACCTCGCCGACGCTTTCAGCCTCCTCCGGCTTGATGCCGCGCAGGATGGCGACGAGATTGCATGCTTTGAGCGCCTCTTCGAAGGTCATCTCGAAACTCCTTTATTGCGCGGCTTCGGCCGCGATCAGCATGATGCCGCGTTTCGCGGCGTTTTCCGAAGCGGGTTCGACCGTCAGGCCGAACAGGGGCGCGATCCGGCCGTAGCGGCTGTTGAGCACGTTGTTGCCGACGATGCCGATCGTATCGCCGTTCTTGAGCCAGCCGGCAGCGCGCGCCTGGCGGAATTCCGAGCCGATGACGAGGCCGGAGACGTAATCGAGGATATTCTCGGGCTTCAATTTGCCGTCGAGAATGCCGGTGCGGGCGCTGAAGATCGCCGACAGGAAGGCATCGGCGGCGGCCGAATCGCTCGCTGCGAATTCCGCCCCGCGATCGAAGCTCTGCCAGTCCGGCTCGGCGCCCGGCTGCGGCTCGAGAGCCTTGGCGATGAACGAATGTTTGGTCAGGAGCGAAAATACCTCGCCGGTCGCGTAGGTCTGGAAACCATCGATGCGGTTGTCCCTGACCCGTGCCCATTTGCTATGGGTGCCGGGCAGGACCAGGGTGCGGTCGCGCCCGAGGCCGTAGCCGACGATCTGGGTTTCCTCGCCACGCATCACATCCGGAAAGGGTTTTGCGGCCGGATCGCGCATGCCGGGCAGGAAGGTGATGACGGCGCCGTTCTGAAGAGAGAGTTTGCGCGTGCCGGCGGCAAGCTCGGCGATCCCGCCGGGCGTGTCCACATAGGGTACTTCGACCCAGCCGTTGCGGCTGGTGATCATGCCGCTTGCCAGGACGGGCAGGGGGCCATGCGCCGAAAACCATTCGCCCACCGTTTCCATCAACGCCTGCTCGAAGGCGCCGTTCTTGACGAACTGGATGCCGCCGCTCGACGTATCGCGGGTATCGAGCGTTTCGCCTGTTTCCGAAACCAGCATGGCGCGCAGCGAACTCGTTCCCCAATCGAGGATGATCGAGGTGGGTTTGGGCATGGTCACATTTCTCCCGAAGCGGCTTTCGCCCCTTCGATAGCCCGTGACGTATCACCCTGTCGAGAGGCGACCCAGCGGAAACCGGCACCGATGTCGGGCGTGACGAGATTTGCGCGCGCCCCGAAAATCTCGAGCGCCGTCTTGTAACGCTCGGCGAGCGCGGCGTGACCGACAATATTGATTTTCCTCGGTTTGTCCTGCCCAAGCGCTTCCGAAATTTCCGCGCCGATCATCAGGCCGGCGAGGTAGTCGGCGATCTCTTCCGGCGCCAGACGGTCGAACAGGACCAGGCTGCGCGCTGAAAAGACGCGGGCGAGGATGCGGCCGGGTAGAGTTTCCTGTTCAAGCGCTGTCTGGACCCCGCGGCGAAAGGCGTCCGGGCGCTCCTCGTACGTCGCGGGGATGAGGCGCGAGACAAGCGAATCCTTCTTGAGCAGATTGAGGATTTCGCCCGACATGTAGGTGGTGATCGCCGTGATGCGGCCGCCCTCCATCGTCACCCATTTGGCATGCGGACCGGGCAGCACGAAGATGCCGTCGGTTTCCGTGAGACCGAAGAGCGACATTTCCTCACCGCGCATCACGTCGGGCAAGGGTTTGGTCTGGGCGATGCCGGGCAGGAAGATCAGCGGCGGCAGACCTTCGACCTCATGCGTAACCGCCTGGGCCAACAAATCCGCAGGCCCAGCCGGCACCGGGGCAAAGGGGCTTTCGATCCAGCCGTTGCGACTGGTGATCATGCCGGAAAACAGGATTTTTTCGGCCCTGTCGATCCACCCGCCCAGCTCCTCGCGGAGCGCGGTCTCGAAACCGCCGGCTGCGACCTTGGTCGTGCCGCGGTCGCTCTTCTTTTCGCCATGCACCGTGTCGTCGTCGAGAAGCAGCGCACGGAAGGCGGCGGAGGTCCATTCGATTGCAATATACATGGGGGAATCATCCTAATAGGCGGGTTTGACCGGGAACCAGTCCTTGCGCTCGGTATCGAGATAAGCGCCGGCAATGCCGGATACGCTGTATTTTTCGAGCAGTTCGACACCCACTTCGACGCCGAGACCCGGGCCTTCCGGCACCTGGAAACGGCCGTCCTTCAGGACCGGCGGATTGGGCGAGATATCGCCGCCGAGATAGGCGCGCTCGGTATCGATGGCGATCGACATGTTCGGCAGCGATGCCGCGAGATGGATATAGGCTGATTGCGACAGGGCCAGTTCCGCGCCGGAATGCAGCGTCACCGGGATGCCGACCGCCTCGCAGATCGCCGCCGCCTTGATCGTCTGCCACAGGCCGCCGGCCTCGTGAGGGTCGAGCAGTACGACATCGGCTGCATTGGCACGGATGATGTTTCCGACATCGGACAGCGTATAGGCGCTTTCGTCGAGCGCGATCGGCACCGTTGAGCGGGCAACGAGCGCCGCATGGCCTGGAAGATCGTCGAGCTCCAGCGGCTGTTCCACATAAGCGGGATCGAAGGCTTTCAGTTTTTCCAGCTGGCGTTTTGCGGTTGCCGGGTTCCAGGCGCCGTTGACGTCGAGCCGCAACGGGTGGTCGCCGATCACCTTCCGCGAAGTCTCGGCGAGCGTGATATCGCTCCTTTCGTCGAAGCCGATCTTCACCTTGAAAGTCGTGTAACCGAGGTCGAGGAAGCGCGTCAGCCGTTCGGAAAGACCCTTAGGATCGTTGGTGAAGAGATAGGCGGCGGCTTCGACATCGTTGTGCCAGCGGCCGCCCCACATGGCATAAAGCGGCAGGTTCGCCTGTTTGCCGAGCGCATCCCACATCGCCATTTCCATGGCGCAGATCGCCATCACTGCGGCGCGCTTGTGGTGATAGAAGCCGGCGCCGAGCACATGGCGGTGGAAACGTTCCGCATCCGCGACCGGGTACCCGATTGCGAGGGGTGCGACGACATCGGCGAAGACTGCGGGCACGTTGGCGATCAGCGAAATGGTCTCGCCCCAGCCGATGATCCCGGCATCCGTCTCAATCCGGCAGATCAGCCGGGTCGTGCCGATTCGCCGCCCGGAACCCCACAGGATGTCCTCGGTGAACGGCATACGGACCAGCCAATGGTCCACTTTGGTGATGCGCAAGATATCCTCCCATGGGCAACTTCCTTGCCGCTTCAGTTTCGCCGTTGACATGGAACTTAGTTCCAAGATAACTCTCTTGGCAAGAGCGAGGCGGCGTGCTGTGGGAGCGGCATCAAAAATCGTCGTCCAGGGAGAGGGCATGGCCAAGGTACAATTGGAAGCGATCGACAAGGAAGTCGCCAATGATACGGGCGGCGTGCCGGGTGTTCAGGCGCTGACGCGCGGCATCCAGATCGTCGATGCCGTGGCGGCGGAAGCCCGCGGCCTGCGCTTCACCGAACTGCTCGACCAGACCCAATTGCCGAAGGGCACGCTGCACCGGCTGCTGCAGGCGCTCGTCGACGAGCGGCTGCTCCACTTCGATACCCGCGACCAAGTCTACCGGCTGGCGCCGCGGTTGTTCCAATGGGCGCACAAGGTCTGGGACAATTTCGATCTGCGCGGCGCGGCCGAACCGGAATTGGCGCGACTTCGCGACCTGACCGGTGAGGCGATTCGTCTCGGCGTGCTCGACGGCGGCAGCGTCCTCTACATCGACCAGCGGGAAGTGCCGCAACCGCTGCGCCTCAACAATGGCGTCGGCTCGCGTGCAGCACCGCATGCCAGCGGCCTCGGCAAGGCGATCCTGGCGCATCTGTCGCTCGAAAAACGCCGCGCGCTGCTCGACGGCATCGAACTGGAACGGCTGACCCCGAACACGATCGTCAATGCCGAGGAGCTGAGTCGCCAGCTCGATCTTACCAAGGCACGTGGCTACGCCGTCTCGGTCGACGAGCAGCATATCGGCATTTCCTCGGTCGCAGCACCCGTCCTCAACCATCGTGGCGAACCGATCGGCGCGATCGGCATTATCGGCCCGTCCTTCCGCCTGCCGGTCGACCGGTTGCACGCTTTCGGCCGCGACGTCATCGAGGCGGCGCGCCGCACATCCGGCAATTTTGGAGAGTTTCCCATGTCGCTTGCGGTCAAGCCGCGTCCTCTCGGCCCCGATCGCGCAGACGTGCGCTGCGTCATTCCGGCAAGCACGTTTCTCGGCGAAGGTCCGCACTGGTCGCCGGAGCACAAGAAGCTCTATTTCGTGGATATCCTGGCGCCTGCCGTCCATACCGGCGATCCCGCCAAGGGCACCTATACATCGATGCAGGTGCCGGAACTGATTGGCTTCGTGATTCCTCGTTCCCGTGGCGGTTTCGTTGCCGCCATGCATGGCGAGATCCGCGGCATCGATCTTTCGACCGGCGACATCACGACGATTTCGCGGCCGGAGGCCGACCGTCCCGGCAATCGCTTCAACGACGGCAAATGCGACCGTCGCGGCAGGCTTTGGGCGGGGACGCTCGCGATCGACACGACGCCGGACCAGGGGCGGCTCTGGAGGATCGACCCGGACGGTCGCTCGCGGGAGATGGATCGCGGTTTCCACGTCTCGAACGGGCTTGGCTGGAGCCCGGACGACCGCACCTTCTACTTCACCGATACCAATCGGCAGACGGTCTATGCCTACGACTTCGATATCGAAAGCGGCGAGGTCGCCAACCGGCGTGTGTTCATTACGGTGCCGGAAGCCGAGGGCAAGCCGGACGGCATGACGGTCGATGCGGAAGGTTTCGTCTGGATCGCCCATTGGGACGGCTGGTGCGTTACCCGCTACGACCCGCAGGGCAAGGTGGAGCGGGTGATCAACCTGCCGATCCCGCGCCCGACGAGCTGCGTCTTCGGCGGTGTCGACATGCAGACCCTGTTCGTGACATCCGCCCGCATCCGGCTTTCGGCAGCCCAACTTTCCGAAGCGCCGCTCTCCGGCAGCGTGTTTTCCATCGATACCGGCATCAAGGGCCAGGCAGCCCAGATGTTCGGGGGCTGAGACATCAAGAGACACTCATGGCCAAGCTTGAACTCAAAGACATCCGTAAATCCTTCGGCTCGGCCGAAGTCCTGAAGGGTATCGACCTGACGGTCGAAGACGGCGAATTCGTCGCCTTCGTCGGCCCGTCCGGCTGCGGAAAATCGACGCTGCTGCGGCTCATCTGCGGGCTCGATGAAATCACCTCGGGCAAGATGGCGATCGACGGCGAACTGGTGAACGACGTGCCGCCGGCCAAGCGCGGCATTGCCATGGTCTTTCAATCCTATGCGCTCTATCCGCATATGACGGTTGCCGAGAACATGGGCTATGCGCTGCGGCTTGCCGGCACGCCAAAGTCGGAAATCAACAGCCGTGTCACCCAGGCCGCCAAGAAACTGCGCATCGACAGCTATCTGGAGCGCAAGCCCCGCCAGCTCTCCGGCGGCCAGCGCCAGCGCGTGGCGATCGGCCGCGCCATCGTTCGCGAACCGCGCATCTTCCTGTTTGACGAGCCGCTTTCCAACCTCGACGCCTCGCTGCGAGTGGAAATGCGTATCGAGATCGCCCGGATGAAGGATACGCTCGGCACGACAATGGTCTACGTCACCCACGACCAGATCGAGGCCATGACGCTGGCCGATAAGATCGTGGTGCTGAATTCCGGCCGTGTCGAACAGATCGGCTCGCCGCTCGATCTCTACAACAAGCCGGTCAACCGCTTCGTAGCGGGCTTCATCGGATCGCCGCGCATGAATTTCCTGAAGCTCGGTGCCAGAAAGGGCGAGGGCGCGTTCACTGTCCCGGGCGGCGAAGTCCGCTTGCCGCGCAACCTGTCTTCAGCGCCGGCTGAGATCGGCATCCGGCCGGAGCATGTGGAGCTGGTGAGCCGTGGCGCCCCGGATTCGCTCGCTGGGACCGTTACCATGACCGAACATCTCGGCAGCGACACCTATGCCTATGTGGCGCTCGAAGGCTCCGAGGAGATGGTTGTCGTGCGGCTTTCCGGCGACCGGGCCGTCAAGCGCGGGGAGCCGATCGGCGTGCACGTCGATCCGGCCATGATCCACGTCTTTTCCGCTGATGGCCTGTCACTGGCTTCGGCGCGTCCAGTCGCCCTGGAGGCCGCATGAGCATCCATCCGGAACTCATCGCAAAGGCCGAGGTCGAGGCCGCCAAGTATCCGAGCCTCAAGGGCAGGGGCGTGCTGATCACCGGCGGCGGTTCGGGTATCGGAGCCTCGCTGGTCGAGCATTTTTGCGCCCAGGGCTGCAGGGTCGGGTTCCTCGACCTTAATGCCAATGTTGCCGACGAGACGGCCGCGGTAGTCGCGAGAAAGACCGGCAACAAGCCGTTCTATGGTACCGCGGACCTGCGCGACATCGACGCCCTGAAGGACGGGATCGAGGCGCTGCGATCCGAAATCGGACCGATCCGTGTCCTCGTCAACAATGCCGGCAATGACGATCGCATGCCGCTCGAAGACGTGACGCCGGACTATTGGGACGAGCGTTTCCAGACCAACCTGCGCCATCAGTTCTTCGCGGTCCAGGCGGTCGTGCCGGAAATGGCGGAGGCTGGCGGCGGGTCGATCATCAATATGGGCTCGATCTCCTGGATGCGCGGTGCGGCCGGGCTGATCTTCTATACGACCGCCAAATCCGCCGTCATGGGCATGACCAAGTCGCTCGCCCGCGAACTGGGGACACGCAATATCCGTGTCAACTCGATCGCGCCCGGCTGGGTGCTGACAGAGCGCCAGGTGGAGCGCGCCAAGCGTGTCTACCAGGGCAAGTTTTCCGAATACCTCGAGGTTCAGTGCCTCAAGGAGCATCTGCTGCCGCCCGATATCGCCCGCATGGCGCTGTTCCTGGCGGCAGACGATTCCCGCCTCATCACATCGCAGACATTCATCGTTGATGGAGGCGTCGTCTAACGAGGGCAAGGCGGATACGGCGCTCGCCGCTTGACCCTTTTCGAGTTGAAACAGAGTTCCATCATCATCGTTTCGGGAGGATCTGATGAATACCTTTACCAGACTGATCGGCACTGCCGCCGTCGCGCTTGCGCTCGGCTCGGGTGCCGCCAAGGCAGCCGATCTCAGCTTCATGAGCTTCACTTACGCGGAAGAAGCCAACAAGGCGATCGTCCAGGGCGTCCTGGACAATTTCCAGAAGACCGAGAAGCTGACGGTCGAGCCGCTCGGCTTCGCCTGGGGCGACATGCAGAAGAATATCTTTCTGCGCGCCCGGTCGAAAACCCTGCCAGATGTCGCCCAGCTTTCCGAACGCTGGCTGCCGACTTTCGCGAGCCTCGACAATCTCGTCGACCTGAACATGGTCTACGGCAAGGACAAGCTTCAAGCGGCTTTCGCGCCGGATGCGCTCGCCATGGGCAATATCAACGGCAAGCAGCTTGCACTGCCGCTTCTGTCCGGTTCGATCGGCATGGTGGCCAACAAGGAAGTGCTCGCCAAGGCCGGCATCAATGACGCTCCGAAGACCGTCGAAGACTTCAAGAAAGCCCTGGTCGCGGTGCGCGACAAGGTACCCAACTCGGTGCCGTACTCCATGGCGACCAAAAACAACGGCTCGATCCTGATCGACTTCATGGTCTGGAACTGGGTGCATGGCGGCCGGATCATCGACGACGCCGGCAAGGTCGTCGTCGACAGCCAGCAGAGCCGCGATGCGCTCGGCTTCATGGTCGGCCTGCTGAAGGACCGGTTGGCCGCTCCTGAAATAGACCGCCCGGATTCGCGCCGCCTGCTGGCGCAGGGCGCTTCGGCCTTCTATCTCGACGCTCCGCAGACCCGGACTTTCCTGCGGGATTTCTCCGGCAAGGGCCAGGCCTTCGATGCCAACGTGCTGCCGATGCCGACACCTGTGCTGAAGGCTGGCGACAAGTCCGTTTCCGTCCAGTGGGGACATCTGCTCGTGCAGTTCGCCGCCGGCGGCAAGGCCAAGGCTGACGATCCGGCCGACAAGTTCCTGACCTACATCATTTCGGACAAGGTGCAGACGGATCTTCCGTTGAAGATGAGCGCGCTGCCGGTCACCAAGTCCGCCCGCGCGGCGGTTGCCGACGACGCCTATCTCAAGAACTGGTCGGCCGCGACGGGTGACGCCCGCCGCAACGAAGTCGGCATCTGGTCCAATGCCGCCGACCTCACCAACATCATCGGCGAGGAAGTGCAGGGCGCGCTGCTCGGCCAGAAATCGGCCGACGATGCCATCAAGTCCATGCAGGCTCGGCTGACGACCAGCATGGAGAAGGCGAAGAAGTCGGAATAGGTCGGCGATCGCGGGTGAGGGCGATCCCCTCACTTGCGATTTCTAACACTTAGCTGCGCTAAGATGTTGAAATCGCGTTCTCTCCCGCAAGGGGAGAGATACCGGTGCCGCAAACTCGGCGTTCTACCTCTCCCCTTGCGGGAGAGGTTACAAAATCATGATCTTAGCTTCAGCTAAGTCGCAGATTTTGTTGGTGAGGGGACCGTACTTGCACAGGTCCCAAACTCGAAAGTGTATCGAACAGGAAATAGCCTCTATGGCCGTGATCGAAAACAATGTCGGTGCCTATCCGGTCTCGCCGCATGCGAACCGCGGGGGCCTGAAAGCGGGGCAGAACCGCATCGGGCTGCTTCTGCTGCTGCCGGCGGCGATCGCCTTTGCTGCGGTCATTCTCTATCCGTTTCTGTCGGCGCTTGGCCTGTCGCTGTTCGAATACACCGTCGAGATGATGGAGCCGCGTTTCATCGGCTTCGAGAATTTTTATAAGATCGCGTCGGACCCGGATGTCTGGGCGGCGTTCTGGACGACGGCCATCTATGTGGTGTTGACGACAACGGGCACGCTGGTCGCCGGGCTTGGCTGGGCGCTGATTATGAACCAGCCGTTTGCCGGCCGCGCGGTGTTGCGCTCGCTGTCGCTGCTGCCCTGGGTGCTTCCCTCGACGGTCAGCGCCTTCATCTGGGGCTGGATCTTCAATTCCCGCTACGGCGTGCTGAACGCCTTCCTGATGGAACTGGGCCTGATCGACTACCCGCAGGCCTGGCTGTCGACGCCTGAGGGCGCGATGCTCGCGGTGGTGCTGACCAAGATCTGGCTCTCCATCCCGCTTTTCATGTCCTTTTTCCTGGCCGGCCTGCAGAACCTCGACAAGGAGCAGATCGATGCGGCGCGCGTCGATGGCGCCGGCAACTGGGCGGTGCTGCGCGACCATATCCTGCCGCACCTGCGACCGGTCCTGATGATCGTCGTCGTGCTCGGCGTAATCGGCAATCTGCAGCAGTTCGATACGATCTACGCGCTGACCGGCGGTGGGCCGGTGCGGGCGACGACGGTTCTGTCCGTCGAGGTCTATCGCCGTGCCTTCGAGCAGTGGGATATCGGCTTTGCCTCCGCCGTCGGCGTGCTCTGGGTTGCGGCGCTCCTGCCGCCTGCCTTCCTCTATCTGCGCATGCTGGTGAAAGGAAACTGAGATGTTCGACCTTTCCTCCCGTCAGGCAAAAGTCGTCTTCTTTGCCGCCCTCGCTGTGATCGGCTTCTTCCTGTTCTTCCCGCTCTACTGGCTGGTGATCTCGTCCCTGAAGGCGAATGCCGAGCTTTACCGGGTGGTGCCGACGCCGTTTCCGACCATGCCGAGCCTCGAGCATTTCATCCGGGCGCTGACCACCGGCAAGCTGCCGATGTACCTGATGAACAGCCTGATCACCTCGACCTGCAGCGCCGCGCTGGTGACGCTGCTGGCGCTCTATGCCGGCTTCAGCTTCGCCAAATACCGTTATTTCGGTCGCCAGCCGGTGATGCTGTTCATGCTCTCGGCGCAGATGTTTCCGTTCGGCCTGCTGCTGATCTCGATCTACCCGCTGATGAGCGAACTGAACCTGCTCGACACCCGGCCGGGACTGATCCTCAGCTATATCGTCTTTGCGCTGCCGGTCTCGACCTACATGCTCTACAGCTACTTTACCCAGGTGCCGGACGAGCTGATCGATGCGGCGCGGGCGGATGGTGCGAGCGATCTCCGGATCTTCCACACGATCGTCATCCCGATCTCGATCCCCCCGATCGTCACGGTGTTCCTCTATTCCTTCATGTGGTCCTGGAACGACCTTCTCTATTCGATGACGCTGATCGTCTCGGACGAGAAGCGCACCATCGGGCCGGGCCTGCTTCTCACCTATCTCAACGAGGTCAATTCCGACTGGGGCGGCGCCATGGCGGCATCGCTGATCGCGTCTGCGCCCATCGTCGCGGCCTTCATGTTCCTCCAACGTTATTTCATTCAGGGCGTCACCGCCGGAGCAGTCAAATGAGCAAGATCCTTGCCGGGGCTTTCCCCGTTCTTCCCACACCGTTCCGCGACGACGGATCGATCGACGAGACGGATTTCCTATCGATCATCGACTTCGCGCTGGAAAGCAACGTGGACGGCGTCGTTTATCCCGGCGTCGCCAGCGAGGTGGACACGCTGACGCCGGAAGAACGCATGCGGCAGGTGGAACTGCTGGCGGAACGCATCGGCGGGCGCATCCCGATCATTATCGGCGCCAGCGATCCGGACCCGAAGGCTGCGGCGAAACATGTGGCGCAGGCGGCCGAGATCGGGGCAGGGGCGGCGATGGTGATGGCGCCGTTGTCTCTCGGTAACGACATCGCTGCCCAGACCGCTTATTTCCGGGAAGTGGCGGCTGATGCGGGTGTGCCGATCATGCTGCAGAACCAGCCGAAGCCGATCGGCGCGGGGCTGACGCCGGAAGAAGTGGCGGCGGTTGCCAATGCCGTGCCGGAAATTCGCTACGTGAAGGAGGAGACCGCGCCCTGCGGCCAGCATCTCACACGCATCAAGGCTGCTGCCAACGGCTCCCTCGATGCGATCTTCGGCGGCGCCGGCGGACGTTACGTTACCGATGAACTGGCGCGCGGTGCGGCCGGCACCATGCCTGCTGCCGAGCTTGCCGATATCCATGCGCAGATGATCCATGCCTGGCAGAAGGGCGATGTCGCGACGACACGAAAGCTCTATAACGTCTCTCTGCCGCTTCTGAATTTCCAGGCCATCTTCCGTATGCACATGACGAAGGAAGTGCTGCGCCGCCGAGGTGTGATCAAGCACACGTTCGTGCGCGGCAAGGGGCCGAAATTCGACGAGGGCGATGCCAAGGAACTGGCGTTGCTTCTGGCGGAGGCCGATCTGCCCTATACCAATCACAAGCCGAACTGAGCTAGAACCCATGCCGAAAAACGTCGTCGATGCGATCGTCTCGGTCGAGACCTTCATCATTTCCATTCCCCGCGAGGTGCCCTATCTCGGACCTCTGAAGGAAGGCGAGGCGATCAACGCGCGCGGTTACCTGATCCGCAAGGGCAACCGCACCATCTATCCCTCGACCGACATGGCGCTGCTGATCAAGGTCACCGGCGAGAGCGGCAAGGTCGGCTGGGGTGAGTGTTATGGGATCGTCGCGCCGGAGGCGACCAAGGCGATCATCGACGACGTGCTCGGCCCGGTCATCATCGGCCGCGATCCGGGCGATGCGGCGGTCATCCACGAGGACCTCTACGACCTGATGCGGGTGCGCGGTTTCTTCGGCGGCTATTATCTCGACGCGCTGGCAGGCGTCGACATCGCGCTCTGGGATTTGACCGGCAAGAACCTCGGGGTGCCGGTCTCGACGCTGCTCGGCGGGCGGCGGCACGATACGATCCGTGCCTATGTCTCCGGCCTGCCGAAGGCGACGCTGAAGGAGCGTTGTGATCTGGCCGTCCATTGGGTCGGCAAGGGCTACAAGGGCATCAAGTTCGCGGCAGTGGTCTCCGAGGAGGATATCGTCAAGGAAATGGCGGCTCTGCGCGAAGCGGTCGGGCCGGATATCGACCTGATGGTCGACCTGCACTGGAAATTCGAGGCGGGCGAGGCGGTCCGCATCATCCGGCGGCTGGAGCCTTACAATCTCTATTTTGCCGAGGCGCCGGTACAGCCGGAGAACCTCGAGGGCCAGGCGCGGGTTGCGGCCGGCATCGGCGTGCCGCTGGCACTCGGCGAGGAATTGCGTACCACCTACGAATACAGGCCGCGGTTCGAAAAGCGGGCGATGAGCATCGTGCAGCCGGAAATGGGCCATACGGGCATCACCGAGTTCATCCGCATCGGCCAGATGGCGCAGGCCTTTCACATGAACATCATGCCGCACGCATCGATCAGCGTCGGCATTTTCATGGCGGCGAGCCTGCAGGCCGCGTCGGCGCTGCAGAACGTGCCCTATCACGAATACCAGCACTCGATCTTCGACCGGAACCTCACCTATACAAAGGGCGACATGGCGTCGGGCGAGGGCACCTATGTGGTGCCGACCGGCGCCGGTCTCGGCGTCGAGCCGAAGGAGGACGTGTTCGAGTTTGTCGTCAGACGGTGACAGGATCGACGTCGACTGTTGAAGGGGCTGTCGCCGCATGGCGACTGGGCGCAGCGCCTGAGATCATCACCGTGCGGCATCCCGGAACGCTTCGAAGATCACCCGGTGGCCGGCGTCGTTGGGGTGGGTGATGTCGGGCGAGGCGAGAAGTCCGTCGCCGTGCTCCATCATCCTTTCGTAGACCGGGGCATAGAAAACCGAGAATTGCCGGGCAAGCTCGCGGACCGCCTCCACATAACGCTCAAAGCCCTGGCGGGTCTGGCCGGTGAACCCTGCGCTTCCAACCGAAAATCCGGCATCCGGAATATAGGGCGGGCTGCCGATCGCGATCCTTTGCCCGTGCCCGGCGGCGATCAGCCCTTTCAGGATACGGCTATAATCCCGCACGAAGCCTGCGACACTCATAGTCTCGGGAGCCGCAGTGTAGCGAGCGTCATTGTAGCCGTAGAGGATCAGGATCGCGTCCTCGTGCGGCTGATCAAGAAGTGCTTGAACAAACCTCCCGACACCGTTGTTCAATCTCGGCTTTCCATCGACAAGCTTTGAGCCCTGCAGCACCGTTCCCGGGATGGCGTGATTGCGGATCGGGAAGCCTTCGACCGCACTGGCAAACAGTGCCGGCCAGGCAAGTTCGGCCCGCGAGGCGTTGAAGCCGGCGGTGACGCTGTCGCCGAATACGCGGGTGCCGGAAATTTCCAGCGATTTCAAATGCTCCGCAAACCTCATCAACTTTCCTTCATTTTCCCGCTTGACAGCCGCCGCCATAAACTTGTTTATACGTATTAGCTGCTAATACGCATTAGCAGTCAAGAGGAGAGAGGGAGGATGTTGCGTGGCTGCGCCTAAGCGTTTGACTCAGCACGACATTGCGAAATTGGCCGGCGTCAGCCAGGCGACCGTTTCGCTTGTGCTGAACGGCGCGCCGACAGCTTTGGCGCGCATTCCGCAGGAGACCCGCGAGCGCGTCCAGCAGGTCATCCGTACCACCGGTTACGTTGCCGATCCGATCGCTCGCCGGATGGCGAAGGGGCTGAACCGCATTCTCGGCGTGTTCACCTACGAGCCGGCCTTTCCGAGCGCCCAAGCGGACTTCTTCACGCCCTTCCTGCTCGGCATAGAGGAAGAGGCGCAGATTCAGAATTACGACCTTCTGCTCCTGACCGGGGCCGGTGTCGGGCAGGATCGAAAAATCTTTGCCGACGGCAATCGCTTGAGGATCGCCGACGGCTGCCTCGTACTCGGCCGCGAATTCGACCGCACCGAGCTGACGCGGCTGGTATCCGGCGACTATCCGTTCGTGGCGATCGGCCGGCGCGAGGACGCCGGCGGGCCGGTTCCCTATGTCGGCGGCGATTATGCGAACGGCACGCGGGCGCTCGTCGAGAAGGCAAGGGTGCTCGGGCATTCGAAGCTTGCCTATATCGGCCCGCCGGGACCGGCGGAATCGACTGCCGATCGATGGTCGGGCTTTGATGGAGCCCTTGGTGACGGTCTCGAGCTTGTCCTGCATATCGAAGCAGTGGGCCGCGCGGCAGACGAGATACTGGACGCTCTTTTCGGCAGCGGTGCGACTGTCGCCTTCTTCGTCGAGCTCGCCGATGCGGTGCGCGTCGAGGCGGCTGCCCGGGCGCAGGGCCTGTCCATTCCCGGCGATTTTTCCGCCGTCGTGCTGGGCAGCCATATCCGCGCCGAACGCAGCCATGTGCAGTTCACCGCCTTCGACATCCCTCGCGAGGAGATGGGTCGGCAGGCGACTGCGATGCTGGTGCGCCGCATCGAAAGTGGAGATGCCGGCGGCCAAATTCTTCTGACCTGTGAACCGGTCGAGGGGGAAACCCTTGGACCCGCAAAAAGACGGACATGATCAACGTGACAGAGATGCATACGGATATTCTGGTGGTAGGCGGCGGTCTTGGCGGTGTTGCGGCAGCACTTGGTGCATGCCGGGCTGGCCGCAGCGTGATCATGACCGAGGAGTTCGACTGGATCGGCGGCCAGCTGACCAGCCAGGCTGTGCCCTCCGACGAGCATACCTGGGTCGAGCAGTTCGGCATTACCCGCTCCTACCGGAAGCTGCGCAGCGGCATCCGCCAGTATTACCGCGACCACTATCCGCTGACCGAGGGCGCACGCGCCTGGGGTGACCTCAATCCCGGTGCCGGCTGGGTCAGCCGCATCTGCGCCGAGCCGCGCGTCAGTCTCGCCGTCATGGAAGCGATGCTTGCGCCTTATCGCGGCGCCGGCAAGCTGAAGGTGCTGCAGCCCTATCGCCCGGTCGCTGCCGATGTCGACGGGGATACGGTGCGTTCCGTTACCGTTCGGCATCGCGACACGGGACGGGAGATCAGCATCTCCGCCGCCTATATCCTCGATGCAACGGAACTCGGCGATCTGCTGCCGATGACCGGCACGGAATATGTGAAGGGCTTCGAGGCCCAGTCCGACACCGGCGAGCCGAGTGCGCCATCTGAAGCGCAGCCGGACAATGTCCAGGCCGTGTCGATCTGCTTTGCCATCGATCACGTCGACGGCGACCAGACGATCGACAAGCCGGAGAACTACGATTCCTGGCGCGCGTACCAGCCGCATTTCTGGGGCGGCCCTTTGCTCGGCTTCACCGCCCCGCATCCGCGTACGCTCGATTTCACCACCCGCTCGTTCACGCCCAATCCGAATGACGATCCGCTCGCCGTCGATGCCGACCAGCGCAAGGGTGGCGGCGACGAGAACCTGTGGATCTTCCGGCGCATCGCGGCGCGCAACAATTTCGTGCCCGGCGCCTACGCCTCCGACATCTGCCTCGTGAACTGGCCGATGATCGACTACATGGAAGGCACGATCATCGACCTTTCCGAAGAGGACAAGGCAAAACAGCTGAAATCGGCGGCCGACCTCTCCTATTCGCTGTTCTACTGGCTGCAGACCGAAGCCCCGCGCGTCGACGGCGGCCAGGGCTTTCCCGGGCTTCGCCTGCGCGGCGACATTACCGGCACCGAGCACGGGCTTGCCATGGCTCCCTATATCCGTGAGAGCCGCCGCATCAAGCCGGTCACCCGCATCGTCGAGCAGGACCTGTCCTATTCGGTGCGGGGCGAAAAGGGCGCGGTCAACTACCGCGACAGCATCGGCATCGGCATGTACCGGATCGATCTGCATCCCTCGACCGGCGGCGACAACTATATCGACGTGCCGTCCTGCCCGTTCGAGATTCCGCTCGGCGCGTTGCTGCCGCAGCGGGTGAAAAACCTCATTCCGGCCGGCAAGAACATCGGCACGACCCACATCACCAATGGCTGCTATCGGCTGCACCCGGTCGAATGGAATATCGGCGAGGTCGCCGGCATGCTCGCCGCCCATTGCCTCGACAAAAATCTTACGCCGCATCAGGTCCAGGAAAACGACGAGAAGCTCCAGAATTTCCAGAGAGAGCTTACCCGTGAAGGCATCGAAATGCGCTGGCCGGACGTCGCTGCTTATTAGGACGGCCAGGAGCCTGTCTATCAAACCAATCTTTGGAGGAGGAACGGGAATGAACTATTACAAGACATTGAAATCGGCGGTAGCCGCATTCGCGGTTGCCGTGCCGCTCGGCATTTCGCCCGTGGGGAGCGGCATCGCCAACGCCCAGGACGCGGTCAACCTGCGCATGACCATCTGGAGCGCCAACGAGGCGCATCTGAAGCTGTTCAGCGACATCGCTACCGGCTTCAAAAAGGACCATCCGAACGTGACGGTGACCTATGAGTCGCTGCCCTTCGATACCTATACGACGGCGCTGACGACCCAGATCGCCGGTGGCAATGCACCTGACATGGCCTGGATCTTCGAAACCGCCGCCTATGACTTCGTCAATTCCGGCGCGCTCTATCCGCTGACGGACACGCTCAAGGCCACCAAGGGCTACAATGCGGAAGAACTGAGCACCACGGCCGCCGAGCGCTGGACCAAGGACGGCAAGCTGTTTGCCTATCCGTTCTCGACCTCGCCGTTTGCGATGTTCGTCAATAACGACCTCATCAAGGCTTCCGGCGCCAAGACGCCGGCGGAAATGATCGCAGCCAACCAGTGGACATGGGACAACGCCATCGCCACCGCATCCACCGTTGGCAAGACCGGCAAGGGCGGCCTGATCGTCCGCGACTTCAACTACCAGATCTGGCAGAACCTCGCCTCCGTCTGGAACGGCTGGGGTGCTTCGCCCTGGAGCGCCGACGGCAAGACCTGCACGATGACCGAGAAGCCGATGGTCGACGCGCTGACCTTCATTCACAATGCCGTCTTCAAGAACAAGGCGATGCCGGGCCCCGGCGAAAGCGTCGACTTCTTCGCCGGCAATGCGGCAATGACGATCACCCAGATCAGCCGCGCCTCGCTGCTGCCGAAGGACAAGCCGTTCGCCTGGGATCTCGTGCCGCTGCCGAAGGGTCCGGCCGGCAATTATGCGCTGATCGGCCAGGCCGGCGTCGGCGTCATGCAGTCGGGCAAGAACGCTAAGACGGCGGCTGAATTCGTCGCCTATATGACGAACCCGGAAAACTCGGCCAAGCTCAGCCAGTTCTTCCCGTCGGCCCGCAAGTCGCTGCTGAACGCCGAAGTCCTGAAGAAGACCAATCCGCTGCTGAGCCAGGAGCAGATCGACAAGGTCGTGATCTCCGGCATTGCCACCGGCAAGGTCATTCCGGGTCATACCGGCTTTGCGCAGATCCAGCAGGTGGTTCGTTCGGGCCTCGATGCCGTCTGGCGTCCGGATGCGAATATCCCGGCAGCCCTCCAGCAGATCTGCGGCCAGATCGGCCCGCTTCTGAAGCGTTAAGGGGGCTCGTGTCGATGGCTGTCGTGCAGCAAACCGCCCATTCGGAGGGCCGCTCCTCATCGTCGTTCTGGACGGTCGCGCAGCGCGACAGCCTCGCCGGGTTTCTCTTCATCGCCCCGCAATTGATCGGGATCACGCTCTTCGTGCTGATCCCGCTCTGCCTGGTCTTCTGGTATTCGCTGCACGAGTGGAACGTGCTCGCCAATACCTTCACCTATACCGGCCTCGCGAACTACCAGATGCTTCTCGAAGACACGAGCCTGCCGTCTGTGCTCGGGGCGACGGCGATCTTCTCCGCCGGGCTGGTGATCTTCAACCTGAGCCTGGCATTGCTGCTTGCGGTGCTGCTCAACCAGAAACTCGCCGGCATCACCCTCTTCCGTACGCTGTTCTTCTCGCCTGTCGTCGTGTCGCTGGTCGCCTGGACGATCGTCTGGGGTTTCCTATTGCAGAAGAACGGCGGCATCAACGGCGTGTTGCTCGTCTTCGGCATCGACGGGCCGAACTGGCTGCGCGAACCGGTAACGGCGATGATCTCGGTCATCGTGGTGCAGGTGTTCAAGAATGTCGGCCTCAACATGATCCTGTTCCTCGCCGCCCTCCAGGGCGTGCCGAACGAGCTCTATGAGGCCGCCCGCATCGACGGTGCGCCGCGTTTCAAGCAGTTTCGCCGCATCACCCTGCCGCTGATCAGCCCGACCATCCTTCTGACCTCGATCATCACCATCGTCGGCTCGTTGCAGGTGTTCGCGCAGATCGCGGTGCTGACGCAAGGCGGACCGGGTCTCACGACCACGGTGCTCGTCTATTATCTGTATCAGCAGGCCTTCCAGTTCCATTTCTTCGGCTACGGCTCGACGCTGTCGATCATGCTGTTCGTGATCGTCGCCGTGCTGACCTTCGCCCAATGGCAGATGCGCAAGAGGATCGTTTTTTATGAAAGCTGAGCTCTCCCCGCGCAGACAAGTGTTTCTCTACGGCCTGCTCTGCGTTCTCCTGATCCCCTTCGTCTTTCCGACCTGGTGGATGGTGACGTCGTCGGTGAAGCCGATCAGCGACATTTTTGCCTTTCCGCCGCAACTCCTGCCGGAAAGCTACGACTGGACGACCTATTCGAAGGTCTTCGAATTGCAGCCCTTCGTAAAGCAGTACTGGAATTCCGCCTATATCGCCGCACTGGTGACGATCGGCACGATGGTCGTGTCCTCCATGGCGGGCTATGCCTTCGCGCGCATCAAGTTTCCGTTCGCCAATGCGATCTTCATGGTCGTGCTGCTCGGGCTCCTGATCCCATCGGAAGTGACGATCGTGCCACTTTTCCAGATGTTCCTGAAGGCCGGCATGGTCAACACCCACTGGCCGCTGATCCTGGTGCCGATCTTCGGTGCGCCCAGCGTGTTCGCGACATTCGTGATGCGGCAGTTCTTCATTGCGCTGCCTGTCGAGCTCGAAGAGGCGGCACGGGTCGATGGTCTTGGGCGCTTCAAGATTTTTCGCAAGATCGCCTTGCCGCTTGCAAGGCCGGCGCTCGCGTCGGTCGCGATCTTCACCTTCCTGCATTCCTGGAACCTCTATCTGGAACCGATCGTGTTCCTGTCGAGTGCCGACAAATTCACGCTGCCGCAGGCGCTGACGCAATACACGGACGCCTATGGCGGGCCGATGTGGAACATCCAGCTTGCTGCTGCGACCCTGACGGCGCTGCCCGTTCTCATCGTCTTCATCATCGCGCAGAAGCAATTCGTCGAAGGGCTCGCGCATACCGGCCTCAAGGGTTGAAAAACTCACCTTTTGAAACACTGGGGCTGAAGAAACGGAAATCTGATTGATGGCTGAAGTTATCCTTTCCAATGTCCGCAAGAGCTATGGCGCCGTCGACATCATCCACGGCATCGACCTCGGCATCACCGACGGCGAGTTCGTGGTGCTGGTCGGCCCGTCCGGCTGCGGCAAATCCACCCTGCTCAGGATGGTCGCCGGGCTGGAGACAATTACCGGCGGCGAGGTGAATATCGGCGGGCGGGTGGTCAACGACCTCGACCCCAAGGACCGCGACATCGCCATGGTCTTCCAGAACTATGCGCTCTATCCGCATATGACAGTCGCGACCAATATGGGGTTCTCGCTGGAACACCGCGGCGGCAGCAAGGCGGAGATCGCCGAACGCGTCAAATGGGCAGCCGACATTCTTGGCCTCGCGCCGTTGCTCGATCGCTACCCGCGCCAGCTTTCCGGCGGCCAGCGCCAGCGCGTTGCGATGGGCCGGGCGATCGTCCGCGACCCCAAGGTCTTCCTGTTCGACGAGCCGCTTTCCAATCTTGACGCGAAACTGCGCGTCGTCATGCGCGGCGAGATCAAAAGCCTGCACCAGAGGCTGAAGACGACCACCATCTATGTTACCCACGACCAGGTCGAAGCGATGACTATGGCCGACAAGATCGTCGTGCTGAATGGCGGCCGGGTCGAGCAGATCGGTGCACCGCTCGACCTTTACGACAGGCCGGCCAACCAGTTCGTGGCGGGCTTCATCGGCTCGCCGTCGATGAATTTTTTGACCGGCACGATTACGCCGGAAGGTTTCTCCGCGCCCGGTATTTTGCTGCCACTGCCCGAGGCAGCGCACGGGCACAAGGACCGAAAGACGGTCTACGGCATTCGTCCCGAACATTTCGCCCTGGACGACAGCGGCGTGCCTGCGGAAATCGTGCTGGTCGAGCCGATGGGTTCCGAGACGCAGGTGACGATGAAACTGGGCGAAACGCTGGTGACCGGCGTGTTTCGCGAACGGGTATCGTTGTCGCCGGGAGCGACGATCCGGGTGCGGCCGGAACTCGGCAATATCCATCTCTTCGCCGCCGATGGCGGCGAGCGTCTGAACTGAGGGCCGTCATGCCGAACTATCCCGAAACCAGGCTCACCAAGGCGCTGCGCGGTGGCGAATTCCCGGTCATCGTCTCGCTCGCCCGGCACGACCTCGATCTTGCCAAGGCGGCGATCGGGGCAGGGGCCTTTGCGATCAAGGTGCATCTCAACGCCTATCACCGCGCGACCGGCACGACATTCGGCAGTTTTGCCGAGGAACGGCCGTTTTTCGAGAGGCTGGCGCCGCTCGGGGTGCCGCTGCTGGTGATGGCCGGCCAGGAGACGGTGCCGACGCCGGACGAACTCGATGCCTTGGCCGAACTGGGTTTTGAAGGCTTCAACGTTTATTTCGACCATCTTCAGCCGCATCTGCTGGAGTCGAAGCTCCGTCCGATCCCGGCGCTCGGCGAGAAAAGCACTGACGAGGACCTGAAGACTATCGTCGCCATTCCCGGCGCCATGATGGAGGCGTCCGTCGCGTCGTTTGCCGATTACGGCAAACCGCTCAACGAGACCGATCTTGACCGCTACAGGGAAATCACCTCGAAGGCCGGCATTCCGGTCATCGCGCCGAGCCAGAAGCGTTTCGTGGCCGGCGATATGGCAAGGCTGAAGGCGGCCGGCATTGCGGCGCCGCTGCTCGGTGTCATCGTCACCGGTACGACGCCGAAGAGCCTGGAGGCGGCGGTCCGTCCGATCGTCGAGGCAGCAGTCGGTTGAGTGGTGGCGATGGATTGAATTTCTTCCGTCGGATCGCCATTTTAGGTGCAAATCCAAAACCGAAGGAGGAAAGCATGACGACGTCTACCGAACGGGCCGTATTGGCCGGTGGTTGTTTCTGGGGCATGCAGGACCTGATACGGCGTCTGCCCGGCGTGGTTTCGACCCGCGTCGGCTATAGCGGCGGCGATGTGCCGAACGCGACCTACCGCAATCACGGCACCCATGCCGAAGCGATCGAGATCATCTTCGATCCGGCCAAGACCAGTTATCGCGATATACTTGAATTCTTCTTCCAGATCCATGATCCGTCGACGAAGAACCGCCAGGGCAACGATATCGGCATGAGCTATCGTTCGGCGATCTACTACGAGAACGACGAGCAGAAGCGCGTCGCCGAAGATACGATCGCCGATGTCAACGCATCGGGGTTATGGCCGGGCAAGGTGGTGACGGAAGTGGAGCCGGTTGGTGATTTCTGGCAGGCAGAACCGGAGCATCAGGATTACCTGGAGCGTTATCCGAATGGCTATACCTGCCATTTCCCGCGTCCGAACTGGAAGCTGCCGAAGCGCGCCAGTGTTGCTGCCGCCGAATAAGCTATCTCGATTGCTGAATTGAAGGCGCTGCCATTTCGAAATGGCAGCGCCTTTTTTGTTTAGGCGAGCGTGTAGGCGGTCTTCACCACGGTGAAGAACTCGGCGGCATACTTGCCCTGTTCGCGCGGGCCGAAAGACGAGGCCTTGCGGCCACCGAACGGTACGTGGAAATCGACGCCCGCCGTCGGAAGGTTGACCATCACCATGCCGGCCTCGGAGTTGCGCTTGAAATGCGTCGCATGCTTGAGGCTGGTGGTGGCAATGCCCGCCGACAGGCCGAACGGCGTGTCGTTGGCGGTTGCCAGCGCTTCCTCGTAGTTCTTCACCCGGATGACGGAAGCGACCGGTCCGAAGATTTCCTCGCGCGAAATCCGCATCTGGTTGGTCGCTTCGGTGAACAGCGTCGGCTGCAGATAGAAGCCGGGCGTGTCACGCTTCACGAGTTCACCGCCGAAGGCGAGCTTGGCGCCCTCGTTTTTGCCGATCTCGATGTAGTCGGTGTCCTGCTTCAGCTGCTTGTCGTCGACGACCGGGCCCATATGGCTGCCGGCCTTCATGGCGTTGTCGACGTTGATCGTCTTCAGCTTCTCGGTGAGTGCTGCGACGAACTTGTCGTGGATGCCTTCCGTCACGATCAGGCGCGAGGAGGCGGTGCAACGCTGGCCGGTCGAGAAGAAGCCCGAATTGGCGGCGGCTTCGACGGCCACGTTGAGGTCCGCGTCGTCGAGGATGACCATCGGGTTCTTGCCACCCATTTCGAGCTGGAACTTGCGGTTATGCTCGATCGAGGCGAGCGCGACGCGCTTGCCGGTGCCGGTGGAGCCGGTAAACGTGATGCCGGCGAGGTCCGGGCTGTCGAGCATGGCCTGGCCGACGACCGAGCCACGGCCCATGACGAGGTTCAGGACACCTTTCGGCAGGCCGGCGCGGTGGAGGATGTCGACGATCGCCCAGCCGCAGCCAGGTACGAGATCGGCAGGCTTGAAGACGACGGTGTTGCCGTAGCAGAGCGCCGGCGCGATCTTCCATGCGGGAATGGCGATCGGGAAATTCCATGGCGTGATGATGCCGATGACGCCGAGCGGTTCGCGGGTGATCTCGACGCCGATATTCGGACGGGCAGACGGTACTAGTTCGCCGGTCAGGCGCAGCGCTTCGCCGGCGAAGAAATCAAAGATCTGGGCGGCGCGGATGACTTCGCCGGTCGCTTCGGGAAGAATCTTGCCTTCCTCGCGGGCGAGAAGGGCGCCGAGTTCGTCCTTGCGCGCGAGGATTTCGTCGGAGGTCTTTCTGAGGATCGCATGGCGTTCGAGGATGCCGGAGCGCGACCAGGCGGGGGATGCTACCTTTGCCGCGGCGATCGCCTGTTTGGCGTCTTCGGCGCTGCCCTGGGCATACATGCCCACGACATCATTTGTGTCGGACGGGTTGATGTTCTTGGAAGCGTCCGAGCCGACCCATTCGCCGGCGATCAGGTTCTGGTAGATGGTCATGGACCTCTCCTTTCATGTGAAAGGCCCCGCCATGGGGGCGGGACCGTCAGATAGAGCTTGTTTCAGTCGCTTACCTGAAAACGCTTGGCAGCCAGAGCGACAGGGCAGGGATGTAAGTCACGAGCAGCAATACTGCGATGCTGGCTCCGAAGAAAGGCCAGATTGTGCGCATCGCTTCACGTATCGTGATGCCGCCAACCGCGCAACTGACGAAGAGCACGGTTCCAACCGGCGGCGTGTTGAGGCCGATGCCGGCATTGAGGATCATGATGACGCCGAAATGGACCGGATCGATGCCGAAGGCCTTGACGACGGGGAGCAGGATCGGCGTCGAGATGATGACCATCGGCGCCATGTCCATGAACGTGCCGAGGACCAGCAGGATGACGTTGATCATCAGGAGAACGATGATCGGATTATCCGAAACCGCGCTGATCGCTGCGATGATCAGGGTCTGGACCTGCAGGAATGCCATCAACCAACCGAACGCGGCGGCGGTGCCGATGACCAGCAGTACCATGGCGGTGGTGCGCACGGCGCCCATGACGGCCTCGACGAAACCGTCCCAGTTCAGCTCGCGGTAGACGAGCATGGCGACCAGGAAGGCGTAGATGACGGCAATGCAGGAGCTTTCCGTTGCCGTGAACACGCCGGAGCGGACGCCGCCGAAGATGATGGCGATCAGAAGGATGCCGGGCAGCGAAGCCAGCAGGTAATAACCGACGCGGGCAAAGCCCGGGAAGGGGTCGGCCGGATAACCGCGTTTTACGGCGACCCACCAGGCTGTGATCATCAGCGCCCCGGCCAGCAACAGGCCGGGAACGATGCCGGCGGTGAAGAGGTCGGCGACGGAGACGTTGCCGCCCGCTGCGATCGAATAGAGGATCATGTTGTGCGAGGGCGGGATCATCAGCGCGATGATGGCGGCGTTGGCCGTCACGTTGACTGCATAGTCCCTGTCATAACCGCGCGCCGCCATCTGCGGGATCATCAGCCCGCCGACGGCCGACGCGTCCGCTACGGCCGAACCGGAAATGCCGCCGAACAGCGTCGAGGCGACGACGTTGACCTGGCCGAGACCACCGCGCATGTGGCCGACGAGGCCTGCGGCGAAGCGGATCAGCCTCTGCGCGATGCCGCCGCGCACCATCAGGTCGCCGGCGAAGATGAAGAACGGGATCGCCATCATGGCGAAGACGTTCATGCCGGAATTCAGCTGCTGGAAGACGACGATCGGCGGCAGGCCCATGTAGAGGACCGTCGCGAAGGAGGCGATGCCGAGGCAGAAGGCGATCGGCATGCCGACCAGCATGAGGAATGTGAACGAACCGAAAAGAATGGCGTAGGCCATTACGCAGCCTCCTGCACGAGTACGTCGGCAGCAACTTCCTCGCCGATGGCGACGTCAACGAAGCGCTCCAGAGCGAAAAGGGAGATCATGGCGCCGCCGACGATCATCGGGAAGAAGTCGGTGCCGCCCGGCCAGCCGAGAACGGGAATGGTGGCCGACCAGGTACCCATGGCCAGCAGCGTCGAATAATAGGCCATGCCGATGCCGAAGAGCACGATCAGGCCCAGGCTCAGGAGATCCATTGCCTTCTGGATTGCCGGCGGCATGACGTAGCGAACGATATCGAGCCCGAGATGCACGCTCTCACGCACGCCGACGGCGGCTCCGAGCATGATGAACCAGGACATCAGATAGAGCGACAGCGGCTCGGACCAGCTCGGCGAATCGTTGAGGACATAACGGCCGAACACTTGCCATCCGACGATGAGGGTCATGGCGATCATGCCGATGCCGGAGATATAAAGTGATATGCGGCTAAGCCCGCCCAGGTAGGGCTTTATGGCCAGCATGAATTTTCTCATGATCCTGTCCTCTTCGCGGCAGCAAAGCTGCCGGATATGCAAGAAAAAACCGGCCCTCTTGGCGAGGGCCGGTCTCCGGTCGGCTTACTTGACGGCCTGGATCTGTTCCAGCAGGGCCTTCTGCTTCGGATCGGTGACGAACTTGTCATAGACCGGCTTCATGACGGCCGAGAACTCGTCCTTGTTGACCTTGATAACGTTGGCACCACCGGCGCGAACCTTGGCTTCCGAGGACTTTTCGCGGGCAGTCCAGAGTTCGCGCATCTTGACGACCGAGTCCTTGGCGGCCTGGCGGAAGATCTTCTGGTCTTCCGGGGTCAGCTTGTCCCAGGAGATCTTGGACATGACCAGGATTTCCGGGTTCAGCGAATGTTCGGTCAGCGTATAGTTCTTGGCAATCTCGTAGTGGCGGGCCGATTCATAGGAAGGCCAGTTGTTTTCCGCGCCGTCGACCACGCCGGTTTCGAGCGAGGAATAGACTTCGCCCATCGGCATCGGCGTCGGGTTGGCGCCGAAGGCCTGCATCATGGCGATCCAGAGGTCCGACTGCTGGACGCGAATCTTCATGCCCTTCAGGTCGGCAAGCTTGGTGATCGGCTTCTTGGTCGTGTAGAAGGAGCGCGCGCCGGAGTCGTAATAGGCAAGGCCGACCAGGCCATGCGGTTCGAAGGCCTTCAGGATTTCGTCGCCGATCGGGCCGTCGACGACCTTGTGCATGTGTTCGGTCGAGCGGAACAGGAAGGGCAGGCCGAGAACGGTGGTCTGCGGCACGAGGTTGTTGAACGGCGCAGCATTGACGCGGTTCATATCGATGACGCCGAAACGGGTCTGCTCGATCGTGTCCTTTTCACCGCCCAGTACCGAGTTGTTCATCACCTGGATCTTGATGCGGCCGTTGGTGCGCTGGGAGACCAGCTCGCCCATGTATTTGACGGCATCAACGGTCGGATAACCGTCCGGATGGATGTCGGCGGAACGCAGGGTAACCTGTGCATTGGCGGCCGTCGCGCCGAGCGCGAGGCCGAAGGCAAGGCCGAGCAGTTTCGTGAGTTTCATGTTGTCCTCCTCTGTGTGAGCGCCGGAGCCTCCACGCCCCGGTCGTTGAATTTATCAGTCTTCCTCAGGCCTCCCGTGCCGTTTATCGGGCGGGCAGGCCGTAAAGTTCTTCGGGGTTTTTCACGAGCGCGAGCTCGCGTGCCGCATCGTCCGGGAGCCAGCCGAGCACGGTATCGGTCAGCGCCGCGTCATCCGGATAATCGGCCTGTTCGCGGGCGAGGTTATGCGGCCAGTTGGTGCCCCAGACGATGCGTTCCGGTGCATATCTGGCGATTTCCCGGGCGACCGCGGCGACATCGGCATAGTCCGGGCCGCCGGCCTTCGAGGATTCGTAGACGCCGGCGAACTTGAACCAGCACTTGCCGCCGTCGATGAGGCGCTTGACGGCGTCGACCTGCGGGCTATCGGGCGTGACGCCGGCGAAGAACTTGCCGTGGTGATCGAAGACCCAGCGGGACTTCAGGTTCTTCAGGCGTTCTTCGTGGTCGAGAATGTTGCTGCCGTCGAACTGGACGGCGACCATCCAGTTGCGGGACGCAGCCTTGGCGTCGACCGCTTCGAGTTCCGACAGGTTCACCGCGCCGCCCGGCAGGTCCATGATGCGGGCGCCGACATTGCCGGCTGCTACGAGGCTGTCCAGTTCGGCTTCCGACGTGGTGCTGTCGATCACGCAGACGCCGCGGGCAACCGAACCGAATTCCGCAAGGCAGGCGTTGAGATTCGAATTATCACGCTGCTGGGCATTGCCCTGGGTGACGATGACCCGATCGATGCCGATCCAGCGCATGAACTGGAGATACTGGGCCGGGGTCGGCAAATCTCCGGCCGGAAGGCCGGGGCCGCCGGGCAAAGAGGGAAAGCCCGGCAGATATGCATGCATCTGGGTGTCGACCGCCCCCTTGGGCAGCCTGGTCTTGGGCGGAGTGCCGGAAAGGGTGCGGACGAGCATCAGATGTCTCCCATGCGGAATTCTTTGAGCGCATCGCGGTTGATCTCGATGCCGAGGCCTGGGCCGTTCGGGATCTGCACCACGCCGCGCTCGTGTTCGATCGGGGTTTTGATCACCGCCTGACGGAACGGATTGTGGGTACGGTCGAATTCGAGGATCGGTTCGATCGGATTGACCCGAACCGGGCTCGGGATCATCGCCGCCATGAACTGCAGGGCGGCCGCGATGTGCACGCCGGTGCCCCAGACATGCGGCACGACGCGGATGCCGTGAAGGGCTGCCATGTCGGCAACGCGCTTGGCTTCGGTAAAGCCGCCGACGCCGGCAAGGTCGGGCTGCAGGATATCGACGGCGCGGGTTTCCACCGGCTCGCGCATGCCCCAGCGGCTGTGCCAGGTCTCGCCGCCGGCGACCGGGATCGGCTGGCGGGCGCGGACTTCGCGATAGGCAGCGAGCTGTTCCGGTACGACCGGTTCTTCGAACCAGTCGATGTTGAGTTCAGCAGCCGCCTGGCCGAACTTGATCGCCTCGATGGCGTCGTAACCATGGTTGGCGTCGACCATCAGCCGCATGTCGGGGCCGACGGCGTCGCGCACCGCGCGGATGACCCGCAGATCTTCCTCGACGCCGAAGCCGATCTTGATCTTGCTGGCGTGAAAACCCTGTTGCCAATAACCGGCGACGTCGGTCGCATTGTCTTCCACGCGATCGACGCCGTCGCGCTTGAAGCTGCCGGTCGCATAGGCCTTGACGCTCTCGCGGAAGCGTCCGCCGAGCAGGATCGAGACCGGAACGCCGAAATGCTTGCCCTTGATATCCCAAAGCGCGATGTCGATGCCGGACAGTGCCGTGACGGCGAGGCCGCGCTGGCCCTGGTCGCGCAGCGCATTATAGAGCCGCGCCCAGATCTTTTCGGTTTCCAGCGGATTTTCGCCGACCAGCCGGTTCGCATAGGCAGCGACCACGGCCGCATTCGGCCGGGCTGGGCCGAGGCATTCGCCCCAGCCGATCGTGCCGTCGTCGCACTCGATCTCGACGAGCACATGGGCGCGGCGATCGAAGCGCATCGAGGCGCTTTCGAAGGCGACGTCGAGCCTGTGTTCGAGGAGATGGGTGCAGACGGACGCGATCTTCATGGATTAGCGCTTCCAGGGGCCGATGAGCTTCAGGAGCATCTCTTCTTCTTCCGCCGTCAGGTCGTCGAGCGGCGGGCGCACCTTGCCGGCGTCGAAACCTTGCAGGCGCACACCGGCCTTGATGGCCGAGACAGCATAACCCTTGCGGCGATTGCGGATCGCCATGAAGGGATAGAAGAAGTCCTTGAGGATCTCCTCGCAGCGGGCTCGGTTGCCTGCGCGCAGCGACTTGTAGAAGTCGACCGCAAGGCCCGGCACGAAGTTGAACACCGCCGATGAATAGGTAGTGAAGCCGGCGCCGAGATAGGCTTCCGCGAAAAGTTCGGCGGTCGGCATACCGCCTAGATACATCAGCCGGTCGCCCATGGTAGCGGTGATCTGCCGGACAAGCCCGATATCGCCGCTGCCGTCCTTGAAGCCGATCAGGTTCGGGCACTCGTCGCAGAGGCGCTGCAGAGTATCGACCGACAGGATCGAGTTGTCGCGGTTATAGACCATGACGCCGATGCCGACCGACTGGCAGATGCGCTTCACATGCTGATAAAGACCTTCCTGCGGCGCATCGATCATGTAATGCGGCAGCAGCAGGATGCCATCGGCGCCGGCCTTTTCGACCGCGCGGGCCATTTCCACGCCGACATGGGTGCCGAAACCGCAGCCGGAGACGATCGCCGTCTTGCCGGCGGCTTCCTTGGCGGCCGACACGATGCCGGGGACTTCATTGGGGGACAGCGAGAAGAATTCGCCCGTGCCGCCGGCGGCAAACAGGACCGGTGCATCGAAGCCCGACAGCCATTCCACATGGCGGCGATAGCTTTCCGGCTGGAACTCGCCTTCCGCGTCGAAATGGGTGACGGGAAAGGACAGCAGGCCGGCACCAAGTGCAACCTTGATTTCTTCAGGCGTCATCATTCAGAAAATTCCTTTGTAAGCGTCTCCTCCAGACAAAAATTGTCGTACAGGTCGCCTCGACTTGTGTCAACAAGTCATCTTACAGATTCGCGCAGCTCCCGGAGGAGGGTGCGATAGCGCAGCTGCGCGCCCCGCAGATGCCGGCGCATGGCGTCGCGGGCACGGTCCTCGTCGCCGTCGGAAATCGCCACGACGATGGCGTTGTGCTCCTCGTCGAGCAGCTTGATATAGGCAGCCTGATCGGCCTCCGAATCGTCCGGGCGCAGGGCTGCGCGCGGGATCAGGCTGCGGCCGATCATGGTCAGGAATTCGCGGAAACGCGGATTGTTGGTGGCTTCGGCAATGGCAAGATGCAGCGCGAAATCCGCCTCACTGGTTGGTTTTGCGGCCTCGAGACAGGCGCGGACCGCATAATGGCGATCGAGAATGACCTCTTCCTGCGCGGGCGAGCGGCGAAGGGCGGCAAGTCCCGCGGCCTCGACTTCCACCGCGGTTCTAAGCTCCAGGAGCTCGATCATCGAGGATACGCGGGCAAGATCGATATTCGAGAGGGAGAGCATGACCGGCTGCACGTTGCGCGACGGCTCCAGCACGAAGACGCCGGCGCCCTGACGCGCTTCCACCAACCGGTCGGCGCGCAGCGATGCGATCGCCTCACGCACGACGGTGCGGCTGACGCCGTGCGCCTCGGTCAGCTGCGCTTCGCTCGGCAGGCGGGAGCCCGGCGGAAACTGGCCTGCCGCAATCGCCTGGCGCAGCGTTTCTCCGAGGCGGGAAACAAGCGTCCTCGATCCCTTGCCGGTATCGAGTCTGGTTTCAACGCTCATTCGTTCCTCCCTGCGCAGCGGCGCATCACAATATCGTGTCAACCCATATGTCAAGTCGAGCGCCGCTCCGAACCGCTCCAACTTATTGACCAGGTTTCGTCAACATGTATGATAAGTGTCGACGCTTGTCACGAATAAGTTGGCCGACAGACCGGCCATCACTGGATTGCCGCGGCCAATGCGCCGCTTTCGGAGGATGATTTCTTGAAAAGACTTTTGATCACCGGTGCCGGCGGCGGCCTCGGACGCGCCATGCGCTCGCGTCTCGCCGGTTTTGCCGAAACGCTTCGCCTCTCCGATATCGTCGATCTCGGCCCAGCCGGTCCCAATGAGGAAACGGTTGTCTGCGACCTCGGAGATGCCGACGCCGTCATGAAGCTGGTCGAAGGCTGCGACGGTATCCTGCATCTCGGCGGGGTTTCGGTCGAGGACAAGTTTTCGAAGATACTCAACGCCAACCTGCTCGGCCTCTACAATCTCTATGAAGCCGCCCGCGCGCATGGCCAGCCGCGCATCCTGTTCGCCAGCTCCAACCATGTGGTCGGTTTCTACCGCCAGGACGAGCACATCGACGTCAAGGCTCCGATGAAGCCGGATGGTCTCTACGGCGTTTCGAAATGTTTCGGCGAGGCGCTGGCGCGCATGTATTTCGAGAAATTCGGTCAGGAGACGGCGCTCGTCAGGATCGGCAGCTGCTTCGAAAAGCCGATCAACCACCGCATGCTGTCCGGCTGGATGTCCTATGACGACTTCGCCTCCCTGATCGACTGCGTCTTTCGCGCGCCCATGCTCGGCTGCCCGATCATCTGGGGCATTTCTGACAATGACAGCAAATGGTGGGACAATTCCCACGCGTCCTATCTCGGCTGGAAGCCCAAGGACAATGCCGAACGCTTCCGCGCCGAGCTTGATGCCAAGGGGCGTCCGGAACCGGCGTCCCCGGCCGCTGTCTACCAGGGCGGCATGTTCACACAGGACCCGATCTTCGCCGAGGACTGAGCCCGCAAGGCCGGTTCTTGTTTCCGCCTTTTAGGCCCACCACATCAGCTTCTTCTGCAACCTTCCCTTTTCCGGGAAGGTGTTTCCGGAGTTCTTGTGATGGGATTTATCGATATCAATCCTCCCGTCCCCGAAGATAGCGTGCTTCTCGACGCCTATTCGGAGACGGTTGCCGGCGCGGTCGACCGCGTCGGTCCCGCCGTCAGCCGCATCGAGCGGCTCGGCGGCGTTGCTGGCCAAGGCGGCCACGGATCGGGCTTTGCGATTTCGCCAGACGGCCTGATCATCACCAACCACCACGTCGTTTCCGACGCCAAGACCGTCCGTATCCGCAGTGCCAATGGTGCTGTCGGGCAGGGCGCCGTGCTCGGCCGCGATGCCGACACGGATATCGCGCTGGTGCGTGCCGACATGGACGTGCAGGCCTGGGCACGGCTCGGCGATTCCCAGAAACTGCGGCGTGGCCATATCGCCATCGCGATCGGCAACCCGCTCGGTTTCGACTGGTCGGTGACATCAGGCGTCGTCTCGGCTTTGGGTCGCTCGATGCGGTCGTCCACCGGGCGGTTGATCGACGACGTGGTGCAGACCGATGCGGCTCTTAACCCGGGCAATTCCGGCGGGCCGCTGGTATCGGCCTCGGGCGAGGTGGTCGGCGTCAATACGGCGGTCATCCGCGGCGCACAGGGCATCGCCTTTGCGGTTGCCTCCAACACGGCCAATTTCGTCGTCTCGGAGATCCTGCGCTTCGGCCATGTGCGGCGTGCCTTCATCGGTATCGTCGTCGATACGACCGCTCTACCGCGCCGCGTCGCGGTGAAGGCCGGCATGTTGCAGGAGACGACGGTGCGCATTCGCCGCATCGATCCCGGCAGCCCGGCCGACCAGGCGGGGTTGAAGGAGGGCGATTTCATCCTGGCCATCGACGGCCAGCCCGTCGGTGGCGCCGATGATCTGATCCGTCTGCTGGACGGGACGCGGATCGGCAAGGAGACGCTGATCTCCGTCTACGACCTCGACTCGCGGATCGTCGACCGCGTGCTGGTCCCAGCCGCACGGCCGCAGAGCTGAGCATGCTGTTTCTCTTCAGGTCCTCGTCCTCGAGGTCCTAAGCCAGCCGGTAGCGAAGTCTTTCCCGTGCGGTTTCATCGAGGCCGAGCGAAGAGAGATAGGCCTCGATACCGCCGTGGCGATAGCGGATATGGTCCAGTGCCTGCCGCATGCTGCGCGGCTCCGAGGCAAGAACGATATCGACCAGCTCGGGCGAGGTGCCGCGGCCGAGGGCGCGATCCCTGAGGGTCGCGATCAGTGGACCGGAGATCGTCGCCGTCAGGGCGTAATCCTCGATAATGGTCATCTCATCGACGCCGGCATTGGCGAGCAGCAAGGCCGAGATCACGCCGGTGCGGTCCTTGCCGGCGCTGCAATGGAAGAGCACCGCTCCATCAGGCGCGTCGGCAATGCTCTTCAGGACTTCGGCAATTGCCGGCTGGCAGTCGTCGATCGCCTGGCAATAACGGTCGCCCATGTCGAAGCTCAACACGGCATTCGCCATCATCTCCACCGGCGCCAGCGCCGAAAACAGCGGCGTGTTGTGGTAGCGCACTTCGGCATGACCCGCGAACGGGTTGGCTTCGGCGGCGATCTCGTGGGCATTGCGCAGGTCGATGACGGTGGCCAGCCCATTGTCCAGCAAGGTTTCGATATCGGCCTCGCTCAGGCGATGCAATGCGTCGCCGCGCAGGATCGAGCGCCAGCGGGTCAGGCCGCCATGTGCGGTCTGGTAACCGCCGAGGTCGCGGACATTGTGGGCGCCTTCCAGCGCGATCAGGCGTTCATGCGCGTTTTCTGGGGCAAACATATCAGCGGATTCCGGATTTCATGAAGGATTCGATGACGTGGCGCTGCAGCACCAGGTAGATGATCAGGATCGGCAGGCTGGCGAGTGCGGCGGCCGCCATCAGCGGCCCCCAGAGATTGCCCTCCTGGGTCATGAACATCTGCAGGCCGATCTGGACGACCGAATTCTCCGGCTTGCGCGAGAGCAGCAGCGGCCAGAAATACTCGTTCCAGGCGGAGATGAAGGCGATGATCGACAGGGAGGCGATCGGAGCGCCCATGTTCGGCACCACGATCTGCCAGAGGATCTTCCAGCTTCTGGCTCCGTCGATGCGCGCCGCTTCGAGGATCTCGGTCGGGAAGGAGCGCATCGCGTTATAGAGGAGCAGGATCGCGAAGGCATGCGCCGCATTCGGCACGATGAGACCGGTGAGCGTATCCAGGAGGCCGAGCCGTGAGGCAAGCACGTAGTTGGGGATCATCGTGACCTGGAACGGCACCAGCCAGGAGAGCGCGATAAGGCCGTGGATGACACCGGAGAGCCGCATGCGCCAGCGCACTAGCGCATAGGCCGCGAACAGGCCGGTCACGACCTGCAGCAGGGCGGTCGCCGCGGATACGATCGTGGTGTTGACCAGCATGCCGATCATCGGAATGCGGGTCAGCACGAAGACATAGTTTTCGAGCGACGGGTTGGACGGCCAGAGCGAGGTGGAAAAGATCTCGTTTTCCGGCCGGAGCGAGGTGACGATCATCCAGTAGATCGGAAAGATCGACAGGAAGGACAGGAGGATCATCACCGCATGCACCGCAAGCCGGCGGGCGCCACCGGACTTGGCACCCTTAGACGCGAGTGAGGCGAGATCGGGTGAAACGTCAGTTGTCATAGATCGCAAACCTCTTGGTCAGCCACATGCATCCCGCCGCGATGACCGCAAAACCGGCAAAGGCGATCATGCCGGCCGCCGAGCTCCAGCCGGCGGACATGGTCTGGAAACCGTATTCCCAGAGCAGGTAGAAGATGTTGGTGGTCGCTTTCAGCGGGCCGCCATTGGTCAGCACGTTGATATAGGCAAAACTCCACTGCGCCCCGAACAGGATTGTCATCATCGATAGAAGCAGGATGGTCGGCGAAAGCAACGGCAGTCTTATATCGCGGATGATCCCCCAGCGGCTGGCGCCGTCGATGCGCGCCGCCTCGATATAGGAGGGATTGATGCCGGCATTGGCGGCGGAAAATAACAGGGTGGAAAAGCCGATCAGCTTCCAGCCGGTGATCCAGGTCAGCGTGGCGAGCGCGTAGTTCGGGTCGGTCAGGAAGCCGATGCGGCCGAGACCGATCGTCTCCAGGCCGAGGGTGATCAGCCCCTGATCCTCGTTGAGCAGCCAGCGCCAGAGGATGGCGGCGACCACGGGCGCCACGATCATCGGCACGAAGATCAGCGCACGGTAGATGGTCCGGGCGCGGCCTTCGAGGTCCTGGGTCCAGATCGCCACGAAAAGGGGAATGATCACCGACATCGGGAAGAGGCCGAGAATGTAGAAAAGCGTGTTCCAGAGCGCGGCGCGCATCTCCGGCAGGGCGAACAGGCGCTGGTAGTTGGTGAGGCCGACATAGCGCTGCGGCGCGGTCGGCAGCATGTTCCATTGGTAAAAGGAGAGTTGGAAGGCCTCGACGAGCGGCACATAGGTCCACATCATCAGAAGGCAGAGCGCCGGCGCGAGATAGAGCCAGGGCTGGACGGTGAACGTGCCGCGCTGGCGGGCAGCCGTAGGCGCTCGGGCAAGGATGAGCGGTCTTGCGAGATCGGCCTGGATATCGGTCATGGAATTTTCCCCCGAAAGGACCCCGAGAGGGCAACGACGCCGGACGGGAAAGCGAGACCCGCCCGGCATCTCCTCGTAACGGTTACGGCATCAGGTCCTGGCCCTGATCCTGGGCGGCTTTCAGCGTGGCGATCGAATCGCCCTTGCCAAAGACGGCTTCGCGTACCGAGTCCATCATCATCTTCTCGACCTGCCGGTAGTTGGGGCCGGGGAAGGCAACGTTGGCGGTGAGGCGGTTCAGCTGTTCCAGGTTGGCGCGGAACATCGGGTTCTCCTTGACCCAGGGGCCGAGGTAATTCGGGTCGTCGACGATATCGAGACGCAGCGGCAGGTAACCGATCTTGCTGGTGATGATCGTGTAGGCTTCCTTGCTCGTCAGGTATTTGAGGAGCTCGTAGGCCGCACGCTGCTTGGCTGGATCCTTGCTGAAGACGAACAGGGCGCTGCCGGAATTGGTCGGAGCGGTCGGCTTTTCGCCGAAGGACGGCATAGGGGCGATACGCAGGTCGAATTTGCCCTGGGCGGCCTTCTTGTAGGAGCCAAGCACCGCAGTCGTATAGACGAACATGCCGAGATTGCCGGCCGCAAACGTGTCCGAGCCGCTGGCCGGGTCGATCCTGGCGTGGGCGCCGCTATCGACCATGTCGCGCAGCATCTTGACCGCCTCGGCAGCATTCTTGTCCGCGTAAGTGAGCTTGTTGCCGTCGCGCACCTTGCCGCCGTTCGACATGACGATCGCCTGGTAGACGAAGGTGCCGTCGCTCGGGCCGTAGGCGCCCGGGAAGAAGCCGTTCTTGCCGGTCTTTTCCTTGATCGCCTTGCCGGTGATGTTGACGTCGGCCCAGGTCTTCGGAGGGTTGTTCGGGTCCAGACCTGCCTGCTTGAAGAGGTCGCCGTTGTAATAGAGGACAGGCGTCGAGAAGGTGTAGGCGAGACCATAGGTCTTGCCGTCGACCTTGCCGAGTTCGAGACCCTTGGGGATCATGCCGGCGAGATGCTCTTTCAGTTCCGCCGGCTTCACCATGTCCTCGAGCGCATTGCCGCCGAGGTCGCTGGCGACGAAGATCAGGTCGCGGAAGGTCAGCTGGGCGACGTCCGGCTGCTTGCCGGCGACGATATCGGCCTGAACGCGGTTGATGATCTCGTTCGACGGTACCGCGATCGTCTCGACCTTCACGTTCGGGAATTTCTTCTCGAAACCGGCAATCAGTTCCCTGGTGGCCTCGGAGCCGATGCCGGCGGACGCGAGGTTGTAGTTGTAGAAGCTGATCGTGACCGGCTTGTCGACGGTTGCTGGCATTTCGGCGAGGGCGCCGACCGGGAGGCCAAGAGGCAAGATCGAGGCGGCGGTGAGTGTTGCCATCAGCTTGAGCGTGGTTCTGCGCAGCATTTGTGTGTCTCCGGGTGAGGGTTATTCAGCGGCGACGGGCATTGCCCGGGCCATCAGAAGTTCCAGCGGATAGGTATTGAGTTCGGCGCGGTCGGACGGCAGCGGCACGAAGGCCATGGTGAGGCCGGACGGGCGGATGGTGCCGATGCCGAAGGACGTACCGCGCACCATGCGCAGGATGTCCGTGCGCAGGATATCGGTCGCGGCGTGCTGGCCGGTGCCGACCACCACCGGGATGCCATGCCAGACCGAGACGCGGTCGTGATGGATATGGCCGCTGAGGATGCCGATGATGTTGCGGCCCTTCAGCAGTTCGCGGAAACGTTCCGACTGCGGGAAGTGGATCGTCCGCCAATGGGCGGCATCCGCTTCCTCGCCGAGCGCCGGCGGGTGGTGGACGACGATCAGCTTCGGCAGGTCGGGATGGCTGTCGAGCGTCGAGGCGAGCCAGTCGAACTGTTCGGGATCGATCGTGCCGCCGATCAGGCCGGGCGTCGTCGAGTCGATGGTGACGATGTGGATGCCCTCGATGATCGCGTCGTGGTCGTAGGGTGCATCCGGATCATGCGTCTCGATGCCCATGCCCTCGTAGAAGCCGGGGCGGGTGTCGTGATTGCCGAGCGCATAGATGACAGGAACATCGATCCTGGCGTCGATAATGTCCTTCAGCCGACGAAAACTTTCCGCATCGCCGCGATTGGTGAGATCGCCGCTGGCGATGACGAATTGCGGCTTCGGCGTCACGGTCGCGACGAGATCGAGCACCTGATGCAGCGTCTCGGTCGTGTCGCTGTGCAGATGGCTGTCGTCGGCGGTGCCGATGTGCAGGTCGGTCAGATGGATGAATGTCGTTTCGCGTCGCACCGGATGCCTCCATGGAAGACGGTTTCGTCAGGAGGACCGTTAGAAGGGGTTTGTTTCCTGCTCGTGACGGATTTCGAATGCCGTTCGAAACCGGTTCAGCGGCGAAACATCGGCGCGATCACCTCGACCATGCGGGCGATGACGATGCCCGGATCATCGAGGTCGATGCCGTAATTGGTCAGCACTTCGGTGCGCGACCGGGAGCGGGTGACCTGCGAGCGGATGCCGAGCGCGCAATTGAGCCGCCAGCCGATATCGACCTCGTCGAGCCAGGGCGCGATCCGCTTCAAATGCGGGACGAAAGCTCGGTGATGTTCGACGTTATCGATGATGCGGCGGTAGTGCGGTGCGCGTTCCCGGTGGGTCTTCGCCATCGAGGTGAAATGCGACAGGACCGGATAGCTGGAGGTCGGGTCGAGGCTCCAGCGGATCGAGGGACCGACCAGAGCTGCAATGACTTCATCGAGATCGGGCGGATCGGGCGCCCGCCGGTCGACGGCCTTGCGGAGCAGGCTCAACCGTTCTGCATTGAGCCGCCGATAGACACGCTCTGCGACCGCTGCGACCAGTTCTTCCTGCGAGCCGAAATGGTAGCTGATGGCGGAGGGCGTCGCATGTGCCTCGATGGCGATCCGCCGGGCGGTCAGATCCTCGAAAGCCTCGGCTTCGCAAAGCAGATGCTCGCAGGCATCCATGAGCCTCATGGCTGTAAGATTGGCGCGGCCGTGCATGAACTCACCCTCGACCACCGCAATCTAGGTAGATTTTGTGTAGGGCGGATGACAGCAGGCGGCCGATTAGGCCAAGTCCACGCGGGCCGTTTCCTTGTCGAGCGGCCGGGCGAAAGGCACGGGCCAGCTGTCCCTTTCGTCATCTCCATCCTCGCCGTCCCGGAACTCGTCCATGCGGTGCTTGATGGCCAGTGCGTAGATCGTATCCAGAATGTTCCGGTCACGCAGGTGCGGATCGCTCAACCCGAGGAGGGCCGCCCTGACGATCTTCTTGCTCGACGTCTTCGGGCAACGTTTGGTGACAAATTTGAACAATGCCTCGTCGGTCAGACCTTCCATGGCACCGTCGACCAGCGCCTCGTAGACCTTTCGCTTTTCTCCCATTGAACTCTCCAGCACCAAATCAGAACGTCTTGTCACGCAACTGTCATCATTCATTTCGAGGGAAATATGGCAAGGGGCTGGAACCAAAGTTGTAATGTATAGCGTTCACTGAAACATATCTGGCCAGTTGAAACTGCGGCGTCGTCTCCCTAGTTTCGCGGCGATCGAAGCGGGAGGGAACGGGTGAGGATAGGTGCAGGAATTCTCCGGGCGATGATTTGTCTCGTCCTGGTGCCGATAAATGTATCGGCGCAGAGCCAATGGCAGCCGGTGGAGCAGATTCAGACCTATCCCGTGACCGGTGATTCCGGCGTCGATCTCTACGCTTCCATCGGACAGCGCGGCCCCAAGATCGGCAAGGAAGTGCGCGCCATCGCCCACACCAATTTCAAGCTGACCTGGACCCGCGATTACCGACCTCAGACTGATGGCGCCTGCACGCTCGTTTCGGCGCGGCCGAAGCTGATCATCACCTACACGCTGCCAAAACCCGCATCGGCGCTTGCTCCCGATCTGAAGAAGAAATGGGATGTCTTCATTGCCGGCGTCTACAAGCACGAACTGGTCCACGGCGTCATGATCATCGACATGGTGAAGGAGATCGAGCGGGTGAGCGTGGGTCTCAGCGTCGCCAACGACCCGAAATGCACGAAAATCAGGACGGAACTGACGGCCAAGCTCGGCGAGATTTCGAAGGCGCAGCAGAAGCGCAGCAACGACTACGATCGGATGGAGATGAGCGAGGGCGGCAATGTCCACCAGCTCATTCTCCAATTCGTGAACGGCGCCGGTAAATAGGGCGCCGCCTGCATTGCTTCATCTGCAGTTTACCGGATCGCGGCGGCTCACCTATCTCCTGCGCATGACATTGACGACGAGCACGCCGACGATCGCCATGATGCCGCCGATCGCGCCGATCAGCGTGGGCACTTCGCCGAGCCAGAGGAAACCGATCAGGGTTGCGGTCGGAGGAACGCCGTAAAGGAAATTGGAGGCTCGGGCTGCCGACAGGCGCTTCAGGGCTATTGCCCAGGTGACGTAACCGATCACCGTCGGGAAGAGCACGAGATAGGCGATGCCCCAGTTCACCTCGGCAGGGGCGGCTGCGAGCGCCTGCAGGGCCGACGGTACGGCCGGCAACAGCGGAACGGAGCCGATCAGCATCAGCCAGGCTGTGACCGCCAATGCGGGCATACGGCCGAGGATCGGCTTCTGCAGCACGCTGGCAATCGCGGAGCAGAGGGCGGCGCCAAGGATGAGGATCGCGTTCGGATCGAGATCGAAGCCATCCTCGCCGGAGGCTGCAATCAGCGCCACGCCGGCAAAGGAGATCGCCGTTCCGACCCAGCCCCAGCGGCCGAACCGCTCGCCGAGCGCGAAAATGGCGATCAGTGCGGTGAAGACCGGCATGGTGTTGATGATGAAGCTCGCCGGGCCTGCCGCCACCGTTCGTTCGCCCATGTTGAGGAGAACGGCATAGGCGGCGATGAAGAGCACTGCCGCGACGACGAGGCGGAGGATATCGCCCTTGGCTGGAAGAGCCGGCCGGGCAACTGCGAGATAGACGACCGCGATCAAGGCGGCCGGAACATACCGAGCCGTGGCGAGCTCGATCGGCGTCAGCGGCCCGAGCGCGATACGGATCACGGCGAAGGACGAGGCCCAGAAAACGATAGTCACCAGGATCGCCAGGAAGGCGATCACATCAAATCCCTGTTTTTCATTCGTTCCAGTGCTCATGGCGACCGTGCTCATCTCTTTCTCCCTCAAACTTGAAGTCTGGCAAAACTTGAAGTCAGATTTAGCGCCTCTCATCCATGCTTGAAAAGCAACGCAATCGATGATCATATGTGCGTATGGTTCACAGCTCGCAGACCTTGCCACCACTTGATACGCTCGAGACATTCGCGCGCGCCGCGCGTCTCGGATCGTTTTCGGCAGCAGCGGAAGAGGGCGGCGTCACCCATGGTGCTGTCTCCCGGCAGATATCCCGGCTGGAGCGCTGGATGGGCGTGCGGCTTTTCTCCCGCGAGGCCCGCGGCGTAACGCTGACACCGGAAGGCACACGGTTTTTCGCCCGCGCTGAGGAAGCGTTGGCCCTGCTCGGGGATACGGACGAGCGGTGGCTGCCCCGCCGCAACAAGGCGGTCGTCCGGCTTTCGGTGACGCCGTCGGTCGCCTCGCTCTGGCTGTTCTCGCGGATGCCGAAGCTGGAGGCCAGCGATATCCACCTGGAAGTGATCCTGGAACATCGGCTGGCGGACTTCAGCGAGGGCATCGACCTGGCGATCCGTTGCGGCAAGGGGCCATGGGCCGGCGTGCGCAGCCTGCCGCTCTGGCAGGAGAAACTCGTGCCGATCGCCGCTCCGGCGGTGGCCGAGCGTCTCGGCGGACGCACCGATGCAAAATCACTGCTCGAACTGCCGATCCTGCACGATTCCAATGTCGAGGCCTGGCGGCGCTGGCTGGCCGTCGAGAGCGTCGATTACGTGCCGCGCGGGCAGGACCGGCGGTTCGAGGATTATAACCTGGTGATCGACGCCTGCGCGCATGGCCTCGGCATCGCGCTCGCCCGGCCCCCGCTTGCCGACGCCGCGCTTGCCTCCGGCAGGGTCGTCGCCGTGTCCGACAGGACCATCGATCACCACGTCGCCTTTCACCTGATCCGCCCGAACGACGCGATGAAAGCTTCTGCCGCCGAGTTTGCCCGGCGCTTCCTGCAGGAGGCCGGGTTCGACGAGACGGCGATCGCAGCCTTCATCGCGCCGGGACGGGGAAAGGGATAAACCTAGGCACCTACCGCATGCACTGAATACCGCCGATATCGGTAATCTGCTCAGCTTGGGTTGGAGGGCTCACTCGCCGCCATTCTCCCTGGCGAAGCGGGCGATATCGGCATGGGTGGCGAACCAGACGCCCTCGTGGCCCTGGATGTGCCTGATCAGATCCTCCAGCACGAAGATGCGCGAGCGGTAACCGGACACATGCGGATGCATGGTCAAAAGGAACAGCCCGCCTTCGATATAGGCGCGGTCGAACTCCCGCTTGAAGATGTCGAGCACGGAGGTCGGCGGGGTGTAAGGGCGGAGCGCGGTAAACCGGTTCATATTGAAATAGACCGCATCGTCGCGGATCCACTCGACCGGCAGTTCGACCATGCCGGTCGGCTCGCCGTCCTCGACCAGTTCGTACGGGTCGTCATCGGCCATCAGCGAGGAATCGTAGATCAGCCCGAGCTCGCGCTCGATCTTCAGCGTCTCATAGGAAAAGTCCCAGGAGGGCGTGCGCATGCCGACCGGGCGGATGCCGGTGATCTTTTCGAGCGTGTCGGCGGCGCGGAAATGCAATTCCCGTTCCTTGTCGGCGGGCACCTTGGTGTTCACCTCGTGAATCCAGCCGTGCAGGCCGATTTCGTGGCCTTCGGCGATGACGCGCCGCTGTTCGTCGGGATAGAGGAGGGCCGCGACCGCCGGCACGAAGAAGGTCGCCGGGACATCGGCATTCTTCAGCGTTTCGAGGATGCGCGGCACGCCCATGCGGTTGCCGTATTGCCCCTGGGACATGCGGCCGATCGATTCACCGCCGTCGCGAAGTTCGTTGGTCTCATGGTCGCTGTCGAAGGAAAGGGCGACAGCGCAGCGCGCGCCGTCCTTCCAGGCTTTCGGTTTCAGCGAACGGCCGGCGCGCACCTTGTTGACCTTGCCGCGCCACATGGCCTCGTCCCACTCCCAGGGTTCCATATCCCGTTCTCCCTTTTTATTCGGCCGCCTCCGGCAGGACCGGCACGGCGGCGAGCAGCCGCTTGGTGTAATCGTGCTGCGGATCGGCATAGATCGTCGAGGCCACGCCTTCCTCGACTATTCTGCCGCGATACATGATCGCGACGCGGTCGCAGAGATGCCGGACGACGGACAGGTCGTGGCTAATGAAGAGCAGCGAAAGGTCGAGCTCGGCGCGCAGGCGGATCAACAGGTTGATGATCTGCGCCTGGATCGAAACGTCGAGCGAGGCGACGGGCTCGTCGCAGACGACCACATCCGGCTGCATGGCGAGCGCGCGGGCGATCGCGATGCGCTGCCGCTGGCCGCCGGAGAACTGGTGCGGGAAACGGTTGGCGAAGGTCGGATCGAGCCCGACCGCGGCCAGCCATTCCCCGACATAGACCAGCGCTTCGGCTCGGGTCACCAGCTTGTGGGCGAGCGGCCCTTCGGCGATGATATCGCCGATCCGCATGCGGCCGTTTAACGACGCAAACGGATCCTGGAAGATCGTCTGGATGCGGGTGGTGATTTTTCGCGCATTGCGGCCGTCGCTCATGACCGGCTTGCCGTTGAGACGGATCGTTCCGGAGGTTGGAATCGCAATGCCGGCAGCCATGCGGCCGAGCGTCGATTTTCCGGAGCCGGATTCGCCGACAAGGCCAAGCACTTCGCCGCGCTTCAGCGTGATCGACACGCCGTCGACCGCCTGGACGACCGGCATCGGCTGGGAAATGCCGGACTTGATCGCCAGGTTCCTGAACAGGCCCGCCGGCTTCTCAAAGCGCTTCATCGCATCGTCGATAACGAGATAGGGGCTGCCGAGCGGCGGCAGGTTCAGTGTCGCCGACTTGCGCGGCGGCGGTGCCGCATCCGCGATGCCGCTGCCGCGCAGCAGCAGTTGGCCGGGCTTGGCGCGTGAGGGCAGCGCATCGAGCAGCGCCTTGGTATAGTCGTGCTGCGGGCGGGTGAGTACGCCGAGCGCCGGACCGATCTCAACGATCTTGCCATATCTCATCACCGCGACGCGGTCGGCGATCGACGAGACGATCGCCAAATCATGGCTGATCCAGATCAGCGCAGTGCCGAGTTCGGCCACCAGTTCCTTCATCTCGGCGAGGATTTCCGCCTGGATCGACACGTCGAGCGCCGTCGTCGGTTCGTCGCAGATGATCAGTTTCGGCCGGTGCAGCAGGGCAATGGCGATCGCCACGCGCTGGCGCATGCCGCCGGAAAACTGATGCGGGAAAAAATCCACCTTGCGTTCCGGCTCGCTGATGCGGACCTGGGCGAGCGCCTTGATCGCTCTTTCCCGTGCGTCCGATGCGCTGATGTTTTCATGGGCTTCGAGCGCGAGCCTAATCTGGGTGCCGATGCTCAGGACAGGGTTCAGGGTCATCATCGGATCCTGGAAGACCATGGAAATGGTCTTGCCGCGGATGGCGCGCAGTTCATGAGCGGGCAGGCCGATCAGCTCGCGGCCTTCGAGCCTGATCGAACCCTCGACGATGCGGCCGGGTTCGTCGATCAGGCCGATGATCGAGAAGCCGGTGATCGACTTGCCGGAACCGGATTCGCCGACGAGGCCGAGCACTTCGCCGGGCGCCAGCGAAAACGAGACGCCGTCGACCGCCTTGATCTCGCCGCGTCCGCTCGGGAACCAGGTCCTGAGGTTGGTGACTTCGAGAAGCGGAGCACTCGTCGTTTCGGTCATCGGCGGAGCCTCGGATTGAGCTGGTCGCGGATCTGGTCGCCGACGAGGTTGAGCGAGACGATGAACAGGATCAGCGCGACGCCGGGATAGATCGAGATCCAGTAGCGGCCGGAAAGCAGATACTGGAAACCGTTGGCGATCAGCATGCCGAGCGACGGTTCGGTCGGCGGCAGGCCGACGCCCAGGAAGGAGAGGGTGGCTTCGAGCGAAATGGCGCTTGCCACCTGCACCGTCGCGACGACGATCAGCGGCGGCAGCGAGTTTGGCAGGATGTGCTTGACGACGACGCGCCAGGGCGACAGCGGGATGGAGAGCGCCGCCTCGACATAATCCTTCTGCCTTTCGGCCGATGCCGCGCCGTGGGCGGTGCGAGCGAAATAGGCGTACTGGGCGAAGATCAGCGCCATGATCAGCTGATAACGCCCCTGGCCGAGAAGGGCCGCGATGACGAAGGCGAGCAGGATTGCCGGGAAGGAAAGCTGCAGGTCGACGATACGCATGGCAAGGCTCTCAAAACGGCCACCGATATAGGCGGCCGAGCAGCCAACCACCGCGCCGATGACGAAGGCGATGCCGCCAGCGATCACGCCCATTTGCAGGGAGATGCGAAGCCCGTAGATGATCGCCGACAGGAGGTCGCGGCCTTGCGAGTCCGTGCCGAGCCAATGGGTGTAACCGCCGGTGCCGACATAACCCGGCGCACGGCGGGCATCGCGCAGCACGAGGCTGGTCAGGTCGTACGGATCTTGTGGGGTGACCAGCGGCGCGACGATCGCGGTCAGGACGATCAGCAGGACGACGATTGCGGCGCCCGTCGCGACCTTGTTGCGGAAGAATTCCTCGAGGAAACGGCCAAGCAGAGTATCGCGCATCAGGCACGGCCCTTTCGCAGGCGCGGATCGAGCAGCGCGTAGGTCAGATCGACGATCAGGTTGATGACGATGAACAGAAAGGCGACGAGCATCAGGTAAGCGACCATGACCGGCCGGTCGAGCGAGGTGATGCTGTCGATGATCAGCTTGCCGAGGCCGGGCCAGGAAAAGATGGTTTCGGTGACGACCGCAAAGGCGAGGGTCGAGCCGAGCTCCAGACCGAAGACGGTGACGAGCGGAATGGAGATCAGGCGAAGCACATGCCGGCTCAGCACCGTGAATTCGGAAAGGCCGGCGGCGCGGGCGAATTTCACCGTGTCGCTCAGCATCAGTTCGCGAGTGCCGGCGCGGGCGAGGCGGATCATCAAGGAGAACTTGAAGAGTGCCAGGTTCAGTGCCGGCAGCACGAGATGCGAAAGCCCGTCGCCGGTCAAGAAGCTGAAATCGACGCCGAGCAGGCTGACCGTCTCGCCGCGTCCACCAGCCGGCATGCAGCCGCATTGCACGGCAAATACCATGATCAGCATCAGGCCGAACCAGAAGGTCGGCACCGAGAAGCCGAGGATCGAGATCGCCATGATGGCACGGGAAATCAGGCTATGCGGCCGGTAGCCGGCATACATGCCGATCGGGATGCCGACGAGGCTGGCAAATAGAACGGCCGCCAGCGTCAGTTCCAGCGTCGCCGGCAGACGGGTGAGGATCAGTTCGCTGACCGGCATGCTATAAACGAGCGAGCGGCCGAAATCTCCGTTGATCAGCCGGCCGAGAAAGGCGAAATATTGCCGCCACAGCGGCTGGTCGAGCCCGTATTGGGCGATCACCGCAGCGCGAATGTCCTGCGTCGCATCCGGCGAGATCAGCACGTCGATGGGATTTCCGACGGCATAGACACCGCAGAAGACGAGCGCCGACATCGCGATGACCACGATCGCCGCCTGCCACAGGCGTTGCAAGACGAAACCTAACATATGTTCCCCTGTTCTTGTCCCCCAGTCCCGTCTTCCGCGGGTTTCGTAGGGTGAGGCTCCGAAGGATGCCTCGCCGTCAGCGCCAGTCGCTTTCGAGAAGATCGCGGGTTTCCGCGACCGCCACATCCCAGATCGCCAGCATGTCCTCGTCGGGGCGCTGGTAAAGGCCGTGATAGTTTCCGTCCCCGAGGAGTTTCCGCTTGCGGCCCGCATCGACCTGGGCAAGGCCGGCGAAATCCACTTTCGGCTTGGCGGTCGTCGGCTGACGCTGGTCTTTCGTGCGGGTCCAAGGGAAGTTTTCCATCCACGAGGCGTGCGAGGCGGCCGGATCGGTTTCCTGCACCTTTGCCCAGGTTTTGGGCGCCCGCCACCAGTCATGGAACTTCACAGAGGCATCAGGATGCGCATTCAGCCATTCGGAGATGACGGCTGTCGCCGGCGTGTTGCCGCCGTGGCCGTTGACGATCAGGATACGGCGGAAGCCGGAACGGTGGATGCTGTCCATCAGGTCGCGGATCACGCCGATATAGGTGGACAGCGTCAGCGTCAGCGTGCCGGGAAAGGTCGCGAAGGATGACGCGAGACCATAGGGCACGACGGGGAAAACCGGAATGCCAAGCGGCTCCGCCGCGTCGAGCGAGATCTTTTCGGCAAGGATCATGTCGGTCGCGAGGCTGAGATAGGCGTGCTGCTCGACGCTGCCGATCGGAAGCACGCAACGGTCGTCTTCCGCCGCCCGTTCCTCCACCTGCATCCAGTTCATATCCGCGATCTTCATGAAATCTCCATGCGATGCGCGTGACGCGCAAAAACTAATCACAATCTCGCACAAAAGCACAAAAAATGTGCCTTGACAGGCGTTGCGCTGATCAAATGCAAAGTTCCATACGGAACTAAAAAAAAGAGATTGACAGCCAAATAAGCTATCGTCAAGTTCCATACGGAACAAAATCCGGACCAAGATTTCTGCGGGAGCTGACGGCATTGCAATTGGAAATCTCATCCTTCGATGCACTCCTCAGGCAGGGTGGCAAGGCCGCGGCCGGCAGTCATGGCGTCGATGATCTGGTTTCCGTGAAGCTGTGGCAGAACCCCTGCTGGCTTTCGTTCCGCATCAATTTCCTGGCGCTGCAGTTCAACGAGCCGATCTATCGCTGGATCGAAAAAGAGTACGGTCTCGCCCGGCCGGAATTCGTTGTTCTCTATTCGCTCGGCCTTTCCGACGGACTGACGGCAAGCGCCATCAGCAGCTCCTCCGGTTTCCCCAAGAATACGATGAGCCGGGCGATCCAGAAGCTGATCGACAAGAACATCATCCGCCGCGAGGTCGACGCGGCGGATCTTCGAAGCTTCGTCCTGTTCATCACGGACGAAGGAAAGCGCATCGTCGATCAAGCCATACAGCCGATGGTGGAGCGCGAAAAGGTCATGCTGTCGGGGCTGACGCCTGCAGAAAAGCTGATGCTCTCCGAGCTGCTGGCGAAAGTCGTCGTGGACTCACCCAACTGGCCCCCAATGATAAATATAGAGGAGAACGAAGAATGACTATTCTCAAGACATTCCGCACAGCGGCTCTCGCCGCCGTACTGCTCGGCAGCGTTTCGGGTGCTGCACTTGCCGCCGACCTGATGATCGGCGTGCGCGCTGGTCCGCTTTCGGTCGATCCGCATTTCACCGCCGCCGGCACCCACGCCGAAGCGGTCAAGCATATCTACGACTCGCTGGTGAAATCCGGCAACAACCTCGAGCTCGAGCCTGGGCTTGCGACCAGCTGGACCGCCATCGACAATACGACCTGGGAGTTCAAGCTCCGCCCGGGCGTCAAATTCCACGACGGTTCCGACTTCACCGCCGAGGACGTGAAATTCTCGATCGAGCGCATCCCGGCAGTCACCGGCCCGAACCCGACCACCATCTATGTGCGCCGCGTCCGAGGCATCGAGATCGTCGATCCCTTGACGATCCGTATCAAGACCGACGGGGCCGCGCCGAACCTGCCGAACGATTTCATCCGCCTGTTCGTCGTGTCGCACACGGCTGCCAAGGACTTTTCCGCCAATGCCGACAAGGCTTCGGAGGGTTTCAATTCCGGCAAGGCGGCGATCGGCACCGGTCCCTACAAATTCGTCTCCTGGACGCCGAAGGAGCAGCTCGTGCTGCAGAAGTTCGACGGCTACTGGGGCGAAAAGGAGCCCTGGGACAAGGTGACCCGCAAGGAAATCCCCAACGATGCGGCCCGCGTTGCGCAGCTGAAAGCTGGCCAGGTCGACCTGATCTCGCGTATCCCGGCTTCCGACGTCCCGACGCTGGAGAAGGATACCAAGCTCACCGTCGTGCGCCAGAACAGCGTCTACCTCTTCAATATCGCCTTCGACTTCCGTGAGAAGCCGCCGCAGGTGAGCGCCAAGGACGGTTCGCCGCTGCCGAAGAACCCCTTCCTCGACCCCAAGGTGCGCGAAGCCTTCGATCTTGCGATCGACCGCGAAACGATCACCGAGATCGCCATGGAGGGCATGGGCACCGTCCAGTCGCAACTCGTGACGCCGAACATCTTCGGCTGGAACCCGGCCGTCAAATCCACCAAGGCCGATCCGGCAAAGGCCAAGAAACTGCTTGCCGAAGCGGGATATCCGAACGGCTTCAAGGTGACCTTCTCCTTCACCAACGACCGCCTGCCGGGCGACAAGGATGTCGGAACGACGATCGCCCAGATGCTGACGGCGGTCGGCATCCAGGCGGAGGCGAACGCGCAGCCGGGCGCCGTCTTCTTCCCGGCCAATACGCGCGGCGACTATTCGATGGCGATGTCCGGCTGGGGCACACTGACGGGTGAATCGAACTACACGCTGTCGTCGCTCGCCCACAGCAACGACCCCAACACCAAGCTCGGCGCCTTCAACCTGCGCGGTTATGTCAACAAGACGATGGACAAGCTGATCGAGGACGCCGCCATCGAGATGGACCCCAAGAAGCGCGAAAAGTTCCTGATGGATGCCAATGCCCTGGTTTCGACCGATCGGCCCTATCTGGCGATCGCCTCGACCGTCTCGGCCTGGGGCATGAAGAAGGGCATCACCATCGTTCCCCGTTCCGACGAGGACACGCTGGCAATGAACATCCGCCCGGCGAAATAAGGCCTTCCCAACCTGCGATCTACCGGCCGGGCATCCCGCCCGGCCGTTTTTCCGAAAATTTCAAGTTCGGACGGGAGAAGGACCGATGGGAAAGATTGCGCTGGCGATCCACGGCGGCTGCGGCGTCATGGCAAAGCTCGACCTGAGCGACGAGGAATGGGCGGCTGCCCGCGTCGATCTCGGACGGGCGCTGAAAGCCGGCTGGGAAATCCTGACGGCAGGCGGTGCGGCGCTCGACGCGGTGCAGGCGGCCGTGGTCGTCATGGAGGATTCGCCGCATTTCAACGCCGGTTACGGCGCAGCGCTTAACACCAACGGCAAACATGAGCTCGACGCCTCGATCATGGACGGCCGGACGCTCGAAGCCGGCGCGGTGACGCTGGTTCGGCGTATCCGCAATCCGATCAAGGCGGCCCGCAAGATCATGGAAAACGGCGATGCGATCCTGCTTGGTGGCGATGCGGCCGACGATTTCGCCCGTGAGGCGGGGCTCGATATGGTCGAGCCGGATTATTTCACCACCGAGCGTCGCATCAGGGCACTGGCGGCAATGAAGGCGCATGCCGCTGCGGGCACGGCGGCGAAAGCCAGCGAGTCGGAAAAGCACGGCACGGTCGGTGCGGTTGCGCTCGACAGCGCCGGGCATCTGGCGGCGGCGACCTCGACCGGCGGCTACAACAACAAGCCGGAAGGCCGGATCGGCGACACCCCGATCATCGGCGCCGGAACTTACGCGCGCGACGGCGCCTGCGCCGTTTCCGGCACGGGCAAGGGCGAATATTTCATACGTTACGCCGTCGGCCATGAAGTGGCTGCCCGCGTCTCCTATCTCGGCGAGAGCCTTGAAAAGGCGGCCGCCAAGGTCATCCAGGAGGACCTGAAGCAGCATGATATCGGGGCTGGGCTGGTGGCGGTCGGCGCCGACGGCACGATCACCGCGCCTTACAATACCGACGGCATGTTCCGCGGCTGGGTGACGCCGGAAGGCGAATTCTACGTCGCCACCCATGGTGAGGTTTTCCCGTTCAAGCCCGGAGCCGGCAGAGCTTCCGGCACGAAAAGTCCGGCGGGATGACCGCCGGACCTCGCGCCCTCCGGACCCGCTCTTTTATTCGGCGGCTTGCTGCGGCTTCAATACGCCGCGGCGGATCTGGTCTTCTTCGATGGATTCGAACAAGGCGCGGAAATTGCCTTCGCCAAACCCTTCGTCGCCCTTGCGCTGGATGAACTCGAAGAAGATCGGGCCGATCACCGTTTTCGAGAAGATCTGCAGCAGGATCTTGGTCGTGCCGCCATCGACCACGCCTTCGCCATCGATGAGGATGCCGTGTTTCTTCATGCGGTCGATCGGTTCGTCGTGGTCGTGCACGCGGGCGCCGGACTTTTCATAATAGGTGTCCGGCGGGCCGGGCATGAATTTCAGCGCGTTGTCGGCGAGCTTGTCGGTCGCTTCGTAAATGCCGTCGGTGCCGACCGCGATATGCTGGATGCCTTCGCCCTTGTATTTCTTCAGGAATTCCTCGATCTGGCTGGTCTCGTCCTTCGACTCGTTCAGCGGAATGCGGATCTTGCCACAGGGCGAGGTGATCGCCCGGCTCACCAGGCCGGTGATGCGGCCGTCGATGTTGAAGAAGTGGATCTGCTTGAAGTTGAAGAGTTCGCGGTAGAAGTCCCACCACTTGTCCATGTTGCCGCGATAGACGTTGTGGGTCAGGTGGTCGAGGTAATAGAAACCGACGCCTTCGGGCCTGGGGTTGCGTGTCTCCAGCCACTCGAATTCGGCCTCATAGGCCGACCCCTTCTCGCCGTAGGTCTCGATGAAATAGAGAAGCGAACCGCCGATGCCGACGATGGCCGGCACGTCGAGCGTCCTGTCCTTGCCCTCATAAGGCGTCGCACCCTTGGCGACCGCGTGGTCGAAGGCATGTTTGGCATCGACGACGCGCCAGGCCATCGCCGGCGCGCAGGGGCCGTGCTCATCGACGAAGCGCATGGCATGGCTGCCCGGTTCGGCATTGACGACGTAATTGATGTCGCCCTGGCGCCAGACGGTGATGTTCCTCGTCCTGTGCTTCGCCACCGGCCTGTAGCCCATGCGTGTGAACAGCTCTTCGAGCTTCTGCGGCTCCGGATGCGCGAATTCGACGAATTCGAAACCGTCGGTGCCGGCCGGGTTATCGGCGGTGATCTCCGAAACCGGTGCGTCGTGCGGGAAAGGACCCATGGCAAACTCCTCCTGTCATTCGATCATCATGATGATGCAGGAGAGGCGCATTGTGCTTGCAATCTTGGCGAGGTTCTGCGCGATTTGTGCATGAAATGTGCGGATATGAGGGGCTCGATGCACGATGGACGCGCTGGACGGATATGACCTGAAGATCTTGAGCCATCTGCAGACCGACGGACGGCTGACCAACAACGAATTGTCGGAGCTCGTCGCGCTCTCGCCGTCACAATGTTCGCGCCGCCGGGCGCGGCTCGAGGGCGAGGGGTTCATCCAGACCTATCGGGCACATCTCAACCGCCAGAAACTCGGCCTCGACCTGCTGGTGGTGATCGCCGTGACGCTCGCCACCCACAACCGCGACAACGCCAAGCGGTTCGCGCGCCTTGTCGAGGACCTGCCGGAAGTGCTGGAGTGTTTCTCGCTGACCGGCGAGATGGACTATCACCTGAAGGTGGTGACACGCGATCTCGCGGGCCTATCCCATTTCGTCAACGATATACTGTTGCCGCATGAGAGCGTGCAGCACGTCAAAACATCAATCGTTCTCAGCGTGTTGAAGGATTTTGGTGGGATTCCGATTCAAAAGCCCGCCAAGGCTTGAATATCGTCCGGCTCCGGCGGCTTCCCTTTGCCCGAGCGGCGGATGACCTGCTCGATTGCCGCTAGACCGTTCGACAAAGCCTCGATGCCGCTCCCGCCGACTTCCGTCTCCAGTTCAGTCTGATAGCGGCGGGCGAGCTCGATCAGTTCCCGATAGGCCTGCTGCCCGGCGACGGTCAGTTCCAGATGCTCGACCCGCCGGTCCGCTTCGTCCTGGCTGCGCTTCAGCCAGCGGCGTTGTTCGAGCGCGAAAACGGCACGGCTGACCTTGGTCTTGTGCATGGAGGAATGCGCGCCGACGGCTTTCGAGGTCATGCGGCCCGAACTGCCGAGTGCCGCAAGCGTGCGCCATTCCGGCCGGGTCAGTCCGTATTTCGCCTTGTAATGGGCGGCGAAGCGCAGGCCGACGAATTCGGCGGCGCGGTTGAGCCTGTAGGGGAGGAACTGTTCGAGTTTGAAACTATCGGTCGTCATGGCGTTGATCGGGCGTTGATGGTTACAAAAATAATGGTTACGTTTGCAACCATATCGTCATCATGGGAGGAAACAAGCCATGCTGGACAAGATCGATCCGAACGCCACGCAGTTTACCGGGGCGAATGCCGAGACCCTCGGCTATATGCCGGGTTTCGGTAACGATTTCGAAACCGAGAGCCTGCCGGGCGCCCTCCCGCAGGGGCAGAACAGCCCGCAGAAATGCAATTACGGGCTTTATGCGGAACAGCTCTCCGGTTCGCCTTTCACCGCGCCGCGCGGCACCAACGAGCGTTCCTGGCTCTATCGCATCCGACCGAGCGTGCGCCACACCGGCCGGTTCAGGAAGATCGACTATCCACTGTGGAAGACCGCGCCCCACGTTGCCCAACATTCGCTGGCGCTCGGCCAGCTTCGCTGGAGCCCTGTGCCGGCGCCGACGGAACAGCTGAACTTCCTCGAAGGTATCCGCACCATGACGACTGCGGGCGATGCGCTCTCCCAGTCAGGCATGGCGGCGCATGTCTATGTCTTCAACACCGACATGGTGGACGACTATTTCTTCAATGCCGACGGCGAAATGATGATCGTGCCGGAAGTCGGTTCGATCCGCGTTTTCACCGAACTTGGCAAGATGGATCTGGAGCCTTCGGAGATCTGCATCATCCCGCGCGGAACCATGTTCAAGGTGACCCGGCTCGGCGAGGAAAAAGTCTGGCGCGGGTATATCTGCGAGAATTACGGCGCCAAGTTCACCCTGCCGGATCGCGGTCCGGTCGGCGCCAACTGCCTTGCCAATCCGCGCGATTTCAAGACGCCGGTGGCGGCCTACGAGGACAAGGAGACGCCCTGCCGCGTGCAGGTGAAATGGTGCGGTTCCTTCCATCTGACCGAGATCGGCCATTCGCCGCTCGACGTGGTCGCCTGGCACGGCAATTACGCACCCTACAAATACGACCTGCGCACCTTTTCGCCGGTCGGCGCCATTCTTTTCGACCATCCCGATCCGTCGATCTTCACGGTTCTGACCGCTCCCTCGGGAGAGGAGGGAACCGCCAATGTCGATTTCGTGATTTTCCCGCCGCGCTGGCTGGTGGCCGAGCACACGTTCCGTCCGCCCTGGTATCACCGCAACATCATGAGCGAGTTCATGGGCCTGATCTACGGCCGCTACGATGCCAAGGAGGAGGGCTTCGTGCCGGGCGGCATGAGCCTGCACAACATGATGCTGCCGCACGGGCCTGACTTCACCGGCTTCGAGAAGGCCTCGAACGGCGAGCTGAAACCCGTCAAGCTCGAAAACACCATGGCCTTCATGTTCGAAACCCGTTTCCCGCAGCAGCTCACCAAATTCGCGGCGGATCTGGAGACGTTGCAGGACAATTACGTGGATTGCTGGTCAGGCCTCGAGCGAAAGTTCGACGGTACGCCGGGGATCAAGTGAGGCGGCGCGACATAACGGTTGCCTTCTTGCGCGATCTCCACACATTCTGAGAGCAATACCAACGATAAAACGGGAAACACTCATTCATGAAGCTCGCGACACTGAAGGATTCCACCCGCGACGGCCGCCTAGTCGTCGTCTCGAAAGACCTGACCCAGTGCTCGGAGGTCGGCCATATCGCCCGGACCCTCCAGGCAGCGCTCGACGACTGGGCGTATGTCGGTCCGCGGCTCGAACGGGTGGCGGACGGTATCGAGACCGGTGCGCAGCCGACCATCCGTTTCCATGAACATGATGCGGCATCGCCGCTGCCGCGTGCCTACCAGTGGGCGGACGGATCGGCCTACGTCAATCACGTCGAGCTGGTGCGCCGGGCGCGCGATGCGGACATGCCGGAGAGCTTCTGGACCGATCCGCTGATCTACCAGGGCGGGTCCGACAGTTTCCTCGGGCCTCGCGATCCGATCCTGCTCGAAAATGAAGCCTGGGGCGCCGATATGGAGGGCGAGGTCGCGGTGATCCTCGGCGACGTGCCCATGGGCGCGTCCGTGGATGAGGCGCGGGAGGCGATCCGCCTCGTGCTTCTCGTCAACGACGTATCCTTGCGCGGGCTGATCCCATCCGAACTCGCCAAGGGTTTCGGCTTCTTCCAGTCGAAACCGTCCTCCGCTTTTTCTCCGGTCGCGGTCACGCCCGATGAGCTGGGTTCGGCCTGGGACGGCGGCAAGCTTTCCCTGCCGCTCAAGGTCGATCTGAACGGCAAGCCGTTCGGCCGGGCCAATGCCGGCGTCGACATGACCTTCGACTTTCCGCAACTGATCGCCCATGCGGCGAAGACGCGGCCGCTGATCGCCGGCACGATCATCGGTTCGGGCACGGTCTCCAACAAGCTCGACGGAGGTCCCGGCAAGCCGGTTGCCGATGGCGGAGCCGGTTATTCCTGCATCGCCGAAATCCGCACCATCGAGACGATCAACTTCGGCGTTCCGAAGACGCCTTTCCTGCATTTCGGAGATACGGTGCGGATCGAGATGAAGGACGACAAGGGGCATTCGATCTTCGGTGCGATCGAACAGACCGTGACGAGATACGAGAAGGCAGGATGAGCGATACGGTTCTCTACGACTACTGGCGGTCCTCGGCGAGTTATCGGCTGAGGATCGCCCTGAACATGGCGGCCGAAACATTCCGCACGGTTCCGGTCGACATCCTCGCCAAGGAGCACAGGTCGCAGGAACATCTCGCCCGCAACCCGCAGGGGCTGGTGCCGGTGCTGGAAATCGACGGCCACAGTTTTACCCAGTCGCTGGCGGTGATCGAATATCTCGACGAGACGCGCGGCGGCGCCTTCCTGCCGGGCGATTCCGTCGGGCGGCAGCGGGTGAGGGCGCTTTCCTATGTCATCGCCATGGAAATCCATCCGGTCTGCAACACGCACGTTGTCGGCCATGTCTTATCGCTGACCGGCGGTGGCGACGACGCCCGGCCGGCCTGGATGCAGAAGTTCATCGGGGAAGGGCTTGCTGCCTTCGAGATACTGCTTAATTCCCGTTCGACCGGCACATTCTGTCACGGCGACCGGCCGGGGATGGCGGATATCTGCCTCGTGCCGCAGGTCTACAACGCGCGCCGATGGAGCGTCGATCTTTCGGCCTGCCCGAAACTTGTCGAGATCGCCGACCGCTGCGCCGAACTGAAACCGTTCGCCAACGCCCATCCCGACAAGGCTGCTCGCTAAGTCTTCAGGTAGCTGATCACCGCGTCGGCGATCATGCCCTTGTGGCGCTCCATGGTCGCCGGTTCTGAAAGGTCGCGGCGGAAGATCGTTCCGAACGTATAACGGTTGGAGACGCGGAAGAAGCAGAAGGCACTGATCAGCATGTGAATGTCGATCGGATCGGCTTTGCGGGCAAATACACCGGCCGCGACGCCGCGATCAAGGATCGCCGCAATGGTCTCGATGACCGAGACGTTCAGGTCGCGGATCGCCTCGGACCGCAGCATATGTGCGGCGTGGTGGATGTTCTCGATGCTGACCAGCCGGACGAATTCCGGATTGGCCTCGTCATGTTCGAAGGTCGTCGAGATCAGCACCCGCAGCGCCTGTTCCGGGGGCAGGTTGGAAAGCTGCAGGTCTTCTTCCAGCGTGCGGATCTTGCGGTAGGCCCGCTCGAGCACGGCGAGGTAGAGCCCCTCTTTGCTGCCGAAATAATAATAGATCATCCGTTTCGAGGTGCGGGTCTTCTCCGCGATCGCATCGACGCGGCCGCCGGCAAGGCCATGGGTCGTGAATTCCTCCGTCGCCACATCCAGGATGTCTTCCTGGGTGCGCTGCGGATCGTTTTTCCTGCCGTTTTCGCGTTTCGCCGCCATCCCCGAATCCGCCTTCACCGTTTTGTCCGCCATGCTCACAGAAACAGGCCTTGTGGACAACTGATTGTCCACATCGAATTTTCGCATTTGTTCCAAAGTCATAATGGGCCTGCGTGAGGCTTTCAATAGATGGCGCTTGACATACGCACTAGTTCGTACATTTTATCCGAATTGCCGGTCGATCCCTGAGGAGGCGGTCCCGGCGGAGGTTATCTCGTCAAAGGACCGATTGGCCAGCCGCATCAGCGGAGGCCGCTATCGACATCCGGTGACGGAAGCCTTGGGAGGACGGAAGTGACACGAATCATCGATTTCTATTTCTTCGCGCTGAAGGTCGTCATCGCCCTGCTTCTGGCAGGCATGGTGGTGCTTGTCTTTGGCAATGTCGTGCTGCGTTATGCCTTCAATCAGGGGATCACCGTTTCGGAAGAGCTGTCGCGGGTCTTCTTCATCTGGCTGACGTTTCTCGGTGGCGTCGTTGCGATGCGCGAACACGGCCACCTCGGTGTCGATTCGCTTCTGAAGCGGCTGCCGCCGACAAGTGCCAGGATCGCCGTGCTAATGGGGCAGGGGCTGATGCTCGTCGCCACATGGCTGTTGATCAGCGGAAGCTGGACGCAGACGCTGATCAACCTGCCTGCCACAATGCCGGCAACCGGCATCTCGATGGGCTGGTTTTACGGCGCCGGCCTCGCCTTCGGGGTTCCGACCTTCCTCATCATCCTCTGGGACGCCTTCCAGGTGGCCACCGGCCGCATCGATATCGCGACTGCCCAACTGGTGCGCGACAGCGAGGAGGAAGTGGCTCTCGACCATCATCCGGAAGCCGCGGTCGCCGCCGGCGTCACCAAGGTCTGAGGAGAAACCGATGACGCTCACTATTTTCCTCGGCGCCCTTCTCGGTCCCATGGCACTCGGCGTGCCGATCGCCTTTGCGCTCATCCTCAGCGGCGTGGCGCTGATGATGTACATGGACATCTTCGACGCCCAGATCGTCGCACAGAACGTGCTGAACGGCGCCGACAGCTTTCCGCTGATGGCCGTTCCCTTCTTCCTGCTTGCCGGCGAGGTGATGAATACCGGCGGCCTGTCGAAGCGCATCGTCAATCTCGCCATGGCCCTGGTCGGCCACGTGCGCGGTGGTCTCGGCTTCGTGGCGATCTTCGCCGCCTGCGTTCTGTCGAGCCTTTCCGGTTCTGCGGTGGCCGACGCTGCGGCACTCGGTGCGCTTCTCTATCCGATGATGATCAAGTCGGGCCATGATCCGGCGCGGACCGGCGGACTGCTGGCATCGGCCTCGGTCATCGGGCCGATCATCCCGCCCTCGATCGGCTTCATCCTCTATGGCGTCATCGGCGGCGTCTCGATTACCAAGCTCTTCCTCGCCGGCATCGTTCCCGGCCTGCTAATCGCGCTGGCGCTCTGCATCACCTGGCTGATCGTCGCCCGCAAGGAGCAGTTCGAACTGCCTCCGAGGCAGAGCCGCGAGGTGCGCGTCAAGGCGCTCGTCGACAGCATCTGGGCGCTGATGCTGCCTGTCATCATCATCGTCGGACTGAAGTTCGGCGTGTTCACGCCGACCGAAGCCGGCGTCGTCGCCGCCGTCTATTCGCTGTTCGTCTCGATGGTCGTTTATCGCGAGCTTGCGCCGTCCGAACTCTTCAACGTCTTCGTGGCGGCGGCGAAGATCACCGCTGTCGTGATGTTCCTGGTCGCCTGTGCTGCGGTTTCCGCCTGGCTGATCACGGTTGCCGACGTACCCGGCGATCTCGTCGCCCTGCTGGAGCCGCTGATGGACAACCAGACGCTGCTGCTGCTCGCGATCATGGTGCTGATCGTCCTGGTCGGTACCGCGATGGACATGACGCCGACCATTCTGGTGATGACGCCGGTGCTGATGCCGATCATCAAGCAGGCGGGCATCGATCCGGTCTATTTCGGCGTCCTTTTTATCATCAACAACTCGATCGGCCTGATCACGCCGCCGGTGGGCACTGTGCTCAACGTCATCTGCGGGGTCTCCAAGCTGTCGATGGAAGACCTGATGAAGGGCGTGATGCCCTTCCTGATCGCCGAACTGATCGTTCTCTTCCTTCTCGTCCTCTTCCCGCAACTGGTGACCGTGCCGGTCGCCTGGTTCGGGCGTTGAGGCCGGGAAGCTTCTGCCAACCAAGTACATATCAACCGGCCGTGGGGGACCCCGGCCACCAGTGGGAGGAAAGCATGTTCAACACGATGATGAAACTGGCGCTCGGGATCGCCTTGCCGGTGATGCTGTTTGCCGGCACGGCATCCGCCGAAGTCCGTGCGCATACGCTGAAGTTCGCAGCCGCCAACAACAAGGGCCATCCGCAGGTCACCGGCATGGAAAAATTCGCCGAGATCGTCAAGGCGAAGAGCGGCGGCAAGATCGACGTCAAGCTGTTTCCGGGCGGCGTGCTCGGCGGCGACGTGCAGACCGTCTCCGCGCTGCAGGGCGGCGTGGTCGAGATGCTGGTGCTGAATGCCGGCATCCTGTCGAGCAACGTCAAGGCGTTCGGCGCCGTCGACCTGCCGTTCCTGTTCAACAGCGGGGAAGAAGCCGACAAGGTCATGGACGGCGCCTTCGGCAAGAGCCTTTCCGAAAAGCTGCCGGCGACCGGGCTCGTCGGTCTCGCCTACTGGGAACTCGGCTTCCGCAACCTCACCAACAATCGCCGCGCGGTCACCAAGCTCGAAGACATCAAGGGCCTGAAGATCCGCACGCTGCAGTCGCCGATCCCGATCGAGCTGTTCAACAGCCTCGGCGCCAACGCGGTGCCGCTCCCTTATACGGAACTCTACACCGCGCTTGAAACCGGTACGGTCGACGGCCAGGAAAATCCGTTCGCGAACATCCTCAATGCCAAGTTCTACGAAGTGCAGAAGTACCTGACGGTCACCCGTCACCAGTACAATCCGCAGATCGTGCTGGTCAGCAAGAAGTTCTGGGACGGCCTCAACGACGAGGAGAAGGGCATTCTCCAGTCGGCTGCGACCGAAGCCCGCGACTTCCAGCGCAAGGTTTCCCGCGAAGCGGACGCCAAGGCGCTCGACGAGATCAAGAAGACCGGCATGCAGGTCACCGAACTCAACGCCGCTGAAACCCAGAAGATCCGCGATGCCGTGAAGCCGCTGATCGACAAGTTCAGCGCCGATGTGGGTGCCGATACCGTCTCGCTGCTCTTCAAGGAACTGGACGCCGTCCGCAAGAAGTAACATCCGCGCCGGCCCGTCTTTACGGCGGGCCGGCTCTTCCACCAAAACGAGGCGGGATACCCATGGCCGAGACATTGCTGAAACCCTTGAAGGCCGGGCTGATCGGCGCCGGCATCCAGGCCTCGCTGACGCCGGCCATGCACATGAAGGAAGGTGCTGCCCAGGGGTTTTCATATGAATACGAGCTGATCGATCTCAATCAGCTCGGGCTGACGCCGAGCAGCCTGCCGGAGCTTCTGGACGACGCGGAAGCACGCGGGCTGATTGGCCTCAACATCACACACCCCTGCAAGCAACTGGTCATTCCCTACCTCGACGAACTCTCCGACGAGGCGAGGGCGCTCGGCGCCGTCAATACGGTGGTGCTGAAGGACGGCAAGCGTTTTGGCCACAATACCGACTGGTGGGGTTTCGCCGAAAGTTTCCGGCGCGGTCTGCCGGGGGCCGATTTGAGCGCGGCGGTTCAGATCGGCGCCGGTGGCGCAGGGGTTGCGACGGCCTACGCGATCCTGTCCCTCGGTCTGAAGGCACTCACGGTGTTCGATCGCGAGCCTGATCGGGCCGAGCAGCTTGCCCAAACGATGTCGGTGCTCTTTCCGGACGCCGCGATACAAGCATCATCGGATATCGTTTCGGCGATGCAGGACGTTTCGGGCATCATTCATGCTACGCCGACCGGCATGGCAAAATATCCGGGCCTGCCGCTGCCGCCGGAACTTCTCCGGCCGCATCACTGGGTGGCGGAGATCGTCTATTTCCCGCTCGAGACCGAGCTGCTGAGCGTTGCCAGGCAACGCGGCTGCCGGGTGCTGAACGGCGGCGGCATGGCCGTCTTCCAGGCAGTCGGCGCCTTTCAGCTGTTCACCGGCCGGCAGCCGGATGCCGCCCGCATGCTCCAGCATTTCGAGGTACTGACAGTCTGACGGAAGATTTTCCGGTCCTGCTCGTCACATAGTGGTCATCTGGAGCGCCTGCGATTTTTGCCGCTCGCGTCGGCAGTGGGTCTGGCGATCCTGGCTTGGCCGACTATAGTGGCCGGGCCGCACCTTCTGCGGCATCATCCCCGCCGAAGAACGCCCAGGGTTATTGCCATGACGCTTGCCATTTCCGCCAAAGACATCGACGACAAGGCTCTTATCGCCGAGTTGAAGCAGTGGGTCGAGATCGAGACGCCGACGCCTAACGCCTCGGCTGTCAATGTATTGGCGGATCGGGTCGAGGCGATCGGCAAGGCGGCCGGTCTGGAGATGGAGCGGGTGCCGGGCAAGCTCGGTTTCGGCGATATCCTGGCGATCCGCTCTCCGCGCCCGGCGGGCAGCAACGAAAAGACCGTCTTGATACTGGCGCATCTCGACACCGTGCATGCGGTGGGCGTGATCGATAACCAGTTGCCGCTGCGTCAGGAGGGGGACAAGCTCTATGGCCCCGGCATCTACGACATGAAGTCCGGCGCGCTGATGGCGCTCGAGGCGATGAAGCTCGCCGTCAGGCACGGCAGCAGGATGCCGATCGACCTGATTTTCGTGCCCGACGAAGAGATGGGAAGCCTGTCGTCCCGCGCCTTCATGGAAGAGGCGGCGAAGAATGCAGGTTATACGCTGGTGGTGGAACCTGCCCGCGACGGCGGCAAGATCGTCGTCGCCCGCAAAGGGGTCGCAATGTACGATGTCACCGTGCGGGGGCATGCCTCGCACGCCGGTACAAGGCCGCAGGATGGTCGCAGTGCCATTCGCGCCGCCGCCCGGCTGGTTCTGGAGCTTGAGGCGCTCAACGACACCGAGCGCGGCGTTACCGTCACGGTCGGGACGATCCAGGGCGGGACGGGCCGCAATACCGTGCCGGCGGAATGCCGCCTGCAGGTTGACGTTCGTGTTCCCGACGATGTGATGGCCAGGGAGATAACCGGCAAGATCGAGGCGATGAAGCCTGTCGATCCGGATATCACCTTTGAAATCGACGGCCAGATGAACCGTCCGCCCTTCGCGCAGTCGGATGAAGGCAGGCGTCTCTTCGACGTGGCGGCAGAGATCGCCGAGGGTCTCGGCATCGCGCTGGAAGGAATGACGACGGGCGGCGGCTCGGACGGCAATTTCACGGCAGCGCTCGGTGTGCCGACGCTCGACGGGCTCGGTGCAGACGGTGCCGGCGCCCATACGTTCAACGAGCATATCTTCGTCAGCAGTGTTGCGCCGCGCACCGCCCTGCTCGCCAACCTGATGATCTCGCTCGACGTGAGATAACCCGTCTCAGGCAGGCAGGGTCACTTCGAACGAGTTGGCGATGCGGATCTTGCCGACCTCGATGACGTGCCGCATGGCGGAGATCGCCCTGTCAGGATCACGCGAGGCGACCGCATGGGCGATCCTCAGGTGGTTGGTAGCGACCTCGTCGATCTTTTCCGGCGAGGCAGCCGGCGAGGAGAGCTGGAAGGAAATGGCAAGCGCCGCCTCGATCAGCGCGCTCGCCGAGCGCATGAACGGATTGCCCGACATGCGGGCGATGGCGAGGTGGAATTCGAGGTCCACCTTGGCGATGGTTTCCGGCGTATGGGAGAGATCGTCGAATTTCGCGGCGATCGCGTAGAGCGCAACGATGTCGTCGCTGGAGGCGCGCAGCGCTGCTGCTGCTGCTGCTGCCGGTTCCAGTGCCATGCGCATTTCGGCGAGATGCTCGATGAATTCGAAATCCAGCCCAGATTCGAAACGCCAGCCGAGCACGTCAGAATCGAAGAAGTTCCAGCTGGCCTTGTCGAGCACGCGCGTGCCGACCTTGGCCTTGGCTTCGACCAGCCTTTTGGCGGCGAGCGTCTTCATGGATTCCCGCAACACCGTGCGGGACACGCCGAAACGGGCCGAAAGCTCGGTATCGCCGGGCAGCAGGGAGCCTTCCGGGATCTTGCCGGAAACGATCCCCCGGCCGAGCTCCGCCACCACATGCGCGTGGTTGCTGCGGCGCTTTCGCCCACTGATCGTCGTTTCCAGAAGTCCCACTCAGATCTCCTTCAGCCGGCTCTCGGCCAGTCGCCGGTTTGAATACCAGATGATTCCGCGCTGCAATACAATGAAGACGAAGAGCAGGATGCCAATGACGATTTTCGTCCACCACGACGACAGCGTGCCGTCGAAGACGATGTAAGTCTGGATCAAGCCCTGGATCAGAATACCGATGAACGTTCCCGCGACCAGGCCGACGCCGCCGGTCAGCAACGTGCCGCCGATGACGACGGCCGCGATCGCATCGAGTTCGACGCCGACCGTCGCCAGCGAATAACCGGACGAGGTATAGAGCGTATAGGCAATGCCGGCGAGGCCCGAGAGGAAGCCTGACAGCGCATAGATGCCGACCGTCGTGGAGCCGACGGGGACACCCATCAGCTCGGCCGACTGCTCGCTGCCGCCGATCGCATAGACATTGGCGCCAAAGCGGGTGCGAGCCGCGACGAAGGCGCCGACGACGAACACCAGCAGCATCAGCATGGCAAGCATGGTCAGACGGCCGCCGCCCGGGAAGCGGAAGTAGAAGCCTTGGATCGTGTCGATCATCTCGTGGCTGATCGGCACGGATTCCGTCGAGATCAGGTAAGCAGCACCGCGGGCCAAAAACATGCCGGCGAGCGTCACCACGAAGGGCGGAATGCCGAGATAACGGATCATCGCTCCCATCAGGCTGCCGAAAAGGGTCGAGATGACCAGGACGGCCGCAAAGGCGATCAGCGGGTGAACGCCGAGGGAGCCGACCAGGACGGCGACGAAAACGCTGGTAAAGGCGATCACCGAGCCTATCGACAGATCGATGCCGCCCGACAGGATGACAAAAGTCATGCCGACCGCGGCGATGCCGAGAAAGGCGTTGTCTGTCAGAAGGTTGCCGATGACACGCATCGACAGCATGTTCGGAAACTGCAGCACGCAGAGGGCATAGGCGATGACGAAGATGCCGAGCGTGGTGACGAAGGGCAGGTTGCGGGTATGGATCATCGAACCGTTCCTTCCGCCTTATGGGATGTCTCGCGGGATGCGGTCTCGCCCTTGCGCCGCGAGGCCTTGACGAAGCCGAACAGCGCCATGATCGCCGGCGACTGCAGGGTCAGGACGACGATGATGATACCGGCCTTGATGATCAGGTTGAATTCCGGTGGGAAACCCGAGACCAGAATGCCTGTGTTGATCGACTGGATGATCAGCGCGCCGATCAGCGATGCGGTGATGGAAAACCGTCCGCCATTCAGCGAGGTGCCGCCGATGACCACGGCGAGGATCGCGTCGAGCTCAAGCCAGAGACCGGCATTGTTTGCATCGGCGCCGCGGATATCAGCGGTGACGATCAGGCCGGCGATGGCGGCGCAGATGCCGGAGATCGCATAGACGAAGAACAGCAGGAAGCGAGCGCGCACACCGGCAAGGGTCGCGGCGCGGCGGTTGATGCCGGTCGCCTCGATCAGGAAGCCGAGTGCGGAGCGGCGCACCAGCAGGCCGATGATCAGTGCCGCGCAGACCCAGATGAGGATCGGGATCGGAATGCCGCCGAGCGAACCGGAGCCGAGCGCCGCGAAGCTGTCGTTGTTGAAGGTGAGGATGACGCCTTCGGTGATCAGCTGGGCGATGCCGCGGCCGGCCACCATCAGGATCAGCGTGGCGATGATCGGCTGGATGTCGAGCAGGGCGACCAGCACGCCGTTCCACAGGCCGCAGGCGAGGCCGACGCCGAGCGAGATCAGGATCACGACCGGCAGCGGATAATCGTGTGCGATCAGCGTCGCGGCCACCGCGCCGCAGATGGCGATCACGGCGCCGATCGAGAGATCGATACCGCGGGTGGCGATGACCAGCGTCATGCCGATCGTCAACAGCGCAACGGGGGCGGCGCGCACAAGGATGTCGATCAGGCTGCCGTAGAGCCGGCCGTTCTGGAAGGAGACGTTGAGGAACCCCGGCGCAACTGCTGTGATCAGAGCGAGGATGACCGCAAGCGCGATGATCTGGGGTGCCAGCCGTTTCAGCCGGCGGGTAAAGCGGTCCATCATGCTGCCTCCGTGTGGCCCGGCGCTGCGATCGCCTGCATGATGTTGTCGGCAGTCACCCGATCGCCCTTGAGCTCGGCGATATGCTTGCGGTCGGAAAGCACGATGACACGGTGGGCGATGGCGGTCAGTTCCTCCAGTTCCGAGGAGATGACCACCAGCGACATGCCATCGGCGCAGAGTTTTTCGATCATTTTCAGGATTTCCGCATGCGCGCCGATATCGATGCCGCGCGTCGGTTCGTCGAGGATCAGCAAACGGGGCCCGGTCGCCAGCCAGCGGGCGAGGATCGCCTTCTGCTGGTTGCCGCCGGAGAGGAATTTCATCTGCCTGTTGGCATCGGCCGGCCGGATATCCAGCGACTTGATGAAGCTTTCGGCAAGGGCTGCCTTTTCCCGCGAGGAGATCGGTTTTGCCCAGCCCTGGCGAGCCTGCACCGCAAGCGCGATATTATCCGCGACGGAAAAATCCCCGATAATTCCGTCCGTCTTGCGTTCTTCCGGGCAGAAGCCGAAGCCGTTGGCAATCGCCGCTTCCGGAGAGGAGAGGGCGACCTGCTGGTTGTCGACGGTTGCCGTGCCGCTGTCGGCACGGTCGATGCCGAAAAGCAGGAAGGCGGTCTCGGTGCGGCCGGAGCCGAGCAGACCCGCAACGCCGACCACTTCGCCGGGCCGGATGTCCAGATCGAAAGGTGCGACGCTGCCGCGCTTGCCGTAGCCCGAGAAGCGGATCGGCGCTTCGGCCGTCGAGGCGATGGTTTCTTCCTGCGCCTGATGCTCACGGGTGATGTGCTGCAGCTCGCGGCCGAGCATCATCGAGATCAGCTCCAGCCGCGGCAGTTCGGCGAGCTTGCGGGTACCGACGAGCCGGCCGTTGCGCAAAACCGTGACACGGTCGGCGACCGCATAAACCTGGTTGAGGAAATGGGTGATGATGATGATGCCGAGGCCTTCCTCGCGCAGCCGGCGCAGGACGACAAACAACATCTCCACCTCGTGGGCGTCGAGGCTGGCGGTCGGCTCGTCGAGCACCAGGACCTTGCCGGACAGATCGACGGCGCGGGCGATGGCGACAAGCTGGCGGACGGCAACGGAATAGGACGAGAGCAGGGCGTCGACGTCGATATCGAGGCCGTAGCGTTCCAGAAGCGCCTTCGAGCGGCGGCGCATTTCGCGGCGGTCGATCAGGCCGAAACGGCGCGGCTGGCGGCCGAGGAAGAGGTTTTCAGCGACCGTCAGGTTTTCGAGGAGATTGACCTCCTGGTAGACGGTGCCGATGCCGAGGCCTTGCGCCTCCGCGACGCTGGCCGGCGTCACCTCCGCGCCGTCGAGGCGCATGGTGCCGTGATCGCGGCTGTAGACCCCGGTCAGGATCTTGATCAGAGTCGATTTACCGGCGCCGTTTTCGCCGAGCAGCGCATGGATTTCGCCGCGCTCGAGCGTGAAGTCGACGGCGTCGAGCGCCGTGATGCCGAGGAAGGCCTTGCCGATGCCCCAGGCTTCCAAAAGTGAGTTTGTATCCGACATGCCTAAAGTCCCGCGTCTATCGAAGAACCGGAGCGGCGAGATGCACCGCTCCGGTTGCTGAGTTGCCCGGCTCTAAGGGGTATGAGGTGGAGCCGGGCGGCGGGAGGTCAGTAACCGAGACCCTTCTTGGCTTCGTAGACCTTCATCGGGTCATCCTTGGCGGTGTAGAGCTTCGATTCCGTCTGGATCCACTTCGGCGGAGCCTTCTTGTCCTTGAGATAGGCATTGAGGGCTTCGAAGGCGGGGCCGGCCATGTTCGGCGTCAGCTCGACCGTCGCATTGGCTTCGCCCTTGGCCATCGCCTGGAAGATATCCGGCACGGCGTCGATCGAGACGACCTTGATGTCGGTACCGGGCTTCAAGCCGGCTTCCTTGATCGCCTGGATGGCGCCGACGGCCATGTCGTCGTTGTGGGCATAGACCGCGCAGATATCCTTGCCGCCGCCTTCAGCCTTGATGAAGCTTTCCATGACTTCCTTGCCCTTGGTGCGGGTGAAGTCGCCGGTCTGCGAGCGGGCAATCTTGATGTTGGAATGGCCGGTGATCGCCTGTTCGAAACCCTTCTTGCGGTTGATGGCCGGCGAAGAACCGGTCGTGCCCTGAAGTTCCACGACCTTGCAGGTCTTGGAGCCGATTTCCTTGACCAGCCAGTCGCCGGCGACCTTGCCTTCGAACACCTGGTCGGAGGTGACGGCCGTCAGGTAGAGGTCCTTCGGTGCGTCGATGTCGCGGTCGAGCAGGATGACCGGGATTTTCTCTTCCTTGGCTTCCTTGAGAACCGCATCCCAGCCGGTGGCGACCACCGGTGCGATGAAGATCGCGTCGACCTTTTGGGCGATGAAGCCACGGATCGCCTTGATCTGGTTTTCCTGCTTCTGCTGCGCATCGGCAAACTTCAGGGTAACGCCGCGTTTTTCGGCTTCCTGCTTGGTGACCGTGGTTTCGGCGGCGCGCCAGCCGGATTCGGATCCGATCTGCGAGAAACCGACTGTAAGGGACGCGGCGGAAACGCCGGATGCCAACGATAGGGTAAGAGCGGCTACAGCTGCCGCGAGAGCTCTTTTCATCCTAAATCCTCCCAGAGATGATAAAGCGAACTGACCGCCCAAGGATTGGCATATAATATTACTTTTTCAAGCGCTATTTTTGAAGAAATTGCAAGAAAGGCGGCATCCTGCCACTTTCGAGGGCAACAATCGATTGAATCCCTGGGATAAATGGCATTCTTAAAAAGATCTGGATTGCCGGAAGCGGTTTTCCTCCTCCTTGACAAGCCCGATGCCAATCCAATAGTCGTATTAATGACTACATCGGGCCTGATGGTTCTGATGGGAGGAGTGGCATGGCGACAGGAGACGTCATGTTGGTATTGGAAGCATTTGGGTGATTAAATCGATGTTGCGGGTTCTTCAGGTCTTGGATGGCGCTGGTGCGTCTATTGTTGTCGCGTGGGATGGCGAAGGTGCTGCCCGGGCGGTGAACGGCGTCTCGTCTACCTATGATCTTGCCTGCCAAGCGATTGCCGCCGGCCAGACATTGGCTCAGCGGATCGAATCGGCCGGTCTCGGCGATGTCGTCGATCTTGAAAAGGCCACGGGCGAGGGGCGCCTTGGCCTGCCGATCACCCATCCGGACCCCGCGCATTTCATTGTCGCGGGCACCGGTTTGACCCATCTCGGCTCGGCCGACGGTCGCGACAAGATGCACAAGGCGGCACAGGCGGCGGAAAAGCCGACCGATTCGATGCGCATGTTCCTGATGGGCGTCGAAGGCGGCAAGCCGAAACCCGGCGAGGCCGGCGTGCAGCCGGAATGGTTCTACAAGGGCAACGGCTCGCAGCTTCGCGCCACCGGCAGCGATCTGGTATCGCCGGCCTTCGCGCTCGATGGCGGCGAGGAGCCGGAACTGGCGGGCATCTATCTGATCGGTCCGGACGGCACGCCCTTCCGGCTGGGCTTCTGTCTCGCAAACGAATTTTCCGACCACGTGACCGAGAAGGGCAACTATCTCTGGCTCGCCCATTCCAAGCTCCGCCAGGCGGCACTCGGCGCGGAACTTCTGGTCGGCGACCTGCCGGATCACGTGGAAGGCACGTCACTCGTGCGGCGCGGCGACGAGGTGATCTTCGAAAAGCCGTTCCTCTCGGGCGAGGCGAACATGTCGCACACGATCGCCAACCTCGAACATCATAATTTCAAATACGATATCTTCCGCCAGCCGGGCGATCTGCATGTGCATTTCTTCGGAACGGCGACGCTGTCGTTCTCCGAGGGGATCAAGACGGAGCCGGGCGATGTGTTTGAGATTTCCGCGGCTCCCTTCAAACTGCCGCTCGTCAACCGGCTGACTGTCGCGGCGGACACGCCCGTGACAATCAAGAAGCTCTGAGGCGGCCATGGCTCCCATTCGCGTCGCCATTGTCGGGCTTGGAAAGATCGCAAGGGATCAGCATCTCGGCGCGATCGAGGCAACCGACGGCATCGAACTCGTGGCTGTCGCCAGCCGTCACGCCAAGCTCGACGACATCGCCTGTTTCCATGAGATCGGCGATCTGCTCGCTTCGGACGTCAAGTTCGACGCTGTTTCTCTCTGTACGCCGCCCGTCGGGCGCTTCGAACAGGCAAAGGCGGCACTCGATGCCGGCAAGCATGTGATGCTCGAAAAGCCGCCGGGTGCGACGCTTTCGGAAGTCTACGCGCTGGAGAAGCTTGCCAGGGAAAAAGGCGTCTCGCTGTTTTCAACCTGGCATTCGCGCGCCGCCGCAGCTGTCGAGCCGGCGCGGGCGCTGCTCGCCAAACGCAGGATTCGCAGCGTTGCGGTGGAATGGAAGGAAGACGTCCGCCATTGGCATCCCGGTCAGGCCTGGATCTGGGAGCCGGGTGGCCTCGGCGTCTTCGATCCCGGCATCAACGCGCTGTCGATCGTCACGCGCATCCTGCCGGAAAGCTTTCACCTCACCCGTTCCGAACTGACCTTCCCGGCCAACCGGGCGGCCCCGATCGCGGCAAGCCTCTCTTTCGAGACCGATGGCGGAGTTCCGGTCCTGGCCGAGTTCGACTGGCGCCAGACCGGGCCGCAGACCTGGGATATCCGCGTCGAGACCGACGAGGGCCCGATCGTTCTGACCCATGGCGGCAGCCGCCTTTTCGTCGACGGCAAAAGCGCGATCGTCGAGGAAGACAAGGAATACCGCAATCTCTATCGTGATTTCGTGACGCTGGTGGCAGAAAGCCGCAGCGACACCGATTTCTCGCCGCTGGTGCATGTCGCCGATGCCTTTATGCTGGGCCGGCGCATTCAAACAGACGTATTTGAGGACTGATGATGACCAATTCCGAAAACGTAACCTCGAACGAGATCGCCGAAACCGACCAGCGCCGCCAGGAGGTCCGCAAGCTCCGCTCTCGCGCGTGGTTCGATAACCCGTCGAATGTGGACATGACGGCGCTCTACCTCGAGCGCTACATGAATTTCGGTCTCAGCCAGGCCGAACTGCAGTCCGACCGGCCGATCATCGGCATCGCCCAGACGGGTTCCGATCTTTCGCCGTGCAATCGGCATCATCTGGAACTGGCGCATCGTCTGCGCGAGGGTATCCGCGAGGCGGGCGGCATCGCCATCGAATTCCCGGTCCATCCCATCCAGGAAACGGGCAAGCGCCCGACCGCCGGCCTTGACCGCAACCTTGCCTATCTCGGCCTCGTGGAAGTGCTCTATGGCTATCCGCTCGATGGCGTCGTGCTGACGATCGGCTGCGACAAGACCACGCCGGCCTGTCTGATGGCGGCGGCCACCGTCAACATTCCGGCGATCGCGCTGTCGGTCGGTCCGATGCTGAACGGCTGGTTCCGTGGCGAGCGCACCGGCTCCGGCACCATCGTCTGGAAGGCTCGCGAGCTGCTGGCCAAGGGCGAGATCGACTATGCAGGCTTCGTGAAGCTCGTCGCCTCCTCGGCGCCGTCCACCGGTTATTGCAACACGATGGGCACGGCGACGACGATGAATTCGCTTGCCGAAGCGCTCGGCATGCAGCTTCCGGGCTCTGCCGCGATCCCGGCGCCCTATCGCGACCGGCAGGAGGTCTCCTACCTGACCGGCCTTCGCATCGTCGAGATGGTCAAGGAAGACCTGAAGCCTTCCGAGATCCTGACCAAGGAAGCCTTCATCAACGCCATCCGCGTCAATTCGGCGATCGGCGGTTCGACCAACGCGCCGATCCATCTGAACGCGCTTGCCCGTCATATCGGCGTGGAACTCACCGTGGACGACTGGCAGACCTACGGCGAGGAAGTGCCGCTGCTCGTCAACCTGCAGCCGGCTGGCGAGTATCTCGGCGAGGACTATTATCACGCCGGCGGCGTGCCTGCAGTCGTCAACCAGCTGATGACCCAGGGCCTCATCCATGAGAACGCCATGACGGTCAACGGCAAGACGATCGGCGAGAACTGCCGTGGAGCGATCATCGAAGACGAGAAGGTCATCCGCCGCTACGACGAGCCTTTGAAGGCCCATGCGGGCTTCCGGGTGCTGCGCGGCAACCTCTTCTCTTCGGCGATCATGAAGACCAGCGTCATCTCGCCGGAATTCCGTCAGCGTTATCTTTCCAACCCGAACGATCCGGAGGCCTTCGAAGGCAGGGCGGTCGTGTTCGACGGGCCGGAAGACTATCATCACCGGATCGACGATCCTTCGCTCGAAATCGACGCGCATACGGTCCTGTTCATGCGCGGCGCCGGCCCGATCGGGTATCCGGGCGCTGCCGAAGTCGTCAACATGCGCGCGCCGGACTATCTCCTGAAGCAGGGCATCTCGTCGCTCGCCTGCATCGGCGACGGCCGCCAATCGGGAACCTCGGGCAGCCCGTCGATCCTCAATGCCTCGCCGGAAGCAGCAGCCGGTGGCGGTCTTGCCATCCTGCGGACCGGCGACCGCGTGCGCATCGATGTTGGTCGCGGCACCGCGGACATCCTGATCTCCGACGAGGAGATGGCGGAGCGCCGCAAGGCACTCGAAGCAGCGGGGGGCTACCAGTACCCGAAGCATCAGACGCCCTGGCAGGAAATCCAGCGCAACTACGTCGGACAGCTCGAAACCGGCGCCGTGCTGGAGCCGGCCGTCAAATACCAGCGGATTGCCCAGACCAACGGCATTCCGCGCGACAATCACTGACCGTTTCGGTCCCCAGGGTGGCGGGGACCACCCTTAGACAAGATTGGCGGCTCGAAGGGAGCCGCTCCAAAGGAGGAGTAATCCATGCGAATGTTCAAATATCTCGCGACCGCGGCCATGTTGGCCGGTCTGGTCGTTGCGGCTCCGGCCAGCGCGCAAGAAAAGGGCCTCGTCGGCGTCGCCATGCCGACCAAGTCTTCCGCCCGCTGGATCGCGGACGGCGACAACATGGTCAAGGTTCTGAAAGAGCGCGGTTACAAGACCGACCTTCAGTACGCTGAAGACGATATCCCGAACCAGCTCGCACAGATCGAAAACATGATCACCAAGGGCGCCAAGGTTCTCGTCATCGCCTCGATCGACGGCACGACGCTTTCCGACGTGCTGCAGCAGGCCGCCGACCAGAAGATCAAGGTCATCGCCTATGACCGCCTGATCCGCGATACCCCAAACGTCAGCTACTACGCCACCTTCGACAATTTCCAGGTCGGCGTTCAGCAGGCTACTTCGCTGGTGAAGGGCCTCAAGGCCGACACCGAAAAGGGCCCGTTCAACATCGAACTCTTCGGCGGTTCGCCGGACGACAACAACGCCTTCTTCTTCTACAACGGCGCGATGAGCGTGCTTCAGCCGCTGATCGACAAGGGCGTGCTGAAGGTCGGCAGCGGCCAGGTCGGCATGGACAAGGTCGCGACGCTGCGCTGGGACCCGGCAACCGCCCAGTCCCGCATGGACGCAATCCTCTCGTCGACCTATTCCGGCAAGAAGCTGGACGGCGTTCTGTCTCCCTATGACGGCATCTCGATCGGTATCCTGTCGTCGCTGAAGGGCGTCGGTTACGGTTCGGGCGGTCAGGCGATGCCGATCGTTACCGGCCAGGACGCAGAAGTCCCGTCCGTCAAGTCGATCATTGCCGGCGAGCAGTCTTCGACGATCTTCAAGGACACGCGCGATCTTGCCAAGGTCACCGTCGACATGGTCGATGCTGCGATGAGCGGCAAGGAGCCTGTTGTCAACGACACCAAGACCTATGACAACGGCAAGAAGGTCGTTCCGTCATACCTCCTGAAGCCGGTCGTGGTTGACAAGACCAACTGGAAGCAGGTTCTGGTGGATGGCGGTTACTACAAAGAATCGCAGCTTAAGTAAGCCTTTTAATCCGCGCGGTGGTATTCTGCCGCGCGGACCCTTTTTTTCGGAGTGATCATGCTCGATCCCGTTCCGCTTGCCGAAAAGCCACCCATCCTCGAGATGCGGGCAATTTCGAAGAGCTTTGGCGCCGTAAAGGCGCTTTCCGATGTCAGCTTCGCCGTTCAGGAGGGTGAGATCCATGCCCTCGTCGGCGAAAACGGCGCTGGCAAATCGACCCTCATGAAAGTGCTTTCCGGCGTTTATCCGCACGGTTCCTACGAGGGCTCCATCTTTTTCGGGGGTGAGGAGCGGCATTTCCGCGACATCAACGATTCCGAAAAGCTCGGCATCATCATCATCCATCAGGAACTGGCACTTATTCCGTTGATGTCGATCGCGGAAAACATCTTCCTGACCAATCCCCCGGCGAGCCGCGGGGTGATCGACCGAAGCGAACGGCACAAGCGCACCCAGGCATTGCTTGCGAAGGTGGGGCTTACAGAACAGCCGGATACGCTGATCACCAATATCGGCGTCGGCAAGCAGCAGCTGGTCGAAATCGCCAAAGCGCTGTCCAAGGACGTGCGGCTGCTGATCCTCGACGAGCCGACCGCGTCGCTCAACGAGACCGACAGTGCCGCGCTTTTGGAGCTTCTCAAGGAATTCCGCCGCAACGGCATTACCTCGATCATGATCTCGCACAAGCTCAACGAGATTTCCGAGGTCGCCGACCGCATCACGGTGCTGCGCGACGGCCGCACCGTCGGCACGCTGGACTGCCATGCCGGTCCCGTCGACGAAGACGAGATCGTGCGACGCATGGTCGACCGCGACCTGGAAAGCCGCTATCCGAAGCGTGAACCAAAGATCGGCGACGTCATCTTCGAAGTCGAGAACTGGTCCGCCTATCATCCGATGCACTCGGACCGGCAGGTGGTGAAGAACGTCTCGCTGAAGGTGCGGTCAGGCGAAGTCGTGGGCATTTCCGGCCTGATGGGCGCCGGGCGCACCGAATTCGCCATGAGCCTGTTCGGCCGGTCCTGGGGGCGCCACGTCACCGGCACCGCCAAGCTGCACGGCAAGGAACTCGACCTTTCCGACGTCCACAAGGCGATCAAGGCCGGCCTTGCCTACGTGACCGAGGACCGCAAGCAGCTCGGGCTGGTTCTCTCGGAGGATATCCGTAAGAACGTCTCGCTCGCCCATCTCGGCGGCGTTTCTTCCCGCGGCGTCATCGACGACATCGCAGAGATGAAAGTGGCGCAGGAATTCCGTGGCCGGATGCGCATCCGCAGCCACAACGTCTACCAGGAAACCGGCAAGCTGTCCGGCGGCAACCAGCAGAAGGTGGTATTGTCGAAATGGCTGTTCACCGGTCCCGACGTGCTCATTCTCGATGAGCCGACGCGCGGTATCGATGTCGGCGCGAAATATGAAATCTACACAATCATCAACGAACTCGCCGATGCGGGCAAGGCGGTGATCGTGATCTCGTCGGAAATGCCCGAGCTGATCGGCATCTGCGACCGTATCGTGGTGATGCACGAAGGTGCGTTTGTCGGCGAAGTGGCCGGCGAGGAAGCCACGCAGGAAAATATCATGCGCGCCATCATGCGGCGCAAAGGGAGAGAATAATGAGTACTCCGCAGGAAACGATATCGGCGCCTCAGAGCGTGGGCGGTTTTCTGAAGGACAATCTGCGCGATTTCGGCATGCTGATCTCGCTGGTCGTGATCGTCATCTTCTTCCAGATCGCCACGGACGGCGTGCTCCTGAGGCCGCTCAACGTCACCAACATCGTGTTGCAGAACTCCTATATCGTCATCATGGCACTTGGCATGCTGATGGTGATCGTCACCGGCCATATCGACCTGTCGGTCGGTTCGGTCGCGGGCTTCATCGGCGGTTTTGCCGGGTTGCTGATGGTTCAGTGGGGCATCAACTTCGCCGTCGTCATCGTCATCAGCCTTGCCGTCGGCGGCTTGATCGGGGCGACCCAGGGCTATTTCGTCGCCTATTTCAAGATACCGTCCTTTATCGTCACACTGGCAGGCATGCTGGTCTTCCGCGGACTGATGATCGCCATCCTCGGCAGCCAGGCAATCGGTCCTTTCCCACCGATTTTCCAGAAGCTTTCGTCCGGTTATGTCGTCGAACTGATCTCGTCGACCGGCGGCCTCTACATCACCTCGTTCCTGCTCGGGCTGGTGCTTGCGGTCATCCTCATCGTGCAGAATTTCGCAAGCCGCAAGCGGCGCGTTTCGCATGGCGTCGAGACGGAGCCGTTCGGCTTCTTCGTGGCCAAGAACCTGCTGATCCTGGCGGGCGTCGGTTACATCGCCTTCCTGATCTCGTCGCATCGCGGCATGCCGAACGTGCTGATCATCATGGCGGTGCTGATCGCCGCCTATAGCTTCCTCACCACCCGCACGGTGATCGGCAGGCAGATCTATGCGGTCGGCGGCAACGCCCGCGCAGCCGAGCTTTCCGGCATCAAAACCACGCGGCTGGTGTTCCTCACCTTCGTGAACATGGGCGTGCTTGCGGCTCTCGGTGGCCTCGTCGTCGCCGCACGACTGAACAGCGCTACGCCGAAGGCCGGTACCGGCTTCGAACTGGACGTAATCGCGGCCTGCTTCATTGGTGGCGCATCCGCCTATGGCGGCGTCGGCAAGGTGACGGGTGCCGTCATCGGCGCCTTCCTGATGGGCGTGATGAACAACGGCATGTCGATCCTCGGCATCGGCATCGACTACCAGCAGGTGATCAAGGGCCTGGTTCTGCTCGGCGCCGTCTGCGTCGACGTCTACAACCAGCGCCGCTAAGGCCAGACCTTCCTTCAAGATTGCCAGAAGAAACTAGAAAGCCCGGATGCGTCAGACGCCTCCGGGCTTTTTTGCGGTTGGCCCTGTAAACCGCGACGGCTTTCAGGGGCGATGAGTGGAGCGATCCAGACCGGCTTCAGGTCGCCTGCTCGGTCACGGCCTCTTCGATGACATCCTCTGGGATATCGTCGAAGGACGAGTAGTTGAGGTTGTAGAGCTTCGAATAGAGCTTCTTGTTCTTCATCAGCTCGCGGTGATTGCCGCTCTCGATCAGCTCGCCGTTCTGCAGCACGATGATACGGTCCGCCTCTCGGATGGTCGCAAGGCGATGGGCGATGACGAGCCCGGTGCGGCCTTCGAGCAGCTTTACGAGCGCCTTCTGGATCAGCATTTCGGTATAGCTGTCGATATTGGCGGTCGCCTCGTCGAGCACCAGGATTTTCGCGTCCGCCACAAGCGCGCGGGCAAAGCTCAGAAGCTGGCGCTGGCCGAGCGAGAGATTGCCGCCGCGCTGGCCAAGGATGCTTTCGTAACCCTCCGGCATGCGCATGATGAAGTCGTGCGCGCCGACCGCCTTGGCAGCCTCGACCACCTGTTCCCGTGTCGCGTCCGTCTTGTGGTAGCGGATGTTCTCGAACACCGTTCCGGTGAACAGGAACGGCTCCTGCAGCACCATGGCGATCTGCCGGCCGAGCGATTCCTGCGTCAGGTCGCGCACGTCGTGACCGCCGACCAGAACCTGGCCCTGCTGCACGTCGTAGAAACGGTGGATCAGCGACATGCAGCTGGACTTGCCCGAGCCCGTCGGGCCGACCAGCGCGACCGTCTCGCCCGGGTTCACCTTGAAGCTTACATGTTTCAGGACGGGGTGCTTGGGATTGTAGCCGAAGACCACGTCCTTGAACTCGACCGAGCCGTCCATGCTCGATGTGAGGACCTTGGCGTTCGGCGCATCCCGGACGTCGACCGGCACGTCCAGCACTTCGGTCAGGCGCTGGCCGGATGCCATGGCGCGCTGCATCACCGAATATTGCAGCGTCAGCGAGCGGATCGGGTCGAAAAAGCGCTGGATGTAGAACAGGAAGGCGACCATGACGCCGACATCGAGCGCCTGGTTGAGCACGCGGGCGCCGCCGACCACGACGACCAGCGCCATCGCAAGGCCAGTCAGCGAGTCGACGATCGGCACCATCACCTGGGCGTATTTCGCTGCGTTCAGATGCGTGTTGAGGTTGGCGCGGGCCTTGTCGTCATAGAGCATGAAGTTGACGCTCTGGCGGTCCATGCTCTGGACGGCGCGCACGCCATGGATGGCTTCGGCAAGCGCACCGTTGGCGATCGAGTTGGTTTCGTGCGCGGCCATGAACGATTTTCGCGCCCGTGGCAGCCAGAAGAGGCGCACGACGAAGAGGACGGGCAGGGCGCAGAGCGTCAGCAGGCCGAGCTTGAAATCGAGCGTCAGCATCACGAAGACGATGCCGAACAAAAGGGTGATATCGCCGACCGAGAGAACCGAGGTTTCGAGGAATTCCTGCATGGAATTGACGTCGCCCTGCAGGCGCGACATCAGGCGGCCGACCTCCGTCTTGTCCATCCAGGAGAGCGAGACGCGCTGCAGATGCGTGAACATCGCCCTGCGGATATCGAAGAGCACGTCTTCGGCCACACCGCCGACCAGCGTTTCCTGGGCATAGCTGGCCCCGAAATTGATGAGGATCGCCACGAGAAAGGCAACGATCGACCAGATCAATATCGACTGGCTGTCGCTGCCCGCCTGCATGCCGTGGTCGATCGCGTAACGAATGATCAACGGGATCAGGAGCTGCATGGCCGTGAAGGTCAGCACCGCAAGCACGGCCCAATAGATCTTGGTGCGGTAGGGCCGCACGAAACCCCAGATGCGCCTGACGATGTTGCTGTCGAAGACCTTGCCGAAGATTTCCTCTTCGATGCGGTGCGAGCCGACCACCGCGCGGGGCGGGCGCCTGCCGTCGTCACGAACGTCGGAGCGTTCGGTTTCCAGTTCCTCGGCCATATATCCTCCCTCAGGCGCTGAGCGCGTCGTCGCCCGGACGTACCTGCAGATCGTAAAGCGCCTTGTAGCGGCCACCGAGCGCCAACAGCTCGTCATGCGTTCCGCTTTCGACGATGCGGCCTTCTTCCATGAACAGGATCCGGTCGGCATGCATCAGCGAGCTCAGGCGATGGGCGACGATGATCGTCACCCGGTCGGCTGCATATCTGCGCATCGCGGTGCGGATGCGCTGTTCGGTGCCGGCATCGATTGCCGCCGTCGAGTCATCGAACACCATCACCGCCGGGCGCAGCATCAGCGCGCGGGCGATCGACAGGCGCTGCCGTTGGCCGCCGGAGAGCGAGACGCCGCGTTCGCCGACGACCGTGCCGTAACCGGTCGGCAGGCCGAGCACGTAGTTATGCAGCTGGGCGCTTTCGCTGGCGCGCTCGATGCGGCCTTCCTTGGCCCACGGGTCGCCGTAGGCGATGTTGTTTTCGATCGTCGTGGTGAACAGAAAACTGTCCTGCTGGACCACGGCCACCGACCGGCGCAGCGATTGCAGCGTGGCGCTGTGGATGTCCTGGCCGTCGATGGTGATCCTACCGCCCGTCACATCGTAGAAACGCGGTATCAGGTGGGCCATGGTCGATTTGCCGCTGCCGGGCGGGCCGACGATGCCGATCGTCTCGCCGCGCTTCGCCTCGAAGGAAACGCCGGTCAGGACCTGATGCTTTTCGGCGCCCGGATAGGCGAAATCGACATTCTCGAACCGCAGCGTGCCTTCGGTGACCTTCAGCTCCTTGGCGTCCTTCTCGTCCTTGATGGCGATGTCGAGGTCGAGCAGTTCGAACAGGCGTGCACCGCAGGTGGAGGCGCGGGCAAAGGCGTTGACCATCAGGCCGAGCTGGCGCACCGGCATCTGCAGGATGGTCATGAAGGTGAGGAAGGAGGTGAGCGTACCGACGGTCATCTCGCCGGCCATTACTTTGGTGCCGCCGACCCAGAGCACCAGGCCCATGGAGGCGAAGAAGGACAGCGTCATGGCGCTGGTATTGGCGACCCGGATGCCGACGCGCTGATGCGCCAGCGACACCGCGCTCTTCGAGGCCGTGTCGAACTTTTCGAGCTCGTGGTCCTGTGCGGCGAAGGCACGTACGACGCGGATGCCGCCGAGATTTTCCTCCATCACGCGGGTCAGAACCGAAAGCCGTTCCTGGAGGTCGAGCCAGGTGGCGCGCAGCCGGAGCTGCGTCACCGACGACCGCCAGCCGACGAACGGCACGAAGCTCAGGGCCAGTAGGCCGAGCACTACGTCGGTCGACAGCAGAAGGTAGGCGCCGATGCCGATCAGCACGGTCAGCAGGACCATGCGCACCAGCGCGGTCGAGAAATACATGCGCACGCCTTCAAGGTCGAGCAGCCCGACGGTGATCAGGTCGCCCGAATGCATGCTGTCATGGAAGCTGAAGGAGAGCCGCTGGATCTTTTCGTAACAGGCAAGCCGGAGGCGATAGCCCATATGGTGGCCGACCGCCTCGCTGTAGTAGTTCTGGAAGAGGGTGAAAACGCCGCGGAGCACGCTGGCGCCGAGGAGCAGCAGGGCAGTCGTCAGAAGCGCATCCTGAGCCGCCTGGCCGGCATCGCCCCCGGTCAGCGCCACCTGCGTGTGGTCCACCGCCTGCCCGAGCAGCCGCGGGATCATCAGCTGGAAGGCGCAGGCGATCAGGGTCGCGCCGATCGCGAAGCTAGATTGCCACGGATGACGGAAGGCCATGACGGTAATGCGGGTCAGTATCGAGAAGCCTTTGCCCCAACCTGCCGCATTCACCAGCGCCAACGAAGCCGACGGCTTCGCGGCGCGAACTGTTGCATCGCTGCTCACGGGTTAATTCCAAAATGAATTACAGAGCCGGAAAAATATCCGGAAAGACGGCCATTATGAGATGAAGATTCGGGACCTCGATCTAGCCTGCATAATGGTGCTGAATCAGTCAACCGATTTGGACCAAAAACCGAGCCCGCTGTGGTGAATTTTTGACCTGTGTGGCGCCTGAATTTTCAGCAACGAGCCTGCCGGTATTCCAATGCCTGAGCATGCGGATGCGGGAGGAAAACGTCCATCAGGATGTTGACCGCGGTTTCTTTTGTCTCCGTGCATATCGCAAGCTCGGTTCCGTGCTGATATCGTCGCGCCGTAACTCACTAGAAAAGGTTCGGCTTTCGCATGACCAGCGGCCTGCATCACATCACCGCCATCACCCGCAAGATCCAGGCGAATGTCGATTTCTACACTGGCTTTCTCGGCCTGCGGCTCGTCAAGAGGACGGCGGGCTTCGAGGACGCCCGCCAGCTTCATCTGTTCTACGGCGACGGCGCTGCGACCCCCGGCTCGCTGATGACTTTCCTCGCCTGGGAGGATGGCTCGCTTGGGCGAGTCGGGCATGGGGCGCCGAGCGAGATCAGTTTTGCGATCGCGCCCGACGCGATCGGTTTCTGGCTGACGCGGGCGCTGCAGTTCAACGTCAAATTTTCCGGTCCGGCCCAGGAATTCGGCGAACCGGTGCTGCGGCTGACCGACCCCGACGGCATCATCGTCAAGCTGGTCGGCGTCGAAGACACGACGCCCTGGGTCTGGTGGAGCGGCGGCGGCATAACCGAGGCGGATGCGATCCGAAAACTCCACGGCGCGACGATCCTTTCCGAAAAGCCGGAGCAGACGGCGGAATTTCTAACACGGCACATGGGCCTCAGGCTCGGGCCGAAGGACGGCAATATCCAGCGGCTGGTGTCGGATGCGCGAGATATCGTCGATGTCCGCGATGCCGGCGGCTTCTGGACTGCTGCACCCGGCACCGGCACGATCGACCATATCGCGTTTCGCGCCGTCGATCGACCCGAGGTCGAGGCGGTGCATGCGAAATTGCTGGCGGAGGATGCCGGTGAGATGAACATGCATGACCGGCATTATTTCCATTCGCTCTATGTCCGCGAGCCGTCCGGTACGCTGATCGAACTGGCGACGGACGGGCCGGGTTTCGCGGCCGACGAGCCGATTGAAACGCTCGGGTCCGAGCTGTTTATCCCGGCGCATTTCAAGGAAGACCATGACGTCCTGCGGGTCATGCTGCCGCAGTTCGGCCTGCCGGGGGAGGAGCGCATCATTTATCGCGACCTGCCTTTCGTGCACCGCATCCACATGCCGGAGAGCTGGGACGGTTCGACGCTGGTGCTGCTGCACGGCAGCGGCGGCAATGAAACGACCATGCTGCCCTTCGGCCGCAAGGCGGCTCCGAACGCCATGCTGATCGGGGTGCGCGGGCGGTCTACGGACGACGGGCATCCGCGATATTTCCGTCGTTTCACGGAGACGACGTTCGATCAGAAGGAGATCGTCTCGGAAGCGGAGGCCTTCGTCGCCTTCGTGGAGGAACTCGGTCCGGCCTATGGCGTCGATCCGGCGCGGACGGGTTTTGCCGGCTGGTCCAACGGCGGCAACATGATCGGCGCGGTGATGCAGCTTCATCCGGACCTGATCCGCAAAGCGGTGCTGCTGCGGTCGATGAACTGCCTGGAAGATCGGCCGGCAGTCGATCTTTCCGGCACGCATGTCCTGTCGCTCAGCGCAACCGACGATTTTTACGGTTCGCTGGCCCGGGAACTCGAAGAGCGGCTTCTTGCCGGCGGAGCGGAACTTACCGCCAGGACGCTCGATGCCAACCACGGGATCGGCACCGAGGACGAGATGATCGCCCGCGACTGGCTGATCGAAAAAGGCTTCTGATTAATCGCCGTAATGCAGGGCGATGGCGTCGACGGCGGCGGATATGTCTGCCTTGAACCCCCGCCGGCGAAGCGCCATGCCATAGGCCGTCAGGTTGCCGAGCACGATATCGAAACGGGCGCGCTGGCCGGTGTGGTTGAGCCGGATCAGCCGTTCGGCGCCGGGGCCGACGCCGGCGGAAAGCTCGATGCCGCGCGGGGCGACGGAGAGCACGGCGGTTGGATCGGCTGCGGCCGGAAGGCGGGCCGCCGTCACCAGGTTCGAACCGTGCAAGGCATCGACCCACAGTTCGCCGCCCATGGCGGCGAGTGCCGCACGTGTAGCCCGGGCGGCGCGGACATGCCGGGCGACGATCGAATCGACGCCCTCCGCCTCGACGCGATCGAGGGCGGCTTCGAGGGCGAAAAATTCCAGCGGGGCAGTGGTGCCGGATAACGCGCCGCGGCCGGTTTCGAGCCAGGCTTTCTGGTCGATAAGCGAGAGAATGGAATCCCTTGGCGCCCCTTGTTCAGAAATCAGTTTCCAGGCGGCCGAGCTGACGGAGAGCGCCGAAACCCCGGCCGGTCCCGCCAGCGCCTTCTGCGGGCCGATAATGGCGATGTCGATGCCGAGTTCGTCGATGCCAAGTGCATGGCCGCCGATTGAAGCGACTGCATCCACCACCGTGACGATGCCGCGGGAACGGGCGAGCGCTATGATCTCCTCCAGCGGGTTGCGGATGCCGCTTGCCGATTCCGCATGGACGAGGGCCAGGACTTTGATGCCCGGATGCGCATTCAGCGCCGCCTCGACCGCTTCCAGCCTGATCGGACGGGCGGGCTCTGCGGCGAGATCGACGACCTCGGCGCCGCCACGCCTGAGCCAGGTGCCGAACCATCCGCCATACATGCTGGTGACGATGTTGATCGCCTTCAGGCCGGGGCGGGCGAGGCTGAGGGCGGCAGCTTCCAGCGCGACGACGGCTTCTGCCTGAATCAGCAGGACGTCGTTGCGGGTCTTCAGGATTTTGGCTATCCGGTCGGCGATCGCAGCGTAACGCGCAACGGGAAAGGACGGCGCGTCGTTCAGCGGGTTCCAGCGGTCAAACGTCATGGGAGGGTCCTTCCGTTGGTTCTGTCAAAAGGCGCGGTACGGCATGGACCAGGGCCCTGGCCGCAGGCGATTGCGGATTTTCGATCACCTGCCGCATAGGCCCGGTCTCGACCAACTGCCCGGCATCCATGACGGCGATCCGGTGCGAGACGGCGCGCAGGACGGCGAGATCGTGCGAGACGAAAAGATAGCTGATGCCGCGCTCTTCTTGTAGCTCGACAAGCAGCTCGAGTATCTTGCCGCGGATCGAGACGTCCAGCGCCGATACCGCCTCGTCGAGCACGATCAGCGACGGCTTTGTGGCGATGGCACGGGCAATGGCGATGCGCTGCCGCTGGCCGCCGGAAACCTCGCGGATCGACCGCTCGGCATAGTTCGCGGGCAGGCCGACGCGATCAAGCAGCGCTGCGATTTCTTGTCTGCGCTCAGCTTTCGGCACGATGTTGTGGATGCGGAGCGGATCGTCCAGCACCGAGGCAACGGTGGCGCGCGGGTTGAAGGCGCCCAGCACGTCCTGAAACACCATCTGCATCCTGGCGCGGCGATGGCGGAGATTGGCGCCGGACAGCGAAAGCCAGTCGTCGCCCTCGAACCGGATGGCGCCGCCATCGGCCGGCAGCAGCCGCATCAGGATTCGGGCGAGGGTCGATTTCCCGCTGCCCGAGGCGCCGACCAGGCCGAGCGTCTCGCCGGGGCCAAGCGTCAGTGAAACATCGCTGACCGCCGCAACCTCACGGCCGCCGGAGGAAAAACGCTTCGAGAGATTTACGATCGCGAGCAGCGTCACGGTGCGGCTTCCCGGATCAGCGGAGGCGTCGCGAGATCGCGGTGGCTGGCGATCAGCGTCCTTGTGTAGGCCTCTCTGGGGGACGAGAGAACAAGTCCGGTAGGCCCGGCTTCAACGAGCCCGCCGTCCTTGAAGATTGCCACCCGGTTCGCAAAACCTGAAGCCAGTCCAATGTCGTGGGTGATGAAGATCAGCGTCATGCCGGCCTCGCGAACCAGTTCGTCGAGCAGCGAGACGATCTCGGCCTGCACGACCATGTCGAGCGCGCTGGTCGCCTCGTCGGCGATCAGGATGCCGGGCTTGGCGGCAAGGGCGGCGGCAATCGCGACACGCTGTCGCTGGCCGCCGGAAAGCTGGTGCGGGAAGGCCCGCATCGCCTTGTCCGGCTGGGGCAAGTGGACCCGCTCCAGCATGTCCAGCGCCCGGGCGTCCGCGGCTTTCCACGATAGGCCGAGATGCCGGCGGGCACCTTCGGCCACCTGCTCGCCGACGCTGAGCACCGGGTTGAGGCTGGAGGATGGGTCCTGGAAAACGAAGCCGAGATCGCGTCCGGGCAAAGGCGGCTGGCCTGATGACCATCGCATCTCGCCTGCCAGCCGGGCACCCGGCGGCAAGAGGCCGGCCAGGGCTCGCGCGAGCGTACTTTTGCCGGATCCGCTTTCGCCGATGATCGCCAGCCGCTCGCCTGCGGCAATGCCGAGGTCGATCTGGTTCAGCGCCGGCAGCGTCTGGCCACGATAGGTGACCGACAGGTTTCTGATCTGGCAAAGCGTACTCATGGCTCCAGCCTCCGGCCGCCAAGCGCCTTGGTCAGGCCTTCGCTGAAGAGGTAGACGCCGACGACGGTCACCACCAGCGCGATGCCCGGGAAGATCGAGAGCGACGGCGAGGAGCGCAGGATGTTGCGCCCCTCTGCGATCATCGAGCCCCAGGTGACCACGTTCGGGTCGCCGAGGCCGAGGAAGGAAAGGGCGGCTTCGGTGAGGATCGCCGCCGCGACGATGATGGCGGAGAGCGCCAGAACCGGCGGCAGAGCGTTCGGCAATATCTCCCGGAAGGCGATTTCGGCCGGATGCATGCCGATCACCCGGGCGGAGGCGACGTAATCCCGCTCGCGGATGGAGAGTACCTGCGCCCGTGTCAGCCGCGCCGGATCGGCCCAGGCCCCGAGCGCGATCGCCAGCACCACGACCGGCACCGAAGCGCCGATGACGCTGACGAAGGCGAGCGCCAGCAGGAAGCTCGGGACGATCTGGAAGGCGTCGACGATGCGCATCAGCCCTTCATCGACTAGGCCGCCAGCAAAGCCGGCCGTCAACCCGACGCAGAGGCCGATGCCAATCGCCGCTAGCGCTGCCGCAAGGCCGACCGCCAGCGACGTCCTTGTGCCGTGAAGGATGCCGGCCAGCACATCGCGACCAAGCCGGTCTGTGCCGAGCGGAAAAGCGGGGTCGGTGAAGGGCGGCAGCAGCGCCCGGCCGGCGATGCGCAGCGGATCGCCGGCGGACAGCACCGGCGCGAACAATGCCACGAGCACCAGAGCCGCCAGGATACCGAGCCCGATCACGCCTTCCGGCGTCCGGACGAGATCGCGTAGGAGCCTCATGCACGCTCTCTCATGAACTGGGCTCCGAGGTACCGACGCGGGGGTCGAGCGCTGCATAAACAAGATCGACGAGGAGATTGACGCAGATGACCAGCACGGCGCTGACGACGATAATGCCCATCAGCAGCGGCGCGTCGCGGCCGCTGACCGCCTCCTGCGCCAGCCGGCCGAAACCGGGAATGGCAAAGATGCTCTCGATGACGACGCTGCCGCCGAGCATGGCGGCCGATTGCAGGCCGAGCATGGTGACGAGCGGCAGCATCGCGTTGCGCGCCACATGACGCAGCACGATGCGGCTGCGGGACAGCCCTTTGGAGCGGGCGAAGAGCACGAAATCCAGCGTCCATGCCTCCGCCATGCCGGAGCGCATCACCCGCAGGAACAGCGCCATGTAGATCAGTGCCAGCGCGCCGACCGGCAGGATGAGGTGCCGGGCGATATCGATGGCGCGGGCAAGGCCAACCTTGCCGGAGGCGATGGTCTCGATGCCCGACGTCGGCAGCCAGCGAAGCTGCACTGCAAAGACGATGCTGAAAACCAGGCCGAGCCAGAAGCTGGGGATCGCGTAAAGAATGAGGGAACCGGTCGAAAGCACTCTGTCTATTATGTTTTCAGGCTTTGTGCCGGCGACGATCCCGAGTGCGGAGCCCAAGCCGAAGGAAAGCGCCGTGGCGCTGCCCATCAGCAGCAGCGTGTTTGGCAGGCGCTCAAGGATGAGGTCGAGAACCGGCCGCCCAAAGGCGACGGACCAACCAAGGTCGAGCTTCGCCAGCGAGTAGACGTAGAGCCAAAGCCGGGCGAGCATCGACTGGTCGAGGCCATAGGCCTGACGCAACGACTGGGCGACTGTCGCGTCGCCGCCGCCGATCGAGAGGAGATAGGCATCCACCGCATCGCCGGAGGCGGATTCGAGCAGGAGGAAGGTCAGGACGACGACGATCAGCAGCACCGGGATGCTACTGATCGCGCGACGTCGGATCAATCGAATGGCTCGGTTCACGCCAAAAAGCGCCTCTGGATCGGATAGTCCGTCAAGCCTATCACGATTTCAGCGCGGTATCCGACCAGTTCGACACCGCCCAGCGCGGATTGTTGGAGACGTTCGAAACCGTATCGCGTGCCACGGTGATGAAGCCCCATTCGGCGACGTTGATCAGCGGCAGGTCGGTGGCGACGATCTTCTGGAATTGTTTGTAGAGTTCCGTGCGGGCTGCGGTATCGACCGTTTCCGCCGCCTTGGCGATGATGCCGTCGAGCTCCTTGTTCTCGTAGCCGCCCTGGTTGGAGAAGGGCACGCCGGCCGGGATGCCGGACCGGACGAGGATGGTCGTCGAGATCGCCGGGTCGCCGCGGAAGACCGGCGGGCCGATGGCGAGATCGAAATCGTGATCCGTGTAGACCGCCTTCTGGTGGGCCGCGGAATCCGCATTGATGAGCTGTGCATCGATGCCGACTGCCGCGAGCGCCTGGCGCAGGTAGTCGCCGAACTGCTTGGTCTCGTTGAAATAGGGCGCCGGGCGCAGTTTCAGCGAGAAACGGGTGCCATTGGCGCCCTTCTTGTAGCCGGCTTCGTCGAGCAGCGCATTCGCCTTGGCGGTGTCGAAAGCGTATGTCGGCACGCTGGCGTCATAGAATTCCGGGGCGTTCTTCGGCACAGGGCCGGTCGAGGCGGCTGCGTAGCCGAGGAAGATCGTGTCGACGACGAACTTCTTGTCGATCGCATGGGCGATCGCCTGGCGCACCTTGACGTCGGCGAGCTCCTTGCGGCGGTGATTGATCTCGACCACGAGCTGATAGGTCAGCGCCTCATAGCCCTTGGAGATCACCTTGATGCCCGGCACCTTGGAAATGCGGGCGAGATCGGTAAGCGGCACGGCGGAGAAGGCGGCGAGCTGGATCTCTTCCGCTTCCAGTGCAGCACCTGCGCCGGCGCGATCCGGCAGGACGCGGAAGATGATCTCGTCAAGCTTCGGTTCGCCCTTGCCCCAGTAGTCGGCGTTCTTGGTCAGGCGGTAATATTCGCCCGGCTTGTATTCGGTGAACTTGAACGGGCCAGTACCGACCAGTTTCACGTTGGCCGGATTGGTGGCGATGTCGGTGCCTTCATAGAGATGTTTCGGCACGACGCTGCTGACCACCGGCAGGGCGTTGCGGATGAGCTGCAAGGGCGTCGGCTTCGAGAACTTGAAGACGGCGGTCGTCGCATCCGGCGTGTCGACGGCTTCGAGATTGGCGAAGACGAGGCGGCCGAGGTTCTGCAGCGGCTTCCAGATATTGAGCGCCGAATAGGCGACGTCGGCCGAGGTGAACGGCTTGCCGTCATGCCATTTGACGCCCTCGCGCAGCTTGAAGGTGACCGACTTGCCGTCGGCAGAACCTTCCCAGGAGGTGGCGAGGCGCGGCGCCAAGCCGTCCTTGCCGTCGAAGGAGGCTTCGGCCAGCGGCTCGACCACCTTGCTCGCGATGAAGAATACGCCGTTCGAGGCGACGATCGCCGGGTTGAGGTTTTTAGGTTCGGAATCTGCCGCGACGACCAGCCGATTGCCGGCGCCTTGAGCAAGGGCGAAAGTCGGCAAAGCTGTCGAGGCGAGCAGTGTGCCGCCCGCCTGCAAAAGGGTCCGTCGGGATAGGGTGGCGATCGTCATTGCTCTCTCCTGCATCCAGCCATTTTTCAGCATATTGCCAGCGAAATGTGCGGTCGCACAGGCAGGAAATTCCTCTGCGGGGCATTCGGGAACAAATTCTTGGGCGCGGAGGGGTGGGAGGCGAATTTTCCATTGCGCCATAAAGGCTTAGTGCCGGGTCTCCAGCTTGCCGCGAAGGGTGGCGAGGATCTCCTCCGCGAGCGGCGCATCGCCGACCGCGCGAGCGAGCGTCATCCCGCCGACCATCTGGGACAGGATGACGATCGACTTGCTGCGCCGATCCTCGTCGCCATCGCCATCGACGATCTCCTGCAGCAACTGGAGGTGGTTTTCGATGCCTTCGGCGAACACGGATTGCACCGCTTCGCCCTGCCGGGAGGCGTCGGCACAGAGAGAGGCGAGGGTACAGCCCTTGGCCTTGAAGATCAGGTTCGGCCGGGACAGATACATGCTTGCGATCGCCTTGAGGGCCTTTTCACGGGTATGTCCGATCGTCTCCCGCCACGCGGCGGCGTTGAGCGCAAGCGCCTGGCGCGTCGCCTCGGCTGCCAGATCCACCTTGGATTTGAACTGGCCGTAAAATCCCCCATGCGTCAGGCCCGCCGCCTTCATCAGGTCGGCGATGCCGATGCCGTCAAAGCCGTATTCGCGGAACAGTTCGCCCGCTTTTAGCACCACGCGGGCGCGGTTCTCCTCGGCTTCCTGGCGGCTCACCTTCATCGTCTTCTCCTTCGAATACCTTGACTCTTATATTTGGATCGTCATTTAAAGGGGATAAATGATGATCAAAATTTAAATCGAGGTGAAACATGCCGGCAAGACCGAGCGACAGAATAGTGATCACTGGCATGGGCATGGTATCGCCTCTCGCCAGCGGCGTGGAAGCCACTTGGAAACGCCTGATCGAGGGCCGTTCCGGCCTGCGCCGGCTGTCCGACGAGATGGTACCGGATATCGACGCCAAGGTCGGCGGCGTGGTGCCCGGCATCGACGAGGACGAGTTCGGTTTCGATATCGACCTTGCGGTGCCGCACAAGGAGCGCAAGAAGATGGACCGGTTCATCGCCTTTGCGCTCGAAGCCTCGCGGCAGGCGCTGGAGCAGTCCGGCTGGGCCGCCGATACCGACGACAAGCAGGACCGTACCGCGACGATCATCGCCTCCGGCATCGGCGGGTTCCATTCGATAGCCGAGGCGGTGCGCACGGTGGACGCGCGCGGCGCCGGCCGGCTCTCGCCCTTCACGGTCCCGTCCTTCCTCGTCAATCTTGCGGCCGGCCATGTCTCCATCCGTTACGGTTTCAAAGGCCCGATCGGGGCGCCGGTGACGGCTTGCGCGGCAAGTGTGCAAGCGATCGGCGACGGCGTGCGGATGATCAGGAGCGGCGAAGTCGATGTCGCGCTCTGCGGCGGCACCGAGGCCTGCATCAACCGCGTGGCACTTGGCGGATTTGCGGCGGCACGTGGTCTCTCCACCGCCTTCAATGATACGCCTGAAAAGGCGTCGCGGCCGTTCGATGCCGCGCGCGACGGTTTCGTCATGGGCGAGGGCGCCGGCATCGTCGTAGTCGAAACGCTAGAACATGCGCTGGCCCGCGGCGCGACCCCGCTCGTCGAAGTGGTCGGTTACGGCACCAGCGCCGATGCCTATCACCTGACCGCCGGTCCGGCCGATGGTTCCGGGGCGAAAAGGGCGGTCCAGCGGGCGCTGCAGATGGCAAGGCTTCAACCGGGAGCAATCGGTTATCTCAACGCGCATGCAACATCGACGCCGGTGGGCGACGCGGGCGAGCTCGCTGCGATCAAGTCCATTTTCGGCACCAATAACGGTCCGGCGATCTCCTCGACCAAGTCGGCGACCGGCCATCTGCTCGGTGCGGCCGGTGGGCTCGAAGCGATCATCACCGCACTGGCGTTGCGCGACGGCATATTGCCGCCGACCCTCAATCTCGAAGATCCGGATCCGCTGGCCGAAGGGCTCGATCTCATCGGCCCGCAGGCCCGTCACGCCCAAGTCGAATACGCGCTGTCCAACGGTTTCGGCTTCGGCGGCGTCAATGCCAGCGTCATCCTGAGGCGCTTTGACGAAAACGCAAACTAGGGAGAAGTCCATGTCCGAAGTCGTCATCGTCCAGCCGGTCCGTACCGCGATCGGCAAATATAACGGCTCGCTCGCCGGCATTGCGGCCGTCGATCTCGGCGCTGCCGTGATCCGCGAGACGATCGCGCGCTCCGGCCTTGATGCCGCCGAAGTGGCCTCGGTCACCATGGGCAATGTCGTCCAGGCCGGCAACAGGATGAACCCGGCGCGGCAGGCGGCTATCCATGGCGGCCTGCCGGTCTCGGTGCCGGCAGTCACGGTCAACCGCGTCTGCGGCTCGGGCGCCGAGGCGATCGCCAGCGCGGCCAAGGACATCTGGCTCGGCCATGCCAGGGCCGCCATTGCCGGCGGCATGGAGAACATGGACCGCGCGCCCTACCTGATGAGCGGCGGCCGCTGGGGTTATCGCATGGGCCATGCGGAAATTTTCGACAGCATGCTGCTCGACGGCCTGCACGATGCGTTTTCGGACAGACATTCCGGCTGGCATACCGAAGACATGATCACATCGCAGCAGATCAGCCGTGCGGACCAGGATCGCTGGGCGGCGCGTTCGCAGCAGCGGTTCAGCGCCGCGCAGGCGGAAGGCAGGTTCGCAGCCGAGATCGTTGGCATCGACCTTCCGGTGAAGGGTGGCGTGAAAAGTTTTGTCGCCGACGAAACGCCAAGGCCGGAGACCACGATAGAGGCGCTTGCCAAGCTCAAGCCTGCCTTCCGCGACGACGGCACGATCACCGCCGGCAATGCGCCGGGCCTCAACAGCGGCGCGGCGGCGATGATCGTCGCCGACCGGGCGTTTGCCGAAGCCAAGGGCCTGCGCCCGATGGCGCGGCTGGTGTCCTATGGCGTTGCCGCCGTCGAACCCGGCATGTTCGCGCTCGCGCCGATCCCGGCCGTCAATCAGGCGCTGGAGCGTGCCGGCTGGACGATCGGCGACATCGAGCGGATCGAGATCAACGAGGCTTACGCGGCGGTGCCGCTCGCGGTCCTGAAAGGGCTCGGCCTGCCGGAGGATATCGCCAATGTCGAAGGCGGGGCGGTGGCGCACGGCCACCCGATCGGCGCGACCGGCGCGATCCTGACGACGCGGCTTCTCCATTCGATGCAGCGCGACGGCCTGAAGCGCGGTATCGTCACGCTCTGCATCGGCGGCGGCCAGGGCATCGCGCTGGCGCTGGAGATGATCCGATAGGAGCAGCAAAAAGCGCGGCAAGAGGGATTGCCGCGCTTTCCGTCTATCCAGGCAGAGAGGACCTTAGGGTCTTGGAGACCCTTACGGATAGATTTTCTTGGCCAGATCCATCATCGGGCCGTATTCGTTCATCTCGCGGGTGCCGAGCAGCTTGGCGCCGGCGAAGCGCTTGGATTCCGGGTCGAGCTGGTCTTCCACGCCCTTGGCAACCGGCAGCATCCAGGCCTTGGCGTAGGTGACCTGCGGTTCCATGTCGAGGAAGTGGTTGATGAACAGTTTTGACGCGTTCGGATGCGGCGCGTTCTTCATCATCGCGAAATGGATCGATACGTAGGGCACCCCTTCCGGCGGCACGATCACCTTGATCGGCAGGCCCTTCAGGTCGTTGGCGAATGCGAACATCTGCGGAATGTAGACGGGATATTCGCCCCGGGCGACACGCTTGGCGTCATTGCGCAGGTCGCGGCTGAAGACCGGCTTGTTCTCGGCGAGCTTCTCGTTGAACGCCTGGCCGAAGGCCTTGTGGAAGACGACGAACATCGTGCCGCCGGAACCAAGCGGACGCATGTCGTCGGAGAGGATCTTGCCCTTCCATTTCGGGTCGGCAAGGTCCTTCCAGCTTTTCGGTTCGTCTTCCGGCTTGACCAGGCTTGTGTTGACCAGGATGCCGTAGGCCTGCAGGAAACCCGGCACGTGGGTGTCGGTGATCTCCTTCCTCATATCTTCGCGGATATTGGCGACGTTGGGGATGGTGCCGAGCGGCTGTACGAGGGTGCCCTGGGTGACGCCGGTCTCGATCGAGTTCGCCGAATGCATCTGGATATCGGCGATGAAACGGCCGGCGGCCTGTTCGGCGCGCAGGCGCTCGGTCAGCTCGCTGGCGCGCAGATCGAGCGACTCGACCTTGATGCCGTATTTCTTCTGAAAGCTTTCGACGACGGCGAGAAAGTTCGGAGCGCCGAGCTGCGAATTGTAGACGGTGACGGTGCCTTCCTTCTTGGCGGCTTCCACCACCTTGTTCCAGTCGGCATCCTGCGCAAGCGCTGGGCTACAGAGCATCGCGCCGAGCATGAGCGCGGCCAATTTGGTGATGAGCGACATTTTTCCTCCCGAGATATTCGCTTGTGAAAAGGTTTCAGATCTCGACGATCACGTAGTCCTCGTCGATGGAGACCGGAAAGGTTTCGGCTTGGTACGGGCCTTCGCTAAGCGCCCCGCCCTTGGCGACGCTCACGTCGAAACTCTTGACGCGGGTGCGGGCCGGATCGCACCAGGACTTGCCGGTGCGGATGTCGAATTCCCAGCCGTGCCAGGGGCAGCGGACGAGCTCGCCATGGCGCGTCATGCGGTATTTGCCTGGCTCGTCGGATTCGGCGAGGCCGACGACTTGGCCGCGGCAGAGATCGGCGCCTTCGTGCGGGCAGCGATTGGCAATGGCGAAGAACTCGCCCTTGACGTTGAAAAGGGCGATGTCGCGGCCGGCGACCTTCACCAGCTTGGACTTGCCGATATCGAGTTCATCGACCTTGGCGATTACGTGACGGGCCATGCTCAATTCAATCCATAGAAGTTGATAGCGTTTCTGGCGAAGATCGCCGCTTTTTCGGCCGCCGACAGCGGCACCTTGAAGGCGTAGCGGGGATCGTCGAAATCCCAGTGGGGATAGTCGGTCGAGAACATCAGCCGGTCGGTGCCGATCCAGTTCAGCGTGTCCGTGAGGTTCCTGGCCGGGTTCGGCTCTTCCATCGGCTGGGTGGTGAACCAGATGTTGTTCTTCAGATATTCCGAGGGCGGCCGCTTCACATGCGGGACCTCGTCGCGCATCGCAACCCAAGCCTTGTCCATGCGCCAGCCGAAGGCCGGCACCCAAGAGAAGCCGCCTTCGACGAAGGAGATCTTCAGGCCCGGAAAATGCTCGAAGACGCCCTCGAAGATCAGGCTAGATATCACCGACTGCATGGTCTGCACCTGGCTGTGGTGCTCCTCGATGTAATAGGAAGGCCAGCCGGCGCCGGTCGCCTGATGCCCGCCGACGCCGCCTACATGCAGCGAGATCGGCAGACGGTGGCTGACGGCCGCTTCGAAGATCGGCCAGTGGCGACGTTTTCCGAGCGGCTCTATCGAGCGCGGCGGCAGCAGGACCTGCACGAAACGCTTATCGGAGGCGCGGCGGTTGATCTCGGCGACGGCGCTTTGCGGGTCTTCCTGGGTGGCGATGATCGAGCCGCGCAGGCGCGGTTCCGGCTCCAGGAATTTGCCGACCTGCCAGTCGTTGATGGCTGTGGCGATGGCGGTGGCGAAATCCGGATGGCGCTGGCCGCTGGCGTTGAAGCGCAGCGGCACGAGCACGCCGATATCGATGCCGAGCCCGTCGAGATGCTGTTCGCGCAGGAAGGGGAGGTCGGAGCCGGGAGGCCCGCCGGCCGGCGGCCACGAATCGACGCGCGAGACTTCCGGCACCATGCGCGGATGCGACAGGGTTTCGGACAGTCCCTGGCGGGTATGGCCGCCATAGGTCGCGAGGTGATCCCGCCAGCGCTGTGACAGATAGGGATGCATCTCCGCCGGCGTCTTCATCGACGGATGGATGTCGCAGTCGATCAGATTGTACTTGGTCTTTGCCTCGACCGGGCGTTCGAGCGTTTGGGTTTCGGTCATCGTGCGGCCTCCTTCTCAAAGCCCGCGGCGATCCGCGGATAGGTGGCGAGCGGGTTGTCGATCAGGATCTTCTTCGCCAGCGTTTCGCCGAACCTGGCCGAGAGCGCCTGGGTGCCCTCGAACTGCGCATGCGGGTAGTCGGTCGAAAACAGCAGAAGATCGTCGCAGTCGATGTGTTCGAGCGTGCGAGCGAGCGCATCCGTTTCGAGCGGCGCTTCGACCGGCTGAAGGGTGAAGCGGACATGGCGCTTGACGATGTCGCTCGGCTGCTCGGTGACCCAGGGCGTCTCGGCGCGCACGCCGCGCCAGGTTTTGTCGGCCCGCCAGAAGAACGACGGCAGCCAGGTGAAGCCGCTTTCGGCAAACACGACCTTGAGGTCCGGCACTTTGTGGAAGACACCCTCGGCAATGAGGCTGAGGAGCTGGCTTTCGAAGATCGAGCCTTGAGCCACATAGGCCTCGACGAAGAAGCTCGGCCAGCCGGTGGCGGTCGGCGCGTGACGGTTGCTGCCGCCGGCATGGATACAGAGCGGCAGCCCGTTGCGGGCGGCGGCCTCGTAGATCGGCCAGTAACGGCGCCGCCCGAGCGGCTCGTCGTTCTGGGCAAGGATCATCACCTGCACGAAGCGCGGGTCGGCCGCGCGTTTCTCGATCTCGGCGACCGCGAGGTCTGCGTTCTGGGCCGAGACGATGATCGAACCGCGCAGGCGCGGCTCCTTGTCGAGCCATTCCCGCGCCAGCCATTCGTTGACGGCGCCACAGAGTGCCGCGGCCATGTCGTCGGAATGCATGATCATCGAGCCGTGCAGCACGTTGCAGATCGCTAGCCGCGTTCCGAACGGGTCGAGCGCCTGGGCGCGGACAGCCTCCAAGGTATCGCCGGCAAAGCCGCTTGTCGCCTTCCAGTTAGAACGGACGTTGATCGGCGCTCGCGGCGGCGATGCGGTCATCGCCAGGCTCATCCGGTCGACGCCGCGCATGACAAAAGTTTCGCGCCAGTAGTCGTCGAGATAGGGCAGCAGCGTCGCGGTCGCCGGTGAGGCCGGATGCAGGTCGCAGTCGATGCCGCCGATGGTCGATAGTCCAGGCTCGTTGCCCAGCGATCTCACCATTTCATTCATGTGGGCACTCCCATGTTCAGGGCAGGCGGTAGACGCGCTTTGCGTTATCGCGAAAGATCTGCGCGCGCTCCGTCGGCGACAGCGGCACCTTGAAGGCGTAGCGGGGATCGTCGAAATCCCAGTGGGGATAATCGGTCGAGAACATCAGCCGGTCGGTACCGACCCAACGCAGCGTGTCGAGCAGGTGGCGGTTGTTCTCCGGCTCCTCGATCGGCTGGGTGGTGAACCAGACGTTCTCGCGGATATATTCGGACGGCGGACGTTTCACATGCGGGACCTCCGAGCGCATCCGTTCCCACTGCTTGTCGAGCCGCCACATCAGCGGGGCCGCCCAGGCGAAGCCGCCTTCGACGACGATCAGCTTCAGCTTGGGGAAGCGTTCGAAGACGCCCTCGAAGACCATACTGGTGACGACGCTCTGCAGGCTGTGCGAGAAGGCGTAGTGCTCCTCGATGTAGAAGTTCAGCCAGCCGGCGCCGCTATTCGCGTGCTGGCCATAGGCTGCCGAATGCATGCCGATCGGCATGTCGTAATGTTCGGCAGCCTCGTAGATCGGCCAGTAGCGGCGGCGACCCGCCGGCTCGATGGTACGCGGCGGAATGGCGATCTGGGCGAAACTCCGGTCGCCGATACGCGCCTCGATTTCGGCAAGCGCCGCCGGCACGTCTTCCTGGGTGACGGAGATCGAGGCTTTCAGGCGCGGGTCCGGGCCTGTCCATTTGTCGAGCTGCCAGTCGTTGACGGCAGCGCACATCGCAGCGCCGAGCTCCTGGTTCAGCGTCGAGGAACCGGCCGCCAAGGGTTGCAGGATGCCGTATTCGATGCCGAGCGGGTCGAGCAACTGCTCCTGCAGATAGGCAAGGTCGGAGGCCGGCGGTCCGCCGTTCGGCGGCCAGGCGTCGCGGCGCATGCCGTTGCCGGGCGTCATGCGTGGGTAAGGCAGGGTGCCGACCACCGGATTGGCACTGCGCTGGCCGTAATCGGCCAGATGGTCGCGCCAGCGGACGGGCAGGAATTTCGCAAGTTCCGCAGGCGAGCCGAAGGCCGGGTGGATGTCGCAATCGACGATCCCGAGCTTGGCTTCGGTTTTGGTCTCCTTGTCCAGAACGGCTTGGTTCATGGCTTAGTCCTCCAGTCGCGAATAGGTGGCGAGCGCGTTCTGCCGAACCAGCCGGTCGATCAGCCGTTCCGGGAAACCGGCGGGAATCGCGGCGTCGCCTCCGAATTGCGCATGCGGGTAGTCGGTCGAGAACAACAGCATGTCGTCGCAATCGAGATGTTCGATGATGCGTTCCAGTTCGGCCGGGTCGTGCGGCGCATCGAAGGGCTGCGTCGTCATGCGGATCTGGCGGCGGACGAGGGCCGACGGCGGCTCCTTGACCCACGGTATCTCGATGCGGGCGCCGCGCCAGTCCTTGCTCATCCGCCACATCTGGCCGGGCAGCCAGGAGACGCCGGACTCGATCAGCACGATCTTCATGTCGGGGAACTTGCCGAGCACGCCTTCGGAAACGAAACTGCCGACCTGGGCTGCAAAACCCTGGACCTGGTGGGCGTAATCCTCGGCGAGATAGGAGAGGAAACCGCTCTGGCTCGGCGCGTGGCGATAGGCGCTGCCGGCATGCACGCCGAGCGCAAAACCATGGCGCTGGGCGGCCTCGTAGACCGGCCAATAGATACGGCGGCCGAGCGGCATCTCGCCCATGCAGAGCGTCAGCACCTGCACGAAACGCTTGTCGTCGGCGAAGCGCTCGATCTCCTCGACGGCGGCTTCCGGGTTCTGCATCGGCAGGACGAGGGAGGCGCGCAGGCGCGGGTCGCGATCCAGCCATTCCGTCTTCAGCCAGTCGTTAGTGGCGCGGCAGACGGCGGTCGCGAGATAGGGATCGTAGATCGCATGCACGGCGGTGATGCAGTTGAGGATCGCGTATTTGAGACCGTAGGGATCGAGTAGGTTTTTCCGCATCCTTTCGACGCCCTTGCCCTCCGTCGCTTTCCAGTCCTCCCGGAAGAACGGCTTGGTGCGGGTCGGGAAATTGGTGAGTTCGAGACGGTCGACATCGCGCGTCGTAACAATCTCGCGCCAGTAATCGTCGAAATAGGGAAGAAGATCCTCTCGCCCCGGCGCGTCCGGATGAACGTCACAATCGATCGCGCCCAATTGCGAAAGCACAGGGCGCTGCTGGGTCACAGCAGTATCCACCGCTCAAAACCTCCCTTGTCTTTCGGTCCGGCCGCTCGTTTCGCGGCGGACCTGAACCTCACTCCCGGGCGGCGCGTCGACAGGCGACGGCCAACCTTGCATCAGCGATGCGTTTCCTCGATTTGGGAGGGTAAGCGGCACGGGGAGCCAAGAGAATAGGCTTTTTCATCGTAGCGGCTTTCTCGATTCGAGAAAGCCAATCGGCTTTCAGTTTTTCTCCTGGAGCAAAGGCGTGGCGCTCAAGCTGCTCGATCACCCGGAACGAGAGCCGCGTGCATATGAATGCGCAGCCATTCCATCAGCGCGCGCACGGTCGGTTTGCGCGCCTGGGTCTGGGGGATGAGCGCCTTCAGCCAGAGTTCCGCCACGGGATAGTCCGGCAGGAGCTCGATCAGCTTGCCCGTCCGGATCGATTCTTCCGCCACGTAATTCGCCACCATGGCGACGCCACGGCCTCGCAACGCCAGGTCGTGCAGGATCTGGGTATCGTTGGCGCTGAAGGAGGAGCGCACCTCGACATCGATCGGCCCGCCGGGGCTGCGGAAGGACCAGGTCGAACCCGTCGCGTGGAACGTCAGGCAGATGTGATTGACCAGATCGCGCGGATGTTTCGGCAGGCCGCGGTTTTCGAGATAGTCGGGAGCGGCGCAGAGTTTTCGCGGATAGGGGCAGAGCGGCTCGTCGACGACGTTGGAATAGGAGGCGGGCAGGGCGCCGAGCGCGATGTCGTATCCTTCTTCCGCGGGATTGACGGAGCGGTCGACCAGGGCAAGATCCATGGTGACGTTCGGGTTCTCCTGCTGGAAGTCGCTCAGGATGCGGGCGAGGAAGGCGATCGTCACCGTCGTCGGCGCCTTTATCCTCAAATGTCCCTCGATCCGCTGGGCGACGGCCGCCGCTCCACTGATGGCATCGTCGATCTCCTTGACCAGGGATTGGTAGCGGGGCAGGTAGCGCTCGCCGATCTCCGTCAGGATGATCTGGCGGGTCGAGCGGACGAAGAGTTTCACCCGCATCTGGTCTTCCAGCCGGCTGATGCGTTTGGTCACGACCGAGGGTGCGACGCCGAGATGACGGCCCGCCGCCGAAAAGCTGCCGGACCGGGCAACCGCCAGAAACGTGCGGATATTGATAAGCGTATCCAATGTCTTAGATCTCCCATGCCGCCCCGTCGGGCAGCCCTCCGCGTAAACGGTAACACAATTCATCTTTCTATTTTCGAGAAAAGTGAATGTAAAAAAATGGTGCTTTTCCCCTGCACGGGAAAAGGTCAATCTAACAGAAGAGGGAATTCCGGTGCCGGGTGGCATCGCCGCGACCGGCAGGGAGAGCCGGCGTAGATCGGAATTCAGATAAAGGGAGTTTGCAGTTGGCCAAGGCCAATCCTGTCGGAACCGAAGGCCTGAATGCTCCGTATCATGCGGTGCTTATCAGGGACCTTGTCAATTGCAGGATGCGCGCCAGATCGTTTGTGGAACACCGGTGAGCGGTCGGGATTAAGCCGGAAATTTAAGGCCCGGTTGCAGTTGTTCGGGAAAACGCCACCGCTTGCGGTGAAAAGGGAGATCGCGGCCGGTGGCCGCAGAAATTTTGAGCGTCGAGTGCCGGGATCGGGTCCCGGGCGCGATGCCCGATCGTTGGTTCCAGGGAGGAGAGACACGTGACGACAAATACATCCATGACTTCGGTCATTCAGAAGGCTTCGGCCATTCAAAAATGGTCGCGCCGGGTTTTCATGGCGGCTGCGGGCAGCCTTGCCATCTCGGCGGCGGCCGGCCTTCCTGCCTTCGCGCAGGATGCCGAGTGGCAGAAGGTGATCGACGCGGGCAAGAAGGAGGGCTCGCTCGTCCTCTATACCGCGCTGGTCGGCCAGCCGAGCACCAAGCAAATCGCCGAGGCCTTCACCAAGCAATACGGTATTTCCGTCGAGGTGCTTGAAGCGCGCGCCTCCGAGATCCGCGAGCGCGTCCGCGTCGAGCAGGCCGCAGGCCGCTTCGCCGCAGACGTGATGTTCACCAGCGAAGGGCAGACCATGCTCTACGACAAGGAGGACAAGTCCGTCGATCCGCTGCCGGCGACCCCGAATTCGCAAAAGATCGGCGACAAATTCAAGCTCAAGGTGCCGATGGCCTCGGTCATGACCATTCCCTACGGGATCATGATCAATACAGGCCTCGTGAAACCAGCCGACGAGCCGAAGAGCTGGAAAGACATTGCCGATCCCAAGTGGCAGGGCAAGATCCTGTCCGACGACCCGCGCGCGATCGGTGCCGGTTACCTCTGGTTCTTCTCGACCCATGACAAGATCGGCGAAGACTATTTGAGGAAGGTCGCGAGCCAGAAGCTCGTCTTCACCCGCGACCAGCGCGAGTCGCAGCGCCGCACCGCACGCGGCGAATATTCGATCTACATGCCGGTCATCATGACCGATTTCTCGGATTTGAAGGGGCTGCCGGTCAAGTTCATCATTCCGGAGGAGGGCGTTCCTTACGTTCTTTACGGCACCGTCATGCTCAAGAAGGCTCCGCACCCGAACGCCGCCAAGCTCTATCTCGATTTCATGCAGGGCCCGGTCGTGCAGAAAATCTATGCGAGCCTCGGCTACGGTCCCGTCCTTCCCGGCATGACCGAGGGCCTGCCGGCGGACGTCAAGGCGATTTCCGAAGCCAAGCTCTACGGCACGACGGACACGACCCGCCAGAACGAGATGCTGGCCAAGTCCAAGGACATCTTCAAGTAAGCCTCCCAGGCCGCCGCCGGTCCGATGTTCGGGCCGGCGGTGCCGTTTTTCATACCCGGAGCCGCGAGGATCCCATGACGATTATCCACAATCGCCCCCTAGACGACATCGCCGAAACTGCGCCGACGATTGCCGGCAATGCTTTCACGCGCGCCTTTTCGGGCGGATCGCTGTGGCGTCTGATCGGCATGCTGGTGCTGATCCTGATCCTCGGCTTCCTGACGATCTATCCACTCGCCATGCTGCTCTACGGCAGCCTGCATTCCACACCGCCCGGCATGGCCGGCGAGTTCAATCTGAACGGCTACCGGTCGATTATGACCACCCAAAACCTCATCGTTCTGGCCAACACGATCGGCATATCGCTCGCCAAAACCATACCGTCGCTGACGATCGCAGTGTTTCTCGCCTGGATCGTCGCGCGCACCGACACGCCCTTCCGTGGCACGCTGGAAGTGCTGATCACGCTGCCGTTCTTCATTCCACCGATCCTGACCGCCATGGCCTGGGGCATGCTCGCCAACCCGCAGGTGGGCGTCATCAACATGGTCTGGCGCTGGCTGACCGGTGGTACCGATCCGCTCGTCAACATCTATTCCTATGGCGGCGTCATCTGGCACATGTGCCAGTATTCGATCCCGTTCCTCTTCCTGTTCATGGTCGACGCCTTCCGGGCGATGGATCCGTCGCTCGAGGAATCGAGCCGCATGTGCGGCGCCTCGCGCTGGACGACTTTTCGCAAGATCACGCTGCTCCTGATGCTGCCGGTGCTGACCAGCTCCTTCATGCTGAGCTTCATCAAGGGCATCGAGACCTTCGAGTCGGCGCTGTTCTTCGGCCTGCCCGCAGGCATCAAGGTGATCACCACCGACATCTACGAGTCGATCAACCACCGCGCCACGCCCGACTACCAGTACGCGACGTCGCTTTCCTTCGCGATCATGGGGCTGATGTTCCTGCTCGTCATCTGGCAGTGGTGGATGCTGCGCGGCAAGAGCTTCCAGACCGTCACCGGCAAGGGGTTTCGCCCGAGCGTCATGGAACTCGGCCCTTGGCGCTGGGTGACCTTCGCCTTCTGTGTGCTGTTCTTCTTCGTCACGGTCGTGCTGCCGATCGGGCAGCTGATGCTCGGCTCGTTCTTCCGCTTCTTCGGCTTCTACACCTATGACATGCTGACCCTGGAGCATTACAGGTCCGTCTTCGCCAACAGCGAATTCTGGCGGGCGGTCCGTAATACGATGGTGCTCGGCCTGCTCGGCGCCACCGCGACCATGGCGCTCGGCGCGATCGTTGCCTACATCTCGGTGCGGACCCGATGGCGCGGCCGCAACCTGATCGACAGCATGGCCTGGCTTCCCTGGATGATGCCGGGCATGGTGCTCGGTGTCGGTTTCCTCTGGGCGTTTGCGATGCTGCCGGGACCGATCCCGATCTATGGCACCATTTGGGCGCTGTTGCTTGCCTATATCGCGCTCGGCACGCCGGTCTCCGTGCGGGTGATGACCGGCGCCTATCACCAGCTTTCCTATGACCTGGAAGAATGCTCGCGCGTCCACGGCGCAAGCTGGTTCCAGACCATGTGGCGGATCATGGTGGCGCTTGCCTGGCCGGCCTTCGCAGTCGGCTGGGTGTTGACCTTCTTCGGCATCATGCGCGAGCTGTCGGCGTCGATCCTTCTCTATTCGGTCGGATCGGAAACGCTGGCGGTCGTGCTGATGAAACTGTGGGCCAACGGCAATGCCGAGCAGGTGAGCGTCATCGGCCTGATGATGATGCTTCTGGTCATCGTATTCCGCTGGGTCCAGCTCAGCTTCATCAAGGCCCGCATCAGCAAGCTTTAGGCTTCAGGCCCGGCGGCTGCGGCCGCCAGCCGATTTTTGGTTGTCGTTTAAGCGGATCCTGGCATCCGCTCCGAAAGGAAGAGAAATATGGCTTCGGTGACGCTCGAAAACGTGAGCCGCATGTATGGCGCGATAACTGCCGTGGACAACGTGAACCTGAAGATCAAGAGCGGCGAATTCGTCACGCTGCTCGGGCCGTCGGGCTGCGGCAAGACGACGACGCTGCGCATGGTGGCGGGTCTCGAGAAGAATACCGGCGGCCGCATCGCGATCGGCGACAATGTCGTGTCGGATTCGGAGAAGGGCTATTTCGTGCCCTCCGAACGCCGGCGTCTCGGCATGGTCTTCCAGTCCTATGCGATCTGGCCGCATATGACGGTGTTCGACAACGTCGCCTATCCCTTGCGCATCCGCCGCCGTCCCGACAAGGAGATCCAGGATCGCGTCATGAACGCGCTGCGCCTGGTCGAGATGGAGCAATATGCCGAGCGTCCGTCGCCGGCACTGTCCGGCGGCCAGCAGCAGCGCGTTGCGATCGCCCGTGCTCTCGTGTTCGAGCCGGAAGTGCTGCTGCTCGATGAGCCGCTCTCCAACCTCGATGCGCGCCTGCGTACCCAGATGGGCGACGATTTCCGCGCGCTGCAGCAGCGGCTGAAGATTACCGCGCTCTACGTCACCCACGACCAGGCGGAAGCCATGGCACTGTCCGACCGCGTCGTCGTCATGCATGGCGGCAAGATCCTGCAGGTCGGCGCACCGGAAGAGATTTACCGCCGGCCGGAAAACCGCCAGGTGGCCGCCTTCTTCGGAACGCCCAATCTCCTGAACGCGACGGTCAAGGACTGCCGCCCGAATGGCGGGCAATATTACAAGCTCTCGGTCGAAGGCCAGGGTTGGTCCGGTGACTGTCATGCGGCAACCGAAATGCCGAAGGGTGCGGATGTTACGGTGATGGTTCGGCCGGAAAACCTGCATGTCCGCGACGCGGGCCAGGTGAACGGTGATCTTTCGTGGTCAGGCGAGGTTTCGCAGGCGATCTTCCGCGGCTCGCACCGCTCGATCATGGTCAAGACGCCGGCGCAGATGCTGCATGTCGAGGCCTCCTCGCTCTCCAATGTCGATATCGGCCGCCCGGTCACGGTCGCCGCACCCGTGGAGGCTGCCTGGGCCGTGCGGAACTGATTGTTCTCGGCAGCCCGGGCCCATCCGGCTCGGGTTTGGGCCGGCGATATGGAAAACTTGCGTTTTGTCGCAGATATTCAATATTGAAGCGATGTTCCCGCCGGCCTTTCCTCGGCCGGCGCGATCCGCATTTCGATATGGCGCAGGTGAGGCCCAAGCATGACCACAGGCACCCGAACTCAGAATCCTCCCGGGCCTGAGAAGCAGGAGACCCGCCAGCAGCACGTGATCGACAAGCTGAGGACCTGGGCGAGCGACGGCACGATCGATCCGCGCAAGAAACTCTCCGAATCAGGGCTTGCCGAGGCGCTCGGCGTGTCGCGCACGCCGATCCGGCATGCGCTGGCGGTGCTCGTCGAAGAAGGCGTGCTGCAACGGGTCGGCGCCCGAGGCTACCGTGTCCGGGCCTACAAGGTTGCAGACGTGATCGAGGCGATCGAGCTGCGCTCGATGATCGAAGGTTATGCCGCCAAGAAGATTGCCAGCGAAGGCCCGTCGCCGACGCTCTTGGCCGAACTCAAGGATTGCCTGCGGGAAGGTGACGATATCTTCGAGAACGGCGGCATCGACGATCCGGTCAACGAGGAGCGTTATGCGGCGATGAACCTGCGTTTCCACACGCTGATCATCGAGGCCGGAGGCGGAAACCTGCTGCACCAGCTCACCAGCCTTTTCGACCGCGTGCCGTTCGGCGCGCCGGATTCGATCCGCTTCGACAACATCACCCGCAAGGAGCGGGCGCAGCACCTGCATTACGCGCACTGGCAGCACCATCACATGGTATCGGCGCTGATCGCCCGCGACGGCGCTCGCGCCGAAAGCCTTTTCCGCGAGCATGGGGAAGGGGTGAAGATCAGCCTTGGCATCAGCAAGGGGCTTTTCGCGATCGACGGCTCGCGCATCCTGCCGATCTTCGACCTCGACAGTCCGGCCGGCCATATCAATGGCCCGATGCAGGACGAAAACGAAGACTAGGGGCGTTGGCAGGCGCTAGGGCGAGATCCATTTTGGGATCCCAAAACGCCAATTTTCTTTGCGGATGGCGGCAATCCGGATCCAGTTTGTTTTTCCGCGCCGCATCAATTATCACCATATATTATGCCAACGGCGCAATTCTAATGGGCTGTCGCGGCACTTTTGGCGGAGCGGCCAAAATCGGGTATTGTATCCCAAAAATGATTGCTCTATGAATTGCTTTGACCGGGAGGAGGCCTCGATTTCCGCCGAGCCGTCGAGGCGAGGTTCGAGAACCGGGCTGTTGGGAGGAGATGGCGGGAGGAGACCGCTGACCCTCAATTGCATGAGACATCTTGAGACGATGCATATCGTATCCCGAACCGGCTTTGCCGGCGGGCGGCATGCAGGAGAGCAACCGAGGGAAGGTTAAGAAAATGCCGAAGAATCTGACCCAGATCCTGAAAGAAAAGGGCAATACTGTCGAGATGCTGCGCAATTCGCGTATCGGCATGTATATCTATCCGGTCGTCGCACCGGAGTTTTCCAACTGGCGCACCGAGCAGATGGCTTGGCGCCATTCGGCGGTCCTGTTCGACCAGTCCCACCACATGGACGAACTGATCGTCGAAGGCCCGGACGCGTCCAGGTTCCTCGAAAGCCTGGCGATCAACAGCTTTGCCAATTTCGGCGTCGATCGCGCCAAGCACTACGTTCCGGTGACGCCTGCCGGACACGTTATCGGCGACATGATCATCTTCCGCGAGCGTGATGACAAGTTCGTGCTCGTCGGCCGTGCGCCGACCGCCAACTGGCTGCGCTACAACGCTTCGCTCGGCAAGCATGACGTCAAGCTCACCCACGACCCGCGTTCGCCTTCGCGCCCGGACGGCAAGGAAGTCAATCGCGTTCACTACCGCTTCCAGATTCAGGGTCCGGACGCTCCGAAGATCTTTGAAAAGATGAATGGCGGCCCGATCCCCGACATCAAGTTTTTCCATGTCGACTGGATCAATATCGGCTCCAAGAAGGTACAGGCCCTGCGCCACGGCATGGCCGGCGCGCCCGGCCTCGAAGTCTGGGGACCTTATGCCGAAAAGGATGAAGTCCGCGAGATCATCGTCAAGGCCGCCAGGGATGCCGGCGTCGACCTCTACCTCGTCGGGGCGCGCGCCTATTCCACCAACACGCTGGAATCCGGCTGGATTCCCTCGCCGCTGCCGGGCATCTACACCGGCGCCGAACTGCAGGGTTATCGCGACTGGCTGACGGAAGACAGCTATGAAGCGACCGGCTCGATCGGCGGCAGCCTCGTCTCCGACAACATCGAAGACTATTACGTCAATCCGTACGAACTGGGTTACGGCATCTACATCAAGTTCGACCACGACTTCGTCGGCCGCGAGGCGCTGGAAAAGATGAAGGGTCAGCCGCAGCGCAAGAAGGTCACCTTCGAGTGGAACGCGGAAGACGTGATGAAGGTCATCGCCTCGAACTTCGTACCCGGCGGCGAGGCCTACAAGTGGATCGACCTGCCGCAGCCGAACTACGCATCTTCGAGCGCCGACAGGATCATGCATGGCGACAAGGTCGTCGGCATGTCGATGTTCAACGGCTACAGCTACAACGAACGCTGCATGCTGTCGCTCGGCGTCGTCGACGCGGATGTCCAGGAAGGCGACGTCCTGACGCTGATCTGGGGCGAACCGAACGGCGGAACCGGCAAGACGTCGATCGAAAAGGGCCACAAACAGGCCGAAATCCGGGTCCGCGTCTCGCCAACCCCCTATGCCGCCGAAGCCCGCGAAAACTATGCCGAAAGCTGGCGCACCAAGAAGGTCTGATATCCTCCCAGGATATGACATGAGAACGGTGCCTCCGGGCGCCGTTTTTGCGTTTTGGGGGCGACGGGAGGGACCGTTGCCCCTGTTTTTAGCCTGCATCACCCATCTTGCCGGGGTTCATGATCCCCAGCGGATCGAGTGCCGCCTTGATCTTCTTCATCACATCCACCGCCTTGCCGTGTTCGCGGCGCATGAATTTGAGCTTGGCGATGCCGATGCCGTGTTCGCCGCTCGCCGTGCCGCCGACGGCGAGTGCCCGTTCGACGACGCGGTCGGCCATCTCGTCGGCTTCCTTAAGATGCTCCGGATTGTTCGGATCGATCAGGTAGGCGGTGTGGAAATTGCCGTCGCCGACATGGCCGATGATCTGGCCCGTCAGCGAGGAGGCGTCGATATCGGCGCGCGCGGCAACGATGCTTTCGGCAAGCCTGGAGATCGGCACGCAGATGTCGCCGGTATAGAGCTCAAAGCCCGGAATGATCGCCTTGGTCGCCCAGAAAAGGTCGTGGCGAGCCTGCCAGAGTTTTGCCCGCTCGTCGGCATCGGCCGTCCAGCGGAAGGAGATCGCATTGTGGCCCCTGGTGATCTCTTCGACGAGCTTCGCTTGTTCCTCGACCCAGGCGGACGTGCCGTGGAATTCGAAAAACAGCGTCGGGGCGACCGGCATGTCTAGCTTGGAATAGTTATTGACGCTGGCGATCGCCACTTCGTCCAGAAACTCCACGCGAGCGACCGGAATGCCATATTGCACCGCCTCGATCACCGCTTCCACGGCATTGGCGACAGTCGGGAAAGGACAGAAGGCAACCGACACGGCTTCCGGAATGGGATGCAGGCGGATGGTGAGTTCGGTAATCACGCCGAGCGTGCCCTCCGAACCGACAAAGAGATGTGTGAGATCGTAGCCGGATGAGGATTTTCTGGCCCGCGAACCGGTCTGGATCGCCTCGCCATCGGGTGTCACCACCCGGAGAGCCAGCACGTTTTCGCGCATCGTGCCGTAGCGGACCGAAGTGGTGCCGCTGCCGCGCGTCGACGCCATGCCGCCGATCGAGGCGTCGGCGCCGGGATCGACCGAGAACATCAGGCCGGTTTCGCGCAGGTCCACGTTGAGCTGCTTGCGGGTGACGCCGGGCTGGACGACGGCCAGCAGGTCTTGCGGCCGGATCTCGAGGATCCTGTTCATCTCGCGGGTATCGAGCGAGATGCCGCCGCGGATCGGGATCGTATGGCCTTCCATCGAAGACCCCGCGCCGAAGGGCACGACCGGCACCCCATGCGCAGCACAAGCCGAAACGATCGCCTGGACCTCTTCTTCGGTGCGCGGAAAGGCGACGGCATCGGGCAGGTGAGGGGTGAGCCGCGACGTGTCATGGCTATGATGCTCCCGGACGGAAGCCGAGGTCACCAGCCTGTCGCCGAGAATGCCTTTGAGTTTCGCAATCGTCTGACCGACCGGCGTGACGAGATCATCCATTTTTTCTTCCTCCCTGATGCCGCAATGATGACTTGAATAATCGTGCCCCTCGATCCGGTACGGATCCAAAGCAACCAGGGCCGAAAATCCTGGCGCGTCCCGGCGTTTCCGCGAACGGTTTTGGACGCCGATACCGTATCCCAACCGATCGGCCGGCAGCTTCTACCGGCCGAACATTCCCTCCTTCAGATCAGGGTCTCCCAGCCCCGCCTTGTTACCCCATTCTTCCTGCCGTGTATGCATGAAGTGCTGTTGCGACATTCTAGACGGTTTGAACCGCGGTTGAAGTGCCTATCGGAAAAATCTCAGGAACCCTGACTTTTTGTATCCCAAAGCGAAATGGAAGCTTGTCGTTTCAGCCTGGATGTGTTGAAATTCGAACGTTCGGGTAGGCGATGTCGGGAGGACGGCGTCACCTTGGGAGACCGGGCATGGGAGGAAATCGATGTATACACAGATGGCCGGGACAGTTGCATCTGCCACAGACATGGCAGGTTCGGTTTCGGCTGCCGAGATGACGAGGGGCCGCGCCGCTGCCGACCTTTCGCCGGCCGTTTTTATGGGCGCCGCAATTGCGGCTCGTCACGGAATTTCCAACGACTTTGTCGATCCAGCCGGGGCTTGAACTTTCCTGGTGGGTTGACCGCGATATTCGCTGGCCGGAGCGGGGAGGGAGCCCCGCCGGTCTCTGATCTCAAAGGGAGGAGAAACACATGAAACTGAAGGCATTGCTCGCTTCGGCCTGCCTCGCGGCGCTGATTGCACCCGCTCACGCCGCCGATGTGGAACTGACGTTGTCGCACTGGGTCCCCGCCACCCATGCGCTGCAGCCGGGCGGGATGGAGCCTTGGGCGAAATCGATCAAGGAGGCGTCCGGCGGGCGCATCAACATCACCATATACCCCGCTTCGCAGCTCGGCGCCGCACCCGATCATTACGACATGGCGCGCGACGGCATCGTCGATATCGGCTTCATCAATCCGGGTTATCAGCCGGGGCGCTTCCCGATCATCGCGGCGGGCGAAATTCCCTTCCTGATCGCCAATGCCAAGGGCGGGTCGCGGGCGCTCGACGAATGGTATGGACAGTACGCCCAGAAGGAAATGAAGGACGTCTACGTCTGCATGGTGCATCTGCATGACCCGGGGACGCTGCACGGCGTCAAGGGACCGATCCAGGTTCCGGCCGACCTGAAGGGCAAGAACATTCGCCCGGCGCACGCGACCATGGCGCGCATGGTGAGCTCGCTCGGGGCCGCATCGGTGCAGGTGCCGGCGGGCGAAATGCGCGAACTGATCTCCAAGGGAGGTGCCGACATGACCGCCTCGCCCTGGAACTCGATCTATACGTTCGGTCTGCAGGACGTGACCAAGCATCATCTCGACCTGCCGTTCTATGCCACGACCTTCGCCTTTGTGATGAACAAGGCCAAGATCGACGGGCTTTCCGCCGCCGACCGTAAGGTGATCGACGATCACTGCACGCCCGACTGGGCCGAGAAGATGGCCAGCAAATGGGCCGATGCGGAAGCGGCCGGGCGCCAGAAGATGATCGATGCGGGCGGCCACACCCTCTACAAGCCAACCCCGGATGAGGTGGGCCTCTGGAAAAAGGCGACGGGTTCGCTGCAGGGCGAATGGGAGACTGCAGCCACCAAGGCCGGCATAGACGCCAAGGCGGCCTGGGCGAGCCTGCAAGAGACGCTCAAGAAATACGGTGCCGACGTGAAATAGCGCGTGCGGACCATTCGCAGGCGGGTGCTGTCGCGGCGCCCGCCCTTTTCCATCCGTTCATCGAGTGCTGTCCATGAACCGCTATCTGGAACGCTTCAGCGACGTGGTCGATCTTGTGGCAGGCATCCTGCTGGGGCTGTGTACCATCCTGATCGTCGCTTCCACCGTTGGCCGCTATGTCCTGGCGTGGCCGATCCCCGACTCCTTCGATATTTCGCGCTATCTGATCGGCGCCTGCATCATGTGGGGCCTGGCGTCGCTCGGTTATCGCGGCGGGCACATTGCGGTCGACCTGCTCTACGAGCCGATGGGGCCGCGGGGACGCCGCATCCTCAATTTCATCGCCTGGGCGCTGCTCCTCGTCTTCACGGCCATGCTCGCCTACATGATGTTCTTCCGCCTCGCCAGCGCCTATCGGAGCAATGAAGCGACGTTCGATCTGCGCATCCCCGTCTGGCCATTGATCGGGCTGATCTGGCTCGGCTGTGCATCGGCCGTCGTCACCACCGCGATCTCGCCTTTCGTTCGGCGCGAACCTGAAGATATCGATCCGCTTGAGGGCCATGGCGTATGAATACCGCTGATCTCGTCGCTATCGGCGGCTTTGTCGCCATGTTCGTGCTCATGGGCCTGCGCGTTCCGCTCGGCGTTTCGATGGGGCTGGTCGGCATATTCGGGTTTGCCGCCATGCGCGGCATGTCGCCGGCGCTCAACCTGCTGACGACATCGCCGATTCGCGTCATTACCGATTTCAACCTGACGCTCGTGCCGTTCTTTATCCTGATGGGGGCCTTTGCCACCAATTCCGGCATGTCGCGGGAATTGTTCAGGACGGGCAATGCCTGGCTCGGACAGTTCCGGGGAGGGCTCGCCCTCTCCACGATCGGCGCCTGCGCCGGATTTGCGGCGATCTGCGGCAGTTCGATTGCGACCGCCGCGACAATGACCCGCATCGCGCTGCCCGAGATGCGCAAGGCGAAATACGCCGATGCTACCTCGACCGGCGTTATCGCCGCAGGCGGCACGCTCGGCATTCTGATCCCGCCTTCGGTGATCATGGTCGTCTACGCCTTTCTGACGGAGACGGATGTCGCGCAGCTGCTTATGGCCGGCATCATCCCCGGCATCATGGCGACCTTCATGTACATGGCGACCGTGCTGATCGCCCATGGCAAGCGGTTGCCGCCCGGAAAGCCGTTCGAGCTGAGGGAAGCTCTCGCATCGCTTCGGGACGTCTGGGCCGTCATGCTTCTTTTCATCTCCGTCATCGGGGTCATCTATCTCGGTATAGCAACCGCGACGGAAGCGGCGGCGGTCGGCGCGTTGATGACCATGGTCATCGGCTTGCTGCGGGGCCGGTTAAACTATCGGTCCATCATGGCGAGCCTCGTGGAGTCGCTCCGGACGTCGGTCTCGCTGTTCAGCGTGCTGATCGGCGCCATCCTGTTCGGCTATTTCCTGGCGATCACCCAGTCGCCGCAGAAGCTGACAGCACTGCTGGTCGGAATGGATCTCGGGCCCTATGGGACGCTGACGCTGATCCTGGTCATTTTCCTCATTGCCGGGGCTTTGATGGACGAGATGGCGATGATCATCCTGCTCGTGCCGATCGTGTTCCCGGTCATCAGCCATCTTGGCTTCGACCCCGTCTGGTTCGGCATCATCATCGTCGTCGCCTGCCAGCTCGGCATGATCATGCCGCCCGTCGGCATCAATGTCTTCGTCATCAATTCGATTGCGAAGGACGTGAAGATCACCACGATCTACGGCGGCGTCATGCCTTTCATTCTCAACGATATCATCCGGCTTTTCCTGCTGGTGGCGTTCCCTGTGATTTCGCTGTGGCTGCCGCAAACGATGAGATAACGCACATGATGGCACCGAGCCTCAGACAGCTTTGCGAAATCCGCGCCGAACTCGGCACGCCGATCGAGAAGGGAGGCGGCCCGGGCGGCCGCTGGCGGATCATCCCGATCATCGGCGGCGTCGTCGAAGGGGAGCGCCTTTCCGGGCGTGTCCTCAATCTCGGCGCGGACTGGCAGAGCGTCTATGATGCCGGTTACGCGGAACTCGACACCCGTTACGTGATCGAGACCCATGACGGGGCGATGATCGACATCCGCAATTTCGGTTTCCGGCACGGGCCGCCGGACGTGCTGGCAAGGCTGGCGGCGGGCGAGACGGTCGATCCGGCGCTCTATTATATGCGCACGAGCCCGCGCCTGCAGACCGGTGATCCGAGATACACCTGGCTCAACCACACCATGTTCATCGGCACCGGCGAGCGTTTGGCAAATGCCGTCAGGATCGGCGTTTTCGAAGTGCTCTGATCCACCAGACATTTCGAAACAAGAAGGCCGCCGGATCATGAACCCGGCGGCCTTTCTGTTTGGACTCTATGGTCTCAGGCCATGTGGATCGTCTTGACCTCGAAGTAGTTTTCGAGGCCTTCGGGACCACCCTCGCGGCCGATGCCGGACTGCTTGAACCCGCCGAACGGGTGGTGGATGTCGACGATCATGCCGTTGACCGTCACGCTGCCGGTCCGCATGCGGCGGGCAAAGGCATAACCACGCTCCGGATCGGAGCTGAAGACCGCGCCGGACAGGCCGTATGTCGTGTCATTGGCCATTTTGACCGCTTCCTCATCGTCCTTGTAGCTGATGATCGACACGACCGGGCCGAAGATTTCTTCCTGAGCGATCTTCATGTCCATCGTCACGTCGGTGAAGACGGTAGGTTCGATGAAATAGCCCTTGTCGAGACCGGCCGGACGGCCGCCGCCGCAGGCAACCGTCGCACCGCCTGCACGGCCGGCAGCAATGTAACCTTCGACGCGGGCAAGCTGGCGGGCCATGGTGAGCGGCCCCATCTGGGTGGTCGGATCGGCCGGGTCGCCGACCTTGATGTTCTTCACCGCGCCCACGTAGAGGTCGATGAATTCCTGCTTGCGGGATTCCGGCACCAGGATGCGGGTCAGCGAGAAGCAGACCTGGCCGGTGATCGGCATGGAATAGACCATCAGCGCCGGCAGGGCCTTGGCGAAGTCGGCATCGTCGAGAAGCACGGCTGCCGACTTGCCGCCGAGTTCGAGGCTGACGCGGGCAAGGCGGTCGGCGCAGGCGGCGGCGATGGTCTTGCCGGCAATGGTCGAGCCGGTGAACGACACCTTGTCGACGCCCTTGTGGCGGACGAGGTAGTCGCCACCATCGCGGCCGGCCGGAACGAGGTTGAATACGCCCTTGGGCAGCCCGGCCTTTTCGATGCATTCGGCCAGAAGATAGGCATCCAGCGGGGTTTCCGGCGAGGGCTTGGCGACAATCGTGCAGCCGGCGGCAAGCGCTGCCGAGACCTTGTAGTTGAGGAGCACCATCGGCGCGTTCCACGGCGTGATCGCGGCGCAGACGCCGACCGGCTCGCGCACGACACGGACTTCGCCGCCATCGGCGCGCTTGCGCTGATCGACGAACTCGTCGTTCTCGATCAGGCCTGCATAATAGTTGTAGAGGCCGGGGTTCTGGCCGACGAGCTTCTTGGTCAGGAAGATCGGCGCGCCGACCTGGGTGGTCCAGGCATTGGCGATCTCGTCGAGGCGGGCGGTCAGGAGGTCGGCGATCTTGCGCAGGTAACCGGCGCGTTCCTTGAAGGTCATGCGCGGCCACGGGCCATTGTCGAAGGCGTCGCGGGCGGCGGCAACGGCCTTGTCGATATCGGCATTGCTGGCTTCGGGATAGCTCATCAGCACTTCTTCGGTCACCGGCGAGATGACATCGAGCTTGTTGGTGCCGAGCGGGGCAACCCATTCACCGCCGATGAAGAACTTTTCGGGGGTTTTCAGGGCCTGTTCGTTTCTGACCGCGACATTCATTTCAGTCTCCTCCTCGGATAGAATGATTTCCAAAAGCCGCGGCCCCTTCATCTTGAGAAGGTCCCGCAGGCATGACGACAGTTCGTCGCCCTTTTCGCAGCGAACGGCCTTGCAGCCCTGCGCCTCGGCGATCTTGACGAAATCCATGTGGCCGATGTCGACACCGTCGATGCGGCCGGAGCCACTCCGCTCGGCAATCGCCTTCAGCACCTTGTAGCCGCCGTTGTTGAGGATAACGATCATCAGATCGGCATCGTATTCGACGGCGGACCAGATCGACTGGATGGAATAGAGGCTCGATCCGTCGCCGATGACGGCGATGACCGGCTGTTCCGGCCTGGTCAGGGCGGCGCCGACCGAGCCGGGCAGGGCATATCCTAGGCCGCCGCTGGCGGTGGCGAAAAAGCCGCCGGGCCGTTCGATGGGCAAGAAGTCGTGCAGTGCATCGCGGCCGCTTGGGGCTTCCTCGAAGACGATGCTGTCAGGCGAGCGAACGTCGGCGAGCGTCTGGTAGAAAAATTCCTGGGTGATGCCCTTCGGTGTTTTCAGGCGCGGAATGGTGCGGGCCGGTCCGCTCGTTCGTTGCGGGCGGCAGCGCAGGCGGTAGACGAGGCTTTCGGTGGCGGCGCGCAGGTTCGAGACCATGGCGTTGCCGACGATGGCGCTCGCCGCCTGGGCAGGGTCGTCGGTGACCAGCCACAGTTCCGCACCTGCCGGAATATCCGGGCCGGAGCCGGCGAAATGATAGGTGAAGGCCGGCGCGCCGAGCACCAGCACGAGATCGGCGCCATGCAGGCAGTTCGCGAGCTTCGGCTGGAAGGCCGGCAGGAAACCGGCAAACAGCGGATGGCGCTCGGGAAAACTGCAGCGGGACGAAAGCGGGCTTACCCACACCTTCGCCTGCAGGATTTCCGCAAGCCGCACCGTGGCGTCCCAGGCATTGTCGATATCGACGCCCGGTCCGACAACGAGCACCGGCTCCTTGGCATCGTTCAACCGGCGGGCCAGATCGTCGATCGCCGAGGCGGGGGCGCTGATCACCGTTTCCACGTCGCGGATGGCGATCGGGGCGGCCTGCGCCTGCCAGTCGCTCAACGGAACCGACACCATGACCGGGCCGCGGGGGGGCTGCATCGCCATATAATAGGCGCGGGCAATCGCCGCCGGCACGTCTTCGGCGCGGGCCGGTTCGCACGCCCATTTCACATAGGGCTTCGGAAACTCGGTCGGGTTTTCGGCGAACAGGAACGGGTCGTGGGGCAGCAGTTCGCGGCTCTGCTGACCGGTGGTGATGATCAGCGGTGCGCGGTTACGATAGGCCGTGTAGATATTGCCGAGCGCATGGCCGAGGCCGGCGGCGGAATGCAGGTTGACGAAGGCCGGCTTGCGGCTCGTCTGCGCGTAGGCGTCCGCCATCGCAACGACGATCGATTCCTGCAGGCCGAGCACGTAGGAAAAATCGTCCGGCACGTTGACGAACATCGGCAGTTCGGTGGAGCCCGGATTGCCGAAAATGCGGTCGATGCCCTTCTGCCTCAGAAAGTCGAAAACCGCCTCGCTTACGGTCTGTCCACGCAGCTTCGTGCTGCTGGACAGGAAATCCAGCGACATCTTGTTCATAGCTTCGAGGCCTCCTCCCGGCCTTTCAGGGCTCCCACCCTGAGCGCATGTCTTGTCATGGGAAGTGTCGCAGATAGCGCCCTATCTTGGAATTGAAGAATTTCCAATAATCCATTACATCAAGGCATGACTTTGGATGTGCGATCGGCTCAAATCGTTCTGGAATGCGCGCGGCGCGGCAGCCTCGGCGCGGCCGCCACCGCCTTGAACATGACGCAGCCGGCGATCACACGCATGCTGAAGCGGCTGGAGGACAGCTACGGCGTTCCTCTGTTCGAGCGCACCACGCGCGGCGTGGTGCCGACCGTCTTCGGAGATGCCCTGCTTCCCTATGCCAAACTGGTCGTTTCCGAGATCGGTAATGCGACAGACGTGATCCAGCAGATGCGCGGCGCCAGCCGCGGCGTGGTGCGGATCGGCGGGGTGGCGAGCGTCGTCGGCGGTTTCATCATCGCGGTGATCGGCGAGATGCGCAAACAGCATCCGGAAGTGCAGTACCAGGTCATCGAAGACCTGGAAGACCGGGTGCTGGAAGGGCTGAAGGGTGGAACGATCGATATCGCGATTTCGCCGGAACCCTATCTGGACGACGATATCATCATGGCGACGCCTGACATCATGCACGACACGGTGTCGGTTTTTGCAAGGTCCGATCATCCGATCATTAAACGGGAGCACGTGACGCTCGCGGAAGCGGGAAAGTTCGACTGGGCCATGCCTCCACCGAGCACACCGACCGTCAGGGAGTGGCAGCGGCGGTTCCATGACAATGCGCTGGAGCCGAACGCGCCGTCGATCGTCTCCCGCTCCGTGCCGGTTCTAAAAGCCGCGGTTCTCTCGGAAGCGATGTTCTGCTGGATGCCGCTGCCCCTGGTGCGCGAGGAGGTGGAACGAGGCAACATGGCACGGGTCAACGTGCCCGAGCTCGACTGGCAGCGGACGTTCCGCGTCTACCGCCGCAAGAAGGGCCTGATGACGCCGCCGACGGTCAACCTGCTGCAATGCATTCGCCGCATCAGCGAGACCTGGTCGATGTAAAGGGCAGGGCGGTTTAGGCTCTACCTCTGCTTGGTGCCGGCGCTTTTGCCGTCCGAGCTTTTCGACCTTTCCTCAAAACGTTCGGCGCCCTTGGCGAGGTCCGATCCCTTTTGAACTTCGACCTTCTTCTCTTCCTTGCGGGTGCTCTGCTTCAGACCGCGTGCGGATTGCCGACCCTTTTCGGTCGGAGCCTGTTCTATACCCATGGTTTCTCCTCCAGCGCCTGATTGGCGCAGCAGTCGAACCGGCGGCGCGTGAAGGCGTTCCCGCACATGCGCATCTTTTCCGGATTTGCGTGCCCGCGTGGTCAGCCGCAGCAGATCAGCCGACGCTGCCAACCCGCGGCAGCGACGCGAACTCCTTGAGATAGGCCCGCCAGCCGCCATAGGCGGTGATGTCGAGTGCGCCCTGAAGCGCGAACGGTTCGGCCAGAAACCCCTTGGCCGAGGTGCCGTCCGACAGGGTGACGGTGCCGATGCCGAGCGGCGGCGGGATCGCTGCGACGAACAGGCCGAAGCCCGCTGGCGTCAGCTTCCAGACCTCGACCTCGATCTCGCCGCCTTCGCCTTCGGCGACGCGGACCATGCCGGGTTTCGGCGGCACCGTGCCGGCAAGTGCATAAAGCTTGTAGGCGGCGGAGGTTTTCGCGACCCGGGAGAAGGTGCCGTCGAGATCGGTAAGCTGATGGTTGAGAGGCATGCCGGATAGGTGCGCACCGACCACGATGACGTCGATCAGGTCGTCGCTGGCGATTGCGACAGGCGTTTCGGATGGTGCGGGAAGCGGCCAGCCGGCGGCGCCGAGCGAAAGGCCGCTCGCCTGGTGAAGGTCGCGGGCAACCGATGCGGTGAGGCCGTCGCGGCCGAAAGGCGCGAGCAGCGTGACACTTGCCGGCAGGCCGTCGGCACGGGTGCCGGTCGGCACGGCGATGCCACACATGTCGAGCAGATTGACGAAGTTGGTATAGGTGCCGAGCCGCGAGTTTTCCCGGATCGGCTCCGCTTCCAGATCGGTAACCGTGTAGTGGGTCGGCGCGGTTGGCACACAGAAGAGATCGACGGAGGCGATCAGAGGCGCCAGTGTTTTCTTCAGGGCCTGCAGTGCATATAGACCCTTGAAGGCGTCGGCTGCGGAGAGCGATTTGGCGCTGCCGTAGATTTTTCGCGTTACCGGATGGAAGCTCTCTTCCTTCGTGTCGAAGAACGGCTTTACCGCGGCATAACGCTCGGCGACCCAGGCGCCTTCGTAGAGCAGGTTGGCGACCTTGTAGAAATCGCCGAAGGGCACTTCGACGATGCGATGCCCGAGCCTTGCAAGCATCGATACGGCATCGCCATAGGCTGCCTCCATGACCGTATCACCGAAGAATTGCAGGTCCGCCTTGGCAGGCACGCCGACCGTCAGTACCGGTGGCGCGGAGCCGAAGCCGGTTACTGGCGCGACCTTCGAATAGGCGTCCGTCTCGTCGTATTTCGCGGCGACGGAGAAGACCTTCCACGCGTCGTCCGTGGTCAGCGCGAAGATCGAGACGCAGTCGAGCGTGCGGCAGGCGGGAATGACGCCTGTGGTCGACAGCGCGCCGACGCTCGGCTTCAGCCCGACGATATTGTTGAGGCCGGCCGGGATGCGCCCCGAGCCGGCGGTATCGGTGCCTAAAGCGAAGCTGACGATGCCCTGCGCGGTTGCCACAGCCGACCCGGAAGATGAGCCGCCCGGCACGAGCCTTGCGTCGATGGCGTTTTTGGGGATCGGATAGGGCGAGCGTACCCCGACGAGGCCGGTCGCGAACTGGTCGAGATTGGTCTTGCCGATGACGATCGCACCGGCTGCCTTGAGCAGGCCGACCACGGTCGCGTCCTTCTCGGGCATGTAGGCATAGTCCGGGCAGGCGGCGGTGGTCGGCATGCCGGCGACGTCGATATTGTCCTTCACCGCGAAGGGAATGCCGAAGAGCGGTTTCGCCGGATCAAAGGCGCCAAGGCTTGCGGCTTCCGCTAGCGCCGTCTCCCTGTCGGCCAGGTGGATGAAGATGCCGGGATCATCGACCTCGGCGATCCGCGCGAAAACCGCCTCGACGATCTGCGCGACACTGCCGCCATCCTGGTAGAACGCGTGAAGCGAGGCGATGTCGAAGGCGGGCGTCTGTTCCGGCAAGCTCATGCCATTTCCTCTTCCAGTATTGTCACCGGCCGGTCCCACTGGATCAGGACGACGCAGCCGGTATCGCTCCAGACGGAGTGTTCGGTGCCGGGCGCATTGACGATATAGCTGCCGCGGCCGGAGTCGCCGGCCTCGTCGGATTGCACGCCCTCGAGCACCAGAATGGTTTCGAGGCCTTCATGGCGGTGGCGGGGAACGCCGGCGCCGGCCTCGTATTTCAGCAGCGCCACACCCGGCTGGTCGCCTTCGAAGGGGCGGATCCAGTGGATCGTGACCTCGTCGCGGAAGGGCTCGAATTCCAAGTCTTTCCATCCGCCTAGCGTCAGAAGTTCGCGGGTTGATTCAGGCATCGGTCATCCCCTTAGGCGTGATCCCGTCCAGAATGTCGTCGACATGAGCGGTCCAGCCGACGATGGCGCCCTGGGCGCGGATCATGGCGATGGCGGCGGCCTTGAACTCGGGGAAATAGCTCTCGGTCGCCTCTTCGGCGAGCAGGCATTCGTAGCCGCGGTCGTTCGCCTCGCGCATCGTCGTCTGGACGCAGACTTCCGTCGTCACACCGGCAAAGACGAGCTGGCTGATGCCTTTCGCCTTCAGCACGTCGCCAAGCTCGGTGGCGTAGAAGGCGCCCTTGCCGGGCTTTTCGATCACCACTTCGCCGTCGATCGGCGCAAGTTCAGGCAGGATCGCCGTGCCCGGTTCGCCTGAAATCAGAACCCGACCCATCGGGCCGAGATCGCCGATCCGGAGCGTCGGATTGCCACGGTCGCGCTTGGCGGGCGGCAGGTCGGAAAGGTCCGGCTTGTGGCATTCCATCGTGTGGATGACCGGCAGGCCGGCATCGCGAAACCCCTGGATGAGGCGTTTGACGTCCGGCACGATCTTGGTGATGCGGCCGACATCGTTGCCGAGGCTGGCGCCAAAACCGCCAGGCTCGGCGAAGTCGCGCTGCATGTCGATGACGATAAGCGCCAGCGTTTCCGGTTTCGCCGGGAAGGCGAAGGGTTCTGCCTTGATCTCGATTATCCCCTCGGCCATCAGTGATGCCCCGCCATATGGGCGCCGATGACGCCGATATCGGCGGCGCGGATCGGTGTTTCGTAGACCAGCTTACCCTCCGAGATCACCATGATGCGGTCCGACATTTCCAGCAGTTCGTCGAGATCTTCCGAGAGCAGCAGCACGGCGGTGCCCGAGTTGCGGGCGCGCATGATGCGGGCGCGGATTTCCGCGACGGCCGAGAAGTCGAGGCCGAAACAGGGGTTGGAGACGATCAGCAGATCGACGTCGCCGGTGAGTTCGCGCGCCAGCACCGCCCGCTGCACGTTGCCGCCGGAAAGGGCTGATATCGGCGAAGAGGACGAGGCGGTCTTCACCTTGAAATCCGAGATCAGCGAGGAGGCGCGCTTCTTCATTTCGCCCTTGTTCAGCCAGATCGCATCCTTGCCGTCACCCTTCAGGTCGAAGGTGCGGAAGGCGAGGTTTTCGCTGACCGTCATTTTTGGCGCGCAGGCGTTCTGGAGGGGTTCTTCGGGGATGAAGCGGACGTTGTTCCTGCGGGTTTCTGGGCGGGTCGCGCCATAGGCTTCGCCGTTGACGGTCACCGTGCCTCCGTCGGTCGGGCGCTGGCCGGCGAGGATCTCGGTCAGTTCCTTCTGGCCATTGCCGGAAATGCCGGCGATGCCGACGATCTCGCCGGATCGGACCGTCAGGTTGTCGATCTCGATCGTCTTCAGCCCGGAGCGATCCGGCGCCTTGACCTGTTCGACCTTCAATACCGATTTCGCGGCTTCCGGCACCGGCAGGCGGCTGTCGAGTTCGGCGAGCTTGACGTCGCCGATCATCATTCCCGCCATGTCGGAGGTGGAAAGTTCGCTGACCTTGCCGGTGCCGACCAGCTTGCCGCGACGCAGGATCGAGACCGCATCGGCAAACTTCGTCACCTCGTGGAACTTGTGGCTGATCATCAGCACCGTCAGTTCGCCGCGCTCGGTCATGCCGCGCACGATGCCGAGCATCTCGTCGGCTTCGGCGGGCGTCAGCACCGAGGTCGGTTCGTCGAGCACGAGGAAGGAACGGCCGAGATAGAGCTGCTTGACGATCTCCAGCTTCTGCTTCTCGCCGGCCGCCAGCTCGCTCACCGGCCGTTCGAGCGGGATCTGGAACGGCATGCGCTCCATGAAGGCGGCAAGATTCTTGCGTTCCTTCGCCCAGTTGATCACCGAGGGCACGGAGGTGCGGCTGATCACCAGGTTTTCGGCGCCGGTCAGCGAGGGCACCAGCGTGAAATGCTGGTAGACCATGCCGAGCCCGTAGGTGGCGGCATCCTTGGGCGAGGCGACCGAGACTTCGCGGCTGTCGACCGAGAGCGAGCCCGATGTCGCGTGGTAGAAGCCCATGATGCATTTGACGAGCGTCGACTTGCCGGCGCCGTTTTCGCCGAGCAGAGCATGGAACGAGCCGGCGGGCACGCTGATCGAGACGTTGTCGAGCGCGGTGAAGGAACCGAACCGCATGGTCATGCCGAGCGTTTCGATGCCGACCGCCTTGCCGGCCTGGGGGAGTGGGGTATCGCGAACGATGCTCACTTCAAGTCTCCTTTTCGACGATAATAGCGACGGGGCCGCCGCCGGGTGGTCCCTGATGCTCGGCGCCGCCCGAGACGTAGAGGTCGGTCATGCCGAAAACGCCCGCGAGAACGCCGCCGACGAAAGCGCGGGCGTGGCGCGTGCCGGAAATGTCGGAATCGTCCAGCATCGTATGGCGCTTGCCGCCGATCTTGCCGGAAGGGTCCGGCTCGGCCTTGGCGAGAACCGCTGCAAGGCGGCTGTTTTCCGGCAAGCGTTCACGCGCCCGGCGGACTGAACATGCGTCGATCGCGTTTTCCATGACGGCATGATCGATCGCGAAGGGGCCGGACCACTGGGAGCTCATGCCGAGGACGATGATCTCGTGGTCGATCAGTTCGACACCGGCCGATGTCGAGGCGCAATTCGAGAAGAGGTCAAAACGGATACCGATATCGGCATCGGCGATTTCCGCTTCGCCGACCTCGCCAAGCGCCACCGCGACGCCGAGCGCGGAGGCGCCGCGCGACAGGCCCATCGACTTCAGCGTGTCGCGGGTCGCGACGGTGGCGCCCGCGGCCTCCGCCTCGGAGATCCGGCGCGACGTCAGCAGCGGGCATTTGATCTGGACGAAATGCACATCCGCCGGGTCGTCGATACCGGCATCCCGCATTGCCGCCCTGACCCCGTCGGCGACGAGCAGAACCTGTTGCCGGCGTCCGAGATGATGGGTGGGCAGAACGGGTGTGCGGGAGGCACCGATTGCAAGCGCTCGTTCGCCGGGCGCTTCCACAGTTTCGCGGGTGAAGATCGTCCAGTGCGGCGAAAGCGCGCCTTCGGTTCCACCCGACATGACGGTTGAGACCCCATCGACCCCATGCCTGTGGAACAAGTCGTCGAAGCTGCGGGTCGCGTATCCACGGCTGAAATCGTTGACGCAGCCGTTGCCTTCGGTCTTGCCGAGCACCGCCACGACGTTCTTCGCCGCAAGACCGCCCGCAAACAACGCCTCGACGCCGGCGACATCGTCCGGGCCGTCGGCGGGTATGCGATAGACGTGGGCACGCAGCGAAGGCATCAGGGCAGGGCCTTCACGAGTGCTTCGGAATTGGAGACGGCACCGAAGACGCCACCCTGCATCTTGACCATCTTGATGGCGGCGAGGTGGTTGCCGTAATCGGTGGCGCCACAGCAGTCTTCCAGCATCAGGCATTCGAAGCCGCGGTCGTTCGCCTCGCGCATCGTGGTCGAGACGCAGACATCGGTGGTGATGCCGGTCAGCACGATGTTCTCGATGCGCTTCTGGTTGAGGATGAGTTCGAGGTCGGTGGCGCAGAACGAGCCCTTGCCCGGCTTGTCGATGATGACTTCGCCTTCGATCGGGTAGAGTTCCGGGATGATGTCCCAGCCGGGCTCGCCCCTCGTCAGGATGCGGCCGCAGGGGCCGGGATCGCCGATGCCGGCGCCGATGCGTTGCGAGCGCCAGCGCTTGTTGGCGGGCAGGTCGGCGAGGTCGGGCCTGTGGCCTTCGCGGGTGTGGATGATGTGGTAGCCTTTTGCGCGCATGGCGGCGAGGACGCGCTTGATCGGTTCGATCGGCGCCTGCACCAGGGCTAAGTCGTAACCCATGTGATCGACATAACCGCCCTTGCCGCAAAAATCGGTCTGCATGTCGATGATGATGAGGGCTGTGTTCTGAGGTCTCAGGTCGCCGTTGTAAGGCCAGGCATAGGGATCGGCGTCGATATAGCTGAGTGTCTGGCCAGCCAGCGCGGCGGGGGAAAGGCTGTTCATCGGGTCTCTCCAATTCGGTTTGCGGCCTATTTCGTCAGCGAGAGCGCGCCCGGCGCGCCGGCAAGCGAGCGGGTGGGCGAGGAGGTGGCGATCAGAATGATGAGGGTGAGCACGTAGGGTGCAGCGTAGAACAGGTAATAGCCCTGCGTGACGCCGACCGACTGCAGGGCCGGCCCAAGCGCGCCTGCACCGCCGAACAGCAGGGCGGCGAGGAAGCAGCCGATCGGGTTCCAGCGGGCGAAGATCACCAGCGCCACCGCCATCAACCCTTGCCCGGAGGAAATGCCCTCGTTCCAGGAACCGGGGTAATAGAGCGACAGATAGGCGCCGCCGATCGCCGCAAGCGAACCGCCGGCGGCCGTTGCGAGGAGGCGTACACGGTCCGGGCTGATGCCCATGGCGCGGGCGGCATCGGTGCTGTCGCCGACGACGCGCAGGATCAAGCCGATGCGGGTGTTCTTGAAGGCCCAGAACAGGAAGAGGGCAAGCGCCGCGCCGATGAAGAACAGCACGTTGATGTTGAGCGCTGCCTGAACCTGCGGCACCGCCGACCAGCTGCCGAGCGGAATGGAGGGCAGTTTCGGCGCCACCGGCTGGATGAAGGATTTTCCGAGGAAGAAGGCGAGGCCCAGGCCGAACTGCATCATCGCGATGCCGATTGCGATGTCGTTGACCTTCGGCCATTTGCAGATCCAGCCGTGGATCGTGCCGAACAGGGCGCCGGTCGCCATCGCCGCCAGCACGCCTAATGTCGGCGAGCCGGTCATCACAGCCACCGCATAGGCCGCCATGGCACCGAAAACGAGCGTGCCTTCAAGCCCGAGATTGATCCGGCCGGAGCGCTCGGTGATCGTCTCCCCGAGCGAAACGAAGATGAACGGGGTGGAAACGCGGATTGCGCCTGCGAAGATCGCCAGCGGCACGCCCCAGAGGCCGATTCCTGTGTCTTCCATCGGTCAGCTCCTTTTCCAGAGGTCGGGATTGAAGATCTTGAAGCGGCCGTAGAAGGTCTCGCAGAACAGGATGACGATGAACAGCGTGCCCTGGAGCACGAGCACGGTCGCATCGGGCAAGCCCATCCGCCGCTGGATCAGGCCGCCCGATGCTGCGATGCCGCCGAGCAGGATAGCGACCGGGATGATCGCCAGCGGATTGTGGCGTGCCAGGAAGGCGACGAGGATGCCGGTGTAACCGTAACCGGCGGCGAGCGAGGCGTTGGCGCTGCCCTGGACCGCCGCGACCTCGATCATGCCGGCGAGACCGGCGAAACCGCCGGCAATGGCGGTGAAGCCGACGATCAGCTTGCCGACCGGCAGGCCCTGGATCTGCGCCGCGCGGACATTGCCGCCGGCGATGCGGGCCGCAAAACCGAAGCTGGTGATCTCGATCAGCACCCAGGAGAGGACGCAGGCGACGATGCCGATGACGAGGCCCCAATGGACGTCCATGCCGGGGATTTGGCCGAGCATGTATTCCTTCGGCAGAGGTTTGGTGGAGGGCTTGTTGAGGCTGGCGGGATCGCGCAGCAGCCCTTCGACGAACTGGTTCATCAGGGCAATCGCGATATAGGCCAGAAGCAGCGAGGAGATCGTTTCGTTGACGCCGCGATAGTGGCGCAGGAAACCGGCAAAGCCGATCCAGATGCCGCCGACCACCATGGCGGCAAAGCCCATGAAGATGAAGAGCACGATCGGCGGCACCACGCCGATGAAGGGCATGGCGCTGGCCGCCGCTGCGACGCCGCCGAGCACGACCGCGCCCTCGGCGCCGATGATGACGAGCCCGAGCCGTGCCGGCAGCGCGACGCAGAGCGCGGTCAGCAGCAGGGGGGCGGCGCGGGAAAGGCTGTTCTGGATCGAGAACCAGCTTCCGAAACCGCCCGTGTACATGAGCTGGAAGAGGGTGACCGGCGACTTGCCGATCGCGAGGATGAAGAGGGAGAAAAGCGCCAGGCCGATCAGGATCGCCACGAGCCCGATCGCCATGGGTTCAGCCCGTCGCGCCAACCATTCGAGGACGGGGCGCAGCGAAGCACCGCTCCCCGTTGCTATCGATAGTCCCGGATCGTTCGCTTCGACGGTCATGGCGCTTCTCCTTCACCTCGAGATCAAGACGTGGACCCGACGACGCCCTCGACCAGGTAACCCATGCTTTCGAGTTCGATTGCATCCTCGGCAAACGACTTGCCGGCGGTGACGACGACATTGCCCTTGTTGTCCTTGATCGGGCCCTTGAAGACCGAGAACTTGCCGGTCATGATCTCGGCAAGCGTCGCCTCGAACTTCTTGCGCCCTTCGGCGGAGACGGCCGGTCCGAGCGGGCTCATCTTGACGAAGCCGTCCTTCAGGCCGCCGCGGACGAAATTGCCGAGCTTGCCGCCGCTCTGGGCGGCCTTGATGAAGCTCGTATAGACATTGCCCCAGGCCCATTCGGCGCCGGTCAGGTACTTGTCCTTGGCAAGCGCGCTCTGGTCCGCATGGTAACCGCAGACGAAGGCGCCGCGACGGGCGGCGGTCTCGACGACCACCTTCGGGCTGTCCACATGGCAGGTGATAACGTCGGCACCCTGGTCGACCAGCGCGTTGGTGGCTTCGGCCTCCTTGACGGCGAGCGACCATTCACCGGTGAAGATCACCTGGCAGGTGATCGTCGGATCGACCGAACGGGCGCCGAGCAGGAAGGAATTGATGTTCTGGACCACCTGCGGGATGGGCTTGGCGGCGACGAAGCCGATCTTTTTGCTCTTGGTCGCATAGGCCGCGGCAATGCCGTTCAGATACTGGCCCTGGCCGATATAGCCGAAATAGGATCCGGTATTCATCGGGTTCTTGCCCTCGGTCCACAGGCCGCCGCAATGGCGGAACTGCGCTTTCGGATATTTGGCGGCCATCGCCAGCATATGAGGGTCGAAATAGCCAAACGAGGTCGGGAAGAGCAGGGTGGCGCCGTCGAGGTTGATCATCGACTCCATGGTCTTCTGGACATCGACGGTTTCCGGAACGTTTTCCTCTTCGACCAGCGTGATGCCCGGCATCTTCTTGATGACGGACGCGCCCTCGGCATGCGCCTGGTTGTAGCCATAGTCGTCCTTCGGGCCGACATAGATGAAGCCGACGGTCAGCGCCGTCTGCGCCATGGCCTGCGAGCCGATCAGGCCGGGGGCGGCACCAGCAGCCAGGCCGGCGGCGGAAGCCTGGAGGAAATTGCGGCGGTTCATGGGAAGGAGTTTGGTCATCGGCATGCTCCTTGCGGCTCTGGGCCGGTTTCGAACGGGTACAGTAAAGTGCATGCAATGTACGTGCCAGAACTCAAGCCGTTGTTACTGAACAGAAATTTTACAAGCCGAAAACTCTCCAATGAAAAGTGCATACAGATTCATCGCATTTTCGCTTAAGAAATAATCAATAGTTATTATTTGTTCAGCAACCCGCCGGAGGGGCAATACGGCAATCGCCGGTGGTGCCTTTTCGATATCGGAAAGCTGAAAGTTACCGCGATGTTGGCGGCGTTATTTGACTTATGGAGTCCGGAACGGCATCTGTATGCAAATTGTAAGGTCAAGTAGAATCGTCCCGTGAAGCAGCTCAGGCGCAGAGAAGTCATCCGTACCGGAACCACCGTCGAGCAGATGGTGCGGGCGATTGCCGACATGATCGTCACGGGCGCCCTCCTGCCGGGCGAGAAGCTCGACGAGATCTCGCTCGCCTCACGCTTCGAGGTTTCCCGCACGCCGGTGCGCGAGGCCCTGCGCGAACTCGGCGCCATGGGGCTTGTGGGGCGCGAGCCGAACCGCAGCGCCGTCGTCACCAATGTCACCGAGACCCATCTTCACTCGATGTTCGAGGCGATGGCCGAGCTTGAAGGTATTTGCGCGCGGCTGTCGGCCGAGCGGATGACGGTGGACGAGAGGCGGGCGCTGGAACTCGACCACCGTGGCTCGATGCGGTTGGTGCATTCAGGCGCGGAAGAGGAATACGCGGCGCACAATACCGAATTCCACACAAGGCTTTATCGCGGCGCCCATAACGACCATGTCTTCGAGATGGTGACGCAGACGCGGGCGCGGCTCGCACCTTTCCGCCGCGCGCAATTCCGCCTGCCGGGACGCCTTGCGAAATCCTATGAAGAGCACGACCAGATCGTCATGGCGATCATACGCGCCGACGCAGTCGCGGCGGGGCAGGCCGCCTATTCGCATGTGGCGATCGTCAGCGACGCCAGCGCGGTTTTCGCGACTGCTGGGGAATAGGCGGCCGTCGACGTCGCCACCTCTTTTCCAGACAGCACTTTTGGCCGCGCGGATGAAAATCCGGCGGTTGCGTTTTGCGGGAGTGGGGCAGGCGGGGTATTTCGGAGTATTGGGTATTCAGGCTTTCCGCCTGCCCCGGCCGTTTTGCGGTTCCGGGGATTGTCAGGCCCCTTAAGCCGCTTCCTCGACCGTCACCGGAAACCGGACCTTGCGAGCCGGATGATGCGGCCGGTTCGCGAACCGGTTTCCCATCCGATGACGGCAGGATTATGCGGGTCGTTGCGGGACGCGGGGACGGACGGAGAAGGGAAAGCGGGTAAGTGTCTGAACGACGGTGAGAAATTTTTCGGGGATGCTGAAAGCGTCACCGTCCGATTCAAACTGCCCCTCATCCGCCTGCCGGCACCTTCTCCCCGCCGGCGGGGCGAAGGAGATATGCCGTGGCCTCTCCGTTCCTCTCTAGCGGTGTCGTGGGGCATGTCCCCTCTCCCCGCGCGCGGGGAGAGGGTTAGGGTGAGGGGCTAACGCGCCGGCATACGCCTCACGCAACGGGAGACATCACGCCAAATTCACTTCGACCGCGCCGAAACAAACACCTGCGGTTCGTAGGCAAAATCTTTGTCGAAAGGATAGGTCGGCCTGAGCTTGTGATGGCGTTCCAGGCGCTCGACGAACTGGTCGACGACGCCAGGTGACAGGGCCATCAGGTTCGGGTTGGCGATCGGCGCCAGTTCGGGCGAGAGATAGCCCGACTTCACGACAATGATCTTGGCGCCGTTCGGATCGAGGCCGAGGCGGGTGAAGTCGGCGATGTAGTGGTAGGGGCGGCGCTTGGCGGAGAGGACGAGTTCGATGCCGCCGATCGTGACGACCGCCTGCCGGTCGGCAAGTTCGGTGGTGTCGTAGAGGAACTGCACCTTGACCTTCGCCTTGACCGGTTGGCTGCCGATCGTGTCGAGCGAAGCGCCGATCGACACGTCGAGTTCGGCGCCGACGCCGGCCGCGTAGCAGGCCTCTGTCGCCGCCTTGTCGGCGATGCCGGCGAAGATGACGCCGGTTGCCTTTTTCGCGATCAGGTCGGCCAGCACTTCGGCGCGATCGCCGACACCGCCGCCGGTCGGATTGTCGCCGGATTCGGCAAGAACCACCGGTGCGGTCTTGGCGGCGATCGCCTTGTCGACGCATTCCTCGATCGAACCGGTCTCGCAGCCGAACACAAATTTTTCGCGCGCATCCCAATAGGCCTGGGCGACGCGCTTGGCTTCCCGCTCGAGGACCGCGCGGTCGGTGCCGGTCATGATCGCGGCGGCGGTGGCGCGCGGTTCGTCGGCCCAGACGTAACCGACCATCAGCGAGGCATCCCAGACGCCGTCGATCGCGTCGATTTCCGGCATCATCTCGTAGAGGCTTTTGGCCGGCTCATCGACCGTCGAGGTGCGCTCGCCGGGCAATACGACCGGGATCGGTGCCCAGAGAAGGACCGGCTTGACGCCTGTCTTCAGGCTTTCGACCAGCATTTTCACCGAGCGACGCATCGTCTCCTCGACATCGATATGCGGCGCGGTGCGGTAGGTTGAATACATGTCGAGCGCGTCGATGATCCGCTGGCTGACATTGCCGTGCAGGTCGTAGCTGGCCGAGATCGTGCAATCCGGGCCGACCAGATCGCGGGCGGCGGTGATCCAGTCGCCCTCGGCATCCTCCATGCCCTGCACATACATGGCGCCGTGCATGGCCAGATAGAGACCATCGAGTGGCAGCATAGGTTTCAGTCGGTCGAGGAATTCGGCCTTGAAGCGCTCATAGGCGGAGCGGGAGACCGGACCGCCGGCAATGGCGCGGCAATGGATGGTCGGCAGAAATTCGGCGTCGTAATCCTTGAGGAAGGCGAAATAGGGCGCTGCCGTCAGCTCCTCGCCGCGCACGACGCGAAAATCCTTCTCCTCGTTGAGGACCGGATTGTAGGTGCTGCATTCGATATGGATGCCGCCGACAGCGATACGCATGGGAAACCTCAGTTTGAGTTGGGGCCGATCAAAAAGTTATGGGCTGCGATGCTGGCGGCACCTCGCGCCCAGACATCGCCATCGACACGCTTGATGCGGATCGGCGTCTGGCCGGCGTAACGCGGCAGCACGTTGGTTTCGATGGCCTGGTTGACCACCGTGCCGAACAGGCCGTCGAACGAGCCTTCGACATGGGTTATCAGGATCAGGCCGGGGTCGTTGATCTGGATGAGGTTGGCGATCGCCAGCCCGAGCGCCGAGCCGGCGCGGTGCAGGATGCGGATCGCGGCGGCGTTGCCGGTCGATGCCTCATATTCGATATCCGACAGCGAGGTGCATTCGAGGCCCTCGGCGCGCGACATTTCCTTGATCGCCTTCATGGAGGAGACGGTGTCGAGGCAGCCGCGCTTGCCGCAGCGACAGGGGGAACCGCCGGGCTCGATGGTGCAATGGGCGATCTCGCCGGCGCCGCCGTGATTGCCGCGATAGAGCTTGCCGTCGATGAAATGGGCGCAGCCGATGCCGTCGCCGAGCGAGACCACGCTGAAACTCTGGATTTCGCGAGCGCTGCCGAACAGCTTTTCGCTGACGGCGACCGCCTTTGCGTCGTTCTCGATGAAGGTCTCGACGCCGGAGCGCTGGCGGATGATCTTTGCGAGAGGTACGTCCTGCCAGCCAAGCAGGGTGGACTGCACGCAATTGGCCTGGGATTCGTCGACGAAGCCGGACAGGGCGACGCCGATGCCCGAGAGTTTTTCCTTGGCGTCCGGATGGGCTTCGAGAAGGCTCGGGAGGCCTTCGGTGATCGCTTCGGCGATGACATGCGGATCGCGCGACAGCGGCATCGACTGGCGGGCGATGATCTTGCCGTTGAGGTCGCTGAGGATCATCGGCGCCGGGTCTTCGAGCAACGAGATGCCGACGAAGAAGGCGCATTCCGGATGCAGGTCGAGCCTCACCGACGGCCGGCCCTGGCCGTAGACCGTCTCCGTCTCGTGCAGCACGCCGAGGTCGATCAGGTCGCGGGCAATGCCGCTCATTGCCGCTTTGCTGAAGCCCAGCAGGCTCGCCATCTCGGTCCGGCTGAGCGGGCCGGACTCGCTGATGACGCGCACAAGCTGGCGCTGGGAGGAGGTAAGCAGAGCGTTCAAGGCAGCTGTTTTCTGTTTGTGAAGGTGGGTTGACACTAAGTTCAGAAAATGAACAAATCAACGCCAATAAATTATAAAAATGATCTAAGGCGGCAACGGACCGCCCTCGTGTCAACAAAACCAAGGGTGAACGACCATGACCATGTTCCTGAAAAGTCGCCATTTCGCGCTCGCCTGCGCAGTTGCCGGCAGCCTCGTGTTTCCGATTGCGGCGAGTGCCGCGACGCTCAACGTGATGCAGACCGAAGCTCCGCGTTCCATGGATCCGGGCGACCAGACCGCGACCTATACCGCGGCCCTGCTCGACCCGATGTATGAAGGCCTCGTCAAGCGCGATCCCGATCTGTCGATGAAGCCCGCGCTCGCCACCGAATGGTCGGCAGACGCTTCCGGCCTGATCTGGACCTTCAAGCTGCGTCCGGGCGTAAAATTCCATGACGGCACGGCCTTCGATGCCGACGCCGTGGTCAAGAATTTTGCCCGCCACCTCGATACCAAGCGCGGCCTTGCCGCCAGCGGCCGGTTGCGCACCTTCCTCGAAGGTGTCACCGCCGTCGATCCGACGACCGTTCAGTTCAAGCTGAAGACGCAGTATCCGGCCTTCCTCGCGCTACTCACGACCGGTCCCTGCCTGATGGTCAGCCCGACCGCCGATGCCGCTGGCACGGTCGGCTCCAAGGCTGTCGGCACCGGCCCCTACAAGCTGCAGGAATACAAGTCCGGCGAATATGTGCTGCAGGCCAAGAATTCCGAATGGTGGGGCGGTGCGCCGAAGGGCGAAGACCAGATCAAGTGGACCTGGACCGGCGAGCCTTCGGTCATGAACATGGCCCTGCAGACGGGCGACGCCGATGTGATCAACCCGTTCCCGGCCGCCTTTGCCGCACAGGTCAAGGCAAACCCCGAGATGAAGCTCTCGACGACCGACGGGTCGGCCGTGTTCTGGGTCTCGCTCAACACCAAGTTGAAGCCGCTCGACGACGTCCGCGTCCGCCAGGCGCTGAACTATGCGACCGACCGGGAAGGCCTCGTCAAGGCGTTCATGAACGGTTATGCGACGCCGGCCAACTCGCCGCTCGCCCCGGTCACCCCCGGTTACGATAAGACGCTCAATCCCTATCCCTACAATATCGAGAAGGCCAAGCAGCTCCTGAAGGAGGCCGGTTATCCGGACGGTTTCGCGATGTCGACCATCGTGCAGGAGCAGGAATCGCGCATCGGCGAACTGCTGCAGGCGATGTGGGCGAAGGCCGGCGTCAAGCTGGACGTGCGCAAGATGGAAGGCGGCGTCTGGTCGAAGGCGGCTTTCCAGGATCCGGCCGGCAAGGAGAAGGACAATATCGGTTCGTCGATCGCTTCATGGTCTTCCGGTGTCAACGGTGCCGACCTGCAGTTCCGCCCGCTCTACTACACGAAGAGCGCGTCGCCCGCCGGCGCCAACCTCGGCTTCTTCTCCGATGCCAAGCTCGATGAGTTGATCGACAAGGCCGCTTCGACGCTCGACGAAAAGGCGCGTAACGCGATCTATGTCGATGCCCAGAGACAAGTGAACGACCAGGCTCCGCATGTTCTGCTTTATACCAAGCAGGACCTGTTTGCGACGCGCGCCAGCGTGAAGGGTGCCTGGGTAATCCCGGGCGGCCTTATCGTCGTCAAGGATGCCAAGAAGTAATATCAACAGTACGGCGGATGGAGAAATCCGTCCGCCGTTTCCTTTTATGAACATGGGGCCGGAAAAACGGGCTCCAGGACAGGCGCATGAAAGCCTATATCCTCAAGAAATTGCTGGCTCTGCCGCTGATCCTGGTCGGCGTTTCGCTGCTGGTCTTCGTGGCGATCCGCGCGCTGCCGGGCGATCCGGCGCGGCTGATGGCTGGACCCGAGGCGACCCAGGAGGCGGTCGACAACATGACCGTCCGGCTCGGCCTCGACCGCAGCCTGCCGGCGCAATACGCCTCGTTTGCCTATGGGGCGGTGAGGGGTGATCTCGGCACCTCGATCAAGTCGAAGTTGCCGGTCGTTGCCGAAATCGGCGAACGCCTGCCGTTCACGATCGGGCTGGCGATCACCGCCTATCTGATCGCCATCGGCATCGGCGTGCCGGCCGGGATGATCGCGGCGATCTACCGGCATGGCTGGCCGGACCAGTTCGTGATGATTCTTGCGATTGCCGGCGCCTCGATCGCCAATTTCTGGCTGGCGCTGATGGCGATGAATACGTTTTCCGTGCATCTTGGCTGGCTGCCGCTGCTCGGCGCCAGCTCGTGGAAAAGCTTCATCCTGCCGTCGATCACGCTTGCCGTGCTGCCGACGGCCGTCATCGCCCGCATGACGCGCTCCAGCATGATCGAGGTGATGAGCCAGGATTATATCCGCACGGCTTACGCCAAGGGCGTGGCGCCCAGCAAGATCTACTGGAGCCATGCGCTGCGCAACGCGCTCATCCCGATCATCACCATCGTCGGATTGAATTTCGGCAGCCTGATGGGCGGCGCTGTCGTGACCGAATCCGTCTTCAACTGGCCGGGTATCGGACGGTTTCTGGTCGATGCAGTGCGCTACCGGGATTATCCCGTCATCCAGGGCGTGACGCTGGTCGCGGTCACCGGCGTAGTGATGATGAATTTTCTCGCCGAGCTGCTGATCGCCGTCCTCAACCCGAAGATAAGGTTCGACTGATGGCGTCCGTTGACACCGATATCGCATCGCGGCGCCCGGCCGTTCTGCGGGGACTGCGCTGGATGGCGACCCATCGCAGCATCACGCTGGGTAGCCTGTTGATCGGCATCATCGTGCTCGCCGCGATCTTCGCGCCGTTGATCGCATCCGCCGACCCTTACATGCAGGACCTGTTGGCGACCATGGAGCCGCCGTCGCTGGCGCATCCATTCGGCACCGATGACAACGGTCGCGACATCTTCGCCCGGGTCATCTTCGGGGCGCGCATCTCACTGCTTGAAGTGGTCCTGGCCGTCGGGCTGGCGGTGCTGGTCGGCGTGCCGCTCGGCATCCTGTCGGGCATGAGCGGCCGTTATGTCGACCAGGCGATCATGTGGACGATGGACATCCTGTTTGCCTTTCCGGGCATCGTGCTCGCCATCCTGATCGTCAGCGTGCTCGGCACCAGCCTGATCAATCTTTTGGTCGCCATTGCCATTTTCTCCGTGCCGGTCTACGCCCGGCTCAGCCGAAACCTGACGCTGGGCCTGAAGCGCATGGATTATGTCGAAGCCGCCTTCTCGCTCGGCATCTCGCGCCGCCGGATCATGAGCCATTATATCCTGCGCAACGCGATCGGGCCGATCATCGTGCAGTCGACGCTGACCGCCGGCACGGTCATCCTGTCGGCCGCAAGCCTGTCGTTCCTCGGCCTCGGCGCCCAGCCGCCGCTTCCCGAGTGGGGCGCGATGATGAGCGACGGCCGCAACTATCTCGGCCTCAACATCTGGATGTCGCTGTTTCCGGGTCTGGCGATTATGATCACCGTGCTCGGCTTCAACATTCTCGGCGATGGTCTTCGCGACCTTCTGGATCCGCGCAAATGAGCATCGCCGCCACACCCCGCACGACAGGCCAGCCGGCAATTGACAGCGTGGGGCCGGCAAAACCGGTCTTCTGCGTCGATATCGGTGGGTCGTTCATGAAATTCGCGGTCTCGCCGGCGCCGGGCGCGCTTGTTCCGCTCGACAAGGTTGCGACGCCCGCTGCCAATTGGGACGATCTTGCGGCCTCCCTCGCGACGCTTATCGAGCGCAATGCGCAGGCGGGTGATCCGGCTTCGCCGCTGGCGCTGTCGATTGCCGGTCTCATCGATCCCAGAAGCGGCATCGCGACCTCGGCCAATATACCCTGCATTACCGGGCGGCGGATCGGCGACGAACTGTCTGCCATCCTCGGACGGCCGGTGCTGGCCGCAAACGATGCGGACTGTCTGACGCTTGCCGAGGCTAACGAGGGGGTAGGGCGAGGCCATGCGGTCGTCTTCTGCGCCATCATGGGTACCGGCATCGGCGGCGGGCTTGCGATTGATGGGCGGCTGGTGCGCGGGGCCGGCGGGGTCACCGGCGAGTGGGGCCATGGCCCGATCCTCAACACGACGGTCGAGATCGGCGGCGAGACGCTGCATATCCCGCGCTTCTCCTGCGGCTGTGGCCAGTCCGGCTGCGTCGACACGATCGGCGGGGCACGCGGCATCGAGCGGCTGCATCATTTCCTGCATGGCTGCGAGGAGACCAGCTACCGGATACTCGAGGACTGGCAGGCGGACGAGGCGAGGGCGGCAAGGACCGTCGCCGTCTATCTCGAACTGATCGCCGATCCGCTGGCGCTGTCGGTCAATGTCACCGGCGCCTCGATCGTGCCGGTCGGCGGCGGGCTTGCCTCGGTCACGCCCCTCATCGATGCGCTCGACCGGGCGGTGCGCAAGCGTATCCTCAACCGCCTCGATCACCCGCTGGTGACACCGGCGCTCCGGCTGGAGGATGGCGGGCTGGTAGGGGCCGCCGTGCTCGGCCATCAAAGCGCCGGCTACGGTCGCGAGAGTGCCGTTCAAGGTCATTAAAGCGCCTTTCAGCGGCGCCTGCTGTTACAAGAGTGCCGGTCGTCAAGGAGACTGATCCTGTCCATCCTGCTCGAAGTCTGCGTCGATAGTCCCGAAGGTCTGGCGGCTGCCATCGCCGGCGGCGCAAACCGCATCGAACTCTGCGCGGCACTCGATGTCGGCGGACTGACGCCGCCGCCGGGCATGATCGCGCTTGCCGCCAAGGCGCCGGTCCCGGTCTATGCGATCATCCGGCCCCGCGCTGGCAGCTTCGTCTACGACGTCGACAACGAGGCAGCGATGATGGCCGATATCGATGCGGTTCGGGCGGCGGGCCTTGCAGGCGTGGTGATTGGCGCGAGCCGGCCGGACATGACACTCGACATGGGCTTGCTCAAGCGGCTGATAGAGCATGCGCGGGGGCTGGGCGTGACGCTTCACCGCGCCTTCGATCTGGTGCCCGATCCGTTCGAGGCCCTGGAACAGGCGGTCGCACTCGGCGTCGAACGCATCCTGACCTCCGGCCTCAAGGTCAATGGGCCGGACGGGACCGAGATGTTGAAGATGCTGGTGGAGCGGGCGGGGGACAGGGTGTCGATCATGCCCGGCGGCGGCATCAATCTGTCGACCGTCGAACGGGTGGTTCGCGAAACCGGCGTGCACGAGGTCCACAGTTCCTGCCGCCGGACCGTCGGAAGCAAGGACGAGCGCGCCATTGCCTTCGGTTTCCAGGCGCCTGTTTCCTATGAGACGAGCAGCGAGATCGTCCGGCAGATGCGCAGTTTGCTCGATGAATTGGAAGTGGCGCGGGACTGATGCTCAGGTGTCTGCCGATCGGCAGGCACGACTTTGCGGCAGGCCGCCGGGGGACGACGACCTGCCGCTCAGCAGTGAGGGAGGATATTACGAAATTGAGGAGATAGGCACTTCCATTCTCAGCGGACGGCCGCCACCGTCCGCTCATGCACTGCTATGCACTTTCATTCACTGTCATGCGCAGAGGCTGCGGAGTGCTTCGTGCTTTTTGATCTCGATGCAACGAATGCTCCGCAGTTTGATAAGGCCGGCCGCACGGAGTTTTGCGAAAACGCGCGACACCGTTTCGATCGTCAGGCCTAAATAGTCGGCTATATCAAGCCGGGTCATGGGTATGTCGAAATATTCGAGCCCGCCCTGGCGTTCCGCCATGTCGACGAGGAAGCCGGCGATCCGTTCCACCGCCGTCTGGCGGCCGATCATCATGATATGTTCCTGGGCGCGCAGCATGCCGCGCAGCGCCAAAGAAAGCAGTTCCGGCAAGGCCTGGTCGTTGGTGGCCCGGTTGATGGCGCGCAAGCCCGTCGGGGCGATGGCTTCCGCAAAGAAACTATGGGTCCGGTCGGCCTCGAACCCGAAGGTTTCCCCAGCCAGATGGAAGGCGATGACCTGCCTCCTTCCGTCCGACAACAGGCGGTGGATCCGCACGGCACCGAATTCGACGTGATAGAATGTACCTGCCTTGTCGCCGGGAGCGTAGATTTCGGCACCGGCATTGAAGGTCGTCACGGTATTGGCCCGGAAGAGACCCGCGGCCTGGGGTGCGATCACGATCTGGCTCTTGGTGAGCTCCAACTTCGTGGCATGAGCGGCTGCGGTGTGCATGTTCACGTCTCCCCTTGCTGTAGTCTCAAGATGACAGAAGACGTGCAGGGGAAAAATTGGGTTGTATCACTAGGGGGATTTACGTAGGGGCGGGCGGCAGGACAGCTTCGATCCGGCTCAGGCCGTGAGCGCAAGGTTCTTGACGAGACCCAGAAGATCGGCGCCGTTGAACGGCTTGGCGAGGCTCAGGACCGGGCCGATCTCGCCTTCGATGGGTGGAGACATGCCGTCGGTGAGCAGGATCACCGCCTGGCCCGACTGGAGCAGGCGCTGCAGGATATCGCTCGAGGAGCGCAGCACCTGGTCGTCAATGATCATGCAAAGCGTCGGGCCGAGGATGGCGGCGCTCTTGCGCCAGGATTCATGGGCCTCGACCCGGTAGCCCTCTACCTCGAGTGCGAATGTCAACGACTGCCTGAGACCGAGATCGGGCGCGATGACGACTATGCTTCTCGCTTGTGATAACACCAAACTTCCCGCGCGGGTGGGGGCAGCCGGAGAGCCGCTCAAATCAGACATCTAGGGCCTGCGTGGGGAGTGGCGCTTTGCGATAGATCAAGAAATTCCAATATTTTTGCGCCGTTCAATTGGGACCGAAACCGGCGGCGATCGCCATGCGAACGAGCTGTGGCAGGCTTTTCGCCTTCATCTTGGCCATCACGTTGGCGCGGTGCACCTCGACGGTGCGGGGGCTTATGTCTAGATCGTAGGCGATCGACTTGTTCGGCAGACCGGCAACCACGGCCGCCAGCACCTGCCTCTCCCGGTCGCTCAGGCTTTCAAGCCGCGTCTGAACCTCTGCCAGGTCGTCCGTATCGAGCATTTTATCCGACAGCAGCTCGGCCGCCCGCTGGATCGCTTCGATGATAACCGTGTCGCCGAACGGTTTTTCGATGAAGTCGACGGCGCCTGCCTTCATCGCCTCCACCGCCATCGGCACGTCGCCGTGGCCGGTGATGACGATCGAAGGAATGCCGGTCCGGCTGGTTGTCAGCTTGCGGATCAGTTCGACGCCGGTCATGTCCGGCATCCTGAGGTCGGTCACCAAAACGCCGTTTCGCACGCTCGGCGCGAACTGCAGGAAGGACGAGGCGGTTTCATGCATGCGCACGGCAAAGCCGTTCATGGTCAGCATGAAGGCAAGGGACTTTCTGACCGGCTCCTCGTCGTCGACGATATGGATCGTGTAGTCACCCGTCTGCATTTTCGCGTTCCTCCTTGTCGATCGGGAGTGTGAAACGGAACGTCGCTCCTCCGGCCTCATTGCGCGTCACCGTCATCTCGCCGCCATGCGCTTCGACGATGCGCTTGGAAATCGAAAGCCCTATCCCCATGCCGCCGGCCTTGGTGGTGACGAAGGGTTTGAAAAGCTGCCCGGCGATCTCTTCGGGAATGCCGGGGCCGGTATCCTGGACGATCACCTGGATCATGTCTTCGTCCTCCTGGAGGGTGCGGATGACCAGTTCCCGTCGCGGGCTGTCGCGCATCGCCTCGATGGCGTTGCGCATCAGGTTAGTGAGCACCTGCTGGACCTGAATGCGGTCGGCGGTGACCATTTCCGGTCCTGGTGCGAACTCGAAAACCGCCCGGACACCTTTTTCGCGCGAGCCGACCAGCGCCAGGGCGCCGGCTTCTTCTACCAGGCGCCGGATGTTTTCCGGCGCCTTTTCGGTCTCGCCCTTGGTCACGAATTCCCGGAGGTGCTTGATGATCCGGCCTGCCCTCAGCGACTGATGCGCCGTTTCTTCCAGCGCTTCGCGCATGCGCACCGCCACGGCTTCGTCCATGTCGCGCAGAAGGCGTGCGCAACCATGCACATAGTTGGCGATCGCCGAAAGGGGCTGGTTCAGTTCGTGGGCGAGGGTGGATGCCATTTCACCCATTTCATTAAGGCGGGCGAGCCGTGCGAGCTCTCCCTGGATCTCCTGCAGGCGTGCGGCCGATTCCTCGCGTTCGGTCAGGTCGCGCACGAAGCCGGTGAAGAAGGTTTCCCCGCCGGTATGGGTCTCGCCGACAGCAAGCTTCATCGGGAAGGTCGAGCCGTCCTTGCGCCGCCCGACGACCACGCGGTCCATGCCGATGATCCGCTTCTCGCCGGTCCTCAGATACCTTTCCATGTAACCGTCGTGTTCGCGGCGGTAGGGTTCCGGCATCAGCATGCGCAGGTTCTGGCCGACCACCTCTTCTTCGCTGTAGCCGAACTGGCGGATTGCAGCGGCGTTGAAGGAAACGATCGTCCCGTCCCTTGTGCTGACGATGCTGGCATCGAGAACGGTGTCGAGGACGGAGCGAAGATGGGCTTCGCGGGAATCAGCTCTCGCCTGGGCTTTCCCGATCGCCTTGCGGGCGGAGTGAAGGATTTCGCCGAGCAGCGCGATCACCACGCCAATGAAGCTGAGCATGGCCATTTCCGAAAAAACGGCTCCCCGCGGCGTCAACTCCTTGATGATGTAGCCTGCCAGAACGGAAAGGGCCACCGCGAAAAGCGAGGCCCGCAGGCCACCGATAAGGGCGGCAACCAGGATCGGCGGAATGAAGAACGTGAAAGGTGCCCTTTCGTCGAGGACGCCATGCAGCGAAATGCGCAGCCCGAACGCGATCAGCACGCCGACGGTCGCAATGACATAAACCTCGGCGGGGGAAAACCGACGGCTCAAGAAAGACTGAATATAGTCATCCTTCCTTTCGGCGATCGTCTTGGAAGCCATGATGCCTACCCGAATCCGATCGTCTGGAGGAGAAACGCAATTCCTTTGTGCATCTGAAACCTGACAGCCTATCCTTGAAACCGTTCTAGCATGCGCGCGGATGCGGCGTCCAACGGCGGAAGCGGTTGTAGGTTAAAAAGCATATACTTTTGCGCGTTTATTTGTGCCGACCTGCGGGCGGGTGCCGACACGAATGAAGCGGCGACGGTGCGCCGCTTCCGGCCATGCAAAGAACCGTGAGGCCAAAGGGTTCACTGCTGCGGGATGTTGGCGACCTTGACGTAGCCGGCCCAGGCCGCGACCTCCTTCTTGAGGTATTCCTGGCCTTCTTCCGGCGTCGAGACGAACACGTCGCCGCCCTGGTCGGTCACGAACTTCCTGACCTCTTCCTGACCGAGGACCTGCCTGGTCCAGCCATTGATCTTGTTGACGATATCCTTCGGGGTCGCCGAGGGGACCATCATCGCGAACCAGCCGACCTGGTCCATCGGATAGCCGGCTTCGGTCATGGTCGGAACGTCGGGAGCGCCCGGAATGCGCTTCGCGGAGCTGACGGCCAGCAGGCGGTAGCGGCCTTCGCGGAGCTGCGACAGGGAGAAGACCGGATCCTGGGCGGCAAAGGCCATGGCACCGCTCATGATGTCGTTCACGGAATCGGCGCTGCTCTTATAGGCGACCTCGACCGTTTCGAGGCCGGCTTCCTGTTTGTAGATGGCTGCCAGCACCTTGCCCGACGTGTTGTTGACGGCATAGCTCGCGTTCGAACCTTCCTTCTTCAGGTATTCGGTCAGTTCCTTCATGGCCTTGATCGGGCTCGATACCGGAACGGCGATCATGTGCGGCTGCTTGTTGACGGTGGCCGCGACCTGCAGGTCCTTCACCACGTCGAAGGGCGGCGTCTTGAACATGTGCATGTTGCCGGCAACGGCGCTGCCGGTGTGGAAGAAGATCGTGTAGCCGTCCGGCTTGGAGCGCGTGACGTACTGTCCGGCAATGTTGCCGCCGGCGCCGGGCTTGTTTTCGACGATGATGGTGGCGCCCGAGACCTTGGCTATCTTCTCGGCGAAAAAGCGGACGATAACGTCGGCGCCGCTGCCGGCCGGGAACGCGCAGATCATGCTGATGGTCTGATTTGGATAATCCGCCTGGGCCGCGGCCGGCGAAAGACCGAGGGCGCTACCGGCAACGGCGACCGATGCGGCAAGCATGAAACGACGAGTGACAGTCTGCATGAATTCCTCCCATGGATGACCAGGTCTCGCAGTCGACGCCGGTCGGCCACACCTCCCCGATGCGACCTGATACAACATTGTATAATTATATTTGATTTAATCAACTGTTCTGGCTAAAAACCGTCCTACGCAGAAACGCGTTTTCGGGAGAGGAAGAATGACCGCCAATACGACAACTCAATCCGCCGCCGCGCTTGATCTCGACCGTTTCCGGTTGAAGAATTTCGTCGAGAGCCTGAGCGCCGACGAGCTCGAGATCCGCGAGGAGAAGGTCGATCTGGCCGATGTCGCGGCGATCCTTCAGAACAACCCGAAGGCCGTCTGGTTCAAAAATGCAGGTCCCGAAGGCCAGCAGCTGATCGGCAACGTGGTCGGCAGCCGCTCCCGTCTCGCAAAGGCTTTCGGCGTGCCCGCCGGCGACGTGGCGCTCGAGATGCGCCGCCGCCTGTCGCTGAAGCCGGAACTGGTGAAGCTTTCCGGTGACGAAGCGCCCGTGCAGCAGGTCGTGCTGTCCGGCGCTGACGCCGATCTCCTCAAGCTGCCGGTCCACGTGCAGCACGCGCTCGATGGCGCGCCCTACATTTCCGCGACGATCGACTATACGATCGACCCGAAGGACGGCCGCTACAATTGCGGTATGCGCCGGCTGATGTTGCGCGGCCCGCAGGAAGCGGGCGTCGATCTGATTGCGCCGAGCGACCTGCGCGTCATGTACATGGCCGCTTCCGACCGCGGCGAGCGGCTGAACGTTGCCTATGTGGTCGGCTGCCATCCAATCGACATGGTGTCGGCCACCATGAAGGAGCCGGTCGACGAACTGGAATTGATCTCCTCTCTTCGCGGGGCACCGCTGCCGGTCGTCAAATGCGTCACCAACGACATCATGGTCCCGGCAGACGCGGAAATGGTCATCGAAGGCTATTTCGACGAGCGCGGTTACGTGGAGAAGGAAGGACCCTACGGCGAATATCTTGGCTATTACGGCGTCGTGAAGACCAATCCGGTCTTCCATGTCACCGCCATCACCCACCGCAGTGACGCGCTGTTCCAGACCGCGACCATCAGCGGCAATCGCATGGATTTCACCGATACCTCCAACCTTGAAGCGCTGCGTATGGAGATGAACGTCTGGAAGACGCTCCGCGACGTCGTGCGCCAGCCGGTCGCCGTCTATGCGCCGGTCGCCGCCGGCGGCTCGATGAGCATGCGCTTCTCCATCCGCCAGACCTATCCGGGCGAGGCCCGTTCGGCACTCTATGCGGTTCTCGGCGCCGTCGGCGTCAAGAACGTCTTCGTCGTCGATCCGGATATCGACATCTTCGACGACAGCCAGATGGAATGGGCATTTGGTACCCGCTTCCAGGCCGACCGGGATCTGGTGATCGCCACCGGCGTCCGGCTGTCGCCGCTCGATCCGTCGCTTCACGGCTCCCGCTCCGGCGCCAAGGCCGGCTACGACCTGACCTGGCCGATGCAGCATGCCCAGAGCTGGGAGCTCGTCACGCCGCAGGCTCCGTCCTATCCCGGCAATCGGTTCCCGTCGCTCGAAGCGGCTTTGAAGGATGGCGCCAAACATTTCGAGGAGTTGATGGCCGCCGTCGGCAGCCGCGATGGCCGCGAGGTCGTCCGCGAACTCGACACCTTCCGCTCCAAGGGGCTGGAGCGCGACGAGCGCGGCCGTTACTATCTTCCCCGATAGGATGATCCATTTCGGGACATTGTGCCTTACCGAAGCAGCCTTCCGGATGTAAATCCGGGAGGTTTTTCATTTTAAGTCGAGAAAGCCCTCTTACATCGGGCCGAACGGGCGAGGACCCCGTCAAACACCATTCATTTCTTGGGGGCGCCCCGTTATGCTTTCTCTAATGGATGGATTTCTATGGTAGTCCTACTACCCGCCCTCCTCTGGAGCAGAGATGTCTTACGCCGACAGCATCGATATTGCGGAGCGCAGACGGCTCGACGCTCTGGCGAACTACCGCATTGCGGGCTCCGGGCCTGAAAACCGCTTCGACCGAATCTGCCGTTTTGCCTCCGAGCTTTTTTCCACGCGCATGGCTTTCGTGACGCTGATCGAAGAGGATCGGCAATGGTTCAAGGCCTGTTCGGGTCTCGATATCCAGGAGACCGACCGATCCGAATCCTTTTGTGATCACACGATCCGCACGGACGATGTTCTGGTGGTGTCCGACGCCCGGCTCGATGCGCGGTTCTCCGGCCTGCCGATCGTCACCGGCGAACCATTCATCCGGTTTTATGCCGGTGCGCCGCTGATCTCGCCGGACGGTTTCCGGCTCGGAGCGCTGTGCATCGCCGATACGCAGGTGCGAGAAAGTTTCTCCGAGCGGGAAAGGCGAACGCTCGCCGGCCTTGCCGCCATGGTCATGGAGCACATGGAATTGCGTCGGGAGGGCATACCGCAGGCGACGGCTGCCAACTTTGCGGATGCCACCGATCTCTCGCTGATTACCGTCGATCCCACCGGCCGCGTCGAGTTCGTCAACCAGGCGGCGCTCGATATGTTCGGTTTCAGCCGGGAGGAGATGGTCGGCGGCTCGCTCGACCTTATCGTGCCCGAACGGTTCCGAGCCGCTCACAATGCCGGTCTCGCGCGCGTGGCCGCGGGCGGCAGTTCCATGCTCAAGGGCAAGACCGTCGAGATTTCGGCATGCCGCAAGGACGGCTCGGAGTTCCCGGTCGAGATGGCGCTTTCGATCTGGCACGATCAGCGCGGCGTCGGCGTGGGCGCCATCATCAAGGACATATCCGAACGCCGCGACCGCGACGTCCGGCTCCTGAGGCTGGCAAGCCAGGATACGCTCACCGGCTTGTGCAACCGGCCTCGTTTCGAAGACCTTTTGCGCGAGGAATTGGCGCGCAACCGGCCGCTCGCCGTGCTGCTGTTCGACCTTGATGGGTTCAAGGACGTCAACGATCGCCTGGGGCACGGCATCGGCGATTCCCTGCTGCAGGCGATCGGTGTCAGATTGCCGGCCGTCCTCGACCGTAACGTCACGGTCTCCCGGTTTGGCGGCGACGAGTTTGCCATTCTCATTCCCGGAACCGGGGATCCTCTCGTCGCCCAGAAAACCGCAAATGCGGTCATTGAGGCTTTCAAGATACCGTTCGAGGTTGCCGGGCACACGTTCCGCGTCGGGGCGAGCGTCGGCTTTTCGCTTGCGCCGAACCATGGTTCCGATTCCGAGGAGCTCATCGCCAGTGCCGACTTCGCGCTCTACCGGGCCAAGCAGGCCGGCGGCCGGGTCGTGCGCATGTTCGAACAGTCGATGCGCAACGAAACCCTGGCGAAGCGAATGCTGCGGGACGAATTGCTGCGGGCGCTGAACAAGAACGAGTTGGTGCTGCACTACCAGCCGCAGGTGACGCTCGACACCGGGGAGGTATTCGGCGTCGAGGCGCTCATCCGCTGGCAGCATCCGGAGCGCGGGCTCCTGTCGCCGGCGGCCTTTCTCCCGGCTCTGGAGCAGAGTTCGATCGCACTCGACGTGGGCTTCTGGGTGCTGGACGAAGCGGGCCGCCAGATGGCCGCCTGGGATGCGGCGGGGTATCCACCGATCAAGATGGGCATCAATCTGTTTCCAGCGCAGGTCCGGGCCGGCGATCTGGCGCGCAGCGTCGTGGACCTGATCGCACGCTACGCGCTCGATCCGCGTTTCCTCGAGATCGAGATCACCGAAACGGTCACGCTCAACGACGACGACCAGTCGCTCGAATCGATTCAGGCGCTGCGCGAACTCGGCGTCGGCATCGCCTTCGACGATTTCGGCACCGGCTATGCCTCGCTCGGCTCGCTGCAGCGCTATCCGCTAACGACGCTCAAGATCGACATGGGGTTCGTGCGCGATCTCCTGACCAAGCCGCGCGATGCCGCCATTACCCGGGCGCTGATCGCGCTCAGCAGGGAACTGGGGTTGAAGACGATTGCCGAAGGCATCGAGACCGAGGAGCAGGAGGCGGCGCTTCGCCTGATGGGCTGCGAGGCGGGGCAGGGCTATCGTTACGGCAAGGCGATGCCGGCCGATGAGGTCGCCCGGCTTTTCGTCCAACCGGTGGAAAGGCAGCGGATCCGGATCAAGTAATCCGGCCTGATGCCGCACAGGGCGGTGCCGGAACCGCGAGCAAAATCGGGGCGTTAGATGTCTTTTAGCGTATTGCGATAATCCCGTGGGAGATTTCCTGACCCCTCCTGATTTCAATTGTCAATATTAGCGGAAGCCCTATAACCTGTGATGCATTGGCATCAGGGACGGCGCATGTTCAGACTGACGGAGCTTTCCGAAATCGATCTGAATCAGTTGTTTAATCTCTCACCCAATCCCTATGTCATACTCGACCGGGAATTGCGGCTTGTCGGAATGAACGACGCTTATCTGGCGGTGACGGGGCGCAGCCGTGAAGAGCTTGTCGACCGTACCATGTTCGATGCGTTTCCAAGCGAACCGGATTCTGTCCCGGGCCGGCTGCTGCGCCAGTCCTTCGCCAAGGTCCTCTCCACCGCCGAGGTGGATCACCTGCCGCTCATCCCCTATCCGATCCCAGGTCCCGATGGAGAGCTCGAGGATCGTTACTGGAGCGCAACCCATACGCCGATCAAGGACGAGGCGGGGCGGCTGATCTTCATCCTGCAGCATACGGTGGACGTGACCGAACTTCACCTGCTGCGCAGCCGATCCGCGGGAGACGGCGTCCTCAAGGTCCATACGGATCTGATGCGCCGGGCCGATGCGGTCCAGGGGCAGAATGCCGCGCTCGGCGAGGAGCGGGAATATCTGCGCATGCTGTTCGAACAGGCGCCCGGCTTCATTGCCGTGCTGCGTGGCCCGGAGCATATTTTCTCGATCGTCAACAGGTCGTACCGGACGATTGTCGGCCGCGAGGACCTGATCGGCAAGACTGTGCGCGAGGCTTTGCCGGATGTCGCCAGCCAGGGTGTCTACGAGCTGCTCGACGAGGTTTACCGGACCGGTACGCCCTATAGCGCCTATGGCGCGCGCGTCGTTTTCCAGTCCTCCGAAAACGCTGAGCCGGAAGAACGCTTTCTCGATTTCGTCTATCAGCCGATCCGCGATCACGACGGGATGGTCGATGGCATTTTCGTGCAGGGCCAGGACGTCACGGAGCTTCGCCGTGCACAGGAGGCGGCCCGCGAAAACGAGGACCGTTTCAGGACGCTTGCCCAGTCCTTGCCGACACATGTATGGACGGCGACGCCGGATGGCCGGATGCAATGGTGCAACGACCAGATCTTCACCTATAGCGGCCTGGAGTCCTTCTATTTCGACAGGGAGCGGCGCTCCGAGATGCTCCATCCGGACGATTCGCCCCGGATTGCCGCCGCTTGGGGCGAGGCCTTGCGCACCGGAAGCCGGCTGGAGACGGAAATACGTCTTCGCCGCCACGACGGCGTCTATCGCTGGTTCATCAGCCGCGCGGTGCCGATCAAGAATGCCGAGGGCGAGATCACCCTCTGGGTTGCCACCAATACCGATATCGATGAGCAGAAGAAGACAGAATCGGAGCTTTCCAGCCTCGCCGAAACCCTCGGCCACCGCGTCGAGGAAAGAACGATCGAGCTCGAGCGGACGCAGGAAGTGCTTCGCCAGAGCCAGAAGATGGAGGCGATCGGCAATCTCGCAGGGGGCATCGCCCACGATTTCAACAATCTCCTGCAGGTGATCACCGGCAATCTCCAGCTTCTCGGCCGGGAATTCGCGGGCAACGAAGTGGCCGAAAGGCGGTTGAACAGCGCGCTTGCAGGGGCTTCGCGCGGCGCCCGGCTTGCCTCGCAGCTTCTCGCCTTCGGCCGCCGCCAGCCGCTTTCGCCGAAGGTGATCAATCTGAGCCGCCTGATCCGCGAGATGGATCATCTCCTGAGGCGCAGCCTCGGCGAGGCGATCGAGATCGACACGATCGTCGGCGGCGGGCTTTGGAATACGCTTGTTGATCCGAGCAATGTCGAGAATGCGCTCCTCAACCTCGCGATCAATGCACGCGATGCGATGAACGGGCAGGGCAAGCTGACGATCGAACTCGGTAACGCCTATCTCGACGACGAATATGCGCGCCACACGTTCGACATCGAGTCGGGCCAATACGTGATGCTCGCGGTCACCGATACCGGTACGGGCATGACGGCCGACATTCTGAGCAAGGTCTTCGACCCGTTCTTCACCACCAAGCCGGAGGGCAAGGGCACAGGGCTCGGCCTGTCGATGGTCTACGGCTTCGTCAAGCAGTCTGGCGGCCATATCCGGATCTACAGCGAGCCGGGAAACGGCACCACGGTGCGGATATATCTTCCGCGATCGATGGAGGACGAGGATGTGGTCGCCGAAAATACCGGTGGCGCTGCCCTCGGCGGAAACGAGACGATCCTGGTCGTCGAGGACGACGAAGCGGTGCGGGAAATCACCGTCAGCCTGCTTGCGGAACTGGGGTACCGGGTCCTGCGGGCCAAGGATGCCGACAGCGGGCTTGCGATCATCGAAAGCGGCGTGCCGATCGACTGCCTGTTCACGGACGTGGTGATGCCGGGGCGGCTGAAGAGCAGCGATCTCGCCAAAAGGGCCAAGGAGCGGCTGCCGCATCTCGGCGTGCTGTTCACCTCGGGCTACACCGAAAATTCGATCGTCCATGGTGGGCGGCTCGACCCGGGCGTCAATCTCCTGAGCAAGCCCTATACGCGGGAGGCGCTCGCCCGAAAAATCCGCCAGGTGATCGATCAGAGCCGGCAGGCTCCACAGCCGCGCTTGCCGGAAAGTCCTTCCGAGGCAAGTTTGGCCGATGCAAGTTTGGCCGAGGCAGCTTCGGCCAAGCCTGCCGTCGAACAACCATCGGCGCCGGATCTGCCGATCTCCGTTCTGCTGGTGGAGGACGAGGCGCTGATCCGCATCTCGACCGCCGATTTCCTGCAGGATGCGGGCATGACCGTGATCGAGGCCGGATCGGCTGCCGAAGCGCTTGCCGCGGCGGGCAGCGATCCGATCGACATCCTCGTCACCGACGTCCATCTGCCTGAAATGAGCGGCTTGCAGCTCGCCTTGAAATTGCGAGAAACGGTTGCCGACCTGCCGGTGATTTTCGCGACCGGCGACCGCAACGTGCCGGGATCGGAGACGCTCGGCAATACCGCGCTGATTACCAAGCCCTATGATTACGAGCTGCTGACGACCCGCATTCGGGCAATGGTGACGCCGCGCTCGGGCGGGTGATCCGCACTATCTCCGGTGCCTTGCCGCTATTCGTCTTTCAAGCCCGCGGCCACTTCGGTCTTGCGCAGCAGCCAGAGGACGATGATGCCGGCGCCGGTCGCCGTCACCGCGACGATCCACATGCCGAGTCCGACGCAAAGGCCGATCGCGCCAGACAGCCACATGCTGGCGCCGGTGGTCAGGCCCTTCACATCGCCTCGCATCTGGAAGACGACGCCGGCGGCCAGAAAAGCGATGCCGGCGGTAACGGCCTCGATGAGACGGATCGGGTCGATTTGGACCGTATCGGGGCGGTTTCCGAATTCATGCATGATCTGCAGGCCGGCGAGGGTGAACACGGCGGATGCGAGGCCGATCAGCATGTTGGTGCGCAGGCCGGCGGAATTGTTGCGGAACTCGCGTTCCAGGCCGATCAAGCCGCAGAGGAGTGTTGCGCCGATCAGCCTCACCAGAAGCACTTCGATCGCAACGGGCGCCTCGTGCGAAAACTCTTCCGCGAGAACGTTGAGCATGGTTCACCATATCCCGATGTTACAACTATGTGACACGGGAAACTGATGCAGGCATGGATGGTTCCGTCACCGCTGGGTGACGTTGAGTGGCATGCTTCAGATACGCCCCTCGGCCTCGACGATGACCTTCGTCAGACTGCCGTTTGCCGGGAATAGCGGAATGAGGCAGGCCTGCAGGGCATGGTAGATATCGCCCTTGCCGGGGAAGAGGGTGTGGGCCGGGACGAGATCCTCGGTCAGTTCCTCGTGCCAGCCGCCGTTTTTGTGATCGATGAAACGGTTGGCGATCGTACCCCAGATCCGCCGATAGCTGTCCTCGTAGAAATCGTCGGCCGGCAGGTGCTCGTTGAGGAAATGCGCGGCACCGGCTGCCTCGCACATCGGCCACCAGAGCTTGTTGGTCTTGGCGGGTTTGTCGTTCCAGTCGAGCGTGTAGAAGAAGCCGCCCTTCTCCTTGTCCCAACCCAGTGACATGGACTGGATAAACAGCGATTTCGCCGCATCCGGCATCCAGCCGTGTTTCTTGTCCCCGAGTGTCCAGAGCTGCAGCAGGAGGCGCGACCATTCCAGCCAATGGCCCGGCGTGGTGCCGGCGGGGCGGAACATTTCGTCAGGGTGATAATAGTCCTTGTCGATCGTCCATTCCGGATCGAAATGTTCGGCGACCCGGAACCCGACGCTGCCGGCGGAGCGGCGGATGACGAGGTCGGCGATGCTTTCCGCCTTGTCGAGATAGGCCTTCTCGCCGGTCGCTTCGAAAGCGGCCATCAGCGCTTCGGTGAGGTGCATGTTGGAATTCTGGCCGCGATAGCTGCCACCGTCGATCGGCGACCAGTCGCGGGCGAATTCTTCCGCGATCGCGCCGTGGCGCGGTTCCCAGAACCTGGTTTCCAGAACCTCGCTTATGTCGGCAAGCATCTGGTCGGCGAGAGGGTGGCCGGCGACCTTGGCCGAGGAGGCGGCGAGTAGCACGAAGGCGTGGCCGTAACCCTGCTTGGCCGAATCGGCTGCGCCGTCATCGTTGACCTGCCAGAAATAACCGCCATATTCGCTATCGCGATGGCGCTCCCAGAGAGTGCGCATGCCGTGGTCGATGATATCGCCGGAGCCTGGCCGGCCGAGCAGGTAGCCGATCGAGAAACAATGGACCATACGCGCCGAGGCATGGATGCCCCGCGTCGGATTGGCGCCGCCGAGGGCCAAGCCCTGGTCGTCGAGATCGAAGAAGCCGCCCTTTGGGTTCATCGCCCGGTACTGGAAAAAATCGAAGAGCCCGTCGGCCTCGTTCAGGAGCCAGCGACGATGATAGGGAAGGCTCGCCCACTTGGCTTCTGTCTGACCGGTGTCGCTCATGAAAACCTCGGAATCGCTACGGCGGCGCATTGGGATCAGAACGCCTATAACGCCCGGCCGGTTTCATGTCATCGACTATTCTATATCGCACGACATGCTGGTTATATATTGACATAAACATATCTTTATGCGGTTATTGAGCCATCCGGAAATGATGAAGGGCAGTGCCATGTTCGACGAACTCTTTGGTCCCGAAGCCGCCGCTCGCGATGGCGCGGAGATTCTCTCGGCACTCAAGGCCGCGGCTCGTGAGCGCATCCTCATCCTCGACGGTGCGATGGGCACCGAAATCCAGGGCCTGGGTTTTGACGAAAGCCATTTCCGCGGCGAGCGATTTGCCGGATGCGCCTGCCACCAGCAGGGCAACAACGACCTTCTGATTCTCTCGCAGCCGCAGGCGGTCGAGGAAATCCATTATCGCTACGCCAAGGCCGGCGCCGATATCATCGAAACCAATACATTCTCCTCGACCCGCATCGCCCAGGCCGACTATCAGATGGAGAACGCGGTCTACGACCTGAACCGTGACGGCGCGCGGCTGGCCCGGCGAGCGGCGCTGAGGGCGCAGAAGGAAGACGGTCGCCGCCGTTTCGTGGCCGGCGCCATCGGCCCGACCAACCGCACGGCCTCGATTTCTCCCGACGTCAACAATCCCGGTTACCGGGCGGTGACATTCGACGATCTTCGCATCGCTTACGGCGAACAGCTCGACGGCCTGATCGACGGCGGCGCCGATATCATCCTGATCGAGACGATCTTCGATACGCTCAACGCCAAGGCGGCGATATTCGCCTGCGCCGAGCGTTTCGAGGCAAAGGGCATCCGCCTGCCGGTGATGATCTCCGGCACGATCACCGATCTTTCCGGCCGCACGCTGTCCGGCCAGACGCCGTCGGCCTTCTGGTCCTCAATCCGTCATTCGAAGCCCTTCACCGTCGGCCTCAACTGCGCGCTCGGCGCCGATGCAATGCGGCCGCACCTGCAGGAACTCTCGGGCGTCGCCGACACGTTCATCTCCGCCTATCCGAATGCCGGCCTGCCAAATTCGTTCGGCGGTTACGACGAATCGCCGGACGACATGGCTCGCCAGATCGAAGGGTTTGCGGCGGAAGGCCTGGTCAACGTCGTCGGCGGCTGCTGCGGATCGACGCCGGAGCATATCCGCGCGATTGCCGAGGCAGTCGCGCCGCACAAGCCGCGCGAAGTGCCGGAACACCGGCCGTTCATGTCGCTTGCGGGCCTCGAACCCTTCGAGTTCACCAAGGACGTGCCATTCGTCAATGTCGGCGAGCGCACCAACGTCACCGGTTCGGCCAAATTCCGCAAGCTGATCACCGCCGGCGATTTTACCGCAGCGCTGGCGATTGCCCGCGACCAGGTGGAAAACGGCGCCTCGGTCATCGACATCAACATGGACGAGGGCCTGATCGATTCGCAGCGAGCGATGGTCGAATTCGTCAACCTGATCGCCGCAGAGCCGGATATCGCCCGGGTGCCGATCATGCTCGACTCGTCCAAGTTCGAGATCATGGAAGCGGGCCTGAAATGCGTGCAGGGCAAGCCGGTCGTCAACTCGATCTCGATGAAGGAGGGCGAGGAGAAGTTCATCGCCCAGGCCAAGCTACTGCGCAATTACGGCGCGGCCGTCGTGGTCATGGCCTTCGACGAACAGGGCCAGGCCGATACCTACGAGCGCAAGGTGGCGATCTGCGAACGTGCCTACAAGCTTTTGACCGAAGAGGCGGATTTCCCGCCGGAAGACATCATCTTCGACCCGAACATCTTTGCGGTCGCCACGGGTATCGAAGAGCATAACAGCTACGGTCTCGCCTTCATCCAGGCGACGAAGACCATCCGCGAGCGCATGCCGCTCGTGCATATTTCAGGCGGCGTCTCCAACCTGTCCTTCTCGTTCCGCGGCAACGAGCCGGTGCGCGAGGCAATGCATGCGGTGTTCCTCTACCACGCCATCCAGGCGGGCATGGACATGGGCATCGTCAATGCCGGCCAGCTGGCGATCTACGAGAACATCGATCCGGATCTGCGCGAGGCCTGCGAGGACGTCGTCCTCAACCGCCGCGACGACGCGACCGAACGGATGCTGGATATCGCCGAACGTTATCGTGGGACCGGGGCCAAGGAAGCCAAGGAGAGAGATCTCGCTTGGCGCGAATGGCCGGTGGAGAAGCGCCTTTCGCATGCGCTCGTCAACGGCATCAACGAGTTCATCGAGGGCGATACCGAAGAGGCGCGCCAGAATGCGGAGCGGCCTCTGCATGTGATCGAGGGCCCGCTGATGGCCGGCATGAACGTGGTCGGCGACCTGTTCGGCTCGGGCAAGATGTTCCTGCCGCAGGTGGTGAAATCCGCCCGCGTCATGAAGCAGGCCGTCGCCGTCCTTCTGCCCTACATGGAAGAGGAAAAGCGTCTCAACGGCGGCGACCAGAAAAAGTCCGCCGGCAAGGTGCTGATGGCGACCGTCAAGGGCGACGTCCATGATATCGGCAAGAACATCGTCGGGGTCGTGCTCGCCTGCAACAATTACGAGATCATCGATCTCGGCGTGATGGTGCCGGCGACCAAGATCCTGGAAACGGCGATTGCCGAAAAGGTCGATATCATCGGGCTTTCCGGCCTGATCACTCCGTCGCTCGACGAGATGGCGCATGTGGCTTCGGAAATGGAGCGCCAGGGTTTCGACATTCCGCTGCTGATCGGCGGCGCGACGACCAGCCGCGTGCACACCGCGGTCAAGATCCACCCGCGCTACAATCGCGGCCAGGCGATCTATGTGACGGATGCCAGCCGCGCGGTCGGCGTGGTGTCCGCGCTTCTATCCGAAGACGGAAAATCGAACTATATCAGCACGGTACAGGCGGAATATGCCAAGGTTGCCGCCGCACATGCTCGCTCGGAGGCGGAAAAGACACGCCTGCCGATCGCGCGTGCGCGCGCCAATGCCGAAAAGATTGATTGGTCGTCCTATCAGCCCAAGAAGCCGCAGTTCACCGGCACAAAAGTGTTCGAGACCTACGATCTGGCGGAATTGGCGAAATACATCGACTGGACCCCGTTCTTCCAGACATGGGAGCTGAAGGGACGTTTCCCGGCGATCCTCCAAGACGAGAAGCAGGGCGAGGCGGCACGCCAGCTTTATGCGGACGCCCAGGCGATGCTCGACAAGATCATTACGGAAAAATGGTTCCGGCCGCGGGCGGTGATCGGCTTCTGGCCGGCCAATACGGTGGGAGACGATATTCGCGTCTACACGGATGAAAGCCGCAACGAAGAACTCGCGACCTTCTTCACGCTGCGACAGCAGCTTTCAAAGCGGGATGGCCGCCCGAACGTGGCGTTGTCGGACTTCGTCGCACCCGTCGCGACCGGCCTGGAAGACTATGTCGGCGGTTTCGTCGTCACGGCCGGCATCGAGGAAGTGGCGATCGCCGAGCGGTTCGAACGGGCGAACGACGATTATTCCTCGATCCTCGTCAAGGCGCTTGCCGACCGCTTCGCGGAAGCCTTCGCCGAATGCATGCACGAGCAGGTCCGCAAGGAATTCTGGGGTTATGCGGCCGACGAGACGTTCTCGGCGGAAGAGTTGATCACCGAGGCCTATCACGGCATCCGCCCGGCGCCCGGTTATCCGGCCCAGCCCGACCATACGGAAAAGGCGACGCTGTTCCGGCTGCTCGACGCGGAAGAGGCGACCGGCGTCGTCTTGACGGAAAGCTACGCGATGTGGCCCGGCTCGTCGGTCTCCGGCCTCTATATCGGCCATCCGGCATCCTATTATTTCGGCGTCGCCAAGATCGAGCGCGACCAGGTCGAGGACTATGCCAAGCGCAAGGGAATGTCGGTCGAGGAAGTGGAGCGCTGGCTCGGGCCGGTCCTCAACTACGTGCCGGCGTCCGGCCAGGATGCGGTCGACGACGCGGCCTGAGATGGCTCAAATGCAAAACGGCATCCGCGAGGATGCCGTTTTCGTCCGCGGACCGTCCGTCTTCCGCGATCAGTCGCGGATGATCAGGAAGTCGTGGGCGTTGAAGCGCAGCGTTAGGGTTTCGCCCGACTGCGGCAGGACCGCATCCGGCGAATTGAACATGTCGAAGGAAATCTGGTTTCCGCCGACATCGAGCTTGGTGCGGATGACCGAGCCCAGGAAATGCGAGGAGAGGACCTGGCCGGTGAGCGACGTGTCGCCCTTTGCATTTTCCAGGAGCGAACCAGCTTCAGGGCGCAGCGCGATCGACAGCTTGTCGCCGCCCTTCAGCGCGCCGATCGATTCCCTCAGCCTGATGGTGTTTTCGCCGACCTTGACGGTGTTTGCCGCCGGATCGACGACGGTCGCCTCGATGATGTTGAGCGTGCCGACGAAGGAGGCGACGAAACGGGTGGTCGGACGATTGTAGATTTCCGACGGCGTGCCGATCTGGTCGGCGCGGCCGGCATTCATGACGACCACTCGGTCGGAGATCGACAGGGCCTCTTCCTGGTCGTGCGTCACGAAGACGGTGGTGATGCCGAGCTGGCGCTGGATTTCACGTATCTCCTCGCGCAATGACACACGGATCTTGGCATCGAGCGCCGACAGCGGCTCGTCGAGCAGCAGCACCTGCGGCTTCGGCGCAAGCGCGCGGGCAAGCGCCACGCGCTGCTGCTGGCCGCCGGACATCTGGTAAGGGTAGCGGTCGGCCAGATGGTCGAGGCTGATCAGCTTCAGCATTTCCTTGACGCGCGTTTCGATCTCCGTCTTGGACTTACCGGCGACTTTCAGACCGAAGGCGACGTTGTCGAAGACGTTCATGTTCGGAAACAACGCATAGGCCTGGAATACCATGCCGATATTGCGCTGATTGGTCTTCAGCGCGTTCTGGTTCCGGCCGTTGATCGAGATCGCTCCGTCGCTCGGGCTTTCGAACCCGGCGATCATCCGCAGCACGGTCGTCTTGCCGCAGCCCGAGGGTCCGAGAAAGGAGACGAACTCGCCCTTCTCGATGGACATGTTGAAGTCCTTGACGACCTGGGTCGGGCCGAAACTCTTCTTGATACTTTCGAGAACGAGGAACGACATCAAAATTCCTTAAGGCCTGGCCGGCGACAATTTGCCGAAGCGGGAAACGAGCTGGATCAGACCCATCGAGAGCCAGGTGATCGCAAACGCAATGACCGCCAGCGCAGAAGGCTCGTAAGCCTTGTTGGCGCCGACGAGCTGGAGATAGGGACCGAAGGCCGGACGGTTGAGGAGGGCCGCCATGGTGAACTCGCCCATGACGATCGCAAACGTGATGAAGGCGCCCGAGAGCACGCCCGACATGACGTTCGGGAAAATGCAGCGGAACATGATCGTCGGCCATTTGGCGCCGAGAATTTCGGCCGCCTCCGTCAGCGTCCGTACGTCGATGGTCCGCATCGCGGTATCGACCGAACGGTACATGTAGGGAAGTGCCAGGGTCACGTAGGAAAAGGTCAGCAGGATGTTCGTTCCCTGCGTCGAGCCGGTGAACGGGATCCAGGACGAGGAATTGTAGAGACGCAGGTAACCGAACACGATGACGATCGCCGGAATGACGAGCGGCAGGAGCGTGATGAATTCGACGACCGGCCGCATCTGCGGCAGGCGCAGCCGGACCCAATAGGCGGTCGGCACGATGAGGAACATGCCGACGACGATCGTCACCAGCGCCATCAGCATCGAGAAGCCGAAGGTGGCGCGGAATTGAGCGTCCGTAAACACCGACTGGTAGGCATCGAAAGAATAGACGCCGCGCCGCATGCGCAGCGAGAACTCGAACGTGCCGATCAGCGGCACGAGGAAATAGATGGCGCCGATAGCGATCGCGATCCAGGCGAAGATCTTGTGCGCCTTCATTTCTGCCACCGTTCTGCGCGGCTGCGCAGCCAGATGTAGAGGATGTTGGAAATGCCGGTGATGACGATCATTCCGAGGGCCAGGGCGTAGCCGAGATTCGGGTTATGAAGCACGTCGCCACGGATCTGGGCGTAGAGCAGGATCGGCACGATGTTGAGCGAGGCACCGGTCAGCGCAAAGGCGGTCGCAATCGCGCCGAAGGCGTTGGCGAAAAGGAGGAGCGTGGCGCCCATCAGGCTCGGCCAGAGGATCGGCAGCACGACCATGCGCCAGTATTGCCACGTGGATGCGCCAAGGATTTCGGACGCCTCCCGCCACTCCTTCTTCAATCCGTCCAGCGCCGGCGTCAGGATCAGTACCATCAGCGGGATCTGGAAGAACATGTAGGTGATCGTCAGGCCGAAGAAGGAGAGGAGGTTGAAGCCCGTCGAATAGAGATTGAAGCCGAACCAGTCCCGCATGAAGATCGTGACCAATCCGGTCCGGCCAAGCGTCGCCAGGAAGGCGAAGGCGAGCGGCACGCCGGCGAAGTTCGAGGCGACGCCTGAAAAGGTCAGCAGGCTGGAGCGGATCCAGGACGGCACGCCGCCGAGCACGACTGCCCAGGCTAGGAAAAAGCCGATCAACGCGCCACCCAGTGCCGAGGCGACGGATACCCGGATGCTGATCCAGTAGGCGCTCAGGATGGAAGGCGAAAAGAGATCGACAATGTTCTGGAACGTGAATTCGCCGGCCGGATTGAAGAAGGCACCGACGATCAGATAGAGCGTCGGAACAATCAGGAAGGCGAGTGCGAATACCATGAACGGCACGATGCCGAGCCAGTCGATGACTGTCCGGCGATCGATGAATGACGTGGAAGCGGTGGTCATGAATGCTGGCCATCCAGGGGGAAACGGGAAAGCTCCCGCGCCGGGCGGCGCGGGAGCTCAGTCTTGTTCCGATTACTTTGCGACGTTGGCGCCGACTACGCTATCCCATTTCTTGGTAATGGTTTCCTTGGCGGCAGCCTGCTGGGCGAGCGTCGGGAATACGGCCTTCTCATAGGCCGCTGCCGGGGGCAGGGCGTCGAGCAGGTTCTTCGGGATCTTGTTGTTCTTGGCAAGATCGTTGAAGCGGATCGGGTGGCAATATCCCTTCAGCCAGCCGAGCTGACCTTCGTCGGAATAGAGGTATTCCATCCACAGCTTCGCAGCGTTCGGATGCGGAGCGAAGGCGGAGATCGCCTGGACGTAGACGCCTGCTACGACGCCGGTTGCCGGAACCACGACTTCGAAGGGCGGGTTGCCCTTCAGGCTCTGGCCCCAGGACAGCGCATTATAGTCCCAGGCGACGATGATCGGCGTGGTGCCCTGCGCGAACGGCGCGGCCTTGCCGGTCACCGGCACGAAGTTACCCTTCTTGTTGAGTTCGGCGAAGAACTTCAGGCCTTCGTCGCCGGCCTTGGCGGAGTCGCCCTTGGCGCCGGAAAGGCCGGCAGCGAAAACGCCCTGAACGGCCTGGTTGGCGCTGCGCGGATCGCCGGCGAGCGCGACGGTGTTGGCGTAGTCGGACTTCAGGAGATCAGGCCAGTCCTTCGGCGACGTCTTGACGAGGTCCTTGTTCACCAGGAAGGCCAGAACGCCGTAATAATCGCCGTACCAGTAGCCGTCTGCATCCTTGGCGTCGGCCGGGATCGAATCCCAGGTGGAGACCTTGTAAGGCTGGATCAGGCCCTCAGTCTTGGCGGACGGGCCGAACGACAGGCCGACGTCGATGACGTCGGGAGCCTGCGGGCCCTTGTTGCCCTTGTTGGCCTTGATCGCTTCGATTTCGTCGCCCGAACCCGCATCCGGGTTGAGTTCGTTGACTTCGAGGCCGTACTTCGCCTTGAAGCCGGCGATGACGTCGCCGTAACCGCACCAGCTATGGGGCAGGGCGATCGTGGTCAGCGTGCCTTCCTTCTTGGCGGCTGCGATCAGCTCGGCGCTCGGCTCGGCGGCGGCAATGGCGGTGGAGGCGATGACGATGGCGGTCGTCAGGGAAAGAAGACGTTGGGTCTTGTTGAGCAAGGTATCCTCCTAGGGGTTCAGGTAGTCCGGATCGTTTCGGCGCGACTCGTAGAGCCAGTTCATGTATCGTATGTGACAGCCCGGAGGATGAGCATTTGCTCATAAACCCCCGGATTGCCGGCATATTTCTTGAGCCCGACAATCAGTCGGGACGGCTCTGGCGGCCCGGCCGGCGGAACAGCATCGTCCGCTCGAAAAGACCTTCCAGAGAGTTCATGCGTTCGCGGGTCTCCTCCCAGGTCGCGCTCTGGACCGCTTCGATCAGCGCCTCGACCACGAAGAGAGTAATGACGGAGCTGTCCCAGGCCGACGGCGCCTCGATCCTCACCTTGAACGTGTGCTGTGCATGTTTGGCAACGGGCGAGGCCCAGACGTCGGTCAGCAAGATGATGACGACGCCGTTGGCCCGTGCGGCCTCCGCCAGCGTCGCCATCTCCTGCTCGTAGCGGCGGATATCGAAGATCACCAACACGTCGCCGGCGCTCATGTTGAGGACATGCTGCGGCCAGGAACTGGAATTGGTGGAGATCAAGGTCGTCCTGGGACGGATGACCTGCATATGGGTGAAGAAGTACTCGGCCAGCGCCCCTGTTATGCGGCCGCCGACGAAATAGATGCTGCGGTCGCGATCACGCAGAAGTGCAGCCGCGCCCTCAAAGGTCGTGGTGTCGAGAGCTGAAAGCGTATCGCGCAGATTGGCGGTGATCGCGTCGGCAAAACGGTTGAGGATATGCGTGCCCGGCGCATTGGACGCCCAGCGGTCATGCTTGGCGATCGGGTTGGAGAGCGTCGCCTCGAGCTCCTGGTGCAGATGCGACTGGAATTCCGGATAACCCTTGTAGCCGAGCTTCTGCACCATGCGCGCGACCGTCGGCGTCGAAACGCCCGCGTTCTCCGCGATCACAGTGATGCTGCCGAGCCCTGACACCGGATAGTTCTCCAATAGGCTGTCCGCCAACTGTTTTTCCGCGCGCGTCAGGCTGTCGTAGCGAACACGAATGACATCCGATACGGTGCGTGCAGTTGGTGGCACTAAAGCTGTTCCCTCCGGTCTTCGCCGGTTGTCGAAAGATTAACAATCGTTTCTGCAGAGAAGTCAACGGTGCGTTTGAAGAGAAATTTTCAGAATCACGTTGACGGCGGCCGGAAAGTGAAGAATTCTCTTCTTAATCCAATTTAAACGATTTTTCCCGGAACGCGTTCATGCTGGTCCAGTCGGAATTCTTCTCGGAGGCGGATGGCGAGCCCGTTGCCGTGGACAATGCGGGCGGCCGGGGAGAGGTGCTTCTCGTCTGCGAGCATGCCTCGAGACGCCTGCCGGAGCGCTACGGCGATCTCGGGCTCTCGAAGGATGCGCTCGCCTCGCATATAGCCTGGGATCCGGGAGCGCTTGCCGTCTCCCGGCTGATGTCGAAGAGCCTCGGCGCGACGCTGATCCACCAGCGGTTTTCGCGCCTCATCTACGACTGCAACCGGCCGCCGGATTCGCCTGCCGCCATGCGTGACGTGTCCGAGATCTTCCGGATTCCCGGCAACGAGAACCTGTCGGAGGCAGAGAAATCGCGCCGGACCACGGCACTCTACCTGCCATTCCACGGCCGTATCCGCGAGGAGATCGCGGCACGGCGCGCAAGGGGGCAGGGGACCGTCTTCGTCACGATCCACAGCTTCACGCCGGTCTATTTCGGCAAGGAACGGCCCGTCGAGATCGGCGTGCTTCACGATACCGACAGCCGGCTTGCCGACCGGATGCTGCAGGCCGCATCCGACACGCATCTCTATCGCGTCGAGCGCAACGAGCCTTACGGGCCGGCGGACGGCGTAACCCATACACTGGAAGTCCACGCCCTGCCGGCGGGGCTTCTCAACGTCATGATCGAAATCAGGAACGATCTCATAACAGACGAAACCGGCCAGGGGGTCGTGGCCGATTTCTTGACAGGATTGCTGCGGGAAAGCCTCGCAGACATCCAAAGATAAGACCCGGGGAGCAGCAGCTCGCATGCCCGCGGTCGATCGCCGCGGGAAGGACAAACCGGATGGCCGCGATGGCGCGGTCTTTCTGCCAACAGGGGGAAGTCATGTCCGATTATACCGAAGGCGACAAAAAGCAGGATACCCATATCCTGCATTCCATGGGCTATGCACAGGAACTCGAGCGTCGCATGAGCTCGTTTTCCAACTTCGCAATTTCGTTTTCCATCATTTGCATTCTCTCCGGCGGCATCAATTCGCTGGGCCAGGCGACTGCCGGCGCCGGCGGCGCAGCGATCGGCATAGGCTGGCCGCTCGGCTGCCTTATTTCCGGCATCTTCGCGCTCGGGCTCGCGCAGATCGGATCGGCCTATCCGACGGCGGGCGGCCTCTATCATTGGGGATCGATCCTCGGCAACCGCTTCACCGGCTGGCTTTCCGCCTGGCTCAACCTGCTCGGCCTCGTGACCGTGCTCGGCGCCATCAATGTCGGGACGTTCTATTTCTTCTTCGGCGCCTTCGGGCCGACCTTCGGCATCGAGGATACGCTGACGCACCGGGTGGTTTTCGTAGCCATCATCACCGGGCTGCAGGCCGGCATCAATCATTTCGGCATAGGTCTGACCGCGAAACTCACCGACTTTTCCGGCTATCTGATCTTCGCGACCGCGATCCTGCTCACAATCGCATGCCTTATCGCAGCCCCCGGCTTCGATTTCGCACGGTTCTTCACCTTCGCCAACTATACCGGCACGGAAGGGGCGGCGCTGGTCTGGCCGACGAGCGTTTCCGGCTTGATGGCATTCCTCCTCGGCCTGCTCCTGCCGATCTACACGATCACCGGTTATGACGCCTCGGCCCATACATCCGAGGAAACCGTCAAGGCGGCGGAATCCGTGCCGCGCGGTATGATCTCGGCCGTCCTGTGGTCCGCCTTGTTCGGCTACATGATGCTGTGCGCGTTCGTACTGATGATCCCCAACATGGACGATGCGGCCAAGCAGGGCTGGAACGTATTCTTCTGGGCGATGGACGCGCAGATGAACCCGACCGTGAAGAGCATCCTGTATTTCCTGATCTTCATCTCGCAGCTGCTTTGCGGCCTGGCTACCGTCACGTCGGTATCGCGAATGATCTTCGCCTTCGCACGCGACAAGGGCCTGCCTGCGTCGTCGGTGCTCGCCAAGGTCAGCCCAAAACACCGTTCGCCCGTCGCGGCGATCTGGACCGGCTCCATCCTCGCAGTCCTGTTCGTCTGGTTTACCTCGGCGATCACCATTGCCGGCACGCCGGCCTATTCGATCGTCGTGTCTTGCACGGTCATCTTCCTGTTCCTTTCCTTCGCCCTGCCGATCGCGCTCGGGCTGTTCACGATCGGCACGGCGAAATGGCCGAAAATGGGACCCTGGAACATGGGGATTCCGGTCTACAGGCTAGTTGCAGTCCTGGCGATCATCTCGATGATCGTCATCTTCTTCATCGGCATTCAGCCGCCGAACGACTGGGCGCTCGAAATCACCGTCGGCTTCCTGGTGCTGACCGGAATCGTCTGGTTCGCCTTCGAGAACCGGCGCTTCATGGGACCGCCGATCGGCGACGCCATCGCCAAGCGGCAGGCCGAGATCGCTGCTGCGGAAGCGGCTGTCGGAGAAAAGTAAGCGCGACCGGGCTGACGCCCCTATGATCCCGCCGCCACGACACTCGAGAGGTTGTGGCGGTTCCCCCTTTTGAAACGGATGTGAGGCATGACCCCGATTTACTCCTTCGACGATCTGAAACGCGATGTCGCCGATGGCCGCATCGATACGATCATCGCCGCCCAGGTGGACATGCAGGGCCGCCTGATGGGCAAGCGGTTCCAGGCGGAATATTTCGTCGAGAGCGCCTATCAGGAAACGCATAGCTGCAACTACCTGCTTGCGACCGATATCGAGATGGAGACCATTTCCGGCTACAAGGCGACCAGCTGGGAGCAGGGATACGGCGACTATACGATGAAGCCGGATCTCGCGACGCTCAGAAAACTGCCCTGGCTCGAAGGCACCGCGCTGGTCCTCTGCGACGTGCTCGACCACCACACCCATGCGGACGTGCCGCATTCGCCGCGGGCGGTCCTCAAGAGACAGGTCCAGCGTCTCGCAGACATGGGCATGTCCGCCTTCATGGCGACGGAACTCGAATTTTTCCTGTTCGACCAGACCTACGACCAGGCCCGCGAAAGCAGCTACCGCAATCTCAAGCTGGCGAGCGGCTACAACGAAGACTACCACATCTTCCAGACTACCAAGGAAGAAGAAGTGATGCGGGCGATACGCACCGGCCTGCAGGGCGCCGGCATTCCGGTCGAGAATTCCAAGGGCGAGGCATCGGCCGGCCAGGAGGAAATCAACGTTCGTTACGCCGACGCGCTGACCATGGCCGACCGGCACGTGATCATCAAGAATGCGTGCAAGGAGATCGCCTGGGGCAAGGGCAAGGCGATCACCTTCCTCGCCAAGTGGAATTATTCGGCCGCCGGCAGCTCGTCGCACATCCACCAGTCCCTGTGGAGTGCCGACGGCAAGACGCCGCTGTTCTTCGACAAGGACAACGAGCACGGCATGTCGGAACTGATGAAACACTATATCGCCGGGCTGCTCGCCCACGCGAGCGAGATCACTTTCTTCCTGGCGCCCTATATCAATTCCTACAAGCGCTTCATGGCCGGCACGTTCGCGCCGACCAAGGCCGTCTGGTCGAAGGACAACCGCACCGCCGGCTATCGTCTCTGCGGCGAGGCGTCCAAGGGAATCCGCATCGAATGCCGCGTCGGCGGTTCCGACCTCAACCCTTATCTCGCCATGGCGGCACTGATTGCGGCGGGCATCGAGGGGATCGAGAAGAAGATGACGCTGGAGCCTGCCTTCGTCGGCGACGCCTATGGCGGCAAGGGTGTTCGAGAAATCCCGCGAACGCTGCGTGACGCGGTCGAGCTCATGGACGGCTCGGAACTGTTGCGCTCCGCCTTCGGCGACGATGTCATCGACCACTATGTCCGCGCCGGCCAGTGGGAACAAGAGGAATACGATCGCCGCGTGACGGACTGGGAAGTGGCACGCGGTTTCGAGAGGGCTTGAGATAATCGCAATCGATCTTTCGATTGTTGAGATTTAATCAATAATCGGCTAGGTTGAATTGGTTCATCGAGGGCTGATGTCATGGCTGAGATCGATAGCGACTGGTTCTATGAAAAGCTGAAGGAGATGGGGTCGTCCAGTGTGGAGCTCGCCAGGTTCCTGAAGCTCGATCCAAGCTCGGTTTCCCGCATGCTCAAAGGCGAGCGAAAGATGAGCGCAGACGAGCAGGACGGGGTTTCAGCCTTTCTCGGCATTCCTCTGGACGTGGTTGCTATTCACCGCAGAGGTGGAGGTGAGGCCTATGGTTTTGCCGAAAAGAAGCAGGACGCTTATTTGGCGGAGGGCGGCTCCCCTACGCCCGATCCATCCGAGAAGATGTTCACGGAAGACGACATCATCTACAAGGACGGCAAGCGCTGGATGGAGCGAGAGGACGGCACGCTGATAGAACTGCATCCCATATTCGGCAGCATGAAGGGAACGATCACGGTCATGCCCGGCGTCGACCTGACGGCGCCGATGGACTGGGATTACGAATGGGGCGAGAAGCTCTATAATGAATGAGTCCTATCTGCTCGACACATGTGCGGTCATATGGATGACACATAACGAGCTCCTTGCCGCCAGGGCAGCCGATGCCGTCAACAGCTCCTGGGCTATGGGCATTCCTGTTTACGTGTCCACTGCCACGGCTTGGGAAATGGCCATGCTGGTGGCCCGAGGGCGGATCCATGAGACAAGGGATGCCAAACGCTGGTACGACAGTTTTAGGCAGGAGACAGAGGTTGCCGAGAAGTCGGTGACTGCCGATCTTTTCATGGCGTCCTGTATCCTGCCCCAGCCCATCCACAAGGACCCGATCGACCGAATCCTGATCGCCACTGCTCGCGAACACGACCTGACCATCATCACGCGCGACCGCGCTATTCTATCCTACGGCGCTGCGGGCCATGTCCGCACGCTTGCCTGTTAACCCCTCGGGGCCTGTTGAATTTCTGGAGTCTGTATCAATGACAATGATCCAATGTATCTCGCCGGTGGACGGCTCGGTCTATGCCGAGCGTCCGGCCATGTCGGCGGAAGCGGCCGCCGAAGCTATCGGCCGCGCACGGCAAGCGCAGAAGGCGTGGGCGAAGCGGCCGCTCGAGGAGCGTGTCCAGCTTGTACTCAAGGGCGTCGCACGCCTCAACGAGATGGTCGAGGAAGTGGTGCCCGAGCTTGCCTGGATGATGGGCCGGCCGGTACGCTACGGCGGCGAGTTCAAGGGGTTCAACGAGCGCTCCAATTACGTCGCGTCGATCGCCGCCGATGCGCTCGCTCCGCTGCGCGTCGAGGACAGCGCCACGTTCGAACGTCGCATCGAACGGGAGCCGCATGGGGTCGTGTTCGTCATCGCGCCCTGGAATTATCCCTATATGACGGCGATCAACACGGTCGCTCCGGCGCTGATGGCCGGCAACGCGGTTGTCATCAAACATGCCTCGCAAACGCTGCTTGTCGGTGAGCGCATGGTGCGCGCCTTTATCGAGGCCGGCGTTCCGGAAGACGTCTTCCAGAATATCTTCCTCGACCACGCGACGTCGGCGAAGCTGATTTCCGAGGGCATGTTCAATTTCATCAATTTTACGGGCTCGGTCGAAGGCGGACGGTCGATCGAGCGGGCCGCCGCCGGCACATTTACCGGCATCGGCCTCGAACTCGGCGGCAAGGATCCCGGTTATGTGATGGACGACGCCGATCTCGACGCCGCCGTCGATACGCTGATGGATGGCGCGACCTATAATTCCGGCCAGTGCTGCTGCGGCATCGAGCGCATCTATGTGCACGAATCGCTTTACGATTCCTTCGTTGAGAAGTCGGTCGCCTGGGTGTCGAACTACAAGCTCGGCAACCCGCTCGACAAGGAAACGACGCTCGGGCCGATGGCCAACAAGCGCTTCGCCAAGGTCGTGCGTCAGCAGATCGCCGACGCGGTGGCGAGCGGCGCCAGGGCGCTGGTCGATCCGAAGCTTTTCCCGGCCGACGACGGTGGCGCCTATCTTGCGCCGCAAGTATTGGTTGACGTCGACCATTCCATGGAGATCATGCGGGAAGAGACGTTCGGCCCGGCTGTCGGCATCATGAAGGTGAAGAGTGACGACGAGGCGATCGGTTACATGAACGACAGCCGCTACGGGCTGACGGCGTCGCTTTGGACGCCGGATGTCGACCGGGCAAACCGGATCGGCAGCCAGCTCGAAACCGGCACGGTGTTCATGAATCGCGCCGACTATCTCGATCCGGCGCTTGTCTGGACCGGCGTCAAGGAAACCGGGCGAGGCGGTTCGCTCTCCGTCCTCGGTTTCCACAACCTGACCCGCCCGAAATCCTACCACCTGAAGAAGGTCACGAAATGAATATCGTCGCGAACTGGAGCTATCCGACCGCCGTCAAGCTGGGCCGCGGACGCATCAAGGAACTGGCGGACGCCTGCAAGACGCTCGGCCTCAGCAAGCCGCTCCTGGTCACCGACCGGGGACTGGCCTCGATGGCGATCACCGGCCACGCGCTCGACGTGCTCGAAGAGGCGGGCCTCGGCCGGGCGATCTTTGCCGACGTCGATCCGAACCCGAACGAGAACAACCTCGAAGCCGGCATCAAGGCCTACAATGACGGCGGCCATGACGGCGTCGTTGCCTTCGGCGGCGGTTCGGGCCTCGATCTCGGCAAGCTGATCGCCTTCATGGCCGGCCAGACGCGGCCGGTCTGGGATTTCGAGGATATCGGCGACTGGTGGACCCGCGCCGACGCCTCGAAGATCGCGCCGATCGTCGCCGTGCCGACCACGGCCGGGACCGGTTCGGAAGTCGGCCGGGCAGGGGTGCTCACCAATTCCGCCACCCATGTGAAGAAGATCATTTTCCACCCGAAACTGCTGCCGGGCGTCGTCATCTGCGATCCGGAGCTGACGATGGGCATGCCGAAGGCGATCACCGTCGGCACCGGCATGGATGCCTTTGCCCATTGCCTGGAAGCCTATTCCTCGCCCTTCTACCACCCGATGTCCGGCGGGATCGCGCTCGAAGGCATGCGGCTCGTCAAGGAGTTCCTGCCGCGCGCCTATAGGGACGGGGCGGATCTCGAAGCACGCACCAACATGATGTCGGCCGCAGCCATGGGGGCGGTCGCCTTCCAGAAGGGGCTCGGCGCCATCCATTCGCTGTCGCATCCGATCGGCGCGGTCTACAACACTCATCATGGCATGACCAATGCGGTCGTCATGCCGCCGGTGCTGCGCTTCAATCGGCCGGCGATCGAGGAGAAGATCGCCCGCGCTGCGGCCTATCTCGGCATCGCCGGCGGGTTCGACGGGTTCTACGACTATGTCCTGTCATTGCGTTCGGAACTCGGCGTGCCCGAAAATCTCACGGCGATGGGGATCAAGCCCGACCGAATCGATGAGCTGACGGCCATGGCGATGGAGGACCCCAGCTGCGGCGGCAACCCCGTCACCATGACGATGGAGAATACCAAGGCGCTTTTCCTCGCCTGCTTTTAAGACTTCCAGACCCCGATGCATCGGCGTCGATCAAGCCCGGAAGGCAAAACTTCCGGGCTTTTCCGCATTTTAGAGCCAAAAGCTAAATCTCCTGAGTGATATTAATGGTGGCTAAATTTGCAATTCGTTAACCATGTTTGGAAAGGATGTGCTTATGACACCATGCTTCCCGGTGTCCTCGTGAGCGATGTGGCTCAAGACTTGTTCGAGGACCGAAAATGCCAGTAATTTCCTTTGCCAATGCCAAGGGTGGAGCCGGAAAAACGACCGCGGCACTCCTGCTCGCCACCGAACTTGCCCATCAGGGTTTTCGCGTCACCGTCATCGATGCCGATCCGCAGCGCTGGATCAGCCAATGGTTCGAGACCTCTCGCGCGGTGCGCAACATCGAGGTGGTATCGGAAGTCACACTCGCATCGCTGCAGTGTCACCTGCGGGAAATGGCATCGCGCACCGACTATTTCATCATCGACCTCGCCGGCGCCCGTGACGCGCTGGTCACCACGGCGATCGGCCTTTCCGACCATGTGATGATCCCGGTCCAGGGTTCTGCCATGGACGCCAAGGGTGCGGCGCAGATCCTCGACCTCCTGTCCTACATGAAGGAGAAGGCCGGCCTGGTGATCCCGCATTCGGTGGTGCTGACGCGGGTGACGTCCATGGTCACCACCAAGGCGCTGCTGACCATCAAAGGGCTTCTGGCAGCCCGCGGCGTGCATGTCCTCGATACGCCGATCGGCGAACGCATCGCCTTCAAGGAACTGTTCGAGACCGGCGGAACGCTCCACACGCTCGATCCGGCCAAGGTCAGCAATCTCGACAAGGCGAAGGAAAACGCCCGCTCCTACGCACAGGAAGTCATGCGGCTCATGCCCGTCAAGATCACCCGGTCCGTTGCGTCGCGCCTCTTCGGATTGAGCCGCTACGCAGCCTGATCACCATTGGACTTCTGTTCATTCCAAGACGTGGATTAAGAGGCGGTTGGTTCGAAAGAGCCGACCGCCTTTGCATATGCGCTGGCCGCTTGGGTAGCTGCGGCTGCCGTTCCGATCAGTTCGGGCTCTTCCAGATTGGCCGGAACGCTGCGCGCGGCGACGAACCGGTCGCGCATCTGACGCCAGTTCTGCTGGGCGAGGCTGCTGATTTCATTCGGCTGCATTCCGGACGTCGTCAGGATCTCGACTGTCAGCAGGTCGAATCGATCTTCCGAATGCATATAGCTCCAGCCGATCAGTCTGCTTTGCGGAAGCGACGCGACGAGGACGTGCAGCATCTGCTCGAGCGCGATACGTTCGGGAGCACCCAGCAGGACTTCGTCATGGGCGAGCGGTATCGCGATCGTCTTTTCATGATCTTTTTCGGCATGGCGACGGAAACCAGGTGGGCCGGAATTTTCAAGCATGACCTGGTTACAGACGCAGATGCAACGATTGCAGATCGCCGTGGCTGCCGGACCGGCAATGATCATCTCGACAGTACGGCGGTTTTCACCGCAAAAGGAGCAGACAGCTCTATCGTCGCCGCGTCCGAAGAGGAGGGACAGGGCGCCTTTGAGTCTCGTTGGGAAGTTCATTCCATCCACCGCCGATGTACATTTTTCTCGCGAAAAACTAGGGCGTCTTTTGGCTGAAGCCAGATTGCCAGGCAAACAAAAAGCCTTCGGCAGCGGGTGCCGACGGCTGATAGGTTGTGCCGGGATCTTACTCGGTGAATTCTACCGTCGTGCCTGGCTTGACCATCTTGGCAAGTTCCCTTGCGTCCCAGTTGGTCAGGCGGACGCAGCCGTGGCTGTTGGTCTTGCCGATCTTGGAAGGTTCCGGCGTGCCGTGGATGCCGTATGTGGGCTTCGAGAGTGCAATCCAGACCGTACCGACCGGCCCGTTCGGCCCTGGCGGGATCTGCAGGATCTGGTCGTTATTGCCCTGCTTGAAATTGATCTTCGGATTGTAGGTGTAACCGGGATCGAGCGCGATACGTTCGACCGTATGGGTTCCGGTCGGCGAAGGTGTGTCGGTGGAGCCGATGGTGGCCGGATAGGCGGCGACCAGGCGCCCGTCCGCGCCGTAGGCGAAGACCTGTTTTCTGGCCTTGTCGGCGAGAATGCGGGTGACCTGACCGGCCTTCGGCTGGCCGGGATTGATGACCTTGATGATCGAGCCGGGGATAGTGAAATCGACGCCGGGATTGAGCGCCTTCAGATAGTTCTCGTCCATGTGGAACTGCTCGGCGAGCTTCTCCGTCACGGACATATAGGACATGGCCGGCAGCTGCGACTTGTGGGCATAGTCTTCCGGGATCGACGCGACGTAGGGACCGGCGGCATCGGCCGGGGTGATCGTGTAGTCGACGATCGGCAGGCCGCCCGAATAGGTCAGCCGCTGCATGATGTCTTCGGAATTGTTCGGATCGAGCGTCTCACCGGTCATTTCCTGCCAGGCGGCGATCGCCTTGTTGACGTTGTCGCCGAGATGGCCGTCGATCACGCCGGGCGAGATGCCTTCACGGTCCAGGAAGACCTGAAGTGCTGCGATCTGGGCCTGCGGCTTCTTGGTGACGGTAATGATCGGCTTCTGCGGCAGAAGCGTCTCCGCCGGCCGCTGGTCCGGTTCGATCGAAGCCTCCTGCGGATAGCCCAAATCGTCGTCGGGGAGGGCCTGGTCATCCAGTGGCATGCGGCTGACCGAGCCTGGCCCTGGGATGCCGCCGGTAACGGCGCCTGGTTCGCCCGGCCGATACTCGCGGTAGTCGCGATAACCGCCTGCACCCTGCTGGTAACCGCCCGAATCGCGCAGCGACCGGTAACCGCCCGGCACCGGCGGATATTCCTGCCTCCGGTTGGGGCGATAGGTTTCCCCGCGGATTTCGGTCGCGACGACATTGCCGAAATGGTCGATGAGGACGCGGCGCCCCATGCCGTCTCGGCTGATGATGACGTCACGGCGATCCGGTTCATAGTCCAGGATCGAACCGTCGGGAGCGACGAGCATCGTTTCCGAAGGATAGCGGCCGTAGCGGTTCTGCGCCTCGGCGGAGGGAATTCCCTGTGCCGCGGTCAAGATCACCAGACTTGCGCATGCGAAAAATAGCCGCTTCACGATGTCACCGACTTCCTTGTTTCCTACTTAAACGTAATCGGGAAATCGGACATTGGTTCCCGCCCGTTCGCCTGTCGCCACAGACAAGTTAAATTTGACCGTAGTGTGGAAAAAGTGAATTCGTCATGAACACACCGTTAAATTCACTTCACGATCGGTTAGAAGTTTTGACGAAACCGTGAAGGGAATGATTATGAAGGCTTTTTCCGCCGCCAACGGACCGAGGATTTTCCTGGACCAGAGCTCCGTTCTCGATATCGGAGGCTGTTTTGTCGGCGATGTGGACCTTGCTCCGGGCCGGGCCATTCCGGACGACGGAGATCCGCGAATCGATCACTCGCTCGAAGGCTTTCTCTTCACCTGCGGGCCGGACCATATTCGTCACCCCGAGGCCATCGAAGGCGCCTCTGACGGCCGGAAATATCCGCTGCACGGATCCTTCTCCTCCCACCCCGCCGAAATCCTGTTCTGGGATGCGCAGGGGCCGGATGCGGAGTGCCGTGCCCGCGTGCCGCTGACCCTTGCGACCGGCGAGACGGCCCTCCTCGAACGCCACTGGCGGATCGACGGGGCGACGGGGGAGGTGAGCCTGTCGGACAAGGTCACCAACACCGGCTCGAAGCCGTTTGCGCGGGTGCATATGTACCACCTGAATATCGGCGCCTGGCTGTTCGACGACCGGGTCCGGCTGAGCGGCGCGATGCTCGACAACGGCGGTTTCCCCTGGACGTTCGGCGGCGAGACCGGCGGCATATTCTGCGTCCCGGCGGCCGTCGAGGGCGAGCAATGGGCCGAGATCGCGCTCGGCCCGATCGCGGCAATCGGCGGACTGACGCTGAAGGTGAAGTTCAAGACCGATACGCTTCCGCATCTGCAGGTCTGGCGGAACCAGAAGGCGCCGGCGCATGTGCTTGGGATAGAGCCGGTTTCACATCGCCTGGCAAGCCGCCAGGAACTGGCGGCAAACGGAGAACTCGGCTTCGTCAAACCCGGCGAAAGCGTCGAATACGGACTGCGCTTCTGCTTCGTCTGAGACCCGCCGTCCAGCGGCCGTCGCCCGATTGACGCCCGGGCGGCACCGTCGTAATGCTGGCGCCTCAATCAGAACGGAGGGCTCAAGCCATGGATATCCGCCAGATCAACGACGAGTATTCCGTCACCGGCCAGATCACCGTCGAGGATCTCGATCAGATCAAGGCCATGGGGTTCAAGTCGGTCGTCTGCCATCGTCCTGACGACGAAGAGCCGGGCCAGCCGCATTTCGCCGAGATCGAAGCTCGCGCCAAGGAACTTGGCCTCGACATCAGCCACATCCCGGTCGGCCGCATGGGCGTCGACGAACAGGGCGTCAGGGCGATGGTCGATGCTCTCGACGAATTCCCGCGCCCGATGCTCGGCTTTTGCCGCTCCGGCGCCCGTTCGACGACCATCTACGAAAAGAGCCAGCATCTGCGCGGCTGAAGATTTTCCGCGGCCTCGTGCCTTTTGCGCGGGGTCTTTTCCCGAAGCTCAATTTTTTTGAGGAGAATTCCATGAGCATCCAGCGCATCGAGCCGGCCGCCCGCATGAGCGCCGCCGTCGTCCACGGCAACACCGTCTATCTGGCCGGCCAGGTCGGCGAAGGCGAGAGTGTCACCGACCAGTGCAAGGACGCGCTCGCCGAAGTCGACCGCCTGCTGGCAGCCGTCGGTTCGGATAAGTCGAAGATCCTGCAGACGATCATCTATCTCTCCGACATCGCCTATTTCGGCGAGATGAACGCTGTCTGGGAAGCCTGGATCGACCCGGCCAACCCGCCGGCCCGCGCCACCAGCGAAGCCAAGCTCGCTGCACCGAAATACAAGGTCGAGTTCATCGTTACGGCTGCGATCTGATCGCTGCGATATTGATTCAAAAAGCCGGCCTATCGCTCTGATAGGCCGGCTTTTTCTATTTTCAGGCCTTTTCGCGGATCTGGGTCAGCGTCCTGGCCGGCGTGATCGCTTCCGGATCGAGCCTGACCTCGATGATCGAGGGTTTGCCGCTGGCGCGCGCCCGCTGATAGGCAGGGCCGAACTCTTCCGTCTTCTCGACCAGCTCCCCGTGTCCGCCGAAGGCCTTGGCATAGGCGACGAAATCCGGGTTGACGAGGTCGGTAGCGCTGACGCGGCCCGGATACTCCCGCTCCTGGTGCATGCGGATCGTGCCGTAGATGCCGTTGTTGACGAGCACCGTGATGATCGGCAGTCCATAGCGGACGGCGGTGATGAATTCCTGGCCATGCATCATGAAACAGCCGTCGCCGGCAAAGCAGACGACTTCGCGTTCGGGAAACAGCTGCTTAGCGGCAACCGCGGCGGGGAGGCCGTAGCCCATCGAGCCGGAGGTCGGGGCGGACTGGGTGTTGTATTTGCGGAAGCGGTGGAAACGGTGCAGCCAGGTGGCGTAATTGCCGGCGCCGTTGGTGAAGATCGCGTCGTCGGGCACGTTCTCCTCGATCCACTGCATGATCGGCCCCATCCTGACCGGGCCGGGGCCGGCCTCCGGTGGCGTCGACCACTTGAGGTAGGAATCGTGCAGCGCCGATTTCCGTTCGGTCCAGAGCGGGGCGGCCGGCGGATCGAGGTCCTTCAGGGCGGCGACGAATTCCGAAGGGGCGGCGCAGATCGGAAGGTCGGGCCGGTACATGCGCCCGAGTTCTTCCGGATCCGGGAAGACGTGGACGAGCTTCTGCTTCGGGTAGGGGATGTCGATCAGCGTGTAGCTGGAGGAGGGCATTTCCGACATGCGGCTGCCGATCAGCACCAGCAGGTCGGCCTCCTTGACCGCCTTGGCGAGCACCGGATTGATGCCGATGCCGACATCGCCCGCATAGGATGGGTGCAGGTGATCGAAGAGCATCTGGCGGCGGAAGGAGCAGCCTACGGGCACCTTGAAGCGGCTGGCGAAATCCTGGAAATCGGCAACCGCCTGCTCGCTCCAGCGGGTGCCGCCGAGGATGAACATCGGACGCTCGGCGTTCTTGAGCATGGTTTCGAATGCGGCGATCTGGCTTTTGCCGGGATGGCTTTCGACCGGCATGTAGGCGCGGGCTTCAGGCGCCTCGACCTCTTCGACCAGCATGTCTTCCGGCAGCGTCAGCACGACCGGACCGGGGCGGCCGGAGGTGGCGACGGCAAACGCGCGGGTGACGAATTCCGGAATGCGGCGGGCGTCGTCGATCTCGCCGACCCATTTGGCGAATTCGGTGAAGGCGCGGCGGTATTCGACTTCCTGGAAGGCCTCGCGCTCCTTCATATCGCGACCGATCTGGCCGACGAAGAGGATCATCGGAATGGAATCCTGCCTGGCGATGTGCAGGCCGGCCGACGCGTTGGTGGCGCCGGGGCCGCGGGTGACCATGCAGATGCCGGGCTCGCCGCTGAGACGCCCCCAGCTGTCGGCCATCATCGCGGCACCGCCTTCCTGGCGGCAGACGAGGATCTCGATCCCGCTTTCATACAGCGCGTCGAGCACGGCGAGATAACTTTCCCCGGGTACGCAGGAGATGCGCTTGACGCCGTTCGCCTTCAGCGCCTCGACGATGAGCTGCCCTCCGGTCTTCATGACGGTGTTCATTTTTCTCTCCCCTCTTTTTCGATTTGATCGAGTTGCGCCAGCACGTCTGCGGTATGTTCGCCGAGCGCCGGGCTCGGCCGGTGATAGGCAAGCGGCGTTTCCGACAGCACGATCGGGCTACGCACGCCCGGGATGACGGTGCCGTCTGCCGCTTCCAGATCGATTCGGAGCCCGCGCTCCTTGACCTGCGGATCGTTAAACATTTCGGCGATCGAATTGATCGGCCCTGCCGGCACCGCATTGTCGCCGCAGGCGGCGAGCAGCTCGGCCTTCTTCCATTTCGACGTCTGTGCGAGGATCAGCCGGCGCACTTCGACGCGGTTGGCGACGCGCGCCTTGTTGGTGGCGAAACGTTCGTCGTTGGCCATCCCATCGATGCCGAGGATGCGGCAGAGGCGGCGGAACTGACCGTCATTGCCGACGGCGAGAATGAGGTAACCGTCCTCGGTCGCCAAGACCTCGTAGGGGCTGATATTCGGATGAGCATTGCCAAGCCGCACCGGCGCCTCGCCGGAAACCAGGTAGTTCATGTTCTGGTTGGCGAGGATGCCGGCCTGGACGTCGAGCAGCGCCATGTCGACATGCTGGCCTTCGCCCGTTTTCATCGCGTGGATCAGCGCGCCCTGGACGGCGGTCACCGCATAGATGCCGGTGAAGATATCGGCGATCGCGACGCCCGCCTTCATCGGCTGGCCGTCCGGTTCGCCGGTGATCGACATGAAGCCGGACATGCCCTGGACGATGTAATCGTAGCCGGCGAGATTGGCGTAGGGGCCGTTCTGGCCGAAGCCGGTGATCGAGCAATAGATCAGCTTCGGATTGATCTTTTTCAGGCTCTCGTAGTCAAGCCCGTATTTGACGAGGCCGCCGAGCTTGAAATTCTCGATCAGCACGTCGGCGGTTGCCGCCAGCCGGCGGACGATGTCCTGGCCTTCCTCGGTCTTGAGGTCGACGGCGATCGAGCGCTTGCCGCGATTGGTGGAGTGGTAATAGGCGGCCGACAGGTTTTCACCGTCCTTGCCTTCGACGAAGGGAGGACCCCAGGCGCGAGTGTCGTCGCCGCCATCGGGATTTTCCACCTTGATGACGTCGGCGCCCATGTCCGCCAGCATCTGCCCGGCCCAGGGACCGGCGAGCACGCGGGCGAGTTCGATGACGCGGATACCGGTAAGCGGCGGTTTTTTGGGTGTCTGGGTCATGTCACGGGGTCACGGTTGATTTGGCGGCGCTGGTTACCGGCTTCATGGAGGCGACGCGGCGTTCCCGCCAGATGATGTAGAGGCCGGAGCCGATGATGATCGAAATGCCGAGCCATTTGACCGGGTCGGGGAAGTCTCCGAAGACCAGCCAGCCGAACAGCGTCGCCGAAACGATCTCGAAATATTGCAGCGGCGCGATCACGGACGCCGGTGCGGCGCGATAGGCATAGACGGCAAGGATGCCCGACAGGGCCGCGAAGGCGCCGACGCCCGCGAGCCACAGCAGGGTCGTCCAGTCCGGCATGGAGGGGGCCAGGAAGGCGACGCCGCTCCGGTCGCCGACAAAGAGCAGGATGGCCGAGATCGGAATTCCCCAGAGCGCCATCTGGAACTGCATCGACCAGGGATCTTCGCGATGCGCCAGCGCCCGGGTCAGGATCGCGAAGATCGCCACGCAGAAGGCGGTGACGATCGGCAGCAGCGCCACGAAACCGATCTCCTGGAAGCTCGGGCGGATGACGATCATGGCGCCGACGAAGCCGGCCGCGCAGGCGGTATAACGCCGCCAGCCGATGGTCTCCTTGAGGAAGATGCTGGAAAGCACCGTCAGGATGATCGGCTCGACGAAGAAGATGGCGATCGCATCGGCCACTTCCATGACTGCCAGCGTCGCCACGAAGCAGACCATGGAGACAGTGATGAGGGTCGCGCGGATCGCATGGAAGACGCTGAGCCGCCAGGAGAACGTCCGCCAGTATCCATTCCAGAGCACGATCGGCAGCATGCAGAGCGCCTGGAAAGCGAAGCGGGCGGCAGTGATGAAGGTGGGCGATGCGGTATCGGTGGCAAGCTTGGAAAAGATGTCGATAAACGGCGCGATCAGCATCGCGACGATCATCAGGCCGAGGCCGTTGACGATCCGGTTCGGGGCTGATGCGACAAGGCTTGCGGGCGACGAATTCATGGATTTCCTATAGCCGGGACCGGTTCCGGAAGCACTTGATTAAATGTCATGAACTCATTCCGTTTGATATGAAGGGCCGTTTTATATGGACTGTCGATTCAGATCACCGGCGCCGGGACGGGCAGGGCGGCCCGGGCCCAGGCGGCGAATTCGGCGGTGGCGCGGCCTCGCACCGTATCGTTCAGCGTTTCGTGGCGGGTGCCCGGCCAGATCTTGGTGGTGACGTCGGAAAAGCCGTTGCGCTTGAAATGCTCGGACAGCCACAGGATTTCGCGGCCGCCATTGGTCGCCGGGTCCTCGGCGCCGCCGATCAGATGGATCGGCAGGTTCTTCGCCAGCCGATCGACGAGTTTCGGCGCGCGAAAAGTGAGTTCGAAAAGATCGAGCCACAGCGAGACGCTGGCATCGAAACCGCACAAGGGATCGGCGATATAGGCGTCGACGACATCCCGGTCATGGCTCAGCCAGTCGAATTCCGTGCGGTGGCCCGGGACAGATTTCCCCCAGGCTCCGAATGTGAGTTTCGGCAGGAGCCCGCTCGGCACGTCGGAGCCTTTCAGGGCTTTTTCGATGCGCAGGATCACCTGCGCAGCGCGGCCAGCCGCGCCTGGATGGAAATTGGAATTCCAAACCGCGACGGCATTAAAGCTGTCGGGATGGTCGACGGCGGCATTGAGTGCGATCAGGCCGCCCATGGAATGGCCGAAGAGCAGGATCGGCAGGCCGGGATGGGCATGTGCCGCCATGTCGCGCATGGCCTTGACGTCCGCGAGCACTAGGCCGACGCCGTCGCGCCGGGCGAAACGGCCGATCGGTGCGTCCGGCGCGGTGGTCTCGCCGTGACCACGATGGTCGAAGGCATAGACGTGGAAGCCGTGGCTGGCCATGGCCTCGGCGAACCCCCTGTAGCGCCTGGAATGCTCGGCAAGCCCGTGAGAGATCAGCAGGACGGCGAGCCCCGGTTCTGCCGCCGGCTGGTAATGATAGGCAAGGTTTGCACCCGTGGGGCTCTTAAACCGCCTCGTTTCGTCGAACATCCTCGCTCCCTCGACCGTTCGCGCATTGCTCCCGGCCACCAATTCGCCTACATAGCGGCAAACCGAAATTCCCCCCGGAGCACTTTTATCCATGGCACGTCAGTTCATCTATCACATGTCGGGACTCAACAAGTCCTACGGCGCCAAGAAAATCCTTGAGAACGTCAATCTGTCTTTCTACCCGGATGCCAAGATCGGTATCCTCGGTCCGAACGGCGCCGGTAAGTCGACCGTGCTGCGCATCATTGCCGGTCAGGATAAGGAATATACCGGCGAAGCCTGGCTCGCAGAAGGCGCGACCGTCGGCTATCTCGAACAGGAACCGCATCTCGATGAGTCCAAGACGGTTTTCGAGAACGTCATGGAAGGCGTCGCCAAGAAAACGGCCGTCCTCGACCGCTACAACGAACTGATGATGAACTATTCCGACGAGACCGCGGACGAGGGCGCCAAGCTTCAGGACGTCATCGACAGCCAGAACCTGTGGGATCTGGAAAGCCAGGTCGAGATGGCCATGGAGGCGCTGCGCTGCCCGCCGCGCGATTCGGAAGTCACCAGCCTGTCGGGCGGTGAACGCCGTCGCGTGGCGCTCTGCCGTCTCCTGCTGTCGCAGCCGGACCTGCTGCTGCTCGACGAACCGACCAACCATCTGGACGCCGAAACCATCGCCTGGCTCGAAAAGCACCTGCGCGACTATCCGGGCGCCGTGATGATGATCACCCACGATCGCTACTTCCTCGACAACGTCACCGGCTGGATTCTCGAGCTCGACCGCGGCCGCGGCATTCCGTACGAAGGCAATTACTCGGCCTACCTGCTCGCAAAAGCCAAGCGCATGCAGCAGGAAAACCGGGAAGAGGCCGGCCGCCAGAAGGCGATTTCCCGCGAACAGGAATGGATCGCTTCCAGCCCGAAGGCGCGTCAAGCCAAGTCCAAGGCGCGTATCAAGTCCTACGAACAGCTGGTGGAGGCCGCCGACAAGCAGCGTCCCGGCGATGCGCAGATCATCATCCCGGTCAGCGAGCGTCTCGGCCAGGTGGTCATCGAGATGGAAGGCATCACCAAGGGCTTCGAGGGCCGCACGCTGATCAACGACCTGTCGATCAAGCTGCCGCCGGGTGGCATCGTCGGCATCATCGGCCCGAACGGCGCCGGCAAGACCACGCTGTTCCGGATGATCACCGGCCAGGAAACCCCGGATGCCGGTTCGATCCGGGTCGGTGAGACCGTCCACCTCGGTTACGTCGACCAGAGCCGCGATGCGCTCGACGGCAACAAGACCGTCTGGGAAGAAATCTCGGGCGGCGCCGAAATCATCAAGCTCGGCAAGTTCGACATGAACTCCCGTGCCTATTGCGGCGCCTTCAACTTCAAGGGCGGCGATCAGCAGCAGAAGGTCGGCAACCTCTCGGGTGGTCAGCGCAACCGCGTTCACCTTGCCAAGATGCTGAAGGCCGGCGGCAACGTTCTCCTCCTCGACGAACCGACCAACGACCTCGATACGGAAACGCTGGGCGCGCTCGAAAGCGCGCTGGAAAACTTTGCCGGCTGCGCCATCATCATCAGCCACGATCGCATGTTCCTCGACCGTCTGGCGACGCATATCCTTGCCTTCGAAGGCGACGGCCATGTGGAATGGTTCGAAGGCAATTTCGAGGACTATGAGCAGGACAAGGTCCGCCGACTCGGCCCCGACGCCCTCAACCCGGGCAGCCAGGCTCACAAGCGTCTGACGCGTTAGTCTTTTTTAGCTTCACCTAATTCAAAACCCCGGCTCTGCCGGGGTTTTCGTTTTATGTAAGATTAATAAAAGCTAAAATTCGAACCCCCAAAATTATGGGTATTTTTGACGTAGCCCGATAAAGACAATTGCAAAGATTGCCAGCGCATTTTCGCCCAGGGAGACCATGTCCGCGTGGGTCTTGACGCTGTCATGATGACGGCCCGCTTCAAAGGGTTTTTCATGCTGCGTTTGATCGAACGTCTGCCTTTCCGTACATCGTTGACGCTTCTTGCTGCCGTTCCGCTCCTGGCCGTGATTGGGCTCGGCGCTTTCGTCACGTTGAATAGCTACGGCGCTTATCAAAAGCTCTCCGGCGCGGCGGCCCTTGAACGTCTGGCTGGGGCGAGTGGACGGCTGATGCTTGCCTTGCCGGTTGAAAGTGCCGCTTCGCCCGATCAGCGCGGCCAGATGCGCCAGAAAACCGATGAGGCCTACAAGGCAATCGTTGCGGGCTACAACGAAGTGGTCAGTGCCGGCTATGCGGACACGCTCTTGACCGACATCAAGCGCACTCTCGACGAACGATACGTCAAGATTTCGGAGTTCCGCGGCAAGGTGGACGCCGGACCCATCGATGCGATGGTGCCGCTTCTCTATCTGCAGCCGCTTTCCGCGTCCTCCATCCAGCTGACCGCGCGAACCGGCAATATCATGGAGGATCGCGATCTCCAGCAGGGAGTAACGGGCTATGGCGCCCTGCTGCAGTATAATGAAGGTTTTCTCGTTCTTAACCGGATCGGTATGCAATATACCAAGAACGGTACGCTTTCACTTGAAGAGTTTGCTCGCTTCGGTGCTGCAACGACCCAGATCCGAATCTACGCTCAGCTCGTGCGCGAGTTCGTAAATCCTGCGATTGTTGGCCAGCTGGACACTTTCATGCAGTCGGCCCCAGGTCGATTGGTTCAGCAAAGGATCGAGGAAATGGCGAAGAATACGGCCTTCACGCCTGCTCCTGCCGATCTGGATAACTGGACCCGAGCAATGGCATCGCGTCGTGACTTCGTCGGCCAGTTGTTGGTTGAAACCGCGGCAAGCGTCCACGCACAAGCCACGTCCAAGCTTGGCAATTCCTACAATTCATTGTTGACGTCGCTGACGCTGCTTGGCGCGTTTGTCATCGCCGCCATTGCCCTGTCAGTCGTGATCGCTCGCCAGCTATCCAAATCAATTCGTCGGGTCGGCGACCGTATGGCAAGCCTCGCTTCGGGCAATACCGAGGAGGCAATCCCCTACGCTGACCGCAAGGACGAAATCGGCGCCATGGCCCGTTCGGTCGAGGTTTTCCGCGAAGCCGCTATCCGCAATCTCGAGCTGGAAGCCGAGGCAGAGGCCACCCGTCGTCGCTCGGAAGCCGAGCGCATCGAAATGCAGCGCCAGAGCGAGGCGGATACCGAGGCGAAGCTGACCCAGGCGACCGGTGCGCTCGCCGCCAACCTTCGCCGTCTTGCCGCCGGCGACATGCTTTGCGAAGTGAACGAAGCCTTGGCGCCGCAGTTCGAAGGCCTGCGCCACGACTTCAATACCTCGGTCCGCCAGCTGCGCGACGCGCTGCTCAGCGTCGGCAATTCGGTTTCCACCGTCACCAGCGGTTCGAGGGAAATCTCCGACGCGTCCGACAACCTGTCCAAGCGCACCGAACAGCAGGCTGCTTCGCTGGAAGAAACGGCAGCAGCACTCGAGGAGATCACCGCCAACGTCGTTTCTACCTCGAAGCGCACCGGCGAGGCCCGCGATGTCGTCCGCGACGCGCGGACCCGCGCGGACCAGTCTGGCCAGGTCGTCCGCAACGCGGTTGCTGCCATGGAGCGGATCGAGAAGTCGTCCAGCCAGATCTCCAACATCATCGGCGTCATCGACGAGATCGCCTTCCAGACCAACCTGCTGGCGCTGAACGCCGGCGTGGAAGCGGCGCGTGCCGGTGAAGCCGGCAAGGGCTTTGCGGTCGTCGCGCAGGAGGTCCGCGAACTGGCCCAGCGCTCGGCAAACGCCGCCAAGGAAATCAAGTCGCTGATCTCCAACTCGGCGGTTGCCGTCAGCGAAGGCGTCAAGCTCGTCAGCGAGACGGGCGAGGGGCTCAGCGTCATCGAGCAACTGGTTCAGACCGTCAACGGTCACATGGATGCGATCGCGATCGCGGCACAGGAACAGTCGGTCGGCCTGGCCCAGGTCAACACCGCCGTCAACCACATGGACCAGTCGACCCAGCAGAATGCCGCAATGGTCGAAGAGATGAACGCCGCAGGCGCCGGCCTTGCCCAGGAGAGCGGCAAGCTCAGCGATCTCCTCTCGCACTTCCAACTCGGCGGCAGCGCCTCGGGCCAGCTTCGCGAGACGGCGAGCCGCATGCGTGCGCCGGCAGCTCCGGCCTCGCGCCCGGTCGCCGCTGCACCGAGCCGTCCGATGCCGGCGCGCGCTCCGGTTTCCCGCGGAAATACGGCCCTCGCGCAATCCGCCGACGAGTGGGAAGAATTCTGATCTTCCTGGCACAAACAGAGCTTGAGAGGGCGGCTTCGGCCGCCTTCTGCGTTTCAGGCGACCTCGTCGGATCCATCAGTTGCCGCTTGCATAGAACGGCAAAACGATATAAACATATCTTTATATCTTGATTGCGTAAGGATGCGGCTGAATGGGATTGGCGCTCGACACCCTGGTGGACGTACTGAAAACAGCCGGCGAGCCGACGCGCTTCCGCCTGCTTGCGCTTCTCGCTGCCGGGGATCTCACCGTCACCGATCTTACCGAAATCCTGGGCCAGTCGCAGCCGCGCATTTCGCGGCATCTGAAGCTGCTTGCCGAAGAGGCGCTGATCGATCGCTATCAGGAAGGCGCCTGGGCTTATTTCCGGCTGAAGCAGGAAGGCAAGGCGGCAACGCTGGTGAGGACGCTGCTCGCCGCCTCCTCGGAGGAGGATCCGGTGCTGCTCAGGGACAGCGAGCGGCTGACGACGGTCAAGCGTCTGCGTGCCGAACGCGCGCAAGCCTATTTCACGCGCAACGCATCCGAATGGGACGAGCTTCGCCGCCTGCATATCAGCGACGCGGCAGTCGAATCGGCGCTGCTCAAGCTGATCGGCCCGGCGCCCGTCGACGCGCTTCTCGATCTCGGCACCGGCACCGGCTGGATCCTCCAGCTTCTGTCCAACATCTACCGTCGCGCCGTCGGCATCGACGCGAGCCGCGACATGCTCTCGGTCGCCCGGTCCAATCTCGACAAGGCCGGGATCGTCAAGGCGTCCGTCCGGCACGGCGACATTCTCAACCTGCCGCTCGAAGGCCAGGATTTCGACCTGATCACCGTTCACCAGGTGCTGCACTTCCTCGACCAGCCGGAACTGGCGATCGCCGAGGCAGCCCGCGTGCTGCGTCCGGGCGGCCGCCTGCTGATCGTCGATCTCGCACCGCATACGCTCGAATACCTGCGCAACGACCACGCCCATGTGCGTCTCGGCTTCTCCCATCAGGTGATGGCGGAGTGGCTCGAGAAGGTGGGCCTCGAAGTCGAGCAGGCGATCGATCTTGGTTCTGGCAAGGAAGGCGGGCTCACAGCCACAGTCTGGCTCGCCCGCGACCGCCGCCTGCTGATCGCCGCCCATCATGCATCCGCCCAATCGCAAACCGTCCTTTAAGGGAGCTGAACCAATGACCGCCGATAGCGAAACTTTCAGCGTTTCCTTCGAATTCTTTCCGCCGAAGTCGGAAGAGATGGAGGGCCAGCTCTGGGATACGGTCGATGAACTGGCGCTCTGGGATCCGAGGTTCGTTTCGGTCACCTATGGTGCGGGCGGTTCGACCAAGGCGCCGACGATCAACACGGTGCGCCGCCTGGTCGGCGAGACCTCGCTTGCGACCGCCGCACATCTGACCTGCGTCGATGCCACGCGAGAAGAAACCCATTCCGTCGTCGGCGAGTATCGCGCCGCCGGCATCCGCCACATCGTTGCCCTGCGCGGCGATCCGGCGAGCGGTGTCGGCACGGACTATCGCCCGCATCCGCAGGGTTATGCCAATGCAGCGGAGCTGGTGCGCGGCCTGACAGAACTCGGCGGCTTCGACATTTCCGTCTCCGCCTATCCCGAAAAACATCCGGAAAGCGCCGATCTTGGCGCAGACATCGAAATGCTCAAGCGCAAGGCGGATGCCGGCGCCGCCCGGGCACTGACCCAGTTCTTCTTCGACAATGACGTTTTTGAACGTTACCTCGAAAAGGTCCGCGCCGCCGGCATCGCAATCCCGATCGTGCCGGGCATCATGCCGATCCAGAACCTGACCCAGCTCAAGCGTTTCGCCGGTCGCTGCGGTTCCTCGGTTCCGTCTTTCCTGGATGCCCGTTTCGAAGGGTTGGACGACAAGCCCGAGGATCGCGCCAGCGTGGCTGCCGACATCGCCGCAGAACAGATCGAGGATCTGATCCGCCGCGGCCTTGGCGACTTCCACATCTACACGATGAACCGGGCACCGCTCGTCTCCGCCGTCCTTCAGCGGCTTGGCCGCCGGCAGATCCGCACACCGCGGATCGCCGCTGCCTGAGCGCAATGAAAAAAACGCATGCTCCTACGAAAGGAGCATGCGTTTTCACCGGAAGTGCTGATTATCAAACGGTCTTGGATGCGATATCTTGAACTGGTAGTGGAACTGGTGGCGCTCAAATGAAGAGCATGGATGCCACAAACACAAACGCTGCACTGACTACCAAGACATTGAGAGAGTATGTACGTCCCATGTCTGCCTCCTTGCGTTGACGGGCAGACTTTATGTCGGTTTTGTGCCGGTTGGGAAGCGTATTTCTATGCTGCAGCGCCGTTCGCCTGTTCACCTTATCCCGGTGCTGATCACGCAAGTCACTGATTTTTATCGGTAAAGCATCCGTTAATCTTAATTTCCGCAGAGTTAAAAAGCCGTGTACGGCTGTTAACTTCTGACATATTCCGTGATGGTTTCGATCCGTTACGACGCGCCGGACGGCGAATTGCTGCGCCTGCGAAGGAGCCTTCCGTCGAGCAGGACCAGGCCGAAACCGATCAGCAGCATGCCGATGAGGTCGGTCGCCTCCAGTCTTTCGCCGAGGAAAAGCGCGCCGAGAAGGATCGCGCTCGGAGGCACGACGAGCGTAACCAGAGAGGCATTCGTCGCGCCGGCCATCCCAAGAATTCGGAAATAGAGGAGATAGGCGAAGGCGGTCGAGAGGAGCGCCAGGGCGAGGATCGCAAGGACGGCATGCGTCGATGGGGCGGGCAGCGCCCAGGGCTGGTCGGCGAGCAGCGACACGGGCAGCATCATCAGGCTGGAGGCCGTGAGTTGACCGGTGGCGCTGACTGGTGCGGGCAGGCCGCGGAAGCGTTTGCCGTAGGTGCCGGCCACTCCGTAGGAGATTGCCGCAAGGATCGGCAGGATCAGCGCCCAGAGCGGCGCGGCCGCGGCCGCCGTGACGCCCGGACCGATCAGCACGGCGGTACCGGCAAGACCCGCAAGGCAGCCGGCGATTTTTGCCGGTGTCAATTTTTCGTCGGCTGTCCAGCGATTGGCTATCAGCACCGTCCAGATCGGCGTGGTCGCGTTGAGGATCGAAGCGAGACCTGCGCCGATCTCGGTCTGGCCAAAGAAGATCAGCGTATGGGGAAGGGCGTTGTTGATGAAGCCCATGACCAGGAAGGACCGCCAGTGGGTTCTAAGCGTCGGATAGAGCTCGAACCGGCCGCGCAGATAGATGTGCAGCGCCGCTGCTGCCAGGAACAGGCGCAGGAAGACGAGGGTGAAGGGCGGCACTTCCACGACTGCGACGCGCGCGAAGAAGAAGGATCCGCCCCAGATCAGCCCGAGCAGCAGGATCAGGGCCCAGGCGGTGGCGCTGGGCTTCGAAATGGCGGCGGTTGTCATGCAAAATCCCCCTCGTGGTCAAGGTCAGGGGATATCCCTTTGTTCCGCGAACCGCCACCCGATTTCGGTCGGGCGGCGATTGTATTCAGAGATTGTATTTCAGAGCGCGGAGAGCAGGGTCTGGGTCGGCCAGCCGTCGGCCGGCTGACCGAGGCGCGCCTGTTCCTTCTGGACGGCCTGGCGCGTGCCCGACCCCAGGATGCCGTCGACCTTGCCGATATTGTGGCCGAGCGCTTCCAGCTTGGTCTGCAGCGCCTTCATACCGGTGTCGTCCAGGCCCTGGTCCGGCGTGCCCTTCAGATAGGTCGGGGCACCCGAAAGCCGGGTCGCGAAATAGGCGGCCGAGGTCGTGTAGATGAACGACTGGTTCCATTCCAGATAGATGCTGAAGTTCGGATAGGTCAGGAAAGCTGGTCCCTTGCGACCCTGCGGCAGGATGAGAGCTGCGGGCAGGTTGCCGAAGTTGGTCGCGCCGTCACGCGGGGTGACGCCGAGCTTGAACCATTCGCTGGCTGGGATCTCGTTGCCGAGGCCGGACCTGTCCCAGGGGAGGTTCTCCGGCAGCGTCACTTCCTGGATCCACGGCTGGCCAGGCTTGAAGCCCATGCTCTGGATGAATTTTGCGGCCGTGAGGATAGCGTCGGGGGAGCTGGCCTTGACGTTGATATGGCCGTCGCCGTCACCGTCGACGCCGTGCGCGATAATATCCTCGGGGAGCATCTGCACCTGGCCGATCTCGCCGGCCCATGCGCCCGTGTTGGTGGAAGGATTGAGGTCGCCGTGCTGGACCATCTCGATCAGGGCGATCAGCTGCGGGCGGAAAAGCTGCGGGCGGCGGCAGTCGTGCGCGAGCGTCACCAGTGCGTTACGGGTGTTGAAATCGCCCTGCACGGCGCCGAAATCGGTCTCCATCCCCCAGAAGGCAGTGATGACGCCGGGCGCCACGCCGAATTCCTTCTCAGCGCGGGCGAAGACCTCCGCATACTGCTTGATTTTCTGGCGGCCGATGTCGAGGCGCGCCTGGCTGACGGTGCGCTGCGAAAATTCCAGGAAGGTCTGGCGGAAGACGCCCTGAGCCCGGTCGCGGGACAAGACTTTCTGGTCGATCTGGGCGCCGGCGAGCGCTTCGTCTACCGCGCTTGCTGAGGCGCCCTTGGAAATGGCTTCCGCCTTGACGCCGTCGAGGAAAGCGCCGAGATCGCCGCCGCAGGCGATAGCCGGGGCCTGGGCGAGAGCGGTGGAGGCAAGGCAACTGGTGATGACGGAGGCAAGGGCGAGGCGGCGGGCAAAGCGAGCGGACATTCGGCGTTCCTAGAATCTGAGTAAGCGCCGTCCGATCTCGGAAAATTTTGTGACCGAAACGTGGACGGCAGCCGTGTTGGCGCAGTTTTTATCGCAACTGCTCACACATTGCCAGACACCTGTTTCGCCGGGTGCACGGGGTTTACTTTGAGACTGCCGCAACCCAGTTGTGCCAGTTCTTGGACGTGCCCGCAAAGACGTTGATATCCATCTCGCCCTTGATGCCCGGCACGACGCCCGTCGAGGTATACTGCCAGAAAGCCCAGCGGCGATCCGGGTAGATCTTGGTCGGATGCTGCGCCACGGCGCGGAGCCAGAAGTGGTGGTTGCTGAAGGCACCGACCAGATTGTCCCGGTGGAAATCCACCGACGTATAGATGATCGGCCGCTTGCCGTAATAGGTCTCGACGCGGTCCATGAAGCGCTGCATGGAGGCGCGCACAGTCTCGGGATCGGGGCGGGTCTTGCAGGTCGGGGAGGAATGGTTCCATTCCATGTCGAGGACCGGCGGCAGCTTCACCGCATCCCGTGGCACGTTGTTGATGAACCAGTCGGCCTGTTCGTCGGCTGTCGAGCAGAAATAATAGAAGTGGTAGGGGGCATAGGGAATGCCGGCCGATGCGGCGCCCCGCCAGTTCAGTTCGAACGTCGGGTCGATGCGATCCTTGCCTTCCGTCGCCTTGATGAAGACAAAGGCGATGCCGGATTTTTTCACGGCGGGCCAGTCGATATCGGTGCCGTTCCACTTGGAGACGTCGATGCCGTGGACCTCGTGGAGCCCAGGATGCGTTTTACCGAAATCCTGCGGGTCACTGTCCTTGAACCGCATCCTCTTGACCGATGACGTTTCCATCAGGTCATAACTTGAGGATGTGCATCCCGTGGCAAGGAGCGCGGTGGCAAGGAGGGCCAGAAGGAGCCGAGGCATGAACATCCCGTGTGGTGTCGACGTGGAAGCCTCTTGCCCCGTTCGACGCAACACAGGGAGGCATGAACTCCATATTCACCATAACGTCGTAAAAAATCGGTTAGGGCAAGAGGATTTCACGCCGGAGATGCGGGAGCCCTAACGCTTCAGCCGCGGCGGCGGATGACGGCATGCCAGGCATAACCCCGGCCGATCTCCTCGAAGATCATGTCGGCATCGGCCGCAGTCAGCTTGCTTTCCAGCACTTCGTGCAGGTTTGGCCGCGGCGTGACGTGGAAACGCATGAGCCAGGCCTTCAAGAACCGCCCGAACCAGCTTGGCAGCCGTTCCTGCTGGCCGAAGTCGACGATATGCAGGGAACCGTGTGGTGCGAGCGCCGCAAGCGAGGCGTCGATCGCCTTTTCCCAATCGGGAATCATCGACAGCGCGTAGGAGATCAGGATGCGGTCGAAGCCGGTCGCGCCGAATTCCTCCGCCTTGAAATTCGTCGCATCGGCGACACGAAATTCCGGCATGATCGGCTTGCCGCGGAAATTGGCCCTGGCGCTTTCCAGCATCTCAGCGGAGATATCGAGGCCGTAGAGCCTGGCCGCCGGATATTGCCGGTGGGCGAGGGCAAGGTTCCGGCCCGTGCCACAGCCGACTTCGAGCAGCGAGGCATTCGGCGGGAGATTCAATCCCGCAATCGCCCGGTCGCGGCCGAAAAGATAATATTTGCGGGTGATGTCGTAGATATGGCGCTGATACCGGTACATCCGGTCCATGCGCTCGGCGTGGCCAGTCGGCAGGGAGTTACTCGCCATATCCGTCGCCATCAGGCTTTTTTCACATAGATGTGGAAACCGCCGTAAATTGCCGAGCGGTCTTCCAGGTTGAGTTCGTTGGAGCGTTCTTCCAGATAGGACCACTGGTCGAGAAGGGCCGGGGAAAGGCGACCGTCGAGCACGCTCTTTTCGGCGGCGGTGCGGAAGATCACACGGGCGCCGGGCGCGGCCGTGCGGCTGATTTCCGACCAGACGTCGTTCAATTGCTCGTCCGTCATCCAATCCTGGGCGTCGAGCAAGATATAACGATCGACCGAGCCGGCGGACTTCTGGGCCAGCAGTTCCGTGAAGCTGGCATGGTGGACCGTGACGCGCTCGGCATTGTCGCGGATGGCGCGGTAGTTTTCAGCCTTGAGATAGGTCGGCAGCGTGCCTTCCTCCGGCTTCGGATAACGTCGCATAAAGGCCTGCCAGGCGAAATAGTTGTCGCGCAGCGGGAAATGGCAGGCGAGCTTTTCGAGGCGCTGGCGCAGGACCGGCGCGATCGATCCGTCGGAGGCAAGGCTCGCCAACTCGTCATATTGCTGCGGCGGAATGCCGAGGCCGAACAGCGAACTCTTGCGGCTGGTGATCCAGCGGATCAGCGGCCTGTCGAACAGCGGAGCGATGCGGTCGTCGAAGAACTGGCGCTGTTCGCGCAACGATTTGGCATCTGCCATTTGAGTGAGGTCGATGCCATGCAGGCGGGCGATCAGGTGGCCGGCGCCGATGAAGCGGCCGAGCAGGCCGGTCTTGTAGATATTGCGGTCGAACACTTCGATCCGGCGGCGGCCGGCGAGCGAACGCTTGTCCCAGTAGGCGCGGGTCGCGGCATCGAGGTTCGGCGCGATGAACGCGTCGTAGCTCTTGCTGTTGGTGCGGATGCCGTCCATGCCGAAGTGGCGCACGACATCGCCGTGGCCGGGCAGGTGGCGGAACGCGGCGAGCTTCAGGCGGTTCAGCGCGACGTGATGCGGGTTGAGGTCAACGACGTCGATCTTCTTCGGCGAACGGGACAGATAGGCGAGCATATTGCAGCCGCCGGAACCGATGGTGACGATCGAATGCTCGCCGGAAAGCTCCATGGCGGTCATGTCGACTTCCGGGTCTTCCCAGATCTGCGGATAGACGAGACCGGAGAACAGGAGGCCGAAAAGCCTTTCTGAGAAACCCTGCCGGGACAGAGCTTTATGCTGCAGAAGGGCGTCCTTCAGCTTCTGGTTTTTCCGAAAACCGGCTTCCTGTGCAATATCCGCCATGGTCGAGTCCCGCTTTGTCCAGAGTTTCAGCGCGTGTAAACCCGTCATGCTACAGATTGATGACGCCGCCTGTGGCCAGTCCCCCGATCGGCCCCACGCGGCCGAACACCCCCTTCCTTGGTGTCGAGAATCCTGATTGCATGCGGCCCTTGAAATGGAGGCAGGCATGCGGTTGTTGGTGCGGTTCGTAAAAATCCTCTGCGGCGTCATCGTCGTCGGCCTCGTCGGGCTCGGGATCTGGCTCTATGCGTCGCCGCCGGAACTGCTGAGGGTCGGAAGCGGCTATTCGGCCAAGATGGTCTGCTCGAACGTCTTCCTTGCCGGCCGCGACAGCAGCGAGGTCCTCGCCGTCGACGTGCAGGCTCCGGGTCACCCGCTTCTGAAATTGATGCGGGTTTCCGTCGATCGAACGGAGAAGCGGGTTCATGCGGCGCTGCTCGGCATTTTCGCCGGCAATGACGCGGTCTATCGCGAAGGGCTCGGCTGCGGCGTCGTCCCCGATGGGGCGCCGGCTGTTGCCGTCGGCGTTTCGGTGCCTGCCGTTACGTCAGTCGATCCATCCGCGCTTTGGCCGGAAGGCAGAAAAGTCGAATCCGATCAGTCGGTTGCGCGGCTTCTTTCAGATACGGGTCTTGCCGGTCCAGGCCTTCGGGCGGTGGTGGTGGTCAAGCGGGGACGGATCGTCGGCGAAACCTATTCGATCGGTTTTTCGAAGGATACGCCGCTGCTCGGCTGGTCGATGACCAAGACCGTGAACGCCGCGATCCTCGGCACGCTCATTCGAGACGGAAAGCTCTCGCTGGACGACAAGGGTCTGTCCCGCCATGGCAGGGCAACCAGCGAGGCGATATCCGGATTGCCGACCTCGCCGCCATGGAAAGCGGGCTTGCCTTCAACGAGAATTACGGCACGGTCGCCGATGTCACCCGCATGCTCTATCTCGAGCCGGACATGGCGAATTTCGCGGCCGACCAGCCGCTGGAGGCTGATCCCGGCACGCGGTTCGGTTATTCTTCCGGCACGGCCGTGATGCTCTCCAAGATCTGGATGGACCGGATCGGCGACAGAACTGCCGCGTTGTCCTATCCCCGTAACGCGCTGTTCGGCCCGCTCGGCATGCAAAGCGCCGTCATGGAGACCGATGCGGCAGGCATCTTCGTCGGCAGTTCGTATATGTATGCGACCGCGCGCGACTGGGCCCGGATCGGGCTGCTGCTTGCGCGGGACGGTGTGTGGAACGGCAGCCGGATCCTGCCGCAAGGTTTCGTCACCCTGATGCACCAGGCCAACGCCACGTCGAACGGCCGTTATTCGAAAATGCAGACGTGGCTGCCGGGCAAGAATAATCCGGATATCCCGGCGGATGCGTTTTTCCTGCAGGGGCATGATGGGCAGACCATCACGGTCATCCCGTCGCTCGATCTGGTGGTGGTACGGCTCGGGCTGACGCCGAACTGGAACCGTTACGATCCGACCCGGCTGGTCGCCGAGGTGGTGAAAGCAACAACGGCGCCTTGAGGCGCCGTTGAACATTTTCAGTCGAGGCACTTTCAGCCCGGCTACTTCTCCAGGACGTCCAGCATGTTCTTGCGTTTGGCGTCGTAATAATAGCCGCGCGCATAGAGTTTGATGGCGTTGTCGTTTCTGTTGTCGGCGACAAGCCAGGCGCCGCGCAGATATTTGATCGCGTATTTGAGATTGGTCTCGGCATCGAGCAGGCCGGCCGGCGGGCCTTCGTAGCCCATGGACTTGGCGGTTGAATACTTGATCTGCATGAGACCCCAGTAGCCGTTCTTGTGATAGGCCTTGGGATCGTACTTGCTTTCCCGATGCACGACGCGATGCACCAGCGATTCCGGCACGCCGTACATGCCGGCATAACGCTTGATGAGCTTGCTCAACTCCGGCGTCGCACCGGTGGCCGTGGACGGCATCGGCTCGCCGGGAGCCGGCGGGAATTCCATGGCGGACAAGGCGGCAACGGCTCGCGGCTGCGCTGCATAGGCAAGCGTCGCAGTGTCCGGGCGAGGGGTCGGCACGACGGTCTGAAGCGCGACCATGTCCGGTGTCAGTTCCCGTTCGTCCAGCGCGATCGCCGAAGCTGCCGCCGGCTGGATCTTGCCTTCGCTGACCGCTGGTGCGATCGGCGGCGACACGAGGCGTCCGCCCTTTGGTGTGGCAAGGTTCGCCGGCTGGGCCGACGCGAGAATTGTCGATGTGGTCGGAGCAACGGGCGGCGGCATCATCGCTGGCCCGGGCGCGGGGGCGAAAGCGACGAGCGGCGCCATGATGGGCGATGCCATTGCGGCGGACTGAACGGACATCGCATCGGCGGCGACGGGCACCGGAACGGGAAGTCTTGCGGTCTTGGCGAGCGCCACGGTCGGCTGCGTGCCGACCGTCTGGGCGACCGAGGCGACCTGAACTCCCGGAGGGGTCATCTGGCCTGCAGTCTGAGCCTGTCCGTTTAACGGGAGATCGGATCTGTACTGGATAGTCGTCTGGCCATCTGCGGAGGCCGTCTGGGCAGGTCCGGTCGCCTGGCCGCTGGTCGGGGCAACCGTCTGTGTCGTTGCAAGCTTCTGCTCGCGCTCGACACTCGAACATCCGGCCAGAACCGAAGAAACGGCGCACGCCACAACCGTCCCGCGGCCGAGGAATCGGATTATCGCCATTGGGTCGCTTTCATGAAAAATGGTTACCCCAGTCCGCCCAAACGCCACCAAAAGAGTGTTTTGATTAACCTATTGGGCAGCGTCCGACAAGATGGCGAGCGTCAGGCGGCGATCCGGCGATAGCCGGCTGTGACCGCGCGCCGCGAAATGAAGCGCGTCTGGGGCTTGCGTGAGGCGGAGTTGAAGTTGGCGGGCCGCCGCCGGCGGTTGAGTACACGGCGCGGAAAAAGCACGTGAATACCGGCTCCAAGCGCAGCGCAGACAAGGAAAGTCGCCTGCATTTCGAGAAACTGGGGCAGGAGAGAGCGGTCGGGATCGACGAACTGGGCGAGCACAGCTGCAAGGACGACGGCATAACGCGCCCGGAAGGCGGATTTGCCGAACAGGCATCCGAAGATTCGCGCTGCCCGACATTCGGGAAGATTGTCGTTATCGGCAATCGGGCCGGAGATTCGCGGATCCTGGTAGGACCAGATCACATAGAGCATCAGATAGCCGAGCCCTGCCCAGGAGATCACGTCGATGAGCTTGGGAAGGTAGACGGCGATCAGGGCCATGGGGACCATCGCCACGATCAGGGCCGCCGACATTCCCACGGCAAGCCCCGGGACCGTTGCGATCGCCGTGCGGCGACCGCGCTGGAGAGAGAAACTGGCAGTCAGACAAGCGATAGGGCTCGGAAGGAGGGCGAGAAAGATCGCGGTCGCAGCAAAAGCGAGCCAGATGTCAGCCGTCATTCCATTTCCTCCCGGACGCCCGTGAGCGGCGCCCGCTAGTTTTCTTGTCTCAAGCCGTTTCGAAGGGCTGGCCGATATGGTCCATCACTTCGCCGAACCATTTTGCCGTCAGATCGAAATGTTTTCCACCCTTGATTCTGGGAAATTCGATCGTGCGCAGTTTTCCGCCCTGGTCCTCGTCGTGGCCGGTAACGCCTGAGACCTTGTTCAATGCGCTTTCGACGGCGAGATCGACCATGCCCTGGATGAGCCGCAGGTCCTGGCCGTTTGCCGGCGCCGAGCGGGCGAAGTAGCCGGATTTCTGCACCATGGAGCGATCGGCGCCGATCAGCGCCGCGAACTGCTTCTGGAACCAGCCGCCGACATTGATCGTGTCAATCTTAACATGGCCGAACGCGTCGCGCTTGATCGATTCGCCTGCCGCTTCCCGTTCGGCGACGATCGTATCGAGACCGGCACCTTCCGACACGAACAAGGTTACGAAACCGCGCTTGTCCATGACGTCCTTGAGGCGTGCGGCCTCCTTTTCGAGGTCGAAGGCCATCTCCGGCAGGTAGACACCGTCGATGTTCTTCATCGCGCTGTTCATCATGAAGCCCTCGACATATTCGTTGCCTTTGGTCTTCTGAATATAGGCCCGTGCAGTCGCGGCGGTAAGCCAGCCGCAGTGACGTCCCATCACTTCGTGAATCACAAATGTGCGAGGAGCGGCACTCTGCTCGTTCGAAACGTTGTCGAAGAAAGAGGCGCCGACTTCGGCAGCCGTCCAGGCGCCGAGCGACTGGCGGATCGGCACGATATCGTTGTCGACGGTCTTCGGCAGGCCGACGACGGTCAGGTCGTAGCCATTGGCGCCGAGATAGGCTGCGAGGTCGGCGGCCGTCGTGTTGGTGTCGTCGCCGCCGATCGTGTGGAGGATGGTGATCCCATCGGCCGCCAACCGCTCGGCGGCAACGCGAAGCGGGTTCTCCCCTTCCTTGACGAGGCCGCGCTTGACGCAGTCTGCGGCATTGGTGAGCTTGACGCGGCTATTGCCGATCGGCGAGCCGCCGTAGCGGTGCAGCAGATGGGCCTTTTCGCGCATGTCATTGGTGATTTCGATGCGGTCGCCGAGCAGAACGCCCTGATAACCGGAACGGTAGGCGACCATCTCGATATCCGGCGCGACGTCGTTGTAGCGCTCAATCAGGCCGCCGACGGCGGAAGACAGGCAAGGCGCGAGGCCCCCTGCGGTCAGCATTGCTACTTTCTGTTTGGCCATCGATCCTCCTTGACGCGCATGCTCGCGTACAGTTCAAAACCGCTGGAATGGATGCGACAGAGACAGGCCCCTGTAAAGTGAATTTCTCAAGAAAAACCGCAGCTTCGACTTCTCGGTGCAGGAGAGCCTAATATAATCGATTCAACTGCCGCAGCCCCTTCGTCCCGCCTGTGGAAAAAGAGTTTTGGAGGCTTTCCAATTGTCCCGAAGTGCAGGGTCACCTGTCTGTGAGCGCCGGTGATTGTTCGGAAAACATGAACATAGTTTAATCTAAGACGGACCGTTGGTCGCCTTGCAATCCCAATTATAATCTGGTCCACTGCGCTCATGATCTGGGATTTTGCCTGCCTTCACTTTTCCTCCCTTTGGGAACGGCTTCTCGGCGCCATGGGCGACGCGGCCGGGAACGCGCTCGGCCGTGTCATCGAGGTGATCCGCACGACGTTCGAGGGTGATCCGGAAACACGCCGGCAGGTGTCTTTCTCGGTCGCAATCATCGCGCTGTCGGCCAAGATGGCGAAGGCTGACGGTATCGTCAGCGAGGCCGAGGTCAAGGCCTTTCAGCAGATATTCGATTTTCCCGACGAGGAAGCCCGCAACGTCGCGCGCCTCTATAACCTCGCGCGCCAGGATGTCGCGGGCTACGAAGCCTATGCGACGAAGCTCGCCGGCTTGTGCAGCCCGGGCGCGGGCAAGGCTGCAAATTGCCCGATGCTGGAAAACGTCGTCGACGGGCTGTTCCACATCGCCAAGGCGGACGGCCTGGTGCACGAGGCGGAGCTTGCCTTCCTTTTCCGTATCGCCGAAATCTTCCGTATCGACGAGGGGCATTTCCGCCGCATCATGGCGCGACACGTGCATCTCGACGGACGAGACCCCTATCTTGTGCTCGGCGTTTCGCCGGAAGACGATTTCGCAAAGATCCGCAAGCAGTACCGCTCGCTGGTGTCCGAACATCACCCGGACCGTCTGATCGCCCGCGGCGTTCCGGCTTCGCTGCATGCCGCTGCCAATGAGCGCATGGCCGCGCTCAATGCCGCCTATGCGGCGATCGAGAAAGAGCGCCGCGCCGCATGATGCCGTTTTACGCCGACTATGCCGGCGCGACGGTAAGGCCTTCCCCCAATCACGGCGAGCGCGCCGGCGGGCGCAGGCCCGACATGATTATCCTTCATTACACAGGCATGCCGATCGGCGACCAGGCGCTTTCCTGGCTCTGCAACGAGGAGAGCCAGGTCTCGAGCCACTATTTCGTCCACGAGGACGGGGGCGTGGTGCAGCTTGTGCCGGAGGATCGCCGTGCCTGGCACGCCGGCAAGAGCTCCTGGGCCGGCGAGACCGACATCAATTCCTGTTCGATCGGCATCGAGATCGCCAATCCAGGCCATCCCGGTGGCCTGCCGGACTATCCGTCCGCGCAGATCCAAGCCGTCGTCGAATTGTGTCGCGATTGCGGCCAAAGGTGGCAAATCCGACCGGAAAGAGTGCTTGGACATTCCGATGTCGCCCCTATCCGCAAGGTCGATCCGGGCGAAAATTTCCCTTGGGAAAAGTTGTACCTTGACGGGATAGGTCATTGGATCGATCCAGCGCAAATCCGCGGCGGACGGTTTTTCCAGTTCGGCGAGAGCGGCCAGCCTATCGAGGCATTGCAGTCGATGCTGTCGCTTTATGGCTACGGAATTGAAATCACGGGCACTTTCTGCGAGCGCACGAAGGGCGTGGTCGAAGCGTTCCAGCGTCATTTTAGGCCGCAGTTGGTCGACGGGATCGCCGATTTTTCGACGATCGACACGCTTCATCGGCTGCTCAAGTCCTTGCCAAAATTCAATTAATGCGGGCGCCGCACCGGTCGTTCGGGACCGCGTCGAAATCGCAAAATTTTGCAGTGCCACATCATCTCCTTATTAGCCCGGTCTAAAGGACCCGCTAACGGCAGCCGCCATGTTGGACGGGGGTTGCAGAGATAAACGACCAGGATTCGTGAAAACATCGCGCCGTCAATCCGGCGACGCGCTGAGAGGGTGTTTGCGTAACGACACCCGCGGTTCCTGTTGGTCCGGAGACACTTCACCTACATGAATATTATGATTGTTGCTGCCGCGGCGGGCCTTGCCATGCTGGTCGCGGGAACCGAACTCGTGCGTGCTGAGGACGACGCCGTCACCACCTATACCAAGCCGCTCATCATTCCATGGGAAACGCGCGAAACCGGTTTTGCCGCGCCCACCGACGAAGCCAGGCGCCTGGTTCGGCAGCTTCATTACACCCAGCTGATCGCGAAATATGCGGACGAATACGATGTTCCGGAAGAGCTTGCGCTGGCGGTGGTGCAGATCGAGAGCAACTTCCGCCCGACTGTCAAGGGCAGTGCCGGCGAGATCGGGCTGATGCAGATCAAGCCGGCGACGGCGAGGCTGATGGGTTACCACGGGCCGGACTACGGCCTCTACGATCCCGAGACCAATATCCGCTACGGTATGAAATACCTGGCCGGCGCGCATGAACTCGGCGGCGGCAAGATCTGCGGCACCATCCTCAAATACAATGCCGGCCACGGCGCCAAGCGCATGAACCCGGTTTCCAAGCGCTATTGTAATCGGGTGCAAGCGGTGATCGAGACCGCCGAGCAGACGGCCGAACAGACTGCGTCGCTTTCGCCTGTGGCATTTTGATTCCGAAAACGGCTAGAAGTGCTTCTGACAGAAGACATTTCGGCCGGTGGAATCGAAAGGCGAGGGCATGACGGAACGGTTCAGATTTATCGTGATCGGGAGGGGCATGATGGGCGCTGCGGCTGCCCGCTACCTCTCGAAATGGACCGACGGTATTGCGTTGGTCGGTCCCGGTGAGCCGGCGGACTACGGGCGCCATGAAGGCGTCTTTGCCAGCCACTACGACGAGGCGCGCATCACCCGGACGATCGATCCCGATCCCGTGTGGGCGCGCCTCGCCAACCGTTCGATCGAACGTTACGGCGAGATCGCCCGCGAAAGCGGCTTGGATTTCTATACCGAATCGGGCTGCTTGCTGGTCGGGCCGAAGCGGGGCGAGGGACCTTCCTATGTCGCGAACGTCCTCGATGCGGCAGATAAGCTCGGCGTTTCGACCGAGACGCTGTCGGATCTCGATCTTGCCGATCGGTTCGGTTTCTTCTCGTTCCCGCAGGCGAGCGAGGGTGTCTGGGAGCCCAGGAATGCCGGGCACATCAATCCGCGCCGGTTGGTGAAGGCCCAGGCTCTGATCGCCGAACGCCAGGGCACGGCAATTATTCCCGAAACGGTTTCCTCGGTGCGACAGGATGGCGATCAGGTCACCGTCACGACCAGCGAGGGCAACAGCTATGTTGCCGAAAAAGTGCTGGTCGCAGCCGGAGGTTTTTCGATCAACGAACGGCTGCTCGGCGCACGCCTCGACCTGAGCGTTTATGCCCGCACTGTCGCCTTCTTCGAGGTCGATGAGGCCGCCATGGACATCTCGGGCAGGGTGCCTTCGCTGATCTGGAAATGGGGCGAGGGCGAGGACGGCATCTATCTCCTTCCGCCGGTGCGGTATCCCGATGGCAGGATCTATCTGAAGATCGGCGGCGATCCGGATGATCTGCTGCTGCCGACCGAGCCGGACATCCGCGCTTGGTTCCGCTCGGGCGGACGGGAAAGCACCAGGGCGCGGCTTGCCGAGATCATGACACGGCTGATGCCGGAACTCGATCTCTCGCGCTCGTCGATGGCGGCCTGCGTCACCTCGTTCACGCCAACCGGATATCCGGCAATCGCCATGACGCAAGCCTCCCGAATCGGCATCCTCAGCGGCGGCTGCGGGGCGGCGGCCAAGAGTTCCGACGAGATCGGCCGGCTCGGCGCCGAGCTGATCTTTCATGGGAAAATCCGGGACGAAGCCTATTCGACGGATTTCCGGGCGGATTATCTCTAAGCCGATTATCTCCGGCCTGATTGCTTCTCGCCTATGGCTTTCGCTCTCCATCTCGGTTATGGACCGCCTGCCAGTTGGCCGGGCAGCCGCGCTTTACCAATGCCGAAAGGCGGTAAGGTGAGGAAAGTCCGGGCTCCACGGAAACACGGTGCCGGATAACGTCCGGCGGGGGCGACCCTAGGGAAAGTGCCACAGAAAGGAAACCGCCCCGCTTGCTGTACCGCTTTAAACAAAGCGGCAGAGCTGGCGGGGTAAGGGTGAAAGGGTGGGGTAAGAGCCCACCGCGCTTCTGGTAACAGCGGCGGCAAGGTAAACCCCACCGGGAGCAAGACCGAATAGGGATGACACGGGCCGCGTGAAAGCGTGGCTACAGCCTGTTTCCGGGCCAGTCATCCGGGTGGGTTGCGTGAGGCGACATGCAAATGTCGTCCCAGATGAATGGCTGCCACGTTCCGGTGCTTGCACCGGGGCCATACAGAACCCGGCTTACAGGCCAACTGGCGTTTACCTCCTCTCGCCGTCGCGATTCTGTCTGCGCCTTTGGCAAGGAGAGACGTCCTGCGGCCGCTTTTTGCGGTGCAGCGTTTATATCAGGAGTTTCGAAAGCTCCTTTGTTTGTCGGCGCTTAACAAGTGTCCACAGTTCACTTGTCGGACACTGCCGAGGCGGTTTCTTCACTCCCTCCGATAACCCTTTGTTAAACTTAACAGCTTATAAATAAATCCCATCTGGGAGTGGCTAGCGGGGCTTCTCCCATTGACGCCCATATGGTCCCATGGTATCCCAAAATCGCACTGCACAAGGGCGAATGAGCGCCCGCCAACCCCTGAGTTTCGGTCGTCCTACGGCCGGGCGGTTATCCGCCCATCCGGGCGGCGAAGCTGTGTTTGGTGTTGTGTCAACGGGTGGACGGGCTTCCGTCCTGAACCATAACGGAGCGGATGTTTGGCGTGATGAGCCGCTTCCTGTCGAATGCGACGAACAGGATCGATGCGAAGGGGCGGGTCTCCGTTCCGGCGAGTTTTCGTTCGGTTCTTTCGGAGCGCGGGATCCGGGAGCTTTATTGTCTCCAGGATTTCATCTATCCGGCGATCAGCGTCGGCGGGCCGGATCTGCTCGATCGTTACGAGCGGCAGATCGCTTCCGCCGATCCGTTTTCGCCGGAAGCGAACCGGATGTCGCTGCTCGTACACGGTGGCGGCGTCTTCATGAGGCTCGATGCGGAGGGCCGGCTGATGGTTACGGATTTCATCCGCGACTTCACGGGAATCGGCTCGGATGTTACCTTCGTTGGGCGCTCGGATCATTTTCAACTTTGGCAGCCGCAGGCGTTCTACGAGGCGCAGGCGGCGGCGAGAGAGGGGCGCTTCGGTTCGCGTCCCGCGTAAGACAGGGGAACGGAATGGCGGCGAATCCAGGCGACGGAACAACCGAGCCCGAAGGCGGACCGGTTCGTCACATTCCGGTTCTTCTAAAAGAAGTTCTGGAGGCACTCGAGCCTCGGGCCGGCAAGGTCATTCTCGACGGTACGTTCGGGGCGGGCGGTTATACATCCGCCATTCTTGCCGCCGAAGCCGAAGTGATCGCGCTCGATCGCGACCCGAATGCGATTGCCGCCGGCAAGGCGCTTGCCGATGCCCATAAAGGCCGCCTCCACCTCATTCAATCGCAGTTCTCCAGTCTTGCCGACCACGCGCCGGAAGGCGGGCTCGATGGCGTCGTGCTCGATATCGGCGTCTCCTCGATGCAGATCGACGAGGCTGATCGCGGCTTTTCCTTCCAGCGCAACGGACCGCTCGACATGCGCATGTCGGCGAGCGGCGTCTCCGCAGCGGATGTCGTCAATCGCGCCAAGGTCGGCGATCTCACCCGCATCTTCGGTTTCCTCGGTGAGGAAAAGCACTCGGGCCGTATCGCCCGCGCCATCGAGAAGCGTCGCCTGACTGAACCCTTCACCACGACGCGCGAACTCGCCAACCTCATCGAGACGGTCAATCCGCGCAAGGCCAAGGACAAAATCCATCCGGCGACCCGCGTCTTCCAGGCGCTGCGTGTCTTCGTCAACGACGAACTCGGCGAGCTTGCTCAGGCGCTGTTTGCCGCCGAGCGGGCCCTGAAGCCCGGCGGCCGGCTGGTCGTCGTCACCTTCCATTCGCTGGAAGACCGGATCGTCAAGCAGTTCTTCGCCGATCGTTCCGGCAAGGCCTCCGGCTCGCGCCACCTGCCGATGGTCGAGGCCAAGCCTGCGATTTTCGAGCCGATCGGCAAGTCGATGATCTCGGCGAGCGATGAGGAGGCGGAACTCAATCCGCGCGCCCGTTCCGCCAAGCTTCGCGCCGGGGTCAGGACGGAAGCTCCGCCACGGTCAGCCGACATCTCCATTTTCGATCTGCCCGATCTCGCCAGCCTTGCAAAGATGGGAGCCTGATACATGCTGCGTAGCTTCGATCTTGTCCTGATCGGCGTGATGACGGCAGCGGCCGTCGTCACCTATTCGATCAAGCACCGCGCCGATGAAAAACTCAGCGAAGTTCGCCGGCTCGAATCGGAAATCAAGCTGGAGAAAGACACGATCGATCTCCTGAAGGCGGACTGGGCTCTGCTGACCCAGCCGAACCGCCTGCACCGGCTGATCAACGTCTACAGTTCCGAGCTGGCATTGGCTCCCACGGAGACGACGCAGCTTGCGATGCCGAAGGAACTGCCGATGCCCAAGGCCCGGCTTCCGCAGCCGGAGACCACGATCGAGGACATCATCGCCGGCAAGAACAGCGAGGTTGCCGCCGCGCTGAAGGGGGTTGCTGCCGCCAAGGCCAAGCCCGCCGCCAAAATTCCCGTGCCGCAGCGGCGCGGTCCCATCGAAGTCATTTCCACAGGATCGGTGAAACGCTGATGTCTTTCCTGTCCCGCATCATGATCGTCAAGAGCCGCGCGCATTTCTCCTCCGGCAGCCGTGGCCGCGGCTCCGAGAAGGCCTCCTTCGAGGGGACCCGCAAGCGCAAGTCTGCCCAGGCGAAAAACCGCGTCGGCCTGCTGATCGCCGGTTTCACGGTCTTCTACTGCGTCGTCGGCGGCCGGCTGATGCAATATGGAGTCGCGCAGCCGCTGACGACATCGAGCATCCTGCCGGCGGACCGCCTTCTGGCGTCGCGCCCCGATCTCGTCGACCGCAACGGCGCGGTTCTGGCGACCGACATCCGCACCGTTTCGCTGTTTGCCGAACCCAACAAGATCGTCGATGCCGACGAGGTGATCGAGAAGCTCTCGACGGTTCTGAACGACCTCGACGTCAAGGGCACCTATTCGAAGCTGACCTCGAACTCGCGTTTCCAGTGGCTGCGCCGCCAGTTGACGCCGAAGCAGCAGAGCCAGATCCTGGCGCTCGGCATTCCGGGCATCGGTTTTCGGCCCGAGAAACGCCGTTTCTATCCGGGCGGCCCGACCGCCGCGCATGTGGTCGGTTATGTCAATATCGACAACCGCGGCGTTGCCGGCATGGAGCGTTACGTCGACAATCAGGGGCTTGCCGATCTCGCGGCCGTCGGCATGACTTCCAGCCAGCCGCTGGAGCCGGTCAAACTGTCCATCGACCTGCGTGTCCAGTCAATCGTCCGCGACGTCGTGTCCGAGGCGATCAGCAAGTACCGGTCGATCGGCGCCGGCGCGGTCGTTCTCGATGTCCATACCGGCGAAATCGTCGCCATGGCGTCCGCGCCCGATTTCGATCCCAACAACCCGGCCGAAGGCGGCGAGGAGGGTTGGTTCAACCGCATGTCGAATGGCACGTTCGAAATGGGCTCGACCTTCAAGTCCTTCACCATCGCCATGGGTCTCGACTCCGGCAAGGTGAACCTTCAGAGCACGTTCGACGCCCGGTTCCCGATCCGCATCGGCGGCTTCACGATCAAGGATTTCCACGGTAAGGGGCGCGTGCTGAGCGTGCCGGAAATCTTCCAATATTCGTCCAACATCGGCACCGCCAAGATTGCCGATACGGTCGGCATCGAAGGCCACAAGGATTTCCTGACCAAGCTCGGCCTGCTGACCAAAATGCGGACGGAGCTTCCGGAAGTCGCCTCTCCGAGCCAGCCGCGCGAATGGAAGAAGATCAATTCGGTCACCATTTCCTTCGGCCACGGTGTCTCGACGACGCCGTTGCAGACGGCGGTTGCCGGTGCAGCGCTCGTCAACGGCGGAAAATACATCCCGCCGACCTTTCTGCCGCGCAACCGAGCAGAAGCCGACAAGATTGCGACCCAGGTGCTCAAGCCCTCGACCAGCAAGGACATGCGCTTCCTGTTCGAATGGAACGGCGCCAACGGATCGGGCCGGAATGCCCGCGTCGCGGGCTTCAACGTCGGCGGCAAGACGGGTACGGCGGACAAGGTCGTCAACGGACGTTACGCCCATGACAAGAACTTCAACGCCTTCCTCGCGGCCTTCCCGATGGACAATCCGCAATACGTCGTCTTGACGTTCTGCGACGAACCCAAGACCGACAAGGGCAACGGCGCGGCTCTTGCCGCGACGTCCGCCGCTCCGATGGTCAAGGAGATCATCACCCGCGCCGCGCCGATTCTGGGTGTGAAGCCGAAATTCGGCAATGACGGTTCTGCCCTGCTTGTGTCTTATTGAGCGATAACAACTTGAGCGGACGATTCGAGGGGACGACGCTCAGAATGGACGATCAACCGATGAAATTGCGAGAACTCGCCGGACAGGATTTCCCGGAAATAGCCGACCTGATGGCCGGGCCTGCAGGCGATCTCGAGGTGACCGGGCTTACTTCCGACAGCCGGAAGGTAACCCCGGGCATGCTCTTTGCGGCACTCGCAGGCACCAAGGCGGACGGTTCGAGCTATATCGGCGATGCCGCCGCCCGCGGCGCGGCCGCGGCGATTGCAGGGCATTCGGCGGAAGCGGGCATTCCGGTTCTTGCCGTCTCCAATCCGCGCCGGCTCCTGGCACTGGCGGCCGCCCGTTTCTACCATGCGCAGCCGGAAACCATGGTTGCCGTCACCGGCACCGCCGGCAAGACCTCCGTTGCCTCGTTCACCCGCCAGATCTGGGCGCATGCCGGCCATGCCGCGGCACAGATCGGCACGACCGGCGTCGTCTCGCCCACCCGCAACGACTACGGAACGCTGACCACGCCGGATCCGGTCGACTTGCAGCAGCTGCTGGCGGAACTGGCTGCCGAAGGCGTTACCCATGCCGCCATGGAGGCTTCCAGCCATGGCCTCGACCAGAGCCGGATCGACGGCGTGCGTCTTTCCGCCGCCGGCTTCACCAATCTCGGCCGTGACCACATGGACTACCATCCGACGATCGAAAGCTACATGGCCACCAAGATGCGGCTCTTCGATACGCTGATGCCGAAAGGCTCGCCGGCCGTCATCTTCGCCGACGACGCCTGGTCGGAAGAGGCGATACGAGTGGCGACGGTTGCCGATCTCGAAGTCCGCACCGTCGGCCGAAAGGGCGATTATCTGTGCCTCAAGCGCGTCGAGCATTTCCGGCACAAGCAGATGGCCGAGATCCACATCGGCGACCAGATTTTTGAAGTCGATATTCCGCTTGCCGGTGATTTCCAGGTGGCGAACGCGCTGGTCGCGGCAGGACTTGCGATGTCGACCGGGGTTCCGGCTGCCGTTGCCATGGCCGCGCTCGAAAAGCTGGTGGGCGCCTCGGGTCGTCTCGAGCTGATCGGCCAGACAAAAGCCGGCGCGCTCGCCTATGTGGATTATGCCCACAAGCCGGACGCGCTGGAAAACGTGCTGACCTCCGTGCGCCCGTTCACGACCGGGCGGGTCATCGTGGTGTTCGGCTGCGGCGGCGACCGCGACAAGGGCAAGCGGCCGATCATGGGTGACGTGGCGACGCGGCTTGCCGATATCGTCATCGTCACCGACGACAATCCGCGTTCCGAGGTTCCCGAGGTGATCCGTTCCGAGATCATGGCGGCGGCTCCGGGCGCAATCGAGATCGGCGACCGGGCCAAGGCGATCCGCCAGGCAGTCAATATGCTGCGGGCCGGCGATACGCTGATCGTCGCGGGCAAGGGCCATGAACACGGCCAGACGATCGGCACGACGGTCCTGCCGTTTTCCGATCACGTCGAAGTCCGCAAGGCACTGGAGGAGATGAAATCGTGAGCTGGCTATGGACCTCCGAGGATTTGACGTCTGCCATGGGCGGCCGGCCGATCGGTGCGCTTCCGGCGGGCATCACCGGCATCTCGATCGACAGCCGTTCCATCGGCCAGGACGAGGCTTTTTTCGCTATCAAGGGCGATCGCGTCGACGGTCATGACTATGCAAGTCTCGCGGTTGCCAACGGTGCGACGCTGATCGTCGTCAACGAGGCGAAACTGCCTGCGCTCGGCAAATTGACGGTGCCGATGATCGTGGTGGAGGACGTTCTCGCCGCTCTTGGCAAATTGGCGCTCGCGGCACGCGACCGCAGCAGGGCCTGTATCGTCGCCGTGACCGGTTCGGTCGGCAAGACCACCACCAAGGAGATGCTGCGCCACGCGCTTGCGCCTTCCGGAAAGGTGCATGCCGCCGTCGCGTCCTTCAACAATCACTGGGGCGTGCCGCTGACACTCGCCCGCATGCCGGCTGATACCGATTTCGGGGTCTTCGAGATCGGCATGAACCATCTCGACGAAATCCGCCCCCTGGTCAAGATGGTGCGCCCGCATGTGGCGATCATAACCACGATCGCCGCCGCCCATCTCGGCCATTTCAAGAACCTCGAGGAGATTGCAGCCGCCAAGGCCGAGATCTTCGAAGGCCTTGAGTCGGGCGGTTCGGCGATCCTCAACCGCGACATCAAGCAGTTCGGCTTCCTGCAGAAAAAGGCGCAGGAGGCAGGCGTCTCGCACGTCCACACCTTCGGCCAGCACGCCAAGGCGGATTTCCGGCTGGCGGATTTCGAAGGCAACGGGGAAAACTCGGTCGTCTGGGCGGTGCTGAACGGCGAGACCTCGGAAGTCCATATCGGTGCTCCCGGCCGCCATATCGCCGAGAACGCCATGGCAGTCCTCGGCGCCTGCCTGCTGGTCGGCGCGGACATGGCCGGTGCAATGGCGGCGCTCGCGGGGCTGAAGCCGGTCAAGGGCAGGGGCGAGCGCCACCGCCTCGGCATTGGCGAAGGCCATCTGACCCTCATCGACGAGAGCTACAACGCCAACCCTGCCTCGATGCGGGCGGGGATCGCGCTTCTGGCGGCGGCGACGCCGGAACTGACCGGCCGGCGGATCGCGGTCCTCGGCGACATGCTCGAAATGGGCGAGTTTTCCGCGAAGGTGCACGAGGAGCTGGCAGGTCCGCTGCTCGCCGCCGGTATCGAGCATGTCTGGCTGGCGGGTGCGGAAATGGTAGCGCTGCGCGACGCGCTGCCCGACACCGTCGACGTGCAATATTACGAAAAAACCGCGGATCTCGCCGATTTTGTGGTGCGCTCGGTGATCCCTGGCGACGTGGTGATGGTGAAATCTTCGCTTGGCATCGGTTTCGGCAAGATCGTGGCCGCGCTTATTGACAACTACCCGGCATTCTCCGACACGGAACGCCACTAATTGAGACGCGGCTTCTAGAAAGGGCGCTGAATGCTGATCTGGCTTGTGGAACTGGCGGACAAAGTCCAATTTTTCAACCTGTTCCGGTACATCACCTTCAGGACGGGTGCTGCGCTCTTTACGTCTGCGCTGATCGTCTTCCTGTTCGGGCCGATGATCATCGCATCGCTGCGCCTGCGCCAGGGCAAGGGACAGCCGATCCGCGCCGACGGGCCGCAGACCCATTTCAAGAAGGCCGGCACGCCGACCATGGGCGGGCTGATGATTCTCGCCGGCATCGTCGGCGGCTCGCTGCTCTGGGCCGACCTTTCGAACGTCTATGTGGTGGCGACCCTCCTCGTCACGCTGGGTTTCGGCGCGATCGGCTTCTATGACGACTATCTCAAGGTCACCAAGCAGACCGACAAGGGGTTTTCCGGCAAGGCCCGACTCGGCATCGAGTTCGTGATCGCCGGCATCGCGGTCTTCTTCATGATGCGGGTGGCGCTCGCCACCGGCCAGTCGAGCAATCCGACGCTCGGCACCTCGGTCGCCTTCCCTTTCTTCAAGGACCTGTTCATCAATCTCGGCGTCTTCTTCGTGCTGTTCGGCGGTTTCGTCATCGTGGCTGCCGGCAATGCGGTAAACCTGACGGACGGCCTAGACGGGCTTGCCATCGTGCCGGTCATGATCGCCGCGGCTTCCTTCGGCGTCATCGCCTATCTCGCCGGCAACGCGGTGTTTGCGGGATACCTGCAGATCAATTTTGTGCCCGGCACCGGCGAGCTCGCCGTCATCCTCGGCGCGGTGATCGGCGCAGGCCTCGGCTTCCTCTGGTTTAACGCCCCGCCGGCCGCCATCTTCATGGGCGATACCGGATCGCTGGCGCTCGGCGGCCTGATCGGTTCGGTCGCGGTTGCCACCAAGCACGAGATCGTTATGGCGATCGTCGGTGGCCTGTTCGTCATGGAGACGCTGTCGGTGATCATCCAGGTCGGCTTCTTCAAGATGACCGGCCGGCGCGTCTTCCTGATGGCGCCGATCCACCACCATTTCGAAAAACTCGGCTGGACGGAAAGCCAGGTGGTGATCCGCTTCTGGATCATCGCCGTCGGCCTTGCCATGCTCGGCCTTTCGACGCTCAAGCTGCGGTGACACGGCGATGATCGCGGTCACCACATTCAAGGACAAGCCGGTCGCGTTGTTCGGCCTCGGCGGCTCGGGACTGGCCACGGCCAGGGCCCTGGTTGCCGGCGGCGCGAAGGTGGTCGCCTGGGACGACAATCCCGACAGCGTTGCCAAGGCGACGGCCGAGGGGATCGCGACCGCCGATCTGCGCGGCATCGACTGGTCGGCACAAGCCGCCTTCGTGCTGTCGCCTGGCGTGCCGCTCACTCATCCTAAGCCCCATTGGAGCGTTGACCTTGCCCGGTCCGCCGGCGTCGAGATCATCGGCGATGTCGAGCTTTTCGTGCGCGAGCGCCGGGCGCATGCGCCGGATTGCCCGTTCATCGCGATTACCGGCACCAACGGCAAGTCGACGACCACGGCGCTGATCGCCCATATCCTCACGTCGAGCGGCCGCGATACCCAGCTCGGCGGCAATATCGGCACCGCCATCCTGACGCTCGATCCGCCGAAGGCCGAGCGTTATTTCGTCGTCGAATGCTCGTCCTACCAGATCGATCTGGCGCCGACGCTCAACCCGACCGCCGGCATCCTGCTCAACCTGACGCCTGATCATCTCGACCGCCACGGCACCATGCAGCATTATGCCGACGTCAAGGAACGGCTGGTTGCCGGTAGCGGCACGGCCGTGATCGGCGTCGACGATTCGTTCTGCGCCCTGATTGCCGACCGCATCGAGCGGGCCGGCGTCGCGGTCAAGCGGATTTCCAAGCGGGTCGTCGTTGCCGACGGTCTTTATGCCGAAGGCAGCCGGATCATCGAGGCGCATGGCGGCGCGACGTCGCTGCTCGTCGATCTCGACGGCATCCAGACGCTCAAGGGCAGCCACAACGCCCAGAACGCGGCGGCGGCCATCGCCGCGTGCCTCGCGGTCGGCGTGTCGCGGGACGAGATCCGGGCGGGACTGAAATCCTTCCCCGGTCTGAAGCATCGGATGCAGCCGGTCGGCCGCCGGGGCCAGGTCGTGTTCGTCAACGATTCGAAGGCGACCAACGCGGATGCGGCAGCGCCGGCGCTCTCCAGCTACGATCGGATCTACTGGATTGCCGGCGGCCTGCCGAAGGAGGGCGGCATAGTCAGCCTCGCTCCACTCTTCCCGCGTATCGTCAAGGCCTATCTGATCGGAGAAGCCGCGCCGGCATTCGCGGCGACGCTTGGCGAGGCGGTGCCCTACGAGATTTCGGGCACGCTCGAAAAGGCGGTCGCGCACGCAGCGGCGGATGCAGGAGCCGATACGACGCCGTCCGCGGTGATGTTGTCGCCGGCCTGCGCCAGCTTCGATCAGTTCAAGAATTTCGAGGTTCGCGGCGATGCCTTTGTCGGCCATGTCGCGGGTCTCGACGGCGTCACGATGTTGGTCGATTTAGATTGATCGAGACGGAAAAGGGGAACGACAGATGGTAAGCCGCGCAGACCGTGGGCCGCTCGCAGACTGGTTCTGGACGATCGACCGTTTCTTCCTCGTCGCCTTCGTTTTGTTGATGGGCGTCGGTTTCATGCTCTCCTTCGCGGCATCGCCGGCGGTCGCCGAGCGTATCGGCCTCAACAGCTTCCATTTCGTCGAGCGTCACGCGCTGTTCCTGCTGCCGTCGCTGGTGGTGATGGTCGGCCTGTCCTTCCTGACGCCGCGGCAGGTGCGGCGGACCGCGATCGTCCTCTTGATCATCTCGCTGACGCTGATGGTGCTGGCGCTGTTCTTCGGCGTCGAGGTCAAGGGATCGCGGCGCTGGATCGGCGTCGGAATGTTCTCGATCCAGCCGTCGGAATTCATGAAACCGGCCTTCGTCGTCGTCTGCGCCTGGCTGTTTGCCGAGCACGCGCGGCAGCCGGAAATCCCCGGCAATCTCTTCGCCATCATCCTTTTCGGCATCGTCGCGGCACTGCTCGTCGCCCAGCCCGACCTTGGCCAGACGATTTTGACCAGCGTCGTCTGGGGGGGCATGTTCTTCATGGCCGGCATGCCCTGGCTGTGGATCGTGCTGCTCGGCGGCGTCGGTGCCGGCGGCATCGTCACCGCCTATTACATGCTGCCGCACGTGACCGCCCGTTTCGACAAGTTCCTGACCGGGGAGGGCGACCGCTTCCAGATCGAGACGGCGCACGAAGCGATCCTGCAGGGCGGCTGGTTCGGGCAGGGGCCGGGCGAAGGCATCGTCAAGCGCATCCTGCCGGACAGCCACACGGACTTCGTGTTCTCCGTTGCAGCGGAAGAATTCGGCATTATCTTCTGTATGGCACTGGTGGCGATCTTCGCCTTCATCGTGCTGCGCGGCCTGAACCACGCCTTCAAGGAGCGCAACGACTTCAACCGGTTCGCGGTCGCTGGCCTCGTGCTGCAGATCGGCATGCAGTCGCTCATCAATATCGGCGTCAATCTCGAACTCATGCCGGCCAAGGGCATGACGCTCCCCTTGATCTCCTATGGCGGCTCCTCGATGATCGCGATCTGCATCACTGCAGGCTTCATCCTGGCGCTGACCCGCCATCGTCCGGAGAAGCGAGCGCAAGAGCGGAGCCTGTTCCGGGTCGCCCAGAGCGTACCCGCGGAGTAAAAGTCGAATGACCAAGGGCATCATATTGCTTGCCGCCGGGGGAACCGGCGGTCATGTGTTTCCGGCGGAAGCGCTGGGACACGAACTGAAGGCGCGGGGTTATTCCGTGCATCTCGTCACCGACAGCCGGGCGGAGCGTTATGCCGGCACGTTTCCCGCCGACGAAATCCATGTCGTTCCGTCCGCCACGTTCGGATCCAAGAACCCGATCGCGCTCGCCCGCACCGGCTGGAAGCTGTGGACGGGCCTGCGGGCTGCGCGCCGCCTGATCGGCCGCCTGAAGCCGCTTGCCGTGGTCGGCTTCGGCGGCTACCCGACCGTGCCGCCGCTGATGGCTTCGACCGCCATGGGCGTGCCAACGATGATCCATGAACAGAACGCCGTGATGGGCCGCGCCAACAAGGCGTTGGCCGCCAAGGTCCAGGCGATCGCCGGCGGTTTCCTGCAGGAGGGCAGTGGTCCTTATGCGGACAAGACCGTCACGACGGGCAATCCGGTGCGTCCGGCCGTGCTTGCGGCCTCCAATATTCCCTATGTCGCCTCTCGCGGCGACGATCCGTTCCGGCTGGTCGTGTTCGGCGGCAGCCAGGGCGCGCAGTTCTTCTCGTCGGCCGTGCCGACGGCGCTCAGCCTGCTCGACCAGGCCGAGCGCGATCGTGTCGTCGTTACCCAGCAGGCGCGCCCGGAAGACAAGGATCGGGTCAGCTCCTGCTTTGCAAAGCTCAAGGCACCCGCCGATATCTCGTCGTTCTTCTCGGACATGGCCGAACGGCTGGCGACGGCACATCTGGTCATCTGCCGCTCCGGTGCCTCCACTGTGTCGGAAATCGCGGTGATCGGCCGGCCGGCCATTCTCGTGCCTTACCCACATGCTCTGGATCACGACCAGGCAGCCAATGCCGAGGCGCTGGTGGCGACCGGCGGCGCAAAGGTCGTGCAGCAGTCGGATCTGTCGCCGGAAAAGCTTGCCGCGATCATTTCGGGTGCGATGAAGGATCCGGATAAGCTCGAAAGAATGGCAGCGGCCGCCAGGTCCGCCGGACGGCCGAATGCGACCGGCCAGCTTGCGGATCTGGTCGTGGCGATCGCGGAGCGGAAATCAATTTCGGAATTTAAGGGAGTGCGTGCATGAAGATGCCGAAGGCCATAGGGCTCGTTCATTTCATCGGCATCGGCGGTATCGGCATGAGCGGTATCGCCGAGGTGCTGCATAATCTCGGCCACAAGGTCCAGGGATCCGACCAGGCCGACGGTGCAAATGTCCAGCGCCTGCGCGACAAGGGCATCCCGGTCTTCGTCGGCCACCAGGCCGAGAATATCGGCGATTCCGAGGTGGTCGTCGTCTCGACCGCGATCAAGAAGAACAATCCGGAGCTGATGGCCGCGCGCGAAAAATCGCTGCCGATCGTGCGCCGCGCCGAAATGCTCGCCGAGCTGATGCGCTTCCGCAATGCGATCGCCATCGGCGGCACACATGGCAAGACCACTACGACCTCGATGGTCGCGGCGCTGCTGGAGGCAGGCAGCCTCGACCCGACCGTCATCAACGGCGGCATCATCAACGCCTACGGCACCAATGCCCGCATGGGTGAGGGCGAGTGGATGGTGGTCGAGGCCGACGAATCGGACGGCACCTTCCTGAAGCTGCCTGCCGACGTCGCCGTCGTCACCAATATCGATCCCGAGCATCTCGACCATTACGGCAATTTCGACGCGGTACGCGCCGCCTTCCGGCAGTTCGTCGAGAACGTGCCTTTTTACGGGTTCGGCGTGCTCTGCCTGGATCATCCGGAAGTGCAGGCGCTGGTCGGCCGCATCGAGGACCGCAAGATCGTCACCTATGGCGAAAACCCCCAGGCGGATGCGCGTTTCTCGAGTGTCCGCATGGAAGGCACCAAGTCGATCTTCGACGTGGAAATTCGCCGTCGCCGCACGGGCCGGGTGTTCCAGTTCAAGGATCTTGCGCTGCCGATGCCCGGGCGCCACAACATTTCCAACGCCACCGCCGCGATCGCCGTCGCCAACCGGCTCGGCATTTCGGAAGAGGATATCCGCAAGGGGCTCGCCAATTTCAGCGGCGTCAAGCGGCGCTTTACCCTGACGGGGACATGGAACGGCGTTTCGATCTTCGACGACTACGGTCACCATCCGGTGGAGATCAAGGCCGTGCTGCGGGCTGCCCGCGAATCGTGCCAGGGCCGCATCATCGCGGTGCACCAGCCGCATCGTTACACGCGTCTGTCGAGCCTCTTCGAGGATTTTGCCAATTGCTTCAACGATGCCGACAGCATCATCCTGGCGCCGGTCTACGCCGCCGGCGAGGAGCCGATCGAAGGTGCCAATTCTGAAACGCTGATTTCGCGCATCCGTTCGGGCGGCCATCGCGACGCAAGATACATGGCGTCGCCGACAGAACTCGCTTCGATTGTATCGGGCATTGCGAAGCCGGGTGATTTCGTGGTTCTTCTGGGAGCGGGCAATATCACACAGTGGGCCGCGGCGTTGCCGAAGGAACTGGAAAGCATATCGGGACAGTAGGAAATGAAACAGGTGAACGGGGAAAAGCTTCTGGCGTCGTTGGGGGATGACGTCAACAAACTGCGCGGAAGGCTGACGCCGGACGCGCCGATGGATCGCGTTACCTGGTTCCAGGCCGGCGGGCTCGCCGAACTGATGTTCCAGCCCCATGACGTCGACGATCTCGTGACTTTCCTGCAGATCCTGCCGGAAGAGGTGCCGCTGACGGTGGTCGGCGTCGGTTCGAACCTGCTGGTCCGCGACGGAGGCATTCCCGGTGTCGTTCTGCGTCTCTCGGCCAAGGGTTTCGGCGGGGTCGATCTCGTCGGTGACAACCGCATCAAGGCCGGCGCGATCTGCCCCGACAAGCACATTGCCGCAATGGCGATGGACAACGGCATCGGCGGTTTCGCCTTCTATTACGGCATCCCCGGCTCGATCGGCGGCGCTCTGCGCATGAATGCCGGCGCCAATGGCGGCGAGACGGCCGGGCGCGTAGTCGAAGTGCATGCCGTCGACCGCAAGGGCGGCACGCATGTCTTCTCGACTGCCGAGATGGGCTACAGCTATCGCCATTCCTCGGTCCCGGCGGACATGATCTTTACCCACGCGGTCTTCGAAGGATATCCCGAGGAGCGGGCAAAGATTCGCGCCGAGATGGATGCCGTGCGTCAGCATCGGGAGACGGTGCAGCCGATCAAGGAAAAGACCGGCGGCTCGACCTTCAAGAACCCGGAAGGCCATTCCGCGTGGAAGCTGATCGACGAGGCAGGCTGCCGCGGGCTGGTCAGCGGCGGAGCACAGATGTCGTCGCTCCATTGCAACTTCATGATCAATATCGGTTATGCCAGCGGCTACGACCTCGAATATCTCGGCGAGACCATTCGCCAGCGGGTCTTTGAACATTCCGACGTCAAGCTCGAATGGGAAATCAAGCGCCTCGGCATCTTCATGCCCGGCCGCGAGGTGAGACCCTTCCAGGGCATGACAAGCGAATGACGGTACTCGACCGGGGTGAGGCAAAGGCCCCCGGTTGGCGGGTTGTCTTGTAAATTTAAGACGTTGCAGCGGTCATCTCGTGTTTTGATTCAGTTGGATAGCGCCGGTGACGCCGGTGCAACCTTGGATATTTCACGAGATGCTTATTCATTGAGCATTCATGAGAGTATATTGCATAATACCCCTGTTTGAATGAGATTCGTGCCAAGAACCGGCAGGGTGCCGGGGGCACGAGCAGGGGGATATCCGATGTTTAAAAAATTAGCAGCCGAGTTTTTCGGCACTTTCTGGCTTGTCTTCGGTGGATGCGGCAGCGCGGTTCTGGCTGCTGCATTTCCGGATCTCGGTATCGGCTTCGTCGGCGTAGCGCTCGCGTTCGGCCTGACGGTGCTGACCATGGCTTATGCGGTCGGCGGCATTTCCGGCGGGCATTTCAATCCGGCGGTATCGGTGGGACTGACGGTGGCGGGCAGGTTCCCGGCATCGAGCCTGCTGCCTTACGTCATCGCTCAAGTGGTAGGAGCGGTCGTTGCTGCCCTGGTTCTCTATCTCATCGCCTCCGGCAAGGCTGGTTTCCAGCTCGGCGGCTTTGCGTCCAACGGCTATGGCGAGCATTCGCCCGGCGGTTATTCGTTGACCTCCGCGCTGTTGATAGAACTGGTTCTCACCGGTTTCTTCATCTTCATCATTCTGGGCGCGACCGGACCGAAGGCGCCGGCCGGGTTTGCTCCGATCGCAATCGGCCTTGCGCTGACGCTGATCCATCTGATCTCGATCCCTGTCACCAACACGTCCGTCAATCCAGCACGTTCGACCGGCGTCGCGCTGATCGTCGGGGACTGGGCTGTCGCACAGCTTTGGCTTTTCTGGGTTGCCCCGATCGTAGGCGCCATCCTCGGCGCGCTGGCGTGGAAGCTGGTGGACGATTCGGAAGAGCGGGCCGCGGCCTGATCTTTTCTTCCCGGTAAGAGAGCCCGCGAAGCCGCACGCTTCGCGGGCTTTTCCGTGCCTCGAACTTTCAGGAATCGCCGTCCGATTCGAGAGGCTCGACCCTCCTTTTATTGCCGTTCCGAATGTTGCCGCAAACTGGGCGTTAACATCCAGCGATTCGATTTTTCCTTTGTTTTCATGCTTTTGGCTACCCGGGTTAATCAAGGTAAACGGTTTGTTAACTATATTCGGGCACTAATGCAGGCATGCCTAACGTCCGGCGAGAATCGTCAGAGAACAGGTTGGCGCAAGCGCCGTACTAGAGAGTGTAGTCCTTTTTGGCGGGAGTGATTGATGAGCGACAAGCACGTGGCTGTTTTGATGGGAGGATTTTCCTCCGAGCGGCCTGTCAGCCTGTCCTCGGGCACTGCCTGTGCGGATGCTCTCGAAGGTGAAGGCTATCGCGTCACCCGCGTCGATGTCGGCCGAGATGTCGCGGCCGTTCTCTCGGAGCTTCGGCCGGACGTAGCCTTCAATGCCTTGCACGGACCTTTCGGTGAAGACGGAACGATCCAGGGCATTCTCGAATACCTCGAGATACCCTACACCCATTCCGGCGTGCTTGCCTCGGCGCTCGCCATGGATAAGCATCAGGCCAAGCACGTCGCCAAGGCATCCGGCATTCCCGTCGCCGAAGCCAAGGCCATGAGCCGCTTCGATATCGGTAACGCCCATCCGATAAAGCCGCCCTATGTGGTGAAGCCGGTTCGCGAAGGCTCGTCCTTCGGCGTCGTGATCGTCCAGGAAAATCAATCGCATCCGCCGCAGATCATCGGTTCGGCCGAATGGCGTTACGGCGATCGTGTTCTGGTCGAGCGCTATATCTATGGCCGCGAACTGACCTGCGGCGTGATGGGCGATGTGGCGCTTGGCGTCACCGAAGTGGTGCCGCTCAGCCACGCCTTTTACGATTACGATGCGAAATATGCGGAGGGTGGTTCGAAACACGTCATTCCGGCGCAAATTTCACCGAATGTTTACCAAAAGATTCAAACACTAGCGCTTAAGGCGCATCAGGCGATGGGCTGCCGTGGCGTCAGTCGCTCCGACTTTCGCTACGACGACCGGTTCTCCGAGAACGGCGAGGTTATCTGGCTGGAAATCAACACGCAGCCGGGCATGACCCCGACATCACTGGTGCCCGAAATGGCCGGCCATGCCGGTCACTCATTTGGTGAACTCGTCCGTTGGATGGTGGAGGACGCTACGTGTTTGCGTTGATCGGCAGAAAAGCGGGTGGACCGCGAGGCCGTTCTCAGGCTCATTATCTCGGTGCCGAAGAGCGCCGGGTTCTTCCGCGCCCGCTTCGCCGGGTGTTCCGCTTCTGCGTCAGTCTCGCCACCGGCCGCATCCATATCCCGCCCCATACGGGAACCGTTTCCGCTGCAGGCTTCTTCGCGGTAGTCGGCCTTTACGGCATGTCGCTCGGCGGTCACGGCCAGACGGTCGCCCAGGCAACGACGGCGGCTGTCGGCTTTGCGATCGAGGATGTGCGCGTCTCGGGCAATGACCAGACTTCCGAAATCGACATTCTGCAGCTTCTTGGCCTCGACGGCACGACCTCGCTGGTCGCTCTCGACATTGATTCCGCCCGCCGCAAGCTCTCGGCGCTTCCCTGGGTCCAGTATGCGGAAGTTCGCAAGATTTATCCGAAGACGATCGAGGTGATGCTGAAGGAACGTCAGGCCTTCGGCATCTGGCAGCACGGCGCCGAACTCTCGCTGATCGAAAAGAACGGCAGCGTGATCGCGCCGTTGCGTGACAACAAGTTCGCCTCGCTGCCGCTCTTCGTCGGCCGCGATGCCGAGACGGCCGCATCCTCCTTCGAGGACGCCATGGCCGGCTGGCCGGAGCTGAAAAATCGTGTGAAGGCCTATGTTCGCATTGCCGGTCGCCGCTGGGATCTGCATCTCGACAACGGCGTCGTGCTGAAGTTGCCGGAAGCCAACGTCGCCAAGGCGCTGCGCGTGCTCGCACGGCTCGAAAAGGAGCAGGGCTTGCTGGAGCGCGATGTCGCCGGTGTCGACCTGAGGCTTGAGGATCGCACCACCATTCAGCTCACTCCCGGTGCCATGGATCGCCGCAAAGAGGCGCTCGATGCGCGGACAAAGGCCTTGAAGAAACTGGGAGAGCAGTCTTGAGCGTATTCGGTTCTTCCCATTTCGGTCTGCCGCGCATGAAGCCGCTGTCTTCCAAGCGCAGCCACGTCGTTTCCGTCCTCGATATCGGCTCAACCAAGGTGGTCTGCATGATCGCCCGGCTGACGCCGCGCCAGGAAAGCCAGGTTCTGCCCGGCCGCACCCACAATATTGAGATCATCGGCATCGGCCACCAGCGCTCGCGCGGTGTGAAGTCCGGCGTGATCGGCGATCTCGATGCCGCGGAAAGCGTCGTTCGCCTCGCGGTCGATGCCGCCGAGCGTATGGCGGGGCTTACCGTCGACAGCCTGATCGTCAACGTCTCCGCCGGCCGCATCACCAGCGACGTCTATACGGCGACGATCGATCTCGGCGGCCAGGAAGTGGAAGAGGCCGATCTCAAGAAGGTGCTGGTGGCGGCAAGCCAGCAGTCGCTGCGCCAGGATCGCGCCATCCTGCACTCGCTTCCGACCGGTTTCTCGCTCGACGGCGAACGCGGCATCCGCGATCCGCTGGCGATGTTCGGCGACACACTTGGTGTCGACATGCATGTCGTGGCCGCTGAGCGCGCCACGCTGAAGAACCTCGAACTCTGCGTCAACCGTGCGCATCTCTCGGTCGAAGGTATGGTTGCAACGCCTTATGCGAGCGGCCTTGCGGCCCTCGTCGACGACGAAGTCGAACTCGGCTGCGCTGCGATCGACATGGGCGGCGGCACGACGACGATCTCGGTCTTTGCCGAGGGGAAGCTCGTCCATACGGATGCGATCAGCCTTGGCGGTCATCACGTGACCACCGACCTTGCCCGCGGGCTTTCGACCCGCATCGAGGATGCGGAACGCATGAAGGTCGTTCACGGTTCGGCGCTCGCCAACGGTGGCGACGAGCGGGATGTGATCTCCGTTCCGCCGATCGGCGAGGACGATCGCGATCAGCCGACCCAGGTGCCGCGTTCGCTGGTCACCCGCATCGTACAGGCGCGCATCGAAGAGACGCTCGAGCTCATCCGTGACCGCATCCAGAAGTCGGGTTTTAGCCCGATCGTCGGCAAGCGCGTGGTGCTGACGGGTGGTGCCAGCCAGCTTACCGGCCTTTCGGAAACGGCGCGCCGCATCCTGGCGCGCAATGTCCGCATCGGCCGTCCGATGGGCGTCTCCGGCCTGCCGACGGCAGCCAAGGGACCGGCCTTTTCGACGGCAGTCGGGCTGATGATCTATCCGCAGGTCGCGGATCTCGAAACACACGCTTCGCAGAGCGGCCTGATGGCCACGCTGGGAAGCGGCAATGGCAGGCTGGCCCGCGTGGGCCAGTGGTTGAAGGAAAGTTTTTGATGCGAGGGGCTTCGGCCCGCGTATCGGAGAAGAGTTGCAATGAATTGGCCGGCGGCGATGCGGCCAGCAAAAGAAGGAACTGGTGCAATGACCATCAAGCTGCAAAAGCCTGATATCACCGAGTTGAAGCCTCGGATTACCGTGTTTGGCGTCGGTGGCGGCGGCGGTAACGCCGTCAATAACATGATCACAGCCGGCCTCGAAGGCGTCGATTTCGTCGTCGCCAATACCGATGCCCAGGCGCTGACCATGACCAAGGCCGAACGCATCATCCAGATGGGCGCTCGGGTCACCGAAGGTCTCGGCGCCGGTTCGCAGCCGGAAGTCGGCCGCGCCGCCGCGGAAGAATGCCTCGACGAGATCGTCGATCACCTGCATGGCACGCACATGTGCTTCGTCACCGCCGGCATGGGCGGCGGCACCGGCACGGGTGCCGCGCCGGTCGTCGCGCAGGCCGCCCGCTCCAAGGGCATCCTGACCGTCGGCGTCGTCACCAAGCCGTTCCATTTCGAAGGCCAGCGCCGCATGCGGCTTGCGGAATCCGGCATCCAGGAACTGCAGAAGTCTGTCGACACGCTGATCGTCATTCCGAACCAGAACCTCTTCCGCATCGCCAATGACAAGACGACCTTCGCCGACGCGTTCGCGATGGCCGACCAGGTTCTCTATTCCGGCGTCGCCTGCATCACCGACCTGATGGTCAAGGAAGGCCTGATCAACCTCGACTTCGCCGACGTCCGCTCGGTGATGCGCGAGATGGGTCGCGCGATGATGGGTACCGGCGAAGCATCCGGCCCGGGCCGCGCCATGCAGGCCGCAGAAGCCGCGATCGCCAACCCGCTGCTCGACGAGACTTCGATGAAGGGCGCTCAAGGGCTGTTGATCTCGATCACCGGCGGCCGTGACCTGACGCTGTTCGAAGTCGATGAAGCTGCGACCCGCATTCGCGAAGAAGTCGATCCGGATGCGAACATCATCCTCGGCGCGACCTTCGACGAAGCGCTCGAAGGCCTGATCCGCGTATCGGTCGTGGCGACCGGCATCGATCGCGCCGCCGGCGCCGTCGACATCCGCGCCGCCGAAATGCGCGCCGCTGCCAAGCCGATCATCCGCCCGTCGGCTGCCATTGCTCCGGCGCCTGTTGCTGCTCAGCCGGCTCCGGTCATGCAGGCAGCCCCGGCTCCGAAGCCGGTCGTCGATCCGATCGCCGAGACGATCCGCATGGCGGAAGCCGAAATGGAACGCGAACTCGCTATTGCTGAACCGCAGCACCAGCATGCGGCACCTCAGCCGGTCGCTCCGCAGCCGGTCATGCATCAGCAGGAGGAGTTCCGCCCGCAGAGCCGCATCTTCGCAGCTGCTCCGGCCGAAGCACCGGCCCCGGTCATGAGCCGCCCGGCTCCGGCCCCGCAGCCAGCCCCGGTTCATCATCACGCGCAGCAACCCGCTCCGGCGATGAGCCAGCCGGCTCCGCGCCCGGCGCAGCCGGTCTACCGCGAGCCGATGTCGCAGGTGGTCGAACCGGTTCGCATGCCGAAGGTCGAGGATTTCCCGCCGGTCGTGAAGGCCGAAATGGATCGTCGCGCCCAGCCGGTGAGCCATGTGCAGGAAGAACGCGGCCCGATGGGTCTCTTGAAGCGGATCACCAACTCGCTCGGCCGCCGCGAAGAGGAAGAGCCTGCTCACATCGAGCCGGCCGCACCGGCTCCGGCCCCGCAGCAGCGTCGTCCGCTGTCGGCCGAGGCAAGCCTCTATGCGCCGCGCCGCGGCAATCTCGACGATCATGGACGTGCGGTTCCGCAGGCCCATCACGAGGAAGATCAGCTCGAAATTCCGGCCTTCCTGCGCCGCCAGTCGAACTGAGTTAAAGACGGTCACGAAACGTGAAGAAGGCCCGGATCACGCATCCGGGCCTTCGCTCGTTTTATCAATCAAGACGTAGAGTTAACAACGTAACAATCCGAAATGAACAGTGATTTGGATTGTGCCGGATGGCTGCGTATGAAAGACGCTAAGACACGCCGACAGAGATCGACCGATTCAGGCGATCGGTCCGGCAGGCGTTAAGAATATCGGATCCTTTTGCTTTACGGATCCGGCGAAAAGAAGGCAGCAGGAATGACTATCGGACTGTTCGGTTTCCAGACCACCATCGCCTCCCCGGTAACCCTGAAGGGCATTGGCGTTCATTCCGGAGCCCCCGTCAGCCTTACTTTTCAGCCTGCCGAAGCTGGCACCGGCGTAATCTTCACGCGTCTTCTGGACGACGGCAGCTCGGTCGAATATCGGGCCGTTTCCTCCCAGGTCGGCAATACCGATCTCTGCACCGTTCTCGGCACTTCGCTTTCCCGTTCCGTCGCGACGATCGAACACGTAATGGCCGCGATTTACGCGCTCGGCGTCGACAACCTTATGGTCGAAGTCGATAGCGGCGAGATGCCGATCATGGACGGCAGTTCCTATCCGTTCATCGAAGCGATCGAGCAGGCCGGCATCGTCAATCTCGGCATCAAGCGCCGCTACATCCGTGTCCTGAAGCCGGTCCGCATCGACTCCGGCGCTTCCTGGTCGGAGTTCCGCCCCTATGACGGCACCCGTTTCGAGGTCGAGATCGATTTCTCTTCGCCGCTGATCGGCCGCCAGACCTGGAAGGGCGACCTGACCGCCGAGACCTTCAAGCAGGAACTCTCCCGTGCCCGCACCTTCGGCTTCATGCGCGACGTGGAGCGTCTCTGGGCTGCCGGCTACGCACTCGGTTCCTCGCTCGAAAATTCGGTCGTCATCTCGGACGACGACACGATCGTCAATGTCGAGGGCCTTCGTTACAAGGACGAGTTCGTGCGCCACAAGACGCTCGATGCCGTCGGCGACCTGGCGCTTGCCGGCGCCCAGTTCATCGGCTGCTACCGCTCCTATCGCGGCGGCCACAAGATGAATGCCAATGCGCTGAAGGCGCTGATGAGCGATCCGACGGCTTATGAGGTCGTCGAGGCTCCGTCGTCGCGTGCGGCCCGCGTGCGGGCAGGGGAGTTCGTACCGGTCAACGTGCCGGAACTTACGTCCTGGTTTGCCTGATAAAGTTGACCCAGTCGACTCGGCCGCTTCTCCGGAAGCGGCCTTTTTCTTTTTTGGGGACAGGGTTCCGATTTAACCTTGAAATGCCGTATTGCGGCGACGTGCCACAAAAATGCATTAATGCCACAGCATTGCGTTGCTCTCCCTTTGCTTTTATGGCTAGAACGGCCTGCTTGGGCAGCGGGCTTTTCAGGCGCGGGACGATCAGGAATTCTCGAATGAACCATGTAAGGTCTGTTGGAATGCGTAAGACGGCAAGAGTAGCGCTTGTGTCGCTGGTGCTGGCCGGCGCCGGCTTTGGCATGACCGCCTGCCAGTCGGATCCCGATATTGACATCACCAAGCTCGGTCTCGAAACGGATGCGCCGGAGACGCTCTACAACCAGGGTCTCGCCAACATGAAGGCAGGCAACCTTGCCGAAGCAGGCCGCAAGTTCGATTCGATCGACCGCCAGAATCCCTTCACTGAATGGGGCCGCAAGGCGCTCGTCATGAGCACATTCACCAAGTACCGGCTCGGCCGCAACGACGAGGCGGTGGCCACCGGCAACCGCTACATGAGCCAGTATCCGCAATCGCAGGATTCGGCCTATGTCCAGTATCTCGTCGGCCTCGCTTACTCCAAGCAGATCGCCGACGTGACCCAGGACCAGCGCGCTGCCGTGCGCACCATCGATGCGATGAACAAGGTCGTGACCAATTATCCGACCTCGGAATATGTCGAGGATGCGCAGGCGAAGATCCGCTTCGCGCGCGACCAGCTCGCCGGCAAGGAAATGCAGATCGGCCGCTATTATCTGGAGCGCAAGGAATATCTTGCCGCGATCCAGCGCTTCCGCAACGTGGTCGAGCAGTACCCCAACACCAATCAGGTGGAAGAGGCGCTGGCACGCCTGACCGAGGCCTACTATGCGATGGGCATCACGGAAGAGGCGCAGACCGCTGCCGCTGTCCTCGGGCGCAATTATCCCGACAGCCAGTGGTATGCGGACTCCTTCAAGCTGCTGAAGGGCAACGGCGTCGAACCGCGCGAGAATCGCGGTTCGTGGATTTCCCGCGCCGGGGCCAAGCTGATCGGCGCTTAAGGTCTGAGACATGCTGATCCAGTTATCGATCCGCGATATCGTTCTGATCGAGCGGCTGGATCTTGCCTTCGAGACCGGCCTTTCCGTGCTGACCGGCGAAACCGGCGCCGGCAAATCGATCCTTCTCGACAGCCTTTCGCTGGCGCTCGGCGGTCGCGGTGACGGCGACCTGGTGCGCCATGGCGAGGACAAGGGCCAGGTGACGGCCGTCTTCGACGTGTCCGGCAGCCACGGCGCCCGAAAACTTCTGCGCGACAACGGCATCGACGACGACGGCGACCTGATCTTCCGTCGCATCCAGTCGGCCGACGGGCGCACCCGTGCTTCCATCAACGACCAGCCGGTCAGCGTGCAGCTGATGCGCCAGGCCGGCCAGCTTCTGGTCGAGATCCACGGACAGCACGACGACCGGGCGCTGATCGATACCGACGCCCACCGCACGCTGCTCGACGCCTTTACGGGCCTCGGCGACGAGGTACTGCAGCTTTCCGGCCTTTATCGCTCGTGGAAGGACGCGGATCGGGCCTTCAAGACCCATCGCGCCAAGGTCGAGGCCGCGGCCCGCGAAGCCGATTATATCCGTGCCTCGGTGGAAGAGCTGGAAGCGCTGTCGCCGCGTGACGGCGAGGAGGAGGAGCTCGCCGAGCAGCGCTCGCGAATGCAGAAGTCCGAACGCATCGCCGGCGACATTTCCGAAGCTTCCGAATTCCTCAATGGCAATGCCTCGCCCGTGCCGCTGATCGCCTCGCTGGTGCGGCGCCTGGAGCGCAAGAGCCATGAGGCGCCGGGCCTGCTTGAAGAAACCGTCGAGCTTCTCGATCAGGCGTTGAACTACCTTTCCAACGCCCAGATGGAAGTCGAGGCGGCGCTGAGGCGCACCGAATTCGATCCGCGCGAACTGGAGCGGGTCGAGGAGCGGCTGTTTGCGCTCCGGGCCGCCGGTCGCAAATATTCGATCCCGGTCGCCGACCTGCCGGCGCTTGCCGAAAAGATGATATCGGACCTTGCCGATCTCGATGCCGGCGAGGAGAAGCTCGCCGAGCTGGAAAAGCTGACCGCCGCTGCCAAGGCCGCCTACGATCAAGCCGCCGCCATCCTGTCCGAGAAGCGCCGGCATGGCGCCGAGGCGCTGGCCGAAGCCGTGATGGCCGAACTGCCGGCGCTGAAGCTCGAACGGGCCCGTTTCATGGTCGATGTGGCGAGCGATCCGGAAGCGGCGAGCGCCGAAGGCATCGATACGGTCGAGTTCCACGTTCAAACCAATCCCGGCACGCGCCCCGGCCCGATCATGAAGGTCGCTTCGGGCGGTGAGCTGTCGCGTTTCCTCCTGGCGCTCAAGGTGGCGCTCGCCGACCGAGGCTCGGCTCCGACGCTGGTCTTCGACGAAATCGATACCGGTGTCGGCGGTGCCGTCGCCGATGCGATCGGCCAGCGGCTGAAACGGCTGTCGGACAAGGTGCAGGTGCTTTCCGTCACCCACGCGCCGCAGGTGGCCGCACGCGCCGCAACGCATCTGCTGATCTCCAAGGGACCCGCCGGCGAGGGCACCGACAAGATCGCCACCCGCGTCGCCACCATGGAGCCGGAACACCGCACCGAAGAGATCGCCCGCATGCTCGCCGGCGCATCGGTGACCGACGAGGCGAGGGCGGCGGCCAAGCGGCTGCTGGCGGGCAACGGCTGATCGGAATGTAATCCCGTCGGCGTACCGACCTCCCGCTGCCTTCCAATGAAAAAGCGCGTCCGGGGTTTAAGCTGCCTTCGAGATATCCGAGATGTCGATATGGACGTCGGCATAGGGAAAGATGACGCCGTCTTCAGCCCTATCGAGAAGCCCGATCTTAATCAGTGCTGCAATGTCGGCATGAACGGGGCGGAAGTCGCGTTTTACGAGCCGGGACACTTCCCGCATCGTCATGCCGCCCTTGTCTTTCATGGCCGCCAAAATCGCAACCCGGTTGGGGGTCAGGGCTGTGTGCAGGGCTTCCCATGTAGGAAAACTGTAGACCGGTTCTCCGAGATGTCGGCCGGCTTCGAAGTCGGCGATGATGTCATCTTGCGATGCAATATTGATTCTAAGAGTTTTCATCGGCCTCCATCCTTTCGACTTCTGCGAAGAAATCCCGCAACAAAGCCGATACGTTTCGAAACGAATACGGTGCCTCGACGGCACCGATATGCCTGTGATCTCCCTTTCCAGCCTCGTTGTCGTATCGCATGACGCAAACGTCATCGACCACATAGGCCAGCCGATATTTGTAATTGTGTGCGCTGCCTTTGAGCGGTGCCGGCACTTCGAAAACAGAGAGATCCACGAATGATCGTAGCGTGCGTTCCTGCCGTCTTTTCAACAGGAGTTTTGCGTTTGCCATGATGACCTCAATAGCATCAACTGGTGATGACTTCAATAGCATCGCCAGTCTCCAACGTTTCTTGGCGCCTTGCGATGGGTGATCCTCTTCCCCTTGGGGAAATTTGCGCTACAAAACGACTCCTCGCTACCCGAGGAGTAGACCCGCATGCCCGCCGAACAGACGCCCGTCGAAAACCTGACCGAAGAACAGGCCGCAGCCGAACTGGCCTATCTGGCGGCGGAGATTGCCCGCAATGACGAGCTCTATCACGGCCATGACGCGCCTCAGATTTCGGATGCCGATTACGACGCGCTGAAACGGCGGAACGATGCGATCGAGAAGCGGTTCCCGCAGCTTATCCGCGCCGACAGCCCGTCGATCCGGGTCGGTGCGGCACCCTTGCCGACGTTCGCGGCGATCACCCATTCGCGGCCGATGCTGTCGCTCGACAACACCTTCTCGGACGATGACGTGCGCGACTTCGTCTCTTCCGTCTATCGTTTCCTCGGCCAGCTGCCGGACGGCTCGATCGCGTTTACCGCCGAGCCGAAGATCGATGGGCTTTCCATGTCGATCCGCTACGAGAACGGCCGGCTGGTGAATGCCGCGACTCGCGGCGACGGTACGACCGGCGAGAACGTCACCGAGAACATCAAGACCATCAAGGAGATCCCGAACCGCCTGCCCGCGGGCGTGCCCGATGTCGTCGAGGTGCGCGGCGAGGTCTATATGACGAAAAGCGACTTCCTGGCGCTCAACGAGAAGATGGCGGCGGAAGGCAGGCAGACCTATGTCAACCCGCGCAACACGGCGGCCGGGTCACTGCGCCAGCTCGACGCCAAGGTGACCGCCAGCCGCAACCTGAAATTCTTCGCCTATGCCTGGGGCGAGATGTCCGAAATGCCGGCCGACACCCAGATGGGCATGGTCGAAAAGTTCAGGGAATGGGGCTTTCCGGTCAACCCGCTGATGAAACGCCTGCACGCGGTCGAGGACATCATCGCCCATTACAAGGATATCGGCCTTAAGCGCCCGGATCTCGACTACGAGATCGATGGCGTCGTCTACAAGGTGGACAGGCTCGATCTGCAGGCCCGGCTCGGCTTTCGCTCGCGGTCTCCGCGCTGGGCGACGGCGCATAAATTCCCGGCGGAGCAGGCCTTTACCCATGTGGAACGGATCGACATCCAGGTCGGCCGCACCGGCGCGCTGACGCCGGTCGCGCGGCTGACGCCGGTCACCGTCGGCGGCGTGGTCGTCACCAATGCGACGCTCCACAACGAGGACTATATCAAGGGCTTGGGCAATTCCGGCGAGCCGATCCGCGAGCTCGACCACGATATCCGCGTCGGCGACACCGTCATCGTCCAGCGGGCAGGGGATGTCATCCCGCAGGTGCTCGACGTGGTGATGGAGAAACGTCCTCAGGAAGCGGTGCCTTACGAATTCCCGAAGCGCTGCCCGGTCTGCGACAGCCATGCGGTGCGTGAGCGCAACGAAAAGACCGGCAAGCTCGATTCGGTCACCCGCTGCACCGGCGGTTTCGTCTGCCGGGCGCAGGCGACCGAGCACCTCAAGCATTTCGTGTCGCGCAACGCCTTCGATATCGAAGGCCTCGGCTCAAAGCAGATCGATTTCTTCTTCGAGGCGGAAGACGACGCGCTGAAGATCCGCACCGCGCCGGATATTTTCACGCTGAAGCGGCGGCAGGAGGGATCGACGCTTACCAAGCTCGAAAATATCGAGGGCTTCGGAAAAGTCAGCGTCAAGAAACTGTTCGATGCGATCGACGAGCGGCGCGAGATCGCCCTGCACCGCTTCATCTACGCGCTCGGCATCCGCCACGTGGGCGAGACCACCGCCAAGCTGCTGGCGCGCGCCTACGGCACCTACGAGGCGTTTGCGAAGGCCATGGACGATGCGGCCGAGCTTTCCGGCGACGCCTGGGACGATCTCAACAATATCGAGGGCATCGGCGAGGTGATGGCGCGTGCCATCGTCGAGTTCTTCAAGGAGCCGCGCAATGTCGAGGTCATCACCCGGCTTCGCGAAGAGGTGACGCCGCAGGCCGCCGAAAAGCCGGTCGCCTCGAACAGCCCGATCGCCGGCAAGACGGTGGTCTTCACCGGATCGCTCGAGAAATTCACCCGCGACGAGGCCAAGGCGAGGGCGGAAAGCCTTGGCGCCAAGGTGGCCGGCTCGGTCTCCAAGAAGACCGACTATGTGGTCGCCGGCCCGGGCGCCGGCTCCAAGCTCGACAAGGCGAGGGAACTCGGCGTCCAGGTGATGGACGAGGACGAATGGCTCGCCTTTATCGCGTGATGGCCTTCATCGGGTGATGAAGGTCACACCCTGAGCCGCGCCATCGAATAGGCATCGACATATTCGCCGTTGCGGAAGGCGAATTGTTTGAGATGGCCTTCGACCTCGAAGCCGAATTTCCGGTAGAGCGCGATGGCTGCCTCGTTGTCGGTGTAGACGGTCAGTTCGACGCGCTTCAGGTCCAGCCATCGGTCGGCGATGGCAAGGATTTCGCCGATCAGGGCGCGGCCGATCCCGCGGCCCGTATAGGCGTCGTGGACGCCCATGCCGATACTTCCGGCGTGGGCCCGGCGATTTGCATAACGGGTCATGCCGACATCGCCGACGATCCTGTCCTTGAGGACCGCGACCAGCGAGATGAAATTGGCGGATTGGTTCTCGATGCCCTTGCGGATTTCCTCCGGGCTGTGGTGCGGCGTTCTCAGGGTGCCCCGGCGGTAACCGGGCATATTGTGCAAGGCGGTAATGGCCGGCGCATCCGCCGGAGTGCGGGCGCGGATCGACAGGCCTTCGGGCCATCGCGCATCGGGGTCTAAAGGCGGCGGGATATCGAACTCAGTCATGCTTGCTCTCCTTGGTCTTCGCCGAGGCAGAGCGGAAACACCGAACCCTGCCATATTCGGCAGGGTTGGTGGACGGATGACCGGTTAACGCGCCAAGACCGCCACGCACCCTGCGGGGTGAATGGTCACGGTAAGATGCATGTGGGCGGCGAAACGGATCATGGTGGCCAAGGTCTCAGACAAGCGCCAAGGCGTCAAGAGGGGTGAAAGCGCTGGTCGTCTTTGCCGAATCGAATTCCCGCCTGTAGAAGTTCTCCGACCTTCATCCGGAACTCGCCCTTGAAAACCATCGCCATCGATTTCGAAACCGCCAACGAGCAACGCGGCAGCGCCTGCTCGGTCGGGCTTGCCTGGCTGGAGGGCGACGAGGTGGTGCGGGTGGAGGAGCGGCTGATCCGCCCGAGGGACATGCGGTTTTCCTCCTTCAACGTCGCGATCCACGGCATTCGGCCGGAACATGTCGAGGATGCCGGCGAGTTTCCGGAGGTGATGGACGAGTTCGCCGACGATTTTCGCGGCGCGACGATGATCGCCCATAATGCCGCCTTCGATTTCAGCGTCTGGCGGGCCTGCCTCGATGCCTACCGGCAGAGTTATCCGGACCTGTCCTATCTCTGCAGCGTGAAGATGTCGCAGAAGGTCTGGCCGCATCTCGGCTCTCACAAGCTCAATGTCCTTGCCCAGCATCTCGGCCTTCGGTTCGCCCACCACAATGCGGCCGAGGACGCGGCCGTCTGCGCGCGGGCGACGATCGCGATCGCCAAATCGCTTGCCGTGCCGCATGTCCGCGACATTCCGGCGATGATCGGCATGAAGGTCGGGCGGCTGTTCTCCGGCGGCTACGCGCCCTGCACCTGTCGGCTCAAATAAGAGTTCCCGAGCATCCGCTTGTTTCCGTCCCGGCAATCCTTATCTCAGATCACGGATCGTTTACCGGAGCTGAAGTCGCCATGACGCAACCAATGAGCCGCCTTGCCTGCCTTGCATCCGCCGCAGCCTTTTCGCTCGGCGTGCTTGTCCTTCCCGCTTCTGCCGAAGTGGTCGGAGAGGTCGGCGTCGACTGGATCGGCAACGACATTATCGTCGAGGCGGTCGCTGATCCGCAGGTGAAGGGCGTCACCTGCCACGTGACCTATTTCGAGCGCGGCATCATCGACCGGCTGAAGAACGGCAACTGGTTCGAGGATCCGTCCAACAATTCGATCGCCTGCCGCCAGACAGGCCCGATCGAGATCGGCAACATAGATCTTTCCAAGGATGGCGACGAGGTGTTTCGCGAAGGCATGTCGCTGATCTGGAAGTCGCTGGTCGTCAACCGCATCTACGACAAGGCCAACGACACGCTGATCTATCTCGTCCACACGCGCGAACTCACCGACGGCTCGGCGAAGATGGCGATCTCGACCGTTCCGCTCTACAATCAGAACGTCACCTGGAAGAACGGCAAGCCAAAACCGTAATCCGGTCACCCAAGGGCGGCCGCCGCCGCCCGGCCGGCATTGCGGCCGGAAAACAGGCATCCACCAAGAAAGGTGCCTTCGAGTGCCCGATAGCCGTGCATGCCGCCACCGCCGAAACCGGCGGCCTCGCCGACGGCATAGAGGCCCGGGATCGCTTCTCCGTTCTCACCGAGCACGCGGGCCGAGAGGTCCGTCTCGATCCCTCCAAGCGTCTTGCGCGTCAGGATATTCAGTCTCACCGCGATCAGCGGCCCGTGCGCCGGATCGAGAATGCGGTGCGGTTTTGCCGTGCGCACCAGCTTTTCGCCAAGCGAGCGGCGGGCGTTGTGGATGCCCATGATCTGCACATCCTTGGCAAAGGGATTGGCCACCTGGCCGTCGCGGGCCAATATCTCGCGCTCGATTTGTCCGATGTCCAGAAGATTGCTCCCCGCGAGCCGGTTCATGCCGGCCACCAACTCCCCAAGGTTCTCGGCGATCACGAAATCCTCACCATGTTCCTTGAAGGCCTCCACCGGCCCGGTCGCCTTCCTGCCGATCGCCCGTTTCGCCGTCAGCTTCCAGTCGCGGCCGGTGAGGTCCGGGTTCTGTTCGGAGCCGGAGAGCGCAAATTCCTTGCGGATAATGCTCTGGTTCAGCACGAACCAGCTGTAGTCGTAGCCGGTCGCCATGAGGTGCTGCAGCGTGCCGAGCGTATCGTAGCCGGGATAAAAAGGGGCAGGCAGGCGCTTGCCCGTCGCGTCGAACCATAGCGAGGAGGGGCCGGGCAGGATCCGGATGCCATGGTTTTGCCAGATCGGGTTCCAGTTCCGCAGGCCCTCGGTGTAGTGCCACATGCGGTCGCGGTTGATCACCTGGCCGCCGGCCGCCCGGGTAATGCCGATCATCCGCCCGTCCACATGTTTCGGTACGCCCGAGACCATGAGAGCCGGCGGTCGCCCGAGCCGTTCCGGCCACATTTGCCGCACCAGATCTTGGTTGCCGCCGATGCCGCCCGAGGCAACGATGACGATTGGCGCATTGAGTTCGAAGTCACCGGCCGGTGTCCTGGAGGTTTCCTCGCCACGCAGCGCCGAGCTTGCTGCTAGGACCGTGCCTGCAACCCCTGTCACGGCACTGCCGGTCCTGACCAGATTGTCGACGCGGTGCCGCCAGAGAAGGCTGATCCTGCCGTTTTTCTCCGCCTCGCGCGCCCGTCGCTCGAACGGTTCGACGACACCGGGGCCGGTGCCCCAGGTGGTGTGGAACCGAGGCACGGAATTGCCATGCGAGGTCGCCGAGCCGCCGCCGCGTTCCGCCCAGCCGACGACCGGAAAGATGCGATGGCCCATCTGCCTGAGCCAGGAGCGTTTTTCGCCGGCGGCGAAGGCCACATAGGCTTCCGCCCAGAGGCGCGGCCAGTGGTCTTCCTCGCGGTCGAAACCGGCGGTGCCGAGCCAGTCCTGCCAGGCGAGATCGAGGCAATCGCGGATGCCCATCCGCCGCTGCTCGGGAGAATCGACGAGGAACAGCCCGCCGAGCGACCAGAAGGCCTGGCCGCCAAGGTTCTGTTCCGGTTCCTGGTCGAGGATGACGACGGAGCGGCCGGCATCTGCAAGTTCGGTCGCGGCAACGAGGCCCGAAAGGCCCGCACCCACCACGATGGCGTCAACTCTGTCGCTCAAGTGCGCTCCTCCCAAAGCCGTAAGGATGCAGGGCATGCTGCATCCTTACGGCGAATACAGTCATGCGGTGTGGCGGGAGTCAATTCAGGCGCGGCACGACAAAAAACAGGCCCGCAAAGCGAGCCTGTTCTCCAATCCTCAAATGGCCGATCAGCGGACGTAGACGATCTTGCCGCCGTTGGCCGCGGTTTCGATACCCGCCACGTTCTGCAGCTGGACGTTCTTCTCTTCAAGAGCTGCCATCAGGTTGGAATCCGTTTGGATCTGCTCCTGCGCAGCCTCAGCTGCCTGCGGGTTGGGTGTCATCAGCGCAGGCGGGATCTTGTCGTTCGACGATTCGCTATCCGTAGCCTCGGTAATGTAGACCACCGTCACGTCCGACGGGGAGGGGGCCGGCGTGGTCGGGGCGAGGTCCTGGGCGTAAACGCCCCCGATTGAGGAAGCGGATATAAGAGTTGCGAGAGCAATAGCCTTCTTCATAACATGTTCCTTTCTCGGTTCTTAGGCGCCAAACACGTGTCTCTTCGGCACCAAGATATAGACGGAACCGGAAAAGTCCGGAGATTGTTCCGGACTTTTCCGAGGTCATCTTCATGCACAACGGTTAAGCTTCCATCACATGCGCGGAGGCGGTCGTGGGTGGCCAGAAACGGCGGCCGGGGAAAGAGACCGGCCCCGTTTCCTCAACGGCGAATCAGCGGACGTAGACGATCCGGCTGCCGTCGGCGGCGGTGTCGATCGCCACGACGTTGTTGAGCTCGACGTTCTGGCTCAGCAGATCGGCGCGCAGCGCGCGGTCGGTCTTCACTTCGTTCTGGGCCTTCTTGATGGTGGCCTGATCCGGGTGGATGACGCTATCCGGAACATCCAGCCGCTTGGCGCTGTCGTCGAGTTCAGGGTTGGTAAAAACGATGGCGATGTCGCCCGCGGGTTTTGCCGTCATGCCCATATCGCGGGCATAGGCGGTTCCCACCGTGGCGGCGGACATCAGGACTGCGAGAGCAAAAGCCTTGTTCATGGTCGTTCTCCTATCTTGGGTAAACCAGCCGAGGGGCGTTTGAAGCGTCGGTTGGGCGTTTAGCGACGGGAGAACGTGGCCCCGGTTCCCCGGTTCCGTTTAAAATTGTTACAAATAGGCAATGATTACAATAAGTTAATCTCCCGTCACATCTGCGTGTAACGGGAGATCCGGACATGGTTTCGGTCGTTTTGCGCCGCAGATTACGCGGCTTCGCGCGCGAGCTCGTCGGCGATGACGGTGTCGAGGTTCAGGAAGCAGACCATGGTCTTTTCGAGCGCTACGATGCCGCGGCAGAAGGCGCGCTGGGCTTCCGGGATGATTTCCGGGGCCGGCTGCAGGTCTTCCCCGCGGATGGTCATCATGTCGGATACCTGTTCGACCAGCAGGCCGACCAGCTTGCCAGCGATGTCCGTGACGATGATCGCGGAGCGTTCCGACGGTTCGGTCATCTTCATGCCGAGGCGGCAGGCCATGTCGATGACCGGGATCACCGCGCCGCGCAGGTTGATGAGGCCGAGCACGTAAGGCGGGGTGTGCGGCATCGGGGTCACCGGCGCCCAGCCGCGGATTTCGCGGATCGCCATGATATCGATGCAGAATTCCTGGTCTCCGAGATGAAAGGAGACGATTTCGAGGTAGGCGCCGGACTGCTTGATGGCATTACTCATGTCAGAACTCTTCCCATTTGTCTGAGGATCCCACGGCCTTCGGCTTGGCGGAGGTGGGGCTGTTGCTGAAGGCTCCCGCGAGCTTGTTCATCAAGTTCAGTGCGGGCGATGGTTTGGGTGGCGTGGAAGCGCTCGCAGCCTCGACGGCGCGAGGGCCATTGCCTCCACGGATCTGGAAATGGCCGATCAGCTTGTTCAGGTTTTCGGCATCGCTGGCCAGCGAATGGCTGGCAGCAGTGCTCTGCTCCACCATTGCGGCATTCTGTTGCGTTGCTTGGTCCATCTGGCCGATCGCCATGTTGATCTCGGTTAGTCCGGTTGATTGTTCGCGCGCAGAAGTGAAAATCGCGTGAACGTGATCGTTGATTTTCAGCACGTCGTCGCCGATCCGGGTCAGGGCGTCGCCTGTCGCCTTCACCAGGTCCACGCCGGTCTTGACCTCGTGGTTCGAACGGGTGACCAGTGCCTTGATGTCCTTGGCCGCACCAGCGGCGCGTCCGGCGAGCTCGCGCACTTCCTGGGCGACGACGGCAAAACCCTTGCCGGCCTCGCCTGCGCGGGCCGCCTCGACCCCGGCGTTGAGGGCCAGCAGGTTGGTCTGGAAGGCGATTTCGTCGATGACGTTGATGATCTTGCCGATTTCGGCGGTCGCGTCCTCGATCCGCCCCATGGCGGCCGTGGCATCGCGAACCACGCCGGACGACTTCTCGGTATAGTCCTTGGCATCGCTCACCATCTGCGTCGCTTCCTCGGCGCGGCTGGTGGCGTTGCGTACGGTCGCCGTGATTTCTTCGAGGGCCGCAGATGTTTCCTCGAGCGAGGCCGCCTGCTTCTCGGTCCGCTTCGCCAGGTCGTCGGCAGCGGAGCGCATCTGGTTGGCGTTGGCGCCGATGGAGCTGGAGCTGTTGGCAACCTCGGTCATGACGTGGCGCAGGCGCTCGACGACCCGGTTGAAGTCGGTGCGCAGGCGCTCGAGATCTCCGCGGAAGGGACGCTCGAGGGCGGCTGCGAGGTCGCCTTCGGAAAGACGGTTGAGCGCGCTCGCAAGCGAATCAACTGCAAACTGAAGCGCTTGGGCTTCGGCCTTCTGTTCCGATTCGCTCGCCTGCCGTTGCGTTTCGTTGCGGCGGCGTTCGTCCTCCAGGCTGTTCTCCAGGGTCTGGCGCTCGACGGCTGCAAGCCGGAAGATATCGGTGGCGCGCGCCATCTCGCCGATCTCGTCGCCGCGGTCGATGCCGGGTACAGTGGTCTCGTAGTCACCGCCGATGATCCGCTGCATGCTGGCGCGAACCCCGTCGATGCCGCGCCTTATGGCGCCGCCATGAACGCTCTGGAGGATCGCCATGGCGACCAGTGCGATCAGGCCGCAGCCGAGCTGCACATAAAGAGCGTTCGAGGAAAGCGTGTTCGCCTCCTGAACGCGGTTGCTGACAAGCTTTTCGCCTGCGAGGGCTGCTGTCTCAAGGGCCGTGCCGAGCCGTTCGCCAGCGCTGTCGATGACGTCGTCGATCTTGTCATAGGCGTCGTCGGGCGCGCCGGTTTCGACCATTTTTTTGAGATCGATCTGGATTGCGCTGGAAACGGCCGCGAGATCCGTTTCAAAACCTGCGACGAGGCCCGGATTGCCCATGGCAGTCGCGAGTTTCTTCAGGTCGCCCGAAGAGCTTTTCAACTTGTCGATGGAGTCCGCCATCGCCTTCAGCCGGGCGGGCTCGACGCGTTTGTCGTCGCGGTCGACGATCGTGTCCATCGCTGCCAGGACGAGCTCCAGGTTGGCGATGCGCATGCCGTTAACGGTATCCACATGCTCCCGGATCTCGGTGGCGCGCTGCAGCGCTTCGTCGACCTGGCGGCCCTCGTACCAGCCGACAAGCAGCATGGCGCCGATACCGGCAAAGGCGGATCCTGCCAGCGTCCATAGCCGGTGATTGACCGATAGCGTCTTGCGAATGGGTTCTGCCGTCATGCTGTTGAAATTCCTCCCGGCGCCGGACAGGTCCGGCAGGCTTTCGGATAGAGATGGAAACAGGGAGCGAGCCGATATCGGCGACGTCATGTCTTTGGGGTCCTCACGATATCGCGGCCCTCAGTGCGATGCGTGTCGCATCTCACTCCCATTTGCCGCAACGATTCGTGAACCACCTTCGCCTTTATAAGATCTCAGACAGGTATTAATCTTACGCTAAGCTTGTTTGGAGGTTGTGCCGCCTTCCAAGGAGCCGGAAAAGGTTGTAGATTGAACAGCATGGATAGCACCGTCGACAGTTACCGCCTGCCGCTGATCACCGCCTTGAGCCTGCTCTTGCTCGGGCTCGGCGGCATCGCCTTTTACGGCTGGCTCCGGTTCGGCTCATCCATCCTGCTGACGCTCGATGAAACCGGTCTTTCCTGGTGTTTCTGACCACTGCCTTGTCGTTGAGACAAATCAGCGCGATTTCTTTCGAAAACGACTTCTTGAATTGCGCGGCCGCCGGCTCGGGTCTATCGCTCCGTCAACCGGGCCTGAGCTGAAGAGATACCGATGAAGAGCTTCCAAATTGTTCTGTGGGTCGCCGTCGTTGCGTTGGCGGGCGTGCTGGTGGCGCTGACGCTGACATTGACGCGTTCGAAACAGCAGCTTGCCGAGGGTCCGTTCGGCGTGCCGTTCCAACTCGTCGCCCAGAACGGCCAGCCGATCACCGAAAAGGCCTTCCAGGACAAGCCGACGGCGCTGTTTTTCGGCTTCACCCATTGCCCGGAAGTTTGCCCCACGACGCTTTTCGAGCTCAACGGCTGGCTGCACAAGGTCGATCCGGACGGCACCAAGCTCAACGGGTATTTCGTCAGCATCGATCCGGAGCGAGATAGTCCTGAGTTGCTCGGCCAGTACGTTTCCAATGTCACCGACCGGGTGAAGGGCATTTCCGGCCCGCCGGCCAAGGTCCAGGAGATGGCCAAGGGCTTCAAGGTCTATTTCAAGAAGGTGCCGGTCGACGAAAAGGATCCGAACGGCGACTACACCATGGATCACACGGCGTCGGTATTCCTGCTCGACGATGGCGGGCGCTTCGCCGGCACCATTGCCTACGGCGAAAACCCGGACGTCGCGATCAAGAAGCTCGAAAATCTGATCAAGGGCTGACACGTTTGGCGTTGAAGCGGACACAGCTTCTGTGGCAATCCTCTCCGCCACAGATCAATAGCTGAGAGACCGTTTCCTTGAGCGAAATCCGCCTTTACGTCACGTCCACCGAAAAAGGTGCGGCCGAGATCCTCGATATCCTGTCGGAGGTTTTCGGCGAAGAGGATTTCGCCATCGCCACCACCGAGGTCGATGAGAAGAAGGACATCTGGGAAGCCTCCGTCTACATGATGGCGGATGACGAGGAGATGGTGCGCGAGCGTGTCGCCGAAGGTCTCGCCCAGGCCTTTCCCGCTCTGGAAATCCAGAGGGAAGTCATTCCGGATATCGACTGGATCGCCAAATCGCTGGAAGGGCTGAAGCCGGTGAGGGCCGGGCGGTTCATCGTCCATGGGTCGCATGACCGCGACAAGGTCAAGGTCAACGACATCGCCATCGAGATCGATGCGGGCCAGGCCTTCGGCACCGGTCATCACGGCACCACCGCCGGCTGCCTCGAAATGATCGAGGACGTGATGCGCGCGAGACCCGTCCGCAACGCGCTCGATCTCGGAACCGGAAGCGGCGTGCTGGCGCTCGCCGTGCGCAAGCTGCGCAATATCCCGGTTCTGGCGACCGATATCGACCCGGTCGCCGTGCGGGTGGCGCGGGAAAACGTCCGCCGCAACGGCATCGCCACCGGCATCCGCCTGGAGACGGCGCCAGGATTTCATTCGCCGGCGTTCGATCGCGAGGGGCCGTTCGACCTGATCATCGCCAACATTCTCGCGCGGCCGCTGATGAAGATGGCGCCGCAGCTGGCGGCACATCTGGCGCCCGGCGGTTCGGTGATCCTGTCCGGCATCCTGGCCGGACAGCGCTGGAAGGTGCTGGCCGCCTATAGCGGCGTTCACCTCGCCCATGTCCGCACCATATGGCGCAATGGCTGGGTGACGATCCATCTGCGCAGCCGGTGATCTGTTTCGCAATGCAGCATTGAGTTATTTGCATGGCTTCTGGTGCAGACAGCAAAAAGGCGACACCAGTGGTGCCGCCTTGCGATCAGTTCTGAGACTGACCTACCCGCGAGCGTGAGGGAGGATCTGCTCGAGCGGGCCTCGTATCCTGAAAGCCGGGGCGGGTGAGGGAGGAGAGCCCGCGCCGGCCGTATGATCGGGATACGTAGCTTAGAATACGTAGCTTTGGGCGCCCTTGCGGCGCAGTTCTTCGCGGCTGGTGCCGAGGCCCTTCAGCGTTTCATCGTCGAGGTTCAGCAGGGCGCCGTTGACGTAACGGGCAACCTGACGCTCGCGAGCTTCGACCACGCGGTTGAAGGCATTGCGGAAGAAAGAGTTGGCCATGGAAGCGATCCTTTTGATACGGGCCTTGTTCGGCGCCCGTTCGATGATGTGAATATAGCGATTGCTGCACCGCACAGTGAGAGGGCTTCTCTCATTGGTGGTATGCGTTTGTTGCATGGGATGACCAGATCCGCGCCAGACCTGTTGAGCAGATGCACAATCGCCGCTCATCCGGCCCGTCTGGCAATCTCCGTCGAAGATCGGCTAACATGGTCCGATCTCTCGGAATCAGGCAGCCCGGAAAAACAACCTCATGTTCCAGTCCTTCGAAGTGAAGTCCGCCCCGCAGTTCGGCCGCGATCGCGTCAGCGCGCTCAGGGCGAAATTCGCCGATCTCGGCATTGACGGTTTTCTTGTCCCCCGTGCCGACGAATATCAGGGCGAATACGTGCCGGCCTCGGCCGAGCGCCTGTCCTGGCTCGCCGGCTTCACCGGATCGGCCGGCATGGCGCTCGTGACGCAACGTGAGGCTCTCGTTTTCGTCGATGGACGTTACGTCACCCAGCTTGCCGAACAGGTGGATGGCTCGGTCTTTACCGCCGGCGATCTCGTCAACGAACCGCCGCATGTCTGGCTGCCGCGCCACGGCGCAAAGGGTTTCCGGCTCGGCATCGATCCGTGGCTGCATGCGGGGGCGGAAGTGCGCCGGCTCGAAAAGGCGCTTGCCGAGATCGGCGGCTCGCTGGTGCTGCTGGACAGCAATCCGCTCGACGCGATCTGGACCGATCGGCCAGCCGAGCCGCTCGGTGCCGTCTCGATCCAGAAACAGGAGCATGCCGGCACGCTGGCGAGCGAGAAGATTGCCTCGATTGCGAGCCAGGTAAAGGAGAAGGGGGCTGCCGCGGTCGTCATCGCCGATCCGACTTCGGTTGCCTGGATATTCAATATCCGCGGCGACGACGTGCCGCACACGCCCTATCCGTTGTCGCGCGCCATCATTCCGGCGGAGGGCAAGGCCGAGATTTTTCTCGACCAGATGAAGACCGGTATCGAACAGGCCGCCTATCTGGCCCAGATCGCCATCCAGCGTCCGCCTTCGGAATTCCTCGCGCGGCTTGCGGCCTTCTCGGCGGACGGCGCGAAGGTCCTCATCGACCCCGAGCTGACGCCGCTGGCGCTCACCAGGGCGATCACGGCCGCCGGCGGCGAGGTGGTCGAGGCTTCCGATCCGGCAAAACTGCCGCGCGCCTGCAAGAACCGCGAGGAGCTCAACGGTTCGGCCAAGGCGCATCTGCAGGATGGCGCGGCCATGGTCGAATATCTCTGCTGGCTCGACGCCCAGGCGCCCGGCACGATCACCGAGATCGACGCGGTCAAGGCGCTGGAGGCGACCCGCGCCCGCGTCGGACAGAACATGCAGAACCCGCTGAAGGACATTTCCTTCGAGACGATCTCCGGCGCCGGCGAACACGGTGCGGTCATCCACTATAGGGTGACGACCGAGACGAACCGCAAGCTCGAAGCGGGCGAGCTGTTCCTGGTCGATTCGGGCGCGCAATATGTCAACGGCACGACTGACATCACCCGCACGGTCGCGGTCGGCTCTGTTCCGGAAGAGCACAAGCGTTTCTTCACGCTGGTGCTGAAGGGCATGATCGGCATCAGCACGGCGCGCTTCCCCAAGGGTACGCGCGGCTGCGATCTCGATCCGCTCGCCCGCATCGCGCTCTGGAAGGCCGGTGGCGATTATGCGCATGGCACGGGCCACGGCGTCGGCTCATACCTCTCCGTCCATGAAGGCCCCCAGCGGATTTCGCGGCTGGCGACCCAGGAACTGCTGCCCGGCATGATCCTGTCCAACGAGCCCGGTTATTACCGTCCCGGCTCCTTCGGCATCCGCATCGAAAACCTGATTTATGTGACCGGAGCGGAAGAAATCGACGGCGGCGACCAGCCGATGCTTGCCTTCGAGACGCTGACCTGGTGCCCGATCGACCGCCGCCTCGTGCTGCCTGACCTGCTGACCGCCGAAGAGCTCGCCTGGCTTAACGGCTACCACGCCGCCGTGCGCGAAAAGCTGCTGCCGCTGATCGAGGACGACGCGGTCAAGATCTGGCTGGTGAAGGCGACGGAGCCGCTTTCCTGAAGCAGGCGCCTTTAATCAGAAACCCAGGAGATGGCGGCAGATCATTGCTGCCGCCCAGCCGGCGCCGAGCAGCAAGAGGCCTGGATACCGGACCCCAACCACGAGTGCCGCCAGCATGGCGATCTTGACGTCCCAGCCGCCGTTGAAGAAGGCGGGTGCGACGAGCGTTGTCAGAACCGCTGCCGGCACGGCGTTAAGTGCCTGTTCCATGCGCGGCGGGATCGTCTTCATCCGGGTGATCAGCACATAACCGCCGATACGGGTGAGGAATGTCGCGGCCGCTGCGGCCAATATCAGCAGAGCCATATCCACGGAGATGAGGTCGGTCATGTCAGCTCTCCATCTCGGTGGCGGCGTCGGCCGGCACGGATTCAGTGGAGAGCGGCAGGAAAGCGGCAACGACCACGCCGACCGCAGCGCCGATGCTGACATGCCAGGGCGAGCCTACGAAATGATAGCCGAGCACGGAGCCGAGCGCGCTCGCCACCACCACCGGATAAAAGCCCGGCTTGCTGCGAAAGCCGATGACCAGCCCGAGGAAATAGACCGGCAGCAGCACGTCGATCGCAAGCGCACGCGGATCGCCCATCATTCGCCCGAAAAACGCGCCGACGACGCTGAAAAACAGCCAGGGGAAATAGATCGCGGCGCCGAAGCCGATATACCAGGGGAAACTGACGCCCCGGCCGCTTTCGCCGCGTTTCACGGCCTCGGCGAATTGCGGGTCGGTCAGCACGAAGAAGGTGAAGAATTTCTGGACCGGCGTGAAATGGGTAATGTATCGGGTCAGCGCCGCCGAATAGAGGATATGGCGGAAATTCACGGCGAAGACGGAGAGCACGATCAGCCACGGCGCCACCTGATGGCCGAAAAGCTCGATGCCGACGAGCTGGCTGGCGCCGGCATAGACGGTCGCGCTCATCAGGCCCGCTTCCATGACCGAGAGGCCGTTGTCGCTTGCCACGGCGCCGAACAGCATCGCGAAGGGCGCGGCGGACAGGGCAATGATGAGGCCACCCTTCAGACCCTGGTTGAATTCGCTGCGATTCATCGAAGAAATCCTTTTCGCATCGGCTTTAGAGCCCTGCGAGACCTCGCGCAATTCAATTGGGCTGATGGAACGATCGATTCCGCTGAACTATCAGGCCCGGCTGGTCCCCGTGCCGGCGATCAGTCGACAAGAATGTCCTTGCTCGAAACGATGCCGACGCCTTTTGCTCTCATCTCGGCGATGGCGCTCTTCATGCCTTCCGGATCGATGCCGCGGCTTGCATCCTCGATGAAGCGCACTTTTACGCCCGGCAGCATTTCCACGGCGTCGAGAGCGGAAAATTTCACGCAATAATCGGTCGCGAGCCCGCAGAGATCGAGTTCGGTCACCTGCTGGGCTCTGAGATAGCCGGCAAGGCCGGTCGTTGCGGCCTGGTCATTGTCGCGGAAGGCGGAGTAGCTGTCGACGGCAGGGTTCTCGCCTTTCTGCTGGATATAGTCGATGGCTTCGACGTTAAGGTCCGGGTGGAACTCCGCATCCGGCGTGCCCTGCACGCAATGATCCGGCCACATGACCTGCGGCTGGCCAGACAGCTCGCCCATGTCGAACGGCTTCTTGCCCGGATGCCGGGAGGCAAAGCTGCCGTGGTTTTCCGGGTGCCAGTCCTGCGAGGCGACGATGACATCGTAGCCGCCGCCTTCGATCAGCTGGTTTGCGACCGGCACGATCTCGTCGCCGTGCGCCACGGGCAGGTTGCCGCCCGGGCAAAAATCGTTCTGGATGTCGATCAGGAGCAGCGCTTTCATCGGTCGTCCTCCGAATCCTGGATTATCGGAGGATGCCAAGGGCGGGCGGCAGGATCAAGGCCGATATGTTTTGCAGTGCAGCAGTTAGCGCGGTTCTGTCGATCTCCGTCCACCCAGGATCAAGGATCATCCGGCTGTTTTGTGGGTGCGGAAAAACTCCCCCGAGAGGCCCATCATGGTGCGGCGGAACTCAGTCTCTACAACGCTGTCGAGCATTCACAGCGAGCTCAGGATTGGACTGTTCTCGAGTTCGCGGCGACCGTCCATAAGGACCTGATCTACTGTTTTTACCCCAAGATTTCGCCTGCTGCAGAGACCTGTCCGACCACTCTGAAAGGCTTCGGTATACACCTCGGCTGCGGGCGGTCATGGACGTCGTCAAGGCGTTGCTGTCGGAATATGTGTCCGGGGGCCGGCGGCGGGCGGAGAGGGAAATGGTATAAAAATTCTGACAAGCCTTGAAAGACTTGGATTTTGTGGCTAAACAGCAACGGTCGTTGGCTTGACTAGCCTCAATTGGACACGGGGCAGACACCCTGTTGCCGCAATTCGGTTAAACTTCCGACGGCATGCGCTTTTATGTGCACCACCGAAACCAAATCGGGGCGGCGTAAAGACATTGGTTACCATAATCGTTCATCCTCACATGCAGTCGATAGGCGGCAGTGAGCAAAACCTTCGTTTGCTCAGCGCTCGCCAGGGTTGTGTTGGCGGTCTCGCGGAAGCGATGCCCGCCGGTGTGAGTAACGGTTCGGGTAACGAGTGATGGCGCGTTCGGTCCAGACGTCGGTAAATGGCAGGCAGGCAGGCAAAGTTCCGCAGCGCCGCAAAAAATCCCGCTCTCTCCTGGTCAATGTCACGGTCGGTTTCGGCCTGACGGTCGCTGCCCTGATGGGTGCGTCGATAGTTACCATGGCGACCGCGGTGAAGTCGGCTTCCGATATGAAATTCGAGACGGCGTTGGCAAAACCGATCGCTCTTGCCGTTCCCGCCGTCGCAACGCGGGAACGCGAAATCGATGTTTCGAAATTCTCCCGCCTTCCGGGCAGTGCGCCTGCCGATCCCAAGGGCAATCGCCTGACTGGCGCCGATGTGGCCGCCCTCGAAGCCCGCAAGCCGGATCTTTCGAACGTCAGCCGGGTGCTGACCGTGGCGATGGCCAAGGCCGCCCGGCATCAGGAACACGAACAGCGGTTCGCCGCGCTCGAAAAAGCCCGTCCGGACGCCAATGCCATCCGCGCGGTGCTCGGCCCTGCGATGGAAAGCCTCGTGGTCGTGGCGCCCCGCTCGGCGAGCGGCGCCTTGCCGGATATGATTCAGGATGCCGAGACGGTCACCACCGTTGCCGGGCTCAAGGACATGAAGCCGGTCGAGATGGCCGCGCTCGAAGAAACTGCCCTGGAAGAAGACGGTGCCGACGAGAGCGAGGTCGCGGCGGTCGAGGCGACCGTTCCCGCAGTGCCTTCCTATGATCTGCCGAAGGCCGGTCCGCTGCCGGTGATCCGTCCGGGTTCCGCCGCCGACAAACCCGCCAAGCCGGCAGCCCTTGCGGCCATCGCCGCTGTCGCGCCGCAAAAGCCCGCCAAGACGGATGACGGCGACGACAAGCCGACGGCGCTCGCCTTTGCCAAGCCCGACAATCCGATGCGCGAGGAGCCGACCCGGCCGTCGCAATCGGCGCCGGCCTGGCCCGGCATCGGCACGAAAGTGGCCGTTTACGATATTTCCGGCGGCATGGTCTATATGCCGAACGGCTCCAAGCTCGAGGCGCATTCCGGCATCGGCAAAATGCGCGACAACCCGAAATACACGCATGTGACGATGCGTGGCCCGACGCCGCCCGGCACCTACAAGCTATCTATGCGCGAAAAACTGTTCCACGGCGTCGCCGCGATCCGCCTGACGCCGGTCGACGGCAGGGCGCCGCAGGGCCGCACCGGCCTGCTTGCCCACAGCTTCCTGCTCCGGGTGCGCGGCGACTCGCACGGCTGCGTCGCGTTTGCCGATTACAACGCGTTCCTGAAAGCCTTCCAGCGCGGCGACATCACCCATATGGTGATCGTGCCCAAATGGGACGGCAAGCGCCCCGGACGGGGCACCGGTGGCGGTTTCATCGCCAACCTGTTCAGCAATAACGACGCCTGATCGGGCGTCGTTTCCTCCGACCCAATTTCAGCCGAGAATATCCCTCGCCACGCGCATAAAAATTTTCGTGCCGATCGGGATCAGGTCGTCGGGAAAATCATAGTTCGGATTGTGCAGGTTCGGCATGTTTTCGCCGGCACCGAGGAAGAACATCGCCGATTTTGAGACCGTCGCGAACCGTCCGAAATCTTCCGAGCCGCGCATCGCTTCACCGACATCGTGGGGAACGCCTTCGGCATCCATCGCCGCCCGCAGCATCCCGGCGGCTTCGGCATGGTTTTCGGAATGGCCGAAGATGTCGTGATAATCCATCTCGCACTGGAGGCCGCCAGCTGCTGCGATCTCGCGAACCATGTTCTCGGCCCTGTTCGTCAGCGCTTCCATCTGGCTGTCGGTCATCGTGCGCAGCGTCACCCAGACTTCCGCATGGCCGGGCGCGATGCCGAATGCGGGTTCGCCAACCGAGGCATGTGTCACCGTTGCCAGCACCATGTCGCCGGTCGCGATCGAGCCCTGGCTGAGAGCCGTCAGCGCCGGCATCAGCGTTGCGACCGCCGGTACCGGCGAGATGCCCGTCTCCGGCATGGAGGCATGCGCCGTGCGCCCGGTCAGAGAAATCCGCAGGCCGCGCGAGGCGCAGTTGACGATCCCGTCCTTCAGCCAGGCATGGCCGAGCGGCAGGCCCGGCATGTTGTGCAGCGAAAAACTGTAATCCGGTACCAGTTCCTTGAACTTCTCGTCGGCGACGACCGCCGCGGCGCCGGCGCCCGTCTCTTCCGCCGGCTGAAAAAGCAGGATGACACGGCCGCGCTTCGGCCTTTCGCGACCGAACTGCCGCCCAAGTGCGGCGAGCATGGCCATATGGCCGTCGTGCCCGCACATGTGGCCCTTGCCGGCGATTTTCGAGCGATGGTCCGGCGAGCCGACTTCCTCGATCGGCAGCGCATCCAGCTCGGCGCGGAACAGAACGGTCGGGCCGGGAAGCCTGCTGTCGTAAACGACCGCGACGCCGGTGCCCCCAAGGCCTGTCACAACCCGGTCGGGCACCGTATCGGCGAGGAACCCTTGCACCTCCGCGGCCGTCGCGATCTCCTCGCTGGAAATCTCCGGCATGGAATGCAGCTTGCGCCGCCAGGCGGTGAGTTCGATGACGTCCTGATTGGTGAGAAACATGGGCTGCTCCCTGATGGCCGGGTCTGGTTTTCGAGGTAACCGGGGCAGGGGTTCTCCGCAAGGAAAACCTCTGCCCTTGGCGTGTCACCAATCGATGCCGATCTTGCCGAAATGGCTGCCGCTCATCTCATAGCGAAACGCGTCGGCGAGTTTTTCGAGCGGAAAGATCCTGTCGATCACCGGCCGGACGAGACCCGTATCGAGCGCCCGCACGAAATCCTGCTGCTGGCGGCGACTGCCGACCAGAATGCCCGACAGAACCGCCTGCTTGCCCATCAACGCCGCGGTCGGCACCTCGCCGCGCGGGCCGGTCAAGACGCCGATCATGGCGATATGGCCGCCCATCTTCACCGCCTGGATGGACTGGCCGAGCGTCGCCGGACCGCCGACCTCCACCACGTGATCGACACCGCGGCCCCCGGTCCAGTCGAAGACCTGCTTGCCCCAGTCGGCATGGTCCTTGTAGTTGACCGTAAACTCGGCGCCGAGCTTCCTGGCACGCTCCAGCTTGTCGTTGGAGGAGGAGGTGATTGCCACCCGCGCGCCCATGGCTTTGGCGATCTGCAGCGCATAGATCGACACGCCGCCCGTGCCAAGCGCCAGCACAGTCTCGCCGGCCTTCAGTCGCCCAAGCTCGGCCAGCGCCCGCCAGGCGGTCAGGCCGGCCGTGGTGATCGTTGCCGCTTCCACATGGCTGAACCCTGTTGGAGCGAGCGTGAAGGCGCCCACCGGCCGCACCGCATATTCCGTCGCGAACCCGTCGATCCCGTCGCCCGGCGTGCGCGAAAAACCGCCCGGTAGCGGCGGACCATCCTGCCAGTCCGGAAAGAAGCAGGAGACCACATGGTCGCCCGGCTTGAACTCGATCACCCCTTCGCCGACCTCCTCGACCACGCCGGCGCCATCCGCCATCAGAACCCGCCCATCGATCGGCGTCCTGCCGCTTGCGACGCCCAGGTCATGAAAATTGATCGAGCTCGCATGCAGCGCCACCCGGATCTCGCCCCGGCCCGGCTTGCCGGGATCCGGCAGATCGACGAGCTTCAGGGCATCGAGCCCGCCAGGGGCCGTGACGATGGCTTTCATGAGTTCCTCCCTTAAAAATTCCAAAGCTCCGGTGCTTGAGGTAGCGGGAGACAGGGAGGCTGACAAGGTTGACTGTCCGCCGGACAATGGGAAGAAGCGTATCGGTCGGTCGGTTTCTCGCAGGCGGCCGTCCAATCGTAAGCCCGGCGCGGATGCGGTGGGGCGAGGGAGGGTGACGTTGCGGGAATATGTGGCTGCTCTGGTAGCCAAGCAGACCTAGGAGATTTCAGTCCGATTTTGTAGTTTTAGCCAGTCTATCCTGGCTAAAACGTCGTCTGTAATCTCGGAAGCGGTGCGTCCGTCGGTATTTATGTAAAGAATATCCTTACCCGTTTCGGTCGCCATGCGGTTCATCTGCCGGAGAGAACGTTCGAGTTGATCCTCCATGCTTCCTTCAGTTTCTCGCCGAGCCAATCTGCTGGCAATGTTCTCTTCCGTTGCCATCAGGCGAACGACAGTGAACCTGGCGCCGGGTATCGCCGACGTGATCCACCTTCTGTCGAAATCCAGGTGCATCATGACGCCCGACAGGATCAGGCGCTTGCTCCCCAGCTCCTTGTAAGTTGACCATATCGCCTTGAGGGTGAGGGCGCTGACATCGATCGTGCCGGGAGAGAGCCGCTCCAGGTCCTGGCGCGAAGGGCGCGGGAATATCCGGTCCAGTTCGTCGCTTTCGATCGCCGCATGCGCAATACCGGCCTCGGCGAGGCGAGCGGAGATCTCCCAGGAAAGAGTAGACTTGCCGACGCCCGCAGGCCCGGTCAGCAGCAGGATTTCGATCTGGTCGTCAGGCCCTACAGCAACGTCCAAGCTCACACCCGCTCCACAAACCCGTCCAGCACCCGCTTCTCTCCGGCCCGATCAAACTCGATCGTCAGCTTGTTGCCCTCGATCGCCGAGATGTTGCCGTTGCCGAACTTGACGTGAAACACCCGGTCGCCGACCGAAAATTGCGAGGGCTTGTCGGCGACCGATTTGGCCACCAGTTCGCCGTCGATCGTGCGGGTGCGCGGGCCGCTTTCGCCGTAGCCGATGCGTTCCACGGCGTGGCCGGAGCGGGTGCCCCAGTTGTCGCGGGTGGCGTCGGTCTTGTTGGCCTGGGCGCGTTTCCAGCCGGGTGTGGAATAATTGTTGGCGAAGGGCTCGGCCTTGTCGAAGCGCGACTGGCCATAACCACCGCGGCCGCCATAACCGCCGTAATTGCTGTCCGAGGCCGCGACATCCACATGGGAGGCCGGCAGCTCGTCGAGGAAGCGCGACGGCATGGTCGATTGCCACAGGCCATGGATGCGGCGGTTCGAGACGAACCAGATATGGCAGCGGTGTTTTGCGCGCGTCAGGCCGACATAGGCGAGGCGGCGTTCTTCTTCCAGCCCCGAGCGGCCGCCCTCGTCGAGCGCCCGCTGGTGCGGAAACAGGCCTTCCTCCCAGCCGGGCAGGAAGACGGTGTCGAATTCCAGGCCTTTGGCCGAATGCAGCGTCATGATCGAGACGGCATCGAGGTTTTCGTTATTCTCGGCATCCATGACCAGCGACACATGTTCGAGGAAACCGCGCATGCTCTCGAAGGCTTCCATGGAACGGACCAGTTCCTTGAGGTTTTCCAGCCGTCCCGGCGCCTCCGCCGATTTGTCGTTCTGCCACATGGCGGTATAGCCGCTCTCGTCGAGGATCTGCTCGGCAAGCGTGGTGTGGAGCGTGTTTTCAAGCAGGCCCTGCCAGCGGCGGAAGTCAGTCACCACGTCGAACAGCGCCTTGCGCGCCTTCGGCTTCATCTCGTCCGTCTCGATGAGGTCGGCCGCCGCCTGCAGCATGGGGATGTCGCGGGCGCGGGCATAGTCGTGCAGGTAGCGCACGGTCGTGTCGCCGAGGCCGCGCTTTGGGGTGTTGATGATCCGCTCGAAGGCAAGGTCGTCGGAGGGCTGGCAGACCATGCGGAAATAAGCCATGGCGTCGCGGATCTCGAGCCGCTCGTAGAAGCGCGGACCGCCGATGACCCGGTAGTTGAGGCCCAATGTCACGAACCGGTCTTCGAACTCGCGCATCTGGAACGAGGCGCGCACCAGGATCGCCATGTCGTTGAGCTTATGTTTGCCGCGCTGGAGGTTCTCGATCTCCTCGCCGACAGCGCGCGCTTCCTCTTCCGAATCCCAAGCTGCATGCACCACGACCTTTTCGTCGTCGGGGTCGGAGCGGTCGGTGAACAGGGTCTTGCCGAGGCGGCCCTCGTTATGGGCGATCAGATGGCCGGCGGCACCCAGGATGTGTTCGGTGGAGCGGTAGTTGCGCTCGAGCTTGATCACCTTGGCGCCCGGAAAATCCTTCTCGAAGCGCAGGATGTTGTCGACCTCCGCGCCGCGCCAGCCATAGATCGACTGGTCATCGTCGCCGACGCAGCAGACGTTCTGCGGAACGTCCTTCGGCCGCTGCGCAAGCAGCCGCAGCCACATGTACTGGGCCGTGTTGGTGTCCTGGTACTCGTCGACGAGGATGTAGCGGAACTTGCCGTGATATTCCTTCAGAAGATCCGGGTTCTTGCGGAGGATCGCGATCGGATGCAGCAGAAGATCGCCGAAATCGCAGGCGTTCAACGTGCGAAGCCGCGCCTGGTAGGCTGCATAGAGTTCGCGGCCCTTGCCGTTGGCAAATGCCCGGGCGTCGCCTTCGGCAATGTCCGGCGGCGTCAGGCCCTTGTTCTTCCAGGTGTCGATCATGCCCCCGAACTGTTTTGCCGGCCAGCGCTTGTCGTCCAGCCCCTCGGCCTGGATGAGCTGCTTGATCAGCCGCACCACGTCGTCGGTGTCGAGAATGGTGAAGTCGGAGCGAAGGCCCGCGAGTTCCGCATGGCGGCGCAGCAGTTTCACGCCGATCGAGTGGAAGGTGCCCATCCAGGGCATGCCCTCGACCGCGCCGCCGACCAGAACGCCGACGCGTTCCTTCATTTCGCGGGCGGCCTTGTTGGTGAAGGTGACCGCAAGGATCTGCGAAGGGAAGGCCCGGCCGGTTGCGAGGATGTGGGCGATGCGGGTGGTCAGCACCCGCGTCTTGCCCGTGCCCGCGCCTGCGAGCACGAGGACAGGGCCGTCGAGCGTCTCGACCGCTTCGCGCTGTTCCGGATTGAGGCCTGCGAGATAGTCGGGCGCCCGGTGCTGGTCGCGGGCCGCCATGGCGCGCGCGGCGATGCCGAGGCCGCCGTTTCCGGCCGGCTGCGCCAGGGCGGGGGCCGGGCCCTTGCGCTGCGCCTGCTCAGGTTCTTCGTCGAAGAACGGAATGTCGTCGAAACTGTTCGTCATGCGGCCAATGTAGTGATTCGGACCTGAAAGACCAGAAAATGTTCTGCTTTCATTCCGACTGTTCACACAAGGCAAGGCCAAATTGTGAAGAGGCCGCCGGTTGCCCACTGCGAAAGCGGCGATTTTAGGAGTATATGTATGCCTCCGGCCTAACATATCCGTGAAATTCCGTGAGGTTACATTTTTGTAAGGTTGCCGAACACCCATTGCGTGAGCACCCGCAAAAAAGGATACTCCCGAGCAATAATGGCCTCCTGGTGCCGCCATCGGAGAATTGAATGCGGATTTGGAAACAGCTTCTGCTCTGTATCGTAGTCCTGGCCGGAGCGCTCGGCCTGTGGGTCTACCTGGTGCCGAGCGCCGGCGGAACCCTGACCAAGATGGGCATTCCCGGTGAAGTGATCGCCGCCGTCATTCCGAGAACCTCAGCCCAGCCCGCACCTGCTCCAGCGGGTGGTGCCAACGGCAATGCTGCGGCGCGTCCGCAAGGCGAGGGCGGAGCCCAGGGCGCCGTGCAGAATGGGCAGCGCGGGGCAGGCGGCCAGGGTGGGGGCCAAGGCGGCAACCGCGCGACGCTCGTCGTCGCTCAGCCGGTCGCGATCGGCACCGTCAACGACCGCCTCTCGGCGATCGGCAGCGGTCAGGCCATCCAGTCGGTCGTCGTCATGCCGCAGGCCTCCGGTACCATCAACGAGATCATGGTGACGTCGGGCCAGAAGGTCACCAAGGGCCAGGTTCTGGCCCGCCTCGACGACGAAGAGCAGACGATCGAGCGCGACAAGGCGCGGGTGGCGCTCGCCAGCGCCCAGGAAAAATCCGCTTCCTACAAGAACCTGCAGTCGTTCTCGCGCCTCGACGTTTTCGATGCGCAGATCGCCGAACAGGCCGCAAAACTCGCACTCTCCACCGCCGAACTCAATCTCAGGCGCCGCGATATCGCCGCCCCGATCGACGGCATTGCCGGCATCGTGGCGGTCAATATCGGCGACAACGTCACCACCCAGACCAATATCGTGACGATCGACGACCGCACGGCCATTCTGGTCGACTTCTGGGCGCCGGAGCGTTTCGCGGTTGCGATCGAGCCGGGCCAGCCGGTCGAGGCGAGCTCGATCGCCCGTCCGGGCCAGGTCTTTTCCGGCAAGGTCGAGGCGATCGATAACCGCATCGATCCGGCAAGCCGCACGATGCGCATCCGCGCCCGGGTGGAAAATCCGGGCGACGTGCTGCGCGCCGGCATGGCCTTCAACGTCGGCATGCGCTTTGCCGGCGAACGATACCCCGCGGTCGATCCGCTGGCCATCCAGTGGGACGGCGAAGGTTCGTATGTCTGGCAGGTCAGGGACAACAAGTCCGTCAAGACCCGGGTGCGCGTCGTCCAGCGCAACCCCGATGCGGTCCTCGTGGGCGGCGAGCTCAAAGAGGGCGACAGGATCGTGACCGAAGGCCTGCAGCGTGTGAGGGAAGGGGCGCCGGTCCGGATCTTGGGGGCGCCGGAAACGGCTGAGGTGGCGCGCCAATGAAGATCGAACTCCCAGGCGTTGGCCATGACGACGAGGGGAAGGCCGAGGCGGAGAAATCCGCGCAGAGCTTTACCGCCCTCTTCGTCCGCCGGCCGATCCTCGCCGCGGTTCTGAACACGCTGCTGGTCGTTGCGGGTCTCGCGGCTCTTGCCGGCGTCGAGGTGCGTGAACTTCCTGACGTCGACCAGCCGGTCATCACCGTGCGCACCAATTACGACGGTGCCTCGCCGCAGACGATGGACCAGGAAGTCACCCAGGTCATCGAGGGCGCCGTCGCGCGCGTCTCCGGCCTCAAGGCTCTGTCCTCGCAGTCGCAGTTCGGCTCCAGCCGCGTGACGATGGAGTTTTCCGACAGCGTCGATCTGTCGGAAGCCGCAAATGACGTGCGCGATGCGGTCGGCCGTGTCGTCAACCAGCTGCCGGACGATGCCGACGAACCGCGCATCGTCAAGGCGGACGCCGATTCCGACGCCATCATGCGCCTTGCGGTCACATCGTCGAACATGTCGATGGAAGATCTTACCCAGCTCGTCAACAACGAGGTCGTCGACCGGCTTGCCGCCGTCGAAGGTGTCGCGGACGTCGAACTCTACGGCGATCAGGACAAGGTGTTCCGCGTCGATGTCAACCAGGCCGCCCTGGCTGGCCGCGGTCTGACCGTCGCCGACGTTTCCAATGCGCTGTCGAGCGCGGCGCTCGACGTTCCGGCCGGCTCGCTGAAGAGCACGACCCAGGATATCGTCGTTCGCGCCACCGCCAACCTCACCACTCCGCAGGATTTCGAAAACGTCCTGATCGGCCCGAATGTCCGCGTCCGCGACGTGGCGACCGTGGCGCTCGGTCCCGATGACGGCACGACGGTGCTGCGCGCCAACGGCGTGCAGGGCGTCGGCCTCGGCATCATCCGCCAGGCGCAGTCGAACACGCTCAACATTTCCGAAGGCGTCAAGGCGGCCGTCGCTGAGATGCAGAAGGCGCTACCGGAAGGCACCCGCATCGCCATCACCGGCGACGACGCGATCTTCATCCAGGGCGCGCTGCACGAAGTCGAGATCGCGTTGATGCTCTCGGCCGCGGTCGTCGTCGTCGTCATCTACCTCTTCCTGCGTGACTGGCGCGCCACGCTGATCCCGGCGATCACCATGCCGGTGGCGCTGATCGGCACGCTGGTGGCGATCTACCTCGTCGGTTTCTCGATCAACATCCTGACCCTGCTGGCGATCGTGCTCGCGACCGGTCTCGTCGTCGACGACGCGATCGTCGTGCTCGAAAACATCGTCAGGCGACGAGCGGAAGGCATGGGGCCGCGCGCCGCCGCCGTGCTCGGCACCCAGGAAGTGTTCTTCGCCGTCATCGCGACCACGGCGACGCTTGCCGCCGTCTTCATTCCGCTGTCCTTCCTGCCCGGCCAGATCGGCGGCCTGTTCAAGGAATTCGGCTTCGTGCTCGCCTTCTCGGTAGCGCTGTCGTCGGTCACCGCCCTGACGCTCTGCCCGATGCTCGCGTCGCGCATGCTGACCAAGCCGATGAAAGAGGACCACGGTCTCCTCGGCGCCTTCGGCAACGGGTTCGCCAGAGTCTATGCGTCGTCGCTGCGGTTCTGCCTCAATGCGCCGCTGGTCGTCATCGTCGTGTCGGTGGTCTTCTCGATTGCCGCCTACAATGTCTTCGGCCTGGTCAAGAGCGAGCTGACGCCGCGCGAAGACCGCGCCACGATCATGCTGCGCCTGACGACGCCGCAGGGCGTCAGCCTCGATTATACCCGCGACCAGATGCAGCGCGTCGAAGAGAACCTGAAGTCGCTGCGCGATTCCGGCGAGATCACCAATGTCTTCTCGATCTCGGGTTTCGGCAGCAACACCAATAGCGGCTTCATGGTTCTGACGCTGGCGCCCTGGGGCGAGCGCAGCCGCACGCAGGACCAGATCGCCGCCGACGTCAACGCCGCGGCTCTGAGGGTTCCGGCCCTGCGCGGTTTCACCATGCAGGCCAACAGCCTGAAAATCCGCGGCGCCGGCAACGGCCTGCAGATGGCCCTGGTCGGCAACGACTACGACGTCCTGACCTCGACGGCTCTGAAGCTCGTGTCGCATATGGAAAGCGAGGGCGCCCGGTTCTTCGATACGCCGCGCCTTACCAACGAGCCGACCCAGGCACAGCTTTCGGTGGCGATCGACCGCGAGCGGGCCTCCGACCTCGGGATCGACATCACCGGCCTGTCGACCGCCATGCAGTCGCTGCTCGAAGGCCGCTCGGTCGTCGACGTCTTCGTCAACGGCGATGCGCTGCCCGTTAAGCTCACCTCGACCACGAGACCGATCGACGACCCGACCGATCTCGAGAACATCTTCCTCAAGACCGGCGACGGCAAGATCGTGCCGATGTCGACGATCGCGACCTTGAAGGAAGGCGCGGTGGCGCCGCAGCTCAACCGCGAGGAACAGCTCGCCTCGGTGTCCATCTCGTCCAACCTGCGCGATGGCGTGGCGCTCGGCGACGCGGTCAGGGAAGTCTCCGCGATCGCCCAGCCGTTCCTGCCGGCGGGCGTCCGCCTGGTCCCAATGGCGGAGGCAAAGACGCTCGGCGAAAACTCCAACGCCATGCTGATGACCTTCGGTTTTGCGATCGTGATCATCTTCCTGGTGCTGGCGGCGCAGTTCGAAAGCGTGCTGTCGTCGATCATCATCATGTCGACCGTGCCGCTCGGTCTTGCCTGCGCCGCCATCGCGCTGGTGCTGACCGGGTCGAGCCTCAACGTCTATAGCCAGATCGGTCTCGTGCTGCTGGTCGGCGTCATGGCGAAGAACGGCATCCTGATCGTCGAATTCGCCAATCAGCTGCGGGACCGCGGCACCAGTGTGCGCGAGGCGATCGAAACCGCCTGCGCCATGCGTCTGCGCCCGGTGATGATGACGATGATCGCCACCGTCATCGGCGGCGTACCGCTGCTGCTGGCCCAGGGCGCCGGTGCGGAAGCTCGTATCGCGCTCGGCTGGGTCATCGTCGGCGGTCTCGGCTTTGCGGTCATCGTGACGCTGTTCATCACCCCGGTCGCCTACCTTCTGATCGCCGGCTTCGCCAAGCCGCATATGCACGAGGAAGCGCGGTTCCATGAGGAACTGGCGCATGCCTCGCGCGGCGGGCAGGAGAAGCAGGACAACGAGAAGGAAAAAGAGGAACAGCTGCTCGCCGCCGAGTGACGGGCGGAGAGAAGACCTGTCCCTTCCATAGCCGCTGTCCTCGGACCCGATCCGGGGACAGACAGGATAGCGTCGAGATTTTCGACGACCTACCGGCCGAGCAGGTCGTTGAGCTGGCCGGCAAGCGCGCCGCCGCCGGCCCGGTCGTCGGCCATCTTCTGAAACACGCCCGCCATTCCCTTGAAGATCAGCGAGGCCGGATCGTCTTCGCCGAGGAATGCGGCGATCTCCTCCATCTCCGCCACCCAGCGATAGGCTTTCGCATACATGTCCGGAATGGCGCCCGAGAGTTTCCGATCGAGGTCGGGGTTGCTTTCGGCCATCTCCCGCCTGAGGCTCTGGTCGGCACCCGATCCGATGGCGGCGAGAAGCATGGCGGTGCCGAGGCCGGTGACGCCCTTGTTGATGCCCGCATAACACATCTTCAGCGCCGAGGCAGCGCCGATGGCGCCCTCGATCCGGCGGACGTGAAGCCCGTGCGCGGCGAGAACGGCGCTTCGGTCCGCCCCGTCACCGCTGATATAGAGTTTTGGTCCGGCTTTTCCCGGCTGCGGCGGCAGGCCGATGATCGAGCCGTCCAGTACGTTCGCCTGGCCGAGCCTGAAGACGGCTGCAACTTGACGCATCGTGTCGGGCGAGATCGCATTGCAATCGATGAATGTCACCGGGCTCGGGCGCTCTCCGATCGCCGCCGACAGACGTTCCGCGACGCCGATCGCCTCGCCGGGCGGGACGATCGACAGAACGATCTCCGCCCCGACGATGTCTTCGAGCGGGGCGGGCTCCATTCCGGCGGCTCTGGCCCGGTCGTGGCTCTCGGGCGAGCGGCCGTCCAGATAGGTCAATACCTTGGCGCCGCCGTCCGCCAACTGCCGGCCGACGCCGCTCCCCATCGCACCCGCGCCGATGATTGCAATTGTCGCCATCGCTGATCTCCTGAAACTTGATAAGGGCAGGACCTGATCTAGCGCATCGATCGGTGACTTGCAGGTGAACTATTTGGCGCCGAGGGAAAAAGATCTGCCCGTGTACCGGAATCAAGGAGCTGCCGCCTCCACCTCGGTCAACGACTACTTCGGCGATTCGCGTCGGGCTCCTGTAACCCCTGCCGGGATGGAGCTGAAGGACTTACCGACGCGGGAGGCTCATGATGGACATCTCGCTGCGGTGGTCGCTTTCGAGGGTTCTTGTGCCCATGACGTCCATGACCGGCGCCTGTTAAACTTGCGGCAACCTTGTGCATGGCATGGCAATGTTGCCACGCAGCAGAAGGAGAGACGTATGGCGTTGATCGGCTTCAAGAATACCCATAACCAGTCCGTATACATCAATCCCGCCCAGGTGCTTTACGTCACGACCTTCGAAGAGGAAGTCACCATCGTCGCTCTCGCGCTTGCCAGCGCCGGCGGCAAGCCGACGGCCGTCTATGTCCGCGGCAATGTCGATCAGGTACAGCAGAGGCTGAGCGTAGCCATAGCGGGCTAGGTTCCGCGTCCGTCATCCGCATGTCGAGTTCGTCGGGGGCAGCTTTCAGCGCCCCGTCCGATGCAAAATCCGAAATCACCAAGGCCGGACTCTGCGTGATCGGTCCGCCGCTGTTCCGGCTGGACAAAACCCGACCCGTCGCCTAACCAATCCCTTGAAAAGACAAGAGGAGAGTGATCATGGCGATCAAGGATGTGAAGGCGGGCCTTCGCAACGAAGAGGGCATCTCGACGGTCCTCGGCATCCTCAAGCAATCCTTCGGGGAGCGTTTCCAGACCGGCCAGTCGTTTCGCGAGCAGCATGCCCACACGACGACCTATCTGCCGGCGCAATTGCCGGATGGCGTCGTCTTCGTCGAAAGCGCCGATGACGTCAAAGCCGTGGTCAAGGCCTGCGCCGTGCATCGCGTGCCGGTGGTGCCATTCGGCATCGGCTCCTCGCTCGAAGGCCAGGTGAATGCGCCCTCCGGCGGCATCTCGATCGATTTCAGCCGCATGAACAAGGTGCTCCGGGTCAGCCCGGCCGATCTCGACGTAACCGTGGAGCCCGGCATCACCCGCGAGGAGCTGAACCGCGAGCTTCGCGACACCGGCCTGTTCTTCCCGATCGATCCCGGCGCCAACGCCTCGGTCGGCGGCATGACCGCCACCCGCGCCTCCGGCACCAATGCGGTGCGCTACGGCACGATGAAGGACAATGTCCTGTCGCTGACCGTCGTCACCGCCGACGGCGAGGAAATCCGCACCGCGCAGCGGGCCCGGAAATCCTCGGCCGGCTACGATCTGACCCGCCTCTTCGTCGGTTCGGAAGGCACGCTCGGCGTCATCACCTCTGTGACGTTGAGGCTGCAGGGCATTCCGGAAAAGATCGGCGGCGGCGTCTGCGCCTTCCCGAGCGTCAAGGCCGCCTGCGACGCCGTGATCATGACCATCCAGATGGGCATTCCCGTCGCCCGCATCGAACTGCTGGACGACGTGCAGATGCGGGCCTGCAATGCCTATTCGAAACTCTCCTATCCGGAAAAGCCGACGCTCTTCCTGGAATTCCACGGCACCGAGGAAACGGTGGCGCTGCAGTCGGCGCAGTTTGCCGAGATTGCCACGGAATGCGGCGGCGACGAATTTCTCTGGACCGCCAATGCCGAGGAGCGGGCAAAGCTCTGGAACGCGCGGCACAATGCCTACTGGGCGAGCCGGGCGCTGGCGCCGGAACTCGACGGCCTTTCGACCGACGTCTGCGTGCCGATCTCGAGGCTTGCCGAATGCGTCGCCGAAACCCAGGCCGATATTGCCGAAAAGGGGTTGCTGGCCCCGATCGTCGGCCATGCGGGCGACGGCAATTTCCACGTCCTGGTGCTCTTCGACGGCAAGGACCCGGCCTCGGTCGACAAGGTCGAAGCGTTCATCGCCCGCCTCAACCACCGGGCACTTTCGATGGACGGAACCTGCACCGGCGAGCATGGCGTCGGCCAGGGCAAGATGTCGTTCCTCGAGGAGGAACTGGGCGGCGCCGTCGAGCTGATGCGGACCATCAAGCGGGGCCTTGATCCGGATAATATCTTCAATCCGGGCAAGATCTTCAGGATTGCCGAATGAGATGCTCCCGCAAGCTTGACTTGCCTGTGAACCCAATGGAACTAGTCTCTTAAGCAAGATCAGGGAGACGGATACCGTGCTCGGACGCATCCTGTTGGCATTCGGCGGATTGGTGGTGGTGGCGCTGTTCACAGCGCTGCTCGCGCCGTTCTTCGTCGACTGGTCGAGCCTGCGCGTCGGCTTCGAGGAACAGGCAAGCCGCATCCTCGGCAAGAAGGTGACCGTCCACGGCGACGTAGATGCGCGTATACTGCCGTTTCCCTCAGTCACCCTGCATGACGTACGGGTGGGGCCTGATACGGATGGTCAGCCGCTGGTGCAGGTGGCACGGTTTTCGATGGATATGGAGCTGGCGCCGTTCCTCTCGGGCGAGGCGCGTATCTTCGACATGCGCATCGAGGAACCGAAGGCTCGGATCCGACTGTTGAAGGATGGCTCGCTCGACTGGATGCGCGGCAGCCGTGCCGCGATCCCGGCCCGCACGGTGGTCATCGAGGATGTGCATATCACCGGCGGCGAGATCAACCTGATCGACGAACAGTCCGGGCAGTCGCGGCAGATCACGGGCCTCGCGGGCGATTTTTCTGCCGGCTCGCTGCGCGGTCCCTGGCGCGGCGAAGGCAATGCGGCGCTCGACGGTTATGAGACCCGGTTCAACCTGGCGAGCGGCACGGCGGATGCCGAGGGCAAGCGTATGCCGCTGCGCCTCAGGCTCTGGCCGGATGCACAGCCGGTGGAAGTCAATCTCGACGGCGAGCTTACCGTCGCCGACAACAAGCCGGCCTATAACGGCAACTTCACCCTCGACTTCCTGCAGGAGGAAGACGAGACCGAGCCGGTGGCGCCGCCGCCGCCCGGGCCACGCCTCAAGGGCGGGTTCGAGGTAACCAACGAACGCATCCGCGTTCCGCAATACCGGCTGGAAGTCGGGGCGACGGACAACCCTTACGTCGTAACCGGCGAAGCGACGCTCGATACCGGCGAGAAGCCTGAATTCCTGCTGACAGCAGACGGCCAGCAGATCGACGTCAATCGGCTGGGCGAGGGCGCGCGGGCCAAGACCGGCCGCGATGCGGCCGCTTCGGCGCAGCGCCGTATCAACAATTTCATCCGGCTGGCGGCCTCGATCCCCATTCCGCAGGTGCCCGGCCGCGCCAGCCTCAGGCTACCGGCGATCGTCGCCAATGACACGACCATACGCGATATCAGGCTCGACATCCGGCCCGCCGGGCGCGGCTGGACGGTGGACAACGTGGTCGCCACCCTGCCGGGCCGCACGCAGCTGGAGGCCAAGGGCAGCCTCGTGCTTCGCGACCGGACGTCCTTCGTCGGCGACATGCTGGTTGCCTCCAGCCAGCCGTCCGGACTTTCCGACTGGCTTTCGGGCCGGGTAGCGCCTGAGCTCCGCCAACTCCGCTCCGCGGGATTTTCGGCAAAGGTCAACCTGACGCCGGACCTGCAGCGGTTCGACAACCTCGAACTGGCGGTCGGTCCGGCAACGCTCAAGGGCCGTGTGGAGCGCCAGTCCGCCCAGGGGCAGACGCCCAATCTTTCGATGAGCCTTGCCGGCAACGAGATCGATATCGATGCGATGCGGGCGCTCGCCTCGCTGATGACCGGCGACGATGCAGGCCAGGACGTGCTCGACCATCGGGTTGCCGCGACGCTGAAGGCCGACCGGTTCACCGCCCTCGGGGTCGCCGCCAACAATGTCGACACCGCCTTCACCCTGGCCGGCGGGGCGCTGTCACTGGAGCGCCTGACGATCGGCAATGTCGAAGGCGCCACGGTTTCGGCACGAGGTCGCGTAGAAGGCTCGCTGCTTGCCTATTCGGGCAATGGCAGCCTCACCTTCCGTTCCGCCGATCCGACAGCTTTCCTGACCATGCTGCGCGACCGGCTGCCCGCGCATCCGGCTCTCGCCCGGCTTGCGGCAAACGGCGCCTGGTTCGCCAACACGGATCTCGGTGCCAGCCTGACCGTCGGCGGCGACCTGAACGGCGTGGAGGTCGTCCTCAAGGGCAAGACCAACGGCAGCGCGGTCAATGCGAACCTGAAGCTTCCAGGCCTCTTCGACCTGACGAGCGGCACCGACATGACGCTCGTTGCGTCGCTCGACAATCCCGATCCGATGGTTCTCCTGGGGCAGGCGGGTCTCGATCCCCTGCCTTTCCAGGGGGATGGCGCGGGAGAACTGCTGCTCAACGTCCACCAGGGTCCGGATCCCGCCGCAAAGGCTGCGTTGACGTTCACGACCGAAAAGACTTCGCTGGACATCAACGGCGATATCCGGATCGGCAGCGAGGGTTTTGGCGAGGGGAGCGGCCACGTCACGCTCAGGAGCGCGGATCTGGAACCCTATCTGCTGATGAACGGCATCGGCCTGCCGCAGTTCGGCACTGGCATGCCGGTGACGCTCGACGCGGATGTCAGCATGACGCCGGAGGCGGTGAAGATCGCCGCCCTTAAAGGTGCGGCGGACGGCAACGCAATCAGCGGCGACATCACAGTCGATCGCAAGGCGCCGGGCATGCCGGCAACCGGCTCGCTCAGCGTCGACAACCTCGATCTTGCCTGGCTCGGTGAGGCGATCTATGGGCCGTTCAGCGATCCGCAGAGCGGGGCGTTTTCCTCAAAACCCTTCGCCCGGCCGATCTTTTCCGGCGCGGATATCGCTCTCGACGTCAAGGCCCGACAGTTCGATGCCGGCGTTTTCGGCAATATCGATGATTTCGCTGCCAGGGTCACCCATCGCAGCGGCGGCATCACCATCGAGAACGGTGCGGGCAACTGGCAGGGCGGCCGGCTCGCCGGCCGGCTGCTGATGTCGAACGGTGACGGAACAGGACTTCTGCAGGCCCGGATTTCGGCTGAGAACGCCGATCTCGCGCCGCTCGTCTGGAAGGCTGGCGGCAAGCCGGTCGCCAGCGGCAAGCTGGATTTCAACATGTCCGCCGAATCGACCGGCAGGACCTTGGCCGAGCTCCTGGGTGCAACGAGCGGTTCGGCCGAGTTGCGGCTGAAGGGCCTGACCGTCGCCGGCGTCAATCCCGATGCGATGAAGCCCTTGATGGCCGGGGTCGACAAGCTTGGCGGCGAGGTGACGGAGGCGAGGGTCCGGCCGATCGCAACCGGCCTGCTGCATCAGGGAAGTGCGGCGGTCGGCAACGTGACCATCCCCGTGACGATCACGGCCGGCGAAGCGCGGGCGCAGAATGTCGCGGCTGGCGTCGGCACCACGAAGCTGTCGGGCGAGGGGCGCTTCGATCTGCTGGATGACAGTCTGAGCGCAAATCTGGCGGTCACCTACGATGCCGGCGAGGAAGCGCTGGCCGGCGGCGATCCGACCATCCGGCTCGACTATTCGGGGGACCTTGCCGCCCCCACCAAGCGGATCGATATCGCGGCGATCACGAATTTCCTGTCGCAGCGGGCTTTCGAGCAGCAGCGGCGGCGTGTCGAGACGCTGCAGGCGAGCGTGCTCGAAAAGCAGCGTCTTCGTCGCGAGGTGGCGCTCTATAATTTCCAGGCGATCGAGCGGCAGGCGGCCCGCGACAAGGCGGCGGCCGAAGAGCGGGCCCGCCAGCAGCAGGCGGCCGAGGCGGAACGCCAGCGTCAGGGGGTGGAGGCGGCGGCGCGTGCGGCGGAGGAGGTGCGTCAGCGTCAGATCAGCCAGCCGCCGCAGCTCATCGTGCCGCCGACCGACGGCGCGATCCGCCAGAACTTTCCGTCCCCCGGCATTTCCAATATGCCAAGCCTGCCAGGGGTGCAGCAGTAGCTGCCCCCAACCGGTTCGGATCTAGGAGGATTTGAGCCACGTCAGGACATGGACGCGTAACGCCGACGAGAGATTGCTGGCGGCATCCCTTTGATCGTCGATCTCGGCGATCAGGGTTGCCAGGCTGATATCGCGCTTTGCTGCGATCGCCTTCAATTCGAGCCAGAACTCGTCCTCGAGGGAAAAACTGGTGCGATGACCGTGAAGGGTCGCGGAATGTTTGCGGATCACGAAACTCTCCGGACCTTCGGAACAAGCTCGCTTATTCAGACTGTGGTACTTCCGGCGTCAAGCCGATCGGCTGAAGCTTGGTTAGCGGATCCTTAATATACACCGGACGGAAAGTCAGTCGTCCTTGCCGGGCTTTTCCAGGCGGCCCTGGTCGAGCCCCTTCTCCGCCTTGTCGTTGCGTGCCTTGGTCAGGGACTTGTCGGCCTTGGTACGGCCGAAGGTGAGGCGGTTCTGCTCCGCCTCCTTTTCCTTTTCGAGCCGTTCCTTGGCTTTGCGGAACTGGCGAAGGTTGACGATTTCGGCGCTCATGGCTGACGCGCCTCCCGGCGCTTACTGCTTCTTGCGGAAGGAATCGAGCGAGATGACCGAGCCGGGCTTCTTCTCTTCGCCGGGCTTGGCTTCGGTGTCGGCAGACTTGGAAATGGCGTCTACGGGGATGGCGGTGATCTCGGCGGTGGTGTTCTCGTCCTCGTCGGCCAGCGGCACCTCGAATTCAAGCTCGAAATTCACAGAAGGATCGTAGAAACCGCGAATGGCGTTGAAGGGAACGACCAGGCGTTCCGGGGTGTCGGAGAAGGAGAGGCCGATCTCGAACTGGGTATCGGAGACCTTGAGGTCCCAGAACTGGTGCTGGACGACGATGGTCATCTGTTCGGCATATTTCGCCTTGAGGTGCTGCGAGATGCGCACGCCCGGGGCGCCGGTCAGGAAGGTGATGAAGAAATGATGGTCGCCCGGCAGACGGCCCGTGGCCGCAACCTCGGTCAAAACCTTACGGATGACGCCGCGCAACGCGTCCTGCGCCAGAATATCGTAACGGATGTGGTCCTGCCCCATACGGTCCTGTCTTTCCATTCTCTCGTCTTTTAGTCAGACGCGTTATGCCATGCCGGCCCGGCGCGGGGAAGCCCCGACGAGCATCCGAGTCAGTTCCATAGTATTCGACTGGGGAGCGAAGGTGAAGGCTTCTGTTGCCAGGTGCCTTCGGACCCCGCCTTAAAGTGCTACCTCCAAGGACTTAGTTCGGATTTCCCGCACCGCCATTAGGCAGCGAGAGCATAACCCTTAGCGTTGTTGTCGTTTGCAACTACACTTTTTGACCCGATAACGGTGGTATCATGCCGAGCAAAAGTTCGATCTTTAAGCCCTTGTCGATCCTATTTCGCCCCCATCAAAAGCCGGTCCGCAAGGTTTCCATGCGACCGACCGGTTTTTGGTGGAGGCGCCGGGTACCGCCCCCGGGTCCAATAGGTTTATTACACCGGCCGTTTATTGCCATAGCCGGACCGAAGTCCGGCAACCGTCATATAGGCGTTTCCACCCCCGGTGAAAAGGGGTGAGAAGCGTGAAGGCTCCCATAAATCGTCGCATCGATCACTTTTGCCGCTGGTCAACAGGGAAACGGGCAGGAACCGAGGATCAGCGCAATCGACCGGTTCCTTCGCGCAGATAACGATCCACGATCGTTGCGCTTCCCCTTTTTGATATGAGCCGTTGTGGCAGCACCTGACAATCGCTGTCCCAGCGGTCCAATCGATGCTAAACTACTGAAGTGTCGTGCCTTGGGAGGGGCCGATGGGCCGTCTCTGCTTAGCTGTGGCAGCATTCGTCATTGAGGCGTCGGGCCTAGAAGCTCAGGAACGTCAGCCGTTTCACATTGCGCAATTCCCCGACAGCCGGACAGTGAGCCTTACGATCACGTCGGCGGCGACGTCGGAAGACATCGAGTATGATTACGACGTCGCAATTGGACTGACCGAGCACAAGACCGGCGGCGAACCCATCTTCGTGGACAACGGCACCCATGTCATGCGTATCCGGTGTCAGGCGCCACGAACGGTATTGGTCGGCGCTACAGTTTACAGGCTGCATGACCCGCCAGTGATGGGCGACTGGAAAGAGGACCTGTGGAAGGCCTTGTGCCTTCAACCCGTCTCTTGAGTAGGTGAGTAGGCCCCCGCTTCCGGGGAAGCGGGGGCCGTTGTTGTCACTTCACCTGGGTGACGGTCAGCTTGCCGTTGACACGTTCCGCCACGAACTGGATGTTCGCGCCTTCCTTCATCTTCCCGAGCATCCCCTCGTCGGCCACGTTGAAGACCATGGTCATCGCGGGCATTTCGAGACCCTTCAGCTCCTCGTGGATGAGCGTGACCTTCTTGGCCTTGGCATCGACCTTCTTGACCGTGCCCTTGGTGAATTCCTGAGCGAACGCACCGCTGGCGGATGCCAGGCCGAGCGCTGCGACGACAGCAAGTTTGAGAACCGTTTTCATGCTCTTACTCCTTCCTTCTTACCTACTTGTTGGCGACAGTGACGTCGCCGTGCATTCCGGCGTCGTAGTGGCCGGGAACGAGGCAGGCGATCTTGAAGACGCCATCGTTGGTGAATTTCCAGACGATATCACCGGACTTGCCCGGCTTCAGGCGGATCGCGTTCGGATCGTCATGTTCCATGTCCGGAAATTTCTCCATGACCGCCTTGTGCTCCATCACCTTCGCCTCCTGGTCGAGGACGAATTCGTGGTCGAGCTCGCCTTCGTTCTTGATGGTGAAGCGGATGGTCTGACCCTTGCGAACCTTGAAGTCGTTCGGGGTGAAGATCATCTTGCCGTCGGGCGTCTCTTTCATGCTGACGCGGATGGTCTGGCTGACCTTCGACTTGTCGCCGGGTTCGCCAACGGCCATGGCTTCGCCGTGGCCGCCCGCGTGGCTGCCCGATGCCAGAACCGGCGTTGCGAGGGTGGCGAGGATGAGGCCAAGAATTGCAGTTTTCATGATCATGTCCTTTGATTGTTGGGAGTTACCGATCAGCCGTGGTTCGAATGTTTCGACGGCGGCTGTGTCTTTGCGTCTTTGGCCTTGGGCGCGTCGGGGAGGCTTCCCGTCCACTCCCAGGCCTGGGTGCCGGGCGGGTTTTCGTACCAACCCGGATCGGCGTAGTCGCCCGCCGAGATACCCTCGCGGACCTTCACCACGGAAAACATGCCGCCCATCTCGATGGGGCCGTGGGGTCCCCATCCAGTCATCATGGGAACAGTGTTTTCCGGTATTTCCATGGACATCTCGCCCATATCCGCCATGCCGGCCGTACCCATCGGCATATATTCGGGACGGATCTGCCTGATCTTTTTGGTGACTTCCTTCTTGTCGACGCCGATGAACGTCGGGATGTCGTGGCCCATCGCGTTCATCGTGTGATGCGACTTGTGGCAATGGATCGCCCAGTCGCCGACATGCTTTGCGTCGAACTCGTAGGCCCGCATCGCGCCGACGGGAATGTCGATGCTGACCTCCGGCCAGCGGGCTTCAGGCCGAACCCAGCCGCCGTCGGTGCAGGTCACTTCGAAATCGTAGCCGTGCATGTGGATCGGGTGGTTGGTCATCGTGAGGTTACCGACGCGGACGCGGACCTTGTCGTTCTTCGAGACCACCAACGGATCGATGCCCGGGAAGATGCGGCTGTTCCAGGTCCAGAGATTGAAGTCGGTCATCTCCATGACGCGCGGCACATAGGTGCCGGGATCGATGTCATAGGCGCTGAGCAGGAAAACGAAGTCGCGGTCGACCGGCATGAACTTCGGGTCCTTGGGATGGACCACGAAGAAACCCATCATGCCCATCGCCATCTGAACCATCTCGTCCGAATGCGGGTGGTACATGAAGGTGCCGGACTTCACGAGGTCGAACTCGTAGACGAAGGTCTTGCCGACGGGAATATGGGGTTGCGAAAGGCCGCCCACACCGTCCATCCCCGACGGCACGAGCATGCCGTGCCAGTGGACCGTGGTGTGCTCCGGCAGCTTGTTGGTCACGAAGATACGGACCCGGTCGCCCTCGACCGCCTCGATGGTCGGACCTGGCGACTGGCCGTTATAGCCCCAGAGGTAAGCGGTCATGCCTTCCGCCATCTCGCGCTCGACAGGCTCGGCAACCAGATGGAACTCCTTGACGCCGTTGTTCATGCGGAAGGGCAGGGTCCATCCGTTCAGGGTCACGACCGGGTTGTAGTCTGGCCCCACGGATGGACGGATCGGCGTCTGGGTTGCGGCGGAGTCCATCGCGGCCGCCTCCGGCAGACCCATGTTCGACGTCTGGCCCCAGGCCTGGGAGGAGACGAGTGCGGCACCGGCGGCACCTGCTCCAAGCAGCTGTCTTCTATTGAACATTCTCGTTTCCTTTCTCAGTCTTCGGCTTCTTCAGCCGAAGCGACCTCGGTTTCTGCCGAGGCCGAACCGGTGCTGCCGCCATAGATGACGGGGGCAAGGTTCGCTTCGGCAAGCCAGAAGTCGCGTTTGGCGTTGACGGCAAGGATGGTGGAATCGATCTTCTCGCGGGTGTCGGCGATCAGTTCGAAGGTGCTGGTGATCATGCCGTTGTAGGTGAGGAGGGACTGTTCCTCGATCGCATTGCGCAACGGCAGGACGTTGTTTCGGTAGTGGCGTGCGATATCGTAGTTCGACTTGTAGGCCAGATAGGCAGAGCGGGCTTGTGAACGGGTGTTGACCGCAAGTTCCGCCAGCTGGTTGGCAGCCCGCATGTAGGCGAGCTCACCCTTTCGCAGCCGCGCCTGGCCGGAATCGAAGATCGGGATCCTGAATTCCAGTCCTGCCGTCTTCGACACGTCCGAGAGGATCTTGCCGTCCTCGCGCTCGCGTTCCTTTTCGTAAGTGCCGACCAGTTCGATGTCGGTGACGATGCGGGTGACATCTTCGAGCTTGTAGGACTGGGCGGTCGCCTGAAGCTCCAGGCGGGCGACCTGCAGATCCATGCGCTTGTGAATCGACTCGGCCTCGATGTCGTCGCGCTTGATCAATGCCTTCGGCAGTGAGGGGAGGCGGTTCGGAATCTGGAAGGCGATGTCGGAACCGGTGAGGCCCATCAGCCTGATCAGCTCTTCTTTGGCAAGCTTTGCTTCGAGCCTTGCCTTGGCAGTCTCGCCGGTCAGTTCCGCGTAAAAGACGTGTTCACGAGCCTGGTCGGCCTTCGGCATTGATCCGGCTTCGCCGATCTTCTTGGCGAGTTCGGAGGCAGCGTCGGCGGCTCCCTTGGCCTGGTTGAGGTAGGCGACGTTTTCCCATGCCGCCACGGCGTTGATCCAGGCTCGCCGCGTTTCGGCGGCGAGGGAGATCGTGGCGATCGCCCCGTTGAGCTGGGCCTGACGGAACCGCGTGTCGGCCAGCTTGATGTTCTTGTCGTATGTCGCCAGAGCCAGAATGTTGGCCGCGATGGCACCTTCGAGAACACGATAGGCCTCAAGTCCGGGAGTGGCGATCCCGGTCAGACCGACGGAGAAGGTCGGCAAGACCGAAAGCTGCGTCTGCCATGCGTCCGCAGCACTATCCCCGAGATCGGCATAGGAGGCCTGGAGGCCCTTGTTGTTCAGGAGAGCGACCTGGACGGCGGTCTCGACGTCGATGGTCTTTTTGGCCATCAGCGCCTTCACGCGGCCCTGGACTGCCTGAGCCTGCTGTCGGTTCTGGACCCACACGGTTTGTTTGCCGGTTGCCTCGCTGCTTTTCGCTGAGGCATTCATGAAACCGGCGTCTTTGGCCGAATAGTCCGTCGTTACGCAACCTGCGGCGACGAGAGGGAGCACGACGGCGGACACCAGCTTGATGTGACGTGTTATCATCGCGCTCATCCCTTTTTCGGAGCCTGGGCGTCGTTGAGACCGCGCCAGGGCTTCGGATCGACGGGCATGCGATGGGTGTAGCCGTCAATCGGGCTCTGGTACCGGAGGGGCATGACGTCCGGCACGGTGTCAGGCTGGTCGGTCGAAGCAACGACTTCAGGCAATGTGGACGCGCATCCGCTGGCAAAAAGCGGAAGAGCAACCACCAGGAACAAATGTTTCATGGTGAAAATCCGAGAATATGATCGCAATTGCGCCATGGCGCTCACTCGCGCACAGGCACAGCAAGACCCGCCCTGCGGGTGCTAGTTCTCAGATGTTAGGTGGACGATGCAGGCTCGGCTTCTGACCGGCAGTATCCGTGTCGTCGATGAACTCGCGAATGGAAACCACGCGCGGATGGTTCAACGAGGAACCGGAGCAGGCGATGGCGGCAACACCGCAATAATCCGTGCAGCAGGAGCTTTTGGATTTTTCCGGGCTGCCGTGGTCGTGCTGGTTGCCGTGATGATCGGCATCGGCCATCGCAACGCCGTCGCCATGGTGAGCGGCTTGGCCATCTTCGACCTGCGAGACCTGGGCGGCGCTTTCGGGATGCATCGCGGCGCTGACGGCAGAAAAGCTGTAGCCCGCCAGTGACAAGATCATCACCAGTCTGAACATCAGTGCCATCGCTTTAGATGTGATTCGATACATCCCGCTCATGCCTATCAGGATTGCCAGAGCCTTCGAGCTTGTCAATCGACGCCTTCTCAAACCACCACTTCACGTCGTTTGTGTGGCACCGCAACAACGCCACGAAGGGTGCCCCGCCGTATCTGAGGCCAGCGGGCACGGCTTGCATTGGCTTTAATTGGGGCGGTCCGAACCACCATAGTAGTCACCGCTGTTGGTTGTCTTCGGGGTCGTGTCCCACCCGTTGCGAAGCGCCGGATTGTTGATCGATCCGGTATATCCGTAGCGGGCGTCCCGGGCTGCAGATGCTTCTACCGAGGGGTTGCGGTCAGCCCCTTCGTAGTAATTACCTTCCTGGGCCAGTGCGGAGGTGCTCAGAAAAATTGCGGCCAGAAACGCGGTAGCGGAGGCTGCTTTCATCATTGTAGATATTCCTTCAGAATTGCCGACCACTGGAGTTAGCGACCATGGTCGATGCGTTGCCGATGTCTTGAATGTCGAGCAGGGATCGCTGATCGACGGCAGTTGAAGTTCAGCGGTTGTCGCGGGATTTATGGAGTTCAGCACGCGGATCGGTTACGGAAACGGTCCCGAACCGCTTGTTGGTGCGCTCGACGATGCCATTGTCGAGGACCCGGAATGTCACGTTGCTATTTGACTTGGCGACGGCGGTTTCTCCGGGTTTGCCATGCCCTTGGACAATAGCATCCACAGGAGACGCTCCGGAGGCCAAGGGACCGTTAGCCAGAGCGGGGACTGCAACGGCCGCGAAACCAACCGATAGGATTAGGAGCTTGGAATTCATGATCTTTTCCTCGTTCGACTGCGTGGTGCAGCGTGAGGAAGTTACATCGTGGTTTTGTCGGCCGCCTTTCGCCAAGTTTACAAAATTGTAAGGTGGAACGGCTCGTCGCCGCGGCTATCACGGGTCAGGCAGGGCTGATATCCTGCCGCAACAAAGCCTGGATCGTACCGCTTGGAGCATCGGCGAGCGCGCGATCGAAATACTGCTCTACAGACCGGAAGCCTTATGAAAATCCTCCTGATAGAAGATGACAAGAAGACGGCCACCTATATCGTCAAAGGTTTTACGTCGGCTGGACATGTCGTGGATTGGGTTCTCGATGGCAGAGATGGGTTGACGGCAGGACTCGATGATTCCTATGACGTGATGGTCGTCGACCGGATGGTTCCAGCTCTGGACGGCCTCACCCTCGTAAAAAGCCTTCGCGCGGCCTCCGTCCGAACCCCGGTTCTTTTCCTCACGGCCATGAGCGGTGTCGATGACCGCGTCGAGGGTCTCGAAGCCGGGGGCGATGACTATCTCGTCAAACCTTTCGCCTTCTCCGAGTTGACGGCGAGGATCAACGCGTTGCTCAGGCGTCCGCCAATGACTGCCGAGAAAACGAAGTTGCGCGTCGGGGATCTTGAACTCGATCTGGTCAAACGAACCGCCGAACGAGCTGGAATGCCTCTTGAACTGCTGCCGAGAGAATTCACGCTGCTGGAGCTTCTGATGCGAAACGAGGGAAGGGTGCTTACCAAAACGATGCTTCTGGAGAGGATCTGGAACTTCAATTTCGATCCGCAGAGCTCCGTGGTCGAAACCCATATCAGCCGATTGCGGTCGAAGATCGATAAACCGTTCGACTTCCCGCTCCTGCACACCGTCCGCAACACCGGCTATAGCCTGCATGCGCGGCGGTAGCTTCTTCAAGAGCACGGCTGTCCGGCTTGCCTTCCTCTACATATCGCTGTTTGTCGTCTCCTACCTCGCAGCCAACGTCATCGCCTACCAGATGGTACTGAATTTTCTGGACGAGCGGCTCAACGCAAACGTCATGGAGCGATACAGGGAAATCGGGTCAGCCTACGAGGCTCGCGGTCTCCCAGGCGCGATCAGCATGATCAACAGCCATGGTCCGGCGATCCGAGGCGAAGAGACGATCTACACGCTCCGGAATTCATCCGGAGCGCTGATTGCGGGAAACGCTGAACTGAAAGGCGTTGCGAAAGGCTTTTCCACCCTGAGGCCGAAAGATCAGCATCAAAGCGACGTCAACTATAAGCTGTTCCGGGGCCAGCTCGACGGGAACGACCTGACGGTTGGCATCAGCTACGGCGACACCGACGAACTAGCCCGGATCGTGCTGGTCAGCTTCGGGTGGGCCACCGCTATCGTATTTACCGTCGGATTAGGCGGAGCGGTCGTCCTGAGATATCGCACCCGTCGGCGGATTTCGGAGCTGTCTCAAACCGCCCATGCCATCGGGCGCGGCGAGCTTGCGAGGCGACTGCCGGTGTCGTCGAGGATGGACGAGATCGACATGTTGTCGTCGGAGGTCAATGTTGCGCTGGAGCGTCTGGAGGCGAGCGTTGCCACCTTGAACCATGTGACAACGGACGTCGCCCATGACCTGAAAACGCCGATCGGTCGGACGTTCCTGATTCTGGACGATGCTCTGCAAGCAGAAACAATGGCGGAGGCCAAAGACGCGGTAGAAGCCGCTCTCGCTGAACTGACCGCGATAGCGAGCACGTTCGACGCACTCCTGAGGATTGCCCAGATCGAGGCCCGCAACAGGACTGCCCATTTCAAGTCAATCGATCTCACTTCGCTGGTCCGCGACATCTACGACATTTACGACGCGATCGCCGCGGAAGACGGCTACACGCTTCGTATACAGGAAGCGGGTGAGGAATGTCAGGTTCGCGCCGATCCGGACCTGATAAGGCAAATGTTGGCCAATCTGCTCGCCAACGCGCTCCGTCATACCCCGTCCGGCTCCACCATCACATTGGGCTTGACGCATCGTGGCGGCGCCATCTGCCTGAGCGTATCCGATGACGGGCCAGGCATTCCTGCGGAAGAGCGGGAGCGGGTATTCGATCGCTTCTATCGGCTGGAAAAAAGCAGAACCACCGTCGGATCGGGCCTTGGCCTCAGCCTCGTAAAGGCGATTGCAGAGCTTCATGGTGCGAAGGTCGAGTTGCTGGACAATACGCCGGGGCTGTCTGTGGTTATCCTGTTCCGCCGCCTCTGAAACTGCTCCGCGTGCGGCGTGATCGCCCCTGATATCGCGCGCGATCAGCATAGCCGAAGTCGAGTTGAAGCAATCACGGTTGGACATCGATCACCAGCATGAGGCCACCACCGCCGTCGGTTTCGACATTGTTGTTCGTCGTGTGGTGGGAGATGTGGCAGTGGACGAGCCATTTGCCCGGTCGCTGGGCGGTCCATACGACATCGTAGCGTTGTCCGGGAGCAATGTTGACCGTGTCGGCCAGGTAGCGGGCGGTTGGCGCCAGTGTCTCCCCGTCGCGCGCGGCGACCTCGAACGGGCCTCCATGAACGTGCATCGGATGGATGGCCGTCGTGTGCGAACCCACGAAGCGTATTTTCAGTTTCTGCCCGACCTTCATCTTGATCGTGTCCGTTGCGGGATAGGATTTCCCGTTGATCGTGAAGAAGTTGGGCAGGGCACCTTCCATCGGCATGGCCGGATATGTGAGCCACTCCCGCTTCACCCATTCCTGAAGCTGCATCGTATATTCGAGATCGGCGGGAATTTCGTCGGCCGCATCCTTGGGATCGATGATCAGTGCGCCGTACAGGCCAAGCGACTGCTGCCGGTCCACGTGGTCGTGCGTGTGGTAGAAATACGTGCCGGACTGCCCGACGGTATATTCGTAGGTGAAGGTCTGGCCCGGCTCTATCGGCTTCTGGGTGATGTGGGCCGGCCCGTCCATCTCGTTTGGCAGGATCAGGCCATGCCAATGGACGGTCGTGCTTTCCGGCAGCCGGTTCGTGACGTTGATCCGGACCTTGTCGCCTTTCACGACCCGCAAGGTCGGGCCCGGAACCTGATTGTTATAGGCGTATGCCTCCACCGTTTCGCCGGGCAATATCGACCATCGGATCACCGAGGCGGTGAGGTCGAATACCTTGACGTCGCCATCGATGCGCGGCGGAAGGACTTCGCCGCCCGTCGCCGTTTCCCGCGCCCGAAAACCGGCGAGGCGGGGATCGACCGCCGCCATGTCGCGCATCGCGTCGCCCGGTGTATCGAACGTCATGATCATCCCAGGAGCCATGATCGCACCGCCGACGTCGTGAGCGCTCAGATGCATATTCACCTTGGTGAACGGGTAGGCGAAGCCGGCAATCAGCATGATCGAGGTGAAGGCGGCCATCGTGGCGATCTGGAGACGGGTAGGGGCGAATGCGCGGCTTGGATGATCTTGCCCCGACCCGTGATGCTGATGGTTGCCGGCTTGCTCTTGTCGGTTCTCGTCTCCGTGGGCATGTGCGCCCTCCTGCTGGTGTCGCCCATGCGTGTCGCCGGCCACTTGGCTTCGCTCCGTCATCAGCCCATGCTTCAGACCCTTGGCGACCAGCCAGACATTGAACGGGTAGGCGATCAGAAAACCGACCCCGATGCCGAGGGCCATCACGCCCCAGAAGAGCATTTCTCCCGGCCACATGGCCCTCATGTCGCGGCCCATCATCAGGATCGCCATAACCGGAGCCATCCCGGCCATCATCGCGTTCATGCTGATGAATTCCGGCATGAAGGAGTTTCGGACATTCTGCCAGTAAGTGCCGCCCATCATGTTCTTCATGAACAGAGCCTGGAAGATGAACAGGCCGAGCGTGAAGCCGGCGATGTATTCGATGATGATATCGATCCACATCGGCAGGCCGAGAACGGCGGTGATCGCAGCGGCGATGATGATGCCCGTGGCATCGCCGGCGACGCAGTGGATGGTGGAGCCGATCCCCTGCTTCCACAGCGGCTTGATGAACTCTTCGTGCGTTCCGGGCACAGGTTCCTTGTCGGCCAGGATGTAGAGGAGCAGGCCGATCGGCCCGAGATAGAGAGTGACGAGGATGAAGCCCCATTTCATCACGGCCGGTTCGGGATTGTTCCTGAACTGGTCCGAGGCGACATAAAGTGTGCTGAGCCCGGCCAGGATGAACCAGACGAAGAGAAGATAGTCGATTGGCTGGATGAACACGGCTTCCTCCACATCGCTAAGTCACGAGATGGAGCGGACGCTACAAGTTTCCAGCATTGGAAGGTCAAGCGCTTCAAGGCGTGTTTCGGGCGTCCTGCTTTTGCGCGATCGACGTTGACGGGCTGGTGGTGCCATGCTTCATCATCGAGCCACACAGGTCTTTCGGCTGGCGATGCCGGGCTCGCAGAAGGTGGGCGGACGATATCGACAGTTGCGGCAGGGCCAGGATGGGATTTGAGGAGGCACGTCATGGGCAAGCGGATCGTATTCACCGGCGGCAGCGGCAAGGCTGGAAGGCATGTCGTGCCGTATCTCGTAGGGGAAGGGCATGAGGTCCTCAACCTCGATCTGGTGCCGCTCGATTGCCCCGGCGTCAACACGCTGATTACCGATCTCAGGGACGGCGGCGAGACCTTCAACGCGCTGTCGATGCATTTCGGCTTCCAGGGGCTGGAGAGCGGCAAGGGGCCGGCGCCCGTCGATGCGGTGGTGCATTTCGCCGCCGTACCGCGCATCCTGATGCGCCCGGACAATGCGACGTTTTCGGCCAACACGATCTCCACCTACAACGTCATCGAGGCGGCGATGAAGCTCGGCATCCCCAAGGTGATCATCGCGTCCAGCGAGACGACCTATGGGGTCTGCTTTGCCGAGGGCGACAAGGACTATCATTCGTTTCCGCTCACCGAAGATTACGATGTCGACCCGATGGACAGCTACGGTCTCTCCAAGGTCGTCAACGAGAAGACGGCGCGGGCCTTTGCCATGCGTTTCGGGGCGGACATCTATGCGCTTCGGATCGGCAACGTGATCTCGCCGGAGGACTACAGCCGCTTCCCCGCCTTCCTCGCCGACCCGCCGTCGCGCAAACGCAATGCCTGGAGCTATATCGATGCCCGCGATCTCGGCCAGATCGTGCATCTCTGCATCGAAAAGGACGGCCTCGGCTTCCAGGTCTTCAACGCGGTCAACGACACGATCACGGCGCTTGAGCCGACCCGGCCGTTCCTCGAGCGCTGGGCGCCCGGCACGCCCATCGTCGGCGAGATCGGCGAATTCGAGGCTCCGATCAGCAACCGCAAGATCAGGGAGGTCCTGGGTTTCGCCGAGAGCCACGATTGGCGCAAATACGTCACCAGGTGATCCTGGGAACCGGGCTTGCCAAAATAGGGGGCCAAAATAGCGGGGAAAGCCGCCACAGGAGATTGGTCGGGCGGCCTTATGCTACTATATCATTCCCTGACGATGGAATCGGCGGCCTGACCCATGAAGCAATATCTCGATCTTCTTCGGCATGTGATGGAAACCGGCACCGACCGAGGCGACCGGACCGGCAAGGGCACCCGCTCGGTATTCGGCTATCAGATGCGCTTCGACCTCGCAGAAGGCTTTCCGGTCTTGACGACCAAGAAGCTGCATCTGAGATCGATCATCCACGAGCTCCTGTGGTTCCTGAAGGGCGATACGAACGTCGCCTATCTGAAGGAGAACGGCGTCTCGATCTGGGATGAATGGGCCGACGAGAAGGGCGAGCTTGGGCCCGTCTACGGCTACCAGTGGCGCTCCTGGCCCGCCCCCGACGGCCGCCAGATCGACCAGATTTCGCAATTGATCGAAGGCCTCAAGGTCAACCCCAATTCGCGCCGGCATATCGTGTCGGCCTGGAACGTCGGCCAACTCGACGAGATGGCACTGCCAGCCTGCCATTGCCTGTTCCAGTTCTACGTCGCCGACGGCAAGCTCTCCTGCCAGCTCTACCAGCGCTCCGCCGACGTCTTTCTCGGCGTGCCGTTCAACATCGCGTCCTACGCCCTGCTGACGATGATGGTCGCCCAGGTGACGGGGCTGAAGCCCGGCGACTTCGTCCACACGCTCGGCGATACGCATATCTACTCGGATCACTTCGAGCAGGCGAAGCTGCAACTGACCCGTACCCCGAAAACGCTGCCCACCATGCGCATCAATCCTGCGGTAAAGGACATCTTCTCCTTCCGCTTCGAGGATTTTGCGCTCGAAGGGTATGAGGCCGATCCGCATATCAAGGCGGCGGTGGCGGTGTGAGTAAGCCCCGTCTCGTCATCATCGCCGCCGTCTCGCGGAACGGCGTCATCGGCCGCGATGGCGACATGCCCTGGAGACTTTCGACCGATCTGAAGCGCTTCAAGGCGCTGACCTTGGGCAAACCGGTCATCGTCGGGCGCAAGACCTTCGACAGTTTTGGCGGCAGACCTCTCCCGGGCCGGCCGCATGTGGTCGTCACGCGCAATCCGGATTTCCACTACGAGGGCGTCGATGTGGCCGCATCCCTCGACGAGGCACTCAAGATTGCCGGCCGCAGGGCCGAGGAGGCCGGAGCCGACGAGATCTTCGTGCTGGGCGGCGGCGAGATTTACGCCCAGGCGATCAGGATCGCAGACATGATGCGTGTCACGCATGTTGAAACCGATATTTCGGACGGTGATACGTTCTTTCCCGCCATCGATCCGGCGGTGTTCGAGAAGATCGATGAGGTTGCCGTTCCGGTGGGCGAGAAGGACAGTTATCCGACCCGTTTCGCCACTTATGCCCGCCGAACCGCGACAAACTGAAACATTTCGTGACCGTTGAACGGGAAGTTATTGAACCTGCGTTGAAAGCAGGTCGGCGCATCCCTATAACGGGCAATAGCCAGACGGCTGCCGCACGGCAGGGTCGCGGTTTGGGAGCGAATACGAACAAAGAGGTTTTGATGCCCTGGAGCAATCAGAATGGTGGCGGCGGCGGTCCTTGGGGCGGCGGTGGCGGTAATAATCAAGGGCCCTGGGGACAGGGACCGAACCGCCCACGCGGCGGCGGGGGTAGCGGTGGTCCGCCCGACCTCGAAGACATCATAAGGCGCAGCCAGGACCGGCTGCGCAGCGTAATGCCCGGCGGCTTCAACGGCGGCGCCTTCGCGATCGTTCTCATCGTGATTATTGCCTTCCTCGCCTTCCAGTCCGTCTATACGGTCCAGCCGGACGAGCGCGGGGTCGAACTGCGTTTCGGCCGCCCGAAGGACGAAATATCCATGCCGGGCCTGCATTTCCATTTCTGGCCGTTCGAATCCGTCGAGATCGTCAAGGTCACCGAACAGCAGCAGAATATCGGCGCGGCTCGGGGCTCAAGCTCCAATGCCGGCTGGATGCTGACCGGCGACCAGAACATCGTCAACGTTCAGTTCTCGGTTCTGTTCACCGTAACCGATCCGAAGGCCTATCTCTTCAATCTGGAAGGCCCGGCTTCGACGCTGCAGCAGGTTTCCGAAAGTGCCATGCGCGAAGTCGTCGGACGCCGCCCGGCGCAGGACATTTTCCGCGACAATCGCGAAGGCATCTCGACCGAGGTGCGCAGCATCATCCAGGGCACGATGGATACCTACGGCTCCGGCCTTTCCATCAATGCCGTACCGATCGAGGATGCGGCGCCGCCGCGTGAAGTGGCCGACGCCTTCGAAGAAGTGCAGCGTGCCGAACAGGACGAGGACCGTTTCGTCGAAGAGGCGAACCAGTACGCCAACCAGAAGCTCGGCCAGGCCCGCGGTCAGGCAGCCCAGGTCCGCGAAGAGGCATCCGCCTACAAGGACAAGGTCGTCAACGAGGCGCAGGGCGAGGCGCAGCGCTTCGTCTCGATCTACAACGAGTATGCCAATGCGCCTGAAGTCACGCGCCGGCGCATCTTCCTCGAAACCATGGAAACGGTCCTGAAGAACTCCCGCAAGATCATTTTGGACAACAAGGACGGCGTGGTTCCCTATCTGCCGCTCAACGAGATGATCAAGCCGCAGACGAACCAGGGAGGCACACGATGAACTCCAATCGACTCCCCGCATTCCTGATCGGCCTCGCCGTTCTTCTCATCCTCATCTATTCGTCGGTCTTCGTGGTCAACGAACGCGAACAGGCGATCGTCGTCCGCTTCGGCGAAATCCAGGACGTCAAGCGCGAGCCGGGCATCTATTTCAAGCTGCCCTTCGCATTCATGGACGCCGATCGCGTCCAGTATGTCGAGGACCGGGCATTGCGCTTCGATCTCGACAATATCCGCGTCCAGGTGCGCGGCGGTGCCTTCTATGAAGTCGACGCTTTCGTCGTCTACTCGATCACCGGCCCGCGCCTCTTCCGGGAAACTGTCTCGGGCGACCGCGAATCGGCCGAATCGCGCCTTCGCACCCGCCTCGATGCGGCTTTGCGCCGGGTCTACGGTCTGCGCAATTTCGACGCGGCGCTTTCCAATGAGCGTTCTTCGATGATGCAGGAGGTTCGCGCCGACCTGAGTGCTGCGGCGGAAACCCTCGGGCTCGCGATCCGCGACGTTCGTATCCGCCGCACCGACCTCACCCAGGAAGTGTCGCAGCAGACCTTCCAGCGCATGAAGGCGGAACGTCTTGCCGAAGCTGAACTGATCCGTGCTCGTGGTAACGAACAGGGCCAGCGCCGGCGGGCGATCGCCGACCGCCAGGTCGTCGAATTCGTCTCCGAAGCACAGAGGGATTCGGAAATCATGCGCGGTCAGGGCGATGCCGAACGCAACAAGATCTTCGGCGAGGCCTTCCAACGCGATCCGGCCTTCTTCGAGTTCTACCGCACCATGCGGGCCTATGTGGCTGCGCTTGCCGACAACGGCACGACCTTGGTGCTGTCGCCGGATTCGGAGTTCTTCCGGTTCTTCAACTCGTCCGCAGGTCAGGCACTTGCGCCGATCCAGCCTCCGGCTCGACCGGCACCGCCTGCCGCGCCCGCAGCGCCGGCGAACTGATCTGGCAAGTTTGGGGCGGCGCAAAGCCGCCCCTTTCATGACAAGACCATCCACAGGCGTGACGGGTAGAGGGCGCAGTCCTCACGAAAAGGTAATTTCCACAGTCGTCATTCCGCCTTATGCTCTGCCGAAACTCCGCCCGATTCAAAGGTTCCTATAGCCTGCCCGGGTGGAGACCGCTCTTCCGGGGTGATGCGGAAAATCCAACAGCGAGGACGCCAGATGGCCCATTCGGTTCGATCGACCTTCAAGCGCACCGTCACGCTTGCGGCAACTTTTGCCCTGCTGGCGGCACCCTTGCAGGCGATTGCCCAGACCCCGGTCCCTGCCGCCCCGGGGCAGAACGCCAATCCGCCGGCCGGTTCTCCGGGCGTCATGCTGCCGGCTCCGCCGACCCCGTCTCCGACCATCAATCCGCCCCCGGCTCCCGGGCCGATGGCAGGCGGCGGCCCGGGCTCGATCGCCGATCTCGCCGAGGGCCTGCTCGATGCCGTCGTCAACATCTCCACGTCCCAGAGCGTCAAGGACCAGGGCGCCGGCCCGCAGCCCCAGATTCAGGAAGGCTCACCGTTCCAGGAGTTTTTCGAGGACTTCTTCGATGGCCAGGGCAACCAGAACGGCAACCAGAAGGTTTCTTCGCTCGGCTCCGGCTTCGTGATCGATCCCTCCGGCTACGTGGTCACCAACAACCACGTCATCGAAGGCGCCGACGACATTGAGGTGATTTTCCCGAACGGCTCGAAGCTCAAGGCCAAGCTGGTCGGCACCGACACCAAGACGGACCTGTCGGTCCTGAAGGTCGAGCCCAAGGCGCCGCTCAAGGCCGTGCGCTTCGGCGATTCCCGCCGCATGCGGATCGGCGACTGGGTGATGGCGATCGGCAACCCCTTCGGCCTCGGCGGATCCGTGACACTGGGCATCATTTCGGCCCGCGGCCGCAACATCAATGCCGGTCCCTATGACAACTTCATCCAGACGGATGCGGCGATCAACAAGGGCAATTCCGGCGGCCCGCTGTTCAACATGCGCGGCGAGGTGATCGGCATCAATACCGCGATCATTTCGCCGTCTGGCGGTTCGATCGGCATCGGTTTCGCCGTGCCGACTGAGCTCGCCGAGAATGTCGTGCACCAGCTGACCGAATTCGGCGAGACGCGCCGCGGCTGGCTCGGCGTGCGCATCCAGCCGGTCACCGACGACGTGGCGGCAAGCCTCGGCCTCGACAGGGCGCGCGGCGCGCTGGTATCCGGCGTCGTCAACGGCGGGCCGATCAAGAACGGCGAGATCAAGGCCGGCGACGTGGTCCTCACCTTCGACGGCCAGTCCGTCAACGAGATGCGCGACCTGCCGCGCATCGTTGCGGAAAGCCCGGTCAACAAGGAAGTCGACGTGGTGATCCTGCGCGACGGCAAGCAGCAGACCGTCAAGGTGACGCTCGGCCGCCTGGAGGATAGCGCCGATCCGGAGGAGGAAGACGACCAGCCGGCCCTGCCGGAAGGCCAGGGCGAGAATAAGACGCCGGACAACAAAACGCCCGGAGACCAGAAGGGCGAACTCAGCCAGGACCCGGCCGCAGCCTTCGGCATGACGCTCGCCGTGCTCGACGAAGACCGCCGCAAGAGTTTCAGCATTGTCGAAAGCGTCGAGGGGGTACTGATCACCGCCGTCGCGCCGAATTCGCCAGCAGCCCAGAAGGGGTTGAAGGTCGGCGAGGTCGTGGTCGAGGTGGCGCAGGATTTCGTCGAAAGCCCGGCCGACGTTGTCAAGCGGATCTCGGTCCTGAAGTCCGAGGGCCGGCGCAATGCGCATGTGATGGTCTCGGATCCTTCCGGAAACCTGCGCTTCGTGGCGCTGCCGCTGGAGTAAGCTCAAGGGCAGGGCGGTTAGCGGGCGCGCCCTGCGGCCGCCCTCTGGCGCTGCCACTCATCGCGGGTGATCGCATAGACCACATGCGGTTTCAGATGCGGATGCGTATCCGGCACCCGCGGATGGTCGAAATCCATGCCCGTGATGCGGTGCAGGCCGAGCCGCTTCATGACGGCGGTCGATCGCCTGTTTTCGCCGACTGCGAAGGAGACGACGGCATCGAGGTGCTTTTCGCTGAAGGCGAAGTCGAGCAGCGCGCGGGCTGCTTCCGTGACATAACCGTTGCCCCAGAACCGGGTCGCCAGCCGCCAGCCGATCTCCACCGTCTCGACCGGAAAGATATCCGGCATGTTGGCGAGCGACAGGCCGCAGAAACCCATGGGCTCCTGGGTTTCCTTCAGTTCCAGCGCGTAAAAGCCGAGCCCGGTTTCGGTGATCGCATCGTTGAGTTTTGCGAGGAAGGTGTCGGCCTCCTCGTGGGTGCGGCGGAACGGGAAAAATTCCATCACCTTCGGATCGGAATTGATCTCGCGAAAGAGGTCGCGGTCGCTGTCGATCCAGCTCCTGAGGCGCAGGCGTTCGGTTTCGAGGATGATCATGGGACGATGCACGGTCAACCTGCTCTATGATGCTCTGGAAGAGGATTTCGGCTTCTGGAAGCTGATGCGGAGTTTCGTGCCGGTCGCATCGGCGAACCGTTGCAGGGTGCGGGTCGAAGGCATGGAACGACCACTCTCCAGCCGGGCGATGGCGGCCTGAGTCGTGCCCATGGCCTTGGCGACGTCTTCCTGAGTCATGGAGGCCTGGGCGCGTGCCTTGATGAGGGCCTCCGCGAGGGCAAATTCCTCTTCGAGGGCATCATAGGCCGCGACGAATTCGGGGTCCTTGAACCATTCCTTCGCTGCCTCGCTTACCAGAAGGCTCTTCTTGTTCATCTCACATCCTTTGCCCGTCTCAGCGCAATCTCGATTTCGCGCCTGGGCGTTTTCTGCGTCTTCTTCTGGAAGACGTGCAAGACCACGATCCGCTGGCCTGAAGCCGTTACATAAGCTGCCCGGGCTATTCCGTCGCGGCCGCGCATCCGCATTTCCCAGATCGGTCCCTCAAGGTGCTTCACATAGGCTCGCGCACCTTGGCGGGTCCTTCCAGCTCGATCAGCTTTACGATGCGGAGGAAACTGGCAACAATATCGGTGGGAAACGCCTCCAGCTCGATCCTGACGCGATCGTTCAGAAATTCCATTTTCCAATGCATTGAATATACCATTTTTGCAATGATCTTCAATGCGTATGACGCGATGCGAGTTGTACTTCGTCAATCGCGTAGGTTGTGTTCAACTGAGGATAAAATCCGTCTTGCGATAACCCTGGATATAGAGGAGGGCGGTCAGATCGCCGTGGTCGATGCGCATCTTGGCCTGGGCGGCAACGGTGGGCTTGGCGTGCAGCGCGACGCCGGAACCGGCGATGTCGAGCATGCCGAGATCGTTGGCGCCGTCGCCGACGGCGATCGTGTCTTCCGGGGAGATGCCGAGCTTTTCCGCGATGGCAAGGAGCGCGTCCACCTTGGCCTGTTTGCCGAGGATGGGTTCGGCGACCTCGCCGGTGAGGAAGCCATCGTTTTCGAGGAGGATGTTGGCGCGGTTCTCGTCGAAGCCGAGGGTCGCGGCGATGCGGGTGGTGAAGACGGTAAAGCCACCCGACACGAGCGCGGCGTAGTGGCCTTTGGCCTTCATGGTGGCGATCAGTTCCGGCCCACCTGACGTCAGCGTAATGCGCTTGGCGATGACGTCGTCGACGACCGTGATCGGCAGGCCTTTCAGAAGCGCGACGCGCTCGCGAAGCGCGGGTTCGAAGGCGATCTCGCCGTTCATGGCGCGGGCCGTGATCGTCGCGACCTTGTCCTTCAGCCCCACGACATCGGCAAGCTCGTCAATGCACTCCTGGCCGATCATGGTCGAATCCATGTCGGCGATCAGGAATTTCTTGCGCCGCGTGTCCGCATCCTGAATGACGAGATCGATCGGGACGCTGCTGATGACAACCCTCAGATCGGCCTCGGCCGCCTCGATATCGCAGCCGTCGCGCAAGGCGATATCGCAGGCGATACCATCCGCCAGCCAGTAGAGGCCGGAGGCTTTCACTGCCTCCGCCGCTTGTTCTCCGAGCTGTTGCGTGAGAACGGGGTTTGACGGATGGGCGATGAGCGTGGCAACGAAAGCCATATGAGCGACCTTATCGACAATTTTGATGCGATCCTGATAACCGGGCCGACGGCCAGCGGCAAGTCGGCGCTTGCATTGCGCCTGGCGCGCGAGAAAAACGGCGTGGTGATCAATGCCGACAGCATGCAGGTCTACGACACGCTGCGGGTCCTGACGGCGCGGCCGGCCGAGGACGAGATGGAGGGCGTGCCGCACCTGCTCTACGGGCATGTGCCGGCGAGGCGCCCCTATTCCACCGGCGAGTGGCTACGCGACGTGATAGCGATCCTGCCGGAACTGGCGCGCAAGGGCCGGCTGCCGGTCTTCGTCGGCGGCACCGGGCTTTATTTCAAGGCGCTGACCGGCGGCCTGTCCGATATGCCGGAGATCTCGCAGGATATTCGTTGCGAGGTGCGCCTGCGTCTCAAGGAGGAAGGACCGGAGGCGCTGCATGCGGAGCTTTCGGCACGCGATGCGGCGGTGGCGGCGAGCCTGGAGCCGAAGGACGGGCAGCGGATCGTCAGAGCGCTGGAGGTTCTGGCCGAGACCGGTCGCTCCATCGCCGAGTTTCAGGGCAGGCAGGGGCCGATGGTGATCGATCCTTCGAGGGCGAAGAAGCTTGTCGTCCTGCCGGACAGAAAACTCCTGCACGAACGGATCGACCGCCGTTTCGAGACGATGCTGGAGACCGGGGCCGTGGATGAGGTGAGGGCGCTGCTGGCGCTCGATCCTGCACCCGACCTGCCTGTCATGAAGGCGATCGGCGTTGTGCAGGTCGCCGAGATGCTGGAAGGCCGCATGAGCCGGGAAGAGGTTGTCGAACGCGGATCGGCATTGACCCGCCAATATGCCAAGCGGCAGATGACCTGGTTTCGCAACCAGATGGACGAGAGTTGGGAACGTCTGGCCTGAGGCCGGCTCAATCCTTGTCGTAAAGGCTGCTCAGCGGTTTCTTCAGCAGGCTTTCGCGCAGCGATCCTTCGCGCCGGAGCAGCGGGTTCGGGCGTGGGGCTCCTTCGGACGCCGGCGGACGCTGGAATGTCGGAGGCGCGGGCTGGTAGGGCGGCGGCTCAGGCGGACGGTCGCGGCGCAGTTCTGCGAAACGGTCGGGGCGGGGCGCTAAGGGTTGTTCCGGTGCTGCCGCGCGCGGCAGCATTTCCGGCCGGTAGGGTTCCAGCTGCGGGTTGGTCGCCATGGGCGGTGTCGGATTGATCGTCACATGGCCGGTCGAGGGGATCTCCCGGTTCCAGCGATCGAGTTCGGCATCGCCTGCCGGCGGGAAATCATCGTCCGTATCCTCGTCGGCCCCGGAAGCGCCTTCCGCGAAAGGCGCCGTCGCCGTCGAGTAGCTTTGCTGGAAGGCGGAAATATCGGGGCCGCTGACGGCGCGCATACGGGCGATCACGGTGCGCAGGTCGACCGTATCCGGCGTATCCTCCGTGCCCTTGTCAGCGACGCCATTGGCCTTGGGCAGGTATTTTTCCTCGACGCGGGCAAACCGCATGCGCATCGGCACGGAAATCGCCTCGCCGAAGGCGATCGCCTCACCATTGCCGATCGACGACAGAAAGCTGGTCGTCGAGATCGACGAATTCGGGATCGCCGACTTGATGATTTCCTGGTCGCGGTCGTTTGACAGCCGCATCGCGAACACGGTCGAACACTGCGACAGGATCGTCTGGTCGAGTTCGCCGGGGCGTTGGGTGATGACGCCGAGCGAGACGCCGTATTTGCGGCCCTCCTTGGCGATCCGCGAGATGGCCTGCCTTGTCGGGAAGAAACCGAGCTCGCGGTCGGCCGGCACGTAGCGGTGTGCTTCCTCGCAGACGACGAGCATGTGGATGGCGCCATTGCTCCAGAGCGCCAGTTCGAAGGCCATGCGGCAGAGGACCGAGGCGATGGAATTGACGACTTCAGAGGGAATGCCGGCGAGCTGGAAGGTCGAGATCGGCCGGTCGTCGCCGGGAATGCGGAAGATATAGGCGATCGTCTCCATGATCGTGTCGTTGATCGTATTGTTGGAGAACATGAAATGGTAGCGCGGGTCGTTGATCGCCGACAGGATGCGCATCTTGAGCGACCGCAGGAAGGGTTTTTCGCCGCGGCCTTCCAGGCGGCCGATACGTTCGTCGATCAGCGCCAGCAGGTCCGCCATGCGGTAGGGGACCGGCGTATCGGCGGTGACCGAGCTTTTTTCCGTCGAGCGGCGCATCAGCGAGGTTTCGTTGCCGCGGAAGGCGCGTTTCGCCTCCGGGATCAGGTCGCGCAGGATGTCGAGTTCTTCCGCCACGGCCGGGCGGCCGCGGAAAACCACTTCTGAAAACTCTTCGAGCCGCATCAGCCAGAAGGGCAGGTCGAGCGTCTCGGTATCGATGACGACCGCGTGCTCGGGGAAGGCTGCGGCAAATTCGTTGTGCGGATCGAGAATGAGGACGCGCAGCTTCGGGTCGGTCTCGATCGCCTTGTGGAGGAGCAGGGAGACGGCGGTCGATTTGCCGACGCCGGTCGAGCCGACGATGGCGAAATGTTTCGACAGCATCGACGGGATATGGATCGTCGCGTCGATCGTGTCGTCCTGCGTCAGCTTGCCGACCACGCAGGTTTCGTTCTTGCCGGTATCATAAATGCGGGAAAGGTCGGCGGCACGAATCCGGTGCGCGACGGCGCCGAGATAGGGATAACAGGAAATGCCACCGGTGAACTCGTCACGACCATTGAGCCCCTTGCGCACCTCGCCGAGCAGTTCAGCCTCGATGTGAAAGCCGGTGTTGCCGTTTTCGCTCCATTCCTTGCCGCCGGTCTGCATTGCGTAGGCAAGCGCCACGACACGGTTTTCGCCGACGCTGATGGAGATCAGCCGGCCGACGGACCACAGTTCGGTAAGATCGGTCTCGCCGTGTTCGGCAACGGCGGAAATGGTGGCGTGCGAGCCGGTGCAGGCGACGACGCGGCCAAGCATGCGGTTGCCCGGCTTCTGGATGTCGCGACGATCCTGCTCCCCTGCAGATGCGGAACGTTGCAGATCGTTGTTCAACAAACTCTGGCCCCTATCATTGGGGGTGGCGGAACGGGTCACGGTTCGTCCGTCGGGTCGCTACCCTCCAAACAGGAGGACTATATTGTGCCGGCCTTAACAACCCGTGTAGGAAAGCGCGCGGCCGAATGCGCGGAAACGGAGCAGCAAAATCAGGCCGATGAGGATTTTTGGTGCAGGCCCACGTTGACGAACGACATTTATCTGGCTAACACTTCGCGCCATGAAGATTTCGATCGCTCTTATTGTGGTGGGAACGCGCATGGGCAGGACGGTGTAACCGTCCGGCGACAGCCACCCATGCGCGGAAAGACAGGCTCCTCCAAGGGGCCTTTTTTTATGCCTTCAATCCGGCTCGGAGGAGCCGCCGGTAAAAATCCAGCAGCGAATGGACCAAGACAATGACGGATACGAACAACCAGGGGTCGGGCAACCAGATGCCAGATAATCAGACGCCAGATAACCGGATGACTGGCGCGGAGATCGTCCTGAAGGCTCTGAAGGACAATGGTGTCGAGCATATCTTCGGATATCCGGGCGGCGCCGTCCTGCCGATCTATGACGAGATCTTCCAGCAGGACGACATTCAGCACATTCTGGTCCGCCACGAGCAGGGCGCCGGCCATGCGGCCGAAGGTTATGCCCGCTCCACCGGCAAGGTCGGGGTCATGCTGGTGACCTCCGGTCCAGGCGCCACCAATGCCGTCACCCCACTGCAGGATGCGCTGATGGATTCGGTGCCGCTGGTCTGCCTGTCGGGCCAGGTCCCGACGACGCTGATCGGCTCGGACGCCTTCCAGGAATGCGACACCGTCGGCATTACCCGGCCCTGCACCAAGCACAACTGGCTGGTCAAGGACGTCAACGAACTGGCCGGCATCATCCACGAGGCCTTCCGCATCGCCCAGACCGGGCGGCCGGGTCCGGTCGTCGTCGACATCCCGAAGGACATCCAGTTCGCGACCGGAACCTATACGCCGAAGCCGGAGATCGCCCAGAACACCAGCTATCAGCCGCGCACCCAGGGCGACATCAACGCCATTCAGGCGGCCATCGAGCTGATGGCCTCGGCGCGCCGGCCGATCCTCTACACCGGCGGCGGCGTCGTCAATTCCGGCCCGCACGCCTCGCGCCTGCTGCGCGAGCTGGTCGAGCTCAGCGATTTCCCGATCACCTCGACCCTGATGGGGCTCGGCACCTATCCGGCGTCGGGCAAGAACTGGCTCGGCATGCTCGGCATGCACGGTTCCTACGAGGCGAACATGGCGATGCACGACTGCGACGTCATGGTCTGCATCGGCGCCCGTTTCGACGACCGCATTACGGGCCGCCTCAACGCGTTCTCACCGAATTCACGCAAGGTCCATATCGATATCGACCCGTCCTCGATCAACAAGAACGTGCATGTCGACATCCCGATCCTCGGCGATGTCGGCAGCGTCCTCGAAGACATGGTCCGCCTGTGGCGTGCGTTGCCGAAAAAACCGGCCAAGGCGCAGACCGAGGAATGGTGGAGCCAGATCAACCGCTGGCGGGCTCGCAAGAGTTTCTCCTACAAGCATTCCAACGACGTCATCATGCCGCAATATGCGCTGCAGCGCCTCTTCGAGGCGACCAGGGGGCATGACACCTATATCACGACGGAAGTTGGCCAGCACCAGATGTGGGCGGCGCAGTTCCTCGAATTCGAGGAGCCCAACCGCTGGATGACTTCCGGCGGCCTCGGCACCATGGGCTACGGCCTGCCGGCGGCGATCGGCGTTCAGGTGGCGCATCCGGACGCCCTCGTCATCGACGTCGCCGGTGACGCCTCGATCCAGATGTGCATCCAGGAAATGTCCTGCGCCATCCAGCATAACCTGCCGGTCAAGATCTTCATCCTGAACAACCAGTATATGGGCATGGTCCGCCAGTGGCAGCAGCTGCTGCACGGCAACCGCCTGTCGAATTCCTATACGGAGGCGATGCCGGACTTCGTCAAGCTTGCGGAAGCCTATGGCGCCGTCGGCATCTACTGCGACGATCCGAAGGAGCTCGACGACAAGATCGAGGAGATGATCGCGGTCAAGAAGCCGGTGATCTTCGATTGCCGCGTCGCCAATCTCGCCAACTGCTTCCCGATGATCCCTTCGGGCAAGGCACATAACGAGATGCTGCTGCCGGACGAAGCCACCGACGAAGCGGTTGCCAATGCCATCGATGCCAAGGGTCGCCAGCTCGTCTGAGACGGGCGGCACATCCTTCAACAAAATTCTGAGGAAATGGACCCAAGACCATGAATGCGCATCAGCAACCGACCGGATCCGCCTATTTCATCGCGCCTGAGACGGCGAAAGCCGAAAGCCACACGCTTTCGGTTCTCGTCGCCAACGAACCGGGCGTGCTCGCACGGGTGATCGGCCTGTTTTCCGGCCGCGGCTACAATATCGAGAGCCTGACGGTTTCGGAAACGGAACACGAAGCTCACCTATCCCGCATTACCATCGTCACGCGCGGCACGCCGACAGTGCTCGAACAGATCAAGGCGCAGCTCGAACGCATCGTGCCGGTGCACCGGGTCGTCGACCTGACGGTTCGCGCCCATGCGCTTGGCCAGGAACGGCCGATCGAGCGTGAGGTGGCGCTGGTCAAGGTCGTCGGCCAGGGCGACCGCCGCGCCGAGACGCTGCGGCTCGCCGATGCCTTCCATGCCAAGGTCGTCGATGCGACGGTCGAGCATTTCATCCTGGAGATCACCGGGAAATCCTCGAAGATCGACCAGTTCGTGGCGATCATGAAGCCGCTCGGCCTGGTGGAAGTCTGCCGCACAGGGATCGCGGCGATGAACCGCGGCCCGCAGGGGATGTAACGGGTCTGGCGGAGATCGATGTCTGGCGGGCGATCGACACGCTGGTAGCGGAGCGTCGGACGCTCGATCTCGCTAGATCATCTCCAATGGCGCCTTGCGCGACGGCGGCGGGAAGGCGGCGTCGAGGGCGATCCAGTCCGCCTCGCTCAGTTCCAAGTCGACTGCCTCGGCGTTTTCCGCGACGCGGTCCGGATTGGCGGATTTAGGGATGGCTATGACGCCGTCGCGTTCCAGCAGGAAGGCAAGCGCCACCTGCGCCGGCGTCGCCTGATAAGCCTTGGCGATGCGGATCAGTTCGCCGTTTCTGGCAAGCCGGCCCTGTTCTATCGGTGAATAGGCCATGACTGGGATGCCGCGCTCCTGGCACCAGGGCAGAAGATCGTATTCGATGCCGCGACGGGAGAGATTGTAGAGGACCTGGTTGGCGGCGCAGTTTCCGCCACCCGGCACTTCCATCAATTCCTGCATGTCGTCGAGATCGAAATTGGAGACGCCCCAGGCGCCGATCTTGCCGGCCCGGCGCAGCTCCTCGAAGCCGGCGACGGTTTCGGCCAGCGGATGTTCGCCGCGCCAATGCAGGAGATAGAGGTCGAGGCGGTCGGTCTTCAGCCGGTCGAGGCTGCGTTCGCAGGCCTCGACGACACCCTTTCGGCTGGCATTCCAGGGATAGACCTTGCTGACCAGAAACACGTGGTCCCGCCGGCCCGCGATCGCTTGGGCGGTGATTTTTTCGGCGCCACCCTCGCCATACATCTCCGCCGTGTCGATCAGCGTCAGGCCGAGGTCGAGGCCGCGCTTCAGGCTCTCGATCTCCAGCGCGGCCTTGCGGCTGTCCTCGCCCATCTGCCAGGTGCCGAGGCCGAGAGCCGGAACCGAAATGCCGGAGGGCAGGGTGACTGTCGGAATGTCGGGCATCTGGGACCTCGGTCTGTCGCTTCTGGAGACGTATATCCTACTCAGATATGGCTTCGATTGAAGCTGCCAAGTTCCGCTTGAAGATCTTCTCCAACGATCCTATCACCGGGAGGCGGGCCATCCGCGAAACGAGATGGTCGAGACAACCGGGGCGGATTGGCGTTAGGAGAAAATATGTCGCTGGAAACCTTTCTAGCCCTCGTCCTGTTCGCCTTCACCACCTCGATCACGCCGGGGCCGAACAACATGATGCTGTTCGCGTCGGGCGTGAACTTCGGCTTTGCGCGGACGATTCCCCATATGCTCGGCATCGGTGCCGGCTTTCTGTCGCTGCTGATCGCGGTCGGTCTCGGCCTCGGCGCACTGCTGCATTCGGTGCCGGTCGTCTATACGGCCCTGAAATTCGCCGGCGGCGCCTATCTGCTCTGGGTCGCCTGGAAGATCGGCACGTCGCGCAGCCTGTCGGACGGCAAGACCGGTGCGCAGCCGATGACTTTTATTGGCGCGGCGGCCTTCCAATGGGTCAATCCGAAGGCTTGGGTCATGGCGGTCACCGCCATGGCGACCTATACGAACCCGGAATATTATCTACCGACCGTGATGCTCGTGGGGCTGGCGTTCGCCGCGGTCAACGTGCCGAGCGTTTCGACCTGGGCCGGCTTCGGCTCGGCGTTGCGCGAATGGCTGTCGGTGCCGGCGCGGCTGAAATGGTTCAACATCACCATGGCGCTCTTGCTTGTCGCAAGCCTCTGGCCGATGTTGAAATGAGGGAGACAAGCATGTCTACAGATCATCACCACGATCACCATCACGACCACGGGCATGACCACCAGCACGGCCATGACCACGATCACGACAACCGCTACAGCGACATGCAGGCGCGCGTAAAAGCGCTTGAAACGGTGTTGACCGAAAAGGGGCTGATCGATCCGAAGGCGATCGATGCGATCGTCGACACTTATGAGACGAAGATCGGCCCGCGCAACGGCGCCCGCGTGGTCGCCAAGGCCTGGAGCGATCCGGATTTCGCCGAATGGCTGAGAACCGATGCGACCGCAGCGATTGCAAGCCTTGGGTTTACCGGCCGGCAGGGCGAGCATATGCGGGCGGTGTTCAACACGCCGGAGACGCACAACCTCGTCGTCTGCACGCTGTGCTCCTGTTACCCGTGGGCGGTACTCGGGCTGCCGCCGGTCTGGTACAAGGCGCCGGCCTACCGCTCGCGCGCCGTCATCGATCCGCGCGGCGTGCTTGCCGAGTTCGGCCTGGTCCTGCCCGAGACCAAGAAGATCCGTGTCTGGGATTCGACCGCCGAACTGCGGTATCTGGTCATCCCCGAACGACCGGAAGGCACAACAGGCCTCGGCGAGGAGGCTCTCGCCGACCTCGTCAGCCGCGACGCGATGATCGGCACGGCGATTGCGGGGTCGCGGCCATGAACGGGCCTCATGATCTCGGCGGCCAGATGGGCTTCGGGCCGGTGGCGCCGGAAAAGGACGAGCCGTATTTTCATGCCGAGTGGGAGAAGCGGGCGCTGGGGCTGACGCTGTCCGGCGGCGCTCTCGGTGGCTGGACGATCGACGAAAGCCGGCATGCGCGCGAAAATATTCCGCCGGCGGCGTATCTGGGCGCGAGCTATTACGAGATCTGGATCCGGGCGCTGGAAGTGCTGCTCGAACGCCATGGTTTTGCGGCGCGGGCGGAAATCGATGCGGGCCGCAAGCAGATGGAGCCGGCGACGCCAAAACGCATCCTGAAGGCGGAGATGGTGGCGGGCGCGCTTGCCAAGGGCGGACCGTGCGACCGGCCAATCGAGACGGAACCGCAGTTCCAGCCGGGCGACCGGGTGCGGACCCGCAATTTCAATCCGGAGACACATACGCGGCTGCCGCGTTACGCCCGCGCCAAGACCGGTGTCGTCGAGGCCGTGCAGGGCTCCTTTGTGTTTCCCGACGACAATGCGCATGGCAAGGGCGAGAACCCGCAATGGGTCTATACGGTCGTGTTCGACGGGCCGGAAATCTGGGGCGAGGGCGCCGACCCGACGCTGACGGTCTCGATCGATGCCTGGGAGAGCTATCTTGAGCGCATGTGAGATCCCCTCGGCATTGGTGCAGTCGCCCGGATTGCCGAAGTCACCGGAGGGTGATCCGGTGTTTCCGGAGCCCTGGGCGGCGGAAGCCTTCGCGATGACCGTGCATCTGCACGAGCGCGGCCTGTTCAGCTGGGGCGAATGGGCCGAAGCGCTTTCAGGCGAGGTCCACAGGTCTGGCAGAGCGGATGACGGCAGCGATTATTTCGACTGCTGGGTGGCGACTCTCTCCGGCCTGCTGGTCGGCAAGGGTATTGCCGACGGCGAGACGATCCTCAAGCTTCAACAGAGCTGGCAGCGGGCGGCCGAGGCGACGCCGCATGGTCGGCCGATCGAGCTTGCCAACGATCCGCTGCGCTGAAGATCAACTCGGAAACTGCCGGTAACATTCCTCGGCGACCCGGCGTAGCAGGTCGCGGGAGATTTCGCCGGTGACTGCGTATCCGAGCTCGCCGTCGATCCAGTAGAAGGTCTCGACGGTGCTGGCGGAGGCGAACCGAAAACTGGTCGTGCGGTTTTCCTTGTTGCGGCCGACGAGCACGGTCAGCCGCTGGCCCGTCTGGTCCTCGTACATGAACAGCGCGCCGGGCCTGCCGCCGACCGGCAGGAGGCGGCCGCCGACCAGCTTGAAACCTTGTCCCTGCAGGTTCGGAACCTTGAGATTGGCGATCGACAGTCGCTTGCCAAGCCAGTTGGCGAGATGCGTCTCCTCGTTGGCGAAGACTTCGACCGGATGGCGCACTTCGCTTGCATAAACGAGGAAGGCGTTGCGGGCTTCCCGCGGCAGGACTTCGGTAGCGGCAAGCTGGATATCCGGGCGTTCGAACAGCAGCGGGCCATAATGGCCTCCGAGTGCGCCTGCTGCGAAGACTACGACCGCGGCGGCTGCCAGCGCGAAACGGCGGGACGGCCGGGTATTGGTGCGCACCAGACCGCCCGTGAGAAGCTGGATATCGGTGGGTTTCGATTTTTCATGACCGGCGAAGGCGGCGCGCAGCTCGTCGTTCTGCTCCTGCCAGTCAGCGACCATCTGTGCGGCGTCGGGGTTCTCGGCCAGAAAATCTTGCACGCGAGCGCGGTCGGCCTCGTTTAGGACGCCGTCGGCATAGGCGTGCAGTTCCGCTTCGGTTACGGATCTGGCTTCGGTCATCGTGGTCTCCGCAATGGTATGACGTTTTCCTCCCGCATCTTTTCCCGCAAGGCCTGGCGCGCCCGAGACAGGCGCGACATCACCGTGCCGACCGGAATCTCCAGCATCTCGGCGACTTCCTGATAGGCGTAACCTTCGACGACGACCAGCATCAGCACTGCGCGTGCCTCCTTCGGCAGCGTTTCCAGCGCCTGCACGAGCCGGTTCTTTTCCAAGGGATCGTCGGCACCCGTGCTTGCAGCCAAGCTCTCCGCCTCCTCTATGCCGACGGACGGGCGTCGCGCGATTGACCGCCGCGCGTTGAGGTGAAGATTGGTCATGATCCTGTAGGCCCAGGATTTGAAGTTCGCGCCGCGCCATTGGCCACGGCTGACCAGCGCCTTTTCGACGCAATCCTGCAACAGGTCCTCGCTCTCCGTGTCCGAGCGCGTCAGGCTGCGCGAATAGCGCCTGAGCGAGGGCAGGAGGGCGAGGATCTGCGCCTCGAAGGAAAGCGGCGCGGGAGCCTGTGCCTCACGCGCCGTTCCGGAAGTTGATTGATCAGGGCTTTGCGACATCCCAAACGCCGTTCACGCCGTCACCGGTGGTGTCGCCTTCCTTGGTGTCCTTGACCCAGTAATAGAGCGGCATGCCGTCCTTCGCCCACTGCTTGGCCCCGTCCTTGCGGGTCACGATGGAGTATGCACCATCGGCCTTCGCATCGGAAGCGGCCATGACCGGCGGCCAGTTGGTGGCGCACTTGTCGTAGCAGTTGGAAGTACCTGGCTTGTCGTTCTTGAAGGTGTAGAGCGTCATGCCCTTTTCGCCGATGAGGACTTCGCCCTTGGTCGAGGTTTTGACGGTCTTGAACGGGCCGGCGGCAAGGGCCACCGAGGTCAGCGCTGCGAGCGCGAAAGGCACGAGAATGAAGGTCTTCATGGATCGTCTCCCTGGTTGATGGCGGCCTCACGTCGGCCACCGAAGTCAAGACACCGGGAGCGGCGTATTTATTCCGTCGGTGTCGAAGATTTTTTGAGAAAAATACGCTTAGCTATTGAGCTAAGTATTTCGATTTGATACTTAGCCTTATGGAAAACTATTCAAGCGAACTCGACGGCCTGTTCCAGGCGCTTGCAGATCCGACCCGGCGGGCGGTTCTGGGGCGGCTCGGTCATGGATCGGCCAGCATCAGCGATCTCGCGGAACCATTCGACATGGCGCTGCCCTCGTTCATGAAACATGTGCGTTTCCTGGAGGAGAGCGGCCTGATCCGGACGCAGAAACAGGGCCGGGTGCGGACATGCACGCTGGAGCGGGCACGGTTCGCGATGCTGGAGAACTGGCTTTCCGAACAGCGGGCGATCTGGGAAGTCCGTACCGACAGGCTGGAGCAATTGGTTCTGGCGAAACAGGAATTCCTTCGGCACGAACAGAAACGGGAGACAGACAGATGACGCAGACGTTCAATCCGGATCTCGACCTCACCATTTCGCGGTTGATCAAGGCGCCGCGCTCGGCCGTGTGGAATGCCTGGACAGACAAGGCGAGTTTCGAGCAGTGGTGGATCCCGGCGCCGGCGCTCTGCAGGGTCGCGGCGATGGACATTCGCCCGGGCGGGGCCTTCGAAACGCAGATGAGCGAGAACGGCGGTGAATTCGGTCCGCATCTCAGTGCCTGCTTTCTGGCAGCCGACGACCAAGAGAGGATCGTCTTCACCAATGCGCTGACCGGCGGCTGGCGGCCGGCCGAACAGCCGTTCATGACGGCGATCATCACCTTCAAGGATCATCCGCAGGGCACAGAATATCTGGCGCATGTCATGCACAAGAGCCCGGAGGACCGCAAGATGCATGACGAGCTGGGCTTTTTCGACGGCTGGGGCACGGTGATCGAGCAGCTGGGGAAGCTGGTCGAGCGGCAGCACTGAGGGTTCAGAACAGCGGGATATCCGGCTTGGTCAGCATCAGCCAGAAGATGGCGATGACCGCGAAGAAGGCCGGGAGACCGCAGACAAACCAGATCCGGTAGAGCCGGTACCATTCCGGCGGCAGCGGTGCGGAATCTTCGCAGGCGACGCGGGCGATGTCGCGCAGCCTGATCTGGATCCAGACGACTGGCAGCCAGAACAGTCCCGTCACCACGTAGAGAATGAGCGACAGGGCGATCCAGCCATCCGTCAGCGACCAGCCGATGCTCCTTGCCAGCAGGTAGCCGGTGACCGGCTGCAGGACGACGGCGGTGGCCGTAAAGACGGTATCGGCCAGCACGACCGTGTCGGCGGTGTGGGCGATCAGTTTCGGATCTTCCGTCCGCCGGGCGATGACCATGAAAAAGGCGATGCCGGCGCCGGTTCCGAGCAGCACCGTTGAGCCGATCACATGCAAGAGCCTCAACAGGCTTTCGGCGTCCATCAGCGTTCGTCCAGAATGGCGAGGGAGACGAGGGTGAGGGCGATCGACGGCAGGACTTTCACGAGGACCCCGAGCGGATCGAGCCATAACTGCGGCGCGAGGATCGAGCCGCCGGCCAGGTAGGCGAGACTGGTGAGGATCATCCCGAGCATTGCCTTGCGGGCATGGGGACGGGTGAGGACAGCAGACCCGAGCAGGATGTCGAGGAGACATGTCGCGACGGTCATTGCCATGGCGACGGAGCCCGGCACGACGGGCGGAAATTGGGCTGCCGCGGCGCTCAGGTCGAGGAGCGGGATCAGGCCGGACAACAGCCAGAACAGCGACAGCGTCAGAATGATTGCGGGTTTCAGGAGATAGAGCCGCGCGAACCAGAGGTCCTGGACGCCGCTCGGATGGGCGGCGAGGGTCTCTGCCGCGTCTGCCAAGACGAGGCCGCTAGGTTTCGGCCTCAGGCTCCTGACGCCTTCCGACATTACCGTCATCGCCGTCGAGCGAAGCGGAGAACGCCAGCCGAGTCGTCCGGCGATGTCAGCGGCCCAGGTGACGGGTTTCGCAAGCGCTGCTGGCAATGCAATGGCGGCCGCCGCGGGCAGGCCAAGCCAGGTGCGGTGAAGCTTCACGAGGTCAGACAAGGTCAGGGTCTTGTCGGCGGCGAGATCGAGATCGCTGCCGGCCGGGATAGTGCCGTCGACCGCAAGGGAAACGGCGGCGGCGACGTCGTCGAGCGAGACGGTTTCGATCGGACTTTCCGCATGGATGAGCGGCAGCAGGCCGGGAAGGCTCGCGAGCGATCGGAGAAGCGCCGTGCCGCCATGGGCATTGCGGCCGATGACGAGCGCCGGCCGCAGGATGACGAACGGGAGGCCGCTTGCCGCAAGCGCCTCGTCGGCGCGGCGTTTGGTGGCGAGGAAGGGCAGGCCGGCGGCTGCGCCGTCCGTGCGGGCGGAGATCTGCACGATACGTCTGCCGCCGAGCGCCCGTGCCGCTTCGTAGAGCGACAGCATCGCCTTTTCCTGGGTGGCCCGAGATCATCGGAAAGACCATCCTGCAGCGCGCCGGCACAATTGACGACGACATCCTGGTCCTCGATCAGCGGACCCCAGGCGGTGGCAGTCAGTTGCGCGAGATCGGCCTTTATCCACTCGGCCGCGGGCCATTTCAGGCGGGCCTTGTCCGGGTCTCGCCCGAGCCCGGTTATCCGATGGCCCTCGGCGGCAAGCCTTTGCAGGATCGTCGAGCCGATAAAGCCGGTTGCGCCGAGAATCAGGATCTTCATGCCGCGATCATAGGGGGCGATGATGAAAACTGAACAGCGGCAATTCCGCCCCGCCGGATAGACGGAGAGAAAGGTGTTGCCCGTCCTCGGGATGAGCGGCAGCGGCGCTCATCCCGGCCTTTGATTCATCTTTCGTTCTTTTTCGGTTGCGCTTGGCTGCAGAATCCTGCCAAGTCCTACCATGCAATTTGCACCGCAACAGGACGAGGCCCTCAAGGCCGTTTCACAATGGCTGAAAGAGGGCCGCGGCCAGGTCTTCCGGCTGTTCGGTTATGCGGGCACCGGCAAGACCACGCTCGCCAAGCATTTCGCCGAAAATGTCGATGGCGAGGTGCTGTTTGCGGCCTTCACCGGCAAGGCGGCGCAGGTTCTGCGCTCGCGCGGGGCGCGCAACGCGAAAACCATCCACTCGCTGATCTACAGGCCACGCGGTGAGGAAGCGGTCGAGGACGATGCCGGCAAGACCTCGATCTCGCCGATGTTCTCGATCAACCGCCAGAGCCCGGTCGCCAAGGCGGCGCTGATCATCATCGACGAATGCTCGATGGTGGACGAGGCGCTCGGCAAGGACCTGATGAGCTTCGGCACGCCGATCCTGGTGCTCGGGGATCCCGGCCAGCTGCCGCCGGTGACCGGCGGCGGGTTCTTCACCGAACAGGATCCGGATTACCTGCTGACGGATATCCACCGCCAGGCGCGCGACAACCCGATCATCCAGCTGGCGATGAACGTGCGCGAGGGCAAGGAGATCATTTATGGCGATTACGGAACCGCCAAGGTGATCTCCCGCAACGAGGTGACGCAGCCGCTGGTGATGGAGGCGGACCAGGTTCTGGTCGGCACCAACAAGACCCGCAAGCGCTACAACCAGCGGCTCCGGGAACTGAAAGGGTTCACCGCCGATTATCCGCAATCCGGCGACAAGCTGGTCTGCCTGCGCAATGATCCGGCCAAGGGGCTGCTCAACGGCTCGCTCTGGCAGGTGATGAGCTCGTCGCGCGAGACGGTGAAGCCCGGCATCAACCTGATGATCCGGCCGGAAGACGACGACATGGATCGCGGTGCGGCCAAGATCAAGCTTCTGAAACAGGCGTTCGAAGAGCAGGAAGGGGAAATCCCCTGGACGACCCGCAAGCGTTACGACGAGTTCGATTACGGCTACGCGCTGACCGTCCACAAGGCACAGGGGTCGCAGTGGAACAACGTCGTTCTGTTCGATGAAAGCTGGGCGTTTCGTGACAGCCGGGAGCGCTGGCTTTATACCGCGATCACGCGTGCGGCCGAGACCCTGACGATCGTCCGCTAAAGAAGCCGATCAGTTCGGCACGAAACCGAGCAGCATCGCCTTGGCGACGGCCTGAAAACGGTTGGTTGCCTGGAATTTCTGGATGATGTCATCCTCCATCCGGCGCAGGTCCTCGAATTCGAGGTTGAGCGCGCGGGCAAGCCGCGGCGCCGAATAACCCTCGGCCATCAGCCCCAGGCACCGTTTCTCGATGTCGCTCAGGACCAGAGACATGGGCTTGGGGGTGGCAAGCGGCTGATTTTCCTCTTCGGCCACCAGCAGGCTTTCGATCTGCTGCATCTGCCGGCGGATGTTGGAGATGTCGGCCGTGAGCTCCCGTTTGCGCCGCGCCAGCATGTCGTGGAACATCTCGTCCGCTTCCGCCTCCGAGGTCGCGCCGGCAAGCTCTTCCATCAGCTCCTGGATGACCGCAACCGGAATGCCGATCTCGCGGCAGGCATTGATGACCGCCATGCGGTGGATCTGAACCCTGTCATAGACCCGCATGCTGCCGGAGCGGCGGGCGGTGATCAGGCCCTTTTCCTCGTAGAAGTGAAGAGTGCGATGGGTGACGCCGAAGAGGTCCGCCATTTCGGCGATCGCCACCGGCTGGGCGGGCATTTCAAAAGAGAGTGAAACCTGGGGGAGATAAGGGAAATTGTGGGCTGCTCCCGCAAGGGGCACACTGTCGGTCCTGGCTTGCATGATATCGCTCTGCATCGAGTTCCCTTGCGCCTGAGTTTGGCGTCGTGGTCAGATATGCATCTACAGGTTGCGATTTTGCGTCGAACCTTCCGGATGGAACCTCGGTACTGAAAATGCGGACCCGATTAAAATGGATGGCAGAATTCACTGTTCAAACCGTATTCCGCCGCCTTTTGGCCTGCTCAGCGAACTCTGTTAGATATACGTTACCTAAAACTTTAGGAAATGGTAGCCCCGGTTGCCTCGTGAATTCTCGTCCATCAAAACTCTTTATAGGTGCATTTTCCCAAACCTGGTGGCATTGCGAAGGCGCATGGCCTAAAAGCGGATCAACCTTTCAAAACCGGGTATTGCCATGCCGACCAAGCTTTCCGTGAACCTCAATGCCGTCGCCATGCTGCGCAACCGCCGCGATCTTCCCTGGCCGAGCGTCGAGGGGCTCGGGCGCATCGCGCTTCAGGCAGGTGCGGCCGGCCTGACGGTGCATCCGCGCCCCGACCAGCGCCACATCCGCTTCACCGACCTGCCGGTTCTTCGGGCGCTGATCGACGACGAGTTTCCAGCGGCCGAGTTCAATATCGAGGGATATCCGAGCGAGGATTTCCTGGAGCTCTGCGAAGCGACCCAGCCGGAGCAGGTGACGCTGGTGCCGGACGATCCGACCCAGGCGACCTCCGACCACGGCTTCGATTTCCGTGCCACGCACGAGATGCTGAAGCCGATCGTGGCGCGGCTGAAGAAGGGCGGCATGCGGGTGTCGCTGTTTGCCGATGGCGACGGCGATATCGAGGCGGTGAAGCTTGCAAGGGCAACGGGTGCCGATCGCATCGAGCTCTATACCGGTCCCTATGGCGGCTGTTTCGACAATCCGGAGCGCGGCACCGAGCTGCTTGAAAAACTTGGGCAGACGGCGGATGCGGCATTTGCCGAAGGGCTCGGCGTCAATGGCGGCCACGACCTGACCGTCGCCAACCTGCCGGCATTGGTGAAGCGCATCCCGAAGCTCGCCGAGGTGTCGATCGGGCACGGCCTGACGGCGGATGCGCTGGAATACGGCATGGCGGAAACCGTGCGCCGCTTCCGCCGTGCCTGCGGCCAGGCGGTCTAGTTCGACGACGAAAGCTTCGCTTCGCAGAGCTCCAGCACCCATGTCTGGCCGTTGCATTCCGGCCCGAACAGGTTGTGCCTTTCCTCCGCGACGAGCTTGAAGCCCGTCGTCTCGTAGATGCGGATCGCGGCCGTCAGGCAATCGTTGGTCCAGAGCGACAGCTTCTTATAACCGGCGAGCGTCGAGAACTTGATGCATTGCTCGACCAGCGTCCGGCCGAGACCGAGGCCGCGGGCGGCCGGGTCGAGATAGAGGAGGCGCAGCTTGGCCGTATCGCCGCCGCCGTCGGCCAGGACCACCGAACCGACACGTTTGCCGTCGCGTTCGGCGATCCAGCAGCGTTCGCGTTCGGGGTTGAAATTGGCGATGAACTTGCCGGCGACCTCTGCGACCAGCCCTTCGAACTTGTCGTTCCAGCCGTATTCCCGCGCATAAGCGACCGCCTGGGCTTCGATGAGCCAGCCCATGTCGCCGATGCGGTGCGGACGGATGACAACCGGTGGGGAGGGGGCGGCCGATTGCGGATCGAGAATGGTGCGGATCGCCTGCATCGAGCCGATCAGCTTTTCACGGCCCATCTCGTCCACCTCATTGAGATCATTGGCTATCTGCCGGCGAGAGCGTTCGCCGAGCGTCTCGTATTCGGCTTGTCCCTTATCGGTGACAACGAGGATCTGGCTGCGTTTGTCGTCGGGATCCGGCTCGCTGTCGATGAAGCCCGCCTCGCGAAATTTCTTCAGCAGCCGGCTGAGATAGGCGGGATCGAGGCCGAGATCGCGGTTGAGTTCGGTTGCCGAAACCCGTTTGCGGGCGCCCATCTCGTACAGGATGCGCGCCTCGGTCAGCGTATAGTCGGTGTCGAGATAGCCCTTGGCGAGAACGCCGAGCTTGTTTGTGTAGAAACGGTTGAAGGCGCGGACGGCGTCGAGAACAGCAGGATCGGTCATCGGCAGGATCTCCTCTTCGAAGATTCTGTCCAATATTTGCTTGACTGAGTCAAGTAAACTTATGCCGCTGCCTGTTTTGCCGACGACTGGCCAAGTGCGAAATCGACGGCAGCCGTGGCGTGGATGGCGGTGGAATCGACGCCAGGGAGCGGCAGGCTGACGGGGTCGAGGAGGAGGCAGATTTCCGTGCAGCCGAGGATGATGCTGTCGGCCCCTTCTGCCTTCGCCTTTTCGATCATGGCGATGGCCCGCGTGCGGGAGGTGTCGAGAACCGTGCCGGCACAGAGTTCGTTGAAGATGATGTCATGGATATCGGTGCGATCGTCCGCCTCCGGCACCATGACATCGACGCCCAGCATCTTCATCCGCTCGGTATAGAAACCGTGCTCCATCGTGTAGCGGGTCGCCAGCAGGAGCGGGCGGTTCAGCCCTTTGGATGTCAACGCCCTGGCGGTTTCGTCGATGACATGGATGAGCGGCACGTCGACCGCAGCCTGCACGTCCGGCGCGACGATGTGCATGGTGTTGGTGCAGATCAGCACGCATTCGGCGCCGGCCGCTTTCAGCCCGCCAGCGCTCCTGGCAAGGTGCTCGGCCGCCAGATCCCAGCGGCCGGCCTTCTGCATGTCGACGATCTCGGCAAAATTGACGGAATGGAGCAGGAGATCGGCCGATGCAAAACCACCGAGGCGTTCGCGCACCGTCTCGTTGATCAGCCGATAATACACCGCAGTGCTTTCGAAACTCATCCCGCCAATCAAGCCGATCTTGCGCATTTTTTCTCCAAACGAGATGGAATCTGGTAACTCCATCTCATTATCGCGAAATTCGGAGAGTCGCAATCCGGCGAGACGCTAAGCGGCGAGGGCGGCTTTCTGGGTCTCGAAATAGGCGGCGAGCGTCTGCGGCTTCTGGCCGGTCAGCGTCTCATAGTCGCTCGTCACCTGTTCGAAATTGCCGGCGCGGATATTGGCATCCGCGGAGACCAGCATGGTCGCGACGAAGGCGGGCAGGCCGGCGCCGGCAAGGCCCTGGGTCAACTGCTCGTCGGTGACATCAACGACATCCAGCGGCCTGCCGGTGGCTGTCGATGCGCGGGCGGCGATTTCCTTGGCCGTCAGGGATTCCGAACCGGTGAGTGTGAGGGTGCGGCTGCCGGCCGGCGGATTGGCAAGAGCTGCGGCTGCGGCACGGGCGCAGTCGTCGCGGCTGAGCGTGGTGATCTTTCCCGTACCAACGGACGTGTACCATTTGCCGACCTGAAGATTGTGCGGCATGCTCATCAGATAGTTGTCGTGGTACCAGGAATTGCGCAGGATCGTGTAGGCGACGCCGCTCGCCTTGATGGCCTCTTCGGTGCCGAGATGATCCGGCGCGAACGTGACCAGCGACTTGTCCGGGTTGGGCATGGACGTATAGACGATGTGCTTCACGCCGGCCTTCTTGGCGGCGGAAACGGCGTTCCTGTGCTGCATGATGCGCTTGCCGGGCGTTGCCAGCTCGTCGGTGGAGATGATCAGCAGACGATCGACGCCGGTGAATGCCTTCACGAGCCCGGCTTCGTCGTCGAAATCGGCCGTGCGGGTTTCCAGACCGCTGGCGGCAAGGTCGGCGAGCTTGTTCGGATCACGGCTGGCAGCGACGATGTCGGCGGCGGCGACCTTGGATGTCTCCATGAGGTGACGCAGGACTGCGCGGCCCAGATGGCCGGCGGCGCCGGTGACGAGAAGTTTGGTCATGCGGGTTTCTTTCCTGGCAATGGCCGGCCTGCAGGCGCGGCGAAGAACGTTGGTCTCAAAAAGAGACTAGCACTAGAATAAGAATTGACTTCGATCTGTAAAGGAGGCAGTTTCGAGGGAGATCGTTACTTCAAGGGAACCAACTCCATGGCCCTCAATGCAAGCCGCAAGCCGGTCCTGGACGGCAAAGAATGCGATATGTCCGGGTGGGACATGGGTAATTGCCCGGTCCGGGACGTCCTCGACCGGATCGCCGGCAAATGGTCGACGCTGCTTCTCGGGGCCTTGGCGCGCCAGCCTTACCGCTTTGGCGAGCTTCGCCGGCTGGTGCCGGATATTTCGCAGCGGATGCTGACCCAGACGCTGCGCGACCTGCAGCGCGACGGTTACATCGAACGCGAAGTGTTTCCGACCAAGCCACCGAGCGTCGAATACCGGATGACCGATCTTGGCCGCTCGCTCTTCGAGCCGCTTTCCAAGGTGCTGCTATGGGCGGAAGCCAATCATCCGTCAGTCAAGGCCGCGCGCGTGAAATACGACGAGAGCGAACTGGCTTGATGTGAAACGGGTTCCGATATGGCAGCCCGATATTCTCCATAGGGCCTGGCAACAACCAGACCTGACCGCGACCATCCTCCTGGCATATCCTATAAAACGGCCGCATCTGTTCCAATGGTTCGGTCAGCTCCAGCGCAGGTGGTTGGGCCACCTTTTTGTTGCGGCCAGACATAAGGCGTTTATCGCACTTCAATCATCTTGCTGTTATGAAGCGGCAAAATGCCTGAGAAGGAGAAACCCTTATGAGCCGTTCCTGCCTTGCCGTCATCCTCGCCGCCGGCGACAGCACGCGCATGAAATCGTCGATGTCGAAAGTGCTGCATCCGATCGCCGGCCGGCCGATGATTGCTCATGTCATGGCGGCGGTGGCATCGAGCGGCGTGACCGAGGCGGCTCTGGTGGTCGGCCGCGATGCGGACGGGGTTGCCAAGGCCGGCGCGGTCGAGGGTGTTACGGTCGAGGCCTTCCTGCAGACCGAGCGTCGCGGCACAGGCCATGCGGTCCTGACGGCGAAACAAGCCATCGCCCGCGGTTACGACGACATCCTGGTCGCCTATGGCGACGTCCCGCTGGTCACCTCGGCTCCCTTCGCCGAGGCGCGGGAAAAGCTGGCCGCCGGAGCCGATGTCGTGGTGATCGGTTTTCACACCGACAAGCCGACAGGTTATGGCCGGCTGCTGGTGGAAAACGGCGAGCTGATCGCCATCCGCGAAGAGAAGGATGCGACGGAGGACGAGCGCAAGGTCACCTGGTGCAATAGCGGGCTGATGGCGATCAACGGCCGCAAGGCACTGTCGCTTCTGGAGGGCATCACCAATCAAAACGCGAAGGGCGAATATTACCTGACCGATGCCGTCGAGATCGCCCGTGCCGCCGGCGGCAAGGTCGTGGCGGTCGATGCGCCGGAAACGGAGGTTGCCGGCTGCAACAACCGGGCCGAACTGGCCATGCTCGAAAAGCTCTGGCAGGAACGTCGCCGCCATGAGTTGATGATCTCGGGCGTCAGCATGATCGCGCCGGAAACCGTCTTCCTGTCCTATGATACGGAGATCGGCCAGGATGCGCTGATCGAGCCGAACGTCGTTTTCGGCCCAGGCGTCAGGATCGACAGCGGCGCGGTGATCCACGCCTTTTCCCATATCGAGGGTGCGCATGTCAGCGGCGGCGCGACGGTCGGGCCTTTCGCCCGGCTCCGCCCCGGTGCTGATCTCGCTGCCGGCTCCAAGGTCGGCAATTTCTGCGAGGTCAAGAATGCCAGGATCGACGAGGGGGCCAAGGTCAACCACCTGACCTATATCGGCGACGCATTCGTCGGCGCTCATTCCAATATCGGCGCCGGCACGATCACCTGCAACTATGACGGCGTCAACAAGCACGAGACGCGGATCGGCGCCAATGCCTTTGTCGGTTCGAACTCGTCCCTCGTTGCACCCGTCTCGATTGGCGACGGCGCCTATGTCGCCTCGGGAAGCGTCATTACCGACAATGTCCCGGCCGATGCGCTGGCGCTTGGCCGTGCCCGCCAGGAAGTGAAGCCGGAGCGCGCGAAAATCCTCCGCGAGCGGGCGCTCGCCCTCAAGGCCGCCCGTAAGGCGCAAAAGTAACGCGGCCATTAACGTTTGCGCGTTACTTTCCGACATCGAAAGTGACCGGCGGGCCGATTGCGCAAAACCAGCAATCGGCTAGGAGTTCGCGCGGGTTCCAGAAGCGGAGAGGGTCGTTCATGTGCGGAATTGTCGGGATCGTCGGAAATTCGCCGGTGGCGGCGCGTCTGGTCGATGCGTTGCGAAGGCTCGAATACCGCGGTTATGATTCTGCAGGCGTCGCGACCATCCACGAGGGCCGCATGGATCGCCGCCGCGCCGAAGGAAAACTCTTCAATCTCGAAAAGCGGCTCGACGCCGAGCCGCTGCCTGGCACGATCGGCATCGCCCACACACGCTGGGCGACCCACGGCGTTCCGAACGAGACCAATGCCCATCCGCATTTCGTCGATGGGGTCGCCGTTGTCCATAACGGCATCATCGAGAACTTCTCCGAACTGAAGGACGAGCTGCTGGCCGAAGGGGCGGTCTTCGAAAGCCAGACCGACACGGAAGTCGTGGCACACCTGCTCGCCAAATACACCCGCCAGGGCCTCGACCATCGTGCTGCCATGCTGGCGACGCTGAACCGGGTGGCCGGCGCCTATGCGCTGGTGGTGATGTTCGAGGACGACCCGGGCACGATCATGGCCGCCCGTTTCGGACCGCCGCTCGCGATCGGCCACGGCCGCGGCGAAATGTTCCTGGGGTCGGATGCGATCGCGCTGTCGCCGTTCACCAATGAAATCACCTATCTGGTCGATGGCGATTGCGCCGTCATGACCCACAAGGGTGCCGAGATCATCGACTACGACGGCAAGCCGGTGACGCGGCAGAGCCAGATTTCCCAGGCATCGGCCTTCATGGTCGACAAGGGTAATCACCGTCATTTCATGGAAAAGGAAATCTACGAGCAGCCGGAGATCATCTCCCATGCGCTCAGCCACTATATCGATTTCGCCGCCCATACGGTGAAGGCGAACGATACGGCGATCGACTTCAGCAAGGTCTCGGGCCTGGCGATCGCCGCCTGCGGCACGGCCTATCTGTCCGGCCTGATCGGCAAATACTGGTTCGAACGTTATGCGCGCCTGCCGGTCGAAATCGACGTTGCCTCCGAATTCCGATACCGCGAACTGCCGCTGTCTCCGTCCCAGGCGGCGCTGTTCATTTCCCAGTCGGGCGAGACAGCCGATACTCTGGCCTCGCTGCGTTACTGCAAGGACAACGGCCTCAAGATCGGCGCGGTGGTCAACGTCAGGGAATCGACCATCGCCCGCGAATCGGACACGATCTTCCCGATCCTCGCCGGCCCGGAAATCGGCGTCGCCTCCACCAAGGCCTTCACCTGCCAGCTTGCGGTCCTCGCCGCGCTCGCGATCGGTGCAGGTCGCGCCCGCGGCACGGTGACGGCGGGCGACGAGAAGGCGATGGTGAAGCACCTCGCCGAAATGCCGCGGATCATGAGCCGGGTGCTGAACGACATCCAGCCGCAGATCGAGTCGCTGTCGCGCGAGCTGTCGCGCTTCAAGGATGTGCTTTATCTTGGCCGCGGCACTAGTTTTCCGCTTGCCATGGAAGGCGCGCTGAAGCTCAAGGAGATTTCCTACATCCACGCGGAAGGTTATGCCGCAGGCGAACTGAAACATGGCCCGATCGCGCTGATCGACGAGCACATGCCGGTGATCGTCATCGCGCCGCATGACCGCTTCTTCGAAAAGACCGTGTCCAACATGCAGGAAGTGGCGGCGCGCGGCGGCAAGATCATCTTCATCACCGACGAAAAGGGGGCGGCGGCGTCCAAGCTTCCCACCATGGCGACGATCGCGTTGCCGAATGTCGATGAGATCATCGCGCCGATGATCTTCTCGCTGCCGATCCAGCTTCTTGCCTATCATACGGCGGTGTTCATGGGGACCGATGTCGATCAGCCGCGCAATCTGGCAAAATCCGTCACGGTGGAGTGATATCCGCCGGCTTTTCCTTGCATCGCAACATCGCATCCGGCATTGTCGCATCAATGATTGCGGCAATGCTTAGGGTATGCAGGGAAACAGAATGAGCGACAGTCCAGAGCGAATATCGCTGGCCGGCCGTCTCAGGAACAACTTCCTAACCGGCCTGATCATCTGCGCGCCGCTTGCCATCACCGTCTGGCTCACCTTCACCTTCATCGACTGGGCGGATAGCTGGGTCACGCCCTATATTCCACAGCGCTACGACCCCCAATATTACTTCAACATCACTATTCCCGGCACCGGCTTGCTGATCGCGGTGGTGCTCATCACCATCATCGGCTTTCTCGGCAAGAACCTGATCGGCCGCTCGATCGTCAAGTTCGGCGAATCGATCCTGCACCGGATGCCGCTGATCCGCAGCATTTATAAGAGCATCAAACAGATCTTCGAGACGGTGCTGAAGGAACAGTCGACCTCCTTCAAGAGATGCGGGCTGATCGAGTTTCCGAGCCCCGGCATGTGGGCGCTGGTCTTCATTTCCGGCGACGCGCAGGGAGAGATCGCGGCGAAGCTCAATGCGGACGGTGAGGAAATGGTCGGCGTCTTCCTGCCCCCGACCCCGGTTCCGACCGCCGGTTTCCTGATGTTCGTGCCAAAGAGCAAGATCATCATGCTCGACATGACGCCGGAAGAAGGCGCCAAGCTGCTGATATCGGGCGGGTTGATCGCGCCGGACTACAAGCCCGTCCCCGGCGCGCCGACAGCCATCCTGCCGGCCCCGAAAATGCAGGCTTAGCCGGCTCTCAGGAACCGGATCGCCTCGTCGCGGCGGTGCAGATAAAGCAGCACGCGCATGTTCTGGCCCCGCTCGCTGGTGAGTTCCGGATCCCGCTCCAGCAGATAGGCCGCATCCTTGCGGGCGATTTCCAGCAGGTCCGCATGCGCTTCCAGGCTGGCGATCCGAAAACCGGGCGTGCCGGACTGGCGGGTGCCGAGCAACTCACCTTCGCCGCGCAGTTTCAGATCCTCCTCGGCGATCAGAAAACCGTCTTCGCTGTCGCGCAGGATCGAAAGCCGTGCCCGGCCTGTTTCGCTGAGCGGCCCCTTGTAGAGCAGGATGCAGGTCGAAGCCTCGTCGCCGCGCCCGACGCGGCCGCGCAGCTGATGCAGCTGGGCGAGCCCAAATCGCTCCGCATGCTCAATCACCATGATCGTCGCATCCGGCACATCGACGCCCACTTCGACGACGGTGGTGGCGACCAGCAGCCGGATCTCGCCGGTCTTGAAGGCGCCCATCACCGCATCCTTCTCAGGCCCGCTCATCCGCCCGTGGATCAATCCGACATCACGGCCAAGTTCCCTGGCGAGAACCGCATAACGCTCCTCCGCCGACATCAGGTCGGAGACGTCGGATTCCTCGACGAGCGGGCAGATCCAATAGGCTTTTTTTCCTTCGCCGATCGCGCCGCGCAGCCGGGCGACGATGTCGCCGATCCGTTCGGTGGGGATGGTGACGGTCTGGATCGGCTTGCGGCCGGCCGGTTTTTCGGTGAGCTTCGAGACGTCCATATCTCCGAACGCGGCGAGCACCAACGTGCGGGGAATGGGTGTCGCGGTCATCACCAGCATATGCGGGGAAATTCCCTTGGCGGTGAGCCGAAGGCGCTGATGCACGCCGAACCGGTGCTGCTCGTCCACCACGGCGAGCATCAGATTGTGATAGTTGATCGCATCCTGGAAGAGCGCGTGGGTGCCGACGATGATCTGCGCTTCGCCAGACGCAATCCGCTCGATGATCTGGTCGCGCTCTCGCCCCTTGGTGCGGCCGGTCAGTACCTCGACCGCTACGCCTGCAGCACCTGCGAGCTTGGAGATCGTCGAAAAATGCTGGCGGGCGAGGATTTCGGTCGGCGCCATCAGCACCGCCTGGCCGCCGGCCTCCACGGCCGCGGACATGGCGAGCAGCGCCACCAGCGTCTTGCCGGCCCCGACGTCGCCCTGCAGCAGCCGCAGCATGCGGTCTTCGCCGGCCATGTCCTTGATGACGTCCTCGACAGCCGCTTTTTGGCTGGGCGTCAGCGAGAAGGGAAGATTGGCGATGATCTTTGCGGCAAGATCGCCCTTCACGCGGATCGGCTGGCCCGGGACCTTGCGCACCCTCTGGCGCACCAGCGACAGGGACACCTGGCCGGCGAGGAACTCGTCATAGGCGAGCCGCCGACGGGCAGGGGCCTGCGGATCGATATCCGCCGCATCGCGCGGATCGTGCAGCCCGCGAAAGGCCTCCGCCACCGAAGGAAAACCCTGGCGCAAGGCCAGCGCCGCATCGGCCCATTCCGGCAGTTCCGGCATGCGGGCCACGGCACCGTCGATCGCCTTGCGCAGCACTTTCGGCGTCAGGCCGGCCGTCATCGGGTATACCGGTTCTACCAGTGGCAGATTTTCAGCCTCGGAGGATTTGACGATGAAATCCGGGTGCACCATCGAGGGCCGGCCGTTGAACCAGTCCATCTTGCCGCTTACCATCACCATCTCGTCGATCGGCAGCGACTTTTCCAGCCAATTGCCTTTGGCCCGGAAGAAGGTGAGCGCCAGTTCGCCCGTATCGTCGTGCAGGAAGACGCGGTACGGCATGTTGGACTTGCCGGGCGGTGGCGGCTGATGGCGGTCGACCCGGCCTTCGATGGTGACAATGGCGCCCTGTGGCGAAAGCGCGATGCCCGGCCGGTTGCGCCGGTCGATCAGCGAGGAGGGGGCATGGAAAAGCAGGTCCACGACACGACAATCGTCCGGGTCCTCGCGGCCGGTGACGCGGGCGATCAGTTCGGCAAGCTTCGGCCCGACACCGGCAAGCGAGGCGACGGGCGAGAACAGCGGATCGAGTATGGCGGGACGCATGGCGCGCAAAATGCGATGGATTTTGCCCATTTGGCAAGGTGACGAGGGCGGAAAAGCGTCCTATATGAACGGCAAAACAAGGACACGGCCATGACAGGACTATCCCGCACCAGCGCGGATCTCGACCCGCGCCGCAGGCGCATCCTCTATCGCTGCTGGCATCGCGGCATCCGGGAAATGGACCTGGTTCTCGGGAGTTTTGCGGAATCCGAGATTGGCAAGCTCGGAGAAGCCGAACTCGACGAATTCGAAGCGATCATGGGCGAGGACGACCACGACCTGCATGCCTGGATCACCGGGGCTCAAACTTTGCCTGAGCACAGGAAGACGCCGCTTTTCGCGCGCGTCGCTGCCTATAACCCGGATTTCGATCCCGTCACCAAGGCTTCCCTGGAAGCAAGGCTCGGGCACAAGATATGAATTCTGGCCCGATGATTCCCGGATTCGACGCGAAGAAGATCGCCGCGGCGCAGACGCCGCTGACCATCGGCAACGTGCCGCCGGGCATGGAGCCGCTGATCCTTGCCGAGCTCGCGCGCGCCGGCCAGGCGGTTGCCTATGTCTTGTCGGACGGCCAGCGCATGCTCGATCTGGAACAGATGCTGTCCTTCGTGGCGCCGGAAATCCCGGTCCTGACTTTGCCGGCCTGGGACTGTCTTCCCTATGACCGCGTTTCCCCGAGCGCCGATGTCTCCGCCCGTAGGCTTGCGGCCCTGTCCGGGCTGATCTCACATGCCAAGAAGCCGCATGCGGCGATCGTGCTCGTCACCGTCAATGCAATGCTGCAGAAGATCGCTCCTGCCGAGATCATCGAAAGCCTCGCCTTCTCCGCCAAACCCGGCAACCAGATCCGCATGGACGACATCGCCGCGCGGCTCGAGCGCAACGGTTTCGAGCGCGTTGCGACGGTCCGCGAAGTCGGCGAATTCGCCGTGCGCGGCGGCATTCTCGATGTCTTCGTGCCGGGCACGGAGGAGCCGGTACGCCTCGATTTCTTCGGCGACACGCTGGAATCGATCCGCTCGTTCGATCCCGCCAGCCAGCGCACCACCGGCCAGGCGCGCGCCCTCGACCTCAATCCGATGAGCGAGGTGACGCTGACGCCGGACACGATCAGCCGCTTCCGCAAGAACTACCTCTCCCTCTTCGGCGCCGCGACCCGCGACGACGCTCTCTATCAGGCGGTCTCGGAAGGCCGGCGTTACCCCGGCATGGAACACTGGCTGCCGCTGTTCTACGACGGTCTCGAAACCGCCTTCGATTACTTCAAGGGGTTCCGGATCGTCACGGACCACACGGCTCGCGAAGCGGCCGGCGAGCGTTCGAAACTGGTGCTCGACTATTACGAGGCACGGCGCGACAGCGGCACCCAGGGCAAGGGTGCGGCCGCCCAGGCGGCGCCATACAAGCCGGTTTCACCGGGTCAGCTCTACCTCGAAAGCAAAGCCTTTGCCGCAGCGCTTGACGCCGTCAACGCGGTGCGCCTGACGCCGTTCAACGAGATGGACGCGGAAGGTCGCCGGGTGGTGACTCTGGATGCGCATGCCGGTCCGCGCTGGGCGAAAAACCAGACGGAAGAGAAGGATCGCGACGAACGGGTCAACGTCTTCGACCTTGTCGTCAAGCATATCGCCGACAAGCGCGCCGAGGGCGCCAAGGTTCTTGTCACCGGCTGGTCCGCCGGCTCGCTCGACCGGCTGCTGCAGGTGCTCGACGAGCGCGGGCTGAAGCGCATCAACCAGATCGACAAGCTTGCCGATCTCGACAAACTGGAAAAAGGCGAGGCGGCTTCTGCGGTCCTTAGCCTGGAGGCCGGTTTCGAGACGGGCAATATCGTCGTCATCGGCGAACAGGACATTCTCGGCGACCGCATGGTTCGCCGCGGCAAGCGCCGCAAGCGCGGCGCCAATTTCCTGACCGAAGTCGCCGGCCTCGACGAAGGTTCTCTGGTCGTCCATGCGGAGCATGGCATCGGCAAATTCGTCGGACTGGTGACGATCGAGGCCGCTGGCGCCCCGCGTGCCTGCCTCGAGCTCCACTATGCCGACCAGGCAAAACTCTTCCTGCCGGTCGAGAATATCGATCTCCTGTCGCGCTATGGCTCGGATGCGGCGGAGGCCCAACTCGACAGGCTTGGCGGCGGCGCCTGGCAGGCCCGCAAGGCCAAGCTCAAGAAGCGCCTGCTTGATATGGCGGACGCGCTGATCCGCATTGCCGCCACCCGCATCACCCGCCGCGCGCCGGTTCTGACCACACCGGAAGGGCTCTACGACGAATTCGCCGCCCGCTTCCCCTATGACGAGACCGAGGATCAGGCGACGGCGATCGATTCCGTGCGCGACGATCTCGGTGCCGGCCGACCCATGGACCGCCTCGTCTGCGGCGACGTCGGTTTCGGCAAGACCGAAGTGGCGTTGCGTGCCGCTTTCTTTGCCGCCATGAACGGCGCGCAGGTCGCGGTCGTCGTGCCGACCACGCTTCTCTCCCGCCAGCACTTCAAGACGTTTCGCGAGCGTTTTCGCGGGCTGCCGATCAAGGTCGAGCAGGCGTCGCGGCTGGTGCCCGCCAAGGAACTCGCCCAGACCAAGAAGGACATTGCCGACGGCAAGGTCGATATCGTCGTCGGCACCCATGCGCTGCTTGGCGCCGGCATCCAGTTCGCCAATCTCGGCCTGCTGATCATCGACGAGGAACAGCATTTCGGCGTCAAGCACAAGGAACGGCTGAAGGAGCTGAAGAGCGACGTGCATGTCCTGACGCTTTCGGCAACGCCGATCCCGCGCACGCTGCAGCTCGCCATGACGGGTGTACGCGAACTGTCGCTGATTACCACGCCGCCGGTTGACCGCATGGCGGTCCGCACCTTCATCTCGCCCTTCGATCCGCTGGTCATCCGCGAAACGCTGATGCGCGAACATTATCGCGGCGGCCAGAGTTTCTACGTCTGCCCGCGGCTGGCGGACCTGCCGGAAATCCAGGCTTTCCTCCAGTCGGACGTGCCGGAACTGAAGGTCGCGGTTGCCCATGGCCAGATGGCGGCAGGCGAACTCGAAGACATCATGAATGCCTTCTACGACGGCAAATACGATGTGCTTCTGTCGACGACCATCGTCGAATCCGGCCTCGACGTGCCGACCGCCAATACGCTGATCGTCCACCGCGCCGACATGTTCGGCCTGGCGCAGCTCTATCAGCTCCGCGGTCGTGTCGGCCGTTCCAAGGTGCGCGCCTTCGCGCTCTTCACGCTGCCGGTCAACAAGCAGCTGACGACCACCGCCGAGCGCCGCCTGAAAGTGCTGCAATCGCTCGACACGCTCGGCGCCGGTTTCCAGCTCGCCAGCCATGACCTCGACATCCGCGGCGCCGGCAATCTGCTCGGCGAAGAACAGTCGGGCCATATCAAGGAAGTCGGCTTCGAGCTCTACCAGCAGATGTTGGAGGAGGCTGTGGCGGAAGTGAAGGGCGACGACGAGATCACCGACACCGGCTGGTCGCCGCAGATTTCCGTCGGCATCACGGTGATGATCCCGGAAAGCTACGTGCCCGATCTGCATCTGCGCATGGGCCTCTACCGCCGTCTCGGCGAAGTCACGGACCTGTCGGAGATCGATGGTTTCGGCGCGGAAATGGTCGATCGTTTCGGCCCGATGCCGGTTGAGGTGCAGAACCTGTTGAAGGTGGTCTACATCAAGTCGCTCTGCCGCAAGGCCAATGTCGAGAAGCTCGACGCCGGCCCCAAGGGTATCGTCGTCACCTTCCGCGACAAACAGTTCCCGAACCCGGCCAATCTTGTCGGTTATATCGCCAAACAGGGGACGCTCGCCAAGATTCGCCCGGACCACAGCGTCTTCCTTACCCGCGACCTGCCGTCCCCCGAAAAGCGGCTGACGGCCGCCGCCCAGGTGATGACCCAGTTCGCGGAACTGGCTAAATCGTGATCATATATCGGGTTTGTTGTCGGGGACAGTGACGACGGCGGCTTGCTGATCCGTCGCGACGGACGCGGGCAGGCGCACGTCGCGTGCCCGCTCGCGGGCGAGCGTCAGGAGGCCGGAGCCGATGATCAGCACGATGCCGATCAACATCGGCAGGTCGACTGTGTCGCCGAAGACGAGATAGCCGAACAGGATGGCCCAGAGCATCTGGCTGTATTGGGTCGGCCCGATCACGGCGGCGGGCGCGTGGTTGGCGGCATACATCAGCCAGACGGTGGCCAGTGCCGCCAGCAGGCCGTATCCGGCAAGCATGACCCATTGCGGAAGGGTGGGCCAATGGAAGTCCGGGATCATCAGGATGCCGAGGATTACGAGAACGCCAAGCACGCCGGCGCCGTAGAGCGAGATGTGCTTCTCGGACGGCCCGACGGCGCGATAGACGATGATCGAGATCGCTCCTGAAAACCCGGCAAAGACCGCGCCGACATGCCCGATCGAAAGCTCGCGGAAACCGGGGCGCAAAATGATCAGAACGCCGACAAAGCCGATGATCACGGCGCTCCAGCGCCGGATTCCGACCGTCTCCTTGAGGAACAGCACCGACATGATCGTCACGAAGGACGGCAGCAGGAAGATCAGCGCGAAGGCTTCCGCCATCGACAGGTAGGTGAAGGCCGCAACACTGCCGATCGTCCCGATAGCCGCGGAGAAGAAGCGCAGGACCCAGAGCGGCCGGTTGGTGCTTCGCACCACGTCGAGCCAGCTGTCGCCTGGTTTCATGAGATAGGGAAAACCGGCGAGCATGAAGACGGCGCCGAAAAAGCCCATTTCATAGGGCGTCAGCGCGCCCTCGATCATCTTGACGCTGGCATCGCTCCAGGAATAGGCGGCAAACGAGGCGAAGGCGAAAAGAACGCCCTTCAAGGTCTGGTCGGTACGCACGCGGTCGGTCCGTTCTCAGATCATGCCCTTGCGGGCTTCCGCCTTCAGCTTGGCGATTTCTCGCAGCGCATTGGCAAGCACATCCGGCGTCTGCGCTCCGCTGACCGCGTATTGTCCGTCGATGATGAAGAACGGCACGCCGGTCACGCCCATCTTCTGGGCCGCCTCGATCTCCCCAAGGACGGTGTCCTTGTCGGCGTCGCTTGCCAGAAGGTTCTCGATGACCTTGCGGTCCAGGCCCGATTGTTCGGCGATATCGGCCAGCACGGCGTGATCGCTGACATTGCGGCCTTCCTCGAAATTCGCCTTAAACAGGGCGGTCGCAACCTTGTCCTGGATTTGGCGATCTTCGACGATCGCCCAATGCAGCAGGCGATGCGCATCGAGCGTGTTGGGGCCGATCTTGATCGCCTCGAAATTGTATTTGATGCCGACTTCTTCGCCGAGTTTCTTCAGCATGGCGTGGGCGCGTTCGACGGCATCCTTGCCGCCGAGCTTGGCGGCAAGGTCGGCCTGATGGTCGACGCCCTCGGGCGGATGGTCCGGATTGAGCCGATAAGGGCGCCAGTTGATATCCACGCCGATCTCGTCCTGCACTTCGGCGACCGCCAGTTCCATCCGCGCTTTGCCGAGGTAACACCAGGGGCAGACGATATCCGAAACGATGTCGATGGTTACGCGCTCCATGGCGGCGTCCTTTCTTCGGTAACCGGAAGAGGCCGGATTATTGCGCCCGCTTATCCCACCAGGTGTTGAGCTGGTAGCCATAGAGCGGGAGCTTTTCCGGATAACCGATATGCTTGCGACGCGCCACCCACTGATCGGGGATATGATAGAGCGGAACGAGATAGTGACCGGAAATCAGCATCCGGTCGTAAGCCCGCACCGCAGCCTCGAAATCCTCCTTGCTGCGAACGGTCAGCATGGCCTCGATCAGCTTGTCGAGATCGGGATCCGCAGTGCCGGCAAAATTGAAGCTGCCGTCGCGATTGCGGGAATCCGATCCCCAGCGCCCGGCCTGTTCGATGCCGGGCGATAGGGACGCGGGATAGGATTTGACGATCATGTCATAGTCGAAATTGCCGGAGCGGGCCTGGTACTGGGCATCGTCGACGGTGCGGATCGACATGTCGACGCCGATCATTTTCAGCGTCCGCTGATAGGCGATCGCGAGCTTTTCCTGGTCCTGGGTCTGGGTCATGACCTCGAAGGTCAACGGCCTGCCCGAAGCGTCCGTCATCCTGCCGTTCTTGATCGCATAACCGCCCTTCCTGAGAAGATCGACCGCATCGCGCAACACCTTGCGGTCCGCGCCGGAAGCGTCGGTCTTCGGCAGATGATAACTGCCGTCGAGCACAACCGGTTCGATCCTGTTCTTGATGGGTCCGAGGATCTTGAGCTCCCGCTCGTCCGCCGGCTTGCCGAGCGAGGAGAGGGGCGAGTTCTGCCAGAAGCTCTCGGTGCGGGTATAGGCGCCCTCGAAGAGGTTCTTGTTGGCCCATTCGAAATCGAAGGCGAGCGACAGGCCGGCGCGCACGTTCACGTCGGCGAAGAGCGCTCTTCTCGTATTGAACACGAAACCGAGCATGCCGGTCGGCAGCTGCGGCTTGAACGCATCCTTGATCACGTCGCCGTTCTGGACCGCCGGGAAATCATAGGCCCGCGCCCAATGTGTCGGGCTGCCGTCGGGATAGATGTCGATCGCGCCCTTCTTGAAGGCCTCGAACAACGTGTTGTCCTGCAGGAAATATTCGACGCTGATCTGATCGTAATTGTCGAAACCCACCTTGGCCGGAATATCCTTGCCCCAGTAACCCGGATCCCGTTCATAAACGATGCGTTCTCCGGGCGAAATGGACTTGATCCGGTAAGGGCCGGAGCCGACCGGCGGCTTTAGCGTCGACTGATCGAAGGTGGCCGGATCGGTTGCGTGTTTCGGCAGGATCGGGGTGCCGGTGGCGAGGATCAACGGAAATTCCCGGTCGGCCTTTTCGTTGAAGGTCAGACGGACGCCGTGCTCGCCGACCTTCTCCATTTTCGCGACGGGCGCCAATCGGGACGAGTATGGAATGCGGGCCTTGTCGCGCAACAGTTCGAACGAAAAGATCACATCATCCGGGGTAACCGGTTGGCCATCCGACCATTTCGCCTTCGGATTGAGATTGAACTGGATGAAGGTCCGGTCGTCATTCCATTCGACGCTCTCGGCCAGCAGACCATAAAGCGTGAACGGCTCGTCGCTGGAACGGGTCATCAGCGATTCGAAGATAAGATTGCCGAAAGCCGGGTCCCAGATGCCGCGCGCCGAGGTGCGCATGCTTTTCAGGATGAACGGATTGAGGCTGTCGAACGTGCCGACGACGCCATAGGTTACACGCCCGCCCTTCTTCACGTCCGGGTTCACGTAAGGGAAATGTTTGTAGTCGGGGCCGAGCGCCGGACTGCCGTGCATGGCTATCCCGTGCACCGGTTCGGCAAGGGCCGGGGTGCCGATGAGAAGCGCGGCGATGAGGGGAAGAAAGCGTCGCATGGAACCCATGGCGGTGAAATCCTCGCTGATTCGCCTGCAAAATAGCGCATGCCATGAGGCCAACCAACCGCCGCGATATGCAAAAGAGTGATCGCCGACGTTAACTCCTTGTCAAAAAATACGAAAGAGGGACTGGATATCGATGTCCGCCCGATGTAACAGGTTGGCCACACGGGCGGGTCATTCAATTGCCTCATTTGACCGACAGGTCACAGGCAGTAGGACACCCCGAGGGAGTTGACGGCGTCTGCCGTACCCAGCGGATTTCAGGAGACGGATCTCGTTATGATGCTTAAGGCAACCCAAGTTCTGCGGACGGCGATGTCCGCTCTCGCTCTTTCGGCCGGCGCAGCAGCGCTGCCGGTCGCAGCCCTTGCACAGGATGCTCCGGCCGCGGCCGCTCCTGGTGCACCGCCGCTCGGCTGGTTCAAGACCTGCACCAAGCAGGACGACAGCGATCTCTGCGTCGTGCAGAACATCATTGCCGCCCAGAACGGCCAGCTCATCACCGCCGTCGGCCTGATCACGGTGGAAGGCAAGGTCAACCGCAAGATCATGCAGGTTTCGGTCCCGACCGCGCGGCTCGTGCCGCCCGGCATCGTCATGCAGATCGACGGCGGCAAGGGCCAGAAGCTCGATTACATCGTTTGCCTTCCGGACAAGTGCACCGCCGAAGTGCCGCTGACCGACGCCATGATTGCTAGCCTCAAGAAGGGCGGCGAGGTGGTCTTCACGTCGATCAACTTCCGCCGCGCTCCGAACCCGATCAAGGTTCCGCTCACCGGCTTCACCGGCGTATTCGACGGTCCGGCCATGCCGCAGGAACAGATCGCTCAAAGCCAGCGCAGCCTCGAAGAAGGCATGCAGCGCAAGGCGGAAGAGACCCGCAAGAAGCTGGAAGACGCCCAGAATTCTGCAAAGCAGGGTCAGTAAGTTCCAGTCGGAACCAAACAGCTTAAAGCCCGGCCAAGCGCCGGGCTTTCTGATTCCGGACATGAAAAAAGCGCCGGCAGAATGCCGACGCCTTTCCGGGTCTTGCGAATTCGGGTTAGTGGGCCAGTATGATCTTGGGCTTCAACTGACCGGATGGGCCGCGATCGAAGATCTGGTAGACCTGCGGATTGCGCAGCGGGGCATCGTTTTCGTCATGTTCCAGGTTCTGTTCCGAGACATAGGCGACATACTCCGTCTCGTCATTCTCCGCGAGGAGATGATAGAAGGGCTGGTCCTTGTTCGGCCGGATTTCTGCGGGAATGGAATTCCACCATTCTTCCGTATTGGCGAATTCCGGATCCACATCGAACACGACGCCCCGGAACGGAAAGACCTTGTGGCGGACCACTTCTCCGATGGTAAATTTAGCGTGGCGTTGTTTCATGGTGCGATGTCCTTTCGCATCCTAATGTGGGAATAAAATTCTCCGACATCAAGAGATTAATGCAGACCGGCCCGCTTCGTTCCACGGGATAGACTTAAGACTTAGTCAGCCTCCGCGGCCGGGTCGTCGCCAGAACTATGCCGCCGAGCACCAGAACGATGCCGACCGCGTGATATCTTTCAAAAGTCTCACCGAGGAATATCACCGCCATGACGATAGAGACCGGCGGCATCATGTAAAGCGTCACTCCCGCCGTCGCCGGGCCAAATATCCTCACCGTATGCTGAAAGCAGTAGAACGCTGCAAGCGAGGCAAACAGGATGATGCCGGCAATCTTCGACCAGGCTGAAAACGTCCTCGGCAGCAGTCCGCCATGGAAGAGTTCCCAGAGCGCCGGGGGCAGCAGCAGGAGCGACCCGGAAAAGCCGATCAGCCCGAACAGCGTGAATGGCCGGATCGCTTGGGCTGCCGGGCGGCGCAGCAGGAGCGAATAGACCGCAAAGGAGATCGCCGCCACGAGCATGCCGAGGTCGCCGACATTGAAATTCATGTGCGCCAGGGCGCCGACGTCGCCCCGCAGCACGATCGCCGCCACGCCGGCGAATGCGACCGCCATGCCCAGAAGCTCGCGGCCGCCGATCCGGCGGCCGGAAAACTGCCATTCGAAAAGGATGATGAACAGCGACGAGGTCGTGTAGATCAGCGTCGCGTTCGATGCCGTCGTCAGTGTCAGCGCCCAATAGACGAAGCCGCCGCTGATGCCGATGCTCAGGAAACCCAGCCACAGCCAGAGCCAGGTATGCCGGCGCACAAAGGTCCAGGCTGCCGTCCAGTCGAGATACAGCAGCGGCACGATGATCAGGGTTGCTCCGGCCCAGCGGATGAAGGCGGTGATGAACGGCCCGATCTCGCCGATCACGCCGCGCCCGAAGATCAGGTTGCTGGAAAAGAACACGGGCACAAGCGCGAAGATCACCCAGTCGATCGGGCGCGGCTGTGGAGGGTTGGGGGAGGTCATCGGCACACCGGCAATGGAGGCGCAAGCCACAAGGCTCGGCGAAATGGAAAACGGCGGGCTTGCGGCCCGCCGTTCGCAACGCAGCCAAGCGCGGAAATCGCGCCCAGTCGGATCAGGCCGAATAGTACATGTCGAACTCGACCGGATGCGGCGTCATTTCGAAGCGCATGACTTCCACCATCTTGAGCTCGATATAGGCGTCGATCTGGTCGTCGTCGAAGACGCCGCCGGCGGTCAGGAACTTGCGGTCGCGATCGAGGTTTTCGAGGGCTTCGCGCAGAGAACCGCAGACGGTCGGGATCTTCTTCAGTTCCTTCGGCGGCAGGTCGTAGAGATCCTTGTCCATGGCCTTGCCGGGATGGATCTTGTTCTTGATGCCGTCGAGGCCGGCCATCAGCATGGCGGCAAAGGCAAGATAGGGGTTTGCCAGCGGATCCGGGAAGCGGACTTCGACGCGCTTCGACTTCGGTCCTGTGCCGAAGGGAATGCGGCACGAGGCCGAGCGGTTGCGAGCCGAGTAAGCGAGCAGAACCGGTGCTTCATAACCCGGGACGAGACGCTTGTAGGAATTCGTCGTCGGGTTGGTGAAGGCGTTGATCGCCTTGGCATGCTTGATGATGCCGCCAATATAGAAGAGGCAGCTCTCGGAAAGGCCGGCATATTCGTCGCCGGCGAAGGTCGGCTTGCCGTCCTTCCAGATCGACTGGTGCACGTGCATGCCCGAGCCGTTGTCGCCGAAGATCGGCTTCGGCATGAAGGTCGCGGTCTTGCCATAGGCATTGGCGACCTGGTGCACGACATACTTGTAGATCTGGATCTTGTCGGCGTTGCGCACCAGGGTGTCAAACTTGACGCCGAGCTCGTGCTGGGCGGAAGCCACTTCGTGGTGATGCTTTTCGACGACCACGCCCATTTCGGCGAGCACGGTCAGCATTTCGGAACGCATGTCCTGCAGGCTGTCGACCGGCGGGACCGGGAAGTAGCCGCCCTTGACGCGGGGCCGGTGGCCAAGGTTGCCGGTCTCGTAGTCCGTGTCGTCGTTGGACGGCAGTTCCGACGAATCGAGCTTGAAGCCGGTATTGTAAGGATCGGCCTTGTACTTGACGTCGTCGAAGACGAAGAATTCCGGCTCGGGGCCGACAAATACCGTATCGCCAATACCGGATGCCTTCAGATAGGCTTCGGCCTTCTTGGCCGTGCCGCGCGGATCGCGGTTGTAGGCTTCGCCGGAAATCGGATCGAGGATGTCGCAAAAGATGACCATGGTCGACTGGGCAAAGAACGGATCCATGTGGACCGTCGCCGGGTCGGGCATCAGCACCATGTCCGACTCGTTGATGGCCTTCCAGCCGCCGATCGAGGAACCGTCGAACATGACGCCGTCGGCGAACATGTCCTCATCGACCGACGCAATGTCCATGGTGACGTGCTGCAGCTTGCCCTTGGGGTCGGTAAAGCGCAGGTCCACGAACTTGACGTCGTTTTCCTTGATTTGTTTCATGATTTCGCTTGCGCTCGTCATATGACCTCCTCGATGTACGATGACGATGAACCCCGGCCTTTGGCCCTAGGGCGTTTATTGGGGGGCGTTTAGATGGCGTCCACGCCCGTTTCACCGGTGCGGATGCGGATGACTTCCTCGATGTTGGAAACGAATATCTTGCCGTCTCCAATCCGTCCAGTCTGTGCCGCATTGCGGATGGCTTCGATGACGGCATCCGCGTTCTCGTCCGCCAGGACTACCTCAACTTTGACCTTCGGCAGAAAATCGACGACGTACTCCGCGCCGCGATAGAGCTCGGTATGGCCCTTCTGGCGGCCAAAGCCCTTGGCTTCGGTCACTGTGATCCCCTGCAACCCGACTTCCTGAAGGGCTTCCTTCACTTCGTCGAGCTTGAAAGGCTTGATGATCGCTTCGATCTTTTTCATGAGAAACTATATCTCCGCTTCTCTCTTGAAGCAGGCCGTTACCCGCTCGCACATGCCAATGCAGTTATCGTGCCAAACTCAGACGACACTTTCAAAAAAATAATGCAGTTTTGCCCTAATTCCCTACAAAACAGCAGCTTCAGTGACAAAATTGCTTCCGTTTTTCTCACAATTGGTGCGTTGCGGCACAAGAATCGGAGTTTTTTGAAGTTTTTCCATTAGTTAAGCATTGTCGAATATAGCACGGGTGAGGACGTAAATTTAGGCATTTGCACAATTTTTTGCCTATCTAGCGGGCCAGACGGCGCTTGTTTTCTGATCATCTTTCCGTTCAATTGCGCCTATGGATGCTTCGCTTGTCTCATTGCTTCTGACACCCGACGAGATGGCAGCGGCGGACGCCGCCTCTGCCCGATCCGGCATTCCGTCATTCGATCTGATGGAGCGGGCAGGGCAGGCGGTTGCGGCGGCCGCACTCCGGCAATTTCCCGGCGCCTTGCGTTTTGTCGCGCTCTGCGGCCCCGGAAACAATGGCGGCGACGGATATGTGGCGGCCCGCGTGCTTGGCCAAGCCGGGGCTCCTGTTCGCGTCCACCATCTCGGCGACCCGCAGAAGCTGAAGGGAGATGCCAGGCAGGCGCGCGAGCTCTGCGACCTGCCGTCTGAACCGCTCCAAGCCTACCGGCCGATGGCGGGCGACGTGGTGATCGATGCGCTGTTCGGCGCCGGCCTGACGCGTGACGTGCCCGACATTGTCGCGGATGTGATCCGCCGGGTCGGCGAGGCGCGGATACCGGTTATCGCCGTCGACCTGCCTTCCGGTCTCTGCGGAAGGCGTGGCGTACCGCTCGGCGCCGCCTTTCAGGTCGTCCATACGGTCACCTTCATGACCCGAAAGCCGGGCCACCTGCTGCTGCCGGGAAGGTCACTTTGCGGTGACGTCGAGGTTTTCGATATCGGCATTCCGGCCCGCATCATCCGTGAGGTTGCGGGCGAGACGAGGGAAAACGGACCGGAATTGTGGCGCGGTCTGTTGGCCGAGCCGGGACGCGAAACCCATAAATACCGCCGCGGACATCTGGCCGTATTTTCCGGCGAGGCTGGCAAGACGGGTGCGGCTCGGCTTTCTGCGACCGCAGGCCTGAAGGCCGGGGCAGGGCTGGTGACGGTCGGTTCGCCGAGCACTGCCATGCCGGTCAACGCAGCCTCGCTGACTGCGATCATGCTGCATCCGGTCGATACGGTGAAAGATCTGGAAAACTGGCTCGGTTCGGCAAAACTCGCCGCTTTTGTGCTCGGACCGGGCTTCGGCATCGGCAAGAAAACAAGACAATTCGCGCTGGCGCTGAAGGATCGCCCGCTGGTGCTCGATGCAGACGGCATTACTTCCTTCAAGGAAAAGCCTTCGGACCTGTTCGATGCCTTTGCCGGCGAGGAGACCCGTCTGGTGCTGACGCCGCACGAGGGCGAATTCGCCCGCCTGTTTCCCGACATCGCCGCGGATGACAACCTGAGCAAGGTGGAAAAGGCGGTGAAGGCCTCGACCCGAGCCCACGCTGCCATTGTCTACAAGGGCGCCGATACGGTGATCGCCAGCCCCGATGGACGCGCCTATATCAATACCAACGGACCGCCGTGGCTCGCGACTGCCGGTTCCGGCGACGTTCTGGCCGGCGTGATTGGCGCATTGCTCGCCCAAGGCATGCCCGCCTTCGAGGCAGCCGCAGCAGGCGTCTATCTGCATGGCGAAGCCGGCAAGCGGGCGGGCAGGGGCATGACGGCCGAAGATCTCGCCGTCCATGCCGGCATCGGCCTGGATCCCTAGCTTCGGCTTTCCAGGAGTTCGCGCATCGCCATCGCGCCATAGGGCGCGTTCACCTTGCCCTCGTGGATGAAGAAGGCGAAGACGTCGCGCGGCTCCTTCTTCGGCTTGTGTTTGTCATCGACCAGCGGCAGGTCGTCCGGCACGCCGCCCTCGGCCCAGGTTTCCAGCCTTTTCGCCCAGGCTTTCATATCCTCTTCTGCATAACAGGTCTTGATGTCGTCCGACCCCTTCTGCAGGCGCGCGTAGACGAAATCCGCCGTGACATCCGCGATCATCGGATAGTCGAAATGATCGGCACAGACGGGCGCGATGTTGTATTTCGAAAGCAGAGCGATGAATTCCGGCACCTTGAACGTGTCGTTACGGACCTCAACCACATGGGTCAGCTTCAGCCCGTCCAACTTGTTCGGCAGCAATTTCAGGAAGGCCTCGAAATCATCCGCTTCGAACTTCTTGGTCGGCGCGAACTGCCAGAGCAACGGCCCGAGATGGTCGCCAAGCTCGGTCAGGCCCTGGGTCAGGAATTTCTCGATCGATTCTCCTGCCTCGGCCAAAACCTTGCGGTTGGTGGTGAAGCGGCTTGCCTTCAGCGAAAAGATGAAGCCGTCCGGCACTTCCGATGCCCATTTGGCGAAGGTTTCGGGCTTTTGCGACCCGTAATAGGTGCCGTTGACCTCGATGACCTTCAGTTTGCTGGCCGCATATTCGAGCTGCTTCTTTTTCGCCAGTTTTTCAGGATAGAACGTGCCCTCCCACGGCTCGAAGGTCCAGCCGCCGATGCCCGTGCGTATTGTGCCGGCTTTGGTCATGAATTGCCTCCCTTGTGCGGAGGTTCACTCCGCCGCTTCCACCTTCTTCATCGGCCGCCGCTCCAGCAGTTCCTTCAGGAAGTGGCCGGTATAGGACCGCTTTTCCTTGACGATCTGCTCGGGCGTGCCGGCCGCGATCACTTCGCCGCCGCCGGTGCCGCCTTCCGGGCCGATATCGATGATCCAGTCGGCCGTCTTGATGACCTCGAGATTGTGCTCGATAACCACCACGGAATTGCCCTGGTTCACCAGTTCCTGCAGCATTTCCAGAAGCTTGGCGACGTCGTGGAAATGCAGGCCGGTCGTCGGCTCATCGAGGATGTAAAGCGTGCGCCCCGTCGAACGTTTTGACAATTCCTTGGCTAGCTTGACGCGCTGCGCCTCGCCACCCGAAAGCGTATTGGCCTGCTGGCCCACCTTGATATAGCCGAGGCCGACATCGAAAAGCGATTGCAGCTTGTCGCGCACCGCCGGAACCGCCGAGAAGAACTCGACGCCTTCCTCGACCGTCATGTCGAGCACGTCGGCGATCGACTTGCCCTTGAAGGTGACGTCGAGCGTCTCGCGATTGTAGCGCTTGCCGTGGCAGACGTCGCAGGTGACGTAGACGTCCGGCAGGAAGTGCATCTCGATCTTGATGACGCCGTCGCCCTGGCAGGCTTCGCAGCGGCCGCCCTTGACGTTGAACGAGAAACGACCCGGCTGGTAGCCGCGAGCTTTAGCCTCCGGCAGGCCGGCAAACCAGTCGCGGATCGGCGTGAAGGCGCCGGTATAGGTGGCGGGGTTTGAACGCGGCGTCCGGCCGATCGGTGACTGGTCGATATCGATCACCTTGTCGATGTGTTCAAAACCGTCGATCCTGTCGTGCTCGGCCGGGATTTCGCGGGCGCCCATGACGCGGCGTGCGGCGGATTTGTAAAGCGTCTCGATCAGAAAAGTCGACTTGCCGCCGCCGGACACGCCTGTCACAGCGGTGAACACGCCGAGCGGAATGGCGGCCGTGACATTCTTGAGGTTGTTGCCGCGGGCGCCAAAAACCTTGATTTCCTTTCCCTTTTTCGGCTTGCGGCGCTCGGCGGGTACCGGCACGCCGAGCTCGCCCGACAGATATTTGCCGGTCAGCGATTTCGGATTGGCCATCACCTCGTTGGGCGTGCCTTCGGCCACCACCTGTCCGCCATGGATGCCGGCCGCAGGGCCGATATCGACCACGTAGTCGGCACTCATGATCGCGTCTTCGTCATGCTCGACGACAATCACCGTATTGCCGATGTCGCGCAGGTGTTTCAGCGTATCGAGCAGGCGGGCATTGTCGCGCTGGTGCAGGCCGATCGACGGCTCGTCGAGAACGTAGAGTACGCCGGTCAGGCCGGAGCCGATCTGCGAGGCAAGCCTGATGCGCTGGCTTTCGCCGCCGGAGAGCGTGCCGGAATTGCGCGACAGGCTGAGATAATCAAGGCCGACATCGTTCAGGAACCGCAGGCGTTCGCGGATTTCTTTCAGAATGCGGACCGCGATCTCATTCTGCTTGGCGTTCAACTGTTCCGGCAGCACCTCGAACCAGTCACGCGCGATCCGGATCGACATCTCGGTGACCTGGCCGATATGCAGCTTGTTGATCTTTACGGCGAGTGCCTCCGGCTTCAGGCGATAGCCGTTGCAGGCCGGGCAGGGGGCCGCCGACATGTACCGTTCGATCTCCTCGCGCGCCCAAGCGCTGTCGGTTTCCTTCCAGCGGCGTTCGAGGTTCGGCACGATGCCTTCGAAATTCTTGACCGTTTTGTAGGAGCGGGCGCCGTCGGCATAGTGGAATTCGATCTTTTCCTCGGTGCCCTCGAGGATGGCTTTCTGCGCCTCTGCAGAAAGCTCGTTCCAGCGGCTGGACAGCTTGAAATCGAAAACCTTGCCCAGTGCTTCGAGCGTCTGGTTATAGTAGGGAGACGTGGATTTCGCCCATGGCGCAATCGCGCCGTCGCGCAGTGTCCGGGCAGGTTCCGGCACGATCAGTGCTTCGTCCACCTTCTGCTGCGAGCCGAGACCGTCGCAGGTCGGGCAGGCGCCAAATGGGTTGTTGAACGAAAACAGCCGCGGCTCGATTTCCGAAATGGTGAATCCGGAAACGGGGCAGGCGAATTTTTCAGAAAACAGCACCCGCTCATGCGTTTCGTTGAGGGATTTGTTCGCGGATCCGCCGGCCGAAGTCTCTTCCGGCGGAAGCGGCTTGTCGGCGAATTCGGCAACCGCCAGCCCGTCGGCCAGTTTCAGCGAGGTTTCGAGACTGTCGGCCAGGCGCGCGGCAATATCGGAGCGGACCACGAGCCGGTCCACGACGATATCGATATCGTGCTTGTATTTCTTGTCGAGCGCCGGAACGTCGGCGATCTCGTAAAACTGGCCGTCGACCTTGACGCGCTGGAACCCCTTTTTCATCAGGTCGGCGAGTTCTTTTTTGTACTCGCCTTTGCGCCCGCGGATCATCGGTGCCAGAATATAAAGACGCGTGCCTTCCTCGAAGGCGAGGATGCGGTCGACCATCTGGCTGACCGTCTGGCTTTCGATCGGCAGGCCTGTCGCCGGCGAATAGGGCACCCCGACGCGTGCAAAAAGCAGGCGCATATAGTCGTAGATTTCGGTGACCGTGCCGACCGTCGAGCGCGGATTGCGCGAGGTCGTCTTCTGCTCGATCGAGATTGCCGGAGAAAGCCCGTCGATCTGGTCGACATCCGGCTTCTGCATCATTTCCAGGAACTGGCGCGCATAGGCCGAAAGACTTTCGACATAACGCCGCTGGCCTTCTGCGTAGATCGTGTCGAAGGCGAGCGAAGACTTGCCCGAACCGGACAGGCCGGTCATGACGATCAGCGAATTGCGGGGCAAATCGAGATCGATCCCCTTCAAATTATGCTCGCGCGCACCACGTATGGAAATGCTCTTCAGTTCGCTCATCTTATGCTCTCGGGAGGATCGAAGGCCCTTATGTAGTGATTGATCCACGACTGTCGAGACGAAACTGCTGTCGTGCAACGCCGTTCCCGAGTCGGTTGACAGCACTATAGGAATAAAATAGAACAAATAAAGAACAAATTTGCCTGTGGATTAAAGATCGCAAAAACCCAATGGCTGGGCCCGATGGGCTAGAGTGCCGCGATTGATTTTTGGTGCCGTTACCGGGCGGCAGATGAGGTGATGAATATGGCTGGTAGTGTGAACAAGGTAATCCTGGTGGGGAATGTGGGGGCTGATCCTGAAATCCGCCGGACGCAGGACGGCCGGCCGATCGCCAACCTTCGCATCGCCACGTCCGAAACCTGGCGCGATCGCAACAATGGCGAACGCCGCGAGAAGACCGAATGGCATACTGTCGTCGTCTTCAACGAAGGTCTCTGCAAGGTCGTCGAGCAATACGTGAAGAAGGGCGCCAAGCTCTATATCGAAGGCGCGCTGCAGACCCGCAAGTGGCAGGACCAGACCGGCAACGACCGCTATTCGACGGAAATCGTGCTTCAGGGCTTCAACTCGACGCTGACCATGCTGGATGGCCGCGGCGAGGGCGGCGGTGACCGTGCTGGTTTCGGCGGTGGCGGCGGCGGCGGCAATCGTGTCGGCAGCGATTTCGGCGGCAATGATTTTGGCGGCGGTGACGATTACGAGCGTCGGCCCGCTGCGGGCGGCGCGAGCCGCGGCGCTCCGTCCTCCGGCGGTCAGCCGGCCGGCGGCAATTTCTCGCGCGATCTCGACGACGACATCCCGTTCTGATCGATCGGTCGGCATCGATTTATAAAACGGCAGCTGCCTGAATTATCGATCAGGCGGCTGCCTTGTCGGCGAGCATCGCGACCAGGACGTCCGATTGCGAGAGAATGCCGACCAGCTTGTTGTTCTCGCGGGTTACCGGCAGGTAGTGCAGCCCCTCCTCGGCGAAGATGACGATAGCGTCTGCGATCGGCGTGGCCGGGCCAACCGTCCTGACAGGCGCTGTCATGATGTCCTTGACCGTGTCGTTCGGTGCGCTGGCCCCCGACAGGACGAGGCGCACACGCTGGGCAAAACCGATTTTCGGCCGGCCTCTCGTCCAGTTCGCCTTGTCGAGAAAATCTGTCTGGGTGACGATGCCAACCACTTCCGCCCTGTCGTTGGTAACCGGTAGGGCCTTGAAATGGTGGGCGCGCATCAGGTCGTGCGCCTCCTTCAGCGTATTGTCGGGTGCGACCGCCACCACATCGCGCGACATGATGCTGGCGCAATCGAGATGGCCGGCGCGCCGGCGATAGGAGCGCAATTCCGTCCGCCGCAGGATGGTTTCGAGGTCGTCGCGGTCGATATCCAGGAATTCGTCGTATTCTTTCAGGACATCGTCGAGGTCGGCGGAGGTAAAGCCGATCCGCTGGATCGAGGCGGGATCGGTCGTGCCGTGATCGGCCGCCGTCGGCTTGGCCGCGTGCGGGTATCGACGTCCCGTCAGATTGTTGAAGGCCAGCGCGAGCAGCAGCAGGGCCAGCGAGTTGCCGGCGACGGGCCAGATCACGAAACCATATCCGAGTTGGTGGATGGCCGGCCCACCCAGCACCGCGGTCAACGCGATCGCCCCGCTCGGGGGATGCAGGCACCGAAGCGTCATCATCGCGGCGATGGCAACGGCGATTGCCACCGCCGAGGCCAGGAAGGGGTCGGGTATCAAAAGCGCGGCGGTCACGCCGACAAGAGCGGCGACGATATTGCCGCCAAGGATCGACCACGGCTGGGCAAGCGGGCTGGAAGGCACCGCAAACAACAGCACGGCCGAAGCCCCCATGGGGGCGACCAGCGCCGGAAGCGTTGCATCTGCCTTCAAAGCCAGGCTTCCCAGCAGTCCCGTCACCAGAATGCCCACGAGCGCGCCAAGTGCGGCACGCAATCGTTCCTTGGGGCTGACGGGGGTGGCTTCCGGCAGGAGCCGGCGCAACATGCGGCGCATCATGGAGACCTTCGAGTGAGGTGAGATGAATCGCGTTTTAGCAGAAAATTCCGCTCTGTCGCCCAGGTCTTACCTAACGCTGGGTCCTACGCGAAGGGTGCGGGCCTAAAGATTGAAGGCCGAGCGCACCCCGTCGACGACGAACTGAACGGAGAGCGCCGCCAGGATCACGCCGAGCAGACGGGTGAGGATCGCCCTTCCGGTGACCCCGAGGAAACGGTCGAGCCGTTCGGCGACCAGAAGCGTTGCGTAGACGAGCAGCATGATCAGCGCGATGACGCCGATGAAAAGCGCCCGATCGAGAACGCCGGGCAGGGTGCCGGAAAGCAGGACGGTAGCCGAGATCGCGCCCGGTCCGGCAATCAGCGGCAGCGCCAGCGGAAACACCGCAATATTGTGGATGTGGTCGATGGTGATCGCCGCCTGGGATGTCTTCTCCTTTCGCTCCTGGCGTTTCTCGAACACCATTTCGAACGAGATCCAGAAAAGCAGCAGGCCGCCGGCGATGCGGAAGGCACCGATCGAAATGCCGAGCAGCCCGAGCACGCTCGAACCGAACAGCGCGAAGACGGCGAGGATGCCGAAGGCGATCAGCGATCCCCGGAAGGCGACCTGGCGGCGCTGGAGGGCGGTCATGCCGACGGTCAGGCCCAGAAAGACCGGCGCCAGACCGGGCGGGTCGAGTGTCACGAGCATCGTGGTCAGCGCATTGACCAGCATATCGGGGGTCGCCATATCCTCTCCCTGTCAGGCTGCAATCCTTGCAGTCGCATGCGAAGATTGTTAGGACAGGCCGGCAGCGAAAGAAAGCCCACCCCGTCAGCGTCGCGGCATGTTTCGACCTTGTTCAAAAGCCGTGTTAAAGCCGCAAAAGCTGTTCAAAACCATTGTGGAAATTGGCGCTCGGAACCGCTTTCCGCTATAAAAAAGAAACTGATTCCGAACAGAGATCGTGATCCGATTTGACTGAGCAAAGCACACCCGGCGGCGGAAAGCTGCCTCCAGGCATCGAACCCATTTCCATCATGGAAGAGATGCAGCGGTCCTACCTCGATTACGCCATGAGCGTCATCGTCAGCCGCGCCCTTCCTGATGTCCGCGACGGACTGAAGCCGGTCCACCGGCGCATCCTCTACGGCATGTCGGAACTCGGCATCGACTGGAACAAGAAATATGTCAAATGCGCCCGTGTAACCGGGGACGTGATGGGTAAATTCCATCCCCACGGCAACTCGGCCATCTATGACGCGCTGGCGCGTATGGCGCAGGACTGGTCGCTCCGCCTGCCGCTGATCGACGGCCAAGGCAATTTCGGCTCGATCGACGGCGATCCGCCGGCGGCCGAACGTTACACCGAATGCCGCCTCGAGAAAGCGGCCCACGCGCTGCTCGACGATCTCGACAAGGAAACCGTCGATTTCCGCGACAACTATGACGGCACGCTCTCCGAGCCCGTCGTGGTGCCGGCGAAATTCCCGAACCTTCTGGTCAACGGCGCAGGCGGCATCGCCGTCGGCATGGCGACCAACATCCCGCCGCACAATCTGGTGGAAGTGATCAACGGCTGTATCGCCCTGATCGACAACCCGGCGATCGAGCTGCCGGAAATGATGGAGATCATTCCCGGTCCGGACTTTCCGACAGGCGCCCTGATTCTCGGGCGGGCCGGCATCCGTTCCGCCTATGAGACCGGCCGCGGCTCGGTGATCATGCGCGGCGTCGCCGCAATCGAACCGATGCGCGGCGATCGCGAGCAGATCATCATCACCGAAGTTCCCTATCAGGTGAACAAGGCGACCATGGTCGAGAAGATCGGCGAGCTGGTGCGCGAAAAGCGCATCGAGGGCATTTCCGACCTGCGCGACGAATCCGACCGCCAGGGTTACCGGGTCGTCGTCGAGCTGAAGCGCGATGCCAATGCGGACGTGATCCTCAACCAGCTCTATCGTTACACGCCGCTGCAGACCTCGTTCGGCTGCAACATGGTGGCGCTGAATGGCGGCAAGCCGGAACAGCTCGCGCTGCTCGACATGCTGCGCGCCTTCGTGTCCTTCCGCGAGGAAGTGGTGAGCCGGCGCACGAAATACCTGCTGCGAAAGGCTCGCGAACGTGCTCACGTCCTGGTGGGCCTGGCGATCGCGGTCGCCAATATCGACGAGATCATTCTCCTGATCCGTCGCGCACCCGATCCGCAGACGGCGCGCGAGCAGTTGATGACCCGTCGTTGGCCGGCTCAGGACGTCGATGCGCTGATCCGGCTCATCGACGATCCGCGCCACAAGATTAACGAGGACGGCACCTACAATCTGTCCGAGGAACAGGCGCGCGCCATCCTCGAGCTCCGTCTCGCCCGCCTGACGGCTCTCGGCCGCGATGAAATCGGTGACGAACTCAACAAGATCGGCGCCGAGATCAGCGATTACCTCGACATCCTGTCGTCGCGCCTGCGCATCCAGACGATCGTCAAGGAAGAGCTCGCTGCCGTACGCGATGAATTCGGCACGCCGCGCCGCACGCAGATCCTCGAAGGCGGTCTCGAAATGGACGATGAGGATCTCATCGCCCGCGAGGACATGGTCGTCACCGTTTCGCATCTCGGTTATATCAAGCGCGTCACGCTCGGCACCTATCGCGCCCAGCGTCGCGGCGGCAAGGGCCGTTCCGGCATGGCGACGCGCGACGCGGATTTCGTCACGCGCCTGTTCGTGGCCAATACCCACACGCCGGTTCTGTTCTTCTCCTCGCGCGGCATCGTCTACAAGGAAAAGGTCTGGCGCCTGCCGATCGGCACGCCGCAGTCCCGCGGCAAGGCGCTGATCAACATGCTGCCGCTGGAGCCGGGCGAACGCATCACCACGATCATGCCGCTGCCAGAGGACGAAACGACCTGGGAGAACCTGGACGTGATGTTCTCGACAACCCGCGGCACCGTTCGCCGCAACAAGCTGTCGGACTTCGTGCAGGTCAACCGCAACGGCAAGATCGCCATGAAGCTCGAGGAAGAGGGTGACGAAATCCTCTCCGTCGAGACCTGCACCGATCAGGACGACGTGCTGCTGACCACGGCGCTCGGTCAGTGCATTCGCTTCCCCGTCGGTGACGTGCGCGTCTTTGCCGGCCGCAATTCGATCGGCGTACGCGGCATCACGCTCGGCGAAAGCGACCGCATCATCTCCATGACCATTGTCGGCCATGTGGACGCGGAGCCCTGGGAGCGTGCGGCCTATCTCAAGCGTTCGGCGACCGAACGTCGCGCCGCAGGCGTCGACGAGGAGGATATCGCTCTCGTGGGTGAGGAAGTCACCGAGGAGGGACAGCTCTCCGACGAGCGTTACGAGGAACTGAAGGCCCGCGAGCAGTTCGTGCTGACGGTTTCCGAAAAGGGTTTTGGAAAGCGGTCGTCTTCCTACGACTTCCGCACCTCGGGCCGCGGCGGCAAGGGCATCCGCGCTACCGATACGTCCAAGACCGCGGAGATCGGCGAACTGGTCGCTGCCTTCCCGATCGAGGACAACGACCAGATCATGCTGGTGTCCGATGGCGGTGTGCTGATCCGCGTGCCGGTCAACGGCATCCGCATCGCCAGCCGCGCTACGAAGGGCGTTACGATCTTCTCGACCGCCAAGGACGAAAAGGTTGTCTCGGTCGAGCGTATCAGCGAGCCGGAAGGCGACGAGGAAAACGGCAATGGCCTGCCGGAGGAAATCGTCAGCGAGACCGGTGATCTCGGCGCTGCCGCCCCGGAAGCGGGTCCGACGGATGAGGGTGCGGCGGAATAAGCCGCACCTCAATCAAAAAACGCCCAAAATAAAAAGCCGGAGGATGAAAATCCTCCGGCTTTTGTTTGAACCGCTTGCGACGGGAAAGTCTGCGTGAATGCGGTTCGCTACTGTCAAATCGTCAAATCGGGCAATCCGTCAGAACACGCTGTGGCGGCGCGAGAAATCCCTGAAATCCTTCATGTCGGCACGTTCGCGCCGGAGCTCGGAAATCGTTGAGGCCACGGAAGCCACGAACATGATGCTGATCAAACCTGCAAGTACTGTCAACGTCACGAACATGGGGTTCCTTTCTCGTCCGTGTATCCGCCTCAGTAGTACGAGAGATCGCTATAACGGCCCGTTACTTGCGGATAATTGAGATCTGCCAATTGGGATTTATCTTGATAAAGGGTTACCGTTGCCGTCAGCATCACCGCAATCATGGCCGTCCAGACCAGGTTGATCATGGTGATCTTGTCCAGCATGATCGTTTTCCTTCTCGCGATCATCGCCATCTGTCCTTCTTGTTAGCCTGAACGCGCATCGCGCAAACAGGTTCCACCGCATTTTGAGAGATACTTAACCGTGTGGCTCTGAAGCGACCTTGAATGCTCTGTTCATCTGGCGTTCAGAATTCGAAGTCTCTTTCAGGCTTCTTCCGGTCCGAAGGCGACTACGAAAGCCTCCAATGCAAAAGCGAGAACCACGGCTCCCATCACCATCAAAGCCAGCATTTGTCGTCGTTTCTCCCGAGATACGCACGGGTCTTTCGCCCGCCACGATCGCCATAAGACCATGGCGCCGCTGAAACGCCCTTGAACGGGCCATTCATCTTTCGTTCAGAATTGGGAGATGCTTGCGGTTGGGCGGCTTCCGTGACAAAAGGCGCGTGAAATTTCGCTGAAACAGTTCCGGACCTCGGCATGACCACCGCTTTTTATCCCGGTTCTTTCGATCCGATGACCCACGGACATCTGGACGTGCTCGTCCAGGCGCTGAATGTCGCGGACAAGGTGATCGTCGCGATCGGCATTCATCCGGGCAAGGTGCCGATGTTCACCTTCGAGGAGCGGGCCGAACTCATCAGCGCCTCGCTTGCCGAAGCGTTGCCGGGCAAAGCCAGCCACGTATCGGTGGTTTCCTTCGACAAGCTGGTGGTCGATGCCGCCCGCGCCAACGGCGCCGGCCTATTGATCCGCGGCCTGCGCGACGGCACCGATCTCGACTACGAAATGCAGATGGCAGGCATGAACCGGCAGATGGCGCCGGATATCCAGACCGTCTTCCTGCCTGCAGGCACTGCGTCGCGGCCCATTACGGCCACATTAGTCCGGCAGATCGCGGCGATGGGCGGCGACGTCAGCGCTTTCGTGCCTGCCGCGGTCCTGAAGGCCCTGAACAACAAGCTGAAACGCTGATCGTTTCCGAAACCCGGAGATCTTTCCATGAAACTGCTTCGTCTTGCCGTCGCCGGCGCTTTCGCCCTCGCCTCCATGGTTCTGCCGGCTGTTGCCGCGCCGGATGATTTCCTGACCATCGAGCTGAAGGATGGCCCCGTGCTGATCCAGCTGATGCCGGAAGTTGCGCCGAAACATGTGGCGCAGATGAAGGCGCTCGCCACCAAGGGCGAATACGACAACGTCGTCTTCCATCGGGTCATCAACGGCTTCATGGCCCAGACGGGCGACGTAGAGTTCGGCAAGCAGGGGGGCAAGAGCTTCAACCCGGCTCGCGCCGGGATGGGCGGCTCGGAAATGCCGGATATTCCGGCCGAATTCTCGAAAGTGCCGTTCGAGCGCGGTATCGTCGGCATGGCGCGGTCGCAGGATCCGAATTCCGCGAACTCGCAATTCTTCATCATGTTCACCAAATACCCGAGCCTGGACGGCCAGTATACCGCCGTTGGCAAGGTCGTGTCCGGCATGGAACTGGTCGACAAGATCAAGCGCGGCCAGGGTAGCAATGGCGAGGTCACCAATCCCGACAAGATGATCAAGGTCACCGTCGGTAAGAAGTAGGCCGCAGGAATTAAACGAAGGGCGCCCCTGTCGCAGACGACGATCGGGTGCCGAATTAAGGAGAAAGCATATGGCCGAGATCAAAGATCCGGAAAACACCCTCATCATGGAAACCACCAAGGGCAAGGTCGTCATCTCGCTTCTGCCCGACCTGGCGCCGGGCCACGTCGCCCGCGTCAAGGAGCTTGCCCGCGAGAACGCCTATGACGGCGTGGTTTTCCATCGCGTCATTCCCGATTTCATGGCCCAGACAGGCGACGTGAAATTCGGCAAGCAGGGTTCCGAGAGCTTCAACCCGGCCCGCGCCGGCATGGGTGGCTCGGAAAAGCCGGACCTCAAGGCTGAATTCTCCGCCGTCCCGCATGTCCGCGGCACCTGCTCCATGGCCCGTTCGCAGAGCCCGAACTCGGCCAACTCGCAGTTCTTCATCTGCTTCACCGACGCCCCGTGGCTGAACAAGCAGTACACTGTGTGGGGCCAGGTCATCGAAGGCATGGACTTCATCGACCAGATCAAGAAGGGCGAGCCGGTCAAGGATCCGGACTCGATCGTTTCGGTGCGCGTCGCCGCCGACGTCTGATCTCGACGGAACGAATGGCCCGCTCCGTCTGTCGGCGGGGCGGGCTTCGCTTTTTTTGGAAAATCCATGCGCGTCGATCTCTTCGACTTCGATCTCCCGGAAAAAAATATAGCGCTGAGGCCCGCGAGCCCGCGTGACAGCGCCCGGTTGCTCGTCGTGCGGCCAGAGGGAGAATCAGCGGGCCAGCCGGTGCTTGCCGATCACCGCGTGTCCGATCTGCCGGGTTTCCTGAAACCGGGCGACGCGCTGGTCTTCAACGACACCAAGGTCATACCGGCGCAGTTGGAAGGCATCCGCCACCGCGAAGGAGCGGGTGGCCAGCAGGTCTCCGCGACGCTGCATATGCGCGTTGCGCCCGATCGCTGGAAGGCCTTCGCCAAACCTGGAAAACGCATCAAGATCGGCGACCGGCTCGAATTCGGCCATGGCGGCAATGCCTGCCTGATCGGTTCGCTTGCCGCAACCGTAGAAGACAAGGGCGAGGGCGGCGAAGTCACCCTGCGCTTCGATCTTTCCGGCCCGGCGCTCGACGAGGCGATCATGGCGGTCGGGCACATTCCGCTGCCGCCCTATATCGCCGCCAAGCGCCCGGAAGACGCACAGGACCAAAAGGACTACCAGACCATCTACGCTCGCGAGGAAGGTGCCGTCGCGGCGCCGACGGCGGGCCTGCATTTCACGCCGGAGCTTTTCTCGAACCTCGCTGCTGCCGGCATCGAACGGCATTTCGTGACGCTGCATGTCGGGGCAGGGACCTTCCTGCCGGTCAAGGCGGACGACACGGCCGAGCACAAGATGCACCAGGAGATCGGCCATGTCAGCGCCGAGACCGCCGCGCGGCTGAATGCGGTGAAACGCGCCGGTGGGCGCATCGTCTGCGTCGGCACCACCTCTTTGCGCCTGATCGAGAGCGCCGTTGCCGATGACGGCACGGTAAAACCCTGGAGCGGGGCGACCGGCATATTCATCACGCCGGGCTACCGCTTCAAGGCGGTCGATATGCTGATGACCAATTTCCACCTGCCGCGATCGACGCTGTTCATGCTGGTTTCGGCCTTCTGCGGGCTGGAGACGATGCGCGCGGCCTATTCCCACGCGATCGAAACCGGCTACCGCTTTTATTCCTATGGCGATTCCAGCCTGCTTTTCCGGGACAACCGATGACCGAGACTTTCCAGTTCAATCTCAAGGCTACCGATGGCGGCGCGCGGCTTGGCGAAATCACCATGCCGCGCGGCACGATCCGCACCCCGGCCTTCATGCCGGTCGGCACGGTCGGCACTGTCAAGGCCATGTATCTCGACCAGGTGCGCGATACCGGTGCCGATATCATTCTCGGCAATACCTATCACCTGATGCTGCGCCCGGGTGCGGAGCGCGTCGCCCGGCTTGGCGGCCTGCATGAACTGATCCGCTGGAAACATCCGATCCTCACCGATAGCGGCGGTTTCCAGGTCATGTCGCTGTCGGGCCTTCGGAAGCTCGACGAGAAGGGCGTGACGTTCAAGAGCCATGTCGACGGCAGCCTGCACCACATGTCGCCGGAGCGCTCGATCGAAATTCAAGGCCTGCTCGGCTCCGACATCCAGATGCAGCTCGACGAATGCGTGGCGCTGCCCGCCGAGCCGAAGGAGATCGAGCGGGCAATGGAACTGTCGCTGCGCTGGGCCGAGCGTTGCCGCGTCGCTTTCGGCGATCAGCCGGGCAAGGCGATGTTCGGCATCGTCCAGGGCGGTGACCAGCCGGAACTGCGCGTCCGCTCAGCCGAAGGCCTGAAACAGCTCGATCTGAAGGGTTATGCGGTCGGTGGGCTTGCCGTCGGCGAGCCGCAGGACGTCATGCTGAAGATGCTCGAAACCACGCTTCCGGTTCTGCCGTTCGAAAAGCCGCGTTACCTGATGGGCGTCGGCACGCCGGACGACATGCTGAAATCGGTGGCGCGCGGCATCGACATGTTCGATTGCGTGATGCCGACCCGTTCGGGCCGCCATGGGCTCGCCTTCACCCGCCGCGGCAAGGTCAATATCCGCAATGCCCGCCATGCGGAGGACATGCGGCCGCTGGACGAGGAATCGAACTGCCCGGCCGCGCGCGATTATTCCCGCGCCTATCTGCACCATCTGGTGCGCGCCGACGAGGCGCTTGGCGGCATGCTGCTCTCCTGGAACAACCTGAACTACTATCAGGATCTGATGAAGGGCATCCGCCAGGCGATCGCCGAGGGGCGGTTCGCCGATTTCTACGCCGAAACCCAGGAAATGTGGGCGAAGGGCGATATCGATCCGGTCTGATCGACGCTGTCAGATACCCTGGCTGGCGGTGTTGCGGATCATCCGCACGCCGTTGACCTTGTAGGACCCGTCGTCCATCAGCCGCATTTCGTAGATGGCCGTCCAGTCCTTGCCTTCCCTGGCGCTGATCATCACTTCCTGCAGCACCACTTCGCCGCCGCCGATCATCTTCGAGCGGCCGAAGGCATAGTTGCCGGCGTGATAGACCGGCTCGTAGGTTTTCCGCACCATATCCAGGAACCGGTCCTTGTTGGGATAGAGGCTGCGGATCCCGGGCGAGGCGAAGGAATAGGCCTTTTCCGCGTCATCCTGCATGAGCGCGGCGATCTGGCCGGAAATCACCGCCTGGGCATTGGCGACGGGATCCTCGGCCTTGACGGCGGTGAAGGAACAGAGAGCGAAACACAGAACGACTGCAAGATATCGAACCAGCATCGGGCTTTCTCCAGGGGCGAGCACCAGAAGGCTAGCGCCTTTGGGCGCAAGGAGAAGATGGCGCCTGCGGTTTTTTTGCGCAACGCCTTTCTTGAAGGCAAACGAATCCGAATGATTACAGAATGATGACGCGTTGAGGCGGCCGCTGCCGTTATCCGCACGTTTTCGTGATATTCCGCCCACCGGTGGCGCAGGGCAGGGTCCCGTTATCACGGCTTGTCGGTATCGGCCGACACTGTCAGGAATGCGACGGGAATATTGATTCGCCCGGACATGCTATTTCGATGAAAAACCTTTTGCCGCCGGCCCTCCTCTATTTCAGCAATGCCATCCTGTTCATTTCGCTGTTCACCCGATTGCCGGCTATCCAGGCGTCGCTCGGAATCGACAAGGCCGGCCTCGGTCTGGCGTTGCTGAGCGCCCCTGTCGGGACCTTTCTCGCATTGCCGCTTGCAGGACGTATCAACGACCGCTTTACTCCGCGGCTGACGGCACTGGTCACTCTGCCGATCTGCGCCATGCTCACGCCGGCGCTGACCGTCTTTCCGGTCGTGGGATTTGTGATCTGTTTCTTTCTCTTCGGTTTCTTCCGCACGATTTTCGACGTGGCTGCCAACATGATTTCCGCCGGCATAGAACAGCGAACCGGCCGCAAGGTGCTGTCCCGCAGCCACGGTTTCTGGTCGGTCGGCCTGCTGGCCGGCTCCCTGGGTTCCGGCTTCCTGGCCGAAAAGGCGGTGACGCCCTTCGTGCAGCAGATCATGGCCGCCGGTTTTGTCGTCGCGGCGTGCCTGCTGGTGTTCTGGATCACCCCCAAGGAGGCGTCTCCGCAAACGCGACCCGACCACAAGCGCGGGGCATATGTGCTTCCGGACAGGATGATCGTGCTGATCTGCGTCATGGTTTTCGGCCTCTGCATCGTCGAGGGCGCGGTCTACGACTGGGGCATTTTTTTTCTGCGCGAACAGCTGAAGGCCGATCCGGCGATTGCCGGCGTGCTTTATGCGGCCTTCACCGTCGGCATGGGGCTGACGCGACTTTCCGGCGACATGCTGCGGGACAGTTTGGGATCCATGGTGCTAGTGCGTGCCTCGGCCGTTTCCGTCGCTCTTGGGATTGTCCTTCTCGTGGCGACGCCGAGCCTGACGCTTTCCGGCCTTGCGCTTTTCCTGATAGGCTGCGGCGTGGCGCTCGCCTACCCGCTCGCAGTCTCGACAACGATCGAGCTCGGCAAGGGTCAGCCGTCGGAAAACCTCGCGGCGCTGGGCCTGACGCTGATGTTGTCGACGATCGGCGTGCCGCCGCTGCTCGGCTTCATTGCCGAACATGTCGATCTCGTCGCGACCTTCCTTGTGCTCCTGCCTTGCGTCCTGGTCAGCTTCCTGATGGCGCCCGTCGCCGAGGGTCGTCGCCCGTCATGGCCGCGCCGGCGCCGCTAGCCGGCTAAACTGCCCTGTGGGAAAATCCGGCAAGGGTATGGCCTGCCCATAATTGGCCACAAGAGTCGGTGAGGGGTTGAGACCTCTGGCCTTAGCCGTTAGACAATGAAACCGGATTTGCCGAAAACAGGTGACACTGTGATCGACCCTTATGAGATGCTTGGTGTTTCGCGCGAGGCGGATGGCGTAGCCATCAAGTCCGCCTATCGCAAACGCGCGAAAACGGTTCACCCGGATGCCGGCGGCGACGTCGATGCATTCGGAAAACTGACCGTGTCTTATGAACTGCTCTCCGATCCGGTACGCCGAAAAGTCTACGACGATACGGGTTACGACCCGGAACTCGCCGACACGAAGGATCTCCAGGGGCTGGTGATTCTCGAAACGCTGGTCAACGAGATCATCCTCGACGAGCGCGAGCCGGGAAGTTTCGATCCGGTCGCCGCCATACGGCGCAAGCTGACCGACAAGATCGTCAATGCCCGCTTCCATATCCTGGAGATGGAGCGCCACCGCGCCCGCATCCGCAACCACATCGACCGTATCGGCCGCAAGCCCGAGACGGATGTGCTGGGCCGCATGCTGAGGTCCCGGTGTGAAGCGATCAACGACGCGATCGGCAGGGCCGAGACCGAGATCGAGAATATCGAGCAGGCCTACGGCATGCTGGACGGGTATTCCTACGAGGTCGAGGTGATCGAGATCAAGACCGCCGCCGAGTGAGGGCCGCGGCACGTCTCTTGACACCGAAGTCAGCTTGAAGACATAGCTTCAGCCCATTCAATTCAAAGGGTTTTCGATGGCATTGACCATACGGGAGGGTGTCCACGGGGATGCCGCGGCGCTGCTCGGCTTCATCCGCGAGCTGGCGATCTACGAAAGGGCCGAGCACGAGGTCGCGGCCACCGTCGAGACGATCGAAAGCTCCATTTTCGGCGAGACGTCAGTGACCAGGGCACTGGTCTGCGAAAAGGACGGCGTACCCGTCGGCATGGCGATCTGGTTCTTCAGCTATTCGACCTGGCAGGCGAGAAACGGGCTTTATCTCGAAGACCTGTATGTGACGCCGGCAGCGCGCGGGCTCGGCGCCGGAAAGGCGATGCTGAAGCGGCTGGCGCAGGTCGCCATCGAGAACGATTGCGGCCGGTTCGAATGGAGCGTGCTCGACTGGAACGAACCGGCGATCCGGCTCTACGAGGCGATCGGCGCAGAGCCGATGAACGAGTGGATCCGCTATCGGCTTTCGGGCGAGACGCTGAAGAGCTTTGCCGAGGGCTGATGGGGCAGGCGAGGTTGACGCTGGACGCGTGATCGTTATAAAGCCAGCGCACTGGAAGAGTGTCCGAGTGGTTTAAGGAACCGGTCTTGAAAACCGGCGTGCGGGAAACCGTACCGTGGGTTCGAATCCCACCTCTTCCGCCATCCCTCCCTCGCATATGCTCGCATAGCCTCGCTTTGCCCCTTGTAACATCGGCCATTTGCGTGCCAGTTATGTGCATGCTTTCGCATCCATTCGCACCAATGCCCACACGTTTGCGGGCATAAATGCGGGCATCGAGGTGCGAAAATGTGGGCATGGAAACACGGGGCGATGGCGGGGCTACAGGCTGGGTGTGCGAAGAGCATGCAAATAAGCCATGGAGCGGCCACCGGGCGTGTGGCTGCGGCGCCGTCCGGCGGATGCCCTGCCCCAGATGCTGCCTTGACGCCGACTGAAACGCAGACCCCGAACGTCTCGGCTGCGTTTAAATCCGTGGCTGGGAAGATCGTGCAGTTAGGCCGGCGCCAACCTCGCCCGTTCGGACGACTATACAAACCTCAGTTCGGGATTGAAATCCGATGCGGCCAACACCCCAATCGGTCGGCCGCAATTCAAAACCCCGCCTAGTCAGCGGGGTTCTCTTTGAGCAACAATTGCGCGCGGCAATCAACGCCTCGCTCTCGCGCCATAGCGAACCAGGATACTTTCCGCGAACTGGTTTCTTACTTGTACCTCGTTTTCAACGCATTTCGAATAGAGGTCCGTCCCCTGCTTGTCGTGACATCTACGTTCAGCTGAATTTCTGAATGATCTTTGCATCTTCCATTCCTCTGGCGTTTGGGTCTGGCAGGCAGTCAAGGCAAACGCTGAAACAGCAAGTAAAAAGTACTTCATAAAATCCCCCGGAATAACTGACGGGATTATGACGAACTTCCGCAGCGTGTCGAGGCTCAACTAGCATTGCGCGAAGTTTGATCCCGTCTATGTGTCTGAGGTGGTGGGGTGATCGCAGAAGGCCGGTTGGGTAGAGGCTTGCCATACATCAGGTTCAGCGGGTGACCGGTCTTCCGCCATTGTTGGCGTATCATGATACCGCACCGTGATTCTCCCTCACGCCTCTCACCGTGGCTCCACGGACAGGCTGAGGTAGGTGGGATCGAATTCGGCCACCTCCTGCAACCGTTCCCAGTCGAGAATGGTGATCGTCTGGTTGGACCAGGAGATCAGGCGTTCTCGCCTAAGGATCTGGATGACGCGGTTCATGTGGACGAGGGACAATCCCAGCACGTCGGCCATCTCGCCTTGCGAGAGCGGGAGGTAAAAGCTCCAGCCGTTGGTGCGGCGGACCACGTCCAGCCGGACATAGAGTTCGCAAAGAATGTGGGCGAGGTGCGAGACTTTGGAGCGCCGCCCCATCGCGACGATCCAGGCGCGGTGGATAGAGCCGTGGACCAGCGTATCGAGCCACAACATCCGGGTCAGGTGGGGATGCTGTTCCGTCACCTGCTTCAGGTCGGCATGGTCGGAAAAGCTGACATGGCATGGAGAAAGCGCGATGACGCCATGATCCATGGTCTTCAGCAGGAAGGCATGCAAATCCACGAAATCGCCGGCGACGTGGAGCGCCGTGATCTGCCGCGAGCCTTCCGCCGTCAGTTTGTATCGGGCAGCGAACCCATCGACGAGCAGGCTGCTGTAGCCGGGTCTCGATCCCTCGACCACCAGGTCTTCTCCAGCCAGAAAGCGCCTTTCGCGGCCAACGATACGCCTGAGGATGTCGCGCTCTTCATCGGTGAGAAGGTCATGCTGTTCCAGGTTGAGAAGTAAGGAGTCGATCACGGTTATCCTCGGCGGGCGTCAATATCCGAGGGAAAGAACGGATGAGGAGGCCATATAGATCCCTCGAACACACTGACCACTGCGCGGGAACAAATGCCCTCGAAGGAAATTCGGTCGATAGATACTCAAGGCAGCGAGCATGGAATGGCGCGATATTTCTTCGATTTGATCAATGGCGATGGGCCTGTGCGTGACAATGAGGGTCAGGAAATATCGACCCGCGAGGAGATCAGCCGGGAGGTGAGCCGGATATTGGCCGACATCGCCCGCGAGGAATTTCCCGAGCGGGGGAAGGGCTCGATCTCCATCGAGGTGCGTAACGAGTCTGGGCAGTCGGTATTTACCGGCCAGCTGTCGTTCCAGACGCAATGGCATGATGATCCGGAACTTTGACTGTGCAATACCTGGATTCCTGCGAAGTTAATCTTGGCTGCGAGTGATCGTTGTTAATGCGTGATTAACCATATCAAATAGAATTTTATCTTTTCCCCTATTTTCGTTCGCATTTTCGCCGCGATGCTAGCAAAAGTTCGCCTCCATTGTGTCCGACGGCATAGGGGTATGTCCCGGACCGGTTCAATGGCTGTGAAGGCGGCGCGATCGCGAGGATCGTTCGCAGCCTGGTGCAGTGAAGGCGGCATGGGACGGATGAGTTTGGGTGTGAGTGGCGGCAAGCTTTCGCTGGGTGCGAAATGGCTCGGGATAACGATGGTCTGCGCGGGGATGGCATCCTGCGCTACGACAGAGGCACCGAAGTCGAAACCCCGCAGCAAAGAGTATTTTTCCGAAAAGGAATATGGGGTCAAGGCGAGCCCGCGCGTGGTCGGCGACGGCCGGTCGGTGCCGAAGGGTGGCGGCCGGTTCATGGTCGGCCAGCCTTATGAAGTGAAGGGCCAGACTTACGTTCCGAAGGAAGATCCGAACTATAACCGGAGCGGTCTTGCCTCCTGGTATGGGTCCGCCTTCCACGGCCGCCTGACCGCCAATGGCGAAGTCTATGACAGCGACCACCTGTCGGCCGCGCATCCGACGTTTCCGCTGCCGAGTTATGCCCGGGTGACCAATATCGACAACGGCACCTCGGTCATCGTCCGGGTCAACGACCGCGGCCCTTATCATCCGGGCCGCATCATCGACGTTTCCGACAAGACGGCCGAAATGCTGGATATGAAGCGGATCGGCACTGCCAAGGTCAACGTGCAGTATGTCGGCCGCGCCCGCATGGACGGTAAGGACATGCCGTTCCTGATGGCCTCCTACATCCGCAAGGGCGATCGCCTGCCGTCGATCCGACCGGAAGGCCAGATCGCAACCGGCGTCATGGTCGCGTCGAACCAGACGCTGGGCGACCAGCTCCAGAGCTACGGCTCGGCCATGCCGCGTCCGATGGCGCTGGCAGGCCGCACGCCGAGCGGCCCGGCGCCGGCAGCTTCCGCACCCCAGGCCTTCGAGGCTTTCGAGAATTTCTCGGCATTGCCGCAGGTCGGCCCGCACCCGATCGAACGGCCGGTTGCCGGGGTTGCTCCCGCGCAGAACCGGCAGGTCGCCTCTTCCTCCCCCGTCGAAGCTCAGGCGCGGTCGTCGCAGGGCCGGAACCTGGAAACCGCCTATTCATCCGCTCCTCAGGCAAAAACTCCGCAGGTCGTGTTCGGTAACATGGTGCTGGAAGGTCCCAAGGCCGCTCAAAAGCCCGTGCGCTAGTTCATGGGCGATTGCAGGGTGCAATCGCCACTGCTAGGCATGGGGAAGGACGGTTCGTGGGGTGATCATGCGGCGCCTGCTGATTCTGCTTTGCCTAGTATTGCTGCAAGTATTCCTGCAAACCGGCGCGCCTTCGGGAGCCGTCAACGCGCAGGAACCACCGCCCGCCTTCGTGACCAAGGCGAAGCAGGTCTATATGGTCGAGGCGAAGACCGGCACGGTGCTGCTCGCCTCCAACGAAAACCAGGGCTTCCCGCCGGCCTCGCTCGCCAAGCTGATGACCATGGAAGTGGTTTTCAGTGCGCTGAAGCGGGGCGAGATCAACCGTGAGACCGTCTTCCCCGTTTCCGAATTTGCCTGGCGCACCGGCGGGGCGCCCTCGGGCACCACGACCATGTTCGCGGCGCTGAAATCCCAGATCCGTGTCGAAGACCTCATCAGGGGCGTCGTCGTCCAGAACGGCAACGATGCCTGCATCGTGCTGGCGGAAGGTATTTCCCGTTCAGAAGCCGAATTTGCATCCCGGATGACGGCGCGCGCCAAGGATCTCGGGCTCGGTCGTTCCGTCTTCGGCAATTCCACCGGCCTGCCGGATACGGAGAGCCGCACGACCGCCCGCGACCTCGTCGAGCTCTCTCGTCACATCTTTCGCGAATATCCGGAATTCTATCCGATCTACGCCCAGCCGGATTTTACCTGGAACAAGATCTTCCAGCGCAACAAGAACCCGCTCTTTTCGCTCAATATCGGCGTTGATGGCCTTGGCGCCGGTTTTGCCGAAGGTTCGGGTTATGCGCTGGTGGCGTCGGTGGCACGCAACGGCACGCGGCTCTTCCTTGCCATGGGTGGGCTTGCCAGCGACAAGGAACGGCTGGAGGAGGCGAGAAGGGTGCTCGAATGGGGGCTGTCTTCGTTCGAGACCAAGGTCCTGTTCAAGCAGGGCGAGGTGATCGGCCAGGCGAGCGTCTATGGCGGCACGTCGAGCCATGTCGATCTGATCGCCAAAGAACCGGTCGATATCTACCTGCCGGCCAATAATCCCGACCGCCTTTCCGGGCGAATCGTCTATCGCTGGCCGTTGAGGGCTCCGGTGACCGAAGGCCAGGATGTCGGCGTGCTGAGGATTTCTTCGGGCGACCGGGTGGTGCGGGAAGTGCCGCTGGTAACGGCCAAGCCGATCGAAACCGGTAGCCTCGTCAGCCAGGCGACGGACGCGCTGCTTGAACTGATGTTCTTCTGGCTTTGACAACACGATGTTTCGCAGCGCACCCATATGCGTTATAAGCTGAAGCATAAATTTGAGTGCGGAAAGACGCGTGGCAGAACATTCCGGATTGTTCGTAACTTTCGAAGGCGGCGAGGGGGCTGGCAAATCCACCCAGATTCGCCGGCTCGCAGATCAGCTGCGCCGCCGTGGCCATGATGTGCTGATGACCCGCGAGCCTGGCGGCTCGCCGGGGGCGGAAGCCGTGCGCCACGTTCTGCTCTCGGGGGCTGCGGAAGAGTTCGGCGTGCGGATGGAGGCGATCCTGTTTGCCGCGGCCCGTAACGACCATGTCGAGGAAGTGATCCGGCCGGCGCTCGAAAGCGGCGCCGTCGTGCTCTGCGACCGGTTCATCGATTCCTCCCGCGTCTACCAGGGTGTCACCGGCAACCTGGAGCCCGATTACATCGAGGCGCTGCAGCGGGTGGCGATCAACGGCGTGGTGCCGGATTGCACGCTGATCCTCGATCTGCCGGCCGAAGTCGGGCTGAAGCGCGCCCGCAAGCGCGGCGCCGACAGCGCGCCCGATCGTTTTGAGCGGGAAGAGATCGAAACCCACGAAAAACGCCGCGAGGCCTATCTCGAAATCGCCGAGGCGGAACCGGAACGCTGCTATGTGGTCGATGCCGAGCGCTCCGAAGACGAGATCGCCGACGAGATTTTCGCGATTGTCGAGCCGCTGGTGCGCGAACTGAGCTTTACCCAGAAGAGCAGCGCGGAATCGGTCGGATGAGCGAGGAAACCGCCGGCATTCTGGAAGGCGCCGTGCCGCCGGCGCGCAATCCGCATCTCTATGGGCATCAGGCCGCCGAGGAATTTCTGGCGCGCAGCTACCGCTCGGGGAAGGGGCACCACGCGATCCTGATCGAGGGGCCGGAGGGGATCGGCAAGGCGACGCTCGCTTTCCGCTTTGCCAACCACGTGCTTTCGCATCCCGATCCCGCGACTGCGCCCGATCGTCTCGCCGATCCCGATCTCAATTCGTCCGTCAGCCGCCAGATCGCGTCCGGGGCCTCGCATAACCTCCTGCATCTGGCCCGGCCGGTGGACGAGAAGACCGGCAAGACGAAAACCGCGATTACGGTGGACGAGGTGCGCAGGGCCGGGCATTTCTTCTCGCAGACGTCAGGCACCGGCAACTGGCGGATCGTCATCATCGATCCGGCCGACGATCTCAACCGCAATGCTGCGAACGCCATCCTGAAGATCCTCGAGGAACCGCCGCGCCGGGCGCTGTTCCTGGTCCTCTCGCATGCACCCGGAAAACTGCTGCCGACGATCCGCTCGCGATGCCAGTCGCTGAGGCTGTCGCCGCTCGGTGACCGGGATCTTGCGAAGGCGCTCGCAGGCCTGGGTACGCCGCTTGACGGCGGCAAAACCCAGGAGATGGTGCTGGCCAAGTCCAAGGGCAGCGTTTCCCAGGCGCTGAAACTCCTGAACTACGGCGGCACCGAGATCATCTCCGCCTTCGAGGAGGTGGTCGCGGCCGACGGTCCGACGGCCCGCAAGGCGATGCACCGGCTGGCGGATGTGCTGTCCGGCAAGGACAGCGAAGTGATCTTCGGCTTTTTCCTGGAGCACCTGAGCGATCACCTGATCGCCAAGGCGCGCAACGCGGCCCTTGCCGGCGATCTTCCGACTGCCGACCGGCAGGCGAAACTGGTCAGCGACATGACCGAGAAGATCACCATCGCGCAGGCCTACAATCTGGACCGCAAGCAGACGATCCTGTCGATCCTCGATGCCGCGCGGCGCTGATCCGAGGGCAGGGGCGGGAACCGCATAAGGAACTTTGTGTTTCGCATCAGCAAAACATGCGCTAAGAGCGGCATGATCCAAATCCAAGTGCCCGAGTGCCCCTGATGTCCGACAAGACGCCCTATTACATCACCACTGCGATTTCCTACCCGAACGGCAAGCCGCATATCGGCCATGCCTATGAGCTGATCGCGACGGATGCCATGGCGCGCTTCCAGCGCCTGGACGGCAAGGATGTTTTCTTCCTGACCGGCACGGACGAGCACGGCCAGAAGATGCAGCAGACGGCGCGCGCCGAAGGCATTGCGCCGGAAGCGCTTGCCGAGCGCAATTCGAGTGAGTTCCGAGCGATGGGCAAGCTGCTCAACGCGTCCAACGACGATTTCATCCGCACCACCGAGCAGCGCCACCACGAGGCCTCCAAGGATATCTGGAACCGGATGGCCGACAATGGCGACATCTACAAGGATACCTATGCCGGCTGGTATTCGGTGCGCGACGAAGCGTTTTATGCCGAGGACGAAACATCGATGCGCGATGGCGTCCGCTACGGGCCGCAGGGTACGCCGGTGGAGTGGGTTGAGGAGTCCAGCTACTTCTTCAAGCTCTCGGAATACGGCGACAAACTGCTGAAGCACTACGAGGAAAACCCGGATTTCATCGGCCCCAACGAGCGCCGCAACGAGGTGATCTCCTTCGTGAAATCCGGCCTCCGGGACCTGTCGGTATCGCGCACGACCTTCGATTGGGGTATCAAGGTACCGAACGATCCGGCCCATGTCATGTATGTCTGGGTCGATGCGCTGACCAACTACATCACCGCAACCGGATATATGGAAGATCCGAACGGCCCCCGCGCCAAATATTGGCCGGCGGACGTGCATGTCATCGGCAAGGACATCATCCGCTTCCATGCGGTCTACTGGCCGGCCTTCCTGATGTCTGCCAGGCTGCCGCTGCCGAAGCGCGTCTTCGCCCACGGCTTCGTGCTGAATGCCGGTGAGAAAATGTCGAAGTCGGTCGGCAATGTCGTCGATCCGTTCGAGCTTCTGGAGAAATTCGGGCTCGACTACGTGCGCTATTATCTCTGCCGCGAGATTTCCTTCGGTCAGGACGGCAATTGCAACGATCAGCTGATCGCCACCCGCGTCAATGCGGATCTGGCCAACGGCATCGGCAACCTTGCCAGCCGCTCGCTGTCGATGATCGTCAAGAATTGCGACGGCCATGTTCCGGAGCCGGGCGAGCTCACCGACGCCGACAAGGAACTGCTTGCGGCGGCCGACGGACTGATCGCCATCTGCCGCGAGGAGATGGACAAGCAGCTGATCAACCGCGCGCTTGCGGCGGTCATCGGTATCGTTTCCGAGACGGACCGTTATTTCGCGGCGCAGGCGCCGTGGGTGCTGAAAAAGACGGATACGGCCCGCATGGGCACGGTGCTCTACGTGACGGCGGAAGTCGTGCGCCAGATCGCCATTCTGCTGCAGCCGTTCATGCCGGAATCGTCTGCCAAGCTGCTCGATCTCGTGGCTTCTCCGGCCGACAGCCGTGATTTCGCGGCGCTCGGCGAAGCAGGTCGCCTGAAGCCCGGCACGCCGCTCGAAGCCCCGACGCCGGTCTTCCCGCGTTATGTGGCGCCGGAAGCGAGCGTATAAGGCCTTATCCATGCTGATCGATACCCATTGCCACCTGGATTTTGCCGATTTCGCCGAGGAGCGCGACGCAATCGTGTCGCGCGCCAACGAGGCCGGCGTCGGCCAGATGGTGACGATCTCGACGCGGGTTCGAAAACTTGACGGGCTACTGGCACTGACCGAGCAGTATCCGTCGGTCTTCTGCTCGGTCGGCACGCATCCGAACAACGCCGGCGAGGAACTGGACATCCAGACCGAAGACCTGGTGCGGCTTGCCAATGCGCATGAGAAGATCGTCGCGATCGGCGAGGCCGGGCTCGACTATTTCTACGACACGCAGGCGCCGGCCGACCAGAAGACCGGGCTGATCCGCCATATCGCGGCCGCCCGGGAAACCGGTCTGCCGCTGGTCATCCACAGCCGCAGCGCCGACGAGGACATGGCCGAGATCCTGACGGCGGAAAGCGGGAAGGGGGCTTTCCCTTTCATCCTGCACTGCTTCTCGTCGGGCGCCGACCTTGCCCGCATCGGCGTGGAACTCGGCGGCTATGTATCCTTCTCCGGCATCCTGACATTCCCGAAATCGGAAGACCTGCGCACGATCGCCAAAACCGTGCCGCTCGACCGGCTGCTGGTCGAGACCGACGCGCCGTATCTTGCGCCAAAACGCTGGCGCGGCAAGCGCAACGAGCCTTCCTATGTGGTCAATACGGCCGAAGTGCTCGCCGAATGCATGGGCGTCAGCTACGCGGAAATAGCCAAGGTTACCACGGAGAACGCGTTCCGCATCTTCTCCAAGATGCCGAGGCTCTGACCTGTGGCGAGGTATCGGCGCCGCTTCACCATTCTCGGCTGCGCGTCGTCGCCCGGCGTGCCGCGGCTGAATGGCGACTGGGGCGCCTGCGATCCGACCAACCCGAAGAACCGCCGCACGCGTGCCGCCTTCATGGTCGAGCAGATCGCGCCCGATGGCGGCAGCACCGTGGTGGTCATCGACACCGGTCCTGACTTTCGCGAGCAGATGATCTCCGCCAACGTACAGCGGGTCGATGCGGTTCTCTACACCCACGCCCACGCGGATCATCTGCACGGCATCGACGACCTGCGCGGTTATTTCATCCTGCAGCACCATCGCATCCCGATCTACGCCGATCCGGTCACCATGGACCGGATCCGCCAGGGGTTCGGTTATTGCCTGGAAACGCCGGCGGGCGGCAATTATCCGCCGATCGTCCGGCCGTTCCTGATCGAGACCATGGACGAGCCGATCGTCGTGGACGGGCCTGGTGGACCGATTCGTTTCCTGCCGCATCTGCAGGTGCATGGCGACATCCATTCGCTGGGTTTCAGGATCGGCGACGTGGCCTATTGCAGCGATGTCAGCGATTTTCCACCTGAAAGCGTGCCGAAGCTCGGCGGGCTCGACGTGCTGATCATCGACACGTTGCAGTACAGATATCATCCGAGCCATCTGTCGCTCGATCAGGCGCTCGAATGGATCGCGAAATTTTCGCCGAAACACGCGATCCTGACGCATATGCATCTTCCGCTCGACTACGACACGGTGATGGCTCAGACGCCGCAGCATGTCGAACCAGCCTATGACGGTCTCGCGTTCGAGGTTGTACTCGATCTCTGATCGATGGCAGAATAGTGGAGTGGAGTGGCCACAAATCCCGGTTTTCCAGGCCTGGGTGCGTATCGGATAGTTCCATAATCTATCTTATGCGACACTTGGATCGCATCGGGAACGTTATAGACGAACGCCCGTTCTCTCTCTCGCTGAGGCTTCCCGGACCGTTGGCCTCTTCGTCAAGCTCGGCGCAAGCAAGCGTCCCTAACGTCGGCCTCACCCGGAATGATTCCGGTTCAGATTGAGGACAATGATATGTCGAACGAAACTACCCACCAGCCGTCCGAACAGTCGCTCGCGCTGTTCCTGCAGGACAACGACGCCGACAAGCTGACCGATATTCTGGTCGAGGCGCTCTACGAAGCCTTCCGCATTCTCGAGGACGAAGTTCGTCCCGAAACGTTTCACTAAAACGTCCGTGCTGCTCGAGTGCTCGGACATGCTTGTCTTTCGCGTGCGAACATGATTGCCGTACGGCATTAGCAGCCCTCACGGATTCTCCCATCATGTTTGCAAGCGCCACGCCCTTCCTCACCATCGGCCTTCTGATTCTGTCGAACGTCTTCATGACCTTCGCCTGGTACGGGCACCTGAAATTCGAGAGCAAGCCGCTTTATCTCGTCATCATGGTGAGCTGGGGCATCGCCTTCTTCGAATATTGCGCCCAAGTGCCGGCAAACCGCATCGGCTACGGTTACTTCAATGCAGCCCAGCTGAAGACCATTCAGGAGATCATCACGCTCTCGGTCTTCGTCATTTTCTCCGTGCTTTATCTCGGCGAGCCAATTCACTGGAAGCAGATCGTCGGCTTCGGTTTCATCGCGCTCGGAGCGTTCTTCATCTTCACGAAATAGAGCGGATGCCGGGAACCGGCGCGCCATAGATGTGTTCGGGCCACCATGACGTCAGGTGGTGCGATGAAGAAGAAATCGGGCGATATCCGGATCGGCATTTCGGGCTGGACCTACAAGCCCTGGCGCGGCGTGTTTTATCCCGACGGCCTGCCGCAGAAGCAGGAGCTGACCTACGCCGCCGAGCATTTCCGCTCGATCGAGATCAACGGCACCTTCTACGGGCTTCAACGGCCGGAGAGCTTTGCCACCTGGCATGACGCGACACCCGACGATTTCGTCTTCGCGATAAAAGGGTCGCGTTACATTACCCATATGCGCCGCCTCACCGACATCGAAACGCCCCTCGCCAATTTCCTGGCCTCCGGCGTCCTGCGCCTCGGCAAGAAGCTGGGACCCGTCCTCTGGCAGTCCCCCCCGCGGATGAAATTTTCGACGGAACGTTTCGAGCCGTTTCTGAAGCTGCTGCCGAAGGCCACGGGAGATGCCGTCGACCTCGCGGGGCGGCACGATTCGCGCCTCGACGGGCGCGACTATGTGAAGACGGATGCGGATCGGCCGATCCGCCATGCATTGGAGATTCGCCACGACAGCTTCCGCTCGCAGGATTTCATCGACCTGCTGCGCCATTATAAGGTCGGCTTGGTCGTCGCAGACACGGTCGAGTGGCCTCTCCTGATGGATCTCACCGCCGATTTCGTCTATTGCCGCCTGCACGGCTCCGAGCAGCTTTATGTCAGCGGATATGATGACGAGGCTCTCGACCGCTGGGCGCAGCTCATCCGCCAATGGACGAAGGGTCGCGACCCGAAAGACGCGGAACGTGTGGGGCCGCCTGCCCCGCCGCGGGCGCACGGGCTGGATGTCTATGTCTACTTCGACAACGACGTGAAAGTGCGCGCCCCGCGGGATGCCCAGGCCCTCGCCGACCGGCTTGATGCGGGGCCGATTTCGTCGATTGCGAAGACCGCCAGACGCGCCTGAACGGGAGGTTTTCGCTTTTCCGTCGGCATGCCTTCATTTCTATCTCGGTTTGATTTAGAGACAGTCCTTCAATCCGCCTTTTCCAGGCGGTAGGACTGTTCGCAAGGTATGTTGATAAATGCTTGATTCCCTCAGAAACGCCGCCCGCTCCTGGGTTGCCAAGTCGCTTCTCCTGCTTCTGGTTGCCTCGTTTGCCGTCTGGGGTGCTTCTCAGTCGTTGGTGACGACCGGCGGCAACACGGTGATGACCGTCGGGGACCAGCAGATTTCGAGCGAGGAATTCCGCCTCGCCTACCAGCGGCAGATCGCCAATCTCAGCCGCCAGTTCGGGACACAGCTGACGGCCGAGCAGGCCCGCGCCTTCGGCATCCAGAACGAGGTGTTCACGCAGCTCGCAGCCGGCGCCGCGCTCGATCAGCTTTCCGACGACATGAACCTCGGCCTTTCGGAGGACCGCCTCGCCAACCTGATCGCCGAGGACCCGGCCTTCAAGGGCGTCAACGGCCAGTTCGACCGCAACCTCTTCACCTCTCGCCTGCGCAATGCCGGCATTCGGGAGGACGACTACATCAAGGAGCGCAGCAAGGTCGCGGTCCGCAGTCAGATCGTCGAGGCAGTTTCGGATGGCTTCCAGCCGCCGAAAGTGCTGGTCGATGCCTTGAAGAGCTATCGTGACGAAACCCGCACGATCGACTACATCCTGCTCTCCAACGCCAATATCGATCCAGTGAAGGCACCGGCAAACGATGTACTCGCCGCCTGGTTCGAGGGCGTGAAGACCCGTTACCGCGCACCCGAATACCGCACTTTCACCTATGTGAAGCTGCAGCCGGGCGACATCGCCGACGCATCTTCGATTACCGACGAAGCGGCGCGCGCCGAATATGACAAGCGCAAGGACAGCTTCAAGACGCACGAAACCCGCACGATCGAGCAGCTCCCCTTCCCCAACAAGGAAATGGCGCAGGCGGCCGCGACGCAGCTGAAGGACGGTACCGCCACTTTCGACCAGATCATCAAGGATCAGGGCAAGACGGCGACGGACGTTCTGCTCGGCGATTTCACCAGGGAGAACGTGCCTGATCCGGCCTTTGCCGATCCGGCCTTCAAGGTTGCTGCCAGCGGCGGGACGACGCCGGTCATCGACGGCACCTTCGGCCCGGTCATCCTGCGCGTCACCAATATCCGCCCGGAGACGACGCGTTCGTTCGACGAGGTCAAGGAAGACATCCGCAAGCGGCTTGCCGTCTCTTCCGCGTCGCAGGAAGTTTTGAGCGTTCACGACCGTTTCGAGGACATGCGCAGCGGCGGCACCCCGCTCGAGGAGACTGCCAACGCGCTCAACCTCAAGGCCGTCACCGTGACATCCGATGCCTCCGGCCGCGACGAGAAGGAGCAGCGCATCACCGAACTGCCGGCTTCCACCGCGCTGCTCGGCGATGTATTCCGGACCGAGCCCGGCGCCGACACCATTCCGGTCAACCTCGGCAATGACGGTTATGTCTGGTTCGAGGTGCGCAACATCGTGCCCGAGCGCGACCGCCCGCTCGCCGATGTGCGCGAAAAGGCCGTCGCCGACTGGACCGCCGAACAGCAGCGCCAGGCGCTCACCGCCCGCGCGACGGAGCTCAAGAGCCGCCTCGACAAGGGCGAGACGCTTGCAGCCATCGCCACCGAACTTGGCGTAGCGGTCGAAAACAAGCAGGGCCTGCGCCGTGGCGCCGAGGACGCGATCTTCGGCAACGAGGCGATTTCGGCGGCCTTCTCCGGCCCGGTCAACAAGACTGCGACCGCGATCGGTTCCGACGGTGAAAGCCGCCTTCTGATGAAGGTGGCCGCCGTGGACCAGGCGACGACGGATGCGGTTTCCGGCGACCAGCAGCTGCAGCAGATGGCGAACGCTGCCGGTGACGACATGCTCGATCAGATGGTCAACAGTCTGAAGACAAGCTACGGCGTGTCCGTCAACCAGACCGTCGTCGATCAGGCCATGCTGCAGTAAACCAGAGGGACGGCCGACCATGCCTGAGCTGAAACCCCTGCTTGCCAAGATTGCCAATGGCGAGAGCCTCAGTCACGAAGAGGCGCGAGGCGCTTTCGACATCCTGATGTCCGGCGAGGCGACGCCCTCTCAGATCGGCGGCTTCCTGATGGCGCTGCGCGTGCGCGGCGAGACGGTTGCCGAGATCACCGGCGCGGTCGAAACCATGCGATCGAAGATGCTGCCCGTCTCCGGCCCTGCCGACGCCATCGACATCGTCGGCACCGGCGGCGACGGCCTCGGCACCTACAATATCTCGACGCTTGCCTCCCTGATCGTCGCCGGCTGTGGCGTCCCGGTCGCCAAGCACGGCAACCGGGCGCTGAGTTCGAAATCCGGCACTGCCGATACGCTGTCGGTTCTGGGCGTCAACCTGGAGATCGGGCCCGACCAGATCTCCCGCTGCATCACGCAGGCCAGTATCGGCTTCATGTTCGCCTCGATGCATCACGCGGCGATGCGCCATGTGGGGCCGAGCCGCGTCGAACTCGGGACCCGCACGATCTTCAACCTGCTCGGCCCGCTTTCAAACCCTGCCGGCGCCAAACGCCAGCTTCTCGGCGTGTTCGCGCCGAAATGGCTGGGACCGATCGCCGAAGTCCTGCGCGATCTCGGTTCGGAGACAGTCTGGATCGTCCACGGGGACGGCATGGATGAGATCACTACCACGGGCATCACCCAGGTGACGGCGCTGGAAGACGGCAAGATCCGTTCTTTCGAACTGACGCCGATGGATTTCGGTGTTCAGCCCGCAACGCTGGACGAACTCAAGGGCGGCGACGGCGTGCACAACGCGGCCGCATTGCGCGCCGTGCTCGGTGGTGCCAAGAATGCGTATCGCGATATTTCGCTCTGCAATGCGGCTGCCTCGCTGGTCGTCGCCGGCAAGGCGGAAACGATCGCCGACGGCATGAGGCTTGCCACCCGTTCGCTGGATGGCGGTCAGGCAGCTGCCGCGCTCGACCGTCTGGTTGCCGTCTCGAACGAAAAGGATTGAGGTCATGACGGATATCCTCAAGAGGATCGAAGCCTACAAGCGCGAGGAAATCGCCGCTGCCAAGGCGAGCGTACCGCTTGCGGAGCTGAAGGCCCGCGCTGCGGACCAGCCCTCCCCGCGCGGCTTTCATCGCGCACTGAAGGCCAGGCAGGATAGCGGTGTCTTCGGGCTGATCGCCGAGATCAAGAAGGCAAGTCCGTCCAAGGGCCTCATCCGCCCGGATTTCGATCCGCCGTCGCTTGCAGCAGCCTACGAAGCCGGTGGCGCCACCTGCCTCTCCGTCCTCACCGATGCGCCAAGCTTCCAGGGCGCGCCGGAATTCCTGAGCGCTGCCCGCAACGCCTGCTCGCTGCCGGCGCTGCGCAAGGATTTCATGTTCGAGACCTACCAGATCCACGAGGCGCGCGCCTGGGGCGCCGACTGCATCCTGCTGATCATGGCCTCGCTTTCCGACGACGAGGCGCGCGAGCTCTACGACGTTGCCGCCGAACTCGGCATGGACGCGCTGATCGAGGTGCATGACGAAGAGGAAACGGAGCGGGCGCTGAAACTCCCCTCGCCGCTGATCGGCATCAACAACCGCAATCTGCGCACCTTCGAACTCAATCTCGAAACGAGCGAGCGGTTGGCGCCGATGGTGCCGGCCGACCGGCTGCTGGTCGGCGAAAGCGGTATCTTCACCCATGAGGACTGCCAGCGCCTGAAAAAGGTCGGCATCAACACCTTCCTCGTCGGCGAAAGCCTGATGCGCAAGGACGACGTGGCCGCCGCCACTCGCCTTCTCCTGACCGGCGAGGCTGCGGCCCAGGCGGCGGAATAATGGCTGGCCTCACCCATATCGGCGCTTCCGGCGAGGCGCATATGGTCGATGTCGGCGACAAGGCCGAAACCAGCCGCTCCGCGACCGCCGAAGGTTATGTCCGCATGCTGCCGGAAACGCTGGCAACGATCCGCGAGGGCAATGCCAAGAAGGGCGACGTGATCGGAACGGCGCGGCTGGCCGGCATCATGGCCGCCAAGAAGACCTCGGATCTCATCCCGCTCTGCCACCCCCTGATGCTGACCAAGGTGGTCGTGGATATCACCGAGGACGAGCAGCTTCCGGGCCTTCGGGTGACCGCAACCGCCAAACTCACCGGCAAGACCGGCGTCGAGATGGAAGCGCTGACGGCCGCCTCGGTCGCCTGCCTGACGATCTACGACATGGCGAAGGCCGTCGACCGGGCCATGGAGATCGGCGGCATCCGCCTTCTCGAAAAGACCGGCGGCAAGTCCGGAACCTATCGCGCAGAGGACTGAGAAATGGCGTTGCTGCCTGTTTCCGAAGCGAAGAACCGCCTGCTCGGCAAAGCCAATCCGATCGGCACGATGGAGACGGTCGCTCTTGGCGACGCAAACGGCCGCCTCCTTGCGACGGACCTCGTTGCCCGCCTCACCCAGCCTCCCTTCGACGCGTCTGCCATGGATGGCTATGCGCTCAAGGCTTCCGACGCACCGGCGATCGGGACCGAACTGACCGTAATCGGTACCGCCGCCGCCGGCCACGCCTTCGAAGGCACGGTCGGCAAGGGTGAGACTGCGCGCATCTTCACCGGTGCGCCCCTGCCGGAAGGTGCCGATTCCATTCTCATCCAGGAGGATGCCGAAAAGCTCGAAAGCAACCGCATCCGCACCAGGTTCGATGTCATCAAAGGCCGGCACGTGCGCCCTCGCGGCCAGGATTTCGCCGAGGGCGAAACCGTGCTCCCGGCCGGCACGCTCATCGACTTCTCGCATCTGACGGTCGCTGCGGCCATGAACCACCCGGAGCTTTCCGTCTATCGCCGCCCCCGCGTCGCAGTCCTGGCGACGGGAGATGAGCTCGTCCCGCCCGGCGTCACGCCCGGGAGCGCGCAGATCATAGCCTCCAACACCTTCGGCGTTTCCGCCCTGGTGCGCGACAATGGCGGCGAAGTCCTCGATCTCGGCATTGTCCGGGACCGGCCTGAGGATATCACCGCGGCCATCGACAAGGCCCGTGCGGCCAAGGCCGACGTGCTGGTGACCCTCGGCGGCGCCTCGGTCGGTGATCATGACCTGGTGCAATCGACGCTGAAAGCGGCCGGCATGGAACTGGATTTCTGGCGCATCGCCATGCGGCCGGGCAAGCCGCTGATGGTTGGCGCACTGGGCGAAATGCGGGTTCTCGGCCTGCCCGGCAATCCGGTGGCGAGCCTGGTCACCAGCCTGCTCTTCCTCGAACCGCTGATCCGCAAGCTCGCGCACCTGCCGGAAAAACGCAGGGAGGTGCAGGGCGTCGCGGCAAGCAAACTGGCCGCCAACGACCAGCGCCAGGATTATCTGCGCGCCAGGCTGACGAGAGACCGCGACGGCAATCTCGTCGCCGAGGCCTTCGCGAAGCAGGATTCGTCGATGATGAAGATTTTTGCCCATTCCGACGGCCTCATCATCCGTCCGGCGCACGCGCCGGAGCTGCCGGCCGGCGCGCCCTGCCCGATCCTGCTGATCCGCCCTTGAGGTGACCCGAACCTTCTCGAAGTCCGTACCTTCGGGCGGCAATGCCCTGAACGGAGAAGACTGTGCCTCACGAAAAACCGGTCCCCGCCATCCTCTGGTTTCGCAAGGATCTGCGCCTCGACGACAATCCGGCGCTGCACGCGGCGATCGAGGCCGGCGGCCCGGTCATCCCGGTTTATATCCGAGAGCCGGCACACCTGAACGTCGGGCCGCTCGGTGCCGCGCAGGCCTGGTGGCTGCACCATTCGCTTACAGCACTCCAGGCATCGCTGAAGTCTCTGGGCAGTGACCTCATCCTTGTCTCCGGCAAGGCCGAGGATGTGCTCGCCGGTCTCGCCCGCAAGACCGGCGCGGAAACCGTCTTCGTCAACCGCGCCTATGAGCGGACGTTTTTTGATCGCGACATTGCCATCGCGTTGAAGAAGCAGAACATTGCTATCAGAGCCTTTCACGGCCAACTCCTGCACGAGCCGAAGTCCATCCGCACCGGTGCGGGAAACGCCTTCAAGGTGTTTACGCCATTCTGGAATGCGCTCCAGAAGGCGGGCGAGTCGCACGAGCCCATCGACGCGCCGACGAAAATCCCCTCGCCCGAGCCTCCGCCACCATCCGAGAACCTCGATCACTGGGCCTTGCTGCCGACGAAACCCGATTGGGCCGCGGAGTTCGGAAAAACGTGGGCATCCGGCGAAGCAGGCGCACAGGAAAAACTGGGCGACCTCATCGATCGCGAGCTGCACGACTACAAGCGGGGCCGCGATCTGCCGTCGATCGATGCAACATCCCTCCTGTCGCCTCACTTGGCGCATGGCGAAATCTCGCCGGCTCGGATCTGGCATGCTGTGCGGGGCCTGCCCTCTAAAGCGTCGGAGGATGTCGCCCATTTCCGGCGCGAACTCGCCTGGCGGGACTTCTGCTACAATCTGCTCATCGAATTCCCTGAGCTTCACGACAAGAACTGGGACGACAGGTTCGACCGCTTCAAATGGGGATACGACCCGGGGGAGTTCCGCGCCTGGACGATGGGCATGACCGGCTATCCGATCGTCGATGCCGGCATGCGCCAGCTCTGGCGTACCGGCTTCATGCACAATCGTGTGCGCATGATCGCCGCGTCTTTCCTGATCAAGGACCTGATGATCGACTGGCGCCGCGGGGAGAGATGGTTTCGCGAAACGTTGGTTGATGCCGACCCCGCGAACAATTCGGCCAACTGGCAATGGGTGGCGGGCTCCGGTGCCGATGCATCGCCGTTTTTCCGGATCTTCAACCCCGTCCTGCAGGGTGAGAAATTCGATCCGGGTGGCGATTACGTCCGGGAATATCTACCGGAATTGGCAAGACTGGATCGCAAATACGTCCACAAGCCCTTCGAAGCGCCGGAGCGTGTCCTGGAACAGGCGGGCATCGAACTCGGCAAGACCTATCCGAAGCCGATCGTCGATCACGGTTTTGCCCGCGACCGGGCACTTGCTGCCTATCGCGACATCCGTTGATCGAACCTAACGGCCGCAATGAGACTATTCCTCGTCCTGCTCCCGCTCGCGCTCGGTCAGCACCCAGACATGACCGGCCGGATCGAAGATCGACGCCACCTGGCGACCATTCATGTCCGTCTGGATCCTGTCACGCATCATGCCGCCGAATTGGAACGCAGCCTCGACGACGCTTTCGACATCCGGCACCGTCAGCTGGAAGATCGTGCTGACGGCGCCGTCGTTTTTCGGATGATAAGGCCCCTGATAGGAAGGTGCTGATTCCCTTTCCGGATCCGATCCGCAGACGACGATGCCGATCGGTCCGAGCTGCAGCTCGATCATCGTCAGGCGGAGCATCTCATAGGAATTCGTTTCCGTGGCGCCGAAGACGTTCTTGTAGAACTCGGCCGTGTCGCGTTCGCGCCCCTGTGCCACGAACAGGCTCAAACTCAAGCTGAAATTACTACCCAACATCGTCCATGCTCACCCGTGATTCCCCGGCAGGATAAAGGAGTTATTGTGGTGGTGTCATGTCAGCCGTGGAGGCCTCCGGCCTTTAACGGACGCTATGCACCGGATTCGCCGCCGGGGCCTGTATAACGCGCCCGTGGACGGATCAGGTGTCCGCTCTCGACCTGCTCCATGGCATGCGCCAGCCAGCCGGCGGTGCGCGAAAGCGCGAAGATGACGAGCGGCGCGTCTTCAGGGAGCTTGAAGGTCGCAGCAAGCGATGCCAGTGCGAAATCGATGTTGATCGGCTCGCCGAGCAGTTCCTCCCCCGCTTCGGCGAGCGTGACGTAGAGCGGTGGCGCTTCGAAGCTCGCCATCAGCGCCCGTGCCCGCGGATCGCCATGCGGATAGAGCCGGTGGCCGAAAGGCCGGACGACGCCTTCCGAGGACAGCATGCTGCGGATCGCCTCCCGCACGCCGACCGAAGCCGCCTTTTCCGCGAGCACCGTGACGCTGGTCCAGGCGCCGCCATGCCGCGGGCCTGTCAGCGTCGCAAGGCCGGAAAGCGCCGCAGCGGAGAGTGCGGCGCCCGACGACGCCGTCACGCGCGCCGCGAAGGCGGAAACGTTGAGTTCATGTTCGGCCGCCAGCACCAGTGCCCTGCGGATCGGCTCGGCCGCATCGGGCCGCTGCCAGCCGAGCGCCAGCCGCTCATGCAGGGGCAGCGGTTCCGGCCACGGCGCAAGCGCCATGGCGACGGTGGATAGCACGTCGGCTGCTTCCGCGCGCAGGATGGAGGGTTTTCGCCGCAGCGCCGGCAGGTCGCTCATCACCCGGGCGGCAAGCCCGGCAAAGGCCGCAGCCATACGGTTGGCGCCGCTTTGCCCTGCCCCGCCTGCGGTGACGCGCACGCTTTCCGTATCCCAGAGGAGTGCGGCGACCTCTTCCAGCGTCGCATGTTCGCAGAATTCGACGGCATCGCGGCCGCGATAGAAAAGCCGCTCGCTGGAAATCGTCGAGATTGTCGTCGGCAGGACCGGGTCGCCCCAGCGGATCGCGTCCGCTGCCACCGCCGCCGATTGTCGCCGCCCGGCATGCCGTTCCGAAAGGCGCTTGACGTCGTCGGCTTGATAGAGGCTGCGGCGCGGATCGGCAGGATCCGCCTTGGCGCGGATGCGGCCGCGGCTGACATTGGCATAAAGCGTCTGCGGTTTGGTCCCGAGGCGGGAGAGAGCTTCTTCGGCGGTGATCCAGAGCATGTTCATATTGATCGATTACATCAAGATTGACGTCAATAAGACTAGGTCGGATCATCACCTTCGTAAAGGAGAAACACTCATGAAAAACAACGGACTTGAAGATGTCATCGCCGCCGAGACTCGGCTTTCGGACGTGGACGGAGAAGCGGGCCGCCTCGTCATTCGCGGCGTATCTCTCGACCTGCTTGTCGAGCGCGCGACCTATGAAGACGCTGCAGCGCTGCTCCTCGATGGCTTCCTGGAACGTCCCGTCACCGCGGCCGATCTCAAGGCCCGCCTCGGCCAGGCCCGCGCCGAAGTTTTTGCGCATGTGCGCGCCGCAGATGCCGCACTTCTGAACCTGCCGCCTGTCGATGCCATGCGCGCCCTGATCGGGCGGTTGCCGGACGGCGAGGATTTCGAGACGACGCTTCGACTGCTGGCCGCTCCCGCCGTCTTCCTGCCGGCCGTGCTGAGGCTGCAGAAGGGAGAGATGCCGGTGGCGCCCACCCCGTCGCTTTCCCAGTCCGCCGATATCCTCGCCATGCTGAACGCCAGCCTGCCGACGCGTGAACAGGTCGCAGCGCTGGACGCCTATCTGGTGACGATCGCGGATCACGGTCTCAACGCCTCGACCTTCGCCTCGCGCGTCGTCGCCTCAACCGGCGCTGGCCTCACGTCATCGGTGCTGGCTGCCATCAGCGCGCTCAAGGGGCCGTTGCATGGAGGGGCGCCGGGACCGGTGCTCGACATGCTGGATGCGATCGGCAGCGACGACAACGCCAGGACCTGGCTCGGCCAGGCGCTCGATCGCCGCGAGCGGCTGATGGGGTTCGGGCACCGCATCTACCGCGTCCGCGATCCCCGCGCCGATGCGCTGAAAGGCGCATTGGCGCCCTTGGTCATGACCGGACAGGTGGACCCCGACCGCATACGGCTCGCCGAAGCCGTCGAGCAGGCGGCGCTCGCCATCCTCAGGGAGCGCAAGCCGGACCGGCCGCTCGACGTCAATGTCGAGTTTTACACGGCCCTGCTCCTCGATGCGCTGAAATTTCCGCGGGCTGCCTTCACCGGCGTCTTTGCGATCGGCCGCACGGTCGGCTGGATCGCCCATGCCCGTGAACAGGCGCTGGAAGGTCGGCTGATCCGGCCCCGCTCGGTCTATGTCGGCCCCCTGCCCCAGGCGGCATGACTGGCGATCACATCTGGATGGACATGCCGCCGTCGACGGTCAGCACATGGCCATTGACGAAGGAGCCGGCGTCGCTTGCCAGGAACAGCGCGGCGCCGGCGATCTCTTCGGGCCGGCCCCAGCGCTGCAGCGGCACGCGCTGGCGCATGAATGCGATCATGTCGGGTTCCGCGGAAATCGCCGCATTGGTCTCGGTGGCGAACATGCCGGGCGCAATCGCATTACTAGTGACGCCGAATGGACCGTATTCGACTGCCAGGCTTCGCACCAGACCGGTCAGGCCCTGTTTGGCGACGGGATAGATGGCATCGCCCGAACGGGCCATGTTGCCGATGATCGACGTGACCGAGATGAGACGGCCATGGCCCTGAGCCTTCATGATATCAGCGGCCTTGCGGGACAGCGCGATTGCCGAGAGCAGGTCGGTCTGGATCAGGTTGAGGATTTCGGCATCGCTGAACGCTGCAAACGGGCGCCGGTCGCGGGCGCCGACATTGTTGACCAGGATATCCAGCCGGCCGTGATCTGTGTGGAGTTTTGCGATCGCCTCGCGTCCGGCATCGAGATCTGCGACGTCAAAGGCGGCAGCGCTCGCCTTGCCGCCCGCACCCTTGATGGAAGCCACTGCCTGTTCGAGCAGGTCGCCGGAGCGGCCGCTGAGCACCACATGCGCGCCGGCCTCCGCCAGAGCCTTGGCCATCTGCAGGCCGAGCCCTCGGCCGCTGCCGGTCACCAGCGCCACGCGCCCGATGAGGGAAAATCTGTCGAAAATGGCCATATCGCACCGCTGAAATGAAAAGAGCAATTCGGCGAAGCATAAGGGATGTTGAAGTATTCCCGCCAGTGCGAAAACAGAAGGTCTCCGCCTGACGGCAAAAAGGCAGGATGCGAGACCCTGCCTTTTTGAATTTGCTCAGACGAGGCGACTCTGTTCCAGGGCTGCTTCGATGAAGCTCGCAAACAGCGGATGCGGATCGAGCGGCCGGCTCTTCAGTTCCGGGTGGTACTGGACGCCGATGAACCACGGATGGTCCGGATATTCGATCGTCTCCGGCAGCACGCCATCCGGCGACATGCCCGAGAACACCAGGCCGCAGCTTTCCAGCCGGTCCTTGTAGTCGACATTCACCTCGTAACGGTGGCGGTGACGCTCGGAAATATCGGTCGAGCCATATATCTCCGCGATCTTGGTTTCCTTCTTGAGCGCCGCCTTGTAGGCGCCAAGGCGCATCGTGCCGCCGAGGTCACCGGCGGCCGAGCGGACTTCGAGCTCGTTGCCCTTGACCCATTCGGTCATCAGGCCGACTACCGGCTCCTTGGAAGGGCCGAATTCCGTCGACGATGCCTTCTCGATGCCGGCGAGATTGCGGGCAGCCTCGATGACGGCCATCTGCATGCCGAAGCAGATGCCGAAATACGGCACCTTGCGTTCGCGCGCGAAACGGGCCGCATTGATCTTGCCCTGCGAGCCGCGCTCGCCGAATCCGCCCGGTACCAGGATACCGTGAACCTTTTCGAGCCAAGGTGCCGGATCTTCCTTCTCGAAGATTTCCGACTCGATCCACTCAAGGTTGACCTTGACGTGGTTGGCGATGCCGCCGTGATGCAGCGCCTCGATCAGCGACTTGTAGGCGTCCTTGAGGCCCGTGTACTTGCCGACGATCGCGATCGTCACTTCGCCTTCCGGGGTGCGGATGCGGTTGCAGACCTCTTCCCAGGCGTCGAGGCGCGGCTTGGGGGCCGGTTCGATGCCGAAGGCGGCGAGCACCTCACTGTCGAGGCCTTCCTTGTGATAGGCCATCGGCACGTCGTAGATATTGGCGACGTCGAGCGCCTGGATGACCGCGGACGGGCGGACATTGCAGAACAGCGACAGCTTGCGGCGTTCGGCCTCCGGGATTTCCCGGTCGGCGCGCACCAGCAGGATGTCGGGGGCAATCCCCATCGCCTGCAGCTCCTTGACGGAATGCTGGGTCGGCTTGGTCTTCAATTCGCCGGCCGCCGGAATGAACGGCATCAGGGTCAGGTGGAGGTAGATCGCGGTGCCGCGCGGCAGGTCGTTGCCGAGCTGGCGGATCGCTTCCATGAACGGCATCGCCTCGATGTCGCCGACCGTACCGCCGATCTCGCAGATGACGAAATCATAGTCGTCATTGCCTTCGGTGACGAAATCCTTGATCTCGTTGGTCACGTGCGGGATCACCTGGACGGTCGCGCCGAGATAGTCGCCGCGGCGTTCCTTGTCGATGATGTTCTTGTAGATGCGACCCGTGGTGATGTTGTCGGTCTTCGTCGCCGAGCGCCCCGTGAAGCGCTCGTAGTGACCGAGATCGAGGTCGGTTTCCGCCCCGTCGTCGGTGACGAATACCTCGCCGTGCTGCGTCGGGCTCATCGTGCCCGGATCGACGTTGAGATAAGGATCGAGCTTCCTCAGCCGAACCCGGTAACCTCGTGCTTGTAACAAAGCTCCGAGTGCCGCGGCCGCAATTCCTTTTCCGAGGGAAGAAACCACGCCGCCAGTTATGAATACATATCGCGCCATGGGATTCACCGGATACCTTTTCATTGGTGATTCCGCCAGCCCAAATCGTCTGCTTTATAAAAACGGCTGTGGAATCTTCACAAAATAAAACCGGCAGGCTTTTGGCCTGCCGGAGCTTCAAACGTTGACCGAGCCTTATTGGCCGGTCGGAACACCCGTCGGCGCAGCCGGAGCGGCAGGCGCCGAACCGGTCGCTGGGGCCGCAGGAGCGGGCGTTGCAGGGGCAGCACCAGTCGCCGGGGCTGCCGGAGCGGATGCGCCGGAACCGGACGGAACGCCGTTGCCTGCCGGAGCGGGTGCGGGTGCCGGGCCGAGCTGGTCGAGAATGCCGCCGCCGGTGCCCTGCTGGCTCTGCGGGATGCGGTTCAGGATGTCGCTCGGACGGGATTCGTACCGCGCGAGGATGCCGAGCGCGAGCGAAGTGATGAAGAACAGCGTCGCGAGGATGGCGGTCGTGCGGGTCAGCGCATTGGCGGTGCCGCGTGCCGACATGAAGCCGGAGCCGCCGCCGATGCCGAGCCCGCCGCCTTCGGAGCGCTGGATCAGCACGACGCCGACAAGCGCCAGCACGATCATGAGATGAATAACGATCAGAACGGTCTGCATGAATTAAAGATCCCTGCCCCTCGACGAGGCAATAGAAGAAGATTGGCGGCTCTTTACATGAGGCTCGCGTGCATTCCAAGCCCTTATCAAAAAGCTTTAGGCCGTCAGTCCCTCATAGACCCGATAGATGGCGAGAAAGTCCTCGGCTTTCAAGCTCGCGCCGCCGATCAATGCGCCGTCGACATTCTCGACGCCCATCAACTCCCGGGCATTGCCCGGCTTGACCGAACCGCCGTAGAGGATGCGCATCTGTCTGCCTTCGTCGCCGAACCGCTGGACGAGTTCTGCCCGCATGAAGGCATGGGCGATTTCGATATCCTTGACGGTCGGCGTCAATCCAGTGCCGATCGCCCAGATCGGTTCATAGGCGACGACGGTGTTGGCAGCGTTTGCCGAGAGGGGCAGCGAGCCGAAAATCTGGCGTTTCAGGATGTCGAGGGTCTGGTATGCGTCGCGTTCGTCGCCGGTTTCGCCGATGCAGACGATCGCCGTCAGGTCGGCGGCATAGGCAGCCTCCGCCTTGGCGCGGACCAGATGATCGGTCTCCGCATGGTCGGCTCGGCGTTCGGAATGTCCGACGATCACGTAAGTGCCGAAGCAGTCGGCGATCATCTCCGCAGAAATATCGCCGGTATGGGCGCCGCATATGTTCTGGTGGCAATCCTGGCCGCCGATTTCGAGCGGGCTGTCGGTCGCCAAGGCGGTTGCGACATAGAGCAGCGTCGCCGGCGGGCAGATCAGCGTATCGACCTTTTCCGACAACGGTCCCATCACGCCATCGGCAATCGTCTTGATTTCGGTCAGGAACTCGCGGGTGCCGTTCATCTTCCAGTTTCCGGCAACGAGCGGGCGCACATCAGGCGTCATAGGCAAATATTTCCTCTCCGTTCGGTTCCGACCAGCAAAACCGAGGCCTCCGTCTATTCGGGAAACTGTTTTTAGACATATCCTGTGTGAATTGGTATGCAAAAGACAGGTTTTGGTTCAGGACCGTGGTTAACGATCGGCCTTTCAGTGTCCGGTCAGCAGAAAATTCAGGACCTTCCGCCAATCGACCATCCGGATCGGCGTGCCGTGGCTGCCCGTCGCAAACAGCGTGAACCGGGTCGGGTAGCCCGCCGCCTTCAGCTTGCGATAGACCGCTTCCTGATTCTCGGACTTGTAGACGCTGTCGCTGCCGCCATGCGCGAAATAAATGGGAAGCTTGCGCTTTGCCAAAAGCGATTTCGGCAATTCCGGGTCCGGCGGACCGCCGAGCTGGGCCATGCCCTTCAGATACCGGACGGCCTGCTCGTCGCGGCTGATGCCCTGGCATATAAACCCGCCCATCGACGCGCAGGCGAGGATCACCGGCCGTCCGGACGAACGGTCGAACGCGTAGCGGATCAGCGCGGCGATATCGGCAACCCCTTGGTCGTCGAACGAGGTGACGCTCGGTGAATAATAGGTGCCGCCATTGCCGGTAGCGAGGTTCTTCAGCCGGTTGAAATTGCCGCCGAACGTATAGTCGTTGACGCCGAGCCGACGGTCACCGCCGCGACCGTGGATGAAGATCACCGTGAAAGCGGAGCCGTCCGTCTGTCCCACCCTGGTGACATCGAGCCGGCGTCCGGCAAGGTTCAGCGTCTCGTTCTGCTGATGGCGCCTGACGCCCAGGGAAACATACTCGTCCTTGACGCGCCGTTCCGGCTCGCGGTCGCGGCCGTTGATGTCGCGCATTTCCTGGTAGTCGATCACCTCATAGGCGCCGCCGTCCAAGGATTTCAGCAGCGTCATCCGGGAAAAAAGTTCATCCTTGAAAGGCTTTATCGGCTCTTGCTGCGCTTGCGCTGAAGCTGCGGCAAGAGTTGAGAGGACAGCAAGAAACGTGCCGAAAATGAAATGAACTGTGGACATGCTTTGTTTCATCCGGTTCCTTCAGCCTCCCAAGCTTGCCATGGCCCGATCGGCGCAGCATTGGTGAAAAACGACCGTTTCCATGCGGCATCGCGAAAAAGCCGGGTTTCTGGCAGAATCGCGAGTGATTCGAAACAGCACGAGATGGGTATGGCTTCCTCTTCCGCACCCCGACAGGTAGTACCGACGCAGCCAATGGATGACAATAACGACCTTTTTGCCGATTTGCCGGTGACAGCCAAGGCGGTCGCCGCCGAACCCGCGCCCGCCCTCAAGGCAGAGCCCTCGACACCGCGCCCGGCGCCGACGACATTGTCCGGCGACGACTACGGCGCCTCCTCCATCCGTGTGCTCGAGGGCCTGGAGCCGGTCCGCATGCGTCCCGGCATGTATATCGGCGGCACCGACGAAAAGGCGATGCACCACCTCTTCGCCGAGGTCATCGACAATTCGATGGACGAAGCGGTTGCAGGCCATGCGGACTTCATCGACGTGCATCTCGATGCCGAGGGCTTCCTGACGGTCACCGACAACGGCCGCGGCATCCCTGTCGAGAATCACCCCCAGGTTCCGGGCAAATCGACGCTCGAAGTGATCATGACCAAGCTGCATGCGGGCGGTAAGTTCGACGGCAAGGCCTATGAGACCTCCGGTGGTCTGCACGGCGTCGGCGTTTCCGTCGTCAATGCACTCTCCGATCTTCTCGAGGTGGAAGTCGCCCGCAATCGAAAACTCTATCGCCAGCGTTTTTCGCGCGGCATGCCGCAGGGCGGCCTGGAGGAACTCGGCGACGTCCATAACCGGCGCGGCACCAGGGTGCGCTTCCATCCAGACCCGCAGATTTTCGGCGACCACGCGAAATTCGATGCCGGCCGCATCTTCCGCATGGCGCGCTCCAAGGCCTATCTGTTCGGCGGCGTCGAAATCCGCTGGAGCTGCGATCCGGGCATGGTTGCCGCCGGCGGCGACATTCCGGAAAAGGCGGTCTTCCACTTCCCCGGCGGCCTGAAGGATTATCTGTCCGCCACGCTCGGCAAGGATTTTACCGTCACCCGCGAAATCTTCGCCGGTCGCACCGAGAAGACCGGCGGCCACGGTGCGATGGAATGGGCGATCACCTGGTATGGCGGCGATCCGGAACTGCATTCCTATTGCAACACCATCCCGACGCCCGAGGGTGGGACGCATGAGGCGGGTCTGCGCATCGCGCTCACCAAGGGCCTCAAGAACTATGCAGACCTGACCCAGAACAAACGTGCGAAGGACATCACCACCGACGACGTGATGATCTCGGCGGTCGGCATGCTCTCGGTCTTCATCCGCGAGCCGGAATTCGTCGGCCAGACCAAGGACAAGCTTGCAACCGTCGAAGCCCAGCGCATCGTCGAAAACATCCTGCGCGACCCCTTCGACCACTACCTCGCGGGCAATCCGGCGGAGGCCGCGAAACTCCTCGAATGGGTGATCGAACGCGCCGAAGAGCGCCTGCGCCGCCGCAAGGAAAAGGAAGTCAACCGCAAGACGGCGGTGCGCAAGCTGCGCCTGCCCGGCAAGCTCGCCGATTGCTCGCAGAACACCGCCGAAGGTGCCGAACTCTTCATCGTCGAAGGTGACTCGGCAGGTGGCTCCGCCAAGCAGGGCCGCAACCGCGCCAACCAGGCCATTTTGCCCTTGCGCGGAAAAATCCTCAACGTCGGCAGCGCCAGCCGTGAAAAGCTGTCGGCCAACCAGCAGATCGCCGATCTCATCCAGGCGCTCGGCTGCGGCACCCGCACCAAATACCGCGAGGAAGACCTCCGCTACGAACGCATCATCATCATGACCGATGCCGATGTCGACGGCGCCCATATCGCTTCGCTGCTGATCACCTTCTTCTACCAGGAAATGCCGGAACTCATCCGCGGCAACCATCTCTATCTGGCGGTGCCGCCGCTCTACGTCCTGCGCCAGGGGGGCAAGACCGTCTATGCCCGCGACGACGCCCACCGGGCGGAGCTGATGGAAACGGTGTTCAAGGGCAAGAAGGTCGAAATCGGCCGCTTCAAAGGCCTCGGCGAGATGATGGCGGCGCAGCTGAAGGAAACGACGATGGATCCCGCCCATCGCACCCTGCTGCGCATCTCGATCGACGACGTGGATTTCGAAGGCACCCGCGAAGCCGTCGACAACCTGATGGGCACCAAGGCGGATGCCCGCTTCCGCTTCATCCAGGAGCGCGCGGCGTTTGCCGAAAACCTCGATATCTGAGCCGGATTTCCGGCTCCGACATTTTCAAAGGCCCATATTTTCAAAGAGCTTGGGCGGCCACGATCAGCAGGCCGCCGATCACGCCGATATTGGCGATCCAGCCATTGATCGCGCCGTCGCGCGGAAAGCCGTCCTTGTTCCAGAAGTCGAGCATTATCTACGAGGCGATGAGCGTGAAGGCGACAAGCCCAAGTGCCGCCCAGCCGGCGTAAAAACCGAAGATCACCATCAAGCCGGCAAACACCTCGAAGATGCTGCCGGTGATCAGAACTTGCCCCGGACGCGGTATGCCCCGCGCCGCTATCGGCACGGTCACCGCGGGAAGGATGAAGAAATGCCGGACGCCGGCCACCACGAAAAGACCCCCGATGAGCACGCGTCCGAAGACCATCAGGAATTCCGGTGTGGTCATGGAAGTCAACTCCGTTCGCCGAGCACCTTGGTAACGGCGCCGATCAACGCGGCCGCCTCATAAGGCTTGAGGACGACAGGCGCCGAAAAGCTTGCCGGGATGATCGACTTGTCGCTGTAGCCGGTCGCGAAAATGAACGGAATGTCCCGGCGGATCAGTTCCTCGGCGATCGGCAGCGATGTGCCGGAGCCGAGATTGACGTCGAGGATCGCGACGTCGAACCTGAACTCCTTGAGCTTGCGGAGCGCGTCGGCGACAGAGGGCGTCGTCGTCACCTTGTCGATGCCATGCTCGGCAAGCATCGCTTCCACGTCCGCGGCGATCAGCATCTGGTCCTCGACCAGCAGGAATTCGAGGTCCTGAAGCCGAAGCGTAGCCGTGTCATCGCTGACGGCGCTGCTGCTTTCCTCGGTTTCGACTTCCGCCAGCTCATCATCGCCGTGAATGTGTTTCGACGGCACCACGAAGCGCGCCCTCACCCCTTCGGGCGGATATTCGATCTTCGCCTCGCCCTCCAGTTCGTAAGGCACGCTGCGGGTGATCAGGACGCTGCCAAAGCCGGCGCGTGACGGGAGGTTTATCGGCGGCCCGCCGTTCTCGGTCCAGACGAGTTCGCAATCGTGGTTGGCAAGCCGCCGCCACTCGACATCCAGCCGTCCGCCATTGACGGAGAGCGAACCGTATTTTGCCGCATTGGTCGACATCTCGTGCAGGACCAGCGCCATCACCGAAAAGGCGCGGCTGTCGAGCCATATGCGCGGCCCCCTGAGCGTGACGTTGCGCGTTCCCTCCCTGTAGGGCTTCAGCTCCGCTTCCAGAAGATCGGACAGCACGCCGCCGTCGCCGCCGCGCACCACCTGGTCATGGGCGAAGGCAAGCGCCTGGATGCGCCCCTTGAGCGAGCCGACATAATCCTTGAGGCTGACGTCGGCATCGATCGAGTGCCCGACCAGCGCCTTGATCACCGCAAGGATGTTCTTGACCCGGTGGTTAAGCTCCTCGTTCAGCATTCGCTGGCGCACGTCCGCCTTGCCGCGTTCGTCGGCCAGCAACTCGTTGTGATGCAGGACCACCTCGACAAGCACGGCGCGGATCGCGTCGGCGATCTCGCGGTCGGCATCGGTCCAGGGCTGTGCCTGCTGATGCACCATCTCCTTCCAGATGGCAAAACTCTTGCGGGGCGTCAATCGATCGCCGAGCGGCCCCGCCTCGTAGGATTTTTCAGGATTGCCCGCCCAGTCGAGCGTCTGCACCTTTTCGCGGCGGAAGAAGAACAGGTAGTCGCGCGGCCTCTGCGAAAGCGGGATGGCCAGCAGGCCGCAGATCGTGTCCGGAGAAATGAGCAGCCCCGGCAGATCCAACGAGAGCTGAAAGCTGGACCAGATCCTGCCGCCCGAGGCACCGCCGACAAGTTCGGCAAGTTCTGCTATCAGGTTCTGCGGCGGCACGGCCCCATCGCCGGTCCAAACGCCGTCGAGCAACAGGCCGACGCCGTCGCAGGTCAGCATCCGGCTGAATTCTCCAAGCGAACTGCGCAGCAGGCCGGTGATGTCCGCATGGTGGGAAGCGGCCTGCAGGAAGCGGTCGAGCGACCGTCGCGCCTGGCCCGCGGTCTCCATGAGCTGCCGCTGTTTCAATGCGCTCAGATGCAGCGAGAAAAATTCGCCGAAGGTTTCCGCCGCCACCCGCTGCGGCATCGAGAGCACTTTCGGAGAATAGTGGTGGCAGGCGATCAGGCCCCAGAGTTCATTGTCCACCACGACCGAAATCGACATCGAAGCGGCGACGCCCATGTTGCGCAGATATTCGCAATGGACGGGCGAAACGCTGCGCAGGTGCGCGAAGGACAGATCGAGCGCCTCGCCGGTCTCGTCGGTTTCTGGCACGATCGGGATGCGCGGGTTGCTGGCGTCGGAAATCACCCGCACCGTGTTCTTGACGTAAAGCGCGCGGGCCTGTTTCGGGATGTCGCCTGCCGGGAAATACTGGCCCTTGAAGCTTTCGAGGTCGCGCCTCTTGTATTCGCTGACGACTTTTCCGGCGCCGTCCTCCTCGAAGCGATAGATCATCACCCGGTCGTAGCCGAGCATGGCATAGATCAGCCGTACCGAGCTTTCGATCAGCCGGTCGAGGCTGGCGACGTTGCGGATGCGGCTGATCAGCATGCGCGCCACTTCGAGCGGCTGGTCGGAATCGGTCGATGCCGGCTCGAACTCCAGGATCACCTTCGATTCGAAACGATGGATCGCGACGTCGAACGCGGCTCCCGAGGCAAATCTGAGACCATGCCGAAGCGCCGGTCGCGCCGGATTGTCGGAGGTGGCGAGCGCATTGCGCAATGTGTGCGCCGCCTCCCCGCCGACGATCTCCTCCAGCCGCCGGCCGTTGATGTCTCCCGTGATCGAAAGCATGTCCGCCACATTGGCGGAGTGTTGCACGATCTCCGCGCCAGCGGCGTCGCAGGCGATAAGGCATCCATGGGGTTGAATGCTGCCGGGGATATGGATCGGCTCTCGGTCGCAATTGCTAAGGTCGACCGCATCCCTGTGAGGCATGTTACAAGTCCCTGAAGACAGTCCGGCCAATACAATGGGGACAGCAGACGCTTCGGCATCCTTAAGGTTAGGAAAACGTCATCAAGAAGGTTTGCATCGTATTTCCGGCTCTGCCGGAAGGTGATTTCATATTTCTATCGCATCTGCCGTCTAGGGCAAGGAGTAAGCTTCCTTTTAATGGATGACGCATTAGTCTTGTACCAGCGGACCTCATAAGCCATATGATGGTGAAAACGAAAAAAGGAAATTCGGTGAGCGGAAATAACGATCGCAGAGGCCCGAAAGAGCCGCGCTGGCTTGGGCCGGTCGCACCGAGCAGGGTCGCGCTGATCCCGCCGATCTCCGCTGCTCGCTGGCTTCTCGTGCTCGTCGCCGCTGCCGGCATCTATTTCTTCCACGGATTCCTGGTTCCGGTTCTGGCCGCCCTGGTGATCGGCTTTGCCAGCTGGCCGCTTTATCGCGAGCTGCTGCGCCGGACCGGCGGCAACACCACCATCGGCGCCTCGCTCGCCATCATCTTCATTCTGACCTTCCTGATCGTGCCGATCGGCATCGCGATCTCCTATACGATCGGAGAAGTGCGCCAGTGGATCATCTGGGCGGCTGAAGTGAACCGTTTCGGCGCCCCGCCGCCCGCCTGGATCACCGGCCTTCCCTGGGTCGGCGAATGGCTGGGCATCCAGTGGGTCCAGCATGTCGGCTCGCCCGGTGCGGTCGGCGAACTCATCCAGATCGTCTCGGGCGCCAATATCGGCAATATCTACCGCGCCATCGTGGCGGCAGGCGACGGCGCCTTCCATCTGGTGCTGACGCTGCTCTTCATGCTGATCGCGCTGTTCTTCGTCTATCGCGACGGCGGCTCCTTCAGCGAGCAGATCGACCTTCTCGGCGAGCGCATCCTGCCGACCCGCTGGGAACGCATCTCGCGCATCGTTCCAAGAACGATCAGCTCCACCGTGACCGGTCAGACGCTGATTGCGATCGGCGAAGGTATCGTGCTCGGCATAGCCTACTGGATCGCCGGCGTCCCCTCGCCCGTCACGCTCGGCGTATTGACCGGCCTGATGGCGCTCATCCCCGGCGGCGCGCCGCTGTCTTTCACGCTGATCTCGTTTTATCTGGTCGCCAACGGCGCCTATGTCGCCGGCGGTGCACTTTTCCTCTGGGGCACGGTCGAACTCTTCATCGTCGACAAGACGCTGCGGCCGCGCCTGGTCGGCGGTCCGATCAAGCTTCCCTTCCTGCCAACATTCTTCGGACTCGTCGGCGGTGTCAGCACCATGGGTTTCCTCGGCCTGTTCATCGGCCCGGTCCTGATGGCGCTGCTCGTCTCGATCTGGCGCGAATGGATCCGGGAAGTGAAAATGGCCGATGTGACCGAGGTCGAATCGGCCGATCTGGCCAAAGGGCCGGCGACGTCCCCGGACCTTCCGCCCGATCTTCCCGTGGTCAGGAAAGTCTCTTCTCCATGAAGATGCTGAGCGGATCGGGCCGGTAGCTCGAGAACGGCCCGATCTCCGAAAAGCCGTAGGCGTGATAAAGTCCGATCGCCTGCGGTTGATGGATGCCCGTCTCCAGCCGGATCGCCGACAGGTGAAGCTCGCGGCCCCGTTCCAGGATCGCATCCATCAGCCGCCTGCCGAGTTTCAGCCCTCGCGCCGCCTCGTCGAGGAACATCCGTTTGATCTCCCCGGTGCCGTCACCCGCCTCGACCAGCGCACCGCAGCCCAAAATCCTATCTCCATCGCGCGCCACGAAGAAGGAGACGCCGGGACCTTCGAGTGTCGCGACGTCCACCATGTGATTGCTCTCGGTGGGATAGAGCGAGGCCGCATAGGCGTCGGAGAGTTCAAGAAGCTTCAGCACGCCCGTCTGGCGCGGCGGTTCGATCGCGATCGTGACGGTCATTTCTGCCTCCTCGAGCTTTGGTAAGAGAATGCCTTAGCGGATGCGGAATGCCTGCGAAACCTGCCTTGGTCGGGTCAAGATTGTCCGATCTAAGTCATCCACCACATTCCAGGGGACGACATGAATTCCGCACTGATTGTCATGACCATTCTCGGCTGCAACGACGCCGGAACGGACTGCCACTATATTGCCACCGCGGAAAATCGCTGGCCGAGCATCGAATTGTGCAATTCCGTGTCGGAGCAGCAGCTGTCGGGTTATGCCAACCAACCCTATCCGATGCTTATCGCCGTTTGCCAGAAGCCGGAAGCCGCAGAGATTGCCAATGCGCCGGTGCCGCGGGCTCGACCCGAGACGCCGCCGCCAGCACCAGCCGGACAGCCGACCGCGACGCTTGCTCAGGAACCGGTGACGCAGCAGGAGAAGGAAACGCTGGCTGGCCGCGCCATCCAGCGGGTCAAGACCGTGCTTCCGACCACCGAAGGGGTAAAAACGTTGATGACCAGCCCGGTGCGGCTGGTCGAGAACGGCTATTCCTGGGTCGCCAAGAAATTCGAGCGTTAAGCCGGCGGTTACGCCGCCAGCGACACTCCGGTTGCGTAGGACCGTGCGCTGAGCCGGACTTCCAGCCGATGCAGCTTCTCGATCATGTCGAGGAGGTCGGAGACCGGCGAAAGCTGCATGTCCGACCGCTGGAACTTTTCGAGCAGCAGGCCGGCGATATTGTCGAGCGCGCCGGTTGCCGCCGCCTTGCGCCAGAGGAAGACCGCTTCGACGAAGACGGCAGCGATATCCCGTCCGAGCCCCGAGGCTTCGAAAAGCGCCCGCACCGCATGCATACGCCCGGTCGCAAGGATTGCCCGCACGCGGCGGTCGTCGAGCCCGGAAAGCGATACCATCGCGCCTGCGAAGAAATCGACCTTGCCGCTGCAGAGCGCATGGATGAGAAAGGCGGGCGTCAGCCGTCCGGCCGTGCGCAAATGCTCGACCAAGCCGGGGATTTCCTCCTGCAGCACGGTGCCGGCAATGGCGACGGCCGCAGCCTCGCCTGCCTCGCGGGTCATGTGCTCGATCCGCGCCGGCGCCATGCTGGTCCGCACCAGTCCGGAGCCGGCAAGGGCTGCGGTAATGTGGTTGACGAGCATGTGGCGGGCGTCCGCAGGCAGCGCGTCGCGCTCCAGCAGCAGGTTGCGGATTTCGCAGCAATGCCCGAACCGCTCAGCGATCCGCCTGAGCGAAACGCGGGTGATCGATGCGGTCTCGTTTTCCAGCAGGATGGTGACTTCGCATTCGTCGCCGATCTCAGCGATCGCGGCTGCAACCCCGCGCGAAAGGTTCGGCCTTGCGGCGATCATTCCACGGGTCAGGCTGTCGCTGCGCCCGGCAAGATCGACAAGGTCGTTTTCGGTAAGTACGGGCGAACAGGCGATGACCGTGCAGGCGATCTCCGGCTGGTCTTCGGCAAGGCACACGATGACGGCCCGCGGCGCATTGGGAGAGTCCGCCAGAGCCTCCGCGAGCGCCAGGCGCACGTGCGGCGATGGATCGTCGAGGAGATAGGTCATGGCAAGGCCCGCGGCGCGATGCTGCTCACCGCCCATGGGCGAGTGGAGATAGGCCCGGCCGAGAGCATTGGCCGCCTTCGCCTTCTCGCCTGTTCTTGCCGTTTCTGCCCAACGAAGAAATGCCTGTACGATCACACTCGGCCTCGACTACACATGCCAGTTCGGATCTGGCTGGCTTGATCCGTCACGCTAATGCCAAAAAGTTTAAGATTGGTTCACCACGTTCCTTAACCATGGCGAAGTCCTTGAAAATACGGTCCTGGTTTATCGTCGCCCCGTCTGCTGAGGCCTCAACGGTCCATTCGGCGGACGCGGATGTGGTCGTGCTCGATCTCACGGGCCTTCCTGAGTCGCAGAATGCGGTTGGGGATTTCTGCCGGGCATGGGCCGACTTGGCGCCGGTCGCCGGCCTCTCGTTTCTCCTGCCCGCTTTCTCTTCGGCACGGACGGAGGCCGCCATCGATCTCGCCATCCAATATGGGGCCGCCTCGGTCGTGCTCTCGGGCGTCCGCAACGGGGCCGAAGTCCAGAGGCTCGACATGGCTTTGCGCGTGGCGGAAATCCGCGCGGGGCTGGCGCCAGGCAAGACACGGATCGTCGCGCTTGCCAATGCCTCCGGCATCCTCGCCGCTTCCAGCTTCGAACGCTGCAGCAATCGTCTGGCGGCCCTCGGCTGGGAAGGCGGCTATGGCCCCTCCTCCGATACCGCGCGTGTTGCGGCTGGAACCATCGCGCTCACCGCCGCCGCCACAGGCATAACGGCCATCGATGCCGTCTCGCCCGCGGGGGACGCGGCTACCTTCCTGTCTGACTGCGAAAGAGCAAGAGCGAACGGCTTCTCCGGCAAACTCTGCCGCAGCTCCGATCAAATTCCGATCGTCAATCGGATTTTCAGCGTTTAGGCTCGGCGCCGGCCGGCCGGGTCATTTCGAACACGTCCGCGCCGCCGTCGGCGTAATCGCGATAACCCATGCGCGCAATCGGCCGGGCAAGCCCCATGTCGATCCGCCCGCCCCGCAGGATCTCCTCGCTGATATGGATGCCGACCACCTGGCCGAACACCATGTAGGCCTCCGCCGGCTCGCCGTCCAATCCGACCGGCTGGATCACCTGCGTGACACGGCATTCGAGTACCGTATAGGCTTCACCGACGTAAGGCGCATCGATGAGTTCCGCCATCTTGGCGGTCAGCCCCGCCACCTCGAACTCGCTGACGCCGTAGGGCACCGCCTCCGACGAGGCGTTCATCTGCTCGGCCAGGTGACGGCTTGCGAGACTTGCGGTGAAGACACCGGTTTCCTCGGCGTTCTTCAGGCTGTGCTTTCGGCCGCTGGAGGAAAACATCACCAGTTTCGGGCTGTCGGAAATGGCGTTGAAGAAGGAATAGGGCGATAGGTTCATCGAACCGTCCCTGCCCTTCGTGCCGATCCAGCCGATCGGGCGGGGCGCGACGATCGCCTTGAAGGGATCGTGCTTCAGTCCATGCTGGTTGGTGTCGGTCGTGTAGAACATCGAAAACCCTATTCGCCGGCGTAGGTGACGATCTGCGACAATTCCGGCCGCGGGCGGTCCGGCGTCGCGAAATCGCTTGAGCCGATATGGATGAAACCGGCGATCTTTTCGCCCGGCTTCACGCCGAGGAGGGCCAGCGCCTCGTCGTCATAGGCGACCCATTCCGTACGCCAGTTGGCGACATAGCCATGCGCGTTTGCCGCCATCAGCATGTTGAAGCAGACGGCGCCGGCCGAAAGCACCTGTTCCCATTCAGGGATTTTCGGATGCGGTGCCGCGGTGCTGACGACGGCGACGACCAGCGGCGCACGGGTGAAGCGCGTCAGCTCCGCCTGCCGGGTAGCCTCGGCCATGTCGGGCGTCTTCTGGAGGGACAGGGCCAGAAACTGTTCGCCGAGCGTCCTGCGCACGTCGCCGCGATAGACGATGACGCGCCAGGGGGCCAGCTTGCCGTGATCCGGAATGCGGGTTGCGAAGGTGAGAATCGCCTCTAGTTCTTCCTGCGACGGGGCCGGCTCCTTCATCTGGGCTACCGGCGTGGAATGCCTGTCGCGCAGAAAATCGATGAGTTTAACGTCATTTTGCATGGTCAAAGCTTTCATTTGGAGCTGGCGGTCGGGAAGGTCTTGAAATTGCCTTGTCATTGGTCTTCAAGTGACGTCTCGGAAAACAAGAGTCAACCGGTACAACAGATGGCAGGCACTTCCCTTGCGGCACGCTGGTTTCTCGCCGGAGCGATGGTTCTCGGCTCAGCTTTCAGCGCATTCGCCCAGGAAGAAGCCTTCAAGAATTTTCGCGCGCTGGACAGCACGGCGAAGATGCCCAAGCTCAATGCCTTCTCGGCTCTGCCCGGCGGCCCGCCCGGCTCACTCTCAAGGGACGTGCAGTTCGACGCCAAGCTGACGTCCGACGGACAGCCCATGCAGGAAGGCCTCACCTGGCGCGTCTTCAGCCCGATCGCCGGCGAAGACGGAAAATTGCCGCTGGTGGCTAGTTCCGAAGGTGGCTCGGCGTCGTTCCAGCTCCCCCCCGGCGACTATTTCGTCAATTGCGCCTTCGGCCGCGCCGGCGTCACCAAGAAACTGAAAGTCCCCGAAAGCGGAAACGTGCCGAAACAGACGCTGGTGCTCGATGCCGGCGGTTTCGTGCTGAACGCGGTTGCCGGTACTGACCAGCGCATTCCGCCCAAGGAACTGAGCTTTTCGGTCTATTCGGCCGATGTGCGCGACAACGGCGACCGGGCGCTTGTGATGTCGGACGTGAAGCCGAATACGGTCGTGCGGCTGAATGCCGGCACCTATCATGTCGTCTCGGAATATGGCGGCGTCAACGCGGTGGTGCGGGCCGATATCCAGGTGGAGGCCGGCAAGCTCACCCAGGCAGTGCTGCAGCATCGTGCAGCGCAGATCACCCTCAAGCTGGTCTCCCAGCCGGGCGGCGAAGCGATTGCCGATACGGCATGGTCCGTCCTGACCGCCGCCGGGGACATCGTCAACGAAAGCGTCAGCGCTTTCTCCACCATGGTGCTGTCAGAGGGCGAATATCTTGCTGTCGCCCGCAACAAGACCAAGATCTATCAGCGCTCGTTCACCGTCAAAGCCGGCCGCAATACCGAGGTCGAAGTGCTGATGCGCGAAACGCCCCAGGTCGCCGGCGCTGTCGCCAACGACAGGAACTAGCCGAGTTTCCGCAGCAATCGCCGAACCTCAGCCAGCCTGACGAAGCCATCCCATCTTAACGAAGCCATATCGCATTTGGCGGCGCCTGCATTCACAGGCGCCGCCATCACTTGACTTGGGTCAGGCTGCTGCCTTTGCCGCCTTCCTGGCTTCGAGGCGACGCAGCACGTCCGGCGGGGTTGCCTCGAGGCTGAGCGAGGCGATCGCCTCGTCCAGCGTCATCGAGGTCTGGGCCTGCGAGCCGAGGCGGCGGATGTTGACCGAACGCTCCTCGGCTTCCTTTTTGCCGCAGACGATGATCACCGGCACCTTGGTGACCGAGTGCTCGCGGATCTTGTAGTTGATCTTCTCGTTGCGGAAATCGGTCTCGACGACCATGCCCGCATCGCGAAGAGCTTCCGCCACCTCGCGGCCGTAGTCGTCCGCGTCCGAGGTGATCGTCGCGACCACCACCTGCATCGGCGCGAACCACAGCGGCATGTGGCCCGCAAAATTCTCGATCAGGATGCCGAGGAAACGTTCCATCGAACCGCAGATGGCACGATGGATCATCACGGGCTGGGTCTTTTCAGAGTTCTGGTCGATGTAAAACGCGCCGAACCGTTCCGGCAGGTTGAAGTCGACCTGGGTCGTGCCGCACTGCCATTCGCGGCCGATCGCGTCCTTCAGCGTATATTCGAACTTCGGACCGTAGAACGCGCCCTCGCCCGGCAGGATGCCGGTCTTGATGCGGCCTTCCGACTGCGCCTCGATCGTCTTCAGAACATCGAGCATGACGGATTCAGCACGATCCCAAAGCGCGTCGGTGCCGACGCGCTTGTCCGGCCGGGTCGACAGCTTGACCACGACTTCCTTGAAGCCGAAGTCCTCGTAGACCGACAGGATCAGGTCGTTGATCCGCAGGCATTCGGCCGCCATCTGCTCGTCGGTGCAGAAGACGTGCGCGTCGTCCTGGGTGAAGCCGCGCACGCGCATCAGCCCGTGCAGCGCTCCTGACGCCTCGTAGCGGTGCACGAGACCGAATTCGGCAAGCCGGATAGGCAGTTCGCGATAAGACTTCAAGCCATGCTTGAAGATCTGCACGTGACCCGGGCAGTTCATCGGCTTCAGCGCGAATACGCGGTTGTCCGCTTCCTTGTCTTCCGGATGCGTGAAGGCATAGGCAGACTTCACCGCGAACATGTTCTCCTGGTACCAGCCCCAGTGGCCCGACGTCTCCCAGAGCGAGGCATCGAGAACCTGCGGCGCGTTGACTTCCTCATAGGTACCGGCGAGCCGGCGGCGCATATAGGCCGTCAGCGTCTGGAACATGCGCCAGCCCTTGCCATGCCAGAAGACGACGCCCGGACCTTCTTCCTGGAAATGGAAGAGGTCCATTTCCCGGCCGAGTTTGCGGTGGTCGCGCTTTTCGGCTTCGGCCAGCACATGCAGGTACTGGTCGAGTTCTTCCTGCGTCGCCCAGGCGGTGCCGTAGATGCGGGTCAGCATGGCGTTGTTGGAGTCGCCGCGCCAATAGGCGCCGGCAACCTTCATCAGCTTGAAGGCCGTACCGATCTGGCCGGTCGAGGCCATATGCGGACCGCGGCAGAGGTCGAACCAGTCGCCTTGATAATAGATCTTGAGGTCCTGGTCTTCAGGGATCGCATCGATCAGCTCGACCTTGTAGCCTTCACCCTTGGCTGCGAAGACTTCGCGGGCCTTCTCGCGAGACCAGACCTGCTTGGTGAACGGTTTGTTGCGGCCGATGATTTCCTTCATCTTCGCCTCGATCTTCGGCAGATCGTCGGGCGTGAAAGGCGCGTTGCGGGCAAAATCGTAATAGAATCCGTTCTCGATCACCGGGCCGATGGTGACTTGCGTGCCGGGCCAAAGCTCCTGCACGGCCTCCGCCATCACGTGGGCGGCGTCGTGGCGGATAAGTTCCAGCGCTCGGGCGTCGGTGCGGGTGACGATCTCGATCTTTCCGTCGATCACCGGCTCGGCAAGGTCCTGCACGGTGCCATTGATGGTGACGGCGACAGCCTTCTTGACGAGCGACTTGGAAATGCTCTCGGCAACGTCACGGCCAGTCGTGCCGGCGTCGAAAACGCGGACGGAGCCATCGGGAAATGTAAGGGAAACGGATTGGGACATGTCTTTCTCCTGTCCAGTCCCGCCAACGAATGCGGGTGGTGTTGGAATAAATGGCGGTGCGCCCTTGGGGCGCAGCCGGCGTGGCTGATAAATGCTTTTGGCGTTTTAGTAAAGGCGAGCAGCCGCTCAGCCGATCATTTCGGCAAGCCCGGCGACTGTGTTGGCATTGCGGATCGTGCCGATGCCGAGCTTCTTGGTGGTCATCGCCGACAGCAGCCGCGTCTCGCTCGCCTTGCCGCCGAAGTCCACCCAGAGATCGCCGTCGACGATGGAAATCTTCTCCTCGCCGCGGTGGCGCTCGAGCAGGTTGAGGATACTTTCGTCGAGCGGTTGTCGCATCACCCGCACGCCGACCTCGGAACCTTCTCCCGACGGAAAGGGATTGCCGGCCGCGAGCTTCAGCCAATCGGTACCGGTCCTTGCGATGATATCGACATGTTTGCCGAACTGCTTCTCGAAGGCGGTCTCCAGTCTCTGCTCGAGATCGCGGATCGGTGACCTGCGGGTCTCGAAGACGAGATTGCCGGTCGAAACCAGGGTCCGGCAATTCCGGTAGCCGAGATCCTCCGCCATGGCGCGCAGGTCGGCCATCACGACCCGCTTGCCGCTGCCGAGAACGATGCTGTGAAGCAGCGCGACATAGGTGATCATCGGTTCCTCACGGAAGCGATGTCGGTTTGACATGACGGCGCCAGTATCTCCATGGCGTCCACCAATGCTGCCGCCCTTCGAGCGCTTCCGGCACCGGGTCGAGACCGCTTGTACCGCCCGGCCCGCAGCGCCCCACCCGAAACAGCGTCATCCATCCTCCGGGCCACAGCCCATGCCGCGCCACCGCCTCATATCCATATTCCGAGCAGGTCGGAATATGCCGGCAGGAATTGCCGATGAAGCCGGACAGGGTCAGCTGGTAGAGGCGGATGAGCCCCATGCCGAACAGCCGGCCGGGCGTCTTGGCGAACGGGCCGGTCCAGTTGCGTGAGCGGCCTGCCTTCGGTTCGGATCTGGAATGCTGGCAGTCGGGGGCATTGCACATCGGATCAGACGGTGGCCGCTTCGGACCGTTCCCTCGCCTCGATCTGGTCGATCGCATCGACGACCGCTTCGAATGTCAGCATGGTGGAGGGATGGCGGGCCTTGTAGTCCTTGACCGGCTTCAGGTAGCGCATCTCCTCGAACCGGCCGTCCGGCCCCTCGCCGTCTTCCTTCAGCATGGCGAGCATGTCCTGGCGCGCCTTGCGGATCTCGGCCGTCGTTGCGCCGATCACATGCCGCGCCATGATCGAGGACGAGGCCTGGCCGAGCGCGCAGGCACGGACCTCATGGGCGAAGTCCGTAACCCGGTCGCCGTCCATCTTCAGATGCACGCGTACCTTCGAGCCGCACAATTTCGAATGTTTTTCGGAACTCGCATCCGCATCGGGCAACACGCCCGCATGGGTGATATTGCCGGCGAATTCGAGGATCTTGCTGTTATAGATGTCGTCCATCAAGGCTCGCTTTTGAAACCGCCGTCGCTCGTTGAACACTGCGTCACGTCCGGCGGGCTACCATAAAAGGCTTCCTGCCATTATATGTGATGTCCGGGCGAGATCATCAAGAAAGGATGTTTTCACGAAATCCTACCGAAAACGGAATAGGATATCTTGTAAAAATGTTCGCCGAAGGTCAGATAACCCCAGATTGCCCAAAAATCAGCCGCAGGTGCCCAGCGGCTGATCAGTCCGTGAGTAACGCCAGTCGGATGCGGCCTTGAACCGCATCAGGAGACGATAGATGGATGCCATAGTGAAGAATTTCCCGGCTTCGAAAGAGAAGCAGGTCCGGCCCTCGCAGCAGGAAGCCGAAGAAGCGGTGCGTGTTCTGTTGCGCTGGGCAGGTGACGATCCGGCCCGCGAAGGCCTGCTCGAGACCCCGAAGCGCGTCGCCGCCTCCTATCGCGAGCTGTTTGCCGGTTACGAACAGTCGCCGGAGGATGTGCTCGGCCGCACTTTCGAGGAAGTCTCGGGTTATGACGATATCGTGCTGGTGCGCGACATCCCGTTCTTCTCTCATTGCGAACACCACATGCTGCCGATCATCGGCAAGGCGCATGTCGCCTACCTGCCGAACGGCCGCGTCCTCGGGCTCTCGAAGATCGCCCGCGTCGTGGAGATCTTCGGCCGCCGCCTGCAGACCCAGGAAAACCTGACGGCGCAGATCGCCAATGCGATCCAGGAAACTTTAAAGCCGCGCGGCGTCGCCATAATGATCGAGGCCGAGCACCTGTGCATGGAAATGCGCGGCGTGCAGAAGCAGGGCTCGCATACGATGACGACGACGTTTACCGGCGAGTTCAAGGCGAACGCCGCCGAACAGGCCCGTTTCTTCACGCTGGCCCGCAACCGCTGAGGCGCGGTTGCCCGGGCGGAGTTTCCCCATGCCGCTTTCTTTCGACCAGCCTTCCGCCGACAAAACGGAACTCGAAGGCGCTGGCGCCTTCACGCCTCGCTTCGATCAGAACGGTCTCGTCACTGCCGTCGTCACCGATATCCGTGACGGCGAACTGCTGATGGTCGCGCATATGGATGCCGAAGCGCTGGCGCTGACGGTTGAGACCGGCATTGCCCACTATTACAGCCGCTCGCGTGCCAAGATCTGGAAGAAGGGCGAATCCTCCGGAAATCTCCAGACCGTCCATGAACTGCGCACCGATTGCGATCAGGATGCTGTCTGGCTCAAGGTCTCGGTCGCCGGGCACGACGCCACATGCCACACGGGACGCCGCTCCTGTTTCTATCGGACTGTTACCCAAAGTGATGGCCGGGCGGTTCTTGAAATCACCGACGATCAGCGTCATTTTGACCCAGGTGTGGTCTATTCGGATCAAGGAACCATTTAGGGATCTGCCTCGTTTTTCGGCATGTCTCGCCTGAATAAACGATTTCGAAATCTGTTGGTGTGTTAATCGACAGACTGGGGTTTGTTCAGCTGTGGAGGGCGTTTATCGATGCTGAACTGGAGTTGGAACCGTCACGATCCGCAAGCGGCACCTGCCGACGGCGGCGAAACGAATATCCTCGAACCTACCCCTCCTCCCATCATCGAATCCCCCAAAAAAGCAAAGCTCGCCCTCGCCCTCGGCGGCGGTGCCGCGCGCGGCTGGGCGCATATCGGCGTGCTCAGGGCGCTTGACGAAGCCGGGATCGAGGTCGGCATGATTGCCGGCACTTCGATCGGCGCTCTGGTTGGCGGATGTTATCTTGCCGGCAAGCTCGACGAACTCGAAACCTTTGCCCGATCGCTCACCATGCGCCGCATCGCCGGCCTGCTCGATCTGACGATCGGCGGCGGCGGCCTTCTCGGCGGCATGCGGTTGACCAAACGGATGCAGGAACATCTCGAAGGCCTGTCGATCGAGGAGCTTGACCGCCCCTTCGTTTCGGTTGCGACCGAACTTCACACCGGCCATGAAGTGTGGATCTCCAGTGGCTCGCTGATCACCGGGCTTCGCGCCTCCTACGCCCTGCCGGGCATTTTCGAACCGGTGAAATGCAACAACCGCACGCTCGTCGATGGCGCGCTCGTCAATCCGGTGCCGACCTCGGTATGCCGCGCCTATGAGCAGCCGCTCGTGGTCGCCGTCAACCTGAACTATGAGATTTTCGGACGGTCGGCTGTCGTCAAGCACAATGCCAGCGTCCAGCCGATCGACGACGGCCGTAAGAAACCCGAGGATGTCCGCGTCGGTCTGACCGGCACCATGGTGCAAGCTTTCAACATCATCCAGGAACGCATCTCGCGGGCGCGGCTTGCGGGCGATCCGCCGGACCTGGCGCTGCATCCGCGGCTTGCCGATATCGGACTGTCGGAATTCCACCGCGCCGGCGAAGCGATCGACCGCGGCTATACGGAGACGATGGCGCAGATCTCGGCGCTGAAGCGCATGCAGGAAGTTTTCGCTCGTTGAGCGGGCATCTCGCCTCGCCACATATGTAAAGAGCCTCGCCCTTCGGCGAGGCTCGGCCAAAGATCAGCCGGCGATATAGGCCTTGATCTGTTCGGCCTCCAGTTCGATCTCGCGGATGCGCGACTTCACCACGTCACCGATCGAGATGATGCCGGCGAGCTTGCCGTCCTGCTCGACGGGCACGTGGCGGAAACGGCCCGAGCTCATCATCCCCATCAGTTCGTCGACGGTCGTTTCGTCCTTGCAGCGCTGCACCGAAGTGGTCATTGTCGATTTGACCGGCTGATCGAGAACGGCGGCGCCCTTGCCGGCGACGGCACGCACCAGATCGCGTTCCGTGAAGATGCCGGCGATGCGGCCTTCCATGCCGATCACCACCACGGCACCGATCTTCTTGTCGTTGAGGATACCGGCAACTTCGAGCAGCGTTTTGTCGGGACCGACGGTCACCACGTCACGCCCCTTTGCATCCAGCATGTTCTTGACGACTATTGCCATGGCTCTCTCCTCGCAACCAGTTCGGCTTGGACATTGTCCGTTCCCGAAAGCAAAGCGCCTGGGTGGAGGAACCGTCCCTGCACGTATGCGGAAGTGTAGAGCGAGGCGGGAAAGAGATCAAGAAAGAGATCAAGGACGCGCGAGCGGCATGACGTGGCGTGGCAAGGGATCGAAAAGACCGAACAGCAGGAAGCCGAACAGGAAGCCGCCGATATGCGCATCCCAGGCGATCGGCCCCATATCCGCGCCGAACAGCGTCACCCCGAAGGCGATCAGCAGGTTACCGGCGAACCACATGGCAGTGAAGATCACCACGGTGCGGTTGCGGAAGGAGCCGAGGATCGACTGACGCGGATAAAGATGGCCGTGGGTGCGGTCATAGCCCCGACGTTCCGGGAAGGCGAAACGGCAGGCGGCTCCCATCAGCGCCGAGACGACCCCCGACGCGCCGATCAGCAGCGTCTCGTTGCCCCAGTTGAGCGCGGCGTGGAAGAAGGCGGCGGCCACCGCCGAGAGGATCCAGAAGATCACGTAGCGCAGGGTGCCAATCCGTCGCACAACCGGCGCCCCGAAGGCCATCAGCCAAAGCGCGTTGAAGAGAATGTGTTCGATGCCGCCGTGCAGAAGCGAGTAGGTGACCGGTGTCCACGCCCATGCAAAACCCTGCTCGCCGAGCGGATAGACGTAACGCAACGGCGTGAACGCCAGATTGACGACCATATAGGCGCGCGTATCCTCGTCCAGCACATAGTCCTGCACGAGGTAGATGACCGCAAGCAGAGCCAGCGTCACGACAAGGCTCCGCGGAAGATTGAAAATCGGCTGCGAGCGCTCGGCGTCGTCATCCGCCTCGGGCTGCTCGTTTGCCATATCCGGCCCGTCGTTCATGCCAGCCCCTTCTGTCTTCTCATTCCCCGGCGGAATGGCCGACAGCCATATAGGAGCGGCCGTTCAAATGAAAGCATACCGGGATCACAGTAACGCCAGCGCATCGGCAGATGATGGATCGTTAACCATGACCCCTTTGCCGTGGCACGGATTTCGCTGCTGGAGAAGGACCAGCCGCGCATGAAGCGCGATCTGTCTCGAAATGCAACAGGTAAGATGAATGCGCAACCAGGCCAGCCGGGCGATCTTCGACTACTGGATCAATCTCAAGCACGACGGGGCAGTTCCCCTCAAGACCGAGATCGATCCAGCCGCCTTGCGTCATCTTCTCCCGCATCTTTTCATGGCTGCCATGGACCCTGCCGGCACCCTGACATTCCGCCTGGCCGGTACCCGCATCTGCGACCTGTTCGACCGTGAATTCCGAGGGCAGGCTTTTGCGGATGTCTGGCCGGAAACCGATCACCGGCAGCCGGTGGAAATCGCCCACAACGTCATTCACTCGCAACAACCGGCGCTTCTGGACGTTCTCGCTTCGAACGGCCACATTCGCCATGCCTATGAAATGTTGCTTCTGCCAATCCGATCGGCGGAGACAACGGCGAGCGACCGCATTTTCGGCGCCCTCTTGCCCCGGCTCTCTCCCTATCCCGTAACGGCAACGCCGGCCGCCTTCCTGACGCTCGAGAACTGGACGTTCCTGACCGGCAGCGGTTCGCATTTCGGCGTACCGGTCACAGGCGATCGCGGGATTTTCCGCAACACGCCAGGTCGGCTTCCGTCCGACCGCCCTCCCTCGTGAGGGCGAATGCCGGTCGCGGCAGATAGCAGCGGCGGCGCCTTCCAAAACCTTCTGTTAACCGAGGCGCGCTAATACTCTTAACGATAGACTTAGAAGAGAAAAGCTCTCTCAAATGTATTCATTTCAGCCGGCTCATACTCCATCTACACCCAGCGTTCCCGCACAGCGTTCCTTCCAGCGCGTGTCCGTCAATATTCCAGGACGGCTGATGCTGGCAACGCATGAGGAATTTCCCTGCAACGTCGTGGATATGTCGCCGGGCGACGTCAGCTTTGCCTGCGTCGGTCGTCCTCTCGTCGGCGAACGCGTGATTGCCTATCTAGAGCATATCGGCCGGCTGGAAGGCATGGTCGTCAGTGTGTCGGATACCGGCTTCGTGATGTCGATCAACGCGACGGACCGCAAGCGCGAGAAACTGGCCGCCCAGCTGACCTGGATCGCCAACAAGCATGAACTTGGCCTGCCGGAAGATCGCCGCCATGATCGCCTGGCGCCGCGCATTACCCGCACGGAGATCACGCTCGACGACGGCCGGCGTTATGCCTGCCGCATCGTGGACCTTTCACTGTCCGGCGCGGCCGTCGATATCGATATCCGTCCGGCGCTTGGTACGCCCGTCCGGCTCGGCAACATGCGCGGCCGCGTCGTGCGCCACTTCATGGAAGGCGTGGCGATCGAGTTCAATTCGGTCCAGTCGCGCGAAACGTTGACCGAATTCCTCTAAAAGCATTCTCACCATCGCCATCCGCAAGCGCCCGTTCGGGGCGCTTTTTTGTTATCCGCCTCCGCCAGTCGTCCCGTTTCGTTGCTGGACAGACCGAAAAAAGCCGGCGGCTTGTGCCGAAACGGGCTTTCTTTCAAAAAAATGTCCCCTTTCGGCACTTTTTTTGAGGCCGGGAATCGACCTCGGCGAGCCCGATTCGACTTCGGTGCACCGTCACTCCGCCCTTTCCTCTCCTGCTCGAACACACCAACCGCCGCCCTTTCCGAGTTTTCGACGCTCCGGCGGCGGCTCCAGCCGTTCGCAAGAAGCGCTTGAATTACAGTTGGATAGTAGGAAAGCGGCAATGCCGGCCGTTGTCGGCAGGGCGCATTTTAGGAAAATCAGCGGCAAATTTGCCTCGAATTTTATGAAAGTTCGAGATGCATTTGAGCTATGTTTTAGACGAATTGAATTCAAATAAGATATTGATTTTACTACGAGATTTTCCGGTCGATCAAGCCCTGTCTGGCAGTGTTCTTCCCACAACGGGGAGACATAAAAATGAAGTACAGCAAGGGACTGGGCCTCGCCGCCATCACCGCCATCGTCACAATCTTTACCGCCGGAAGTTCGTTCGGCATGCCGGCCGGCTCCGTGCGTGTTCTCGGCCAGGCCAATCCGCCGCTCGGCCACTATGAGTTTTGCAAGACCTATGTCAGCGAATGCGCAGCGACCTACAAGGACGCCGGCCCGCTGGCGCTGACCGAAGACAAGTGGCGCACGCTTCTGGACGTCAACTACACGGTCAATTCCTCGATCACGCCGATGACCGATCAGGACATCTACGGTGTCGAAGAGCGCTGGGCCTATCCCCGCACCGTCGGCGACTGCGAAGACTTCGTGCTTCTGAAGCGGAAGATGCTGATCGCGAAGGGCTTTTCGCCGTCCGACCTGCTGATTACCGTCGTCCTGCAGCCGAATGGCGAAGGTCACGCGGTCCTGACAGTCCGCACCGATCGCGGCGACTTCGTGCTCGACAACATGCGCAACAAGGTCATGGTCTGGTCGGATACCGAATACACCTTCCTGAAGCGCCAGGCGAACGACGATCCCGCTCGCTGGGTCAAGCTGCAGGACGGTCGCGCCACCGCCGTCGGCTCGGTCGGCCAGTAATCCCACCTCTCCTATCGGCAGAAGACCGCAGCGACCCGAGCCGCGGTCAATGGGCACGATCGCACCTCTGCAGGCGATCGCCCGAACTGTCCCGGACTTGATCTGCTTTACGAAGCGTTAATCATAACGATCCAGACTGCGGCCAAATCGCCTGGCCTCTTCCCGTATTCCTGTCCCGTTCCGGCGCTGGCGAATCTCCTCTCGAACGAGAACATGGAGCGCACGTCATGGCAGGTCCGGCCCGGAACGTCTCGGCTGCAGAAGAAGCACCGCTCCTCTCCAATCGCTTCGTCTATCGGCTGACTGTCGTCATCGCCGTCCTTGCTCTGTTGACGGCGGCGATCAGCATCAGTGGTCATTGGTTCGGCCAGCGTATCGCGCTTGCCGGCCATACCGACAGTACCGAAGAATTCCTGATCCGGATCGGCCAGGACAAGCTCAAGCTTCCGGCCAACACGATCCGCTTCCGCGACCAGCGCCGGGCCGGCATCACCGAGCGCGTCGATCTCTATCTCACATGGCCGGAGCTCGAAGGTTACAGTGCCGGCCTGCGGTCTCGTTTCGATGATGTCGGCCAGTCTTCCTCATTGATTTTCCTGCAATTATCCCAGAGCACCATGTCTCGCGACATGTCGGGGCGGCTGGAGCCGATATACTCCAAACTGTTCGAGGGAGCGCCGCAGCAGGCGGCCTTCGGATTGACGCTTCACCGGCTGCGCGCCGACTCGGGCTATGGCAGCGAAATCGTCCTGACGGGGCGGGTCGCCGGCGCGCCGGACTACGTCGTTCGCTGCGTGCTGCCGGCTGCCGGCGAGAGGGCGACCAGCGGCGACTGCCAGCGGGATATCCACATCGGGCAGGACCTGACGATACTTTATCGCTTCTCCAGTGCGCTTTTGAGGGATTGGCAACATATTGATGCCGCAGTTCGCCTCTTTGTCGAAAACCGGTTGGCGAAATAAGCCGCCGCGGACGGGTCGGGTCCAAGCCCCAAGTTGATGTCTAAAATGCAGTATATCGATGCAAGCTGCTGTTCATCATAAACCTCTTGGTAACGCTAATCCCCTAGATTGATGGGTAACGGTCGTGGCGGGGGCGCGTCCGGATATGACTGATGTGATGCAAGCGATGAGTGCGGCAGTGTCGAAAAAAATGTTCTCTGCATTCCCTTCGAAGGGTGATGCGACGGTTCCGGGACGTTTCCTCGGGTTTCTCTTCACATTGGCTGTGGCGATTTCGATGTTTTCGACGCCGGCTGCCGCAGGTCCGAAATATGCCGGTATCGTCGTCGACGCCAAGACCGGCAAGGTTCTCTATTCCGAGGATCCGGATGGTCTGCGCTATCCCGCGTCGCTCACCAAGATGATGACGCTGTACCTGACTTTCGAAGCGCTTGAAGCCGGCCGGATCAGCCTCGACACGCAGGTCCCTGTCTCCGCTCATGCTGCATCCGAGCCGCCCTCCAAGCTCGGCGTTCGCGCCGGCGGTTCTGTCTCGGTCGACCAGGCCATCCGCGCACTTGTCACCCGCTCCGCCAATGACATCGCCACCGCTCTCGGTGAATTCATCGGCGGCTCCGAAGAGCGCTTTGCATCGTTGATGACCGGCAAGGCGCGTGCGCTCGGCATGACCCGTACCACCTATCGCAACGCCAACGGCCTGCCGAATACCGCGCAGATGACGACGGCGCGCGATCAAGCGCGTCTCGGCATGGCTCTGCGTCAGCACTTCCCGCAATATTACGGTTACTTCGCGATCCGCAGCTTCAATTTCGGCAAGCAGACGATCGGCAATCACAATCGCCTGGTCGGCAACGTCAAGGGCGTCGACGGCATCAAGACCGGCTACACCCGCGCCGCCGGCAGCAATCTTGCGACTTCGGCCCAGCTCGATGGACGTTCGATCGTCGCCGTCGTGCTCGGTGGCCGCTCCAGTGCCGCCCGTGACGCAACGATGCGCAAGCTGGTCGCGGAATATCTTCCGGAGGCATCTCGCGGCGGGAACGGCAACCTGATCGCCCAGGTGACCCCGGCTGCGCCCGCTCCCTCTCTGCCGGTCAGATCCGCTTCGCCGGTTGCCGCGTCCCAGTCCGACGCGCGCCAGATGGCTGCGCTCGACCTGCCGCCGAGCGGTCCGCTGCCGGGCGCCCGTTATGCCGAGCAGCAGGCTGCAGCCATGGCTCCCGCCGCATCGGCCTATGCCGCGGAACCGGAACAGAAGAAAGTCATCACCCAGGCGATGAACTCGGCAATGGCCGGTGCCTCCGCCGTCCCGACGCCGGCTCCAGAATATATTCCGGCCAAGACCGAAGTGGCCGTGGCGCACCGGACGAGCCGCTCTGCCGTCGATGAAGTGACGACCGCTTCCACCAAGGCCTCTGCCTCTGCGGCAGCTGCAAAGCCCTCCTCCGAGGCCGCGATAGCAGCGAACGGCTGGGTCATTCAGATCGGCGCGTCGCCGAACCAGAAACAAGCACAGGATCTCCTGCAGAATGCGCAGGATAAAGGCGGCAAGGTATTGCGTTCCGCCAAACCATTCACCGTCGCCTTTAGCAACAATGGCGAACAGATCTACCGCGCCCGCTTCGGCGGCTTCGACGACCAAAAGACGGCCATCGATGCCTGCAACGTGTTGAAGAAGAAGGGCATCAGCTGCTGGGCGTCGCTTCAGTGAGCGTCGCCGCCGGCGATCAAGGAAATACCCGCGCCGGGTTTTCGGCGCGGAGGGATCTCGAGAGTAACGAGTAGACGGGGTTTCCGATGGCAATGAATGAAAACAGCGCAGAACTGGCCTTCAAGCCGGCGCAGAAGTCCAGAGCGAAGGGCGTCGCCCTCAACCCGCTTCACGAGGCGGCCATGCGGCTTGCCGGTCTCGGCTTGAACCGTTCCAAGGAAAAGACCCGCGACCTGGTCGCCATGCTGCTCAGCCACGGTGCCCGCGCCTGGCGGCATTCCCAGCCGGAAGCCAATGTCCACCTTCATATCGGCATCCGCGCCGGCCGTGCGCCAGTCCGTATCAGGCTTCGCTGATCGAAAGATCAGCCGCTACAGAAGTCCGAGTTCGGCAAGTTCCCGCCGCAGATCTTCCGGAAGCGCCGCCACGTCCTCGCCCAGTTTGCCGAGGTCGCGCGGCGCTTCTTCGCTTTTCAGATACCGCCATCCCTGGAAAGGCCGTTTCGGCTGCGGTGCGGTCTCGATGACCTCGGGGCCGAGCACCAGCTGGCAGCGCTGGATGCCGTCGCCGCCGGTAACCGTGCGGATATCGAGCAGCTTCTGCCGCGCCATCACCTGCCCCTTGATCACCCAGTAGAGCGATCCGTCGTCAAGCAGTTCCTCCATGCGCTTCGGCGCCATGCGGGTCGTATGGATGCTGTGCGGCTCGAGGCCGGCAGCCATCGCATTGAGCGACCGCTCGGCGACCCAGTCCTGGAGATCCTGGATCGAATCGGCGCCGACGCAGAGTTTGATGAGATGTAGAGCCATGGTTTGGTTGAAGACCCATCCGCACGTGAGGTCAAGCGTTTGCTCGGTTCACTCCACAGCGGGGACGGTTCAACACTCGACGACGTTGACCGCAAGGCCGCCCGTCGACGTCTCCTTGTATTTCTCGCTCATGTCGTTGCCGGTCTGGCGCATGGTCTCGATACAGGCGTCGAGCGGCACGAAATGCGTCCCGTCGCCCTTGATGGCGAGCGAGGCGGCCGTGACCGCCTTGACGGCCCCGAGCGCATTGCGCTCGATGCAGGGCACCTGCACGAGACCAGCGATCGGGTCGCAGGTCATGCCAAGATGGTGTTCCAGCGCGATCTCGGCGGCGTTCTCGATCTGCTCCGGCGAGCCGCCCATGACGGCCGCTAGCCCCGCCGCAGCCATGGCGGCGGCCGAGCCCACTTCGCCCTGACAGCCGACTTCGGCGCCCGAGATCGAGGCATTGTGCTTGATGATGCCGCCGATTGCGGCCGCCGTCAGCAGGAAGTTGTGGACGTCGGCCTGGGTCGCGTCCTCATGGAAATGCAGGTAATAACGTACCGTCGCCGGAATAACGCCCGCCGCGCCGTTGGTCGGTGCAGTGACCACCCGCCCGCCGCCGGCATTCTCCTCGTTGACGGCCATCGCATAGACGCTCAGCCAGTCGTTGGCGAGCAGCGGGTTCAGCCGGTTGCTGCGCCATTCCTCGTTCAGCTTGTCGTGGATTGCCTTCGCCCGGCGCTTCACCTTCAGCCCGCCGGGCATGATCCCGTCGACCTTGAGGCCGCGGTCGATACAGCTCGACATCGCCTCCCAGATGCGGTCGAGGCCGGCATCGAGTTCGGTGGAGCTCATTTTGGTTTCTTCGTTGGCACGCTTCATCTGGGCGATCGTCAGGCCCGAACCGCGCGCCATGTCGAGCATTTGCCGGGCGGAGGCGAAGGGATACGGAATGCGCGCATCACCTGCCGATTTCTTGGAGGCACGCATGGCCTCGAGCTCGGTATCGGTCACCACGAAACCGCCGCCGATCGAATAGTAGATACGCTTCAGGAGAAGCCGGCCGTCACGGTCGAAGGCGGAAAAACTCATGCCGTTGGCATGGCCCGGCAACGGCTGCTTCTTGTCGAAGATCAGGTCGGTCTTCGGCTGGAATTCGTAAGCCGGATGGCCGGGCGGCATGACGCGGCCGCTGCGTTCCACTTCGCCGATGATCTCGTCCATCCTGTCGGGATCGACGGCGTGCGGCTCCTCGCCGACCAGGCCCAGTATCACCGCCCTGCCCGTCCCGTGACCGATCCCGGTGAACGCCAGGGACCCGTGCAGGCTCACCTTCAGCGCGGCGACATGCGCCCCGGTCGGCCGCGGCCAATCGTTGGACAGGATGAGCTCCAGGAACCGGTTGGCGGCCGACATCGGTCCCATCGTGTGGGAGCTCGATGGACCGATACCAATCTTGAAAACGTCGAAAACGGACAGGAACATGAGAATCCGTGCGGTGATACGAGGGATGGCCAAGCCTATGTCGGCCAAACCTATGTCAGACTGCCGCCGTGCCTTGGCGGTTGCCCGACATCCGGTGAGCCGGCCGCGACATGGTCTTAAAATAGAAGCGGCGCGGTACGAATACCACGCCGAGGACCGAAATTCCGGAATTTCACTGAGATGGTCAGATAGCGCCGAAAAGATACGCGAGGGCCAAAGCACCTGCAAATCCTACCAGCGCCTTGAAGGTCACGCCCCAGCAGGACTTCTGAACGGTATCTTCCATGTCGTCTCCAGGTTCTTGCCGCATTGATAAACGTCCGCTCCGGGTCGTCATGGCTAATGGTCTATTAAAATCCCGCCGCCTGCGCAATCCAAAAATGGCGGAAACATGGTGGAACTCCAGGCTGGTCATGTTCGCAACGCCTGCCCGCCCCAAATAGTTCCCTTGCCGATGCAGGAGGCTTGCCGCCGAAACCGAAACAAAGCATGACGGGACGGATCAAGACCGATTCCGACGGTGAGGCCTATGACGAACGCTGATTATGTTGCGCTTGCCCTCTTTGCCGTGCTTTGGGCCCTTTATTCCTGGGTGACCGCCGGCGCCGGCTCGCGGCTGTTTCCGCGCGCCAGCCTCAACCGGGCGATGGCCGAACGGCGGAAGGACTGGATCTACAACTCGCTCCGCCGCGACCTGAAGATGATCGACACCCAGATCTTGGCGGGTCTGCAGAACGGCACCGCCTTTTTCGCCTCGACGTCCATCTTTGCGATCGGCGGCTGTTTTGCGCTGCTGGGCGCCACCGAACAGGTGGAAGCGGTCTTCCGTGACCTGCCCTTCGTCGCTTACGGCGGCCGCACCGCCTTTGAACTGAAGGTGGCCGGCCTCACCTTCCTGTTCGGCTATTCCTTCTTCAAGTTCGGCTGGTCCTACCGGCTGTTCAACTACTGCACCATTCTCTTCGGCGCCCTGCCGATGATGCACGACACCCATGCCGACCGGGCGGCGGCGGAGCGGGCGGCCGATCAGGTGGTGCGGATGAACACGATCGCGGCCGGCCACTTCAATTCCGGCCTGCGCGCGTTGTTTTTGTCGATCGGCTATCTCGGTTGGTTCATCGGGCCCTATATGTTCATCGCGATGACTGTCGTCGTGATTGTCGTGCTCACCCGCCGCCAGTATTTCTCCGAGGCCCGGCTGGCGATCATGGACCGTGGGACGCCCTGAGATCTGATCCGGAAAGATAAGCAGTGACCGTTGCCGAAACCGAAAATCCCTCCCTGCGCAGACCCCGCATCACGCTGATCGATACGCTGCGCGGCGTCGCTCTCATCGCCATGGCGACCTATCACTTCACGTGGGATCTCGAGTTTTTCGGCTATGTCGATCCCGGCACGGCGACCCAAGGGTTCTTCAAGGTCTACGCCCGCTCGATCGCCAGTTCGTTCCTGTTCCTGGCGGGCGTCAGCCTCGTCCTCGCGCATTTCCCGAAGATCCGCTGGGAGCCTTTCTGGAAGCGTTTCGCGATGGTTGCAGGCGCTGCACTCGCGATCAGCATCGCGACCCTGATCGCCTTTCCGAGCGAATGGATCTATTTCGGCATCCTGCACAATATTGCGCTGTCGAGCCTGATCGGCCTCGCCTTCCTGCGCCTGCCGCCGTTGCTGACGGCTGCCATCGTCGTCCTCATCGCGGCGGCGATGATCGTCGACTACAGTCTTTTCCCCGGCGCGTTGGACGGAGCTTTATTCAACGCCCGTTACCTGAGCTGGCTCGGTTTTGCAGAAATCCCGCCGCGTTCGAACGACTATGTGCCGCTGTTTCCCTGGATCGCGGCACTTCTGGCCGGGGTGGCCGTAGCGCGGCTGGCGCTATCGAAAAACTGGCTCCCGAAGCTCGCAGCGGTCCAGACGCGGCAAAACCTTCTCTCGAAGGCCGGTCGCCACAGCCTGATCGTCTATCTCGTCCACCAGCCGGTGCTGATCGCGCTCGTCTATCTCTTCTCGCTGGTGCATCCCGCCCCGCCGCCCGATCCGCGGATCGGCTATGTCAGAAGCTGCGAGGCGGGCTGCACGGGCCAGGGCAACGACGCCGGCCTCTGCCAGAAGTTCTGCGGCTGCACCGCCGACAAGCTGATCGCGCAGTCGCTGATGACGCCGCTGCAGTCTGGCGCCATTGCCGCGCAGGACGAAAGGGTGCAATCGCTCGCCGAACAGTGCTCGATCGAGGCCCAATAGCGGTCGCTTTGAAGATCAGGTGCCTACGCCGATTTCGGCGAGCCGGGTCAGGCAGGCTTCCTCGACATTGTCGAGTTCGCTCAGCGTGTCGTCGATATCCTTGCGCTTCTGGCGCAGGTCGTTGCGCTTCTCGTCGAGGCGCGTCATCAAGAGCTTGAGCTGCCCCAGCTCTCCCGGCGGCTCCTTGTAGACCTGGATGATTTCGCGAATCTCGGCGATCGTGAAGCCGATCCGGCGGCCGCGCAGGATTTCCTGGATCAGCCGGCGATCCGTTGCCCGGAAAAGCCGCGTGCGACCCCGGCGTTCGGGGTGGATAAGACCCTCATCTTCGTAGAAGCGCAGCGTGCGGGTCGATACCCCGAATTCACGCGTCAGCTCCGTAATGCTATAATACTTGTTCACGATCATGTCCTGCTACTCGTCAGCCAAACTAATTGACTTTTACGTAACAGTCAATTTTTTGGGCTCAAGGGAGCATGAACCACCAGGTCGCGAGGCCGAGAAACGAGAAGAAGCCGGTCGTGTCGGTAATCGCGGTCACGAACACCGCCGACGATACCGCCGGGTCAGCCCCTGCCCGGTCGAGCAGCAGCGGGATCGTGATGCCGGCCATGGCCGCCGCAAACATGTTGATCAGCATGGCGGTAGCGATCAGCCCGCCGATATGGACGTCGTGAAACCACAGGCCGGCCACCATGCCGACGAGACAGCCGATCACCACGCCGTTGATCAGGCCGACGCCAGCCTCGCGTCGTGCGACGCGCCAGGCATTGTGGATGTCGAGATTACGGGTCGCAAGTGCGCGCACCGTCACCGTCATCGTCTGCGAGCCGGCATTGCCGCCCATACCGGCGACGATCGGCATCAGGATGGCGAGCGCCACCACCTGTTCGATGGTTGCCTCGAACAGCGAGATCACGGACGCCGAAATGAAGGCGGTGAAGAGATTGACCAGCAGCCACGGCACCCGCGACCGCGAGGTTTCCCGGACCGAGTCGGACAGTTCCTCGTCGCCGACACCCGAGAGGCGCATGATGTCCTCTTCCGCCTCTTCCTGGATGACGTCGACCACGTCGTCGATGGTGAGCACGCCGACGAGGCGGCCGTTGTCGTCGACGACGGCTGCCGAGATGAGGTCGTATTGCTCGAAAAGCTGGGCTGCCTCTTCCTGGTCCATGTCGGCGGGGATCGGATAGTTCGTCTCCCGCATGATCGTCTCGATCTTCACCTGCCGCTTGGCGCGCAGGATACGGTCGAGGTCGAGCACGCCGAGCAGCTTGAAGGTCGGGTCGATGACGAAGATCTGGGTGAAGCTCTCCGGCAGGTCCTCCTCGTCGCGCATGTAGTCGATCGTCTGGCCGACGGTCCAGAACGGCGGCACGGCGACGAATTCCGTCTGCATGCGGCGGCCGGCCGACTGTTCGGGATAATCGAGCGCGCGGCGCAGCCTCACCCGCTCGGTGAACGGCAGCTGCGCCAGGATCTCTTCCCGGTCCTCGTGGTCGAGGTCTTCGAGAATGTAGACCGCATCGTCCGAATCGAGTTCGCCGATCGCCGCCGCGATCTGTGCGTTCGGCATCTGGTCGACGATCTCCATGCGGATGTTTTCGTCGACCTCGGTGAGTGCGGTGAGGTCGAAATCATCGCCGAGCAGTCGCACAAGCGCATGGCGCTGGTCTGGCAGGATCGCCTCGAGCAGATCGCCGAGTTCCGATTCGTGCAGCCGCGCCACATGGCTACGCAGGAAAAGCGTGTCGCGGTCGGCGATTGCGGCGCCGACCATGGCCAGGAAGTCGGCGCGGATCGCGCCGTCCTCGGAATAGATATCGTCCCCGGCATCGTCGGTTTTTGTGCGCAGGCGGTGGTCTTCGCCGATATCGCTCATCTGCCGCCCTCGCTGCTGGTCTTTGACAAAAGGAGAATGGCGGCAAAAAACATATTGTCAACAACTGGATAGCTGCATCCGGCGCTATTGCTCATGCCACCGGTTTTCCTGCTAGAACAATTGCCGTTCCGGGTCCAGAGCGCATGACGAAACGATGCGGAAAAACCGGGAAGTCAGCCCGAAAGGCAGAAAGAGGAGTTCGAAAATGGCCATCCGAACCATCCTGAAATATCCCGATCCGGGTCTCTCCAGGCCGTGCGAACCGGTCACCGTTTTCGATGCTGCCCTAACGGCGCTGGCCCATGACCTCCTCGATACGATGCGGGCGGCACCCGGCGTCGGCATCACCGCCGCGCATGTCGGCGTCTTCACCCGGCTCGTGGTGCTGGAACTGTCGAGGGAAAGCGGCCCGCGCTTCTACGTCAACCCGGAAATCCTGGTCTCCTCGGACGAGTTGATGCGTCATACGGAAGGCAGCGTCTCCATGCCCGGCGCCAATGACGAGGTCGAGCGGCCGAAAAGGATCCGGTTCCGCTACCAGGACCTCGACGGTACCGTCCGTGAGGAAGACGCCGAAGGCTTCTATTCCATCTGCATGCAGCACGAGATCGACCAGCTCGACGGCATCTTCTGGCTGAAACGGCTGTCCCGCCTGAAGCGCGACCGGCTGCTGCGCAAATGGGACAAGGGAAAATAAGAAGGCGGCCGAACCAAATTCGCGTTCGCCCGTTGTGAGGTCGCAAGTCCAGCGAGGATCTACGACCATGAATGCGACAGCAGACAAGACCGCAGCCGAGCTCGAGCGAAAAGTATCCGAGCGCCTGGCTGCACTGCCGGACGTCGATTCGTCGATGATAGAACCACATGCCGAGGGAACCAAGGTTATCCTCGAGGGTTCTGTCGATACCGTGTTCTCCGCCCGCAAGGCGGTGTTGAGCGCGGAAACCGTGGATGGCGTACATGATGTCGAAAGCCACCTGACCCTGACGGGTCAAAGGAACGGCGCATCCACGAGCCACTGAGCCGAAATACCCGGCGCACCGGCCTTTCAGGAGGGGGTGCGCCGGGTCCATGTGGGCATGATAGGAGACTGCGGTGCCGGGCAAGAAAAAAGCTGACGACATTTCCCGCGAGGAAGATTTCCGCGACTACGACGACCGCAATATCGACGAAGGCTGGCCTTACGACGATGCAGCCGGCGCACGCCCCGTCGACAACGCCGCCTATGGCGATCCCAAAGCCAATTTCGACACCGACCGCAACCGAGGCTATCAGGTGGACGGTGTGGAACGCGACGGCTCGGAAGAGCGCCTGGCAGACAGCATCCGCCCCGGCACCAAGGGGATCGAGGAGGCCGACGATCTCGAAGAGCGGATCACCGACGCGATCGAGGAGCTGGACATGATCGACATGGCGTCGATCGACGTGCATGTCGAGGACGGCACGGTCACGCTCGAAGGCGCCGTCGACGATGCGGCGACCTCGCGCAAGATCGTCCGCCGGATCCAGCGTGTCGCCGGCGTCCGCCAACTGGTCAACAACCTTCGCCTCGAAGGCGTCGACAGCCACATTCCCGACGACGACTAATCGATTGTCAGGGAAATCTCCGGAGAACTTTTCAGCGTATTGCTGACGGTGCAGATTTCCTCGGCCATATGGGCGATCTTCTTCTTCTGCTCGTCGTCGAAATCCCCTTCAATACGGAAATCCACGATGAACCGGGTGACCCGGGAGGGGCCGTCATGGGCCTTTTCGCCGGTCACATGCACCCTCACCTCGGTCAGCCTGTCGAGAATGCCGAGCTTGCTTGCTGCGATACGACCGCTGAGCACGAGGCAGGCGGCAAGCGACGAAAACATCAGGTCGAGCGGATTGAACCCCGGCTCGGAAGCGCCCGTGACCAATTCAACCTGGCCACCCGTCTCGCTTGTCACCTGCGGGTGACCGAGGCGTCCGAGAACGGCGGTCGCTCCGATCGGCCGTGTCTTTACTTTCAGTTCGACCATGGGGTCATTTCCTACCCTGCAATAATGCACACGCCTCAATTCATCAGATAGGCATGGAATTTCAAAGCCGCAATTCGTCTTGCTGCACGACTGCCTTGTACAATCAGCAAAATTTGGGTTTTCGCCTAATCTACTTGAGTCATTCTGAGGCTCATTTGCGCGGCAGCGTACCAATCCTCATCAAAATTCATCGGCGCTCACGGGCCGATAGCGACAATCACGGGATTCGGGCACCCATCGTACAGTACGCAGGTGGGTGAGTGCCTAGGCTGATGCGCTAATCAGGTGAACGAGAGCTTGCCCGATATGACGCGATACGGCGCGGGCGGGACCATTCCAGATGAGTATGGTAAGAGGGGTAGGCAAGACATGAAACGAGGCGTCGCAAACCATACGCCTATCGTCACCGCGCCGGAAGATGTCACCACCGGCCACCAACCCTGGATGATTCTGCAAAAACCCATGGCCAAGACCCGATCCGAGACACTATTCGAGACATGGTTAGCGTCAAACAGCCTGCCCTTTCGGTCAATCTCAGCCGAACGGGGCGTCTCGATGCCAGACTACGGCGTGACAATCGGTGAGGCGGAGATCATTTTCGAGCTAAAGCAGATTGAGGCTGGCCGAAATTGGGCGGATGAGATGGTTCACAGTGGGGAGGTCGGCAAATTTATCCGAGATAGAATCACCAAGAGCAAGAGGCAAATACAAGCCGCGTCTAAGGGCGGGAAGCCGACCGTTCTGATGATCTACAACGACTATGACCCGTTTCAACTGTTCGGCACGGAGGACCACGATTTCGAGCACGCGATGTACGGAGCAGACACAGTCGTTCTCGCTAAAGAATCGGGACGACTAGTTGATCGCTTTCACGGGGACGGGAAGTCGTTTCAATCGAGTAAGAACACGTCGTTCAGCGCCCTAGCGCGTTTGCGCCAAGCGGGACGCGACGCAGAAGTAACCGTGACGATCTTTGAAAATATGTACGCCGCAGTTCCGATTGATTACGTCTCGCTCCCCCCCCCCGCTTCAAGGTCGTCCGAGTAAATCAGTCGCGTTGAAAGTCTAGGCGTCGGACGACAGGTGTCGCCTGCGTGAACACCGGCCGACTATTCATCGGCAATGCGCTATATAGCTCGATGTTTTGCCATAGGAGCGGCAGATCGGCCGCTCAGTTTTCTAGATGTCATTTCATCCGGGCAACAAAAAACCCGCCGAAGCGGGTTTTTATTTTGGTGCGGTCGAGAAGACTCGAACTTCCACGTCTTGCGACACAGCGACCTCAACGCTGCGCGTCTACCAATTCCGCCACGACCGCATCGTGGTAGATGCCGATTTGCGCCGGCGGGGCTGCATGTAGCAAAAGCATTTGGGGTGCACAAGTGCGCCGTGACAGATTTTTGAAGGATAAAAATTCCAGGTGTGAATGCCTATATAAACCCGGCCGAAACCAGGCCCTTGCCGCACCCTTTTGTTTTTGCCAGAAGATTTTCCATGCTCACACGCACCGACCTCAATCTGTCCATGCTGCCGCAAACAGGCTCGCCGCCGGTGCGCTGGCGAATCTCCGATGGACTCGTTCCATATGAGGAGGCCGTGGCCGAGATGGAGCGCGAGGTGGCGGCGATCGCCGATGGCCATGCCGACGAGCTCGTCTGGCTGCTCGAACACCCGCCGCTTTATACGGCCGGCACCAGCGCCGACGCCGCAGACCTGATCGAGCCGGACCGGTTTCCGGTGTTTTCCACAGGCCGCGGCGGCGAGTACACCTATCATGGTCCCGGCCAGCGCGTTGCTTACGTGATGCTCGACCTCAAGCGCCGTCGCCAGGACGTGCGCGCCTATGTGGCGGCGCTCGAGGAACTGATAATCCGCACCCTCGACATGATGAACGTGCGCGGCGAGCGGCGCGAGGACCGCGTCGGCGTCTGGGTGCGCCGGCCGGAAAAACCGCTCCTGCCGGACGGTTCGATAGCGGAGGACAAGATTGCCGCTCTCGGCATCCGGCTGCGCCGCTGGGTCAGCTTCCACGGCCTCTCCCTCAATGTCGAGCCTGACCTCTCGCATTTTACCGGCATCGTGCCCTGCGGCATCAGCGCTTACGGCGTGACGAGCCTCGTCGATCTCGGACTTCCGGTAATGATGGCCGACGTGGATATGCGCCTGCGGCAAGCCTTCGAAGAAATCTTTGGGCGCACGGTTTCCGAGACCGCGGTCGCCTGATCCCGGCTTGAACATTGCCGCCCGCTGTGGTTGAAGAACCCGGTTCCTCGAAAGTGCCGGGCATGCCCTCTTCCACACCTGAAAATCCGCTGAAGGGCATGGCCATCATGGCCACCTGCATGGCCATCCTGCCGCTGATGGATGCCATCGCCAAATACATGGCGACATCCGAGGCGATGTCGCCCGCTCAGGTGACATTCTACCGGTTCTTTTTTCAGCTGGTCTGCATCCTGCCGCTCGCCGTCTTCACCGGGGCTGCCATCTTCCGGCCGAAACGCCCCTGGATGAACCTGCTGCGCGGCGTGCTGCACGCGGCGGCCAGCCTGATGTTCTTCGCGGCGGTCAAATACATGCCGCTCGCCGACGTCTTCGCCATCTATTTCGTCGAACCCTTCATGCTCACCATGATGTCGGCGGTCTTCTTGCGGGAAAAGGTCGGCTGGCGGCGGTGGCTGGCGATCGTCGTCGGTTTCGGCGGCGCCATGATCGTCATCCAGCCGAGTTATGCGATCTTCGGCTGGACGGCGCTGCTGCCGGTCGCCTGCGCCTTCCTCTTCACGCTCTACCTCTTCCTCAACCGGGCGATCGGGGAAGCCGATTCGCCGCTCGTCATGCAGACCATGGCGGGCGTCGGAGGAACGCTGTTCATGGCGGCAGCCCTGGTCATCGGGGATAGCACAGGGGCCACGGATTTCGCCCCGTCGCTCCCGGCCTCCTGGCTCGGTCTCATCCTGCTGATGCTGCTCGGCTCGATCTCGGGCTACATGCATCTGCTCGTGGTGCGCGCCTTCCGGCTGGCGCCGCTTTCGCTGCTTGCGCCCTTCCAGTATTTCGAGATCATTTCGGCGACCGTGCTCGGTTACGCCTTGTTCGGCGATTTCCCGACCGCCTCCAAATCGCTCGGCATTGCCATCATCGTCGCTTCCGGCCTGTTCATCATCTGGCGGGAGCGTTCCAAATCGAAGCAGCTCGAAGCCGTTTGACGGCCCTGTTTCCTGCCGATTAACCGCGCTTGTTGGCCACCCCTCAACTTCTCTCAATTATCACCCACATTGGTTTCATGATGAAACGGAGAAATAAAGATGAGCGGGTTCCGCTTTTCTTTTCCGGCATGTGTCATCGCCGGGAAGGGTCGGATTGTGGCCGACGATATTCTGATGCTGCGCAAATACGCGTTCCCGGATGGCATTTGCTCCTCCGAAGACGCGCTCGCCCTTTTTGCGCTGAATGATTCCTGTCCCGAACAAAGCCCCGAATGGTCGACCTATTTCGTCGAAAGCCTGACGGCATATCTCGTGCGCGGCACGGAGCCGCTGGGACGCATCGACGACGCGAAAGCCGGTTGGCTGATGCGCACGATCGCCGCCGACGGCGCCGTGCGTTCCGCCCCGGAGCTCGAACTGCTGCTGCATGCCATGGAAATGGCATCCGAGGTGCCGGAGAGCCTCTCGGCCTTTGCGCTCGACCAGATCCGCCTGGCTCTCGAGCCCGGCGCGCGAGGCGCCTATCGTGCTATCCGCCCGGCCTCTGCCGGCATCACCGCCTTTGACCTCACCTATATCTGGCGGGTTCTGCGGGGAGCGACAGAACGTGGCCGGCTGATGCTGTCGCCGGTCGAAGCGTGGGTCCTGCGCGAGATCGACGAACTGGCCGATGCTAAGACCCATCATCCCGCCTGGCGGGAGATCATCGCGGCGGTGACGACATATGAAAGGCCGAAGGAAGTGCTGCGGTCGGGTCCCTGGCTGGTGACCGATGCCAGGCATCGCCTGACGCAAGAGGTGGCGGCCTGACGAACCGCCGGCCGCGCCGCGTTGCACGGCTGCTCGTTCGCATTTTATCGGTTGGCTAAACCGCCTGGAAAATCAATCGGCCTAATGGTGTCCCTGATGATCGGCCGATGGCGAGCCGACAGGCTTCCGAGGTCGATATGACGCCCACTGTCTCCGCCGTCCTGTTGCTGACGATCAATCTCGGTCTGCTCTGGCTGCTGATGGCCGCACCCGTCGGCCGCCGCACCATCGCGCTGCGCCGGACGCTTGAAATCGCTCCGGAGCGTCTGTGGCACGCCTTTCATCCCGGCGGCGAGGAAGCGAGCTGGAACCCTTCGATCCTCTCATCAGGGACGGAAAAGAACCGCGGCGGGATCGAGATCGCCTACAGCCATCCCGATCGCCACGGTGCGCCGATCCGGCGGGTCTTCAAGGTCGAGGAAACTATCGATAGTGCCCAGCTCAGCTACGAGAGCCGCGCACGCGTCGTCGACGACACAGCGCTCGACATTTCCTTCTGGCGCAATTTCGAGGAATACCGTGCCGTGTCGCCTTCACCCGGCGGCTCCACGGTCACCCTCGCGCAGACGGACGACTATCGGGGCTTCGCCGTCTACCTGTTTCGCTATTTCATGATCCGCCGCGAGCTTTCGTCGCTGACTGCCTGGATGAAAAACGGCCGGCCGAAAACAAGCGGCATGATCGAACACCCGGTCGTCCAGATAGTCCTGGCGCTCCTCTCGACGCTGCTGCTCTGGCCCTTTTTCGGGCTGACTGCGGCAGGCCTGACGATCTCCATAATCCTGACCCTGGTCATCGTGCTGCACGAACTTGGGCACATGGCGGCCTATCGCGCCTTCGGGCATGAACGGGTGAGGATGATCTTCGTGCCGTTTCTCGGAGGCATCGCCATCGGCGGGCGGCCCTATAACAGCCGCTTCGAAGTCGCCACATGCGCGCTGATGGGCGCAGGCATGTCCGCCTTCCTCGTACCGGTGGTGATTTCCGTCCACGACCTCTCAAACGCCCACCTATTGTCCTCGTCCCTGCGTGAACCGGCTCTGGTCTTCCTGCTGATATTAGGGGCCTTCAACCTCCTCAACCTTCTGCCGATGTCCCAGTTCGACGGCGGCAGGGTGCTGAGGCAGATCTTTCCGACCCGTAGCCTGCTCGTCGCCGGCAGTTTCGGGATCACGCTTCTGATGCTCTGGGTCGGTTACCGGATCGGCCTGTCGTCGACCGCCCTGATCGCGGCCCTAGCCGTCTTCACGCTGATGAGCCTAATGGGCATTTCGTCCGCCAAGCCGCGCGAAAGTCTCGACCCCATGCATCCGGGCGAGCGGCTGATGGCGGGGCTCGGCCTCTATGCCGCGGTCGCCATCCATTCGCACGGAATCGTCTACGCCTGCGACCGCCTTTTCGGGTGATCACCCACCTTCGATATCACGCGCCATCGACGTCTCCACCCATTGACATCAACCCGCCAAGCGGCTCAAAAGGTTACATGAAAAGCGAAAACCCCACACTGCCGTCCGGCTATTCCGCCGTACCTCCGGGCAAGATTGCCACCGTCGTGACCTGCCTCGAAATGTTCGAGAAGCCGCGCAGGAAAACCGCGACGGCGCCGGACACGCTTACCCTGGAACGCTGGCAGTCTCCTGCTCTCGACGAATACCGCGCGCTGTTCCGGGCGGTCGGCGAGAACTGGATGTGGGTGTCGCGGCTGGTCATGAGCGACGACGAACTTGCCTCGGTGCTCAGCGATCCGCAGGTCGAGATCTACGTGCTTCTCGACGGCGGCCGCCGGATCGGCCTCCTGGAACTCGATTTCCGGGAACAGGGCGAATGCGAGCTCGTCTATTTCGGCCTCGTCACCGGTGCGATCGGCAAGGGCGCCGGGCGTTTCATGATGAACTGGGCGATCGAGAGGGCCTGGGCGCATCCGATCCGCCGTTTCTGGGTGCATACCTGCCACTTCGACCACCCGGCCGCGATGCAGTTCTACCAGCGGTCTGGGTTCACGCCCTACGCGCTGATGGTCGAAGTGCTGGACGATCCGCGCCTGACCGGCCTGGCGCCGCGCACGACCTCGCCGCACGTGCCCCTGATCGGTCCCTGATCCGCTCACCGAAATGCGACCGCGAACGGCTCGTTCCGGCTTGAGCCGGGGCCCTCGCCTGTGCCAAGGTCGCGCCGAATCTAAAAAGCCTCAAGGGAGAGCATCATGGATGTCCGCGCCGCCGTCGCCGTTCAGGCTGGCAAACCGCTCGAAGTCATGACCGTACAGCTCGAGGGGCCCCGCGCCGGCGAAGTGCTGATCGAGGTGAAGGCGACCGGCATCTGCCACACCGATGATTTCACCCTGTCCGGCGCCGATCCGGAAGGCCTCTTTCCGGCGATCCTCGGCCACGAGGGTGCCGGCATCGTCGTCGACGTCGGCCCAGGCGTCATTTCGGTCAAGAAGGGCGATCACGTCATCCCGCTCTATACGCCGGAATGCCGCGAATGCCCGTCGTGCCTGTCGCGCAAGACCAATCTCTGCACCGCCATCCGCTCGACCCAGGGCCAGGGCCTGATGCCCGACGGCACATCGCGCTTCTCGATCGGCAAGGACAAGATCCATCACTATATGGGCTGCTCGACCTTTGCGAATTACACGGTCCTTCCGGAAATCGCGGTCGCCAAGATCAACCCGGACGCCCCCTTCGACAAGGTCTGCTATATCGGCTGCGGCGTGACGACGGGCATCGGCGCCGTCATCAACACCGCCAAGGTGGAGATCGGCGCCACCGCCATCGTCTTCGGGCTCGGCGGCATCGGTTTGAACGTCATCCAGGGCCTGCGCCTGGCTGGCGCCGACATGATCATCGGCGTCGATCTGAACAACGACAAGAAGGCCTGGGGCGAACGCTTCGGCATGACCCATTTCGTCAATCCTAAGGAAGTCGACGGCGACATCGTCCCCTATCTCGTCAATCTGACGAAGCGCGGCGCCGACCAGATCGGCGGAGCCGACTATACGTTCGACTGCACCGGCAATACCAAGGTCATGCGCCAGGCGCTCGAAGCCTCGCATCGCGGCTGGGGCAAGTCGGTGGTAATAGGCGTTGCCGGCGCCGGCCAGGAAATTTCCACCCGTCCCTTCCAGCTCGTCACCGGCCGCACCTGGATGGGCACGGCCTTCGGCGGAGCCCGCGGCCGCACCGACGTTCCGAAGATCGTCGACTGGTACATGGAGGGCAAGATCGAGATCGACCCGATGATTACCCACACGATGCCGCTCGAAGACATCAATAAGGGTTTTGAGCTGATGCATGGCGGCGAATCGATTCGCAGCGTAGTGATTTACTGAGCGAAGTTCCGCGATGTTCCGGAACACGCTCCGATACTGCGAATAGAGCTAGGATTTAACTCCGTTTAATGTGAGGAACGCAGAAGATGTACAAATTTGAAATCTACCAGGACAAGGCTGGGGAATACCGTTTTCGCTTCAAGGCTTCGAACGGCCAGTCCATGTTCTCTTCCGAAGGTTATTCGGCCAAGGCTTCCGCCGTTTCGGCCATAGAATCGATCAAGAAAAACGTACCCGGCGCAGCAGTCGACGACCAGACCACTGCCGTCGCCTGAAGCATATCCTGCGCGTAGCCCGCTGCGGTGGGCTACGCTGCCTCCCCTCGTGCAGGAGGTCGCCGGATTGGGCCTGAGTATCCATCCATGATCTATGTCGACGCCGATGCCTGTCCGGTCAAGCCGGAGGTCCTGAAAGTCGCTGAACGCCACGGCATCGAAGTGACCTTCGTCGCCAATTCCGGCCTGCGCCCCACTCGTGATCCGATGGTCCACAACGTCATCGTTTCTGCCGGTTTCGATGCCGCCGACAACTGGATCGCCGAGCGCGCCGGACCCGCCGATATCGTCATCACCGCCGACGTGCCGCTGGCCGTACGCTGCGTAGCATCGGGCGCGCAGGTGACCGGTCCGACCGGCAGGGTCTTCGACGAGACCAATATCGGCATGGCGAGCGCCATGCGCGACCTTGGGGCGCATTTGCGCGAGACCGGCGAAAGCAAGGGCTACAACGCCGCCTTTTCCCCACGCGACCGTTCGAAATTCCTGGAAACGCTGGACAGGCTCTGCCGCCGGTCCAAATCGGCCACGTGAGCGATCGGAAAGCCGGATGCCGAGCCCCTGGCGCAGATTGACCTATCACCGGCACGGGCCGTTCTTCGCCGGCACCATCGCCTCGCTGGTCTGTCTGCCGTTCCTGCTCTTCTACACGCCTGAGCTCGCACCGGGCATCGCAGTCGTCGTCTTCTTCCTGATCTATCTTGTCATGATGGCCTTTCGCATCCGCAAGCTCGACGGCCCCACGTTGAGAGACAAGGGGCAGAACGACGACGAACCGGCGCCGGTCATCCTCGCCGTGACCTTGCTTGCCGTCGCCGCCGCCATTGTTTCGCTGTTCGAGGCCTTGAACCGCTCGCAGCCCGCGGGTGCTGCCTCCGTGTCGCTTGCCTTCGCATCCGTCGTGCTCGGCTGGCTGACGATCCACACCATGTTCGCCATGCACTATGCCCATCGCTTCTGGCGGCCGGAGGAACAGGCGGAGGAGAACGAGGCGAAGCGCGGCGGCCTCGATTTTCCCGAAACCGACGAGCCCGGCGCCTACGATTTCCTCTATTTCTCGTTCGTCATCGGCATGACCGCCCAGACCTCGGACGTCCAGATCACCACGACCGGCATGCGCCGCATCAACCTCCTGCATGCGGTCGTGTCCTTCTTTTTCAACACCGTCCTTGTCGCCGCGGCCGTCAACGCCGTCGTGTCTATGGGCAACTGATATCTTCGAGGAGCACCGATGAAGGTCCTTTCCCAGAACACTGCCTTCGGCGGCATGCAGGGCGTATTCATGCACGATTCCGAGGCCTGCAAATGCGAGATGACCTTCGCCGTCTTCGTGCCGCCCCAGGCGATCAAGAAGCCCTGCCCTGTTGTCTGGTATCTCTCGGGCCTCACCTGCACCCATGCCAACATCATGGAAAAGGGCGAATACAGGCGGATGGCCGCGGAACTTGGCCTGATCGTCATCTGCCCGGATACCAGCCCGCGCGGCAATGACGTACCCGACGAGCTCACCAACTGGCAGATGGGCAAGGGCGCCGGCTTCTATCTCGATGCGACGGAAAAGCCGTGGGCCGAAAACTATCAGATGTACACCTACATCACAGAGGAACTGCCGAACTTCGTCAGCCAGCATTTTCGCATGGACATGGGCCGCCAGGGGATTTTCGGCCATTCCATGGGTGGTCACGGCGCGATGACGATCGCGCTTCGGAACCCCGACCGCTTCAGGAGCTGCTCCGCCTTCGCGCCGATCGTCGAGCCTTCGACCGCCGACTGGTCGGCGCCGGCCTTCGAGAAGTACCTAGGTGCCGATCGCTCCACCTGGCGGCAATACGACGCCTGCGCACTGGTCGAGGACGGGGCGCGCTTTTCGGAATTCCTGATCGACCAGGGCAAGGCCGACGGCTTCCTCGAAAGCGGCCTGCGCCCCTGGCTGTTCGAGGAAGCGGCCAAGGGAACGGATATAGACGTGACGCTACGGATGCACGAGCGCTACGACCATTCGTATTATTTTATCTCGACCTTCATGGACGACCATCTCCGCTGGCACGCGGAACGGCTGGGCTAAATCTCACGGAAACAGGGCGGTCGCCATGGTTGGGCGGCGCTGGCCGTCGAGGCGGAATTCGCTGGAGATGCGGTCGGCGATCTTTTCGGCGAGGTCACGGTCCGCGGTGTCGCCGTCCAGCAGGTAGATCGACGTCTTGAACGTTCCCCTGGCGATCGGTTCGCCGCTGTTGACCGAAATCGCCTGCACCGTCACCTTCGCCTCATGTCGGCTGCCGATCAGCATGGGCATATGCGACATCTCGTCGATGCGTACCGAGATGATCGTCCTCGGCAGGGCGATCGACCTGGTGGTTGCGCGGATCGCCTCGTCGACCAGCATGTCGGTGGCGATCACCAATCCCTTCGGCACGTCCGGCCGCGCGGTCACGAAGGCGCCGCGCACGTCATAGAAAAGTTTTTCCTGCGCCGTGTTTGCCTGCTCCAGACGGAACGACATCAGCGGCAGGGCCGTCAAAGCGATAAGACAGAAACGAGAGAGGCGACGAAACATGAAGGAACCCGCAAGACGGCACCTTCAGATGTTCCAACGAACACGGTTAGAGAACGATTAAGCCGAGGGCTTCAAGGCAAGAAAAGTTTCGGTCGCCGCCCGCATTTCCTCGAGCCGCTTGGCGCGGCGATGTTCGGCTTCTGCGTCCGTGCCCCAATGTTCGTTCGTCCAGTCCTCGTCGAGATGGGCGAGCGTCCAGGCCTCGTCGGCGGTGAGCCGGCCTTCCGCGAAGGCAAGCGCCAGGATCGCCGAACCGGTCAGCGTCGTCACCGTGTGCAGCACGGCGAGTTCGATCGGCGTATCGTATTTCTTCAGCGTCACCGCAAAGGCGGCGGTCGCCTCCTTCGGCTGCTCCTGGGGCATCACGCCCTCGACCAGGATGAAGCGGGCGCCGAGTTCGTTCGCGGCCCAGTCGACGATCGGATCCCATTGTTCGCTCTGGCGGGCGACCAGGTTTTCCGGTGTTTCCGCGCGGTAGCAGAGCAGGTCGCTCGAGGAGAAGCGCAGGATATCCTCGAACACCGACTGGGGGTCGGTGGCGATGCCGTCGATCGCGGTGTTGACGAGCCGCGTCACCGGCATGGTGCCCGGATCGATAACATCCACCTGGTTGGCCCATTCGTCGCGGATCAGTTCGGCAAGCCGTGCCGTCGGCGCGACGAGCCCGTTCTTGGCCGGCGTCCTGACCGGCCTGCCGTCGAGATGGATGGCATGGCCGCCCTCGCCCTCGGCAACCGATACTTTTTTGTAGAAGCGCTTCGGCAGCGGCTTGTGCATCTGGATCTGCGCCCGCCGCGTCGGGTCCGGATGGCTCAGCGCTTCGGATGGATCGGGAAACATGTCACGCATGGAAATAAAACCTCAACCGATATGGCTCAGCAACTCGCTCGGATGATGGATGATCGCGTCGGCTCCGGCCTTGTTCAGCTCGTCCACCGAGGCGTAACCCCAGGCAACGCCGATCGCCGTGGCGCCGGCCGCCTTCGCCATCTGCATATCGTAAATGGCATCGCCGATGACAAGAGTGTCGGAAGGTTTCATGCCGGTCTCGTCACAGCATTCGGTCACCATCGCCGGATGCGGCTTCGAGGGGCAGTCGTCGGCGGTGCGCGACACCATGAAATACTTGTCGAACCCGTGCGTCTCCACGACCAGCTTCAGGCCGCGCCGCGATTTGCCGGTCACCGCGCCGATCAGCAGGTCCCTGCGCGGACCGATCGTGTCGATCAGCTCGCGAATCCCCTCGAACAACGGCTCCTTGAAACCGAGATCCTGGCGCACGACGGCAAACAGTGTCTTGTAATAGGCCATCATCTCGACGGCTTCTTCGTCCGCATGCGGCTTGCCCTGCATGCGGGCGATTGCGATGTCGAGCGTCAGCCCGATGATCGCCTTGGTGTCTTCCACCTTGGGTTCCGGCTTGTCGAAATGGGCGAAGGTGCGGCGCATGGTTTCGTGGATCAGGTTCGCGCTGTCGACCAGCGTGCCGTCGCAATCGAAAAGGACCAGTTTCATTCTTCGTCGTCCCTGCGGCCGTTTTCCATGTCGAAGCCGAGAAGGTTCCAGCTCTGCACCATATGCGGTGGCAGCGGTGCCGTGACCTTTAGCCGGCCGCCGTTCGGATGCGGAATGTCGATATGGCGCGCGTGGAGATGCAGCTTCTTCTGGATGCCGCCCGGAAAATCCCAGTTGTGATCGTCGTCGAAATATTTCGGGTCGCCGATGATCGGATGGCCGATATGCAGCGCATGGACGCGCAGCTGATGGGTGCGGCCGGTATAGGGTTCCATCTCCAGCCAGCAGAGCGTCTGCGCCGCCATTTCCAGAACGCGGTAATAGGACACCGCGTGGTCGGCACCGTCCTCGCCATGCCTGGCGATCCGCATGCGGTCGCCATCCGGCGTCTGTTCCTTCACCAGCCAGGTGGAGATCTTGTCTTCGTGCTTGCGCGGCACGCCCTTGACCAGCGCCCAATAGGTCTTCTTGGTATCGCGCTCGCGGAAGGCGGCCGTCAGCTTCTGCGCAGCACCACGAGTGCGGGCGATCACCAGCACGCCCGACGTGTCGCGGTCGAGCCGGTGGACGAGCCGCGGCTTTTCGCCTTTCGGGCTGATCCAGCTGTCGAGCATCTGGTCGATATGGCGCGCGACGCCCGATCCGCCCTGCACCGCAAGGCCGGCCGGCTTGTTGAGCACGATGACCTTCTCGTCCTCATGCAGGACCATGCGCGACAGCAGTTCGAAATCGCTGGAATGCTTGAGATCCTTGCCGGCGATCGGCCCCGTCTTCTTTGCATCCACGTCCAAAGGCGGGATGCGCACCGTCTGTCCCGGCTGTACGCGGGCGTCGGATTTCACCCGTCCGCCGTCGACGCGCACCTGTCCGGAGCGCAGCAGTTTCTGGAGCGGCCCGAAGCCGAGGCCCGGGTAGTGGATCTTGAACCAGCGGTCGAGACGCATTCCCGCTTCGTCCGCTTCGACGCGGATATGCTCGATGCCTGCCATCAAAGCTCTTTCATATCTATGTGTGGGCCGGCGGCCCTTTGCCCGGTCTTTAGAGCATTGCCCGCCCGAGCGCCAGTCCGGCGAAAACCGCACCCAGCGAGATTGCGACGCTCGCGACAATATAGGTGACGCCCACCATGGTCGCGCCCCGCTCCAGCAGCGACACGACATCCAGCGAAAAGGCCGAGAACGTCGTGAAGCCGCCGAGAAAGCCGGTAATGATCAGCAACCGCAGCTCGGGCGACGCATCGAACCGCCGGACGATGAGTTCGGCCAGAAAGCCGATCGCGAACGAGCCGGCGATATTGACGGCAAGCGTCCCCCACGGAAACGCCGGCCCCCACAGGCGCAACGCCCAGAACCCGACGAGATAGCGGCAGACGGAGCCGATCGCTCCGCCGATGGCGACGAGAAGCAGGTTGGTCATGGAACTTCTCTAGGACAGAAACGAGAATCGTCAAATCGATAAAATGCCGACGTTTTGTTTAAAGGGGAACAAATCAGGGCCGCCGTAATTATCATATTCTGAGAAAAAAGAGCGATGGGCGCGATGACACAACTGGTCAGCATATCGGCAAGCACTGCCGCACTCGCCATCGAGGCGCTGAAGCCCGGCAGACGCATCTCGGCCAAGGATCAGGTCAAGGACATCAAGGCCGATTCTGACCGCAACCAGCGCCGCGCCGAAAACGCCGGCGACCCCGGCGATACCGAATTCATGATCCCGGCCACCACCGTCTCGCTCGACATGCTCACCGCCGACCAGAAGCCGCGCCAGCAGGTCACGTTCCGCCAGGTCGAATCCGCCTATCGCGATCTGGACGATTGATATCACCCGGCGAGCCCTCAGGCCGCCACGCACCGGATATTCTCCCGCCCGCTCCCCGAGCGGGCTTTTGCGTTCCGGTGGTAATCGATGAAATCGGCGGCCGGCAGCGGTTTGGAGAACAGCCAGCCCTGGCCGAAATTGACGTCGTGAGCCTTTAGATAGTCCGCCTGCTCCTCTGTCTCCACGCCTTCGGCGACGATCTGCAGGTCGAGCGTCTTCGCCATCTCGATGATGTGGCCGGTGACCGAGCTGGTGGCGCTGTTGCGGCCGATCGTGTCGACGAAGGACTTGTCGATCTTCAGCGCATCCATCGGCAGCCCCTGCAGGTATTGCAAGCTGGAATATCCCGTGCCGAAATCGTCGATCGCCACCGAATGGCCTCTTTGCCGAGCCGCTGTCAATGTCGTCCGCGCCGCCTCGATGTCGATGAAGCCGCGTTCGGTGGCCTCCAGCCAGATCTGCCCTGCCGCGATCCCGGTCTTGGCGAGTTTCCTGTCGAGTACATCGAGGATGCGGCCGGAGGTGACATCGGCGGCGGAAAGGTTGACGGCGATATGCAGCGAACTTTCCGCCCTGAGCAATCCTCCGAGATCGGCAACGATCGCTTCGATGACCTGGTCGGTGATCGGCAGAATGAGCCCGCTTTCCTCGGCGAGCGGAATGAACAGGTCCGGGCGCACCAGCGATCCATCCGGCCGCCGCCAGCGCACCAGCGCCTCGGCGCCGACGCAGATGCCGGTCTTGAGTTCGATGATCGGCTGGTAGTGGACGATGAATTCGCGCTTGCGCACCGCAATCGCCATCTCACCGAGCGGTGACAGTCTTTTCTTGGACAGCCAGACCACCACGCCGACAATGAAGATGGCGACGAAGGCACCGACCGGCAGCAGCAGGAGCTGTTCCTCCCGCAGCCTGCCGGTCAGGTTGGAACGCGGCTCGATGGCGATCGCGATCAACCCCTTGTCGTGCGCCACCGCATAGAGCGCCGAGGAGGTCATGCCGTTCTTCGGCTCGTCGATCAGGGCGTTGACGAGGTCCGTTTCGGGGGAATTGAGTTCGTTGATCAGCATGCCCTGCCGGTTGGCGAGCGCCAGCGAAATGTCGGCGTCCACCAGGATATCGACAAAGCGGGCCGGATCGACCAGCACGTTATAGGGGCCGTAGTGGAGCGCCATCATCGGATTGCCCATGCTGACCGCCGGCTGCACGCGGGTGGCCACTTCCACGCCGTCGGGCGTCATGTAGTCGATCCACGGCCTGTCGACCTTGCGCTCCTCGATCCCCCAGGAGGTGCATTTCAACAGGCCGTTCTCGAAATAACCGACTTCCTTGACCGAGGGCGTATTGAAGGCGATCACCCGCATCCGGGCGATATGCTGGTCCGAACATGGCACCAGGCGCGGATAGGCGAGCGAATCGAGCGCCGCCCGCGCATCCTCGAACGTCCGGCTCGCACGCATGATCGTCTGCTCGGCGAGCCGTTCGAGATTGTTCTGTTGTTTCTCGACCGTGATGACCCACGAAATGTAGACCATCGCGACAATCGGTACGATTGCCCCGAGCAGGCCCAGGAAAATGGCCGCCGCAATCACCCGAGAACGTCGCAGTTCCATCGCCGAAACCTTTGATGAGAGGTGTTGGCGATATTCATCGCGGACTTCTGTTAAGATTTCTTGATGCAACTCGATCAGGTTGTATCGAAGCAAATTCTAAAAGCCCACCGGTTGCGTGCCGCCCGTGCAGGACGGGCCGAATGGACATCTCCGTCCGGCAAGCCGAGAGAGGATTTTAGGCCCGGCGGCCTGCGAAACGCAGCGGAAGCCCGTCGAAAGCTTTGATTTCCTTGAGGACGAAGGTCGTCTGCATTTCCTTGATGCGCGGCAACCGCCGTAGCGTCGACATGGCGAAATCCGCATAGGCGTCGAGATCGGACGAGACCACCTGCAGCAGGAAATCCGCGTCGCCGGCGATGCTGTAGCAGGCGACTACCTCGTCCAGCCCGATCACCTCCGCCGCGAACGCTTCAGCCTCTTCCTCGCTATGGCTGTCGATCTTGACGCGGATGAAGGCAAGTACGCCGAGGCCGATCGCCTTTCGGTTCAGCACCGCCTTATAGCCCTGGATGACGCCGGTCTCCTCCAGCTGCCGCACCCGCCGCCAGCTTGGAGATGTCGAAAGCCCGATCCTGTCCGCGAGCGCCTGATTGGTCAGGCGGCCATCGTCCTGCAACGCTTCCAGAATTCGTATATCCGCCGGCTCGACGTCGTTTTCCATCAAACTCTACCCATATTTCCATCAGATGAGGTAGATCCTACCTCAGAACCCCGAAAGGGAGAAGTAAAAGGCAGGATCGACCGGGCGATGCGGAGTAATCTGCAGATCCTCTTCACTGATGGATATCCTGCCTGCCCATGACCGACGACATCCGCATCGCCATCATCGTCAACCCTACCCTGCCGCTCGGCCTCCTTGCCAACACGGCCGGCGCCATCTCGATCGGCCTTGGCGCTCGCGTGCCTGCGCTCGCAGCTCGCCGGCTGACCGACCGGCAGGGTCGCACGATCGATATCAGTTCCGCCCTGCCGGTGCCGATCCTGCAGGCGCAGGCGGATACGATCCGATCCCTGATGCTGAAGGCCATGGACCAGATCCAGCACCACGCCGTCGTGCCCTTTCCGGCTTTCGCCAGATCGCTGCACGACTATCGAGACTATGAAGCCGCCTTCCCCGATCGCGATCTTGCGGAAGAGGAGATCGACGGCCTTGGCCTCGCAGGACCTTCGAAATGGATAAAGTCGCTGACCGGCAGCCTCAAACTGCTGCGCTAGAGACGAAGAGCCCACTCCGGGGAGTAGGCTCCATCGAATTTTACTTGTGCACGTGGCCGCCCGGCCCCGCCGCTTCGACAGGCAGCGTGATGTCGACCTTGCCGGCCTTCTCGAAGGTCAGGGTCACCGGCACTTTGCCGCCCTGCTTGAAGGGTTCCTTGACCTTGATGAACATCAGGTGCAGTCCGCCGGGCGTCAGTTCGACGGCCTTGCCCGCCGGGATGGCAATCCCGGTATCGAGCCTGCGCATTTTCATCACCTCGCCCTGCATCGCCATCTCGTGCAACTCCACGGTGCCCGAGGCCGGCGACGAGACCGAAACCAGCATGTCGTCGGACTTGCCGGTGTTCTTGATGGTGAGATAACCGCCCCCAACCGGCTGGCCGGGCAGCATCGCCTTGGTGAAGGCGCTGGTGATTTCCAGGTCGGCGACCTTGGCGGGCGCATCTTGAGCGGCCGTAGCTCCCGCAATGATAATGCCGGTCGCGGCGAAAATGCCGAGGAACGTGAGTTTGGTGAAAGTCTTCATGGAATATCCCCATGCGGTGACAGCATCCGTGCCGGTCGACCGCGATTGATCTGAGAGCGTTAAAGCATCAGGTCGAAATCGGGGGCGCACGAGACTTAGGCCGGGCGACGGCACTCGTACCGAGCAATTCGGAAAACTGGCGCAGGGGATTGGCGAGCGACGCGCGCTCTGCCGCAAGCCAGGTTTCATCTCTCGGCGGCGGCAGGATGACCGATCCGGAGAGCAGGCAGACTTCGCAGAGCGGCTTTGCCGCCGGCATCTGATGGCCGTGGTCGCGTGACGAGCAGATGTCGGCAAACGTGCCGTCCGGCAGACGATAGGCTTCGCTGTAGGAATCGAGCGGCGCTGCCGCCTGGACCGGCTGATGGGCAAATCCCAGCAAAAGCAGCAGCATCGCGCAGAAAATGCGCGTTGAGTTCGCCGCCGTGTTGAGCCGTGCCGTCATCGTCTCGCCTGTCCGAATGCCTGCCGGAATAACCCAAATCGCACCAAAGCGCAAAAGCCCTTTTTGCCGCGGTTTGTTCGGTCATTTCGCCAGCCATTGCATTAGGTCAAATCGCGTTTGCTGCGTTGCGACAAAAATAGTGTTTCGTGCGACATGGAGGGCTTGCCAAATGGCGATCAAGGCCGATAATACCGCCCAGACTCGCTGGGAGAAGCCGCTTAGATGCGGTGCCGAAGGAGCAACCGCCCCGGAAACTCTCAGGCAAAAGGACCAGCAGTCGACCGACAGGAACTCTGGAGAGAAGCCCGAAGAGGGCTCGCCGAAGGGATAACAATCTCAGGCGACAAGGACAGAGGGGGCTCATAAACCGGTGCGTCACTGCGCCTGAATCTGAGCCGGCGCTTGAAATGCGCCAACCCTGGAGGCGTCCTTGGACGATCAGACCGTTCTCAAGACCACCCCGCTTCACGCCCTCCATCTGTCGCTCGGCGCCAGGATGGTGCCCTTTGCCGGCTACGACATGCCTGTGCAATATCCAGCCGGCGTGCTGAAGGAACATCTGCACACCCGCACCGCCGCCGGGCTTTTCGACGTTTCCCATATGGGCCAGGTCGTCATCCGCGCGAAATCCGGCGCTTACGAGGATGCAGCACTTGCGCTCGAAACCCTGGTGCCGGTCGATATCCTCGGCCTGAAGCCCGGCCGCCAGCGCTACGGCTTCTTCACCGACGACAACGGCGGTATCCTCGACGATCTGATGATCACCAATCGCGGCGATCACCTGTTCGTCGTCGTCAACGCCTCCTGCAAGGACGCCAACCTCGCCCACCTGCAGGCGCATCTGACCAATTGCGACGTCGAACTCCTCGAAGACCGCGCGCTCATCGCTCTCCAGGGTCCGCGCGCCGAAGGCGCCCTGGCGGCTCTCTGGCCGGACGTCACCTCCATGAAGTTCATGGACGTCCGCGACGCGTCCCTGCACGATATCGACTGCATCGTCTCCCGCTCCGGTTATTCCGGCGAGGACGGGTTCGAGATTTCGGTTCCGGCAGACCAGACCGAACAGATCGCCAAGGCGCTGCTCGAAGACCTGCACTGCCAGCCGATCGGCCTCGGCGCCCGCGATTCGCTACGCCTCGAGGCCGGCCTCTGCCTCTATGGCAACGACATCGACACCACAACCTCGCCGATCGAGGCCGCGCTCGAATGGGCGATCCAGAAGGCCCGCCGCGCTGGCGGCGTCCGCGCCGGCGGCTTTCCGGGTGCTGCCCGCATCCTCGATGAACTGGTGAACGGCACCTCCCGCCGCCGCGTCGGCCTGAAGCCGGAAGGCAAGGCGCCCGTCCGCGCCCATGCCAAGCTCTATGCCGACGCTGAGGGCCGGACCGAACTCGGCGAAGTCACCTCCGGCACCTTCGGCCCCTCGGTCGAAGGCCCGGTCGCCATGGGCTACGTGCCGACCCGCTTTGCCGAACCCGGCTGCCAGATTTTTGCGGAGGTGCGCGGAAAATACCTTTCCCTCACCGTCTCCGCCCTTCCCTTCATCACCCCCACCTACAAACGATAATCCTCCGGAGAGAACCATGTTGAAATTCACCGCCGAACACGAATGGCTGAAGCTCGAAGACGGTATCGCGACCGTCGGCATCACCTCTCACGCTGCCGAACAGCTTGGCGACCTCGTTTTCGTGGAACTGCCGGAAGTCGGCGCCATACTCACCAAGGACGGCAATGCCGCGACCGTCGAGAGCGTCAAGGCAGCCTCTGACGTCTTTTGTCCGCTGGACGGCGAAGTCATCGAGGTCAACCAGGCGATCGTCGACGATCCCTCGATCGTCAATTCCGATCCTCAAGGAGCAGGCTGGTTCTTCAAGCTGAAGCTCAAGACCGCCTCCGACGCCGATGCGCTGCTCGACGAGGCCGCCTACCAGGAACTGATCGCATGACCACCGACAGCACCGATTTCCATTTTACCGACTACCAGCCCTACGACTTCGCCAACCGCCGCCATATCGGCCCGTCGCCGGCCGAAATGGCCGAGATGCTGAAAGTGGTCGGCTACAAGAGCCTCGACGCCCTGATCGACGCCACCGTGCCATCCTCGATCCGCCAGACGGCACCGCTTGCCTGGGGGCCGGCGCTGACCGAGCGCGAGGCGCTCGACAAGCTGCGCGATACCGCCAACCGCAACAAAGCGCTCGTCTCGCTGATCGGCCAGGGTTATTACGGCACGATCACGCCGCCGGTCATCCAGCGCAACATCCTTGAAAATCCCGCCTGGTACACCGCCTACACGCCCTACCAGCCGGAAATTTCGCAAGGCCGCCTCGAGGCGCTCCTCAATTTCCAGACGATGATCTGCGACCTGACCGGCCTCGACGTTGCCAACGCCTCGCTGCTCGACGAGGCGACTGCCGCTGCCGAAGCGATGGCGCTCTGCCAGCGCCAGGCAAAGTCGAAGGCGACAGCCTTCTTCGTCGACGCCGCCTGCCACCCGCAGACGATCGCGCTGATCGAAACCCGCGCCGCGCCGCTCGGCTGGAGCGTCGTCATCGGCGACCCGATGACCGATCTCGATCCGGTCGACGTGTTCGGCGCGATCTTCCAGTATCCGGGCACCAACGGCCATGTCCGCGATTTCACCGGCCTGATCTCCCGCCTGCACCAGACCGGCGCGGTTGCTGCCGTCGCCGCCGATCCCCTGGCGCTGACGCTACTCAAATCCCCCGGCGAAATGGGCGCCGACATCGCAATCGGCTCCTCCCAGCGGTTCGGCGTGCCGGTCGGTTACGGCGGCCCGCATGCGGCCTATATGGCGGTCAAGGATACCCACAAGCGCGCCATGCCCGGCCGCCTGGTCGGCGTCTCGGTCGACAGCCGCGGCAACCGCGCCTACCGCCTGTCGCTGCAGACCCGCGAGCAGCATATCCGCCGCGAAAAGGCGACCTCGAACATCTGCACCGCCCAGGTCCTGCTCGCCGTCATGGCTTCCATGTACGGCGTCTTCCACGGCCCGGACGGGCTCAAAGCCATCGCACAGCAGGTCCACCGCAAGGCCGTGCTGATGGCCAAGGGCCTCGAAAAACTGGGCTACACCATCGAACCCGACACCTTCTTCGACACTATCACCGTTGAGGTCGGCCACATGCAGGGCCTGATCATGCGCGCGGCGGTCGCCGAGGGTGTCAACCTCAGGAAGGTCGGCGAAACCCGCATCGGCATGTCGCTCGACGAGCGCACAAGGCCGGCGACGCTCGAAGCCGTCTGGCGGGCTTTTGGAGGCAATTTCAAGGTTTCGCATTTCGAGCCCACCTGGCGCCTGCCGATCGCGCTCCTGCGCAAATCCGACTACATGACCCACCCGATCTTCCACATGAACCGCGCCGAAAGCGAGATGACCCGCTATATCCGCCGGCTCTCGGACCGGGACCTGGCGCTCGACCGGGCGATGATCCCGCTCGGCTCCTGCACCATGAAACTGAACGCGACGGCGGAAATGCTGCCGATCACCTGGCCGGAGTTTGCCGACATCCACCCCTTCGTGCCCGCGGACCAGGCGCTCGGCTACAAGGAGATGATCGACGATCTTTCCTCCAAACTCTGCCAGATCACCGGCTACGACGCCTTTTCCCTGCAGCCGAATTCCGGCGCGCAAGGGGAATATGCGGGCCTGCTCACCATCCGCAACTACCACATCGCCAATGGCGACACCCATCGCGACGTCTGCCTCATCCCCACCTCCGCGCACGGCACCAACCCGGCCTCCGCCCAGATGGTCGGCATGAAGGTGGTCGTCGTCAAGGTTCGCGACAACGGCGATATCGACCTCGACGATTTTCGCGCCAAAGCCGAACAATATGCCGAGAACCTCTCGGCCTGCATGATCACCTACCCCTCGACCCACGGCGTCTTCGAGGAAACCGTGCGCGAGATTTGCGAGATCACGCACAAGCATGGCGGCCAGGTCTATCTCGACGGCGCCAACATGAACGCTATGGTCGGCCTCTCCCGCCCCGGCGACATCGGCTCCGACGTCTCCCACCTCAACCTGCACAAGACCTTCTGCATCCCGCATGGCGGCGGCGGTCCCGGCATGGGCCCGATCGGCGTCAAGGCGCATCTCGCCCCGCACCTGCCTGGCCACCCGGCGACGGACGGACCAGATAAAGGTACAATGGGGGGCGCGGTCTCGGCGGCCCCCTTCGGCTCGCCGTCGATCCTGCCGATCTCCTGGTCCTATTGCCTGATGATGGGCGGCGAAGGCCTGACCCAGGCGACCAAGGTGGCGATCCTCAACGCCAACTATATCGCCGCCCGCCTGAAGGGCGCCTACGACGTGCTCTACAAGTCGGAGGCAGGCCGCGTCGCGCATGAATGCATCATCGACACGCGCCCACTCAACGCCTCGGCCGGCGTCAGCGTCGACGACGTCGCAAAACGCCTGATCGACTGCGGTTTCCACGCCCCGACCATGAGTTGGCCGGTCGCTGGCACGCTGATGATCGAGCCGACCGAAAGCGAGACCAAGGCCGAGATCGACCGGTTCTGCGATGCGATGCTGGCGATCCGCGAGGAGGCCCGCGCCATCGAGGACGGCCGCATGGACCGGTTGAATAACCCGCTGAAGAACGCCCCGCACACGGTGGAAGACCTGGTCGGCGAATGGGACCGCCCCTATTCCCGCGAGCAGGCCTGCTACCCGCCGGGCGCCTTCCGCGTCGACAAATACTGGTCCCCGGTCAACCGCGTCGACAATGTCTATGGCGACCGCAACCTCGTCTGTACCTGCCCGCCGCTGGAGGCTTACGCGGAGGCAGCCGAGTAAATTTCCCCTCCATCCCGCCTCGCCCCGGATCCATCCCCGGAGGCGAGGCGATCCACCGCCGCCCTCTTTGTACGCTACCGCACGGGAACTCCGGCGCCGCCCCCTGGTTTGCGGGGTGCGGCAAAGGAGCTCGCCATGCAGCGGTTCTTTTTTCACATCAACTTTACCGGCAAATTCGTCACCGATCCCGAAGGGGTGGAGTTCGCCGATCTCGACGCTGCAAAAAATTCGGCGCGCCGGGCCATCCGCGAACTCGCCGCGGATTCCCTTGCGGCACAGGCCAGGTTCACGCTTCGCAGCACCCGGATCTGCAGCGCGGAGGGCGAGATGCTGGCGGAGGTTTTCGTTCCGGACGCCATCTGCGACGTGATCCCGGCCGACCTTCTGTAAACCACCGCGGCGCGCAATCGAAGCCTGCCAGCGACGGAGCTCGGCCCTTCGTTACGTTACCGGACTTTCCCTGACAGCTTTGCCGTTTTTGATATTCTGTCACGGCAGTTTCCAGAACCGGGACAGCCCCCATGTCCGATGATTGGACGTTTTTTCCGCATGTCATGACCATGCACGATCTGCAGGCGATGCGCGAAGCGGTGCGACTTGCCGAAACGATACGGCCCCCCGCCGACCCCGCCGAAACCGAGCTGCTCGCCTGGATCGTCTTCCGCTATTACAGGCGCGGACTGACGGATCCGGAACGGCTGGCCTCGGTCGCCGTCTTCCTCTCCAGTTCCCGCGTGATGAAGCGCCAGCGGGCCCACACCGAAGCCGGGGTCGTGGTGCATCTGGACCTGCGCAGCCATACCTGACGCCCCCGATCTGACCCGCCTGGGCGCCAGCCTCCGTCATTGCGACGGCATCCGTTCGACGAGGATGCCTCGGGACACGCAACGGAAACGCGTTCAAGCGCAGATAGCGCCTTGCCGAAAAGTCCCCGCCCCGTTCCGGCACATCTGTGCCGCGCCGCAATACGCTTCCCTTACCCTTCCCGTTCAGTCTTCCTTGAAGCTCTTGCCCTAAAACATCCGTCATCGGGTTTGGGGATGCTTGTCATGGGTCTGTCGTCGGTGATGAACATTGCGGTTTCGGGCATGCAGGCCCAGGCGAAACGCCTCGCGACCGCGGCCCACAACATCGCCAATGCCCAGACTCCCGGCTACAACCGCCTCGACACCCAGGTCTCCTCGCTCCCCAATTCCGGCGGCGTCACCACCACCGTCACCCCCTCCACCTCCGTCACCTTCCCCGAAAGCTCGAATGTCGACATGGCCAACGAAATGCTCGACGCCTTCACCTCGGCGCAGGGTTATGCGGCCAACGCGGCAGCGTTCGAGACGGGCGCGGACATGTGGGCCGTGCTGATGAGCATCAAGCGGGATTGAGGGCGGCGATAGCGGTTTGCCGAGTGCGGCTAGGCCCTTTACGTTAGAATGGCTGATATCAACCCGAGGCGGCCACGCGTCTTGCCTTATTCGTGAATTCTTCAAGAGTAGCTCGAGACATCGATGCACTTGAGCTTCGATTGGTTACCGAATATCCCGGAACTAAACACGTGTTCGCAGGGAAGCATATGCGCAAGATCCGAGTTCGCATCCAGCATACCCATCACATCCATATCCACAACGACCTAGCGAGCGCCGCCTTCTTCTTCCGTAACAAGGTTATGGAGAACAGCAAGATCGACGGAAGTGTAAAAGGAAGTCACTTCGACATGATGGCCTGCGTAACGATGACCGCGTTTGCCCTCGAAGCCAAAATCAATTTCCTCGGAGATAGACTACTCGGCCGGAAATGGCGGGAGCGCGACTCTAGCTACGAAAAGCTCAAGAAGGTCTGCCGGCATGTAGGAGTGACGTTGAGCCTTAACGCGAAGCCCTTTACAGCCTTTACCTATCTCAAGGACATCCGCGACACCCTGGCCCACGGCAAGCCCGAGTTGATTGAGGTGGACAAGGAGGTCGTTAGCACGCCTCACGAATTGGAGGCATACAACGGCGAGCTCCAAGGCCAATGGGAATATCAGATCAAGCCCGACCTTGTCCTCAATGCGTATGATGAAGCGATGGACGTGTGGAAACTACTTCTCGAAGCCTCGGGGTTATCTCTCCACGACACGCTCACGCACGGAATTCATGGCATCAGCTATATCGAGGACGTATTAATTGATGGCTCTACAGCGGTCTGAAGCACCCTTAACTGTGAATGCACTTGGAGATCTTCAACAATTCTTCAAATGAGTTACTAAAAATCCTTATCTACTTCATCCCCGCACTCCCGGCCCGTGCCTAAAATCCCCTCCGTTCCGTCGCGGATACACCGGCAGGCGTGCTGGCGAGGCGGGACCGGCGCCGGGTTGCAGGAAACGACGTAAGTCCTGCCATTCGGAGTTCGCGGAAAACCGTCTCCCTCCGGCGACAACGGGGAGAGGTGGAGGCAAACGAACCGAGCCTTCGTCTCTTGAAGCCCGAAAGCGCGCGCCGGACGTGCCTGTGCGGCACACATGGTGGCTGACCGGATGGTGTCGCCGGATTCTTGAAGTCCGTTCGATACCATTGGAGAAGCCGGCGGAGATCCGAGGATCGCCAAGGGTGGAGTGTGTCTTGTGGGAGCTCGAAAATCTCCGCCCTCACCCCGCCAGCTTCTTCTCCTCGGATTGGACCCGAGGACCGCCGTCGATATCCACCACCGCGAAGGCGGCCGCTATGACCTCCAGCCCGGCACCCGGGCGGGTGGCGTCGGTGGAAAGGATCTGGCGAAACCGCCGTGCGCCTGCAAACCCCTGGAACAGCCCGACCATGTGCCTTGTGACGTGATGCAGCCGCCCGCCCCGGCCGATCAGCTCCGCCGCATAGTCCGCCATCGTATCGCGCAGCGCCAGCCAGTCGAATTCGACGGTGGCGGCTCCTGCAGGGCTGGCATCCTTCAGAAACGCATCCACCCCGGCCAGAAGTCCGGTATTGTGATAGGCGGCGCGGCCGAGCATCACCCCGTCCATATGGGTGAGATGGTTTGCCGCCTGTTCCAGATCGGCGATGCCGCCGTTGATGCCGATGAACACGTCCGGGTTTTCCCGCTTCATGGCATAGACCAGCTCGTAATCGAGCGGCGGCACTTCGCGGTTTTCCTTCGGCGAAAGCCCCTGAAGCCAGGCCTTGCGGGCATGTATCCAGACGGCATCTGCCCCCGCCCCGATTACCTGGGCGAGAAAATCCGGCAGCACGTCCGTCGGCTCCTGGTCGTCGACGCCGATCCGGCATTTGACGGTGACCGGCACGCTCGACACCCGCTTCATCGCCGTCACGAGGTCGGCCACATGCGCCGGCTCCCGCATCAGGCAGGCGCCAAAGGTGCCCGACTGCACCCGGTCCGACGGGCAGCCGACATTGAGGTTGATCTCGTCATAGCCGAAATCAGCAGCGATCCGCACCGCCTCGGCAAGCTTTGCCGGGTCCGAACCGCCGAGCTGCAGCGCAACCGGATGTTCGGCCGGCGAAAAGGACAAGAGCCTGTCGCGCGGCCCATGGATGATCGCATCGGCCACCACCATCTCGGTATAGAGCAGCGCGGATTTCGACAATTGCCGATGCAGGAAACGGCAATGCCTGTCCGTCCAATCGATCATCGGCGCCACAGCGAAGACTGGAGCCTTGGAATATCCAGCCTTTTGAGCTGCTTGCATCACTTTCTTCACCGTCTTCTTTACAATCACCTTCGCCCCGACCCGCCGCTTCGGGGCCGGACCGGGTGCAATCTAGCAAATGGAATTGCGATATACCAAACGAGCAGACGGCCACCGGCACGATTGCCGATCCGCACGTGCAGGGATGCCGCGTCGGCTTTCCCTACTCCATCGACCCTATCGGGGTCAATTTCACAGCGGTCTGGGATTTGCGAGAGAGATCTGCGGAGAGCGTTCACAGCCGGAATAAAGGCCGCGCTGGCAAAAAAAGCATTCGCCGCAGGAGATCGTGAAGGGAACCAGGAGGCGATCCCCTACTTTCAGGTTGGCATTGTCCCGGCCGACGTCCTTTTCTCAGTGCGCGTGAGCGCCGCCCGGACGGGAAACCTTCTTCAATCCGGCTCCTGCGGCTGCGGCGTCCGCAAGGGCGGCATCCCCGAGCGAAATGACGCCCGTCAGCCGTTTGTCGCGATTGACGACAGGAAGACGGCGGACCTGAACCTTGCCCATGTTGCGGGCCACGTCGTCGACATCATCGTCTTCGAAACAGTACTTTACGTCACGCGTCATCACTTCCCGGATTTTCGCATCGCCTCCGAGCCCGTCGGCAAGCCCGCGGATGACCAGATCCCGGTCCGTGATCGTTCCGACGAGCTTGTCGTTGTCACCGACCGGCAAAAAGCCGATCTGCCTGTCGGCCATGCACTTGGCAATCTCGGTGATCGTCTGGTGGGGACTGGCGATCTCGATATCGCGCGACATGATCTCTGACACTTTCATGGTCTTTCCTCCTTCGTTCAGTGGACGTCGAATGTTCCGGTGAGACTGGTCTCCGAGAGAATGTGGCTGCGCGCCTCCTTCCACATCGCCTCGACCCCCGCGCTGTCCGGCACCTTGAGGTTTGGGACGTCGAGGGCGGCGAGACGGAACCGGTAATGGTGCAGGCCGTGGCCTTTCGGCGGTTGAGGCCCGTCGTAACGGGCGTTGCCGAAGTCGTTCGCGGAGAAACGCGGACCGCCGCCGGGCGCCGTATCCGCGCTCTGGCCCAACTGGTTCCAGTCCTTCGGGATATTGAAGACACCGCAGTGGCGGAAGGTCCCGCTCGGTGCATCCGGGTCCTCCACGATCAGTGCGAAGCTTTTGGCCTCCTCAGGCGCATCGCCCCATTTCAAAGGCGGCATCAGGTTTTCCCCGAGGCGAGTATACTTGTCCGGCATGCGTTCGCCATCGGCGAAAGCCGGGCTGGTGAGGGTCATTGTCATTGGTCGCTCCTTCCGAACCCTTCAGTGCGGTTTTTGCGGATCCGGCCAGAGCGCCTGGACTTCCAACGGCAGTCCCTCGCGCACTTTGCGCACCTCGCCGGGATCGATATAATGGGAAAGCACCCGGAAAACCGACCGCACCGCCTCCTTCGCGTCCACCGGACGCGTCGATGAAAGCTCCGCCTTCACCGGTTCCAGGAATTCGTCCAGCGAGCGGGAACGGGTCGGCTGTCTGGAGGGATCGTAGCGGTCGTAATAGGCGCCGCGTACGAGAAGCGGCAGTTGTGCCGAAAGATGTGCGGCCAGTTCGATCGGCAGGCGATCCCTCAGCGTGTGGAGAACCGCGCCCAGCACATGCCAGGCAAGCTGCCGGTCAGGTCCCTGGTCGGCCATCAGATCGTCCAGCCATATGTTGGTGGTTTGCAGCGTCTTGTCGAAGACGGTGAGACCCGAAGCACTCATGGCTTCACCTCCATGATGATGGTTCGAATCTTTCGAACCCCTCAGGGAGACGGAAGTTCCGAAGGCCGTCTTAAAAATGCACGGAGAGGTCGTTGCCCTCACTGGGTATCGGCAACACCCTCCTCCTCGACGAATATTCCCCAGGCGGCGATGAACAGCGCGGCGACGAGCGGTCCGATGACGAACCCGTTGATACCCATCAGAGAAATGCCACCAATGGTGGAAATCAGGACGACATAGTCGGGAAGCTTGGTTTCTCTGCCGACCAGGCGCGGCCTCAGAAGATTGTCGACCAGACCGATGACAAGTGCGCCGACCGCAACCAGCACGATGGCCTTCACCCAAAAGCCGGCAAGCGCCAGATAAACGGCAGTGGGCATCCAGATCAATGCAGCACCGACCGCCGGCAGCAGCGACAGGACGCTCATCAGAACGCCCCACAGCAAGGCCGGCTCCACGCCGAGCGCCCAGAAGGCGACGCCACCGATCGAGCCCTGGATGATGGCAATGATGATATTGCCCCGCACCGTCGCGTGGATGACGGCGGTGAATTTGGAGGTGAAGCGACGGGTATGCGCGTTGCTGAGAGGCAGTGCCTTTCGGATCGTGCGGGCGAGCACCTGCCCGTCGCGGAACATGAAGAACAGCAGATAGAGCATGACGCCGAAAGTGACGAAGAACTGCAGGGTGTTCTGCCCGAGGCTCAAGGCGCGTCCGGCAAAGAAACCACCGCCCTGCATCAGCGCCGCAGAAATACGTTCCCGAAGCGTGTCGAAGCCTTCCAGCTCGATCCGCTCGATCCAGCCGCGGACGAACAGGGGGAGCGATGCCTGCAGCTCTTGGAAAAACCTCCGGACATCGATCTCGCCATTGTCGATGCGTCCATAGAGAAGGTTGCCCTGCTGGACGAGCGAGCTGAGGACGATCAGCCCCGGAATGATGACGACGCAAAGGCAGATCAGGACGGAGAGCGCCGCCGCAACATTTCTGCGCCCGCCCAGACGGGCCTCGATACGAGCATGGAGAGGAAAGAAGATGATGGCGAGGACGATTGCCCAGAATATCGCTGAATAAAACGGCAGGACGACTGCGACGAACGCAATGGTCACCAGGACCAGAAGCACATAAAAACTGACACGCTGAAGGGGCATTCGACCTTTCCGCTTTGAGACCGCTGGAATGGTAACACAAATACGGCTGCGGCGTGGCTCCGGTCTTTCCCCACTATCTTCGTTTGCGCACAGGCCTCGACGGCCGCCGCATAAGCCACAGCCGTCGACGCAAGCCCGTGCAATGGCGATTACTTGTTCAAATCCTCGGCCATCTTCAGATGATGTTCGAGCGCAGGGACCGTCTTTGCCGCCCACGCCTTCAGGTCGGCGTTTTCACCTTCCTTGCCATATCGCTTGAACAGGTCGACGGCATCTTCATGGGCGTCTTCCTGGTCCGAATGATATTGCTTCGTGAACTCTGCGCCATTTAAGCCCTTGAGCTTGGCGATGGACTTCTTTTGCGCGTCGGTCATCGCCGTCGGCAATTTGACTTTCACCTTGCCGCTATCGACGAGCTGTTTCAGTTCCGTCGTCGTCTTTTGATGATCCTGGATCATCTGCTGTGCGAACGTCTTCGTCGCCGCGTCGGCCCGTTCTGCAGCCAGCTTGCTGGATTCGATCTCGAACATGTCGCTCGTTGCAACTTCGGTCACGAAATCCTGGGTCTTCGGAGGGATGCCCGCAAGCGAATTGACGCCCGATTTTTCCGCCGCGGACTGGGCGAATGCCGACGTCGTAACCATTGCCATGGCAGTCACTAGAATGATCTTGTTCATGCAATTCTCCTTTCGCATCAGCGCGAACAACGCATTCCTCGGGTTGTTCCAGGACCAGCAGAAAAACTCCTTTTCGGTCTCCGGAGGGGCCATGTCAGGGCACAAAACCGGCCGTCGATTGTTGGAAAGGTCCAAGGAGGCTGAAATGAGCACTGAAAAACAGACCGAGGGCCTGAATGACAGGCCGAAGAACGCGCCGATAGGCCAGACCGCCGACGGCCTGCCGGATGACAGCGGGCGACCGGTCGAGGTTGACGACGAGACCGTCGAAAGGACGCGTCGCAAGCTCTCCGGCAAGCCTCGCGAAAAGCTTCTGAAGGAAGTGCGGGAGCGGGAGAACGCTTCCCGACTGGGATCCGAATGAACCGTCCGCCGCCGGCTTTGCCTGAGACAAGCCGGCCGGCTTGTTCTGATGCGCCAGAAGAGAAGGCCCGGACACCGGAACGTGTTCCCGGATGAGCACCTCACCCACGGACCTAGCCGATCCCCATCCGCCGGCTGGGCCACTTGGAAAGCCTAGACGCGGCGTCTTTTTCGGTCTTGAGGTCATTGTGAATGGGATGGTTGGATTGAGCACTTGTAACTTGGGTCAGCCATCGTAGTTCCATGGCGCCGGAACTTAGTTCGGCATCGGCCCTAACTCCGGCCAGAGGCCCATCGCCGGACGCGACGACGCCAACCCGTCACCGCCCGTTCCGGTGGCGTTTATCCGCCTTCACGTGAGGCAAAACCTCGCGTCCGAAACGATCGATGAATTCGCGCTGGTTGCGTCCGACATTGTGGACGTAGATTTCCGCAAAGCCCATTGCGGCGTCGGCTTCCAGCCATTCGATGTGCCGGCGGGGGTCGGCCGAAATCCGCACGTGCTGATCCATGTCTTCCGGCCGCACCTTGGCGCACGCCTGGTCGAATTCCTCGGGCAGGCGCAGCGTTTCAGAGACCGCCGCCGTCATTGCATTGCTCCGCCACTGGTCGAACGCGTTTGCCCTCGCCTCCTCATCGGAACCCGCGATGGACACATGGGTCTGCAGGTAAAGCGGTTTGCCCTCGCCGCCGCCGCGCCGAAAACCGTCGACGATCTTGCGAAGGTTGTCCCTTGGCTGGTTGATGGTGATCAACGCGTCGGCCCAGCTTCCGGCCCATTGCGCCGTCTCGGGCGACAAGGCGCCGGCAACGAGGCGGGGCGGCTTTTCGGAAAGGGTATAGACACGCGCCTCGTCCACCCTGATCGGCTGCTCCCGGCTGACCAGCTTGCCCGACCACAGATCGCGGATGATCTCGACCGCCGCCTGCAGCCGTTCGTTCCGTTCCCGCTTCGATGGCCAGCGTTCGCCGGTGACATGTTCGTTCATGGCCTGCCCGCTGCCGACCGCAATCCACGGCAGCCTTCCGGGAAACATTTCGGCGATCGTCGCGGCTGCCTGCGCCGTGATGACCGGGTGGTAGCGCCAGCCCATGGGAATGGTGATGATTCCGAACGGGATCGACCGTGTCGCCTGGAGCGCCGCCCCCAGCCACGCCCAGGCAAAACCCGACTGCCCCTGCCGTTCGCTCCATGGGGTCAGATGATCGGAGGACATCACCGCGCCAAAGCCCGCGGCCTCTGTAGCCTGGACATGCCCGATAAGCTCGCTTGGTGAAAACTGTTCATGGGAGGCGTGATAACCGAAAAGCGTCATGATCCGTTTCCTCGGAGATCAGCCGACGCCGGGCATCGGGCTCAAATCCAGACGGGATTTCTCCTGAAGAATGTTGCCAGCCGCGTTCATCCAAAGGCGATTTCTTCGGCCGAGCGTTCGATATCCTGCCGGCGATGCCTCCTGGGACGCCCCTTCCCGGCCAGAATGAAATCAAGCTCCGCTACGGACGGTCCGAACCGGTCGATGAGGCGCTGCGCTTCCTGTGCGCTCAGGCCATAGTTCTTGACGAGATCCTGGGGCGTATATTTCGGCTTCGTGTCGTTCTGGTGCGGATTGGGACTGTGCTCCTCGTCCGGCAGACGATCTGACTGCGCTTCGGAGGCCGGGGGGACCGGATTGGATCGCGACGGCACGGGAGGCTGCCGGTCGGTAACGGATTCTGTCGTTGGCTGCTGCATGACTTCCTTCTCTTTCGGAATGTCAACAAAAGAGGCCCGCGATAGTTCCCGCAGGCAACTGCTTCCCGTGCCGGATCGCGAAAGTCACCAACGCGATCCGGTCCCACGGCTTGCGCCGTCATGATAGGTTATTCGTTGATCTCAGGCTCGACCACCCTTGCCAGGTTTCGCAGCGACTCCTGCCAGCCGAGATAGCAGGCTTCGGGCGGGATGAGGTCCGGCACTCCTGCCTGCGTTATATTCACCTCGGTACCGACCGAAACCTTCTTCAACGTCACCGTGACTTCCATTTCGCCCGGCAGGTTGGGATCATCGAACTTGTCCGTGTAGCGGACAAGTTCGCCTGGGACGAGCTCAACAAATTCGCCGCCGAAGGCATGGCTGTTGCCGGTCGTGAAGTTCCGGAAGGACATTCTGAACTTGCCGCCGACCGTTGGTTCCAGGTGATGCACGGTGCACAAAAAGCCGTTGGGCGGAAGCCATTTGGCAAGCGCGTCAGCCTCGATGAACGCGCGATAGATCTTTTCCGGGCTGGTTGCCAGAACGCGATGCAGGCGTATGGTGTTCGGCATGGTCGTGATCCTTTTAAAATATGGAATGGACGACTCTAAGGACGAACCAGACTTTGCCAATCCGACATCCTCTCGTCTCAAAAAAATCTCCCGCCTTCCGGGCAATGCCGGATGGTAGCCCCCCAATACCTACCGGTCAGACCTCAGCCTTGAAAAAGCAATAGATCCCGGCAACTATGTTAGCTGGCTAACATCTTGCGCTGCCGGTGCGATTCTCCATCCGGCTGATTACTTATGGAAATGCCATGCCCTTCATCATTGCAATCATCACCATTGCCGGACACATAGCCCTCCTTCTATGGGGGACGCGGATGGTGCAGACGGGCATCCAGCGCGCTTTCGGCCCCAATCTCAGGTCTTTTCTCGGCCGCGCGCTGAATAATCGGATAAAGGCGTTTTTTTCCGGATTGGGCGTCACGGCGATTCTCCAGAGCAGCACTGCGACCGGACTGATGGCATCGGGGTTCGCGGCCGACGGCCTGGTCGATCTTGTCCCGGCGCTTGCCGTCATGCTGGGTGCCAATGTCGGCAGCACGCTCATCGTGCAAGTCCTGTCCTTCGACGTGGCCGCCGCCTCGCCGGCTCTCGTATTGCTCGGCGTCCTGATGTTCCGCCGTACGCAAAATCCGCAGGTCCATGACCTCGGTCGGGTGTTTATCGGGCTCGGCTTCATGCTGCTCGCCCTGCATCAACTGCTCGATGTGCTGACGGAATATGCCGATACACCGGCCTTCGGTGCGGTTCTTTCAGCCATTTCGACCATGCCACTCCTCAGCCTTCTGCTCGCGGCCGCACTGACATGGGCGGCCCATTCCAGCGTCGCGGTGGTCCTGCTCGTCATGTCACTTGCGAGCCAGGGGCTGATCGATCCCTACCAGGCCTTCGCACTGACCCTCGGCGCCAACCTGGGAACGGCGATCAACCCGGTTGTCGAGGGGCAGTCCGGGAAGGATCTTGCGGCCAGACGGCTTCCGATCGGCAATCTGGTTACCAGGATCCTCGGCGTTCTGGCAGCGTTTGCGCTTCTCTCCCCGATTACGGCACTGATGATCCAGATCGAGGGCGATGGTGCCCGGTTGGTCGCGAATTTCCACACGGCATTCAATCTCGTGGTCGCGGTCGTCTTCATGCCGTTCCTCTCGCCCTTCGCAAACGTCCTCGTCAGGCTGCTGCCGCGGCGGATAGACGAGAGCGATCCCGGCCATCCGCGATATCTCGATCCGTCCGCCAAGGAAACGCCGGTCGTCGCGCTGCAGGGAGCGGCGCGGGAAGTCCTGCGGCTGGTCGATGTGCTGGAGGAAATGCTGGCGGGGACGAAGGCTGCCCTGACGAGCACCGATCGCCGCGCCCTGGCGGAACTGCGGCGGAAGGACAACGTCCTCGACCGCCTGAATACGGCGGTCAAACGATACCTCACGTCCATCGACCCGGAAGAACTCAGCGATGTCGACCGGAGACGCCTCGACGAGATTCTGCTGTTCTCGACCGGCCTGGAACACGCGGGCGACGTCGTCGACCAAAACGTGCTTCCCCACCTTGTCAAAAGACTGCGCCGAGGCATGACCTTTTCGAAGGAAGGGCAGCATGAGCTCAGCGGTCTGCTGGACCGCCTCTCGACCAATCTGCGCACCGCCGCTGCGCTTTTCATGTCGCAGGACGAGCGCGTCGCACGCATGCTCGCCGACGAAAAAATCGTCTTCCGGCGGGCGGAGCGCGACGGAACCAACGCTCATTTCCAGCGGCTGCGCGAGGGGGATTTCGATACGGCCGAAACCAGCTCTCTCCACCTGGACCTGTTGCGGGATTTCAAGCAGATCAATTCGCACCTCGTCGCAGCCACGGCCTATCCGGTTCTGGAACGGCAAGGTGAGCTGCTGCAGAGCAGGACCACCTACCAAAGCGCCGGCGATCAGGTTCAGAATTAGCCGCGATTGCGCTTCTTGCGACCCTGCGGCTCAAATTCGACGAGCAGCGACTTGAGTTCGATCTCGCGAACGCGTCGTGCCGCTTCATCAGGGCTGACCCATTCGAGCATACGCTGCCCCTTTTCCTTGAAGCCACCCGTGACCTCCGTGACTTCGATCTGGAACACGTCGACGATACAAGGGACCACATCGCCGTTGTCGAGTTCTTTCAGGTAGGTATAGCGGCCGACCGGCTTCTTCTTCACCGTACCGCTCACGCCTGCTTCTTCCCAGGCTTCGGTGGTCGCGGCCTCGAACGGCTTTTTTCCCTTCATCGGCCAGCCTTTCGGGATGACCCACCGCCCGGCCTCGCGCGAGGTGATCACCAGGATTTCAACCTGAGGGCCGTACTCCCGATATCGAAAGCACAAGGCGCCATATTGTTGGCGAAACGCGCCGGCGAATAGCCTTCCCGGAACTGCCGCAAGTTGCTTGAGCAGCGTCTGGGACCTGTCCGGTCGCAGCTTGCTGCGCTTTTTTGTGGATTTCATGCGGATCAAACTGTCGATTTTGCGTGTTGCTTCAATTGCCCGAGCATGTTTATGACACATTTATGACAGTCAGCCGCATGGGAGGTCGCACGGTATGATGAGTATTTTTCGGAAGCTGATGCCGCGTGAAGACAGTTTCTTTGAAATGTTTTCTCAGCACTCGAAAGCTGTCGTTGCAGCAGCCCACGCGCTTGACCAGCTCCTCAAGGGCAACGAGATCGAGAAGAACTGCGAGCTGATCGTCGCATTGGAGAACGAGGCCGACGACATCACGCGGGAGGTTCTTCTCGCCGTCCGGCGGAGCTTCATCACGCCCTTCGACCGCGGAGACATCAAGGACCTCATCCAGTCGATGGATGACGCGATCGACATGATGCATAAAACGGTCAAGACGATCCGGCTGTTCGAGCAGTCCGGCTTCGATCCGCTGATGCAGCAGATGGGTGGCGAAATCGTCAAGGCGGCGGACCTCATTTCGGAAGCAATCCCCCTCCTCAACAAGGTTGGCTCCAATGCTCACCGCCTTGCAGCGATCGCCGAGGAGATTACCCGCGTGGAGGGCCGATCGGACGACCTTCATGACCAGGGCCTGAAAGACCTGTACCGGCGTCACGGGGCGAGCGGCGACGCGATGGCCTACATGATCGGCAGCGAGATCTACGGCGAACTGGAAAAGGTCGTCGACCGTTTCGAGGATGTCGCCAACGAGATCAGCGGCATCGTTATCGAGAACGTTTGATGGATATCTCTCTCGCCTTGCCACTTCTGTTCGGGTTGATCGCGCTCGCTCTGTTCTTCGACTTCCTGAACGGTCTTCATGATGCGGCCAATTCCATCGCGACGATCGTCTCGACCCGCGTCCTGCGGCCGCAATATGCGGTCGCCTGGGCGGCGTTCTTCAATTTCATCGCCTTCCTTTTCTTCGGCCTGCACGTGGCGGAAACGCTGGGCACAGGCATCATCGATCCGGGGATCGTTTCACCCCAGGTGATTTTCGCCGCCCTCATGGGGGCAATCATCTGGAATATTCTCACCTGGATTTTCGGAATTCCGTCCAGTTCCTCGCATGCGCTCGTCGGCGGGCTGGTGGGCGCCGGCCTGGCAAAGGTCGGCTTCAGTTCGATTGTCTGGAGCGGTCTCGGGAAGACGGTAGGTGCGATTTTCCTCTCGCCGGCCATCGGCTTCCTGCTTGCCCTGGTGCTCGTGCTCCTGGTTTCCTGGCTGTTCGTCCGGCAAACGCCGTTCGCGGTGGACCGGACATTCCGCGTGATGCAGTTTATCTCCGCCTCGCTTTATTCCCTCGGCCACGGCGGCAATGACGCGCAGAAAACGATGGGTATCATCGCGGTGCTTCTGTTCAGCCAGGGATATCTCGGCTCGACCTTCTACGTGCCCTTCTGGGTGGTGATCTCCTGCCAGTCCGCCATGGCTCTCGGCACGCTCTTCGGCGGATGGCGGATCGTCCATACCATGGGCTCGAAGATCACCAGGCTCAACCCGATGCAAGGCTTCTGCGCCGAGACGGGCGGAGCGTTGACCTTGTTCGGAGCGACCTGGCTCGGCATTCCCGTCTCGACGACCCACACGATCACAGGAGCGATCGTCGGCGTCGGCGCCGCAAGGCGGGTTTCGGCGGTACGCTGGGGTCTCGCCGGCAACATCGTGATCGCCTGGATCGTGACGATGCCGGCAACTGCCGCGATATCGGCGGCGTTTTACAGCCTGGCGGATCTGCTGCCATAAGTGCAACCTTGACCATAGGTCGACTTGTCGCGGAGGGGCCCCCGCGGCAAGCCAGTTCGTGGCGCTTGAAAGATAGCTGGCGCAGTGTCGGCCAACCGACGTCAGCCGGCCAGTGCCACGGCGTCGGCGCCGGCAGGAATGCGAGCCGGCGACGATGGATCGGTTGCCGCAAGCCAGACTGCCTCGGCCACGTCGAGCGGCCGGGTGACAGCCGACTGCTCCTGCTCCCAACCGGCGAACACCCTCTGCACCAGACCGGCATACGCTTGCGGGAAGCCACCATGAGCCTGCATGCGGGACCGCGCGTTATCTCCGAAACGGGTGTCGGGCGCCCTTCCCGGCTGTACCAGGCGCACCCGCACGTCGAACTGCTGGAGTTCCAGCGCCAGCACCTCGCTGAAAGCATCCACCGCAGCCTTGCTTGCCGTATAGACGGAAAGCAGAGGAAGCGGCTTCAACGTCACGCTCGACGCCACATTGACCACGACGCCGGTTCTCCGTTGCCGGAATTGAGGCAGGACGGCCTGTGTCACGGCCATCGTCCCGAGAGTGTTCGTCTCGAAGATCTCGCGGACGATATCCATCGATGTGCCTTCAAGGGCATTCAGCCAGCCGATGCCTGCATTGTTGACCAGCACGTCGATTGGTCCGGCGGCATCGATGGCTTGGCGAATGCTTTCGGGATCGGTGACGTCGAGGGCGAGTATCTGGAGGTGCTCGGAGGAAGGCAGAATATTCTCGCGCGGCGAACGCATCGTCGCGATAACCTTCCAATTGCGGTCGAGGAAATACCTGGCGATCTCCAGACCGAATCCGGACGAGCAACCGGTGATGAGAACGGTTTTCATGGCGGCTCCTTCATGTGTTTTGCAGCACCTGAAACCTAGACCGCGGAGGTTGGACTGGCTACAATCAGAAGTCCGGTTGTCATTCGCGAGAGTCCTGAAACGGTCGATCCATTCGCCGAAGTGGTCACATTGCTCCAACCCAGCGTCCCCTCGACGAAACTCGTCAGTGGCGCCGGCGCCTGGTGTGTTCAGCGCCTGGAATCGGGACAGCCCTTCTACTGCGTGATCCTCGAAGGTTCGTCCCGCCTGACCGTCGACGGACAGGAACCGATCGACCTGCGGGAGGGCGACTTCGTTCTGATCCCGTCGGCCTATGGCTTCAGCATGTCGAACCTGGAACCGATGCCGTCGGAGGGCGTGGATCCGTTGACCGTCACCAGGTTGGCGGATGAAATAAGACATGGAAATCCGGATGGGCCGCCCGATGTCCGGTTGATGGTCGGCCGTTTTGTCTTCGGGTCGCCGGACGCTGCCCTGCTGGTGACGCTCCTGCCGCAACTCGTGCACGTTCGCGGCGAGAGACGGCTTGCGACCCTTGTAAAGCTGGTACGCGACGAGGCTCGCGAACAGCGGCCTGCGCGGGACATGATCCTGGCGCGCCTGTTGGAAGTTCTGCTTATCGAGGCGCTCCGGTCCACGGCAGGCACCGCAGCGCCGCCCGGGCTTCTGCGCGGGCTGGCCGATGGACGGCTGGCGGTCGCGATCCGTCGGATGCACGAAGATCCGACCCAGGACTGGACGGTGGAGCAACTGGCCCAGGAAGCCGCCCTCTCCCGCTCCGCCTTCTTCGTTCGATTCCGCCGCGCCATGGGCGTCACCCCGATGGAGTACCTGCTTTCGTGGCGCATGGCTCTGGCGAAGAACCTTCTGCGGCGTGGCGACGGCGGCATGAAGGAGATTGCCGAACGTGTCGGATACAGTTCCGCCAGCGCGTTCAGCGTCGCATTCACCCGCGTTGTCGGATTGCCACCGACGCGTTATGCGCGAGAAGCGAGCCAGACATGAAGTCCGCACAACGGCGCTTCGATCGGAGCCCCCGGCAATCGTCGGAGTGTCTACTCTCTGGCGCCCGGGATCGTTGCCCGAAGGGCGCAAGCTTTTCCTGCGGTCTTGAAAAAGTGCTAGGATTAACCGACGAATTGGGAGACAAAGGGCGCCGTCTCCATCGCCCCCGTGCCCACAGTTTTCCAGGATATTTTCCATGTTTGCGACCGTGATCCCGATGCCCGAAACCGTTCTTCTGCCGGTCGAGGGAGTGGCGGAGCGCTTTCCGGTTCGCCGGGTCTATTGCGTCGGCCGCAACTATGCCGACCACGCGATCGAAATGGGGGGCGATCCGACCCGCGAGCCGCCGTTCTTTTTCCAGAAGAATGCCGACAACATCTATAACGGCGAGACCTTCCCCTACCCGCCGCTCTCCTCCAACGTCCATCACGAAGTGGAACTGGTCGTGGCGCTCTCGGGCGGCGGCGCCGATATTTCGGTCGAGGACGCGCTGTCCAAGGTCTATGGCTACGCGGTCGGCATCGACTTCACCCGCCGCGACCTGCAGGATGTCGCCAAGAAGATGAGCCGTCCGTGGGAGGCCGCCAAGGCCTTCGAGAAGTCGGCGCCCGTCTCGGCCCTCGTCCCGGCCGAAAAAATCGGCCATCCCTCGGCGGGCAGCGTCTGGCTTGACGTCAACGGCGCGCGAAAACAGTCCGGCGACCTCAATCAGCTGATCTGGAAACTGCCGGAGATCATCGCCGAACTGTCGAAACTGTTCGTCCTCGCCCCCGGTGACGTGATCATGACGGGCACGCCGGCCGGCGTTGGCGCTGTGGTGCGCGGCGACAAGGTCACCTGCGGCATCGATGGCGTCGGAGCGCTGTCGCTGACGGTCGTCTGACGAAACCGCGACAGGGAGGAAACCATGCCGATCTATGCACTCGGAGAATTCGAACCGAAAACGCCCGGCCCCGACCGTTTCTGGCTGGCGCCGGATGCGACCATCATCGGCAAGGTCGAGCTCTGCGAGGATGTCGGCATCTGGTTCGGTTCGGTGCTTCGCGGCGACAACGAACCGATCGTCGTCGGCAAGGGTTCGAACATCCAGGAAGGCGTGATGATCCACACCGATCCGCGCTATCCGGTAACGATCGGCGAAAACTGCACGATCGGCCACCATGCGATCATCCATGGCTGCGTGATCGGCGACAATTCGTTGATCGGCATGGGCGCGACGATCCTGAATGGCGCGAAGATCGGCCGGAATTCACTGGTCGGTGCCAATGCCCTGGTCACCGAGGGCAAGGAATTTCCCGACAACTCGCTGATCGTGGGCTCGCCAGCGAAAGTGATGCGGGTGCTGGACGACGAAGCGGTCGAGAAGCTGAAACAGTCGGCTGTCCGTTATGTCGCCAACTGGAAGCGCTTTGCGCGCGATCTCCGGCTTCTCTAGGCCGCGCAGGCGCCGCAAAGCCCGCGGATTTCAATCGTCGTCTTGGCAGGCTTGAAGTTCTTGGCCTTGGCCCAGGCGCCGAGGCGGTGATCGACCTCGTGGTCGTGAAACTCCGAGACGTGGCCGCAGCTCTCGCAGATCGCAAACGCGACCGTGCCGTGCCCGTGGCCATGCCCCTTGCCGCAGCATTCGCTTTCCGGATGGGCGCAGGCGACGAAGGCGTTGAGGCTTTCCAGCCGATGCACCATGCCGAATTCGAGGAGCTTGTCGAGCGCCCGGTAGACCTGCAGAGGCGCACGAAAACCATGGTCACGCAGCCGATCGAGGATCGTATAGGCGCTCATCGGCGCATCGGACCGGTCGAGAACGTCGAAGACGAGCGACTGGTTCTTGGTCAGCGCCGGAGCGGATGTCGGTGTCGAAACTGGTGCGTTCATCATCGCACTCCTTGGTTGCCGGCCTTCTCGGCCGTGTTTTTACCCGCTGCGGGAAGCAGGCTTAAAATGAAAAGTAAGAGCGCCGCGACCACAATGGAAGGGCCGGACGGCGTATCGTAGTGCAGCGAGCCGAACAGGCCGCCGACCACGGCCAGCGCGCCGATCAGCGAGGCGAGCACCGCCATCAGCTCAGGGCTTGCGGAAAACCGCCGGGCCGTCGCCGCAGGGATGATCAGAAGCGCGGTGATCAGCATGATACCGACGATCTTCATGGCGATGGCGATGACGAGCGCCATCAGAAGCATGAAGAGCAGCCGCGTCTGCGCCGGCTTCATGCCCTCGGCTTCGGCCACATCCTCGCTGACCGTGGACGCGATCAGCGGCCGCCAGAGCCAGGCGAGCGCCGCCAGCACCAGCACGCCGCCGCCCCAGATCAGCGCGATATCGGTGCGCGTCACGGCGAGGATATCGCCGAACAGGAAGGCGATGAGGTCGATCCTGACCCAGGTCATGAAGGCGACGAGCACGAGGCCGATCGCCAACGCCGAATGGGAGAGAATGCCGAGCAGCGCATCCGCCGACAGCGACTGGCGCCGCTGCAGCGCCAGAAGCAGCAGCGACACGACGACCGCGACGCCGAAGACGGCGACCAGCAGGTTGATCTCGAAGAACAGCGACAGCGCTACGCCGAGCAGCGCCGAATGGGCCATCGTATCGCCGAAATAGGCCATCCGCCGCCAGACGACGAAACAGCCGAGCGGCCCGGCCGTCAATGCGACGCCGATGCCGGCGACGAGCGCGCGGGTGAAGAAGTCGTCAAGCACGGCCCTTTCCCTTCGCCTCGGCATGATCGCCGTGATGGCGGCCGCCATGATGGTCATGGTGAGAATGGTCGTGATCATGCCCATCGTGATGATGATGCCCGTCATCGGGATGGCAGTGATCGGTCACCGAACCGTCGCCATGCATGACCCGGCCGTCCGGCAGATGGGTGTGATCGTGATGATGGTTGTAGACCGCCAGCGAACGAGAATTGCCGAAGAGTTTCAGGTAATCGGCGCTCTGGCTCACCACTTCCGGCGTGCCGCGGCAGCAGACGTGGCCGTTGAGGCAGATGACGGTGTCGGTGCCGGCCATCACCATATGCAGGTCGTGCGAGATCATCAGGATGCCACAGCCGGTGGAATTGCGGATCGAGCGGATCAGGTCGTAAAGCGCACTCTCGCCGGCAAAGTCGACACCCTGCACCGGCTCGTCGAGCACCATCAGGTCCGGCTTGCGGGCGATCGCCCGGGCCAACAGCGCCCGCTGGAATTCGCCGCCGGAGAGGTACCGGACCTCGGCATCGATGAGATGGGAAATGCCGGTCGACGCCAGCGCCGCCAGAAGATCGGCGTCATTAAGCGGGCCGGTCAGCCGCATCAGCCGGCGCACGGAAAGCGGCATGGTCCAGTCGATCGACAGTTTCTGCGGGACATAGCCCACGCGCAGGCCGGATAATCTTGCGACCGATCCTTCGTCCGGGCGCAGCACACCGATGGCAAGCTTTGCGGTCGTCGACTTGCCGGCACCATTCGGGCCAATCAGCGTCACCACCTCGCCGCGGCGGATCGAGAAATCGACGCCCCGCACCAGCCATCGGCCATCCCGGCGAATGCCGGCATTGGCAAGCGATACCAATTGGCTTTCGATTTTGGGGGCGCGAGCCCGATTGGACATCAGCATGTTTTTCCGAATTCCCTGTTGTCAATGGCTATGACACACGTTATAGCATAACGCAATTGATGTAATAACATTACGCCACAATGCAAGGACACAGCATGAAGCCGGCTTCGATTTCCCTCCTCTCCGCCGCGGTGTTCTCCATCGGTGCCGGCCCCGGCGTTGCGGCCCGGGACGTGGTGGTTTCGATCAAGCCGATCCATTCGCTCGTCGCCTCGATCATGAAGGGCGTCGGCGAGCCGAAACTGATCGTCGATGGCGCCGCTTCGCCGCACACTTTCGCACTGAAGCCCTCCAATGCAGCAGCCATCGAAGGCGCCGACGTGATCTTCTGGATCGGTCCCGGCATCGAGGCCTTCCTCGAAAAGCCGCTGGACGCTCTGGCGAGTTCGGCAACGGTGATCGAGCTGGAGGATGCACCTGGACTGCAAAAACTGCCATTCCGCGAGAGCGGCGCCTTCGAGGCCCATGACGACGAGCATGAAGGGGAAGAAGCGGGGCATGACGACCATGCGAAGCCCGCCGACGACCATGCCGACCACGACGATGACCATCACGACCACGGCGGCTTCGATACGCATCTCTGGCTCGATGCGATGAATGCCAAGGCGATGGCGGCAGAAATCGAAAAGACGCTGGTCAGTGCCGACCCGGCGAATGCTGCGGCCTATCAGGCAAACGGCGCCAGGCTGATGAAGGATATCGACGCGCTCGATACCGAAATCAAGGCGACGGTCGCGCCGGTCAAGGACAAGCCTTTCATCGTCTTCCACGATGCCTATCAATATTTCGAGCATCGTTATGGGGTGAGCGTCGCCGGTTCGATCACCGTCAGCCCGGAGAACATGCCCGGTGCAGAACGCGTCGACCAGATCCAGAAGAAGGTGAAGGAACTGGGCGCCACCTGCGTCTTCGCCGAACCGCAGTTCGAGCCGAAGCTGGTGGCGGTCGTGACCGAAGGCACGCCTGCCCGCTCAGGGACACTCGATCCGGAAGCAGCGACGCTGAAATCCGGTTCCGGCCTTTATTTCGAGCTGATGCGCGGACTTGCCCGCTCGATGAAGGAATGCCTGTCCCAAAGGACCTGAGACCAGCCACCGAAAGCGTGATCGCCGGTCGCATAGCGGCGAATGTGTGAGGCCTGCGGGCGGGAAGGCAAAATACCCCCGCAGGCCGATTTTTCTCAGCGAGCCGCGATGAAACTCGAAATCACGCCGCTTGCGACGCCGACCAGCAGGAAATCGTTGTCGACCTTGACCCAGCGATAACCGCGCGGCGGAGCCGACAGGCGGTAACGGCGGTAATCGCGGATTTCCGCCATGCGGCGGCGTTCGGCAGCCGTCATGCGATGCCCCTTGGACCAACGCGGCTTCACCACCACGACCTTCTTCTGAACCGTCACCGTGCGGGTCACGGTCCTGGTCCGATCCGGACCGGAATGACGATCCTGCGCCTGGGCGGCAAGCGGAGCGGTAAGCACGGTTGCGGAAAGAAGGATTGCAAAGAACTTTTTCATCGGATGTCTCCTCGTGTTGAGCACGCCCGGAAACTAGGACCCGAATGATGAACCCTATCTGAATTGGTGCATTACATTTTCGTAATGAAATTAATGTGTTCCGCTAATTTCTTTATATTTAGACTTTACTGTTTTAGCGCCTCATAAACGAAATAGTCGAAATCCGCAGTCTTCGCCCTACCCGAGGTGTCGAAGGCGAAGAGGCCAACAAATGCGCCGGTGAAGGAGCCGTGTTCGCCACGGCCGCCCTCGTCCGAGATGACGCCGGCGTCGAGCACCGGGCCAAGCTCCTGCCACTCGTTGGAGCCGCCGGCGCGCCAGAGGAACTGCAGGTCGTTGTCACGGATCTCCATCGCGAGATGCACCGGCCCCTCGGCGACGGAAACGCCGCTCCCTGCCGGAAAGCTCATGCGCCCATGCGGAAAATCACCCGGGCAGGAGAAGATCGTCACCACGCGGCCGAGCTTTTCATGCAGCGTCACCACCAGCGAATGGAACTTGTGGCGATTGTAATAGTGCGTCAGGCCCGCGACCTGCTGATAAGTCTCGGGTGAGAAATCGACCACCGTCTCGGCGCGGAAGGAATGATGCTCCTGACGGCGGGCGACCAGCGATTGTTCGAACCAGGAACCGATGCTCTCACGGCCGAAAAGGCGCAGGTGACCGGGACGCTCGGTGATGCTGAACAGCCGTTCCGGATGAGGCGTGCGCAGCCACTGGAATTCCGGCGGCAGGACGTTGTTGTCGAACGAGCGCTCGATGCGGGCAGGCTGCTCGATACGTGTGACATCGCCCGGTGCCGGCACGTCGACATCCGGCACGACGCCGCCCTGGGCGAGATAGAGCCAATCGTCCTCCCAGATGCATTTCTGGATCGCGGTTTCGCGGCCGAGCGTGCAGCGGCGTTGCGGCGCCAGCGGCCGGCCACAGAGATGGGTATGGTACGCTTCGCCTTCCGGCGTTTCGACGTATTGGCCATGGCCTGCCCGTTGCAGAACGGCTTTCGGATGGTCCTTCGAGGTGATGAGGTGCGTCTGCGGATGCATTTCGTACGGCCCGTCGATCGAACGCGCGCGCGCCATCGTAACGGCATGGTCGTAACCCGTACCGCCCTCGGCAGTCGTCAGGTAATACCAGCCGTTGCGCTTGAACACATGCGGTCCTTCGACCAGGCCGAGCGAGCTGCCGGCAAAGATGTTCCTGATCGGGCCCTTGAGCGCCCTCGTCTCGAAATCCCACTCCTGCAGCAGGATTCCGTCGAAGGCCGGATGTTTCGGCGCGCCGCCATAACTCTCCGTGCGGTGGTTCCATTGCATGTTGAGGAACCACTTGCGTCCGTCGTCGTCATGGAAGAGCGAGGGATCGAACCCGGAGGAATTGACATAGATCGGATCGGACCATTCGCCCTCGATCGTCGGCGAAGTCACGATGTAGTTATGCGCGTCCTTGAAGTTGCCGTCGAAGCGTTTGACGTCGGTGTAGACCAGGAAGAACAGCCCGTCGGAATAGGAGAGGCACGGCGCCCAGATGCCGCAGCTGTCGGGATTGCCGCGCATGTCGAGCTGGCTTGCCCGCTCCAGTGGCCGACGCACCAGCGTCCAGTTCACCAGGTCGCGCGAATGATGGATCTGCACACCCGGGTACCATTCGAAGGTCGAGGTGGCGATATAATAGTCCTCACCGACGCGGCAGATGGACGGATCGGGATTGAAGCCCGGCAGGATGGGGTTGTGGATCATGTTCTCCTCCCAAAATAAAAACTGAGTCCTTGCCCCTCATCCGGCTGCCGCCACCTTCTCCCCGCTTGCGGGGAGAAGGGCTTCGGAGCGCCGGCCGCGCCACATCTCCCTTCTCCCCGTCGAGACGGGGAGAAGGTCCCGGCAGGGGGATGAGGGGCAGCTCGAAGCCGCCTTTGCCTTACCGCGCCGGCCCTGCTCGTTCGGCCGACTTGGCCCAGAGGTTGATGTCGGCATCCTTGGCATAGGTATCGATCTCGGCGAGTTCGGCCGCCGTGAACTCCAGATTGTCGAGCGACCTGACGCAATCCTCGACCTGTTCCGGACGGCTGGCACCGATCAGCGCCGTGGTCACGCGGCCGCCGCGCAGAACCCATGCGAGCGCCATCTGCGCCAGCGTCTGGCCGCGCTTTTCGGCGATTGCGTTGAGCGCCTTGAGGTTGGCGATGTTTCGGTCGTTCAGGAAGGCCGGCCGCAGCGACTTGCCCTGCGCGGCGCGGCTGTCTTCCGGAATGCCGCCGAGATATTTCGAGGTCAGCATGCCTTGCGCCAGCGGCGAAAAGACAATCGAGCCGATGCCGAGATCTTCCAGCGTATCGAGCAGGCCATCTTCCTCGACCCAGCGGTTGATCATCGAATAGCTCGGCTGGTGGATGAGAACAGGCGTGCCGAGTTCCTTCAGGATCGCCGTTGCTTCCTGGGTGCGCTTCGAATTGTAGGACGAGATGCCGACGTAGAGCGCCCTGCCCGAACGGACGATATGGTCGAGCGCGCCGCAGGTCTCTTCGAGCGGCGTATCCGGGTCGAAGCGGTGTGAATAGAAGATGTCGACATAGTCGAGGCCCATCCGCTTCAGGCTCTGGTCGCAAGAGGAGATCAGGTATTTGCGGCTGCCCCATTCGCCATAGGGACCCGGCCACATGTTGTAGCCGGCCTTCGACGAGATGATCAGCTCGTCGCGATATCCCTTGAAATCCTCGCGCAGGATTTGGCCAAAGGCGGTCTCGGCGCTGCCGGGCAGCGGGCCATAGTTGTTGGCGAGATCGAAATGGGTGATGCCGAGGTCGAAGGCCCGGCGGGCAATCGCGACCTTGCGTTCATGCGGTGTGTCGTCGCCGAAATTGTGCCAGAGGCCAAGCGAGATCGCCGGGAGCTTCAGTCCCGAACGGCCGCAGCGGTTGTACTTCATGGTTTCGTAGCGGTTGGACGCGGGTTGCCAGGTCATGATCGAAATCCTCCGAATGAAATGCGGCGCGCCGGTGTCTCAGGCGGTGCGCGCCGCATTCATAGCCCATCAGCGCAGAAGCGCCAGCGCCTCGTCGATGCCGAGCGCCGCCGGCTGGGTGCAGGTGGTCGAAAGCTCGATGAACCGCCCTTCCTCGCCGGACTTCAGGATCGAGGTCATGACGTCGACGCCGTGGAGCGTGCGCTCCAGCGAGCAGCGGGCATCGCGACCCTCAATCAGCGCTATCGCCATGTCCGCAAGACCGGCCGTGCGATAGTTGGCGCGCGGCCCCTGCGGATGTTCCTGGTTGTCGATGCCGAACGGGTGATCCCAGGGTTTCAGCGGCTGGATATCCTTGTTGCGGCCGCTCGCCTCGACAGTGCCGCCGAAGAAGTTCGGGTCGGGCACGAAGATCGATCCTTCGGTGCCGTAGAGCTCCATGTTGGCGTGGCGGTGCGACCAGACATCCCAGCTTGCCGAGAGCGTGATCGTCGCGCCGTTTACGAATTCAAGCAGCGCGTGGATGTTGGTCGGCGTCTCGACCGGGATCACCTGACCCTTCAGCGGTTCGCTGGTGACGAGGCGCGTCGGGTTTGCCATCGACGTCAGTGCCGCAACCCGTTTCACCGGACCGAGGAAATTGATGAGGTTGGCGATGTAATAAGGCCCGAGATCGAGGATCGGTCCGCCGCCTTCGAGAAAGAAGAAGCCGGGATTGGGATGCCACATTTCCATGCCCGGGCTCATCACGTGGCAGGTGCCGGACGTGATGCGCCCCACACCGCCCTCATCGATATATTTGCGCGCGAGCTGGTGCGCGCCGCCGAGGAAGGTGTCCGGCGCGCAACCCACCGACAAGCCCTTCTCGTTGGCGAGCGCCTGCAGCGCCTTGCCCTCCTCCAGCGTGATCACGAGGGGCTTTTCCGAGTAGACGTGCTTGCCGGCTTCGAGAATTGCTTTCGAGACCGCGAAATGCGCCGCCGGGATGGTCAGGTTGACGATCACGTCGAGCTCGTCATTGGCGAGCATCTGCTCGATCGACTGTGCCTTGACGCCGTATTCCTCGGCGCGCATTTGGGCTGCCTGCGCGTTGAGATCCGCGCAGGCGAGAACCTTCAGGCCTTTGAAGAGCGGCGACAGCTTGAAGTAGGTCGTGGAAATATTGCCGCATCCCATGATGCCGACGCCAAGTTCCTTGGGCATGGAAAACTCCAAAAAATCTGTGATCAATAGGTCTTGAAGGAAGCGATCGAGCGCGTCAGCAGCCGGTCGAGGTCCTTCGGGTTGTCGTGTTCAAGGACGTAATGTTTTGCAGACGTCTTCTTCAGCGCCGCCATCAGGTCCTTCCACGGAACGGTGCCGTGGCCGACATCGGCCCAGCCGTCCTCGTCGGCGTTTTCGCCAGCCGGCGCGATGTCCTTGACGTGAACGGCGGTGATCCGCTTGGCGTAGCTCTCGATCCAGGCGAACGGATCGGCACCGCCACGGATGACCCAGGCGATATCCGCTTCCCAGGCAAGGTCAGGGCCGCCGGCAAGGATCTGTTCCTGCGGCGTCGAGCCGTCCGGCAGGGTCTTGAACTCGAAGTCGTGGTTATGCCAGCCGAACGTGTAGCCGGCATCCCAATAGGGTTTGCCGACGTTCTGCAGCCGCTGGCCGAAGGCGAACCATCCGGCGGCATCGGTCGGGCGCTGGTCGGCAAGCAGATGCGGGCAATAGATCGCCTCGACCCCGAGCGTCCTGGCGATCAGCAGCGCCTGTTCCGGCTCCTTTTCCAGAAGGTCGATGCCGAAATGACCGGTGGGCATGGTCAGGCCGTTGGCATCGAGATCACCTTTGAGCGTCTTCAGCGACAACTCGTCGAGATTGGCGTAAATTCCGCCAAATCCTTCCACCTCGGTATAACCCGCCTGCGCAACCTTCTTCAGGACATCTGCGAGCGGCGGAAAGTTGCGGGCGCAATAAAGCTGAAAACCGAGTTTCGTCATAGTGATCCTCCCTTGATAATACCCTCGCCTGCTGCGTGGCAGGAATAGAGGTCGTAGATGCGGAATTGCGGGATCGCGTCCGTCGGCGCGGCGGGCGTGAAGCGGATGCTGCGGCTTTCGCCGCGGGCGAGATCGAAAGCATTGTCGGAATAACGGCCGGTCGTGCCGCTCTCGATCAGCACGAAAAGCGCGAGGCCGTCGGCCTTGACGACGAGGTCAAAAGCTCCATCACCGGATGGAGACACAGCAAGCTCAAGCCCTGCCGGTTCGAGCTCCAGGGCCTTGTAGCTGCCCGGCATATGATGCCCCTCGCCGGCCATGCCGTTCGACGCGGTAAAGCTCCAGGCAAGGACCGACCCGTCGGGAATATCCGCGGTCGGCAAGGTGAGCACGGTGACGGCTGCATCGGGTGTGCAGACGGCTTCGATGCTCCGAAGCGAGCTGCGCTCGCCCCGGAGCGTCAGGAGCGACAAATTGAGGGTCACCGTCACATCGACGGCTGTGTCATTGACGAGCGAGAAGCGGATCTCCTGGCCGTCGTCCGACGGGATCGCCGCAACCGTGACCGGCTGGAAGAAGCGCTTCGCCATGTAGTGCAGCACTTTCCAGCTGCCGCCATAGTCGAGGCTCGACCACGAAGCCACCGGCCAGGTGTCGTTGAGCTGCCAGTAGAGCGCACCCATCGTATGCGGCTTCAGCGACCGCCAGAAATCGACGGCCGTCTTGATCGCCAATCCCTGCTGCACCTGGCTCAGATAGACGAAATTGGCGAAATCCGTCGGAAAGCGGAAGTTGCGGAACATCGTGCCGGCAATGCGCTCGTTGCCGCCGGCATTCTTCTGGTGATGCTCCATGACCGGCGAGGCGATATTCATGTCCCTGGCGGCGGCATAGGTCTCGATGACCGGCAGCGACGTATAGGACTGGAAGCCGAACTCCGAGCAGAAGCGCGGGCGAACGGAGCGGTAGTCGGCGAACGGTTTGTTCTCGTGCCAGACGGACCAGTAATGCATGTCGCCCGAACCGTCCGCATGCCAGGCGTCGCCATAATCGAGATAGCCGGATGCAGGGCTGGACGGCCACCAGATGGCGTCGGGCGCGGCCCTTTCGAGCGCCTGCTCGATGACGCGGTTCAACCGGTCGTAGGAGACGAGGTAGCGGTCGCGGTTCTCACGGGATTCCAGAAACCATGTCAGCGCGCCGACCAGCTCGTTATCGCCGCACCAGAGCACGACGGAGGGGTGCGAGATCAGCCTGCGGGCCTGGTACTCGACTTCCGCCGCGACGTTTTCGAGGAAATCCGAGGTCGAGGGATAGAGGTTGCAGGCGAACTGAAAATCCTGCCAGACCATCAGGCCGAGTTGGTCGCAGAGATCGTAGAACCAGTCCGGCTCATAAAAGCCGCCGCCCCAGACCCGGATCATGTTCATGTTGGCATCGACGGCGGAGCGCAGCAGGTCCTCGGTTTTCTCCCGGCTCGAGAGAGAAAACAGCGCGTCGGCGGGAATCCAGTTCGCGCCGCGGCAGAAGATCTCGCGGCCGTTGATGCGGAAGGCGAAACGGCTGCCCGCTTCGTCCGGATCGGTCAGCAGTTCGGCCGTCCTGATGCCGATCTGGCGGGTGATGGCTTCGGTGGGGGTGCCGACCGTCAAATGGTAGAGCGCCTGCTCGCCGCTGCCGGACGGCCACCAGAATTCCGGCTCTTCGATATGAAAAACATGCGTTACCGCGATTTCGCCGGCGCGCACGCCGCAATCGAGCCGAACCCGTTCTTCGCCGAGCGAAAGGAAGACCGGCAGGACACCCTGCCCTTCGGCGTAAAGCGTCACCGTTACGATGAGATCGACCGCGCCCGCCTCATGTCTCTGGCTGGTGACGATGTGTTCGATACGGGCGGTTTCGAGCCGCTTCAGCGCGATTTCGCCGTAGAGGCCGAGCGGTGCCAGCGCGACATTCCAGTCCCAGCCGAAATGGCATTGCGGTTTGCGCAGCATATTGCCGTTCGGGATCGGCGAATTGGTCGTGGAATAGGGAATGTAGAAGGGTTGCCGCGCCTGCCGCTCCGCACCTTCGGCGATGCTGGAATGGAAAAGGATGCGGATCGTGTTTTCGCCCGCCTTCAGCGCCTTCGACACGTCCGGCCGGTAGCGGCGGAAACAGTTGTCTGCCTGAAGCACCGGAACACCGTTGACGAACACGGTCGCGACCGTATCGAGATAGGTGATATCGAGATACCAGGAGCCCGTGGGATCATCGAGCGCGAAGCGCCTCTCGATCGTCCAGTCTGCATTTGCGACCCATTGCACGTCGTTCTCGTTGCGCCCGAAATACGGGTCGGGAATGATGCCGGTCGTCTTCAGCGCAGTGTGAACGTCGCCCGGGATCGGCATCTGCGTGCGATGCGTTCCGTCGGCAGATGCGAGCTGCCAGGGGCCGGATAGGTCGATATCCACTATGATGCCCGCCCAAAAAATTCATGGCGTGCCGTGCCAGCCCCCCTCTGTCCTGCCGGACATCTCCCCCACAGGTGGGGAGATTGGCTAGGGGCCTGCTCATCAGTCCCACTATAAGCGCCGGGGACGGCGAGACGTTGCAGCGAGTCGATCTCCCCCCTTGTGGGGGAGATGGCCGGCAGGCCAGAGGGGGGTGCCTCCTGGCTCAGGCTCAAAGCGAATAGGCCCACCCGAAACTGGCTGCACGCAAACATCAGATCCGCTCTTCCGTTCCCGCGTCGAACAGCGAAGCCATGGTCATGTCGAAGGCGAGGCGCACCTTGGCACCGACGGCATAACGCCGTGCGCCGCCGATGCGAACCGACATCACGTGGCCCGCATGTTTCAGCCAGAGCAGGTTGTCGGCGCCCATCGGTTCCTCGATATCGACCACCGCCTCATGCACTTCGCCGCCGGCGATATCGCCGTCCACCTTGATGTGCTCCGGACGGACGCCGAGAATGACCTTGCGCCCGCCCTTCAGCGGCTCGTAAGCATCGTAACCGTCGAGCGAGAAGCTGACGCCATTGGTCTTGAAGACGGTATGGCCACCCTCATCCACGAGTTCGCCGGTCAGGAAATTCATGGATGGCGAACCGATGAAACCCGCAACGAAGCGGTTCTTCGGGCGATTGTAGATCGTCACCGGATCGTCGAGCTGCTGGATGACGCCGCTCTTCATGATGGCGATGCGGTCGGCCAGCGTCAGCGCCTCAATCTGGTCGTGGGTGACGTAGATCATCGTGTTCTTGAGCGCCTGATGAAGGCGCTTGATCTCGACGCGCAGTTCGGAGCGCAGTTTTGCGTCGAGGTTCGACAAGGGCTCGTCGAACAGGAAGACGTCGACATCGCGCACCAGCGCCCGGCCGATCGCGACGCGCTGGCGCTGGCCGCCGGAGAGTTCCGAGGGCTTGCGCTTCAAGAGCGGTTCGATCTGCAGGATGCCGGATGCGCGTGCCACGCGGCGATCGATCTCGTCCTTCGGAACCTTGGCGACGCGAAGGCCGAACGAGAGGTTCTTCTCGACTGTCATCTGCGGATAGAGCGCGTAGGACTGGAACACCATGCCGATGCCGCGGTCCTTTGGTTCTTCCCAGGTGACGTTCTTGTCCTTGATGAAGATCTGGCCTTCGGTCGGCTCGAGAAGTCCTGCAATGCAGTTCAGCAGAGTGGACTTGCCGCAGCCGGACGAGCCGAGAAGGACCAGGAATTCGCCGTCATGGATGTCGAGGTTGAGATTTTCGAGCACCGTCACCGAGCCGAAGGACAGCGACAGTTCGCGGATGGAAACGCTGCTCTGAATGCGCGCGGAAACATTGTTGAGCATCAGGCTTACCCTTTGACTGCGCCGGCCGCGATACCGCGGACGAAAAGCCGGCCGGAAACGAAATAGACGATCAGCGGAACCGCACCCGTCAACAGCGTCGCCGCCATGTTGACGTTGTATTCCTTCACGCCCTGGACGGAATTGACGATGTTGTTGAGCTGAACGGTCATCGGATAGGTATCCGGCCGGGTGAACACCACGCCGAACAGGAAGTCGTTCCAGATGCCGGTGGTCTGCAGGATCATCGAGACGACGAAGATCGGCAGCGACATGGGCAGCATGATCCGGAAATAGATCTGCCAGAACCCCGCCCCGTCGATGCGGGCCGCCTTGAACAGTTCCTCCGGCAGCGAGACGAAATAGTTGCGGAACAGCAGTGTCTGGATCGGCATGCCGAAAATCGAATGCACCAGGATGAGGCCGTAGAGCGAGCCGTAGAGGCCCATTTCGCGCAGTATGATAACGATCGGATAGATCATCACCTGATAGGGGATGAAGGCACCGACGATCAGGATCGTGAAGAAGATCTCCGAGCCCTTGAACCGCCAATTGGCGAGCGCATAACCGTTCACCGAAGCGATTGCGATCGACACGATCACCGACGGCACGGTGATCCGGACCGAATTCCAGAAGCCGCGCGAAAGGCCGTCGCAGTTGAGGCCCGTGCAGGCCTCCGCCCAGGCCTTCACCCAGGGCTCGAAGGTGATCTCCATCGGCGGCGAAAAGATATTGCCGAGACGGATTTCCGGCATTCCCTTCAGCGAGGTGACGACCATCACATAGAGAGGAATAAGGTAATAAACTGCCGCAAGGCCGAGCGCGCCGTAGACGATGATATTGCGCGACGAAAGCACCTTGCGAGGGCGTTTTCCCTGCGGCCCGGTTTCCAGCCGAGAACCGGCCGGAGCGGAAATGCCGGGCCCAGAAACGGGCCCAGAAACGGGCATCGTGAGCGATTTATCCACGCTTGCGTCCTCCGAATTCGAGATAGGCCCAGGGAACGATGATGATGGCGACGGCGAGCAGCATCATGGTGGATGCCGCAAAGCCCTGGCCGAGGTTCTGGGCGAAGAACATATAGTCGTAGACGTATTTGGCAGGCACATCGGAGGCGATGCCGGGGCCGCCGCTCGTCTGCGCCACGACAAGGTCGTAGATCCTGACGATGCCGCTGGCGATGATGACGAGCGTGGTGACGAAGACCGGCCGCATCATCGGGATGATGATGAAGAGATAGGTCTTCCACATCGGGATGCCGTCGACGCGCGCGGCCTTCCAGATGTCCTCGTCGATGCCGCGAAGGCCGGCGAGCATCAGGCACATGACGAGCCCCGTCCCCTGCCAGAGCGCGGCGATCAGGATGCCGTAGATGACGATGTCGGAATTGTAGAGTGGATCGAAGGTGAAGCTCGTCCAGCCGAGCGAGCGGACGACGGACTGCACGCCGAATTCGGGATTCAGGATCCATTGCCAGACAAGGCCGGTGACGATGAAGGACAGCGCGAACGGATAGAGGAAGATCGTCCGGAACGTGTTTTCGAAACGGATCTTCTGGTCCATCAGGGCCGCCAGCAGGAAACCGATCGTCAGGCTGAAAATCAGCGACAGGCATCCGTAGGTCGCCAGATTCTGGATCGAGACGATCCAGCGCGGCGTATCCCAGAGCCGCTCATACTGTTCCAGACCGACGAAGGACAGGCGCGGCAGGAGCTTGGAATTGGTGAAGGAATAAACGACGGTCCAGATCGTGCCGCCGAGGAAAATCACCACGGCTGTCAGCATCATCGGGATCGAGGCAATCTTCGAATTGAGATTGCGGAATAACTGGTTGGGTCGGCCGGGCTGAGTGTGCGCCGCCATGGTCAACTCCTCTGGATAGCAAAGGCTGCAGGAAGCAAGCCACCACCGGCCCCGCCCCTCTCGGACGCGGAGCCGGCTGTTGGATCGCTGTCTGTCGGATCAACCGGCCTTGGAGAAAATAGCCACGAAGCGCTTCTGGGCTTCCTCGGCAGTGATCGACGTGTTGGCGAAGAACTGCGACATCAGGTCTTCCAGCTGCTTCTGCGTATCCTGCGTGATGAGCTGGTCGGTGCTGGTGACGACATTGCCCTTGGCGAGGATCTCGAGACCCTTCTTCATGCAGTCGTTGGCGGCCGCAAGATCGACGTCGCCACGCACCGGCAGCGAGCCCTTCTTGAGGTTGAAGGCGACCTGTGTCTTGGCGTCGAGAAGCGACGAAGCGAGCGCTTCCTGTGCTTTCGTCTTCGCCGCGTCCTTGAGGACCGGGAAGTAGAAGGCGTCGCCGGCCGTCGAGATCACCTCGTTCACGCCAAGGCCAGGCAGGCAGGTATAGTCCACGCCGGCCTTCTTGCCGGCAAGCTGGAATTCGCCCTGCGCCCAGTCACCCATGATCTGACCGCCGGCCTTACCGGTGATCACCATGTTGGTCGCCTGATTCCAGTCCTGGACATTGGTGCCCTTCGACATCTTGCGGGCATCGTCGGCTGCCTTGAAGACCTTGGCCATTTCTGGACCGGCCGCGACCTTTGCGTCCTTGTCGCCATAGACCTTCTGGTAGATGTCCTTGCCGCCGATCGCGACCGTCAGAACGGCGAACAAGCCGGTCGACTGCCAGGCCTGGCCGCCGACGGCGAGCGGCACGATGCCAGCCTTTTCAAGCGCCGGAGCCGCTGCGACATATTCGTCCCAGTTCTTCGGAACCGCTACGCCCGCCTTCTTGAAGGCATCGTTGGAAAGCCACAGCCACTGCCAGGAATGGATGTTGAGCGGCACGCAGTAGATCTTGCCCTCGAAAGTGCAGGATTTCAGCAGGCCGGCGGGGCGAACGATCTTGTCCCAGCCTTCCTTTTTGGCGAGATCGGTGAAATCGCGCATCAGGCCTGCCTGGACCAGTTCCTCGGCCTGACGGCCATGGTTGAACTGGGTGGCCGACATCGGATCGCCGCCGGTGATACGGCTGATCATGATCGGACGGGCGGTGCCGCCGGAACCTGCAATCGCGCCGTCAACCCACTTGTTGCCGGTGGCGTTGAAAGCCTTGGCGAGTTCCGCGACTGCGGCAGCTTCGCCTCCGGATGTCCACCAATGGGTGACTTCGAGATCTGTGGCATGAGCCGCGCCTAACGGCAGCATCACGGTTGCGGCAAGAACAGCCGCCATAGAACGAATATTCATGAGTCTCCTCCCTCACTGAAACGTTGCCGTAAAAACGTAAGGCAATCACCGATATGACGCAACCGGTTTTGTCCGAAAAAATTCGCGAGTCGAGAAAATACAACCTTAAGAGGATGTGCGGGAAATTTGCTGGCTTATTCATTCGCCTCTCAGGGAGGTTAAAAAGGCAGGATACAGGAGACTAACGGGCAATATCAGGAAGTCTGATTTTCGCATCTGCAAAAAGTTATTTCGCATCTGCGTTGTACAACTAACAGGAATGGGAGTTTCCCCCTCGGCAAAATTCCTCTCGACATTTTACCTGTATCGTTTCAGTTATTGATTTCGTATTGGAGGACAGGGAGGTGTCGCGACGTTTCCGGGCAAGCTTCGGCCCTTTATAGTGGCCACCTGACTCGGGGGCAGCGACGGCAAATCATGGATGACAGCGGAAGACCAAGGACGGGCGGAACGCAGACGGCGGTACGTGAACGTCCTACCTTGAAAACGATCGCCTATATGACGGGCCTCGGCATCACCACCGTTTCGCGGGCGCTGAAGGATGCGCCGGATATCGGGGCCGACACCAAGGAGCGCGTTCGCCTCGTCGCCAACCAGCTCGGCTACCAGCCGAACCGCGCCGGCGTGCGCCTTAGAACCGGCAAGACCAATGTCATCGCCCTGGTGCTCAGCATCGATGAGGAGCTGATGGGCTTCACCAGCCAGATGGTGCATGGCATTTCGGAGGTGCTGGGCGGCACGCAATATCACCTCGTGGTGACGCCGCATTCCTTCCAGAAGGACCCGATGGTGCCGGTACGCTATATCCTCGACACTGGCTCGGCGGACGGAGTGATCATCTCGCGGATCGAGCCCGACGACGCGCGGGTACGGCTGATGACGGAGCGGAACCTGCCCTTCGTCACCCACGGCCGCACCGACATGGGAATAATCCATCCCTACCACGACTATGACAACGAGGCTTATGCCTATAAGGCCGTCCAGAAACTTGTAGAAAAAGGCCGCCGGAGGATCGCGTTCCTGTCGCCGGGAAGCCGCTTCTCCTTCTACGTCCACAGCCGCGTGGGCTTCGAACGCGGGCTTGCCGATTTCGGTGCAACCGAAGTGCCTATGGGCCGGGTGACCAGCGAGACGCCGCTTGAAGAAACCCGCGCCTATGCGGAACGCATGATGCGCGCTGCCGAGCCTCCGGACGGCATCATCTCGATCAGCGGATCGGCGACGATCGCGCTGGTGGCCGGACTCGAGGCGGCGGGCAAGAAACTGGGCCACGACGTCGACATGGTATCGAAGCAGTCAGCCGATTTCCTCAACTGGATTCGGCCGGAGATCTATACGGTGAGCGAGGATATCCGCCAGGCCGGGCGGGAACTCGCCAAGGCCCTGATGGCGCGCATCGACGGCGTCGGGCCAGAACTGCTGCAGAGCGTCGCCAGCCCCGTCTGGTCGAAGATGGCGCCCAAGGACTAAGCACTAGGGACCAAAACAAAAACGCCCGCCGGATCCGGCGGGCGTTTTTGCGTTGCGTGGATCAACGATCAGGCAAATTCGCTAAGGCCGCTGCCCCACGGGCCGTGATGCTTGTCGACGCCGTCGAGGCGGTCGAAGCCATGGGCGCCGAAGAAGTCGCGCTGCGCCTGGATGAGGTTAGCCGTGCCGCGGCCGCGACGATAGGCGTCGAAATAGGAGAGCGCCGAGGAAAGCGCCGGAACCGGCAGGCCGGAGAGAGCGGCGTAGGACACGACGCGACGCAGCGGGGCGTCGGTATCCTTGACCATCTGCGCGAAGGCCGGCGTGACGATCAGGTTCGCCACATGCGGATCCTTGGTGAAGGCCGACGTGATCTCGTCGAGGAAGGCCGAGCGGATGATGCAGCCGGCGCGCCAGATCTTGGCGATGGTCGGCATCGGCAGGTTCCAGTTGTATTCGGCGGACGCTGCCGACATGACGGCGAAACCCTGCGCATAGGCGGCGATCTTGGCAGCGAGCAGCGCGCTTTCGAGGTCGGCGATGAAGGCAGCCTTATCCTTCGGCGCTTCCGCGACCTTCGGGAGGCCGAAGATCTTTTCGGCAGCCAGGCGTTCGGTTCTCTGGGACGAGAGGACACGGCCGGCGACGGCAGCTTCGATGGCGGTCGCGGCGACACCCATGTTCTGGGCCTCGATGACCGACCACTTGCCGGTGCCCTTCTGACCGGCGGCATCGACGATGACATCGACCATCGGCTTGCTGGAAATCGGATCGGCGGCGGTCAGGACCGTCTGGCTGATCTCGATCAGATAGGAATTGAGGCGACCCTCGTTCCACTTGCCGAACACGTCGCCGATTTCGGTGGCGCTCATGCCGAGGCCATCGCGCAGGATGCCGTAGATTTCGGCGATCATCTGCATGTCGGCATATTCGATACCGTTATGGATGGTCTTGACAAAATGGCCGGCGCCGTTTTCGCCGAGCCAGGCGACGCAGGGCTCGTCGTTGAATTTTGCCGAGATCGAGGTCAGTACCTTCTCGACGCGCTTCCAGCTGTCCTCGGTGCCGCCGACCATGATCGACGGCCCGTGGCGCGCACCTTCTTCACCACCGGAGACGCCCATGCCGATGAAGGTCAGGCCGCTGTCCTTCAGATTGTCGAAGCGGCGCATCGTGTCGCGGAAATTGGCATTGCCGGCATCGATCATGATGTCGCCGGCCGAAAGGTAAGGCTTCAGAAGCTCCATCTGCTGATCGACCGGATCACCGGCCTTGATCATGATGATGATCGGCCGCGGCGGGCGGATGGCGGCGACGAATTCCTCGAGCGTCTCGCAGGGGACAAGCTGGCCCTGCAGTTCGCCGGCCTCGGCGTAGAACTTGCGGGTCGCTTCCGGAGACCGGTTGAAGACGGCGATCTTGTTGCCTTTTTCGGCAATGTTGAGCGAGAGGTTTGAGCCCATGACGCCGAGCCCGATAAGGCCGATTTCTGCCTGTTCCACGGATGTGCCTCCATAATGAGATTCGAGGGTGTTGTCGCATTCATATAGGGAAACGGCAAGGCGATGGCGACGCTAAACGATTAAATTTCCATGACACTCCGTCTTCGCCACGGCGACGCAGCGACCTGTTTTCTCAGAGGCGGACGGCGTCTTGCGGCTGCCAAATTCGGATGCCACAAGGAAGTATGAATACGGCCAAAGATATGCGCAAGGATACGCCGATACTGGCAATGCGCGCCGGCACTTACCGAGAGCGACCGGCGCACGGGCCGCTTTCGAGGCTGTTTTTCCGTGTCTGGTCGCACCGCCTGCCGCAGGGTTTCGAGGGCCAGATTGCGGTGGTGCCGGACGGCTGCGCGGACCTGATCTGGGCCGGCGGTCAACTGATGGTGATCGGCCCCGACCGCACAGCCGCCTTTCCTACACTTACCCCCGGTGAAACCATCCTCGGCCTGCGCTTCAGGCCGGGTGCGGCCCTGCACTGGCTCGACGTGCCGCTCCGGGAGCTGGTCGGACGAGTCGTGCCGCTCCGCGAACTCCGGGACGACGTCCGGACGATGGAAGAACGGCTGGCCGAAGAGGATTGTGCAATGGAAAGGCGACGGCTGTTTGATGGTTGGGCGGCAGGAGAGGCATCACTGGCCGCCGACCCCCAGAACTTGATGGGAACGCTCTTCGATGAGCTCGGCAGCGGCGCGCTGCAGGGCATGTCGGCGAAGCAGGCGCTCGGCGAACGCACCTTGCGCCGCCGGAGCCACGATCACTTCGGGTATGGGCCGAAAACGCTTGAACGCATCCTTCGCCTCCAGCGCTTTCTTCGCATGGTGCGCCAGCCCGCATCCGGGAACCTCGCTCTTCTCGCGCTTGAAGCCGGCTATTCCGATCAGGCGCATATGACGCGGGACGTGAAGGAGCTGACGACTTTGACGCCGAGAGAAATTCGCGGGCAACTTTGCAGCTGATTGTCCGTTTTGTTCAAGAACCGCTGTTTCTCATCGGCTAGACCGAGGGAGAAAACGAGGATTCCGCCATGACCACCCTGCCCGCCCGTATCATTCATATCGGCATCGAGAGACCTTGGCAGCACGTCTACGCCTTCGCGAGCCAGCCTAAAAATATGCCGCTCTGGGCATCCGGCCTTGCCGCCGGGCTTACCCAGGACGGTGACGACTGGATCGGCGACGGCGGACCGGTCGGCCTGGTGCGCGTGCGGTTCTCGCCCGACAATCCATTCGGCATCCTCGACCACACGGTGACGATGGAAGACGGCCTCGTCGTCGAAACCCCCCTACGCGTGGTGGCGAACGGCGATGGCGCGGAAGTCATGTTCACGCTGTTCCAGCGCCCGGACCTTGACGACTCGGCTTTCGAGGCAGATGCCGCCCATGTGCGGAAGGATCTCAGGACGCTGAAGAACCTGCTGGAAGAAAGGAAATAGGAGGATCCCATGGGAACCAAGGGAGCGGATCGCAAGATCGACTATATCGAATTCAATGTGAAGGACGTCGAAGCTGCCAAGGCCTTTTACGGCTCGGCCTTCGGCTGGACTTTCACGGACTACGGACCGGATTACTGCGAGTTCCAGGACGGAAGGCTGACGGGTGGATTTGCGAAATCGGCGGATGTAACAGCCAAGGGCGGCCCACTCGTCATTCTCTTCGCGGACGATCTGGAAGACGCCCTTCGGCGGACCGAAAAAGCCGGCGGCAGCATCGTCAAGCCGATCTTCTCATTTCCTGGCGGACGGCGTTTCCACTTTGCCGATCCGGAAGGCTACGAGTTGGCCATCTGGTCGGACAAGTAAAGGTCAGGCCGCGGGGCGCCGGCGTCGGTCGGCAGTTTCCTGCATCACCAGAAGCGCGCCGATTAGCTGTGACGATCCAGAAACGCAGGGCGACATGCGGCAACGGACGACGACCGTCTGGCCGTCGGTCTGATCGGCGTAAGTCAACGATATGCTCTCGCCCGCAAAGCAGCGATCGAGATTCGGCTTGAAGTCGTTCTTGAAACGGTGGAGGCCGACGAACTCCGCGAAATGCCGGCCGATCAGTGCGTCGCGATCGAGATCGAGACGGCGTGCGTTGGTCTCGTTGGAGTAGAATATCCGATAGCCCGGCGCGATCACCACGATACGGTCGGAGATCCGGTTGAGCAGGGCGTCGTCGAGAAAACCGTCTGCCGTCGCATCGGCGATCACCGCGTGCTCGTGCGGTTCCGGCTTCGGACGGCGATTGGCCGACAGGCCGGTCTCAGGAACGACGTAGCGTTCCACCAGCATCTGCAGCAGATGTCCGTTGCGACGGACGCAGCCGCGATCGTCGGCCTCTTCGTTCAGGAGATCGAGTGCGAAGCGGAATTGTGCCTGGATGCTGACCGGATCCTTGCTCTGGCTCGAAAACACGGCGAGCAGAAGCGGATCGAGGTCACGATCGAGCGAGGCGGTTGCATCATCGTCGTTGCGTTCGACGGCCTGCCGCAGATCGGCATATTTTGACCAGAACAGATCGATCAATGCTTCCAAAATGCCCTCCCCCTCGTGCCGGAGATTATCGCCGATTCTTCCCCAAGATCGGCGCCTCCCAATATTCAATGCGATTCAGATTAATTTATCCCTCAAAAGCAAACCCAATTTTTGGCCGGTGACTTAAAGCAGAAACCGCAGCAACGCGGCCCGAAAAGTCTCAAAATCTGCTTATAGATAGCGCTTGATATGCCACCGGTCGTGGTACCAGAGCCATTGTTCGGGATATTCGCGAACCCAGCTCTCCACCTTGTCGTTGAGGAGCTGCCCAGTCGCCTGGAGATCTAGTTTGCCGTTGGCGTCCCGCGGCAGTTCTACCTTCGGTTCGATCTCGAGCCGGAAACGATTGCCCGGCAGTCGGATGCAGCGAGCCGGATAGACTTCGGCATCGAACTGCCGAACCAGCTTTGCGAGCAATGGGCTCGTCTGGACGGGCTGACCGAAAAAGCTGGTCTTGAGGCCCTTGCGGAATTTCTGATCCACCAGGACGCCGACACCGCCGCCGGTTTCGAGCTTGCGCGCCAGCGCAAAGGACGAGCCGGCATGCGAAGGCACGAGCTGGCCCATGCGGGCGCTGCGGAAGGCGAAGACCTTGTCGGCGATATAAGGATTGTTCGGCGGCCGGAAGAGAACCGTCACTTCGAGGCCGAACGCATTGCCGGCGACCGGCAGCAGTTCGAAATTGCCCGTGTGGGCCGTGAAAACGATGAACGGCCGCGGATTGTCGCGCAGGTCAGCGAAGATCGGAATGCCGGAGACTTCCACCCTGCCCGGCTTGTCCTGTTCCGGATCGAAATCGAACAGCCGGTCGAGGAAGACGTATTCGGCGGCGAGCCGGCCCATATGGCCCCAGCTCGCTATGGCGATCTCCTCAAGCTCCTCGTCTGTCTTTTCCGGATAGGCGTTGCGCAGGTTGACGAGCATCAGCTTGTGGCGGCCGAGCTTCGGCCCGATGCGACGTGCCATCCGGTCGGCGAACCGGATGCCCGGATCCGCGGGAAAAATCTTCAGGAAATTCAGGAGCCCGAACGCGCTCTGCGCCACCAGCCATTGCTGGAAGTGGAGTAGCGCCAGAGCGATCCGGGTAAGGAACATCTTCACGGGGGACGCCTCAGTCCATCCGGAGCACGATCTTGCCGAACACCTGGCGGGTTTCCATCCGTTCCAGCGCCTTATCGATCTCGGCGAAGGTGACTTCCGTGTCGATGACCGGATGAACGATGCCTTGCGCCATCTTCTGCATGGCATTCGCCATGTTCTCCATGCGGCAGCCGAACGAGCCGAACAGCTTCAGCTGCTGCTGGAACAGCATCATCAGGTTCATGTCGGTCGAAACGCCTGACGTGGAGCCGCAGGTGACGAGCCGCCCGCCGCGCTTCATGCACAGCATCGAGCCGGCCCAGGTGTCCTTGCCGACATGTTCGAAGACGACGTCGACGCCCTTTTTCTTGGTGAGCTTGCGCACCACGCCTTCAAACCGGTCGGTGCGGTAGTTGATGACGTGATCGGCGCCGAGCGCCTTGGCCCGTTCGATCTTGTCGTCCGAACCGACCGTGGTGATCACCGTGCAGCCGATCTTCTTGGCGAGCTGGATGGCCGCGGTGCCGATGCCCGAGCCGCCGGCATGGACCAGAATGGTTTCACCCGGCTGCAGCTTGGCATTGTCGAACAGCATGTGCTCGACGGTCCCGAAGGTGACCGGTGCAAGCGCTGCGGCAACCGCATCGACGCCCGGAGGTGCAGGCACGAGCAGGCGGGCCGGCAGGTTGGCTTTTTCCTGCGCGAAACCGTCGAGGTGGAAGCCGTGCACGCCGGACACGTGTTCGCAGAGATTGTCGCGCTTCTCGCGGCAGGGCTTGCAGAGGCCGCAGGTGCGCGCGCCGTAGATCGACACGAGCTGGCCCGGCAGGACGTTCGAAACGCCTGGCCCGATCGCCTCGACGACGCCGGAGGCTTCCGCTCCGATCGTCAGCGGCATCTTGCGCTTGGCGAACGCCATGCCGCGCCAGCCCCAGACGTCGATATGGTTGAGCGCGACGGCCTTGACCCGCAGCGTTACCTCGCCTGGGCCAGGGGCCTCGGGCTCGGGAATGTCCACCGCTTCGAGCTTCCGGTCATCGATCAGTTGCAGAGCGCGCATAATAGGTCTTCCTTCGCCCGGAGGCGTCCCAATTCGTCAAACGTGATTGGCGACGGTCTCTAAGCCGGTTCCAGCGCCATGACAAGGCTGGCGTTCTGTCCGCCGAAGCCGAATGAGTTGGAAAGGACCGCCGTCGGCTGTCCATCCCGCTTTTTGTTCGGCACGACATCGAGCACGATCGTCGGATCGGGGTTGGTGTAGTTGATGGTCGGCGGCAGCGTACCGGTCAGCATCGTCTGGATCGAGAAGACGGCTTCGACGGCGCCGGCCGCAGTCAGCGTATGGCCGATCATCGACTTGTTGGAGGAAACAGGGATTTCCTTCAGCCGATCGCCGAAGACGGCGAGCATCGCGCCATATTCCATCTTGTCGTTTTCCGGCGTCGAGGTGCCGTGCGCGTTGATATAGCCGATGCTACCCTCGTCCATGCCCGCGTCTGCCAACGCCGCGCGGATCGTCGCAATCGCCGGGCCGCCGTCCGGCGAGGAACGGGTGCGGTGGAAATGGTCGGCCTTTTCGCCGCAGCCCTTCATGATGCCGAGCACCTTGGCACCGCGGGCGATTGCCGATTCGAGCGATTCGAGCACCAGCGTCGCCGCCCCTTCGGCGATGACGAACCCGTCGCGATCCTTGCTGAACGGCTTGGAAGCCTTTTCCGGCGGGTCGTTCTGGGTGGAGAGTGCGGAAAGGAGCGAGAAACGGATCAGTGCCTCGGCGCTGACCGAGCCGTCGGTCGCGACAACCAACGAACGGTCGGTACGGCCCTGGCGGATCGCTTCGACGCCGAGCTGGATGGCCGTGACACCGGAGGCGCAGGCCGTCGAGAGGGTCACGGGCAGTCCGCGGGTGCCGAACTTGTCGGCAAGGCGTTCGGAGATCGAGCCGAACTGCACGGCTTCGAGGAAGACCGGGTCGGCACGTTCGCGCATTGCGGCTAGGAACCGGTCATAGGCATCGCCTTCGGCCTTCGACGGCGGAGCGCGGTCGGCAAGCGCGAAACGATCGCTCCATTCCGGCTCTACCGGCGGTGCCGCAAGAAAGAGCGGCCCGTCGAAATCGCCGGAAAGACCCGACTGGGCGAGCGCCTCGGTGGTTGTCTCGCGGGCAAAGGCGAAGGAACGCTCGACAGAGTTTTCAGCCGGAACGGCGATGAAATCCACCGTGCCGCTGATCCGGGTGGACAGGCCCTCGGTCGGGAAGCGGGTCACCTTGTGGATGCCGGAGGTGCCAGACGTCAGCGCCGCCCAGTTGTCGGCGAGGCCCTGGCCGAGCGAGGTGATGACACCCATGCCGGTAATCGCGATGATCGGCCGGCCGAGATGATCCTTGAAGCGGTTGTCGCTCATCAAAATCTCCTTTACGCGGCCGAGAGGACCGCAAGGCCCTCGCCGCGCGTATAACCGACGGTCGTCACCACTGCGTGTTTCGCAGGCGCCGTCATCGGCTTTTCGTTCTGGGTATCGAATGTGGGCACTGTGGCTGCGCCGTCCAAGGTCAGTGCCGCAAGCGCCAGACCCAATGGGAACTGCGCCTCCATGCCGTGGCCGGTGATACCGCCAAATCCGCGGATCGCGGCGCCGGGGAGTTCGGTCTCCAGTAGCGCTTTCTCCCGCGTCGAGAGATCGACGACGCCGCTTGCGCCCGAAAACACGATCGTATCGGCCTTCGAAATACCCGAAGCGTGGCCGGCGAGACGGGTGATGCGCTTTTCGAGGCGGCCCTCGTCACGATTGCCGCGATCGCCCTCGATCGCGTCGATGACGGCGTAGATATGGGCGCCGCGCGCTTGCGCATGGGCGCGCGATTCGAGCACCAGGAAGGCCCCGACCGTACCCATGATCATGCCGCCGCCATTGTCGGCCGAGCGTGACCAGAGCGGATGCCAGCCGCCCGTCGCATGCGCCTGGATGCCTTCGACCAGAAGAATGATGTCGGCCCGTTCGGCGACGAAGGCGCCGCCGACGAGGCTGTGGGTGGATTGGCCTGCCTTGATGCGGTGGAAGGCGGTCTCGACGGCCGAAATGCCGGCCGCTTCTTCGCCCATGAACGTGCGCGACGAACCGGTGACCTTGTGGACGATCGAGATATTGCCGGCGACCAGGTTGGAAAGCTGGGCCAGAAACAGCGTCGGGCGGAGCTCGGTGGTCAGCTTCTCGTTCAAGAGCATTTCGCGGTCGTTGCGCTTCAGCGCTTCGTCGACGATCAGCGAATCGACCTTGATGTCGCGCTCGCCGCCACCGGCGGCCACGATCATGTCCATGGAGGCGCAGGCGTCCGCATCGGTCTTCAGGCCGGCGTCGTCGAGCGCAAGGCCTGCGGAAAACACGCCGAGCCGCTGCCAGTTCTCCATCTGGCGCTGGTCGCCGCGCTTGGCGATCTGCGCCGACCAGTCGATCTCCGGCATCGGATGCACCGGATACGGCGCGAAACGATCGGTCTCGACTTTCGGGGCACCCGCTTCCGGCGACGACAGGAGCGCGATATGCGGCTCCTTGCCCACGCCCTGGCTGGTGACGATCCCGATACCAGTGATCACGACATCATTGTCAGACTTCATAATGTCCTCTTTGACCCACCGGACTGAACGGGCGGGCTTTTATGCGCTTGCGGCAATCGCATCCATCAGGCCGACCTCTTCCGCACGCTTGCGGATGACCGGCGCCAGCGGGATTTCGCTGAACGGCATGGTGCGCAGTTTGAGCTGTGCATCGCAGACCTTCTTGCCGTTACACGTGATCTTTGCCTTGGTCACCGCGTAACCGGACCCCTCATGCTCCAGAAACGCCTCGATGTCGAGAACCGCGTCAGGCTCCACAAAGGCGCGCATCTTGGCGCCGTCGACCGACATCAGGAACGGCATGGCGGCGAAATCGGTGGCGGCAAGCACCAGGAAACCGGAGGCCTGCGCCATGGTCTCGATCAGGAGCACGCCCGGCACCAGCGGCATTCCGGGAAAATGGCCTTCGAAGACAGGGCTTTTGGAAGGCACGACAGACCGCGCCTTCAACACTTTGGCCCCAAGATCGACCGCTTCGACGCGGTCGATCATCTGGAAATATTCGAGCAGCATGAGTTTGCCGGCCCGGGATGATCAGTGACGATCAGCCCTTGGCCGCCTTCAGCTCGTCGATCTTGGCACACAGGTTCTTCAGCACGAAGTACTCTTCGGTCGAAACCTTGCCCTCGTTAACTTCCTGGGTCCACTGTTCCAGCGGAATCTTGATCCCGAATTCCTTGTCGATGGCGAACACGATATCCAGGAAATCCAGGCTGTCGATGCCCAGGTCGTCGATCGTGTGGCTTTCCGGCGTGATCGTCTCGCGATCGATTTCGCTGGTCTCAGCGATGATGTCGGCAACTTTATCGAATGTAGCTGTCACGCCCATGTCCTTTGTCGAATATCAAAATCAAGGTTCCACATAGGGAAATCGATCACAAATGCCAATGGCTTCGTCTTCCCGCATGAAAATTTGCATCGGAACTGTTGCCTAAACAGCAATCGCCTAGGCGCCGGAGGCCCTGCTCTCGACCAGCGCAGCCCGGATCACCTCCAGTACCTCGCCCGATCGGACGTCGGTGCAGACCCACTGGCTCGGCTGGCCGTCCCAGGCCGTGCCAATAAATTTGCGGCCGCTGTCGGGGGCCTGTATCGTTTCGCCGTCGGCAATGCCGCCGCAGACGACTCGCACCGCGCCGCTGCGGAGAATGAAGAGGTCCGGCCGTACCAGATAGACGCAGGCCGTGCTGTCATGCACCGCCATGCCGGCGATGCCGACCCGGCTCTTGTAGAACTCGATGTAATATTGCGACAGGTCGGATAGCAGCTGCACCGCCTTTTCGCCCGACTTGGCCATGTCGGCAAGATACTCCCCGGTCATGATCGTCTTCAGCGTCACGTCGAGCCCGACGATGGTGACCTTCCACGGCGTGGTGAAGATGATGTCGGCGGCTTCCGGATCGCCATGGATATTGGCTTCCGCTGCCGGCGTGACGTTGCCGTTCACATCGAAGGCGCCGCCCATTACGACGACTTCCTTGACGAGGCCGGCAAAATCCGGATCGGCCTGCAGCGCCAGCGCCAGGTTTGTCATGCGGCCGACGGCGATCAGCGTCACCTCGCCCGGATTGTCGCGGACGGTATCGATGATGAACTGGTAGGCGGGACGCGGATCGAGCGGCCAGTCGATCGTCTCAGGCAGGCCGATATTGCCGAGACCGTCCAGACCGTGCACGACGGAAGCGGCGCGATCGTCGCTTCGCAGCGGATCGATCGTTCTGTCGGCGCCTCTGGCGATCGGCGCGGAGATTTCCCATTCCTGATGCAGGAACTGCGCATTACGGGTGGTGAGATCGAGGGACACATTGCCGAAAACGGTCGTCACGCCGAGAAGATCGATTTCCGGGTGCCGGTGCAGAAAGAGCAGCGCCATCGCATCGTCAACGCCGGGGTCCGTATCGAAAATGACCTTGTGCATAAGCTTTTCCTCGTTCGGCTCTTCGAAAGCCGCGCACAATAGCGCCAAACCGATGATGCGCAATCCCGGAAGCAACATGGCTGGGGTCCCGCTGGAGGCGGTTGCAGTCGCGACGGTTCGATGCGAGAAGCACGCCGCACCCGTCCGGATGCGCTTTCGCCGACAGAGTCTCCTTCCCTTGACCGACCTTGCATTCCAACTCCTCTTCCTGCTGTTTCTTGCTGCGATTTTTGCCGGTTTCGTCGATTCGATCGCCGGCGGTGGCGGGCTCATCACCATTCCGGTCATGCTGATCGCCGGCATCCCGCCGCTCGAATCGCTTGCTACGAACAAACTGCAGTCGCAGTTCGGGTCGGCATCCGCGACGATCGCCTATGCGCGCCGTGGCCATGTGAACTTGAAAAGCCAGTTGCCGATGGCGGCCATGTCGATGGTCGGCGGGGCCGTCGGTGCCGTGCTCGCGTCGCTGGTGCCGGCAGGTTGGCTTGCCGCGGTAATCCCGTTCCTGCTGATCGCCATCGCGCTGTTCTTCGCCATCAAGCCCAATCTCAACGATATCGACAGTCACCGTCGGGTGACACCCTTCGTGTTCGGGGTGACGATCGTTCCGTTGGTCGGCCTGTATGACGGCATATTCGGGCCTGGCGCCGGCTCGTTCTACATGCTCGGTTTCGTGCTGCTCGCCGGCTTTGGCATGCTGAAGGCGACCGCCCATACCAAGCTCATCAATCTCGGCTCGAATTTCGGCTCGTTCCTGGTCTTTGCGGCAACCGGGTCCGTGCTTTGGAAGATTGGCCTGATCATGGGCGTCGGCCAGTTCCTCGGCGCCCAGGTCGGCTCACGGCTGGCCATGAAGAACGGCGCGAAGCTGATCAAGCCGCTGCTCGTCATCTCCTGCCTGGCGCTCGCCCTGAAGCTGCTCGCCGACCCGACCCATCCCGTCCGCGTCTGGCTCGGCTTCTAGCCCTTCATCCTGAGCGGCAGACCGGCGGCGACGAAGAAGACCTCTTCGGCAGATGCCGCGATCCGCTGATGCAGCCTTCCGGCATGGTCCCTGAACTCCCTCGCCATTCTGTTGTCCGGCACGATGCCGAGGCCGACCTCGTTGGAGACGACGATCAGTTTCGCCGAGAGGCTTTCGAACCGGCGCACGAATGCGGCGGCGGCAGTGTCGATATCGCGCTCGTCCATCATCAGGTTGGTGAGCCAGAGCGTCAGGCAATCGACAAGGATGACCCTCCCCCGCGCATCGATGTCGGTCAGGGTCTCCACCAGATCGAGCGGCACTTCATGCGTGGTCCAGCCTTCTCCGCGATCGACACGATGCCGGGCGATGCGCTCGCGCATCTCGTCGTCGTAGGCACGACCGGTGGCAACGTAGTGCCGTTCCAGGCCGCTCTCCTTGGCAAGCCTTTCCGAAAACCCGGATTTGCCCGAGCGGGCGCCGCCGAGGACAAGGGTGACGTGACCGGTGCGTGTCATGGAGAAAATGGCCTGAACCAGAGGGGACCGGACGATTCGTAGACAGGAGGCGTCCGGCCCTGTTGGTGATGATGTCTCTGGATTCGCATTACGGTCAAATGGTGCAGCTATATACGCGAAGTGTCAACCAACACCCGCTTTGCCGTCGCTCGACTTCGTCGCCGCAGGCAGCCACGGCTGGCCGGGTCCGGCCAGCCGATTTCGGCCACAAATCCGCGCATTTGGCAAAGGAGGCCGTGGCCCCGTATTTGACAATCGTGAATTTGACAACGATCAGAAGATGAAGTGTCCGCGGGCCAACAGAACGGGCCTGCCATCGGACGGCAAGGGCGACCGGTACGCACTACCTGATCCGGCGCCAAGCGCGAGCTAACCGCCCGCATGAAAAGCAATAACGCGACATTCTTACCGGATGGTTAGTGAACTCCGTAAGTCGCGCGTTTTTCTCAATTTTCTGTTCTTTCCGCAAGAATGACGACGTGAATAGCGGCGGCTACTGGAAAAAGGCCCAGCCTGACACGACACTGTTTCGCGCTCGCGGGTCTGCGAATCTTGATTTCTGAGGAGGAAGACGTACCGTGATTTGAACTGACATAATAAATGCACAGTATCCGTGGAAAGCTGTCGCAGATGCGAACGAGACCTATACTCTCATCGGCCTGCTCGGACTGAATCCAACAGTGTGCACCACCTCGCGCTCGATTGAAGTGAACAGTGAAAGGAAAGACCGGGAGGTCCCAAAATGAAAAAAATCCTCGCTTCCATGGTCTTCGCCGGCGGTCTCTATGCTTTTGCAGGTTCGGCACAAGCTGATTGTGGTTCAGTCTCGATCGCCGAAATGAACTGGGCTTCGGCCGGCATTGCGGCCAATCTCGACAAGATCATCCTCGAACAAGGTTTCGGCTGCACGGTCCAGCTCGTCCCGGGCGACACGCTTCCGACCTTCACGTCCATGAACGAAAGAGGCCAGCCGGATCTGGCACCGGAGTTCTGGATCAACTCGGTGCGCACCACACTCGACAAGGCCGTTGCCGAGGGCCGCATGATCGTCGGCGCGGAGATCCTCTCCGACGGGGCCGTCGAAGGCTGGTGGATCCCGAAATTCTTGGCCGACGCCCATCCCGATATCAAGACCGTGCAGCAGGCACTGACGCATCCGGATCTTTTCCCGGCAACCCAGAAGCCCGGAAGGGGTGCCATCTATAACTGCCCGTCTGGCTGGAGCTGCCAGGTTTCGACCGCCAACCTTTTCCGGGCGCTTGGCGCCGAGGAAAAGAAATTTGATCTGATCGATACCGGCACTGCCGCCGGCCTTGACGGTTCGATCACCAACGCCTTCGAGAAAAAGACCGGCTGGCTCGGCTACTACTGGGCGCCGACCGCCTTCCTCGGCAAATACGAGATGGTGAAGCTCTCCTTCAACGTTCCGCACGACAAGGCCGATTGGGACGCCTGCACCGCCGTGCCGAACTGCCCGAATCCGAAGGTCAACTCCTATCCGACGTCCCAGGCCTTCACTCTGGTCACCAAACAATTCGCCCAGAAGGCCGAGGTGGCGATGGACTATATCAAGAGGCGCAAGTGGACCAATACGACGGTCAACAGCGTGCTCGCCTGGCAGGAAGCGAACAAGAGCACCAACGAAGCCGCCGCCAAACATTTTCTGCAAAGCAGTCCGGATATCTGGACCAAGTGGGTCGCTCCGGACGTCGCCGACAAGATCAAGGCAGCGCTCTGACGCGATTGTCTGAACCGGCGCTGCTGAAGCCGCCGGCGTCGCGAAGAGGCATGTGGCTGCGAGTTGCAATCATATAAAGGTTTCTTTATATGATATTTCCATTGCAAGGAGCGCCGCCATGCCGACCGCCAACGCACTGACCGAACTTCTGGCCGAAAAGGGCGTGCTGCTGGCCGACGGCGCGACCGGCACCAATCTCTTCGCCATGGGCCTGGAAGCCGGCGAAGCGCCGGAACTGTGGAATGAGGCCGCGCCTGAAAAGATCGAGAAGCTGCATCAGGATTTCGTCGATGCGGGCGCCGACATCATCCTCACCAATTCCTTCGGCGGCACGCGCCAGCGGCTGAAGCTGCACAAGGCTGAAGGCCGGGTGCACGAACTCAACCGGCTTGCGGCCGAGATTGCCCGCAAGGTGGCTGACGGAGCGGGCCGCAAGGTGATCGTCGCGGGTTCAGTCGGACCGACCGGCGAATTGTTCGTTCCGCTCGGCGCCCTGACCCACGAGGATGCGGTCGCCGCCTTCGCGGAACAGATCGAGGGCCTGAAGGCCGGCGGCGCCGATATCGCCTGGATCGAGACGATGTCCGCGCCGGAAGAAATCCGCGCGGCGGCCGAAGCTGCCGTCAGGGCCGGGTTGCCCTATACCTATACCGGCTCTTTCGACACGGCCGGCAGGACGATGATGGGCCTCGATCCCAAGCAGATCCACGGCGTGGCGAAGGATGTCGGCGAAGGCCCAGTCGCGGCCGGTGCCAATTGCGGCGTCGGCGCCTCCGATATCCTGTCGAGCCTGCTCGACATCACCGCCGCCGATCCTGACGCCGTCACCATCGTCAAGGGCAATTGCGGCATTCCGGAATTTCGCGGCGCCGAGATTTTCTATTCGGGCACGCCGCCGCTGATGGCCGAATATGCGAGGCTCGCCCGCGATGCCGGCGCAAGGATCATCGGCGGATGCTGCGGCACGTCCTGCGAACACCTGGCCGCCATGCGCGCCGCACTCGACGATTATACCCCTCGGCCGCGACCGACGATCGAGGAAATCGTCGACAAGATCGGCCCGCTGCGCAATAAGACAGCCAGTGAATCGGGCGGAGATTCCGGCCGGGAAAGACGCCGCCGCCGCGGCTGACCGTTGGGCTGAAGGACACAGACATGGCAAACATATCCCCGATCGGCAGCCGGGAAACGGTAGCGGAGAGCCTTTCCACTTTCTCGGTCGAAAATCAGTCCTGGCTGATGCTGCTGATGGACAATCCGACGTCCGACGACCTGCTGCTCGATGGTTTGCACCTCTACCTGCATAACGCGTCGGAAGCGAAGTTCCTGAATTCGCTGAAGCTGCAGAAGTGCGGCGAGTGGATCGGCGACATCGCCCCTGCCCGGCTGCAGATCCGGCTGATGGAGGCGGCGAAATCCAGCCAGCACCCGGCCTATTCAGCGTTTCGCGACGGGCTCGCCCGCTCCGGTGGGCTGGAGCGGGCATACCCCAAGGTTTGAGTGCCGCCTAACGACGGTCCAGGGTTTCGGCGAGCCGCACCAGGTCGAGGAACCCGGCTCGATATCCGAACGCATCCTCGCCGCGGGCATTGCGAGCCATGTCGAGGATCAAGCGGTAGGGATAGGCGTCGAGGGCATCGGTGCCGCGCAGTTTCTGACCGAAGGCGGCGACGGCCGTGGCGAAGCGCACATCCTGAGGCGCCGCCGAGAAGTCGCGTACCGCATTCATCTCCGTGACAACAGTGGTGATCAGCTTGCTGGTGTCGCCATCCGGCTGCTTGTAGCGGATTTTGACGAAGGCCATTTCATCGGAGACCGGGATTGGCGCCGACGCCGCGGCCGGGCCGTAACGGAGCGGGTCGTTGAGCGCCGAGGCACTGCCTTTCGGCGTCACCTCGTAAATCGCCGTCACCGCATGGCCGGAGCCGATATCGCCGGCATCCACCCGGTCGTTGTTGAAATCCTCGCGCTTCAGCGCCCGGGTCTCGTAACCGACCAGACGATATTCGTCGATCTGTTGCGGATTGAACTCCACCTGGATCTTGACGTCCTTGGCGATCGGGAAAAGCGTCGAACCGGCCTCGTCGACAAGCGCCTTCTGCGCCTCGGCGAGCGTATCGATATAGGCGGCCGTGCCATTGCCGTTCTGAGCGAGCGTCTGCATCAGGCTGTCGTTGAGATTGCCCTTTCCGAAACCGAGAACCGACAGGAAGATGCCGTCCTTGCGGCGCTGCTCGATGATCCGCTTGAGCTCTTCGTCGCTCGAAACGCCCACGTTGAAATCGCCGTCGGTCGCCAGCATCACCCGGTTGACGCCGCCCTGGATGAAGGCCTGGCGGGCCAGGCGATAGGCCGCATCGATGCCTTCGGCGCCGGCCGTCGAGCCGCCGGGCCGCAGATTGTCGATTGCAGCGAGAATCTTGTCCCGCTCACGGGCGGACGTCGGCTCAAGCACCGTCCCGGCATTGCCTGCATAGGTGACGATCGAGACCTTGTCCTCCGGTTTCAGCTTGCCGACCAGCAGCCGGAAAGCGCTTTTCAAGAGCGGCAGCTTGTCCGGCGCGTTCATCGAGCCCGAGACGTCGATCAGGAAAACGAGATTGGCGGCAGGCTGCGCGGCCGGCGCGGTCTCGAGGCCCTTGATCGCAACATGCATCAGCCTCGTGCCGCTATTCCACGGCGTCGGCGTGACGGTGACGGTGGTGCGGAACGGTTCGTCGACCGTCTGCGGCCGTGGCCAGTCATAGGGGAAATAATTGATCATCTCCTCGACACGCACACTGTCGGGATCAGGCAGATGTCCCTCCAGCAGCGAGCGTCGGACGAAGGCGTAGGACGCGGCATCGACGTCGACGGAGAAGGTCGAAACCGGATCGGTCGCGACGCTCTTTACCGGATTGGTGTTCGCATTGGCGAAACGGTCGCGGCTTTCTTCGAGTGTCGGCAGGATTTCGCGCTCGGTTGGCGCATAACGGGGAGCGGCGGCCAATGGTACCGCGCGCTCAGCCATGACCGGCGGCGGTGCCACGGGAGCGGGCGTAACCGCTTGAGCGGGCGCCACGCTTCCTTTGGCCGCGCCACCGCTGGCCTCCCGCTTGTTCAGCAGCCCGGCGATATCCGAAGCGGAAAAATCGCTTTGCCTGGAGGGTTGAGCCGATTGTGCAGCGTCACTCTCCCGTACCGCTTCCTGCTGCCGCGGCTCACTCGGCTTCGCGACTGGCGGCACCGGACCTCTTTCCACAGTGGGCTTCGGCGCGTCCAGGACTTGCGGCAGGGCGACCTGGCCTGAGTTCGGCAGGTTTCCGCGCGTCAGTTCGAATGTCAGCAGTACGGCTGTGGGAATGATCAGCATCGTCGCAAGCGCAGAGCCGGCGAGATAACGGTGTTGGGTGACCATGCGAGTGCTCCAGATCCGGTTGAGAACGGAGCTTTGACGCTGCCACCAGGAACTTCCTTTGCCGCGTGCGGCATTTTTTTCCGTCTCGTCGAACGCCTGCATGGCGGCGGCAAGCGCACGGGCGCGTGCCGCATCGGAAGCGCGGGGCGCCGGCGCGAGGTTGCCGAGCTGGTCGAATTCGTCCGTCATGGTCAAACCGCCTCCTTCTTCAGAAGGTCCTTCAATCGTTTGCGAGCCTCGTGCAGATGCCAGGAGACCGTGTTTTCGCTGCAGTCGAGAACACCCGCCGCAGCCGCATGTGAGAGCCCTTCGCCATGAACCAGCAGGACCGCATCCCGCTGCTTTTCCGGCAGGCGGCGCACCGCGGCCCACAGCCAGTTGCCGCGATCGTCTTCCTCCGGCTCCAGATGCGAAAAGAAGATCGGGTCGTTTGCAAGCCGGTCCTGGTCCCGTCGCCGGCGGGAGGACTGGCGCTGATGGTCGCGCACCGCATTCAGTGTCAGCGTGTAGAGCCAGGTGCGGAACGCCGACTGCCCCTTGAAGCTGCGGATCGCCTTGCCCAGGCGGATACAGACATCCTGGGCGATGTCTTCCGCATCGCTTTGCGAGCCGCACCAGCGCCAGGCGACGGCATGAATGAAATCGTAATGCGCCGCGACGAGCGCTGAAAACGCTTTGCGGTCGCCTTGGCATGCCTTATCGAGGATTTCCGCGCTCACTTATCCGCCCGCTTTTCCGTCGCTCAAGAGCTTAGACGTTTCGCTCGGGAAATTCCTTGGGTACCCAGGAAAAACTTTTTTCGCTCACCGCACCAGCGCTTCCATATGGAACCGGAGCTGCCCCGGCGGGTAGCGATGTTGCATACCGACCGGACAGGAATTGCGGGCAGCACAGCCGGAGACCATGCAGGTCACCTTGCCCGCATCGCTTGCAAGATAGGCGCTGCATCGGGGAATGTCGAAGCCCGACAGGCCGACCGCATTGACGGGACAGGCCGACAGGCAGGGTTTTTCGGCGCAACTCTCGCAAGGATGCTCGGCTGCACCAGGCGAATTCTCGATCGCAAACGGAAAACCGAGAGCGCCGCGATAACCGTGCCAGAGCCCGAACTGCGGATGGATGAGGATGCCGAGCGGCGACGACTTCAGACCTTCGGCCTTCATCGCCCATTGCTGGAACGGCTGCCAGGGCGGATCAGACGGGAAATAGGCAGCGGCTCCGAGCTGTTCGGCGAGCGGCCGGATCAGGGACTTCGACCACGTATCGAGGGGATCGGGACCGTCACGGCCTTTTCGCCATTCCGTGAACGACGGCCAGATCGAACCGCCGACATTGCCGAGCAATACGACGGACCTGGCAAGTGCGCCGTCACCCAGCAACGGCCCCTCGCCCGTTCCGAAATTCACCACCCCGCGGATCAGGATGCCGTGGGGTTCGAGCCCCGCGGCAATCTCGTCGAGAACTGGTGAAGGCGGCCTCACCGAGGCCCCTGGTATCGGTAGTGCGGTCGCCAGACACCCTCCTGGATGAAATCGGCGACCAGCCTGGCACCGCCTTGCTCCCTGGCGGCATCGGGCTCTCTTCAGGTGAAGGCGTCGGGCATCGAATCCTTTCGGTCCTTGATGAACGCCAGCAGCGCCTCGTCGATCGCAGGATCGAGCGGCGGTGCTTCGTAGCTGTCGAGCCAGGAACGGCAGAGCGCGTTGGCGCGCTGCTCGATCCGCTTCTCGCCCTCGATCTCCCACTGTTCGAAGGAATTGTTGTCCATCAGCGCCGAACGGTAGAAGGCCGTCTGGAAATGCGCCTGGGTATGGGCGCAGCCGAGATAATGGCTGCCGGGGCCGACTTCGCGGATTGCGTCGAGGGCCTGGCCTTCTTCGGACAAATCGACACCCTGCGCCATCTTCTGCATCATGCCGAGCTGGTCCTGGTCGATCATGAATTTCTCGTAGGACGACACCAGGCCGCCTTCCAGCCAGCCGGCGGCATGCAGCACGAAGTTGGTGCCGGCGAGCAGCGTCGTGTTCAGCGTATTGGCCGATTCGTGCGCCGCCTGGGCATCGGGCACTTTCGAGCCGCAGAGCGAACCGCCGGTGCGGAACGGCAGGCCGAGGCGGCGGGCAAGCTGCGCCGCACCGTAAGAGACCAGCGACGGTTCCGGGGTCCCGAAGGTCGGCGCGCCGGACTGCATCGAGATCGACGCCGCGAACGTTCCGAACAGCACCGGCGAGCCCTTGCGGATCAGCTGCGTCAGTGCAGCACCGGCCAGCACCTCGGCAAGGATCTGCGTCAGCGTGCCGGTCACCGTTACCGGGCTCATCGCGCCCGAGAGAATGAATGGCGACACGACCGACGCCTGGTTATGCCGCGCATAGACTTTCAGCGCCCCAAGCATGGTCCCGTCGAACACCATCGGAGAGTTGGCATTGATGAGGTTCAGGGTGACGCAATTGTTCTCGACGAACTCGTCGCCGAAGACCAGCTTCGCCATGGCGACGGTGTCTTCGGCGCGTTCCGGCGCGGTGACCGACCCCATGAACGGCTTGTCGGAATATTTGATATGGCTGTAGATCATATCGAGATGCCGCTTGTTGACCGGCACGTCGACCGGCTCGCAAACCGTGCCGCCCGACGAATGCATCGGTGGCGCCATGTAGGCGAGCTTCACGAAATTGCGGAAATCCTCGATCGTCGCGTAACGGCGCTTGCCATCGAGGTCGCGCACGAAGGGAGGTCCGTAGACCGGCGCGAACACGGTCGCCTTGCCGCCGATCTGGACATTGCGCTCCGGATTGCGCGCATGCCAGGTGAATTCGCTCGGTGCGGTCTTCAGCAGTTCGCGGCAGAGGCCCTTGGGGAAATGCACCCGGTGGCCCCGGACGTCGGCACCCGCCTGCGCCCAGAGTTCGAGCGCTTCCTCGTCCTCGCGGAATTCGATGCCGATCTCTTCGAGGATGAGATCCGCATTGCGCTCGACGAGAGCAAGACCCTCCTCGTCCAGCACCTCGTAGACACCGATCTTGCGGGTGATGTAGGGCAAGGAAAGGCCGGGACCGTTGCCTGCGCGGGCTGCGCGGCGGCCTGCCGCTCCCCGCTCGCCGCGGCCGCGTCTGGCCCCGCTGCCTGCCGGTTCCGTCTCTGGGGTCAAATCGTCCATGATGTTCCTCGCCTCCGCTTTGAAAAGCGCCTCAAGCCTTTTTGATGCGCCATGCTAGGCTCATGCGCAAGCCGAGCCCCGCCTTTCTGCGTCACGGGTTTGTACAGGACAGACATCACGCCGTGATCTTCCGTCGTTTTTCCGACGCGCCGCTGTCGCATACGAAAGAAATTGCCAAGCAAATTAAAGGTACAGATAGTCGGGACGGTAAACGTCTGATTTGCCGGCCTTCGAGCCGGCCCCTCGAACGAAGGGAAGCATTGCATGTCCGACGACGAAATCATCCTGGCGGAACTTTCCGACGAGGAACTCGTGCAGCAGATGCACGACGATCTTTACGACGGCTTGAAGGAGGAGATCGAGGAGGCGACCAACATCCTGCTCGCGCGCGGCTGGACGCCCTATGACGTCCTCACAAAGGCCTTGGTCGAGGGCATGCGCATCGTCGGCATCGACTTCCGCGACGGCATTCTTTTCGTGCCGGAAGTGCTGCTATCGGCGAGTGCCATGAAGGCGGGCATGTTCATCCTGCGGCCGCTTCTGGTCGAGACCGGCGCTCCGAAACTCGGCAAGATGGTGATCGGCACCGTCAAGGGCGACATCCACGACATCGGCAAGAACCTTGTCGGCATGATGATGGAGGGAGCGGGCTTCGACGTGGTCGATCTTGGCATCAACAACCCCGTCGAGAACTATCTCGATGCGATCGAGCGGGAACAGCCGGATATTCTCGGAATGTCGGCGCTTTTGACCACGACCATGCCCTATATGAAGGTCGTCATCGACACCCTGAAGGAAAAGGGCATGCGCGACGACTATATCGTGCTTGTCGGCGGCGCGCCGCTCAACGAGGAATTCGGCAAGGCGGTCGGTGCCGATGCCTATTGCCGCGATGCGGCGGTCGCTGTCGAAACGGCAAAGGAATACATCCGCCGCAAGCACAACAGCCTTGCCGCCGACGCCTGAGGCGCCGAACGGCTTGCTGACGGCGACGCCTTAGCGCGCAGCGCGATCGACCCGGCGTCCCGCATCCTGCGTGGCATTAACGGTATTGGCCGTATCCTGGCCCATGCCGCGAATGGTATTGCCGCAGGAAGTGAGGGAAACCATCGTCGCGAAAAGAGCGGCGATCACCGTGACTGTCTTGGCCGTCATGTTAGAATACTCCGATGGAGAGAGATGAAATCGTGGCGGAAATGGAATTTCCGGCAGAGGAACGTTCAACTCGCGAAAAAGTTCACGTGATCGCGTGCGGAGCGATCGCGCGGGAAATCCTCGCTGTTTCCAGGCAGCAGGGCCTCGGTCACATCGATCTCAATTGCCTGCCGGCGATCTGGCACGCCTATCCGCAGAAGATCGTTCCGGGTCTCGAAAAAGCCGTCGCCGAGGCGCGGGAAGCGGGTTTCGAAAACATCTTTTTCGCCTATGCTGATTGCGGAACCGGCGGCGACATCGACCGTCTCTGCGCACGCGAGGGCATCGCCCGCATCGAAGGCCCGCACTGTTATTCCTTCTTCGCCGGAAACGACGCTTTTGCCGCAAAAGCGGACGAAGACCTGTTCTCGTTCTTCCTGACCGACTTTCTCGCCCGCCAGTTCGAGGCCTTCGTCATCGAACCGCTCGGCCTGGACCGCCACCCGCAGCTGAAGGACATGTATTTCGGCAACTACCGAAAACTCGTCTATTTGAGCCAGGAGGAAGACAAGGTCCTTCAAGAAAAGGCGCGCGGGGCCGCCGATTATCTCGGCCTGGAATACGAATACCGCTTCACCGGTTACGGCGACCTCACGCAGGCGTTACGCTCGGTTTAACCGTTTCTTCGGGCCTTCGGCGGAAGAGTGCGGCCCTGCGCTTTTTGCGGGGGGATCGATGCAGGACGGGAATTCTCGGATCGTGGTGATGACATCGGGCGGGGTGAACCCGCAGGTGATGATCAATGCATTGGCAAAACATTTTCCCGACCTGCATGTCGTCGAAGAACAGCCGGAATCGAAGGGCACGCTGCTGAAACGCCGCGCCCGGCGGTTCGGCTGGTTCACAGCGCTTGGCCAACTGGCGACGATGATCGCCTCAAGGCTGACCAAGAGCGTGGCGGCAAGGCGCTCCGCCGAGATCATCCGCGACTACGGCCATTCCGCCGAACCGAACCCGGCGATCCCCGTGACGCACGTGCCCTCCCTCAACGATCCGGCCTGTCACTCAGCGGTGACAGCCCTGAAGCCCGCCGCGATCTTCACCATATCCTGCCGCATCCTGTCGCCGGAGACGCTTGCCGCTATCTCCTGCCCGGTCATCAACTTCCACGCCGGGATCAACCCGATGTATCGCGGCCAGATGGGCGGTTACTGGTCGCGCGTCGAAGGCGACGAGAAGAACTTTGGCGCCACCGTGCATCTGGTCGACAACGGCATCGATACCGGCGGGACGCTCTACGAGAAGCGGGTGGAGCCGGCGGGCTCGGATTCGCTCGCCACCTATCCGCTGCTGATGACCGCCTCTTCCGTCGATATCAGCGTCCGCGCACTTCAGGATGCCATCGACGGAACGCTGAAGCCGTACCAGCCGCAAGGCCCCTCCGCACTGCGTTTTCCACCGCCGATCTGGACCTGGCTCTATCACGGGCTGACCCGGAAGATCTGGTAACCGGCATCCGGCCCGGCATCCCGCAAGGCAATCCCATCGCCGCGTCGTATTTTGCTGGGTGCGACGTCGTCGCAAGCGCAGTCTTGTCGCCCGCACCCGTGCATGCTGCATCTCAACACGGAGGAATTCATGGCCGACCGCATCGTCGTCTTCTGGCGGGATATTCCGGCGCAGGTGATCATCAAGAAGGGCCGCCAGACCGCCAAGCGGGAACTGTCGCTGCGCTTCACCGAGGCGATCGACATGTGCGCGATGCGCAGCGGCGCCGCCGGCACCGACGACTATCTCGCAGAATGGCGCAAGGCCGAACCGATCGCCGTTTCCGACGACCTTGAAGCCGAAGCCGACAGGGCGGCAGCCGAGCTCGAAGCAGCTTATGACAGGGAAAAACTCGTCGCGCTGGTGAAGACCGGCGGTCGCGAAGTCGCCTGACGTTCAGACAATCACATCGTTTCTGCGCCGCATCGCGCGCCTGGAGGAAGAAATGACCCGCACCATCGTCGCATCCGCAACCCGGGAGATCGTGATCGGCTTCGACCAGCCCTTTTGCGTGATCGGCGAACGCATCAACCCGACGGGCCGCAAGAAGCTCGCGGCCGAGATGATCGAGGGCAATTTCGACACGGTCATCAGGGATGCGCTGGAACAGGTGGCGGCGGGTGCCACCATGCTCGACGTCAATGCAGGGGTCACCTCGGTCAATCCCAACGAGACCGAACCTGGCCTGCTCGTGCGGACGCTGGAGATCGTCCAGGGCCTCGTCGACGTGCCGCTGTCGATCGACAGTTCGGTGACAGCCGCCATCGAGGCGGCGCTGAAAGTCGCCAAAGGCCGGCCACTGGTCAATTCGGTGACCGGCGAAGAGGAAAAGCTCGAAGCCATTCTGCCGCTCTGCAAGAAATACGACGTACCGGTGGTGGCGATCTCCAACGACGAGACCGGCATTTCGATGGATCCGGACGTCCGTTTCGCGGTCGCCAAGAAGATCGTTGAACGCGCCGCCGACTACGGTATCAAGCCGCATGACATCGTGGTCGATCCGCTGGTCATGCCGATCGGCGCGCTCGGAACCGCGGGCCTGCAGGTCTTTGCGCTGCTGCGGCGCCTGCGCGAGGAGCTGAAGGTCAATACGACCTGCGGGCTTTCCAACATTTCCTTCGGCCTGCCGCACCGCCATGGCATCAATGCCGGCTTCATCCCGATGGTGATCGGCGCCGGAATGACGTCGGCGATCATGAACCCCTGCCGGCCGCAGGAAATGGAAGCGGTGCGCGCAGCCAACGTGCTGAACGGCACGGATCAGAACTGCGGTAACTGGATCATGACCTATCGGGACTATAAGCCGGTCGAAGGCGGTGGAACTGCTGCGACGGCTGCACCTTCGGCCGCCAGCGGCCGACGCGGCGGCCGGGCCGCACGGGCTGGCGCCGGAGCAAGCATGGAGTAAGTACAGGTATCATGGCGGATATTTCCAAGAGAGATCCCCTCGTCCTCTTCATGCCGTCCGGCAAGCGCGGCCGGTTTCCGGTCGGCACGCCGGTGCTCGATGCCGCGCGCCAACTTGGCGTCTACGTGGAGAGCGTCTGCGGCGGGCGGGCGACCTGCGGGCGCTGCCAGGTCTCGGTCCAGGAAGGACATTTCGCCAAGCACGGCATTACCTCGGCGAACGACCACCTGTCGCCGATCGGTCCCAAGGAGGAGCGCTACGACCGCGTGCGCGGGCTTCCCGAGGGACGCCGCCTCTCCTGCTCGACCCAAATCCTCGGCGATCTTGTCGTCGACGTGCCGCAGGATACGGTGATCAACGCGCAGGTGGTGCGCAAGGCCGCCGACGAGCGTGTCTTCGACCGCAATCCGGCGATCCGCATGTGTTATGTCGAGGTGGAAGAGCCCGACATGGAAAAACCGCTCGGCGATCTCGACCGCCTGAAGGCCGCGCTTGCCGCCGAGTGGCATTTCGACGATCTGGATGTCGATTTCCACCTGATTCCGAAAGTGCAGCAGATTCTGCGCAAGGGCGAATGGAAGGTCACGGCGGCAATCCACAAGGACCGGGACGACGACCGCGCCCGCCTCGTCGCGCTCTATCCCGGCCTGAAGAACGAGGCCTACGGGATTGCCTGCGATATCGGCTCGACGACGATCGCCATGCATCTGTCGTCGCTGCTGTCGGGCCGTACCGTTGCCTCGGCGGGCACATCGAACCCGCAGATCCGCTTTGGCGAGGATCTGATGAGCCGCGTTTCCTATGTGATGATGAACCCGGACGGGCGCGAGGCGATGACATTAGCCGTGCGCGAGGCGCTGAACGGACTGATCGACAAGGTCTGCGCCGACGGCGGCGTGTCCCGCGCCGACATTCTCGACAGCGTCTTTGTCGGTAATCCGATCATGCACCATCTGTTCCTCGGGATCGATCCCACAGAACTTGGCGGAGCTCCCTTTGCGCTTGCCGTTTCCGGAGCGGTAAAGGTCAGATCTTCCGAGATCGGCCTGCCGATGAACGACGGCACCCGCACCTATCTCCTGCCCTGCATTGCCGGCCATGTCGGTGCCGATGCCGCGGCGGCAACCCTGTCGGAAGGTCCGCACCGGCAGGAGGAGATGATGCTGCTGGTCGACATCGGCACCAATGCGGAAATCGTGCTCGGAAATTCGACCCGTGTCGTCGCGGCCTCCTCGCCGACCGGTCCGGCCTTCGAAGGTGCCGAAATCTCGTCGGGCCAGCGGGCAGCACCCGGCGCCATCGAGCGGATCCGCATCGACGCCGAAACCCTTGAGCCGCGCTTCCGGGTGATCGGCGTCGAGCCCTGGTCGGACGAGCCGGGTTTTGCCGATGCCGCCGCTGCGACCGGCATCACCGGCATCTGCGGCTCTGCGATCATCGAAGTGATTGCCGAAATGTATCTTGCCGGGCTGATTTCGGAAGACGGCGTGGTGGACGGCGCGATGGCGGAGCGCAGCCCGCGCATCCTCCAGAACGGCCGGACCTTCTCCTATCTGGTGCATGACGGCGAGCAGCGCATCACCGTGACCCAGAACGACGTGCGCTCCATCCAGCTCGCCAAGGCGGCGCTTTATGCCGGCGTCAAGCTGTTGATGGACAAGCAGGGTGTCGACCATGTCGACCGGATCGGCCTTGCCGGCGCCTTCGGCACGTTCATCGATCCGAAATACGCGATGGTGCTGGGTCTCATCCCGGATTGCGATCTGGGCCGCGTCAAATCGGTCGGCAATGCCGCCGGCACGGGCGCACGGATGTGCCTGCTGAACCGCGGCTACCGCCGCGAGATCGAGGAAACCGTGAGCAGGATCGAGAAGATCGAGACGGCGCTGGAGCCGAAATTCCAGGAGCATTTCGTCTATGCCATGGCCCTGCCGAACAAGGTCGATGCCTTCCCGCACCTGGCGGCAGTCATCACCCTGCCGGAGCGAAAGGTACCAGCCGAGGCTTCGGGAGAAGGCGGCCGCAGACGTCGCCGCGGCCGCGAGTAGGATCAGGCAGCAGCGGCGACCAGGGAGCCGAAAGCTTCGCGGATGCTTTCGGCCACGGCCTTGCCGGGCACGGAAAGCTGCGGTGCCGTCAACAGGCGGATATCGAAGTTGATAAGCTCCGGCAGGCCCTCTTTCGCCCCGAGTATCTGCATGTCGTCGGTGACGTAGGAGCGCGGGAACGGCGCGATCGCCAGATCGGACAGCACGGCGGCGCGCTGCGCCATCGTATGGGCGCTGGCATAGGCGATGCGATAGCTCCGCTTGTGCTTCTCGAGCTGAGAAATTGCATCATGTCGCCACACGCACCCGTCTTCCCAGACGGAAATCGGCAGCGGATCGCGCAGATAGGCCGTGCCGCATTTGGCGCCGGCCCAGACCAGTCTTTCCGTGTGAATCATCTCTCCGGCCGTCGAGAAAGGCCGGGTCGCACAGTTGATCAGCGCCAGGTCCAGCCGCTGCTCGTCCATGCGCTTCTTGAGCGCCAGGCTCATGTCGACCGTGACATCGACCATGATGCCCGGAAAGCTTTCGCCGAAGTCCTTGAGAACCTTCGGCAGAAGGCGTTCGGCGATATCGTCCGGCGCGCCGAGACGCACCACGCCGGAGAGTTCCGGCATGACGAAACGTGACACTGCCTCGTTGGAGAGCGCCAGCATGCGCCGCGCATAGGAAAGCAGCATCTCGCCATGCTGCGTCAGCGACACCGAGCGAGCGTCGCGCAGGAAGAGCGTCGTCTTCAACTGCTCTTCCAGTTTCTTGATCTGCATCGAGACCGCTGACGGCGTACGCAGAACTGCATCGGCCGCGGTCGAGAAATTGCCGGTTTCGGCAATCGCCACGAACGTGCGCAATACGTCATTATCGAGCAGCGGAAGCGGCGGGCGGAATGGGACAGTCATGTCAGCCTCTATCAATAATTCTGAACTTAAGCACCATATCATTTCGTTTGATTGAATGTCAAACCGGCGGCATACTCAAAAACATCGGAAGCAAGCGTCGATACAAAACAGAATTTCATGAGACGCATAACTTGCATCCGATTGATTGATGGATTGATGGCGTTCATTGTCCCGACTGAGCGTTGTCCCATGAGACACTCAAGGAGAACTGACATGACTATGATCACCTATCAGGAGAGCGATCGCTCCCGGTCCCGGCCGTCATCGTTCGCCTCGCTCATCCGCCCTGCCCTGGACGCGGTTATCAGCCTTCGCGATCAATGGCGTCGTCGCCAGACCGAAAGAATGCTGGAAGGTCTGCCGGCAGAAATCCGCAAGGACATCGGATGGCCGACGACCAATGCCGCACCGCATCGCCGATAACCCTCCCGCTCCATGGCCCGCCGACGCGAACAGCGAAGCGGGCCATGTAATCTGAGACACGCTTTGAGCCTATCGCCTTTGGCAATTACGTCTGCGACCCGCTTATGTCGCAAAAATGTTATCAGCCTGTCGTCCAAAGCCCTTCTCCGCCGCCTTTCCCCGTGCCAATGTCGCTTTTGAAGAAAAGCGGGCCGCAATGTACGGCCACGAACAAGGGGAATGACGGCATGAATGTGATGACCAAAAACCCGGCAGCAAAGCGCTCTCTCGTCTTTTTTCTTGTTCCCCATTTCACCATGCTGCCTTTTGCTGCAGCGGTGGAGACGCTGCGAATCGCCAATCGCATGCTCGGATACTCGGCCTATACCTGGCGGCTCTGTTCCGCCGACGGCGAAAAGGTCTATTCCTCGAGCGGCATCGGGATCGAAGTAAACTCCTCTCTCGCCGACGAACGTCGCAACCTCTCCGGTGAAAACCGTCCGAACATGGTTCTGGTCTGCTCGGGCGTCTACGTGGAGGAATTCAACAACAAGTCGGTCAACGCCTGGCTGCGCGAGACCTATAACCGCGGCATTGCCGTTGGAAGCCTCTGCACCGGAGCGCATGTCCTCGCCCAGGCCGGGCTGCTGAACGGCAAGCGCTGTGCGATCCACTGGGAGAACCTGCCAGGCTTTGCCGAGGCATTCCCGCAGGCGGAAGTCTATGCGGATCTCTACGAGGTCGATTCGAACCTCTATACCTGCGCCGGCGGCACCGCCTCGCTCGACATGATGCTGAACCTGATCAGCCAGGATTTCGGCGAGAACCTCGTCAACCGCGTCTGCGAGCAGCAGTTGACGGACCGCGTCCGCAACCCGCATGACCGCCAGCGCCTGCCGCTGCGCGCCCGCCTCGGCGTCCAGAACGCCAAGGTTCTGACGATCATCGAGGTTATGGAAAACAATCTCTCCGAGCCGCTGTCGCTGGTCGAGATCGCCGACGACGCCGGCCTCTCCCGGCGCCAGATCGAACGCCTGTTCCGTCAGGAAATGGGCCGCTCGCCGGCGCGCTATTATCTGGAAATCCGGCTCGACCGGGCAAGGCACCTGCTCGTGCAATCCTCGATGCCCGTGGTCGAGGTGGCGGTTGCCTGCGGGTTCGTGTCCGCGTCGCATTTCTCGAAATGTTATCGGGAGGTCTATAATCGTTCGCCGCAGCAGGAACGGGCCGAGCGCAAGCTCAACATGAATACGTCGCGCACCGGGGTCGTGGCCTGAGCCCTGGGGATTGCGGCGGGTCAGTCCGCCGCCTGCAGCGCGATCGTATAGTCGGAAAACACTCTGTTGCGGCCATGGCTTTTCGCCATGAACAGGAATTGTTCTGCGGCGTTGAGGTAATTGTCGAACGTTTCCGGACCGCAGACCTCCGCCAGTCCGATCGAAACGGTCATCGAAAAATCGATATCGCCGGACATGATCCTGATGCCGGCGACCTCAAGCCTCAGATTCTCGCAGAATTCCGTCGCAGCGGCTACGTCGAGACCGACCAGCAGCATGCCGAATTCCTCGTCACCCAGCCGCGCAAGAAAATGACGGCTGCCGCGACACGCGGAACCAAGCCTGGCGGCGGTGGTCTTGACGACTTGGGCGACGGTTTCTTCGCAATGGACAGCGTTCAACCGCCGGAAATGGTCGATGCTCACGATCGCGACGGCGCAGGATATCCCCTCGGAAAGACATTCCCTCACCACCGGTTCGCCAAGCCGGTAAAATTCCTTCAGGTTGGCAAAACCGGTCAACGGATCGGCAATCGGACGGACCGCCTCCATCTGGATCGGCAACGGCGCCGCCAAACCGTGGGTCAAGCGCTCCTTCTCCCGGAAATGCTGGCTTAGAAGGTACGGCATACGGAGTTCCTCGGGGATCAGGCGACGTTCTTCACCGCCGTTTCCTGGCGTCTTGCCTGCATCGACCGGATCTGGATGAGCGTATCCAGGTTCTGGTTGACGCGGCAGTAAAATTCTTCGTCGATGAAGGGGCGCAGCATGAAATCATTGCCGCCGGCCTTCAGGAAGCGGGCCGAAAGCAGCCGGTTCGAAGAGGACGAAACGCCGATGATCCTAAGTTCGTGCGAGCCGCGCACCGAACGGATGCGGCGGGTGAGTTCGAAGCCGTCGATATCGGGCATGTTGTAGTCCGTGACGACGAGGCCGATATCCGGGTTCTTCTTGAGAATATCCAAGGCCTTGGCACCGTTCTCGGCAACGCTGACCCGGAAATTGTAGCGCTTCAGGCGGCTCGAGAGCAGCGCTCGTGCGGTCGGGCTGTCGTCTACGATCAGGACGTGGTGGCGATGATTGGTAAGGAACCGGCAGACCGATTCGGCCAGCATTTCAACCGCGAAGACATTGTCCTTGAGGATATAGTCGACGATGTCCTTGGTCAGCAGCTTGTCGCGGGTTTCTTCATGGAAGGTCCCGGTAAAGACGATGGTCGGGATCGACAGATCGACGAGATACTCCAGCGCTTCCCCGTTTTCCGCGCCTGGCAGATTGATATTGGAAATCGCCAGCATCACCGGCTCGGCGGAGCGGTCATAGGCGAACTGCAATTCCTCGAAGTTGCGGCAGATTTCGACCTCGATGCCGAACAGCTCCCTGAGCCGGGTCCCGATCATCGACGTAAAGACGTTCGAATCCTCCGCAAGCAGGATGCGGGAGTTTGCCAGTGATTGGCCGGAATACTGCATCCCGGAGATGCCGAGGAATGTCATGGTGCCCCTATCGAATAAGATATTATCCCCTCTGATAACATCCCTAGTGGAAACGCTTTGCAGAACCGTTAATCGGAGCCGCACTACGGTATCAAAACGGTACGGGCGGCCCGAAGACCGCCCGCTAACGTCAACGACTTCTTACTTTTAGGCGGTTTTCAGGCCCGTAGCGCAGTGTTGTCCATGTCGAACGGACTTTCCGGCACAACACTGGCGTTGTAGAGGCTGCCGAGAATCTTGATCTTGAGCCTGGTGCCGGTCTCTGCATAGCCCGGTTTGACCATCGCAAGCGCCAACGACTTGCCGATACGCCAGCCGTAGGCGCCGTTGGTGGCGCGGCCGATCAATTCGCCGTCTTCGTTGTAGATCGCCTCCGAACCGCGGGCATCGACATCATTGGCGCCTTCGATGACCAGCGTGCAGAAATTCCACCGCAGCCCCTTTTCCTTGTAGGAAAGCAGGCCTTGCTTGCCGAGAAATTCCTTGTCGGTCTTGATGAACCGGTCGAGGCCGGACTCGTAGGCATTGTACTCGATCGACATTTCGCGCGGGATGAGCCGGTAGGATTTCTCGACCGACATCGAGAGCATGGCTCGGATGCCGAAAGGCTTGATACCGAATTCGGCGCCGGCTTCCATCAGCTTGTCGAAGATATAGTTCTGCATCTCGATCGGGTGATGCAGTTCCCAGCCAAGCTCGCCGACGAAGTTGACGCGAAGCGCATGGGCGGAGGCCATGCCGACGGAAATCTCCTTGCCGGACAGCCAGGGGAAATCCTTGTTGTCGAGGCTGGTGCGGGTGAGCTTCTTCAGAACCTGGCGGGACTTCGGGCCTGCCAGAACCAGCACGCCGAGCCTCTGGGTGATCTGGGTCAGTTTGACCGAGCCATCTGTCGGGGCGAGCTTACGCAGGTAATCCTGGTCATGCGCCTCATAGGCGCCCGCCGACACGAGATAGAAACGATCCGGTGCCCATTCGTAGACCGTGAACTCGGAACGCACCCCACCCTGTTTGGTCAGAAGGTGGCAGAGCGCGATGCGGCCGCGCTTCTTCGGGATCGCATTGGCAAAGATAGAGTCGAGGAAAGCGCGCGCACCCGGGCCGGACACTTCCATCTTGGCGAAGGCCGACATGTCGAGCACGCCGACATTCTCGTGGACATTCTTGACCTCGTTGCCGACGTGGTCGAAATAGTTCGAGCGGCGGAAAGACCATTTTTCGACGATCCGGCCATCTTCCAGTGCCGGCGCATGATTGTGGCCGGTCAGCACGTCGACGCCGACGCCGAGGTCTTCCGCAGGCACTTCATAACCTTCAGGCGCGAACCAGTTGGCGCGCTCCCAACCGTAGACGGAGCCGAACACGGCACCCATCTTCTTCAGCCGGTCATAGACCGGCGTCGTCTTCAACGGACGCGCGGCAGAACGCTCTTCGTCAGGATAATGCATCGTGAAAACATTGGCATAGGCCTCTTCGTTCTTCTCGATGAGGTAGCCTTCCGTTGCGTAAGGGCCGAAGCGGCGCGGATCGACGCCCATCATGTCGACGGTGGGTTCGCCATCGACGATCCATTCCGCCAGCTGCCAGCCGGCGCCGCCAGCGGCGGTGATGCCGAAGGAATGGCCCTCGTTCAGCCAGAAGTTCTTGAGGCCGGGCGCGGGACCGACGATCGGCGAGCCGTCCGGCGTATAGGCGATCGCGCCATTGTAGACCTTCTTGATGCCCACTTCGCCGAAGGCCGGCACGCGCACGATGGCGGTCTCGATATAGGGCATCAACCGGTCGAGTTCCTCGTTGAAGAGCTCGTATTCGCTCTCGTCGGACGGACCGTCGACGTAACAGACGGGTGCTCCGACCTCGTAAGGCCCGAGCAGCAGGCCGCCATTCTCCTCGCGCATGTACCAGGACGAGTCCGATTCGCGTAGGACCCCCATTTCCGGTAGGCCCTTGGCCTTGCGCTCCTGGATCGCCGGATGCGGCTCGGTGACGATGTACTGGTGTTCGACCGGAATGACCGGAATGTTGATGCCGACCATCTCGCCGGTCTTGCGGGCAAAGTTGCCGGTGCAGGAAATGACGTGCTCGGCGGTGATCTCGCCCTTGTCGGTCGTCACCTTCCAGAGCCCGTCCGGCTGTTGTTCGATGGCGGTGACGGTCGTGTTGCGATAGATTGTGGCGCCGAGGTCACGCGCGCCCTTGGCAAGCGCCTGCGTGAGGTCGGCCGGCTGGATATAGCCGTCGTCCGGATGCTGGATGGCGCCGAGGATTCCATCCATCTCGCAGAGCGGCCAGATTTCCTTCACCTGTTCGGGCGTCAGGACGTTGACCGTGACGCCGATCGTCTCGGCGATCCCGGCATAATACATGTACTCTTCCCAGCGGTCCCTGGTGCGGGCGAGACGGATGTTCGAGACTTTCGAGAAACCGACATTCATGCCGGTCTCTTCCTGCAGTTCCTGATAGAAACGCACCGAATATTTGTGCAGCTGGCCGACCGAATAGGAGAGATTGAAAAGCGGCAGAAGACCCGCCGCATGCCAGGTCGAACCGGAGGTCAATTCCTTGCGTTCGATCAGGACAGCATCGCTCCAGCCCTTTTTCGCCAGATGATAAAGCGTCGAAACACCGACCACGCCGCCGCCGATCACCACCGCCCGTGCATGTGTCTTCATGGAAAAAACCCCTCTTCGGCCTCGTGCGGCCTTTTCGCAAACTGCAGGGACTATGCAATTCCGACAGGCGGGCCAAACGCCTGTTTACGACATGCCGGGAGCCAGCCCGCGACGATCCTCAGAATGGCCGCGCGGGGCTCGAGCGGAGGGACGGTCAAGCGCCCCCTCTTGCATCATTCTCCTCCTGCGGGATCGGCCTGCCCCGATGAAAGATGATTTCCTGCTGCGGGAACGGGATATCGATCCCCTCCTCCTTGAACCGCCTGAGGATGGCGATCCGCAGATTGTTGCGGATTCTCAAGCCCTCGCCCATGTCGGCCAGATGGAACCTCAGTTCGAAATTGAGCGAGGAGGGCCCGAAGCTCAAAAACTCCACGTGCGGTTCCGGATTGCGCAGCACTTCCGGCACCTGATCGACCAGTTCCAGAAGGATATCCATCACCTTTTGCGGATCGGTGTGGTGGCTCACCGCGACCGGCACCTCGGAACGCCCGATCTTGTTGCGATGCGTCCAGTTGCCGACCGGCGAGTTGATGAGGTCGGAATTCGGCACGATGATCGACTGCTTGCGGAACGTTTCGATCTCCGTGGCGCGCACCGAGATGCGCTTGACGATGCCTTCCGTCGCCCCGGTCACCACATGGTCGCCGACCTTGAAGGGCCGCTCGACGAGCAGGATCAGACCGGAGACGAAGTTCGAGACGATATTCTGGAGACCGAAACCGATGCCGACCGACAGCGCGGATGCCACCAGCGCGAAGCTCGAGAGATCGATGCCCGCGGCCGAGACGCCGACGATCACCGCAAGCCCGATGCCGAGGTAACCGATACCGGTCTTGACCGAGTTGCGGACGCCGAGATCCACCTGGCTGCGCGCCAGCACATTGCCGTCGATCCACTTCTGCACCCAGCGGGTGACCACGAAACCGAGGCCGAAGAGCAGAATGCCGCCCAGAATGCCGACGATCGAGATCGAGATGTTGCCGATCCGGATCTGCGTGAAGAAACTGTAGATCCAGGCTTCGATATCGGCGATCTGGAAGCCCCAGGTCAGCAGGATGAGGGGAATGCCGAGGATCAGCGCAAAGGCGTAGATGCCAAGTCCAGCAACGAGCCCTGCCTGGTCGAGGGAGACCTCGCCGAAATTGAAGCTTTCGGCGAGCCGGCGGCCGACCGCCGTATCCGTGAACGATCCCTGTTTCGAAACCGCCCTGCCCGACAGGAGCCCGATATAGATCAGCACGATCACCGCACCGGTCAGCACGATCTGGGTCGAAGCGAACCGGGCAAGCCCCACATATCCCGTCAGCACCGACAGGATCAGGAGCAGACCCATGACACGGAGGAACAGCGGAAAGTACCGCGGCCACCGATGTCCCGGCCCATCGGGATCCTCGCCCTCGACAAGCCGCGGCTGGACGAAGGAGATGGCAATCAGGATCAGGCCGATGATCACCGAAGCGAGCAGGCTTTTGACGATGGTCAGAACCAGCGGCGAATTCAGCGCCTCGCTGATCGCGCCGAGCAGATAGTCGAGCCCGTTGACGATCGCCATGGCGAGTACGGCGAGCGTCAGCAGGCGGGCACCGCGATTGGTGATGCGGACGAGCCGCCACTCCGGCTCGCCCGGCGCCAATACGCCATAGGTGAGCTTCCAGACGAAATTAACGAACCAGACGAAGCCGAAGAAGGTCACCACGATCGGCGTGATATCCGTCCGCAGCACGTTGAAGCCGTCGAGGAACAGGAAGGAAGCGAGCAGAAAGGCCGCCAGCGCCACGGTCTGGATCACCGTCGACCAGAACGCCACCGACAATCTCCTTATATAGGAGGGATGTTCGTGGTCGTTTCGCCGGATGAAACGCCCGAACAGCCGGTATCCTCCGGACAGGAAGAGCATTGCCGCGCCGAGCGACAGCGCCAGAGCGCCCAGCAGCTGCAGCTTCTTGAATTTCCAGACGAAACTGATCCAGCCGCTGAAGGTAGAGCCGAAGTTCCTGACCTCGGCGACGAACGCGTGGCCGGCATCGGCGAACAATTCGCCCGACAGCTCGGTGTGGCGGAACAGCGTCTGAGTAAACAGCGTGCGGCGCAGATTGGTGATCGTGTTGGCGACCTGGGTCGCGCTGTTGGAAAGCTGGCCGGCGTCGTCGACGATCAGATTGAGCTCGGAGCGCTCGTTCAACAGCCGATTGCGCTCTTCAACGACCGCGGGCGCTTCCGGAGGCTGGCCGGCCGCAGGCGGCTCGCCGAGGCTCTTAAGCCGGGCCTGGATCTGTTCGACGCGAGTGCGCATGGCATCCGAGGCCGAGCGCATTTCGCCGACGATCGTTTCCGCCTGAACCCTGAGTTCCGCAAGGCGCGCATCGTCATCGGCGTCGCTTTGGATCCGGTTGCGGAAGCTATCGAGCCGCTGACGGATCGTGTCTATCTTGCCCTTCATGTCCGAATTGATCGAATCGAGGGTGACGTCGGGTGGCACCTGCTCCTGGCGCTGTCCCTGCGCCTGCTGTTGCGTCTGGGCAAACACATGCGACGACGAGCCCAGCTGGACGGCGGCGATCATGAGTGCGGCGAACAGCACGCGGGTTATGCGCTGAACGGTTGAAGGGCCGGTCGTGGGAAGTTCTGTCAAATGTCTGCTCTTTTGTCTTTCGATCGGATTCGTCGGCGAAAATAGAGTGACTTCTGGGCGAAGAAAAGGAATGCTGTAGTCCAGGTTCCAGGAATTGTTCCAATTCCTGGAACCTGGAACATTTCTTCGCGTTTCCCCGTCCCAACAATCATTGAGGGTAAGTCATGGAACAGGCAGGTATCGGCTGGATCGCAGCCATCATCATCGGCGGCATTGCCGGCTGGCTCGCCGAAAAGTTCATGAAAAGCGACATGGGCTTGATCATGAACATCATCCTGGGCATTGTCGGCGCCATCATCGCCAATGCCATTCTCGGCGTCTTCGGCGTCGTGCTCGGCGGCTGGATCGGCTACCTGATCGCCGGCTTCATCGGTGCATGCATCCTGATTGCCGTCGCACGCATGTTCCGCCGATAATTACTTCGAGATCAGAAACCGGCGCCGGGCTTGGCAAGATATTCGAGTTCGGCGGCGGTCGATTCCCGGCCGAGCAGCGCATTGCGATGCGGGAAACGACCAAATTCGCGGATCACCGCACGGTGACGTTCCGCATAGTCCAGATATTCCGCATCACCCAGCAAGGCGAAGAGTTCAACCGACCGATCCTGATCGGCGAGCGTCTCCGAATGCTCGAAGGGAAGATAGAAGAAGCCGCGCTGCTCGGGCAGGACCGCCATATCCGCGCCAGCCTCGATCGCCAGCCTGGCCTCCCGCAAGGCCAGCCAATCCGTTGCGAAGGCAAGCGGGGTGCCGCGATAGAGGTTGCGGGAAAGCTGGTCGAGCACGATCACCGCCGCCAGCCGGTTTTCCGGCGACGTCCGCCAGGCGTCGAGGTCGCCGCGGGCAAGCGAAAGATGAGTGGCCGCGAAATGCCGGCGCATTGCCTCGTCGAGCGCCTCATTCTTCTCGAACCAGTCCTTGCGGGTCAGCTCCTTGAACCAGAAGGTGAAAACTTCCCCGGGGGTTTTTACGTCGGCCTGCGCCATCGCATATCTCCTTAGCCGAGACGGAGTGTGGAGATATCCTTGCCGGTCATCCGGGCAAGGGCTTCGACGACCATGTTATGATCCTCGCGCTGCGGCAGGCCCGACACCGTCACCGCCCCGATGCAGCCGACACCGGCGACCTTGATCGGAAAGCTGCCGCCATGCGGCGCATGGTCCGCTGCGGGAATACCATATCGGCTTTCCACCGTATCGCCCTGGAGCTCGAGCTTCCGCCCGATTGCATAACTCGACTGGAAAAAGCGGAACACCAGATTGCGCTTGCGGCGCACCCAGTTTTCGTTGTCTGCGGTGGTGCCCGGCAATGCCGTGTAGAAGGCCGACATCGAATGCAGCCGCACGTCGATGACGACGCTCAGGCCCCGTTCGACGGCCATATGGCGAAGCAACGATCCGAGGTCCCAGGCAGTGGTCAGGTCGAACCGGTCGAAGACGAGCGCCTTCTCCTGCTCCGCGATCTTCGCCATGTCTTCTTCGATCGTCATTGCGTTCCCCTCCGGATTGCGATGGCGGGGATTGATGACGACAAATCCGGCGAAAGTAAAGTTACTCGGCGGCAGCGAGTCCCCGGACGGGGAAGAAGGCGGCAAGCTCGTCGACGGCAAAGCCGATCCGTTGCTGCAGGGACTCCGAAACGATCCGATAATCGGCGAAATCGCGATCGGAGGCGTAGACAGCCGTCGGCAATGTATGGGCCATGAAGAAGCCGAACAGCGGCCGAAGCTGATGTTCGACCATCAGTGCGTGCCGGTCGCCGCCGCCGGTTGCGGTGATCAGGATCGGCTTGGCGCGCAGTTGTTCCGGATCGATCAGGTCGATGAAATGTTTGAACAGGCCGGGATAGCTGCCCTTGTAGGTCGGCGAACCGACGATCAGGAAATCGGCCTCCACGACATCGGCGAGCACCCTGGCGGCTGCTTCGTCGAGATCGCCCTGGCGTTGTGCCTGACCGAGAGACGGCCCGACATCGGTAAGGTCGTGAAGCCGGACGTCGAATCCATAACGTTCGGCTGCGACGGAGGCGATGTGTTCGACCAGCGCAAAGGTCTTGGATGGGCGGTTGTAGCTACCCGCAAGACCGACGAGTTTCAGGGCCATGGAAATTCCTCTCTGCGCAATGACTTTCTCCAGATTAGCGTGGGTACCGCAGCATGAAAGCAAGGAATCTGCCGCAGATACCCAGTCAGGAGAAAATCATGCTCAGAGAATGCTTGATCACGCGATGCGGGCCGTCCGCGGCGCAGCGCGGGCGATCTGGGTCGTGATCTCTTCGGCAAGCGCCTTTGCCTGGACACGGATATCCGGCACAGCCGTGATCTCCCAGAACTGGCCGGCCGTCAGCGCTCCGGCTGCAAACAGGCCCGGCTGCGGCCGGCCGTCCGGGTCGAGAACCCGAGACTGCCGATCGACGGAAATGCCAAGTCCGAGTTCGTCCATGGAGATCATCTGTCGATTGCGCATCTCGCTCAGCAGCGGCGAATGGCCGATGCCTGCGCGCTCCATGCCTGTGCAGTTGACGATCCAGTCGGCACGGAGGGAGACGATGTCAGGCGTGCCGCGTTGCCTGAACCGGACGTTCGCACCTTCGCCATCCCTGTCGATCAAGCGGAGGAAGCCTGCATGCACAGTCACCGTGCCATCCTTCAGAAGCGCGTCGAAGCGCGCAAACACCTCCGGCGCGATACGATGGCGGTGGACATTCCACCAGGCCAAGGCGTGCCGAAGGAAACGGGAACGCTGATCGGCATTGAGGCTCTGCCACAAAGCCTGGGTCTGCGGTCGCAGGCCATCGACGACGCCCCGCCAGTCGGCGCCGTTCTCCACCTGCCGGCGCAAAGCGTGAAGCAGCGCGCTGATCTCCCGGGTATCGGGCAGGTCCGGCGTGACCGGAGCGGCGCGTCGGGCCGGATGCGGGTGCGGCACCAGTCCGCGCCGCGACAGGACATGGATGCGGCCGCGATGGCCCTGGGCCCGCAGCGACAGGACCTGGTCGATCATCGTCAGCCCGGAGCCGAAGATACAGAGTTCGTCGGTGCGGCCTACACGCGAAAGCCACCCCAGTCGCCAGGGATTGTCGATGGTTCGGGCGCCGACGGCCGAATCGATGCGATCCTTCGGCAGAGGCAGGTCGGCATTGCCGACGCCGAGTGCCAGGATAACGGTACGGGCGCGCAATTCGCCGCCATTGTCGAGATGGAAAACGAGCCCGTCCTGTTCGCAGTGGACGCAGGCGGTGGCCTTGGCCCGGATGAAATCCACATGCGCGCGCCGCTCGCGGGGCCTCAGCAGCGAGGCCAGCGTGTCGCGCAGGTAGAGGCCGTAGTCGCCGCGAGAGGCGAAATCCTCAGGAAAGGCCGCCCTGCCCTGGCGGCGCAGCCATTCGACGAAATCGTCCGGCCGATCCGGAAACACGCTCATCCGCGCCGCCGGCACATTGAGGCGGTGCAGGTAAAATTCGGTGCGGTAGGCGGTGCCCCGCCCGAAGCCGGGATCGTCGCCGACCACGGCAATCGAGGCTGAGGCCGGCAGGAAGCGAAGGAGATTGATGGTAAGGGCGATTGCGGAAAAACCGGAACCGACGACGGCGACATCATAAGTCATCAAGCACACTCCTCGTCCTTGGTTGTTCTGGGCGAAAGGCTGTCTTGGGGACCACCGGAAGTCGGTTTTGGATCCGCTTCCGTGGCCGCTTCAATGTCTACCAACTTAATAGAGATTGACGAAGAGTAAAGGCGTTTTCGCGTCTCTATCAGTTGCACGCCTGTTCAGGCCGCGGCAGCGTCAGGGCTTCGGCGCTTGGATTGGTATTGGTCGGCGTCCCCGGCGGCTGGCAGTGATCTTCGTGATCGACGGTGCCGGTCGTGCTGTTGGTCGTCGTCGGATCGGTAACGCCGGGAAGCGTCGTGACCCTCGAGGCGCCGGAATTGGCATCGGGTGTGGTCGCTGTCGTGCCGGGCAAGGCGGGAGTTGCGCCAGGGCCGGATGTCTGGGCCAGGACGGGTGCCGCAAGCGACAGCGAAAGGGCGGAAAACGCGATGAACCTCTTCAGCATCTGAAATTCCTCCGGTTGATCGAAGGAGGTAACCGGAAGCCATGCCACTTGGTTCCGGCGGCCCGTCTTCAGCCCGGCATCATCTCGTGGATCGAGGACAGCAGCAGGTCGTGCTGATAGGGTTTCGGCAGGAACACCGTATTGGTCGGCAGAAGCATCGGATCGAGGCTGACAACGCCCGACGTGATGATGATGCCGATGCTCGGGCGGATGGCGCGGATACGCTGAGCAAGCTGAATGCCATCCATGGACCCGGCCATGTTGACGTCGGTGAAGACAATGTCGATATCGTCGCGGTTGCGGAACAGCACCATCGCCTCGTCGGCATTGCCGGCTTCCAATACGTAATGCCCGACCTCTTCCAGCGCATCGAGCGTGGTAAAGCGGATCAGCGGTTCATCCTCGACGACAAGCACAACGGCCTTCTGTGCCATCAACGTCTCCTTCATCCCTTGAACGCTTGCCCCCTCAGCTTCCCGAGGCGAAAAAACTCCGCGCCGTGAGTGGCAGGTTGGGGACCTGCTCCGCCGTGAGGCCATATAGGGGGCAGGTGAGTCGCGGCAAGTGGAGGTAGAGCGCGTGAAAAGCTGCTGCTCGGATCGTCTGCCTTCTTCCCGGTGGGAAATCCGCTGCCGTGGCGGATGATGCCGTTTGACAAAACGCAAAATGCGCTTGCCAAGCGCTTGGAAATATTCTGTACCAGTCCGCATAAAAGCATGACTAGAAGATCAGCATAGCCTCACACCCTCGATCTATTCCCGGTTCAGGTTCACGCTTCATGATGGAACTCTTCACCGCAGGCGGCCTTGCGGCGCTTCTCGAGGTCATTGCCATCAACCTCGTTCTTTCCGGCGACAACGCCATCGTCATCGGCCTTGCTGCCGCCGGTCTTCCAGCCGCACTCCGCAAGAAAGCGATCATCTTCGGCATTTCCGCCGCCACCGTGCTGCGCCTCGTGTTTGCGGTCGTCGCCACCTATCTTCTGGCGATCAAGGGGCTCCAGCTTGCGGGCGGCCTGCTACTCGGCTGGGTCTGCTGGAAAATGTGGAGCGAACTGCGCGAAGGCCACAGCGACGATGCACATGCCGCCACCGCGAAGGAAAAGGCCGCCAACAAGACCTTTTTCCAGGCCGCCACCCAGATCGTCGTCGCCGACATCTCGATGTCGCTCGACAATGTGCTTGCCGTCGCCGGTGCCGCCAAGGAACATTCCATAGTGCTGATCGTCGGCCTGATCATCTCGATCGCGCTGATGGGCGTGGCGGCCAACTTCGTCGCCAAACTCCTGTCCCGCTTCCGCTGGATCGCCTATGTCGGCCTGGCCGTCATCGTCTATGTGGCCCTCGACATGATCTACCAGGGCTCGATTGAAGTCCTGCCGCTCATCCAGGGCGTTTGAGCCGCCTTCACCCACGAACCCCGCCGTGTTCGCGACGCGATCCACGATGCAACCGGCAAGCGGCGGTTCGATCTGCCGTTCGCGCTGGAGAGGCCAAAGGGGCTATCGGCGCGTGACAGTGCGTTGATTTGAAACAGGAAAGTTATTCTTTCCTTACCAAGTCTTTGACATTTGGGATGTTCCCATTGATCATGTTCCTCGAGCAAAGCTACGTGGCCTCCAGCCGGCATGACGCCGGTCAGGGGCTCGCGGACCCCCTACTCGCAAGAGTTGGTGAGCCCCGTCCTAGTCAATGAGAACGATCTTGAGCCATAGCCACGACGATCATCACCACCCTCATGACGATGACCATGACGGTCATTCCAACGTCGATTGGCGCGAGCACGGCGTGAAAGTCATTCCCGGCAATTCGCTCGACCCCAACACCGCCCAGACTCCCGGCATGAACCGCGCGACCGCGATCAACAACGCCCGCGCGGGCGCCGAGAAGATCTGGGCGGGCACGGTGACGATCCATGCCAACGCCAAGACCGGCGCCCATCACCACGGCGATCTCGAAAGCATCATCTACGTGCTGAAGGGAAAAGCGCGGATGCGCTGGGGCGACAACCTGGAATTCGTGGCGGAGGCCGGCCCCGGCGATTTCATCTACGTGCCGCCCTATGTGCCGCACCAGGAGATCAATGCCAGTCCGGACGAAACGCTGGAATGCGTGCTTTGCCGCTCCGGCCAGGATCCTGTCGTCGTCAATCTCGATATCGAACCCATCGAGAAGCCGGAAGAAGTCCTGTGGAAGGACCCGATCCACAAATAGAGGCGGCGTCTTCATGGTCTCATGCAGGCAGATCGGCAAAAGCGCCGGATTCCGACCCGCAATGCCGTGATCGGCGCAAATGCCGCCGCAATCTGCCGTTACGCTCCCGGCCTACTGGAGATTGACCGCCTCCCACCTCTCCTTTAGAAGGCGGCATTCCGTTCCGAAGCAAAGACTTCGGGATTTTTAACGCTCCGGAGCTGATGCGGATGGCGCTGTTTCCGCAGGACAAGCGGACGAGAAACGGACGCGAACAGGAAAGCCACCTGTCGCGCTGGCCAGTCTTTGCCGCCGCTCTGCTGATCGCTGCGCTGTTCGGCCTGCTGTCGAGTGTCGTCAAGGACGTGCAATTCCCCCGCGGCATTCTTTCGGCCGACAGGACCAGCGACACTCCGCACCTGAGCAAGCGCGAACCTTTGCGCGCACTGGCAGCCATGGACCGCAAGGACGGAACGGGCGCCCATTGGCCCGCGGGCGGCGGTGCGCTGGAAGCCCGCGCCATCGAGATCGCTTTCCCGATTTTCGTCCCGGCCTTCGCCTCGAAGCCGTCTTCCCATCCGGCGGACTCCCCGTTCTGGCATGGTTCGCTGGCGCGCGCGCCGCCGGCCCGCGTCTGAGATATCGCGCGCCAAGCGCTTGAACGACATCAGCATTCTGCCCTAACCGCTCGACAGAGCGTGGCTCGGGCTCAGCAGGATTAAACATATGAGAAATTCCCCATGGTTGGTGGCGAGCTATGCCGTCATCATCATTCTCGGTATTCTGGTCGCTCTACCGAACGTGATACCCCAGTCGGCGCTCGACCGCATGCCGTCGTGGCTGCCGCATAGCCGCGTGGCACTCGGCCTCGACCTGCGTGGCGGCTCGCATCTCGTGCTCGAGGTGGACCGTCCCGACCTGATCAACGAACGCGTCCAGAGCCTGCTGCAGGACGCCCGCCGCGTGCTGCGCGACAAGAACATCAACACTTCGGCGATCCGCCGGTCCGGCGATACGATCACCGTTGCGGTGCGCGACGCGGCCCAGCGCGCTGCAGCCGTGACGGAACTCCAGACGCTCGCCAACCCGATCGGCCTCGGCACGAGCGTCGGCGGCAGCGATCTCGCGATCACCACGCCGACCGACAACACGATCTTGATCGCCCAGACGGAAGCCGGCATCAACTCGCACATCACCGCAGCTGTCGAGCAGAGCCTTGAAATCATCCGCCAGCGCGTCGACCAGGTCGGCGTCGCCGAGCCGACCATCCAGCGGGTCGGATCGGACCGCGTCCTCGTGCAGCTTCCGGGCGAGCAGGATCCGTCCCGCCTTCGCCAGCTCCTCGGCTCGACCGCCAAGATGAGTTTCCATCTGCTCGGCCAGCAGGGCGAGGCCGGCGTCACCATGCTCGCCGACGAGGGCGGCAACCAGTATCCGGTCCTCGACCGCGTTGAACTGTCCGGCGACCGCCTGACGGATGCCCGCGCCGCCTTCGACCAGCAGACCAACGAACCCGTCGTCAACTTCCGCTTCGACAGCGCCGGCGCCAACCGCTTCGCGCAGATCACCCAGCAGAATGTCGGCCGTCCCTTCGCGATCGTGCTCGACAACAAGGTGCTCAGCGCGCCGGTCATCCGCACGCCGATCACCGGCGGTTCGGGCCAGATCTCCGGCGGCTTCTCGGTTTCGGAAGCCAACACGCTGTCTGCGCTGCTGCGCGCCGGCGCCCTGCCCGCCAAGCTGACCGTCATCGAGGAACGCACCGTCGGTGCCGACCTCGGCGCCGATGCCATCGAAATGGGCATTTTCACCGGCCTCATCGGCTTCGGCCTGGTCGTCGCCTTCATGCTGTTTCTCTACGGCACCTGGGGCATTCTCGCGAACGTGGCGCTGTTCATCAACGTCATCCTGACCTTCGCCGGCCTGACGCTGATCGGCTCGACACTGACCTTGCCCGGCATCGCCGGCGTCGTGCTCGGCATCGGCCTGGCGGTGGACGCCAACGTCCTCATCAACGAACGCATCAAGGAAGAGTCGCGCAAGGGTCGCAGCGCCTTTGCGGCGATCGACGCGGGCTTCAAGCGCGCCTATTCGACCATCGTCGACAGTAACGTCACCAGCTTGATCGCCACGGTCCTGCTCTTCTGGTTCGGCTCCGGTCCGGTGCGCGGTTTCGCCGTCACCATGGGCCTCGGCATCATGATCTCGATGTTCACGGCCGTGTCGGTCGTTCGCGTCGCGATGGTGTTCATCACCGCCCGCAGGAAGCTGAAGAAGATCGACATCAGGCCCCTGCTGCCGATCAAGCTCGTTCCGGACGGCACCCATATCCACTTCATGAAGGGCCGCTTCCTCGGCATCGGCGTCTCGGTCATCCTGTCGATCGCCTCGGTCGTGCTGTTCTTCACGCCGGGCCTCAACTACGGCGTCGACTTCCGCGGCGGCATTCAGATGGAAGTCACCACCACGCAGCAGACCGACCTTGCAGCCTTCCGCTCCGGCCTCGGAGAGCTCGGCCTGGGCGAAGTGGCCCTGCAGGAATTCGGCGGCAACAACCGCGTACTTGTCCGCGTCGAGCGCCAGCCCGGCGGCGAGCAGGCCCAGACGGTCGCCGTCGAGAAGCTGAAGGCGGAGATCACCAAGATCGACCAGACCGCCAAGGTGGAACGCACCGAAGTCGTCGGCCCGAAGGTCAGCGGCGAGCTTGCCACCGCCGGCTTCCTGTCGGTCGGTCTCGCCTCGATCGCCATGATGATCTACATCTGGGCGCGGTTCGAATGGCCGTTCGCCGTCGGCGCGATCGCGACGCTCGTGCTCGACGTGACGAAGACGATCGGCTTCTTCGCGCTGACCGGTCTCGACTTCAACCTGACGGCCATCGCGGCGTTGCTGACGCTGGTCGGTTATTCCGTCAACGACAAGGTCGTGGTCTACGACCGCATGCGTGAAAACATGCGGCTCTACAAGAAGATGTCGCTGCGCGACGTGATCGACCTGTCGATCAACGAAACGCTCGCCCGAAGCCTCTATACTTCGGCAACCGCCTTCCTGGCCCTGCTGCCGATGGCGATCTGGGGTGGTAGCGCTGTGGAAAGCTTCGCGGTGCCGATGGTCTTCGGTATCGCCGTCGCAGCGCTTTCGTCCGTCTTCATCGCGGCGCCGATCCTGCTCTTCCTTGGCGACTGGCGCACCCGCCACAAGGCGCAGACCGAATCCGCCGGCGAAAAGGCCGTCGGCGACGGCGAGCGTCCCAGCCAGGCCTGAGCCTCCTTGGTATGAAAGCAGAAGGGCGGATTTTCATCCGCCCTTTTTCATTCGGCTCGGCTATAGCTCCATCATGTTCGATTTCGCCGCCTATGCAGGCCTGTTCTCCGCCGCCTTCATCGCCGCCACGATCTTTCCGATGCAGTCGGAAGCGATTCTGGTCGGGCTTATCCTGGCCGACCGGTATTCGCTCGTCGGTTTGCTGCTGGTTGCTTCGGTCGGCAATACGGCGGGCGCTGCAGTCAACTGGCTGCTCGGGCGGGGCGTCGAGCGGTTTCGCGACAGCCGCTGGTTTCCGGTCAGCGAGGACAAGCTGGACAAGGCGCAGGCCTGGTACCAGAAATACGGAAAATGGTCGCTGTTGCTGAGCTGGCTGCCGATCGGCGGTGACGCGATCACGGTTGCGGCCGGCGTGCTCAAGGAACCGCTGCCGACCTTCCTGATCCTGGTGTTCATCGGCAAGGCGCTGCGCTACGTGGTGCTCGCCGCGGCGACGCTCAGCGTGATCTAATCAGCGCCCCTGCCCCTCGTTGCCGAAATCGGCCAGCGTCTTCCAGAAATCGCCGAAGAACTGGTGCGCGAAGGTTTCGAGCGAGGTGCCCGGCGGCTGTTCGTTCCAGAGTTCCCCGGCCGCCCGCAAGGCGCCTATGACCACAGCGGCGAGCAGGCGCACGCGCAGCCGCTCCTCGTCGCTCCGGCTGCGAGCCTTCAGCGCTTCCGTGAGCTTCAGCTCGAGCTTGGCATATTTGAGCTGGTCGCGGGCCTTCAGCGCCGGCGTGCGCCGGATCAGTTCTCCGAGCGCCATCGCTCTTTCGTCGGCCGCCGAGACGATGGCGCTGACGAGGCCGTGCTGCACGGCCTTTACCGCCGGCTCGTCCGCTGGCCTGGACGCGATCGCCGCCATCAGGTGATCGGCAAAACCGTCCTGCCAGGCGAACACGACCTCTTCCTTGGACGGAAAATAGTCGAAGAAACTGCGTTTCGAGACCTCGGCGCGTTCGGCAATTTCCTCGATCGTCGTGGCGTCGAAACCGCGCTCGAGGAACAGGCTCATCGCCGCTTCCTCGATGCGTTCGCGGGTCTGCCGGCGCTTGATTTCCCGCCGGCCCTCCTTGGCGCCATCAGTCGTCCTGGTCATTGCATCCGATTTTGTTCAGCCGCCCGCTTCGTCGGCATTGTGGACCGGACTAGCCTCTGCCTCGGCGCGATGTCTGGAACGCTCCCGCGTCAGGTCCAGCGGTTTGCGGCGGCAAATCCGGTAGACGGCGGCCGGCGGCAGGTTGCGCACGGTGTGGCCGATATGCACGGCCTTCAGACCCAGCCGGTCGAGGATCGGCCGCGGCACCGGGCAGCGCGGGCCGTAGGTGAACTGATAGAAGGAACCGCCCGGACGGATATAGGTAAAGGCGCCGCCGAGGATCGCGGTAATCTTGCGCGGTGACATGGAAAGCAGCGGCAGGCCGCTGATGACCGCGCCGACCGGTTCACCCTCGAAAATATCTTCATGGGCGAGCTTTGCCGCGTCCATCTGCAGAACCCGCGCTTCCGGAAACCGCCGCTGCAGGCCGGGAACGAATTCCGGACCGTATTCGATCAGGGTAAGGTCGGATTGGGCAACGCCGCGGGCCAGAAGCGCACGAGTGAACACGCCGGTGCCCGGACCGAGTTCGATGACCGGACCGTCGAGGGGAGCGATCTCCTGGGTCATCAGCCGCGCGAGCGAATCCCCCGAAGGCGCCACTGCCGCAACCCGCAATGGATTGCTGATCCACGAACGGAAGAAATGCAGGAAATCGGAGAATGCGGCATCTGCTGTCATGGTCAGAGACTCACCGGTTTGAAAATGCAATCGAGTATTCCGCCGACCTTGACAGCCCGCATGGCAATTCCAAGGCATCGGAACCTCCGTTCAAGAAAAATACCCATATCGGCCGCAGAATTGTGCAGTGCAGCGCCTACACCGTCACATTTAAGAGATATTTGCACCGAGTGCAAGATTTCAACGAGAATAAATTGGGTTTTCGGCCTGGAGACGGAACGGCCTGAAACCTCTATATTTTTTCTGGAACAACCGGGGCTTGTTCCCATTGAACAATCTCCCGGAGGGAATCGATAACATCAGGAGGAGTTTATGAAAAAGCCGGTCACTGAATTGGGCGAACAGAAGACGGAACTCCAACGGGTGATGGGACCCGGATTGCTGCTGCTGTTCATCGTCGGGGATATTCTCGGGACGGGCATCTATGCCCTGACTGGCCAGGTGGCCAAGCAGGTCGGAGGGGTGGTCTGGCTGCCCTTTCTGATCGCCTTCGTCGTCGCCCTCCTTACCGCCTTCAGCTATCTCGAATTGGTCACCAAATATCCGCGCGCGGCCGGCGCCGCGCTCTATACCCACAAGGCCTTCGGCATCCACTTCGTCACCTTCCTGGTGGCCTTTGCGGTGATGTCGTCGGGCATTACCTCGGCGGCGACCGCATCACGTGCCTTCGCCTCCAACTTCGCGACCTCGCTCAGCCTCGATCTCGGGGCCTGGGGCGTACCGTTGATCGCGGTCGGTTTCATCGCCCTGGTTGCCGCCATCAATTTTCGGGGCGTCGGGGAAAGCGTCAAGATGAACGTGCTGCTGACCGTGGTCGAACTGACCGGCCTGCTGATCATCATCGGCATCGGCTTCTGGGCGATCGCTGGCGGCCAGGGTGACGTTTCCCGCGCCTGGACGTTTGCGGCGCCCAACAATGGCGGTGTCTTCTGGCCGGTGATCGCGGCGACCACCCTCGCCTTTTTCGCCATGGTCGGCTTCGAGGACTCGGTCAACATGGCCGAGGAATGCAAGGAGCCGAGCCGGATGTTTCCGAAGGTGCTGCTGACCGGCCTGGCGGTAACCGGCCTGATCTACGTCCTGGTGGCGATCTCGGCGATCACGCTGGTACCGGCCGATGAACTCGGACAGGGCGAAACGCCGCTGCTGAAGGTCGTGCAGGCCGGTGCCCCCGGCTTTCCGATCGGAATCTTCGCGGTCATCACCATGTTCGCGGTGGCAAATTCCGCGCTGATCAACATGATGATGGCGAGCCGCCTGATCTACGGCATGAGCCGCGAAGGGGTTCTGCCGCAGGTGCTCGGCAAGGTCCATCCGGGCCGTCGCACGCCCTATATCGCGATCGGTTTCACCTCGCTGCTGGCGGTCGCGCTGATCCTGTTTGCCGGCGGCGTTCCGGCGCTCGGCGGCACGACGGCGCTGCTGCTTCTCTGCGTCTTTGCGATCGTCAACGTCGCAGTGCTGGTGCTGCGCAAGGACACCGTCGAGCACAGGCATTTTCGCACGCCGACCATCCTGCCGGTATTCGGTGCGATCTCCTGTGCCTTCCTCGCCGGCCCATGGACGGGCCGGGATCCGGTTCAATATCTGATCGCTGCCTGCCTGCTCGGTCTCGGCGTCGTGCTCTGGCTCGCGACGATCAGCATCATGCGGGCGTCGGCCCAGCCCGCCTGAGACTCAGTCCTTGCGGCAGACCGAAAGCCGGCCGTCCTCACCGATATGCGGCACCACATCGAGATAGCCGGGTATTTTCGAATGCCCGGTTTCGAGCGGATGGGAATGGGTGGCCGTGATGACCATGACGTCGGCCCCTGCCGCCTCGCCCGCCTGGATGCCGGCAGGCACGTCCTCGAATACCAGCACGTCCGACGGGCTGACGCCGAGACGTTCCGCACCCAGAATATAACCTTGTGGATTGGGCTTGCCGACGGTGACGTCTTCGGCAGTCACCATGTAGCGCGGCTGCGGAATGCCGGCGGCGGCAAGCCGGACCTTGGCGAGTTCGATCGGCGACGACGTGACGATCGCCCAGCGCTCCGGAGGCAGCGCGGAGAGGAATTCCACGGCACCTGGGATCGGCACGACCCCTTCGACATCCTCGATCTCGCCGCGCAGGATGCCCTCGGCCTCAGCGACCGGATCAACGCCCGGCAGGTTCAGTGCGCTGATCGTGTCGATCCCGCGCTTGCCATGCATGGTCGGCAGGAATGCCTCCACGTCGAAACCCATCTTCGCCGCCCAGCGTCCCCAGACGCGTTCGGCGGACGCGATCGAATTCAGAATCGTGCCGTCCATGTCGAACAGGAAAGCAGCATAGGTTTTTTCGGGAAGGGAGAGGTCGGCGGCGGGAAGAGGCACGGAAAGTTCCTTTAGCGTCGGATTCCGACTCGGGGATATGGCCGGAACTGCCGCATTCCGAGTAAATGCAATGATGTCGAAAGGCAATTGCCGGCAAGGAACCGCAATCTCGTTCGGGCTATTTCGATCGCGAACGCAGGAATTGAGACAGGGCAACGCCGATCGCGATGCCCACGGCAACACCGATGCCGATATTGTCGAAAACGGCTGTCCCGAGCACCGTGCCCAGCCCGACGCCGACGGCTATTCCTGTCGCAATGGTCATCGCCAGACCATTGCGCGCCCAGATGGCGAGAGTTTGTCGTGCATCCTTGTCTTCCCGCATCGAAGCGATAGAACTTGGCGACCAAGCCGGACAAGGAGGGTGTTTTGGCCAATATTTCTGTACGGCATGCGGACCTGGCAGATCGCGGCGTGTTGATCACCGGTGGCGGTTCCGGCATCGGCGCCGCGCTGGTGGAAGGTTTTGCGGCACAGGGCGCCAAGGTCGCGTTCATCGATATTGCGGACGAGCCGAGCCGCGAACTGGTCGAACGTCTGTCCCAGACCGTCCGGCATCCGGTCCTCTACCTGAAAGCCGATCTGCGCAACGTCGCGGAAACGAAAGCCGCCGTCGACAAGGCTGCGCAGGAACTCGGATCGCTGTCGGTGCTGGTCAACAATGCCGGCTGGGACGACCGCCACGAATTCGAGATGGTCACCGAGGAATATTGGGACAACGCCCAGGCGATCAACCTCAAGCAGATGTTCTTCGTCTCGCAGGCGGCGGTCCCGCACCTGCGCAAGGCCGGCAGCGGCGCGATCGTCAATTTTTCCTCGATCGCCTATCTGCTCAACATGGGCGGGCTGCCCGCCTATGCGACCGCCAAGGCCGGGATCATCGGCCTGACCAAGAGCCTCGCCGGAAAGCTCGGACCGGAAAACATCCGCGTCAACGCCATCCTGCCGGGCATGATCGTCACCGAACGGCAGAAGAAACTCTGGCTGAATGACGACAGCATCACGGCGATGGTCGCGCGCCAGTCCTTGAAGCGGGTGCTGGTGGCTGAAGACCTTGTCGGCCCCTGCCTGTTCCTCGCGTCGAATGCCTCCGCCGCCATGACGGCCCAGACAATCATTGTCGACGGCGGTGCTCTCTAGACATAAAAATACCGCGCGGGTTCCCGGTGGAAAGAACCCGCGCGGCGCCGGAGGTAGACCTTACTCCGCTGGAGAGAGAGCGGGAGCCGCCTCCTCCGTACCGTGCTGCCGCAGAGGGCGGCTGCCGGTAAGCAAACGTGCCAGCATGTAGAAGACCGGTGTCATGAAGATGCCGAAGAACGTCACTCCGATCATGCCGGAGAACACCGCGATACCCATCGCGGAGCGCATTTCAGCACCCGCACCGGTCGAGACGACCAGCGGCACGACACCCATGATGAAGGCCATGGACGTCATCAGGATCGGACGCAGACGGAGCCGGCTTGCCTCGACTGCCGCCTGGAACGGCGTCCGACCCTGGAACTCCAGTTCTCGGGCGAATTCCACGATCAGGATCGCGTTCTTCGCCGAGAGACCCACAAGGACCACGAGCCCGATCTGGGTGAAGATGTTGTTGTCTCCACCGGTGAGCCAGACGCCGCTCAAGGCTGCAAGCACACCCATCGGCACGATCATGATGATCGCGATCGGCAGCGTCAGGCTTTCATACTGGGCTGCGAGCACGAGATAGACGAGCAGCAGCGCCAGCGGAAAGACCACGATGCTGGAATTGCCGGCGAGGATCTGCTGGTAGGTCAGGTCCGTCCATTCGTAGTCGATCCCGGAAGGCAGCGTCTCCGCGACGATCTTTTCGATCGCGGCCTGAGCCTGGCCCGACGAGAAGCCCGGTGCCGGACCGCCGTTGACATCGGCGGAGAGGAAGCCGTTGTAGCGGGTCGTGCGTTCCGGACCGGTCTGCGCGTCCACCTTCAGGAGGGCCGAAAGCGGGATCATCTGGCCGGACTGCGAACGAACCTTCAACTGGCCGATATCTTCCGGCTTGGCGCGGAATTGCGCATCCGCCTGAACCCGGACGCTGTAGGTGCGGCCGAAGGCATTGAAGTCGTTGACATAGAGCGAGCCCAAATAGACCTGCAGCGTTTCGAAGACGTCGGTCACCGATACTCCAAGCTGTTCGGCCTTGGCGCGGTCGAGATCGGCGTAGAGCTGCGGCACGTTGATCTGGAAGCTCGAGAAGATGCCGGCAAGTTCCGGCGCCTGGTAGGCCTTGGCGATGACCGCCTTGGCCGCCTCGTCCAGAGCCTGATTGCCCAGGCCGGCACGATCCTCGATCTGCAGCTTGAAACCGCCCGTCTGACCGAGGCCGTTGACCGGCGGCGGCGGGAACATGGCGATGAACGCATCCTGGATGCCAGAGTATTTCTGGTTCAGCGCCATGGCGATGGCACCACCCGAAAGCTCCGGCGTCTCGCGCTTCTCGAAATCGTCGAGCACCGCGAAGACGATGCCGGCGTTCGAGCCGATCGTGAAGCCGTTGATCGACAGGCCCGGGAACGCGATGGCGTGCTCGACGCCGGGCTGCTCCAGGGCGATGTCGCTCATCCGCTTGATCACCTCTTCCGTACGGTCGAGGGTTGCGCCGTCCGGAAGCTGAGCGAAACCGATCAGGTACTGCTTGTCCTGCGCCGGCACGAAACCGCCCGGCACCGCGTTGAACATGCTGTAGGTCATCGCCACAAGCGCGAAGTAGATGATCATCACCAGGCTCTTGCGGGAAAGCAGGCCGCCGACCGTGCGGCCGTAGCCGTTCGAGGCGGCCCCGAATGCGCGGTTGAAGCCACGGAAGAACCAGCCCAGGATCGCGTCCATGAACCGCGTCAGCCAGTCCTTCTTGGCGTGATGGTCCTTCAGCAGAAGGGCTGCCAGCGCCGGCGACAGGGTGAGCGAGTTGATCGCCGAGATGACGGTCGAAATGGCGATCGTCAGCGCGAACTGCCGGTAGAACTGGCCGGACAGGCCGCTGATGAAGGCGAGCGGCACGAAGACCGCGACCAGCACGAGCGCGATCGCAATGATCGGGCCGGAGACTTCCTTCATGGCCTTATAGGTCGCATCACGCGGACTGAGGCCGTTCTCGATATTGCGCTCGACGTTTTCGACCACCACGATCGCATCGTCGACGACGATACCGATCGCCAGCACCAACCCGAACAGCGTCAGCGCGTTGATCGAGAAACCGAAGGCGTACATGACCGCAAACGTGCCGATGATCGAGACGGGAACGGCAATCAGCGGGATGATCGACGCCCGCCAGGTCTGCAGGAAGAGGATGACGACTAGCACGACGAGCGCGATCGCTTCAAGCAAGGTCTCGATGACCTTCTCGATCGAAGCGCGCACGAACTTGGTCGTGTCGTAGACGATCTCGTATTTGACACCTTCCGGCATCACCTTCTGGAGTTCGTCCATCGTCGAACGGACGTTATCGGCGATTTCGATCGCGTTGGAACCGGGTGCCTGAAGAACGGCGACGGCGACGGCCGGCTGGCCGTCAAGCAGCGAGCGCAGGGTATAATCCGCCGCGCCGAGCTCGATACGGGCGACGTCGCGCAACCGCGTGATCTCGCCGTTTTCGCCGCTCTTGACGATGATGTTGCCGAACTCCTCCGGGGTGCGCAGGCGCCCCTGGGCATTCACGTTGAGCTGCAGATCGACACCCGGCCGGCTGGGCGATGCGCCGATAATGCCGGCGGCCGCCTGAACGTTTTGGCTACGGATCGCGTTCGAGATGTCGCTTGCAGCGAGCGAATGTTCGGCTGCCTTCTGCGGGTCGATCCAGACGCGCATCGAATAGTCGCCGGCGCCGAACACCTGAACCTGACCGACACCCTGAATGCGGGTAAGCCTGTCCTTGACGTTCAGCGTCGCATAGTTGCGCAGATAGGTGATGTCATACCGGTCGGAGACGAGATTGACGACCATGATGAAGTCGGGCGAGCTCTTGACGGTCGTGACACCGAGCGCACGCACTTCCGCCGGCAGGCGCGGTTCCGCCTGACTGACGCGGTTCTGGACCAGCTGCTGCGCCTTGTCGGGGTCGGTTCCCAGCTTGAACGTCACAGTCAGGGTCAGCACGCCGTCAGACGTCGCCTGGCTCGACATGTAGAGCATGTCCTCAACGCCGTTCACCTGCTCCTCGAGCGGTGTTGCGACGGTCTCGGCGATGACGGTCGGGTTGGCGCCTGGATAAGTGGCACGCACGACGATCGATGGCGGCACGACTTCCGGATATTCGGAAATCGGCAGGGACCGCATGCCGATCAGGCCTGCGACCACGATGAGGATCGACAGCACGGCCGCAAAGACCGGTCTGTCGATGAAAAACCTGGAAATATTCATGTCAAAGCCCTCTCTCCGGGGTTGAACAAGAGGCGAAACGGCCCCGGCTCGCGGCCAACAAGGCCGCAAGCTCCACGAACCGGAACTGGATGAGTGTTGGAGAGCGGCGGACTAACCGCCGCTCAGAGCATTACTTGTTGGCGACTTTCGCCTCTTCCTGGGGCTGGACAACCGCGCCCGGACGAATGCGCTGCAGGCCGTTGACGACAATCCGGTCGCCCGGATTGAGGCCCTTCTCGACGATCCGCATGCCATCGACCGCCGTGCCCAGCTCCACCTGCCGGTACGCAACGGTATTGGCCGCATCGACCACGAAGACGAACTTCTTGTCCTGATCGGTGCCGACGGCCTTTTCGCTGACCATCAGGTGATCCTGCGCCTTCGGCTGGCCCATGCGGACCCGCACGAACTGGCCCGGGATCAGCTTACCGCCCGGATTGTCGAAGACGGCGCGCACACGGATCGTGCCGCTCGAGGCATTCACCTCGTTGTCGATCAACTGCAGCTTGCCGCGGATCGGCGTGCCGTTGGTAGCGAGCGTGCTCACCTCGACCGGCACCTGTTCGATCGCCGGTACGCCGTCGACGAGCGGAAGGTCGGCGAGCGTGCGGGACACCAGCTCTTCACCGGCATCGAAGCTCGCATAGATCGGATCGGAGGAAACCAGCGTCGTCAGCGGGGCGGAGGCGGAACCTGCCGCCACCAGGTTGCCCACCGTGATTTCCAACTTGCCGACCCGGCCGGCGATCGGTGCCCGGATCTCGGTATAGTCGAGATTGAGCTGCGCCGTCTTCAACGCCGCCTTGGCGGACTGGAGATTGGCCAGCGCCTCACTCTGGGCGCTCTGGCGCTGGGCGAGATCGCTCTGGGAGATGGTGCTCTTGGAGACGAGGTTCTTGCCACGCTCCAGTTCCGTGTTGGCAAGTTCCACCCTCGCCTGCGCCGAGGCCACCTGGCCTTCGGCCTGAGCGACCGCCGCCTGGTAGGGCTCCGGATCGATGCTGACGAGCAGGTCGCCCTGCTTCACCAGTCCGCCTTCGCGGAAATGCACCGACTGGATGGCGCCGGTGACGCGCGGCCGGATCTGGACGCGGTCGACAGCTTCAAACCGGCCGGAAAATTCCTGCCAGGTGGAAACGTTGCGCGGCTCGACGGTGGCGACCGTCACGGGGACGGCCGGAGCAGCAGCAGCCGTCGCAGGCGCGGCATGGGCGCCCTGCGGCAGATCGAGATAAACCGAAGCACCGGCAATCAGTGCAGCCGTGCTCAGTCCAGTGCCCCACAGGGCCCAGCTTTTGATCTTCGAGGTCATTGGTAGTCTCCTTACGGCCTTGGGAATGGGCCGTTATTTGCCTTCAAAATAAATCATGCTACTAACTTAACTCTTTGGCGAAGCCCGTGAATTCGGCACAAAGCGCTGTCATCCACTCACCGTCGCCTTCTCTGTAAATGCCCGTCCAGCCGCAGCTGGCCGGGAAAACCTTCCGCCTGACCGAAACGCCGGCCTCACTCAGGCGCGCCGCATAACCGAGCGTTTCATCGCGCAACGGATCGTCTTCCGATGTCACGATGAGAGCCGGCGCGACACCCGAAAGCCGCGAACAGAGGCAGGGTGCCGCATAAGGATGCTGGAACCCGCAATGGGAGCCGAGATAATGGCTCCAGCCCTCGGCCCAGCGTTCGCCCATGCCGATCTCGTCCGCCTTGCGGAAGGATTGCGTCGTCATCATCGGGTCGATCATCGGCGACAGCAGGATCTGGCCGCTCAGTTCGCCCGGCATCAGATCGCGCGCCTTCAGCGCCACGCCGGCCGCGACATTGCCGCCAGCCTCGTCACCCGCAACGAAAAGCAGGGACTTCGCGCTGCCGAACTGCTTGCGCCGGCCGGCCATGCACTGAAGCGCCGCAAAAGCGCATTCCATCGCCTGCGGAAACATGTTCTGCGAGACGCTGCTGTAATCGGCTTCGAGTACCACGGCCCCGGACTCGGCCAGTGCTTTTGCAACCGGACGTTCGTTTTCGCCGCGTTGCTCATTGAGAAACGCCCCACCTCGCAGATATAGAACCAGCGGCGGAGCCTTGGCCTTCGCGGCTCCTTCATAGACACGCATCGGCACAGCCGGCATGGCCGACTTCTCAAATGCGATGTTTTCCCACTGCGCGGTCATTGAAAAATCCTCCGACAAACCCCTAGTAAAAGCGGGGTACTTGCCGTCAATCTTGAACCTGATATTATTATTCGGGTGCAAACACACAAGCTCACGGCATTCGACAACACTATTCCATATTTCGGAACAATGTTGCGGCGCAGCAGGAATCAGCACAATGGATCAGCTTTCGGCAATGCGCGTATTCGTTCGCGTCGTGGAAACCGGTAATTTTACCCGGGCTGCGGCGACCCTCAATATGCCCAAAACGACGGTGACCAATCTCGTCCAGAGCCTCGAGAGCCATCTGCGCACGACGCTGCTCAACCGGACGACCCGCAAGGTGATGGTGACGACCGACGGCGCGCTCTATTACGAGCGGGCGATGCAGATCATCTCCGAGCTCGACGAACTCGACGGCAGCATCTCGAATTCGCAGAGGCAGCCGTCCGGGCGGCTGCGGGTGGAAATGGCCGGCGCCTTTGCCGATCTGCTGGTCATTCCGAATTTATGCGATTTCCATACGCGGTTTCCGCAGATCAGGCTCGATATCGGCGTCGGCGACCGGCTGGTCGATTATATCGCCGAAAACGTCGATTGCGCGTTGCGCGCCGGCACCCCGACCGACCAGTCGCTGATTGCCCGCAAGGTCGGCGAGATCAGCATGTCCGCCTATGCGGCACCGCTCTACATCCACAAATTCGGGGCGCCCGAACGCCCGCAGGACCTGCAGGAAGACCATTTGGCCGTCGGCTACCTGAGTGCCCAGTCCGGCCGGGTGAGATCCATGGAATTCCACCGCGACGACGAAAACGTGGAAATCACCCCCCGTTACGTGGTCTCTGTCAACGATGCCCGGACCTACGTAAACGCGGCCATATCCGGCATGGGCATCGTGCAATCGCCGCGCTTCATGGTCAGGGAGGCGGTGGAGAAGGGCGACCTTGTCGAAGTGCTCTCCGACTGGCGCTGCGGATCCCTGCCCCTCTACATCGTCTATCCGCAGACCCGCCACCTCTCCAACAAGGTGCGGGTCTTCGTCGACTGGCTCGCCAAGCTGGTTCAGAACCTCAAGGTCGAGGAAAGCCGCGAGCAGATGCGCAAGGCGAGTTAGGCTTTACTTATGATGCGGCGACGGCGGCCTGACTGGCGGCCGGCGTCTTGCGACTGAGTATCACCGTCCCGGCGAGGCGTCGCCCGAGAAGGCGAGCCCTTTCATCGTCCACTGCGCAAGCCGAGAAATCATGCCCTCCGCGAAGGAATTTATGCCTCGGAACGTACGGGGATGATAAAGCGCCCGGACGTTTGTTCGATGAATGGAATACCGACCGCATGACTCGTTGGGGACATGTCACAATCGCTGTTCTGGCAGGTATCGCCGCTGCCCTGCATGTGGGCAAGGTGCCGCCCGCCATCCCGCTGCTGCGCTCCGAGCTCGGCATCGACCTCGTGGCCGCCGGCTGGCTGATGGGGCTTTCAAGCGCCCTCGGCGCCGCCTGCGGCATCCTGATCGGCCGTTTCACCGATTACCTGACCCATCGCCGCGCCATGATCCTCGGTCTTACCCTGCTGATCGCCGGCAGCCTGATCGGCGCCCTCACCCAGTCGGAAACCGTCATCTTCGCCAGCCGCGTGCTCGAAAGCGTCGGTCTCATCATGGTCTCGGTTGCCGCCCCCGGCCTGATTGCTGCTTCAGTCGCGCTACGCGATACCGGCCTTGCCTTTGCGGTCTGGGGTATCTGGATGCCGGTCGGCGTCGCGGTGATGATGATGATCTCGCCCTTCCTGCTGCCAAGCTTCGGCTGGCAGGGTTCGTGGATTTTTGCCGCCATGCTCAGCGTCATCCCGATGGTTGCGCTGCTGACGATGAAGGTGCCGAAACCGCAGGCTACGGGACATCCTGCAACCTCGCTGCTGACGGCCGTCAGCCTCACGGCCTCCCGACCGATGTCCTGGATACTGTCGGGTATTTTTGCCGCTTACAGCGCCAGCTTCATGTCCGTCTTCGGTTTCCTTCCGACACTGCTGATCGAGGAAATGGGAACAGGCCTGACGGCTGCATCCATCATGACCGCACTCGCAGTGCTCGCGAACGGCGTCGGCAACGTGGTCGGCGGCATCTTCGCCCGTTGGGGCGCCCCGCGCTGGGTGCTGATCGCCGGCCCCTGCGTGATGCTGACACTGACCGCCTTCGTCGTCTTCGGCCATGGTTTTCCCCTCTGGATGCGCTACGGAGCCTCGGTCCTCTACGCGGTGTCGGGCGGTGTCCTGCCGGCGACCATCATGGGCTCGCTGCCCGTCTATGCGCCGCGCCGCGACCTCGTCGGGACATTCAGCGGCTTCGTCATGCAGGGGTCCAATATCGGCCAGGTCTTCGGACCGATGCTGCTCGCCTCGATCGTTGCGGCATCCGGCTGGCAGGGCGCGCCGTTCTACATTGCCGCGGCAACGGGCCTCGGCCTAGTCCTGGCGCTCTTCCTGCGCCAGACCGAACGCCGCATCGCAGCGACGAGGCCGGAAACCGCCGGAACGATGTGAGCGAGAAGGGTTCGAGAACGGCTCATGCGCCAAAGCGCGGAGAGGGAGCCGGGTTCGATTTGCGGACTGGCGTGCCAAGTAAAATCGGCTAGTCTCTCCCCGGATCAGACAAGCGAGCCCGGCCATGCAACATCACGTCTCCGCCTCCTCCAAAACCTGCGCCTGGGGGTATTTCGACGCCGCCCGGGATTCGGTACTGACGATCGACAGCGGCGACACGGTGGTGATCGACACGGTCTCCGGGCCTGGGGAAGTTCTACCCAAGGAAGGGTTCACCATCCTTCCCGAACATCTCGAAATTCACGAAAACTGCCGGCCGATCATGCAGGGCCATATCCTGACCGGCCCGATCGCCGTGCGCGGCGCCAAGCCCGGCCAGGTGCTGGAGGTGAAGATCCTCGATGTCGAGCTACGCCAGGATTGGGGCTATAACGTCATCCGCCCGCTTGCCGGCACGCTCCCTTATGATTTCGAGACGCCGCGGATGATCACCATCCCGCTCGACAAGCAGAGGAATGTCGGCCGCCTGCCCTGGGGTCTCGACCTGCCGCTGGCGCCCTTCTTCGGGGTCATGGGGGTCGCTCCGCCGCCAAACTGGGGCCGCATCACCTCGATCATGCCGCGTTCGCACGCCGGCAATATCGACAACAAGGAACTGGTCGCCGGCACCACGCTCTATCTGCCGATCTTCAACGAGGGCGCGCTGTTTTCCTGTGGGGACGGTCATGGTGCGCAGGGCGACGGCGAGGTCTGCATCACCGCGATCGAGACGGCACTGCGCGGCACCTTCCAGCTTACCGTGCGCGACGATCTCGATTTCGTCTATCCACGGGCTGAAACGCCGACGCACTACATCACCATGGGCATGGATCCGGATCTCGACCAATGCGCCGTCATGGCGCTGCGCGACATGATCGTGCTGCTCGGCGAAAAAGGCGGCCTGTCGCGGGAAGATGCCTATACGCTCTGCAGCCTCGCCGGCGACCTGCGCATCACCCAGACCGTCAACGGCTGCAAGGGCGTGCATATGATGATGGCGAAGAACCTCGTCCAACGCGCCGCCTGAGCTGGTGATCAGCCGAAAGGCGATTGGCATTGGCGGCGCGGGCCGCCGGCGAAGGGCTGATAGCTGTTGTCCTCGGCCTGATAGGACCGGTAACGGGCAAAACACCATTCCTCATGGGATCCGGCCGGAACGTCGGCATCGATCGCCTGCGTCTGTGCATAGCCTGCCGCGTCGTCGTCGGCTCGCTGGTTGGCGCGGGCAGCCGGCATCTCCGGAAGCGGCTGCAATTCGTCCTGCATCGGCGGGGCTTGCGGCCGGCTAGGCACCGGTGCGGCGGCAACAGTCCCCGTCGCGGCAGCGCCTGGTGCCCGGCACTGCCGCCGGGGGCCGCCGCTCAAGGGCTGGTAGCTGTTGTCTTCGATGCGATAGGACCTGTATCGCGCGAAGCACCAGTCCGCCTGCGCGGGGTCGACCATGGCTTTGCGCTCTTCCTGCGGCTGCGGCAAGGTGGCCTGCGGCTGCGGCACGGAGGCCGGCTGCTGCGGATTGATGGACCCGGTCACTGTATTGTCGACGACTACCCCCGCGGCGGTCTGCTGGACGGCGGGCGTTTCCCGCGTGTCGGCTGCAACCGAAGCCGGAGGCGTCGCGGTGGGCAGGCGCTTATATTCCTGGCCGGCGGTGTCCACGGCCTTCGGTTTTGAGGTCCACAGGTCCGGCGTATCCATATTGGCGAACTTATGGGGTTCGGGCACGGCGATCACGTTTGCGGTGATGATCACGCCGCTCAGGAACACCAGAACGAGCAGGACAAGGCTGCCCAAAAGCAAAAGGATTGGCTTCATGACCGCGCTCCCATTTCGTCTTTCAGACCAAATGCCGATCAGGCGCCGGAGTTCCCGCCCCAACGCGGACTATTCAGACACTACGCAGAAATTGTTGCCTTCGGGGTCGTTCAAGACCGTATATCCATCCGCCTCCCGGACGAAAGTCGCGCCGAGGGACAAAAGGCGTTGCACTTCGCTCGCCCTATCGGGGGTGGCGATATCGAGATGAAGTCGGTTGCGGGCGGGGCGTTCCCCTTGGCGAAGTTGGAAGCAAAGGCGGGTTCCCGGACCTTCGACCATCACGGTAGGGTCGGTCTCGGGTGTCAATCCGAGAGCGGCAAGGCGGGCCAGTTCCTCGTCGTCGTAGGGCATCACCTCGTAGCCATCGAGTGCCTCCGCCCAGAACCGGGCGACACGCGAGGGAACGTCGCAATCAATGACTATTTCTTTCAGCCTTGCCATGGAGCCATTCAAGAATTGTTGGGCCGGTGATTGCAGACGCGTTCGGCGACCGCGCCACGCCGACTGCCGGCAGTAATAGCAAAAATCACGAGCTGCCGCGTCTCCGTCGGCGAACATAAGCGGAATTGTGATATAGAGACCTTCACAGTATCGGCAATGACTGGCGTTGGTGATATCCTGATCGAACGCGAATGGGTCGAGCGTCCGCCATCCGACTTTTTCGGTCGGAAAAGTCGGATGAAATATCAGACAAAAAATCTGAAAATCGCTGGAGGCCATATTGGCCAAGGAAATAGTGGTGGGTGATGTAGGGCTCGAACCTACGACCCGCTGATTAAGAGTCAGCTGCTCTACCAACTGAGCTAATCACCCAAGAACCATCTGTGCGAGGCGTGCTCGCCAGCGGTGTGAGGGGCGTATAAAGGGGATCTTTCGGCTTGTCCAGCGGCTCGGTGAAAATTATTCGCCTGACCGGGCAAAAAATCCATCTGGTCTGATTTTGTGCCTGATGGAAACCTCTCCGCAGCTCAATAGCGACGCAAAAACGAAAAATTTCAAAGTCTTACTGCGTCACAATATCGCAATCATCGACAAGCGAAGAAATTCAAAGATAGAGCGTGCCTTCCGCAACCTTGATCGCCTGGCCGCCGATGCGGGCCCTGGCGATCTCTCCCTCCTTCACGTCGATATGCAGATGGATCAGGGACGGACGCCCCATCTCCACCCCCTGCTCTACCAGCACCGGGTGATGGCCGTCCGGGAGCGCATCGAAATGTCGGATCGCGCCGGAGAGTGCGGCAACGGCAGCGCCCGTGGCCGGATCCTCGGAAATCCCCATGTCCGGCGAGAACATCCGGGCGTGGAATTTTGCCTGATGGTTCACGCCGCTGCGGCAATAGACGTATGCCGATGCAAGCGCGCCCTCGACGAACGGCGCTGACTTTTCCCACAATGCCGTGTCGAATTCGAGGTTCTGCACCGTCGCCAGATTGTGCAGCGGAATCATCAGGAAGGGTACGCCGGCGCTCCAGATGGAGGCAACATGGTTTTCGAAACCGATATCCGTCGATTTGACGCTCAGCGCATCGGCAAGCCCCTGCCGGTCGAGCGGAAGCTCGATCTGCACCGGCTTTCTCGGCAGGTCGAATTCGGCAAATCCAGCCTCGCCGGCCCGAAGCCTTACGGCGCAGCGCACCGGGCCGACATTTTCCTCCAGCACGCAGACAAGATCCATGTCGGGCTGACCGGCGCCGTGTCCGGACCTATGATTGAGTTCGGCGAGCGCCACCGCCGTTCCGATGGTCGGATGCCCCGCAAAAGGCAATTCCCGGCCCGGCGTGAAGATGCGCAGGCGGGCTGCATAGGCTGCATTCGCGGAAGACTGGACGAACACCGTCTCGGAGAGATTCATCTCCCTGGCGATCGCCTGCATTTTGTCGTCGGCAAGGTCGTCTCCGTCGAGAATCACCGCCAGCGGATTGCCGGCAAGTCGTCTGTCGGTGAAGACGTCATAGATGCTGTAGCGACGGGCCAACCACACCTCCCCGTGTTTCGATGGCGCCAAACTGCCCGACCGGTCGGCTCAAAGCAACCCTGTTCAGGGCATCGGCTGGCCGAAAAACAGGTCGAGAATCGGGAACATCAACGGGCTGTAGGGATGCGCGCCGCGATCGGCCGAGCGGATCGCCACGGCTCCGGCAATCTCCTTTTCCTCGTCATGGACCATATGGTCGGCAATGCGCGCCAGCATCTCCTGCGCCGTAAGGTCGAAGCGATAGAAGCGGAAGCCGACGACCCGGTGTCCGCCGTAGCAGGCGAAGAGCCGCCGGTCGGCCGCTGCTTCGGCGAGATCGAGGCCGGTTTCTTCCCGCACTTCACGGCGCATATTGGCCTCGAGATCCAGCTTGCCGTCGACGATGTCCAGAAGATCGAGCGAACCGGCAGCGCAATAGACCTGGCCGGGATTTGCGGTCCTTTCGCTCATCCGGACGGCGATGATCGCCCCATCGGACGAGACGGGCACGGCGAAGCCGAAGAGGTGAAAGGCGCCGGTCGGATCAGGCTGTCTCCGCCACCATAAGAGCGTCGAATAGGGGATGACATGCGCCTCGCCGATAATCACGCCATCGCGGAACGAAAGTCTGTTCTGCAGCACCATCTGGCCGTTGAAGAGATGCGGATTGGCCGCCGCTTCCCCCGCCCAGTTCTCCTCGATCTCGTCCCGGTGCGCGACATAGACGGGATGTGCTCCGGGCAGCACCGAAAGATCGAAAGCCTCGACCTCGAAGACGGTATTTTCAGGCGGCCAGCCGCTAATCGTCTGGATGGTCATCGAAGCTCCAGCGACATCACGACGGGGCAGTGGTCCGATGCCTTCGGCCGATCCCAGCCGATGCGCGGAAACCGTTCCACTTCCTGTCCCGGCGGAAAGACGGTGCGATAGGGTTGGCCGCCGCGGATGATTTCCGGCACGCTGTCGGCGTTGTGCTCGGCGAGCGCCGGCGACAGCCAGATATAGTCGAGCTGGCAGAGGTGCTGCTCCTCCGGCCCGCGCGCGTGGTAGAGCGTCCAGCGATCCATCACGTCGCGGCGCGTAGTCGGGTTTACCACGAAGCCGTCGTCGGTGAAGACGTTCAACGCACTCACCTCTTCGCGCCGCGGCTCGAACCGGTATCCTTCGCGGCGGGTGCCGATCACCTGCACCTTTTCCTGATAATCGTTCATGTCGCCGCAGATGGCGAAGTTCTTGTCCGCCGTCCGCCCCTCGCCGAAACGGCGCTCGACGATCTGGCGCACCGCTTTCGCCTCCGCCACACGGATCGCCATCGTGCCGGTGCGACCGTCCTGGCCGTCGCGGGCATTGCCCATGGATTTGAAGTGCACGACGAACAGCGAGAACGGCTTGGACCCGATCGTCAGCTCCAGTTCAAGGCAGTCGCGCTTGAAGATCTTGTCATGGGCCTGGTTGCTGAGCGCCAGCTCGTCGTTGAAGAGGCCGAGGTCCTGATAGGTCAGCATGGCATGGCTGCGCACGTCCTGCACCTCGATCTTCTCGCCGCTGCGGGTCTCCTCGCGCATCAATACGGCAACGTCGATGCCGCGCGAATCATTGCCCTCGACAAGATATTTCTGGCGATAGCCGTTGCCGACCATTCGGTAGAGATACCCGTATTCGAAGGCCTGCAGGGCCGGCATGCTGTCGACCTCCTGCAGGCAGAGGATGTCGGCGTCCGCGTCCGCGATCGCCAGCGCCGAAAGCTGTCGCGTATCGTCGGTCTCGGCGATCATCCGGGCCTGCTCGAGCTGCTGGTAGACCGCCTTGTCCTGCACGTCGTAGAGCCGAAGCACCCGGTCCTGCCGGAGCTGATTACGCCAGCCGGAGAAATCGAAGCGCGTCATCAGGTTTTCAATATTGAAGGTGCCGAGACGCAGCGACATGAGAGGGATTCCTTTTCTTGGCGAACACCATAACCACGGCGACGCCTGGCTACAATCTCCAGGCCGCGCGGATCACGATCGACAGGCGATCGCCAACCTTGACCGGCTGGCGGCTGAAGGCGCGCAATGCCTGTCCGTCCGGTAGAGCGAGACGCAGCGCATAACGCTCGCCCTCGAACAGCACCGAGAGGACGGTGGCCATCTGTCCTTCCGCCGCAATTTCGACGTCCTGCGGACGGACGAGGATGTCGGCACGCGGCTCCTGCGCCGGCCCGGCGAGGATCTCCTGCATGGCGGGCCAGTCGAAAAGCCGCCTATCACCGAACGGTGACGGTAGCGAGAGGATCGCCCCCTGCCCCACGAGACCGCCGACCAACCGGCCCTCCGGCCGCGTATAGATTTCCTCCGGCGTCGCCACCTGCAGCAGCCGGCCCTCGGACATCACCGCAACGTCGGTCGCAAGCGCCATCGCTTCCGACTGGTCATGGGTGACATAGATCATCGTCGCACCGGATCGGGCATGGAACTCGCGAAACGTCTCTTCCATCTCCTGGCGCAAGTGCCGGTCCAGATTGGCGAGCGGCTCATCGAGCAGCACGACGTCCGGCTCGGTGACAAGGCAGCGGGCGAGCGCAACGCGCTGCCGCTGGCCGCCGGAAAGATCCGCCGGACGGCGGTCCGCGTAGGCCTCGAGGCGGACGGCGGCAAGCGCCTCCCTCACCTTGCGTGCACGTTTCTCGCCCGAAACGCCGCGCACCTTCAAAGGGTAGCCGACATTTTCCGCGACGCTCATATGCGGCCAGAGCGCATAGGACTGGAAGACCATCGCCATGTTGCGATGTTCGGGCGACACCATCTCGGCTGCGTCCGCCAGAACGCGCTCGCCAAGCAGGATCGAGCCGTCGCTCGGCTGTTCGAAACCGGCGATCATCCTGAGCACCGTCGTCTTGCCGCAGCCGGAAGGCCCGAGCAGCGCCAGGAAGCCGCCTTCGCGTACCGTCAGCGACACGTCGTTGACGGCCGCACGGCCGCCGGTGTCGAACGTCTTGGAGAGGCGGTTGAGGATCAGCTTCGCCACGGTACCACACCTTTCGGCAGTCGTTTCGCCATCAGTTCCAGCACCACCATCATCGCTATCACCATGATGACGACGAGGACGGAGAGTGCAGCAGCGATGTTGAAGCTGCCGCTGTCATCGAGATTGTAGATCAGCACGCCAAGGGTCTGGGTGCCAGCCGACCAGAGGAGCGCCGAGACTGTCAGTTCGTTGCAGGCGATCAGGAACACCAGGATCACCGAGGCGCCTGCGGCCGGTGCCACCAGGGGCACGAGAATATCGACGAGCCGGCGCGCGAACCCTGCTCCGGAAAGCCGCGCCGCCTCCTCGAGCGACGGATCGAGCTGACGGAAGGCGCTAACTACGGGCTTCAGGCTGACGGCGAAGAAACTCGAGAAATAGGCGATCAGGATGATCCAGATCGTCCCATAGATCGAGATGCCGATCACCGGAATGGGCGCCGCGAACAGCAGGATGAAGGCGACAGCCAGCACGATGCCCGGCAGCGCATAGGGGATTTCCGCGAGCGCCGAAATGAGGCCCACGAAGCGGCTCTTGCTGCGCACCAGGAAATAGCCGGTCAGCACCGTCACCACCAGGAGACCGAAGGCGGTGGCGAGCGACAGCGAGAGGGAATTGGTGAACGCAATGCGCGTCGCGGCCTGGCGGTACAGGATTTCCTCATAGGCCTTGATGGTGACGGTCGCCGGGTTGAGCGGCACGCCGTAGGCAGGCGCCAGCGAGCTCGCGACAAGAGCGATGAGCGGCATGGCGAGGATCAGGAAGATCGTCAACCAGAGCAGGAGTTCGGCAAACCGGCGCCAGGTGCCGAGCCGGAACACGGCGACCTGCCCCGACAGGCCGATGACGCGATAATCGCGGCCGCGCAACACCCGTGCCTCGACCATCAGCCCGATCACCGACAGGATCGCAATCAGGCCGGACAGGACCGAGATGTCCGCGAACGTGCGGGGACCGAAAGCCGCGAATTTTGAATAGATGAGGGTCGGCAGCGTATAGATCCCGGCGGGAATGCCGAGGATTGCCGGAATGCCGAAATTGCCGATGCAGGAAACGAAGGCAATCGCCGCGCCTGCCGCGAGACCCGGCAGCGACAAAGGCAGGATGACGTCCTTCAGCACCTGAAAGGACGATGCGCCGGAAAGCCTCGCCGCCTCCACTGCATCGCGCGGCAGCGCCAGCAGCCCGGCCCGGAGCGAGAGGTAGACGAGGGCCGCATTCTGGACGCCGTAGAGCAGCGCGATGCCGCCGATCGAATAGAGCGGCTGCGGTGAACCGAGCGGCGGCGCGAGCCCCAGCGCCTTCAGGAGCGCGCTGGAAGGCCCGGTCATGCCGATCCAGGCAAGCGCCGTCACCTGCGGCGGGATCATCGTTGGCAGCATGAAGAGGAAACCGAGGAGAGCCTTGCCCCGGATGTCAAACAGCGTCAGCAGCAGCGCGAAGCCGCCCCCCAGAACGACGGCTGCGATCATGCCGAAAAAGGAGGTGGACAGCGTGTCATAGACCGACCGCCACAGGCCCGGATCGGACAGAAGTTCGCTCGCCCCGCCGCGAAGGGCGGACATGATTCCGGTCGCGGCAAGCCGACCGAGCGGCAGCACGCTCAGGCAGAAGATCACGGTTACGACAAAAGGAAACAGCCAGCGTGGCTGGCTGTTTCCCTGTTTCTGAGGTCGCGTCATATGGCGCTTATATCAGCCTTTGATGCCGAAGATATCCGCGAAGCCCTTGACGTCCTTCTCCGAGTTCTTGAGCGCCTCGGGAGCATTGATCGGCAGGACCTTGATCGTCTCGCGCGCCGGGAAGCCGGCCGGTACGGCCATGCCGTTGCGGGCCGGGATGTAGCCGAGCTTCAGGAAGCCTTCCTGGCCCTTCTGCGAGAGCACGTAGTCGATGAACTTCTTGGCATTGTCCGCATGTTTGGTGGAGGCAAGGATCGCTGCCGGCTCGGTCACCGCGGACACGCCTTCCTTCGGGAAGACGAACTCGACGGGAGCGCCCTTCGCCTTTTCGCGGATCGGCAGGTAGTCGACGACGAAGCCGTAGGCCTTTTCGCCCGAAGCGACGGACTTCAGGATCGCGCCGTTGCCGCCGGCTGCAATCGCGCCGTTTGCCTTGAGGTTCTTGTAATAGTCCCAGCCGAGGCCGGGGATGCCGGAAAGCGTCTGTGCGTGGATGAGGGCGGCACCCGAGGCGAGCGGGCTCGGCATGGTGACGAGACCTTTGGCTTCCGGCTTGGCAAGGTCTGCCCAGCTGGTCGGCTTCATCGCGGCCTGGGTGTTGTAGATGATGCCGGTGGTGATCAGCTTGGTCGAATGGTAGAAGCCGTCGGCGTCATAGAGGGCCTTGTCGTAATTGGCGGCTTCCGGCGACTTGTAGGCCATCAGCTGGCCTGCCTGCTTCATGCGCTCGAGCGTCACCGTGTCGGCGATCAGGAGAACGTCGGCCGCCGGATTGCCGGCCTGGATCTCGGCATTGAGCTTGGCCATGATCTGCGGCGTCCCGTCACGCACCCACTGCACGTCGAGCCCCGGATTGGCAGCCTTGAAACCGTCGACGGTCGCCTGGGCGTCCTCGTTCGGCTGGCTGGTATAGAGCACGAGATCGGCGGCCTCAGCGGCGCCGGCAATCATGCCGAAAGCCACGAGGGCGGTGAAAGCGGAAAGAAGGTTCTTCATCGGAGCGTCCCTGTTCGAACATAAGCTGCGGACGATAAGCATTCCTGCTTGACAGCCATGTGACAGGCTGGGGGCAACGCCGATCTTCCAGCATGTTTTACCAGCGGCGACCGAAATACGAAGACTAAATTTACTGTTATTCGATCATTCCGGCACAACGGCACTGCCGGACCCCGCTACTTCAATTGTTTCGCAACCAAATCCTGCCATCTCGTGCTCCAGGGTATATTTCGGGGGCACAGAATGAAAAGCCGGGACAACTGGGGCGCACGACTGCGCTATGGGTTCGACAAGAGCATGGCGGGCGGCGCGATCGCGCTGATCGGCTGGCTGGCGCTGATATCGCTGATCGTGATCATGATCGCCGGCGCGATACTCGCCGTAACCGGCATCGCGCCGGAAGGCGCAGAATCGCTCGGCTTCATCGAAGGCACGTGGGAATCGCTGATGCGCACCTTCGATGCCGGCACCATGGGCGCCGACCAGGGCTGGAGTTTCCGCATCATCATGCTGCTGGTCACGCTCGCCGGCATCTTCGTCTTCTCGGCGTTGATCGGCGTCATCTCGTCCGGCCTCGAGGAAAAGCTCGACGAGCTGCGCAAGGGGCGCTCGCGGGTACTCGAAACAGAACACACGATCATTCTCAACTGGTCGCCCTCGATCTTCGACGTCATCTCGGAACTCATCATAGCCAACCAGAGCCGCCGCAATCCTCGCATCGTCATCATGGCGAACAAGGACAAGGTGGAGATGGAAGACGAGATCGCCACCAAGGTCGTCGATCGCAAGAACACCAAGATCATCTGCCGCAGCGGTGATCCGACCGACCTCTACGATCTCGGTATCGTCAACCCGCAGACGTCGCGGTCGATCATCGTGCTGTCACCGGAAGGTGAGGACGCGGACCCGCAGGTTATCAAGACGGTGCTTGCACTGGTCAACGACCCCAACCGGCGGCCCGAGAAATACATGATCGCTGCGGAAATCCGCGACGCCGACAATGCCGAAGTGGCAAGGATCGTCGGCGGCGGCGAAATGCAGCTGGTGCTGGCCGACGATCTGATCGCCCGCATCGTCGTCCATACCAGCCGGCAGGCGGGTCTGAGCGCGGTCTATTCCGAGCTGCTCGATTTCGACGGCTGCGAAATCTACACGCTCGAACAGCCAGGCCTCGTCGGAAAGTCCTTCGGCAATGCGGTGCTCGCTTACGAGAACAGCACGCTGATCGGCCTCTGCGACAAAGACGGCGCAATCCGCCTCAACCCGGACCCGAACCAGGTGATCGTCGCCGGTGATCGCGCAGTCATCATCGCAGAGGACGACGACTCAATCAAAACCTGGTCCGGCGACATGGGCATCGACAAGAATGCCATCAAGGCCATCGTCAAACGCGGCAAGACTGCCGAGCGCACGCTGATCCTTGGCTGGAACCGCCGTGGCCCGATCATCGCGACCGAACTCGTCCGTTACGTGGCCGCCGGCTCGCGGCTGATGATCGCCGCAGACACGCCGGAATTCGAAGACGAGATTGCAGCACTTCACCTCGACAAGGCACTGCTTGCCGTCGATCATCGGGTGATTGACACCAGCAGCCGTTCGGCACTCGATGCACTCGATATCCCGTCCTACGACCACGTCCTGGTTCTCGGCTACAGCGACAGCATGATGGCGCAATCGGCCGACACCCGCACGCTGATCACCCTGCTGCAGCTCCGCAAGATCGGCGAAAAGGCCGGCAAGCATATCAGCGTGGTCAGCGAGATGATCGACGTGCGCAACCGCGAGCTGGCGGAAGTGACCCGCGCCGAGGATTTCGTCGTCAGCAATAAGCTGGTCAGCCTGATGCTTGCCCAGGCATCCGAAAACGAATCCATGGCGGCAATCTTCAACGAACTTCTGGATGAGGCCGGCTCCGAGATCTACATGCGGCCGATGAGCGACTATGTCGACATCTCGAAGCCGGTGAATTTCTTCACGGTGGCGCTCGCGGCCCTTCGCCGCGGCGAAATTGCCATCGGCCACCGCCGTCAGCGGCCAGGCGACGCCGACCTCAGGAATCTCGGCGGCGTGGTGGTCAATCCGCCCCGGTCCGAGGTGACCACCTATTCGGACAGCGACATGCTGATCGTGCTTGCCGCCGACTAGCCGGACAGCGGAAAGCATATGCACCAACAAAAAAGCCTGCCGTTCTGCGGCAGGCTTTTTCCGTTGAGAAAGCTTAGAAGGCTCAGGCAGCGGCACGGATGGCGTTGGAGATCAGGCGGCCGAGCCGCTTGATACCCTCGTCGATCATTGCCTCGTCAGCGCAGGAGAAGCTCATGCGCAGCGTATTGGCATTGCTGCCGTCCGCGTAGAACGCCCTCCCCGGAACGAAGGCGACTTTTTCCGTGGCGATCGATTTTGCCAGCAGCTCGGCACCGTCCATGCCTTCCGGCAAGGTCACCCACACGAACATGCCGCCTTCCGGGCGCGTCCAGGTGGCATTCTTCGGCATGTATTTGTCGAGTGCCGCCAACATCGCATCGCGCCGCTTGCTGTAGACGGACCTGATCTTGGCGACCTGGGCATCGAAGCCGCGCGAGGCGACGTGCTCGATGGCGATCTGGTTGATCGTCGAGGAATGCAGGTCGGCCGCCTGCTTCATCAGTACCAGCTTGCGGATAACCGGCATCGCCGCAACTACGAAGCCGACGCGCAGGCCCGGCGCCAAGGTCTTCGAGAAGCTGCCGCTGTAGATCGTGCGGGTGTTTTCGATACCGCCCCGGCGGGCGATGTCGAGCGCCATGATCGGCGGAATGGCTTCGCCGTCATAGCGCAGGTGCTGATAGGCGGCGTCCTCGAGGATTGCGATATCGAGTTCGTCGGCAAGTGCCAGCAGCTTTTCGCGGCCGGCCAGGTCAACCGTCTCGCCGGTCGGATTGGAGAAGTCTGCCGAAAGGTAAGCGAACTTGACGGCGCCGCCGGTCTTGGCCGCGGTGTCGCGGTAGGCCTCCGGCGTGCGGTTGCCGTTCAGCGACAGCTGGTCGTAATTCGGCTCGTAGGCATTGAAGGCCGAAAGCGCGCCGAGATAGGTCGGCCAGGTGACCAGCGCCGTGTCGTTCGGCGACAGGAACAGCTTGCCGAGATAATCGAGCGCCTGCTGCGATCCGGAGGTTATGAAGACGTTATCGGGCGTGCAGTCGATACCGATCTTCGCGACGTCGCGAGCGAGCCATTCGCGCAGCGGCTTATAGCCTTCGCTGACCGAATACTGCAGCGCTGCCCCCACCTGGGCACTGGAAAAAATGTCCGAATAGGCTTCCTTGAAAGCTACGTCCGGAAACAGCGCCGGATCGGGAATGCCGCCTGCGAAAGAGATGATATCGGGCTGGTCGAGCAGCTTCAGCAGCTCGCGGATTTCAGAGGCGCGCATGCGGCTGGAGCGCGTCGCAAAGATTTGTTCCCAATCAAGCACGGGATGTTTCCTCTTATTTCAATTTTCTTTGTCCGAACTTTATACAAAGACCGATAGGTCAGCAAGACTGACCTATCGAGGTTGCTGCGATTTTTTTTGGACCATTGTGCTTTACCACGAACCGGCATATCTTACCAACAAGCGATCGATGCACCATAGGTAAGATCATGGCAGTTGCGACCTTGTCGTCCAAATTCCAGATTTCCATACCCAAGGAAATCCGCGAAAGGCATAATTGGCAAGCTGGGCAGCAATTTGCTTTCATTCCAAAAGGAAAGAGTGTCGTTCTCGTCCCTGTGCCGACACGAGACGAATTGCGAGGAATAGCAAAGGGCGCCGACACGAGCAATTACCGGGACAGGGACGATCGGTACTGATGCGCGTCGTCGACAGCTCGGCATGGATCGAATGGCTGATCGACAGTCCTCTGGCTTCTCGCCTGGCAGGCGAGATTCCTGAAACGCATGAATTAATCGTGCCTACGATCATTCAAATGGAAATGTGCAAATGGCTGATGCGGGAGAAGGGCGAGGAATCTGCCGACCGCTTCATTTCTTATACAACCGAATGCCTCGTTGTTGAACTCGGCACCGAAATTGCCTTGGATGCGGCCGAAGTTTCCCGCCGTTTTCAGCTTTCGACCGCCGATGCCATCATCTACGCGACCGCTAGGTTCGTCGATGCCGATCTTCTGACCTGCGACCGGCATTTCGAACACCTGCCGCATGTCACCTATGTTCAGAAACCGGGGGCGGAACGCTAGGCTCCACCCCCGAGCTTGAAAAGCTTAGTTGACGCTCTTGTCGACCAACTTGTTCTTGCCGATCCAGGGCATCATGCCGCGCAGCTTGGCGCCGACTTCCTCGATCTGGTGGCTGTCGTTCATGCGGCGGATGCCCTTGAAGCGCGAGCCGCCGGCACGGTATTCCTGCATCCAGTCCGAGGTGAACTTGCCGGTCTGAATGTCCTTCAGGACCCGCTTCATCTCGGCCTTGGTTTCTTCGGTGATGATGCGCGGACCGGTGACGTATTCGCCCCACTCGGCCGTGTTGGAGATCGAGTAGTTCATGTTGGCGATGCCGCCTTCATAGATCAGGTCGACGATCAGCTTCACTTCGTGCAGGCATTCGAAATAGGCCATTTCCGGCGCATAGCCGGCTTCGGTCAGGGTTTCGAAACCAGCGCGGATCAGCTCGACGAGACCGCCGCAGAGAACGACCTGTTCGCCGAAGAGATCGGTTTCGCATTCTTCGCGGAAGTTGGTTTCGATGATGCCCGAACGGCCGCCGCCGACGCCGCAGGCGTAGGAGAGAGCGAGTTCAAGCGCGTTGCCGGAAGCGTTCTGGTGAACGGCAACGAGGCAAGGAACGCCGCCGCCCTTCTGGTATTCGCCGCGAACCGTGTGGCCCGGGCCCTTCGGCGCGATCATGACCACGTCGACCGAGGTCTTCGGCTCGATCAGGCCGAAATGGATGTTGAGGCCGTGCGCAAAGGCGATTGCGGCGCCGTCGCGGATGTTGCCGGCAATTTCGGCCTTGTAGATGTCGGCCTGGAGTTCGTCCGGGGTCGCCATCATCATCAGGTCGGCCCACTTGGCGGCCTCGGCAACGGTCATCACCTTGAAGCCGTCGGCTTCCGCCTTCTTGATCGTTCCGGAACCGGCCTTGAGTGCGATCACGACGTTCTTGGCGCCCGAGTCCTTGAGGTTCAGCGCATGTGCGCGACCCTGGCTACCGTAGCCGATGATGGCGACGTTCTTGGACTTGATGAGGTTGATATCGGCATCCCGATCATAATAAACGCGCATCGATTTTTCCTTCCCTATGCGTGAGGTCTGTTGATGATTGTCATCGTCCAGCGGAGACGCCGAGCGCGTCCGCCGATTGTTTCTGCGTGCCGTGCAGCGTGAGAAAGGCTGCGACCGCCCTCTCCGCCTGGCGCGCATTGTCCTTGAGGCCGGGCTCGCCGAGCAGCATGCGCACATGCAGGTCGGAAACGATCAGGCCGTAAAGCGTGTGATAGGCGGCATCCGCGTTGTCGAAGCGCAGCAGCCCTGCCCTTTTCCCCTGGTCGATCAGCGCCATGGCGCGGCGGTCGATCTGCCGGCGGCCGTGTTCGAGCAGAAGCTTCCCGAGCTTCGATCCTTCACGGGTCGCCTGGCCGATCGCCAGCCGGTTCAGCGCCAGCGAAACGTCGCCGGCCAGGACGACCAGCAGATCGCGGGCAAAAAGTTCGAGATGGTCACGCAGGAGATCGGCGGTCAGCCGTTCGCCGGAACGTTCGAAGGTGCGCACCTTGCTCGCCTGATGGGCGATCATCGCCGCCAGCAGGCCTTCGCGGTCGCCGAACCACTTGTAGAGGCTTTCCTTGGAGCAATTGGCGGCGCGGGCAAGACCAGACGTGGTCAGCGCCTTCTCGCCGCCTTCCACGAGCAGCCGAAGCGCCTGTTCCAGAACGGCGTTCTGGCGCGGCGAAAATTCGGGCATGTCGGAGGTATCGGCTCTCACGGTTTTAAATCCTTTTGCGTACCGTACGGTACGGTTCTGCCCGTATAAAGCATCCGCCGCCGCCGTCAAGTCCGTTCTTTCAAGGTCCGATCATCAACGATGAAGGTTTTTAAGCTAGACGTTCCCGGAGCCGATACAATCGCCCGAACGATCAGGAGGACATTCATGAACCGGGTATACTGCGCCATCGCCGCCTTCGCTTTTCTTGCCCTTGCCGCTGTTGCCCATGCCGCCGACAACCGTTGCGGCTGGATCCAGAATCCGACGCCCGGCAACTGGTGGCTGGACGACGCCGAGGACACCTGGACGATTCGCACCCAGGGAAGCGAAGACGAGCCCGAAGGCATGGATCTCATCCCGGACATTTCGGAACGCGACTATGTCCGCACCAACGGCAGCTACGGTTACGCCTGCGCCTGCATGAAGGTCGATACGGGCGGCGACGGACAGATCACCAAAATCTATTCGTTCAAGCAGCTCAAACTTGCCCAGTGCCGCAACGACAAGGCGCTGAAATTCCCTGGTTGATCACCAAGGGTTTTAAGCCTCGCTATTCCGCGGCGGCCAGGATCGCACCCACGTCACGCAGCGGTGATATGCCGTAGAGCCGGCTGTATTCGCGGCTGAACTGCGACGGGCTCTGGTAGCCGACCCGGTGGCCGGCGCTGCCGACATCGAGGCCCTCCAGCAGCATCAGCCGCCGCGCCTCGTGCAGGCGCAGCTTCTTCTGGAACTGCACCGGCGTCATCGCCGTCACCGACTTGAAATGATGGTGCAGCGAGGACGGGCTCATGCCGACATGGTCCGCAAGGTCCTCGATCCGCAGCGTGCGGTGGAAATTGGCGCGCAGCCAGGCGACGGCGCGGGCGATGCGGTTGCTGCGGCTTTCGGCGGTCGCGATATGAACAAGCCGTGCGCCGTCAGGCCCGCAAAGCACGCGATAGAGGATTTCCTGCTCGATGAGCGGCGCCATGGCGGCTATGTCAGCCGGCCGGTCCAGGAGGCGAAGCAGCCGCGTGGCTGCATCGAGCAATTCCGGAGGCGCGACGTTGGAGACGATGCCGCGCATGGCATCCGTGTCGGAACCAGGCCGTGGAACGTCTACCCGCTCCAGCAGCGCGGACAGGCGGTCCGTATCGATGGCAAGCGCGAAACATAAGTGCGGCACCTCCGGGCTTGCGACAGTGACGCGCGAGGTCACCGGCAATTCGATCGAGGTGAGAAGATAATCGCCGACGCCGTAGGCGATCGTCTCGTCCCCCAGCTTGACGCTCTTGGTGCCTTGCAGGACCAAACCAAGGCAGGGTCGGTAGTCCATATAGAGCGGTGCGGTTGGGACCGTCCGCCGGCTGAGCATCAGATTTCCAACGGCTGTGAACACTTCCCCATCCTTCTGAACGTGCCGCGCGGCAATCGAGGCCGCCTCGTGATAGGGATTGAAGGGCAGTGTCATGGAGCCTCCGGAATGAGCAGGTGACCGCTTTTCCTATGCCGACTTGCTCCTGAAACCAACAGGCGGGCGATCACTTTTGCAGGATCGTGCAAAAAGCTCGCAGGATCGCTCTAACGCCGTTGCGAGGTCCGGAGGCATAGTCCGCGCGTCCAATTCCCTCCCAACCCCAACAGATGAATGGAGCTCCCATGGCTATTGCAAAAGGCTATGCCGCGACCGACGCGTCGAAACCATTGACGCCTTTCACCTTCGAGCGCCGCGAACCCAATGACGACGACGTCGTCATCTCGGTGCAGTATTGCGGCGTCTGCCATTCGGACATCCACCAGGCCCGCAACGAATGGGGCAATTCCCGTTTTCCGATGGTGCCGGGTCATGAAGTGGCCGGCGTCGTTTCGGCCGTCGGCTCCAAGGTCACCAAGTTCAAGGTCGGCGACCGTGTCGGTGTCGGCTGCTTCGTGAATTCCTGCATCGGCTGCGCCACCCGCGATCTCGACTACGAACACTTCCTGCCGGGCCTCACCCAGACCTATAACGACGTCGAGGCTGATGGCACGACGCCGACCTATGGCGGTTATTCGGATTCGATCGTCGTCAAGGAAGGTTATGTCCTCTCCTTCCCGGACAATATCCCGCTCGACGCCGGCGCCCCGCTGCTTTGCGCCGGTATCACGCTCTACTCGCCGCTGCGCCACTGGAAGGCCGGTCCCGGCATGAAGGTCGCGATCGTCGGCATGGGCGGCCTCGGCCACATGGGCGTCAAGCTCGGTTCGGCCATGGGCGCCGACATCACCGTGCTCAGCCAGACGCTGTCGAAAAAGGAAGACGGCATGAGGCTCGGCGCCAAGGACTATTACGCCACCAGCGACGCCGAGACCTTCACCAAGCTCGCCGGCACGTTCGACCTGATCATCTGCACGGTCGGTACGGCGATCGACTGGAATGCCTATCTCGGCCTCTTGAAATTCGACGGCTCGATGGTGCTGGTCGGCGTCCCGGAACATGCGGTCCCGGTCCACGCCTTCTCGGTCATCGGCGGTCGCAAGAGCCTTTCGGGCTCGATGATCGGCTCCATCAAGGAAACCCAGGAAATGCTGGATTTCTGCGGCGAGCACGGCATCACGTCCGAGATCGAGAAGATCAATATCCAGGATATCAACGAAGCCTATGAACGCGTCATCAAGAGCGACGTGCGCTACCGCTTCGTCATCGACATCGCCTCGCTGGCTGCCTGACAGCCCAAAAGGTCGAAACAGAAAGGGCGGTCCGCGGACCGCCCTTTTTTCTTATGCCGACCATTGCCGGTCGCTGAGATCAGCACGCCGTTCGAAACTATACCGTGATCGTTTCCGGCCGCTTTTCCCTACTTCGGCAGCTTGTCATCCACGCCTTCGACGTAGAAATTCATGCCGAGCAGGACGCCGTCCTGCGCCTTTTCGCCGGCAGGCAGCCACGCGGTGCCGTCCTGCTTGTTGATCGGGCCGGTGAACGGATGCAGTTCGCCCGACTTGATCTTGGCTTCCGTCTCTTCGGCCATCGCCTTCACGTCGTCCGGCATGTTGGTATAGGGCGCCATGGTCAGGATGCCGTCCTTCAGGCCATCCCAGATCTGCTCGGACTTCCAGGTGCCGTCGAGCAGCGCCTGGGCGCGCTTGATGTAATAGGCGCCCCAGGTGTCGACGATGGCGGTCAGCTGCGTCTTCGGGCCGGCCGCGATCATGTCGGAGGCCTGGCCGAAGGCGAGGATGCCGCGCTCGGAGGCGACCTGCATCGGAGCGGTCGTATCGGTGTGCTGGGTCAGGATGTCGACGCCCTGGTCGATCAGCGCCTTGGCGGCATCGGCTTCCTTGCCGGGGTCGAACCAGGTATTGGCCCAGACGACCTTCAGCTTGAAGTTCGGATTGATCGACCTGGCGCCCAGTTCGAAGGCGTTGATGCCCATCACCACTTCCGGAATCGGGAAGGAGGCGATGTAGCCGGCGACGCCCTTCTTCGACATCTTCGCGGCGATCTGGCCCTGGATATAACGGCCTTCGTAGAAGCGCGAATTGTAGGTCGCAAGGTTCGGCCCAGCCTTGAAGCCGGTCGCATGTTCGAACTTCACATCGGGAAATTTCGCAGCGACCTTGACGGTGGCATCCATGAAGCCGAAGGACGTCGTGAAGACCAGCGAGCAGCCGGAACGGGCCATGCGCTCGATCGCGCGTTCCGCATCCGGGCCTTCCGGCACGTTTTCGAGGAAGGGCGTTTCGACCTTGGCGCCGAGTGCCTTGTCGAGCTGCTGGCGACCGAGGTCATGGGCCTGGGTCCAGCCACCATCCGTCTTAGATCCGACGTAGATGAAGCAGACCTTCTTCTTCTCCTGAGCCACGGCGCCGGTCGAAAAACCGCCCATCAGGGCGGCCGATGCGGCAAGGGCGATAATCAGTTTCTTCATTTCCTAACCTCTATTGGCTTGAAGACGTTTTGTTTTTGGTTCCGCGGTCACCGGTCGGGGACAAAGGGTTTCCCGAGCGAGGCCGGCGTATTGATGAGCGTCGTGCGACGATTATGCGAAATGATGATCAGCACGACAATAGTCGCCGCATAAGGAAGTGCGGACAGGAACTGCGACGGGATGACGATGCCGAGGTTCTGCGCCACGATCTGCGCGTGCAGCTGGCCGATCCCGACGGCGCCGAAGAGGTACCCGCCGGCCAGGACCCGCCATGGCCGCCAGGAGGCGAACACGACGAGCGCGAGCGCGATCCAGCCGCGGCCGGCCGACATGTTCTCCACCCATTGCGGCGTGTAGACAAGCGAAAGCTGAGCGCCGGCAAGTCCGGCACAGGCGCCGCCGAACATCACCGCCAGGTAGCGGGTGCGGATGACGTTGATGCCGAGCGCATGGGCAGAGGCATGGCTGTCGCCGATTGCCCGCAACTTCAATCCAGTCCGGCTCCTGAACAGGAACCAGTTGATGCCGACGACAAGCGCGATCGATACATAGAAGATCAGGTCCTGGCGAAAGAGGACGCGACCGAAAAACGGGATATCCGAAAGGAACGGAAAGACGATCGGCTGCAGCTTGATGCCCGGCTGGCCGACGAAGGCCTCGCCGATCTGGCCGGAAAGCCCGAGACCGAGGATGGTGAGCGCAAGGCCGGTGGCGACCTGGTTGGCCACCAGCGTCAGCGTCAGGAAACCGAAGAGCAGCGAGAATATCCCGCCGCCCAGAATGCCGGCGAGGATGCCGATATAGGGTGAGCCCGTCACTTGCGCGGCCACGAAGGCGCAGGCGGCCCCCATGATCATCATGCCCTCGACGCCGAGGTTCAGCACACCGGAGCGCTCGGTGACCAGCTCGCCGAGTGCTGCGAGAACCAGCGGGGTCGATGCGGTGATGACGGTGAGAAGGATCGCTTCGAACATCAGCCCTTCACCTCCACCGTTTTGGCACCCGCAAAGATCAGCCGGATCCTGTAGTGGATCAGCGTATCGCAGGAGAGCACGAAGAAGAGCAGCAACCCTTGAAAGACGCGGCTGACCTTGTCCGAAATGCCGATCGACAACTGCGCCGCCTCGCCGCCGAGATAGGTCAGCGCCAGCACGAGCCCTGAAGCGATGATCCCGAGCGGATTGAGCCGCCCGAGGAAGGCGACGATGATCGCGGTGAAACCGTAGCCCGGCGAGATGACCGGCTGGACATGACCGATCGAGCCGGAGACCTCCGAAATGCCGGCAAGGCCGGCCAGCGCGCCCGACAGCAGCATCGAGAACCACACCATGCGGCGGGCGGAGAAGCCCGCAAAGCGCCCTGCCCGCTCCGACTGGCCAAGCACCGAGACCTCGAAGCCCTTCAGCATGAAGCGCATCATGAACCAGAGCGCCACGGCGGCGACGATCGCGAAGATGAAGGCCCAGTGGGCGCGGCCGGACGACAGGATCTCCGGCAGCACTGCTTCGATCTGGAAAGTCTTCGTGATCGGGAAATTATTGCCCTGCGGATCACGCCATGGTCCGCGGACCAGCCAGTCGAGATAAAGCTGGGCGATATAGACCAGCATCAGGCTGGTCAGGATTTCGTTGGTGTTGAAGCGGGTTTTCAGCAGCGCTGGTATGCCGGCATAAAGCGCGCCGCCGACCATGCCGAGGATCAGCATCAGCGGCAGGATCATCGGCGAGTGCCAGGCGGGATACATGACCGGCAGGATCGAACCGGTGATCGCGCCGATGGTGAACTGGCCTTCGGCGCCGATATTCCAGTTGTTGGACCGGTAGCAAACCGACAGGCCGACCGCGATCAGGATCAGCGGCGCCGCCTTGATCGCCAGTTCGTGCAGCGACCACACTTCCAGCAGCGGCTCGATGAAGAAGCTGTAGAGAGCGCTCCCCGGGTTCTTGCCGAGCAGCCAGAACATGATGGCGCCGAAAAGCAGCGTCAGCGCGAGCGCCAGCAGCGGCGAGAGGACCGAGAAAAGCGTCGAGACGCGGGCGCGCTTCTGGAGCTCAATGCGCATGCGCCGTCTCCGGAATGGGATGGCTTTCGTGGATACCGCCCATCAGCAGACCGATGCGTTCCAAGGTCAGCGTGCCGGCCGGATAGGCCTTGGAGAGACTGCCTTCGGAGATGACGGCTATATTCGTCGCCACCTCGAAAATCTCGTCGAGATCCTGGCTGATCACCACGACCGCCGAGCCCGACCGGGCGAGATCGAGCAGCGCCTGGCGGATGCGGCTTGCGGCACCGGCATCGACGCCCCAGGTCGGCTGGTTGACGACGAGCACGGAGGGCTGCCGGTCAAGCTCGCGCCCGACGATGAATTTCTGGAGATTGCCGCCGGAGAGCGAGCCTGCCTGCGGATCCTCGCCGCTCTTGCGCACATCCATCGCCTCGCAGATGCGGCGCGTGGCGGACCGGATCGCGTCGAAGCGGATGACGGAGAAAGCGCCGCCCGAAAGAAAAGCCTTCTTGTCCGACTGGCTGCGAGCGAGCAGGAGATTGTCCGAAAGCGCCATGGCGGAGACGGCGGCGTGGCCGTGGCGTTCTTCCGGCACGAAGCCGGCCCCAAGCAGGCGGCGGCCGTTGATGCCGGTGCGGCCGACCGCCTTGCCCCGGATGTGGATCGCCTCGTCTTCGGCAACCGGATATTCACCCGAGAGCGCATCGAAGAGTTCGCCCTGGCCGTTGCCCGCAACGCCGGCGATCGCCAGCACTTCACCCGCGCGGACCTTCATGGCGATGTTCTTCAGGGAGACCGCAAAAGGCGTGCGCGCCGGCACCGAAAGATTGCTGACCTCGATGCGGATATCGCCGAGTGCCGCCGCATTGTCCCGATGGACTTCGGCGACGTCGGAGCCGACCATCATGCGGGCGAGCGAGGCCGGTGTTTCCTGGCTCGGATCGCAGGCACCGGTGACCTTGCCATGGCGCAGGACCGTGGCGCGATCGCAGATGCGGCGCACTTCCTCCAGCCTGTGGCTGATATAAAGGACCGACCGGCCCTCGGCCTTCAGCTTGAACAGCGTCTCGAACAGCCGGTCGGCCTCCTGCGGGGTCAGGACCGAAGTCGGCTCGTCGAGGATGATCAGCTTGGGGTTCTGAAGCAGCGCGCGGACGATCTCGATGCGCTGGCGTTCGCCGACGGACAGGTCCGCCACATGCGCCTGGGGGTCGAGCGGCAGGCCATATGCCTTGGAAAGCGACGCCGCTTCGTCCGAGATCCTGGCGAGCGAAATCTTCGGGTCGAGCGACAGCGCAATGTTTTCCGCGACCGTCAGTGCCTCGAACAGCGAGAAATGCTGGAAGACCATGCCTATGCCCAGTTGGCGGGCCTCGCCCGGCGAGGCGATTGTCACCGGCGCGCCCTGCCAGAGGATCTCGCCGGCGCTTGGCTGCAGCACACCGAAGAGCATTTTTACCAGCGTCGATTTGCCGGCGCCGTTTTCACCGAGCAATGCGTGGATTTCGCCGGGAGCGATATCCAAATCGATCGCGTTGCAAGCCGCGAAGCTGCCGAAAAGCTTGGTCAAACCTCGAACCGACAGAAGCGGAACGGTCGCCGGACCCTCGGATAACGTCACTGAACCCCCTCGTTCACCGCGTACCTACCTTCTTCGAGGTTTTTCAGGGCAACGCGACGTATTGACTTTGACGACATCCGGCGATCCCTCCGGACATTCGACTGATATTGATACCGTTTTTGTTGCTTCGCACAACACTAAAGAAAAGGGCGTTTCCGGAACGCCCAACTATTTTCCGAGACTGGGGAAAAGCTGCAGAACGCCGCCAATGCAATAGAGGTAGATGCCGCTCAATACGACGCCGTAGACGACCCAGTCGGGTGTATCGAAATGCAGGAGCAGCGAATAGCCGCCGAGCGCGCACCAGATGAGGCCGACGGCCATATTGAGCGGGCGGAGCCGCTTGACGCGGACGGGATGCAGAAAGTTGATCGGCAGGAAGGTGAGGACAACCGATACGGAGACCACGACCAGAGCGGCCGTGGCGCTTGCATCTATGACGAATAGCGTAAACACGACCATGTTCCAGACGACCGGAAAGCCGGAAAAAAAGTACTCGTCCGTCTTCATGCCCATGTCGGCATAATAAACAGCGCTCGAGACGACGATCGCACCGGCGGCCACGAAGGACCACGGCTCGCCGATCATGCCGCTCTGGTAAAGCGCAAACGCCGGCAACAGCACGTAGGTCACGTAGTCGATGATGTTGTCGAGCGTATCGCCGGACCAGTTGGGCAGGACTTCCTTGACCCGCACCTTGCGGGCGATCGGTCCGTCGATGCCGTCGACGAGGAGTGCCAGCCCCAGCCACCAGAACATGTCGACGAAGCGATGCTCGGCTGCCGCGACGACCCCGAGGAAAGCCAGGAACGAACCGGACGCCGTCAGCAGATGAACCGAGAAGGCGCGGATTTCGGCATACGGAACTTTTTTGTAATTGAAGATTCGTCTAATCACGCGTCAGTCCCGCCTTTCCCTTATCCGGCGAGATATGCGGCCAATCACCGCGCATTGCAACCGGCTTGGCCGCGCCCAAAGACATGGAGCATTGCTTTTTCCATGCTGCGCTGCCGTGCCCCATGGATATGCCCGCCACGAAGCTCTAGATATCGAGAGTACATTTTGCAGAGCAGGACGACGGACATGCAGCATTTCGAGATCGCAGTGGTGGGCGGGGGACTGGCCGGATCGGTTGCCGCACTGGCGCTCGCGCGTGCCGGCCGCAAGGTGGCGATGATCGCACCCTCCTCCGAGAAAACCGACGAGCGCACGACCGCTCTGATGGACCACTCCATTCGCTTTCTTGAACGACTTGGCGTCTGGGAGGACATAGCACCTTCCGCCGCGCCGCTTTCGGTCATGCAGATCGTCGACGGCACCAAGCGGCTGCTGCGCGCGCCGACGGCGCAGTTCCGGGCGCAGGATGTCGGCCTCTACGCCTTCGGCTACAACATACCGAACCGGGCGCTGTCGGAAACGCTGGATGCGGCGGTTGCAGCAGAACGCAATATTACCAACGTCGCCCAGACCGTCGAGACTTTCGATTTCTCGGCCGAGAGAGTGATGCTGACGCTGTCGGACGGCACGATTGCCAGCGCCGATTTCGTCGTGGGTGCGGATGGCCGCCAGTCGAAAGCGCGGGACACGGCCGGCATCGGCGTGCGCCGCTGGTCCTATCCCCAGTCGGCGGTGGTACTGAACTTCGCCCACAGCCTGCCGCACGGCAATGTCTCGACCGAAGTCCATACGGAAAGCGGACCGTTCACCCAGGTTCCCCTGCCCGGCCTGCGCTCCAGCCTCGTCTGGGTGGTGAAGCCGGATGAAGCCCGCCGTCTCGTCGAACTTCCGACCGAGGAACTGTCGCGGCTGGTCGAAGACCGCATGCAGTCGATGCTCGGCAAGGTAAAGGTCGAAGGCAAGGCACAGGCATGGCCACTCTCCAGCCTGATGGCGGAGCGGTTCGGCAAGGGCCGGCTGGCGCTGATCGGCGAGGCCGCGCATGCCTTTCCGCCGATCGGAGCGCAGGGCCTCAACCTGTCGCTGCGCGACATCATCGCGCTTTCGGACCTGCTCGCCGCAACCGGCGACCGTCCGGTGCCTGCGGATGCAGGCGATCGCTTCAACCGGCGCCGCGGCCCGGATATCGTCAGCCGCACGGTCGGCGTCGATCTCCTCAACCGTTCGCTGCTGTCGGATTTCCTGCCCGTCCAGATGCTGCGCGCCGCCGGCCTGCACATCCTCAGCTACGCGCCGCCGCTTCGCAATCTGCTGATGCGGGAAGGTATCGAACCGGGTCGTGGCCTGCGTGCCGTCGTCGATGCCTTACGGAAAGAGATCCGGCGGTAACGCGCCTGAATTGATGAGGTAAAGCAGCACCGGCAGCGTTGCCACCGATGCGACGGTAATGATCAGGATGCTCGCCGACGCCCTCTCCTGCCAGACGCCGTATTGCTGGCTGATGACAAAAACGTTGGTCGCCGTCGGCAGCGCCGAAAGCAAAGTCGCGGAATAGATCCACACGGGATCGAAATTGCCGATCAGCGACAGAACCGCGTAGGTGGTCATCGGCAGCACGATCAGCTTGGAGACCGCAATATAGCTGATCTCCACCGGCACGCGCTTGATCGGCCGAAGCGCCAGCGTCACCCCCATGGCAAACAGCGCGCAAGGGGCCGCCGCCTGAGCGAGGTAGTCGATAAGCCGCTGGAAGGCAGCAGGCGGCTGCACGGCAAATGCCGCGAAGCAGAATCCGAGCGCCGTCGAGATGATGAATGGGTGCAGCACAACTTTGCGGACGATATCGCCGACCACGTGGCTGACGGGGCGTTTGTCGCCGCCGACCACCGCCATCATCGCAGGTGCGACAATGAAATGCGCGGCGTTCTCGAAACAGACGATCAGCGCCACCGGCACCGCTGCCGCCTCACCGAAAGCCAGCAGCGCCAGGCCGGGCCCCATATAACCGATATTGCCGTAGGCGCCGGCAAACGACTGGATGGTGCAATCGGCGAACGAATTGCGACGCAAAAAGAAGCCGATCAGGAAGAGAACGAAGAAGACCAGGTAGGTCGCACCGATCTCACCGAAGATGAAGTCGGCTCGGGTCAACTGCTCGACCGGGGTGCGGGAAACGAGCTTGAAGAACAGCGCCGGCAGAGCCGCGTAGATGATGAACGTATTCATCCAGCCGAGCGCTTCGGCCGGCTGCCTCGTCACCCTCGCGGCCAGATAACCGATGAAGATCAGGCCGAAGAAGGGCAACAGCAATGCAATGATATCGGCCATCGGTTCCCTGCCCGAACGAGCGGGCCGTATTGGAAGACGCTTTTCCGTTAGCCGATTTGCATCAGGATTGGAAAGGTCTGCTGGAACCAGATTGCGGCCGAAGTGACGAAACCGAAGATGAAAGCGAGCCCGGTCAGAATCAGGAAGACCCCCATGACCTTCTCGACCATGCCGAGATGGCGGCGGAACCGGGTGAGGAACCGCATGAAGGCACCGGAGAAGCCGGCGGCGATCCAGAACGGCACGGCCAGGCCCAGCGAATAGATGGCAAGCAATGCCGCTCCCTCGCCGACCGTATCGCGGGATGCGGCTACGCCGAGGATGGCGCCGAGCACCGGGCCGATGCAGGGCGTCCAGCCGAAAGCGAAGGCAAGTCCCATGACATAGGCGCCGGAGAGCGTCGCCGGCTGGCCGCCGCCCTGGAAGCGTGCCTCGCGGGCGAGAAGGCCTATCCGGAAAACACCCAGAAAATTCAGCCCCATGATGATGATGATCAGGCCGCCGAGCTTCGACAGGAGATCGAGATGCTGACGCAAGAGCACGCCGATCGTCGAGGCGCCGGCCCCGAGCGCCACGAAGACGGTGGCGAACCCGAGGGTGAAGAACAATGCCGACTTGAGCACCGCCCGCCGTGTTCCGCTCCCCGAATCGATAACCGCCGCTCCGCCGCCACCGCGAAACTGCTCGACCGAAATGCCCGCCATATAACAGAGATAGGGCGGCACGAGCGGCAGCACGCAAGGAGAGAGAAACGATAGGGCGCCGGCAAGAAGCGCGCTCAGCAGGGATATTTCGGCAATCGACACGTGCGGCTCCGGATGGCGGGCTTCCGGGAGCCCGCGTCTTACGCTTGAGGTAATGGCCGAACGCGGCGAATGCCAATCACCTTTTCGCAGCGCGACGGAAAAGCGTCAGATAGCCGCATTTTTGCTGCTTTTGCGGGTTGACCGCAAGGGGGCACCTGCCTATGTTCCGCGCACTTTCAAGGACGCGCTCATCCGCGGCCGCGGGAGAGCGTAGCTCAGCTGGTAGAGCAACTGACTTTTAATCAGTAGGTCTCGGGTTCGAACCCCGACGCTCTCACCATACTCAAATTAAGTCATACACTTAAACGGACACCAATGCGATTGCAGTGGTTTGGTGCGCTTGGGCAAAGGCTCCGTGCGCCGTCTCGTTCGCCGTGGCGGATAGAATCGCTGCGCACTGCTTCGTCACAATGTGGGTGGACGAAGTCCGGCCGGTCTGTCACAAGCCGATCAGGACGCGACTGCCGTTAACTTTAGAACGGGGTCGGGCGACCGATTGACGTCACGTCGCTGCCACGAGATCACGTCGGCCGTCCTTTCTTAAATCCGGTCCTGGATCGGGGACGCTCAAACGCATCGAAAAAGCCCCGCCTCACCCATTACAATTTGCTCATCTTCAGAGCGGATGCCATTCATTACAGTCAGGTCACGTTTGCGGCTGCAAACCGCGGGCGGGCGAAAACTCCGGGTGCAGCGTCAAACCCTTGAAATATCTTATTTCGCGAGATCAAGGACCTCTCCGGAGCGGAGCATTTGGCCTAAATTTCGGCAGATGAGGCCTTCCAAACCTTATTTATTATTAAGCTGACCTTCGAGGCTTCGGGGCGTAATTCTGTCTTCAAGACTGAATGCTGCCGACGGCCGGAGAGGCTGAGCCAGTTTCACAACCGTTTGCCGAAGATGGAGCTCAGATATGCGCTCGCTCGTCCCGATAAACCAGCCTTCCCCCGTGTCGCCGGCTCCCTGCCCGGTCATGCACCTCACCGGACCGCCCGGTGATCGACTTCGATAGCCAGGCGCTCGAAGCCGCTTCACCCGCCTTCCCGTGAACCGGTTTTCCGATGCAACGGCTTGCCCGCAAAGCTGGCTTTTCAACTTCGCAAATCTCCAGAACCCCAACCGATCGGCCGCGATCGCTCGCGCGGCTTCGATCCTCTTCGCCCCAATGCGCCGCCTCCCGTCGCAAGGGCTGCAGATTGAAAGGAAGACCTCCATGTCAAATATCCTTCGCAGACATCGGATCGCGGCACTTCTTGGCGCCGCCATCGTTGCGGTCCCGCTCTCCGTGCCGGTCATTCTCGGCTCCAATGCGGCGCATGCGGCAACCACGGCAACAACTGCTGCCGGCTCCGTTTCCGGCATTGTCGCTCCGGGGGGCTCGTTCGCGCCGATCGTTTCGGCCGACAAGCCGGCGGTCGTCACCATCATCACCACGATGAAGGCCCAGAACGTCGCCTCGGACGACAGCTCGCCCTTCGGCGACAATTCCCCGTTCGACGAGCAGTTTCGACAGTTCTTCGGCCAGCAGGGCATTCCCGTGCCGCGCCAAATGCCGCAGCAGCGCCAGGCTCCGCGGGCCGAGGCTCTCGGTTCCGGTTTCGTCGTGACGGCGGACGGCTACATCGTCACCAACAACCACGTGATCGACAATGCGATCGACATCAAGGTGACACTCGACGACGGCACGGAAGTACCCGCCAAGCTGATCGGCACCGATCCTAAATCCGACCTCGCGGTCATCAAGATCAACGCGCCGAAGCCCTTGGCCACCATCGCCTGGGGCGATTCGGACAAGCTCAATGCCGGCGACCAGATCCTGGCGATCGGCAATCCATTCGGCATCGGCACGACGGTGACGGCCGGTATCGTTTCGGCCCGCGGCCGCGATCTCCACAGCGGCCCGTATGACGATTTCATCCAGATCGATGCACCGATCAACCACGGCAATTCGGGCGGCCCGCTGGTCGATCTCGAAGGCAAGGTCGTCGGTATCAACACGGCAATCTATTCCCCCAACGGCGGCAGTGTCGGTGTCGGCTTTGCCATCCCGTCCGACCAGGCCCAAAAGGTCGTCGCCAAGCTGATGAAGGACGGCTCGATCGAGCATGGCTTCATCGGGGTGCAGATCCAGCCGGTGACGGCGGATGTGGCGAGCGCCATAGGCCTCGACAAGCCGGAAGGCGCGCTGGTCGCCAATGTCAATGATGACACGCCGGCAGCCAAGGCGGGTATCCGGACCGGCGACGTCATCACCGCGCTCGGCGGCCAGCAGATCAAGTCGCCGCGGGATCTGTCGCGCATGGTCGCCGACCTGACGCCCGGCGCCAAGGAGGGCCTGGCTGTCTGGCGTCAGGGTCAAAGCCGCAATCTCAGCATCACGGTTGGCGGCAACGAGCCCGACCAGCAGCAGGCTTCCGCCGACAATGGCAACAAGTCCATGCAGGGCGCCCAGCGCCTTCCGACCATCGGCATCGGTCTTGCCGACCTCACGCCGGATATCCGCGAGGCGCTCAACCTGCCGCGTCGGGAAAACGGCGCCGTGATCGAAAGCGTCGCCCCCGACAAGCCGGCTGCCGACGCCGGCCTGCAGGCCGGAGATATCATCGTCTCGATCAACCAGCAGCCCGTGAAATCGGCGAAGGAAGCCAAGGCGGCGGTCGCGGAAGCCGGCAAATCCGGGCGCAAGTCCGTCCTGCTCCTCATCCAGCGCGGCGAGAACCAGACCTTCGTCGCGGTTCCCTTTTCGATCGGCTGAACCCGGCCTCGCCCTATCTTCTCGGCGCCGCCCGGTTGTCGCGACCGGGCGGCGGTCGTTTGGTCAGGCCCACACTCCCCTCCAACGCGGCGACGGGTTCCGCATCACCGGAACCTTCGCAGGCAGAAGACGTTTGCCCGGCCGAAGGAGCGTCCTTATGCGCATTATATTCGTGGTCATGATCGTTTCGGTGCTCAGCATACTGGCATTCAAATATGCCGACCAGTCGCTTGGCGGTGGCGACATCATGGCTTCACCCACGGAACTCTCAGCCCAAAACTGACACCATGGCGTGCGGCCGGAACCTTCCTGTTTTCCGGGGGTTGTCAGGCTATGGAGGAGCCGTAGTCATGAGCGCCCAGAATGTCCTGATTGCCTTGGGGTCCGCCATTGCGGGTGGCCTTGTCGTCGCCCTTCTCATGCATCCGGCCGGACCGACCGCCAGCACGAAATCGGATCGCCTGAGCGGCCCTCCGGCAGAGACGGCCTTCCTGCCGGAACGCTTCGGCGTTCCAGGTTCAGCACACTGATCGCGACGCGGTAAAATTAGGATCTGAAATACGAAAAGGCCGGCGCCTCTTTCCAGGCGCCGGCCTTTTTATGTCCAACCAATCAATGAACGGCCTTGCCGCCCTCTTCTTCTTCGAATGTCACAGCGACATCGCCGTCTGCCGAAAGACGAACTCTGTCCCCTTCGATATCGGCGACCAATTCCAGCGGAATGAAGTGATGGTGGCCTCGATGGCCGCCCTCACCGCTGTCCTTCTTCGTCAGCTTGATACGGCTGCCTTCGACGCGGTCGACCGTTCCAACATGGGCGCCATCCGCGCCGATGACTTCGGCGTGTTCCTTGATTCTTGCAGCATCGATCATGGGAAATCTCCTTTTTCTGCGTTTCGACAACGCATGAATGGGGATATCGATGCATGCTCTTCGAAATTGAGAGGCTTTCACAAAACAGGCCACTCGCGGAGAACGTTCGGAACTGCTGTCCACGCTTTCCGGTCGAGTGTACCTTTGGTTTTATTGGTCAGGGTGAGAACAAGATCATGGCCAGCGTAGCAGACGCCCGGGGCGATCAGAATAGCTGCAAAGGCGCAGGCCAACACAGAGAATTTTACAGCCATAATACTGTCAGTAAACCCGCATTTTTAAGCGCCATTACAATTTTCAAGCTTACATAGCGGGAAGAACTGAAGTTATTCTTTAGCTTCCATAGATTACCGATATTTAAGTTTTATCATCTCCGGTTTCATGTCATTGAGAGAGCAGAAGAATTCCCTCCGGCGACCACGCTTCCGGCGGACTTGCGCCGCAGGACGGCGCAGCGGGAGATTTAGTCCCGGTTGTATCGCTACCCAGCAAAGGACAGACCGTTGAACGTGCAGAACAGCCCCGACCCGGCAACAAAGACCAGCGGCACGCCCGATCTCGCCGCGATCCTGGCCACTTCGGGAAACCAGCGCAAGAAGCGCCGCTGGGTCTGGCCGACGGTCCTTGTCGTTGTCGTTGCCGCCGCGGTAGGCGCCTACAGCTATTTCGGCAGCAGCGGCCCGCGCTACGACTACACCACCCAGCCGTCAAAGCGCGGCGACCTCTCGGTCATCGTCACGGCGACCGGCTCGGTCCAGCCGACCGATCAGGTGGACATATCGAGCGAATTGTCCGGCACTGTCCGCAAGGTCAATGTCAGCTACAACAGCGCGGTGAAACAGGGCGACGTGCTCGCCGAACTCGACACCAACAAGCAGGAGGCGGATGTCCAGAGCGCCCGCGCCCAGTTGGCTTCAGCAAGGGCCAACGTGCTGAAGGCCGAAGCGGAAGCTGCCTCGGCCAAAAATTCGCTCGACCGCCTGACCGGCCTCGTCAGCAACCGCATTTCGACCCAGCAGGAGCTGGACGCGGCGAAATTCACGTATGATTCGGCGCTCGCCACCAAGGCCGTCAACGAGGCATCGGTTCTTTCCGCCGAAGCCAATCTGCGGCTCTCGGAGCTCAACCTTCTGAAGCTCAAGATCGTTTCGCCGATCGATGGAATCGTGCTGACCCGCGACGTGGATCCGGGCGCGACCGTCGCCTCCTCGCTGAATGCGCCAGTGCTCTTCACCATCGCCGGCGACCTGAAGCGCATGGAACTGCAGGTCGCCGTCGACGAGGCGGATGTCGGCCATGTCCAGGAAGGCCAGTCGGCGAAATTCTCGGTCGACGCCTATCCCGATCGCAACTTTCCGGCCACCATCCAGGCGGTGCGCTTTGCATCCGAAACCGTCTCCAACGTCGTCACCTACAAGGCGATCCTGACTGTCGACAACGCCGACCTGCTGCTGCGTCCCGGCATGACGGCAACTGCGGACATCACCGTGCAATCGGTGACCGATGCGCTCCTCGTGCCGAACGTGGCGCTGCGCTACTCGCCGCCGACGACGGCGCGCAGCCGCGGCAATTTCCTCACCCGGCTCTTCGCACCGCCCCGGCCGCGCGGCAATCGCGGTGGCGACAATGCCTCGAGTGCAGGCCGTGCCGTCTGGGTCCTGCGCGCTGGCGTGCCGACACGGGTTCAGGTCGAGACCGGCCCGACCGACGGGCAGTTCACGGTGCTGAAATCCGGCGAGGTCAAGCAAGGCGATCTGCTGATCACGGACGCCGTCGCCCGCGCGAGCTGAGGAGGGTTTTGATGACGCTCCCTCCCATCATCACCTTCAGGCAGGTCTCGAAGTTCTACGGGCACGGCGAAGCGACGATCCGTGCGCTCGATCATATCGACCTGTCGATCACGGCGGGCGAGTTCGTATCGATCATGGGTCCGTCCGGTTCCGGCAAATCCACAGCGATGAACATCATCGGCGGGCTCGACGTGCCCACCTCCGGTGAATATCTGTTCCAGGGCATTCCGACGAGCGGCTTCGACCGCGCCCAGCTGACACTGCTGCGGCGTCACATGCTGGGCTTCGTGTTCCAGGGGTTCAACCTGCTCGCCCGCACATCCGCCGTCGAAAATGTCGAACTGCCTCTCGTCTATCGGGGCATGGATCACCGCGAGCGGCGCAAACGTGCGCTCGTCGCGCTGGAACAGGTGGGCCTCAAGGGGCGCGAGGGCCATACGACGCAGGAACTGTCGGGCGGCCAGCAGCAGCGCGTGGCGATCGCTCGCGCCATCGTCACCGATCCCGCAGTGCTGCTCGCCGACGAGCCGACCGGCAATCTCGACACCAGGACCAGCGCAGAGATCATGGAGCTGATCACCCGGCTCAACCGCGACAACGGCATTACCGTGATCATGGTCACCCACGAGGAGGACATCGCCGCCTATGGCAAGCGGCTGCTGCGCTTCATCGACGGTCATCTCGCTTCGGATCAGGCGCAGGTGAAGGAGCACGACCATGTTCTTTGAGACGGCGAAATTGGCCTGGCGTGCGATCAGCCGTAACATGCTGCGTTCCTTCCTCACCGTGCTCGGCGTGGTCATCGGCGTTGCGGCGGTCATCGCCATGGTGACGGTCGGCAACGGCACGACGGCGAAGGTGCAGGCCGAACTTTCCCGCCTCGGCACGAACACGCTGTTCGTCCGCCCGGGTCAATGGGGACCTGGACGTGCCAGCAGCGAGGCCAAGCGCTTCAACGACAAGGATGTCCTGGCGATCCAGGAACAGGTGGCCGGGCTTCGCGCCGTGGCGCCCGTCAACCGCGGCACGGCGACCGTGATTGCCGGCGGCGCCAACCATTCATCCAGCGTGATCGGCACCAACAACGATTATCTGATCGCCCAGGACTGGGATCTGTCGCTCGGCCGGTCATTCCTCGCCAACGAGGACCGCGGCAGCCAGGCTGCCTGCATCATCGGCGAGACGGTGCGCAAGGAACTCTTTGGCGCGGCCAATCCGGTGGGGCAGAACATCCGCGTCAGCAATGTCGCCTGCCCGGTGGTCGGCGTGCTCGCCGTCAAGGGCCAGTCCGGCATGGGCGACGACCAGGACGACACGGTCATCATGCCGTTGAAACTGCACCAGCGGCGGATCGGCGGCACGACGACGATCAGCAGCATCATCCTGTCGGCACAGGACGGCGTGGCGACCACAAAGGTCCAGTCGGACGTCGAAAGCCTGCTGCGCGAGCGGCGCAGGATCGCGATCGGCCGCGAGGACGATTTCTCTGTCAACGACATGTCGCAGATCGCCGCCGCAATGACCGGCACGACGGTGCTGCTGACCGGCCTGCTCGGCGCTGTCGCGGCCGTGAGCCTGCTGGTCGGCGGCATCGGCATCATGAACATCATGCTGGTTTCGGTCACCGAACGCACCCGCGAGATCGGCATTCGCCTCGCGATCGGTGCGCTTGAGCGGCAGGTGCTGACCCAGTTCCTCGTCGAGGCGGTGATGCTGTCGATCTTCGGCGGCGTCAGCGGCATCGTTGCCGGCCTTGCACTTGCGTATGGCGTCGTGAGCTTCCTCGGCGTGCCCTTCGTCGCCAGCCCGACGATCATCCTGCTTGCCTTTGCCTTCTCGGCGGCGATCGGCATGGTGTTCGGCTATTTCCCCGCCCGGCGTGCGGCGCAGCTCAATCCGATCGAAGCGCTCCGCCACGAATGAGCAAAGCGGCCTCTGGCCGCCAGGGGCGCCGACGAACGACCGTATACCGCAGACTGATATATCAACTCGGCTTGCCATTCCAAATGCGACATGTCACCTTCTGATATATCAGAGAGGATCACCATGGCAGCCGAAGCAGAACCGCTCAGCAGACAGGCCTATCGCCGGCTTGAAACTCTGATCGTCACCATGAAGCTGCCGCCCGGTGCGCTGGTTACGGAAAAGCAGCTCATCGGCCTTGCTGGACAAGGTCGCACGCCGGTGCGCGAAGCGATCCAGAAACTCGAATGGCAGGGATTGATGCGGGTGCGCCCGCGCGTCGGGCTGCAGGTCACCGAGATCATCGAGAGCGACCATGACAGCATCATGCAGGTGCGGCGCCAGCTTGAACCGGTTGCAGCAGCCTTGGTGGCGGAACATGCCAGCGACGGGCAACGCAGCGCCCTGCTCGACTGCGCCAAGGCAATGGGTGCCGCTGCGGCGACCGGTGACATTCACGGCTTCCTGGATGCCGACAAGCGTTTCGACGAGGCCCTTGAGGAGGCCTGCCCCAACCGGTTCCTGACCTCGGCGCTGGCGCCGCTCCAGACCCATTCCAGGCGGCGGTGGTTTTCGACGGCCTCTATCGAACGGCTGGATCAGGCCGTGACCCAGCATGTCGCAGTCATCCGCGCCATCCGGGCGGGCGACGTCGAAGCGGCACGAAGAGCGATGGATACGCTCCTCGGCTATCTGACGAATTCATGAGGTAATCAGGCGTGGACTTCGGCTTCGCGCTGCTTTGCGAGCGCAGCGAGATCCGCAGGCTTCAGCTCGACCGATTCGCCGCAACCGCAGGCGGACGTCTGGTTCGGATTGACGAAGGTGAAGCCTGAGCGCATCTGCGTCACTTCGAAATCCATCTGGGTGCCGAGGAGAAAAAGCACGGCGGAAGGTTCGATCCAGACGCTCGCGCCGTCGTATTCGATCATATCGTCCTTGGCATTGGGCTCGGTGACGAGATCGACCGTGTATTCCATGCCGGCGCAGCCGCCCTTCTTGATCCCGACACGCAAGCCCTTGGCCTCCGGTTCGGAACTGGCGACGAGCTGCTTGACGCGGGTCGCGGCGGCATCGGTCATGGTCATAATGGCGAAGCCCATGGGCTCATTCTCCTTCCGCACACGGATTCAAGGTCCGGTGTTTCACGATTCAAATGTAGTACCGACCGATTAATCGATCAATACCAGCCGACAGCCACCTGGGCTTCTTCGGACATGCGCTCCGGCGTCCACGGCGGATCGAAGGTCATCTCGACTTCGACACCGGACACGCCTTCGACGGCGCCGACGGCGTTTTCCACCCAGCCCGGCATTTCGCCAGCGACCGGGCAGCCTGGCGCAGTCAGCGTCATCATGATCTTCACCATGCGGTCGTCCTCGATGTCGATCTTGTAGATCAGACCAAGTTCGAAGATGTCGGCGGGGATTTCCGGATCATAAACCGTTTTCAGCGCTCCGATCACGTCGTCGCTCAGTCGCGCCAACTCATCGGCCGGAATAGCGGATTGGATCAGTCCTTCGCGGGCGTCCCACTTCAATTCCGTTTCATCGGCGGCCATGGCAATAGTCCTCAAGCAAAGAAATTTCGCGCGTAGTCGAGCGCATCGGCCAGCGCATCCACTTCGGCACGGGTATTATACATGCCGAACGATGCCCTGCATGTGGAGGTGACGCCGAAGCGCTTCAAGAGCGGCATGGCGCAATGGGTGCCGGCACGGACCGCCACACCCTTACGGTCGATCACCATCGAGACGTCATGGGCATGGATGCCCGCGAGCTCGAAGGAGAAGATGCCGCCCTTGCCCGGCGCATTGCCGATGATCCGCAGCGAGTTGATGGCGCGCAGGCGTTCCGCCGCGTAAGCGGCAAGATCCGCTTCATGACGGGCGATCGCGGCGCGGCCGATCTTGTCCATGTAGTCGAGCGCGTAACCGAGCCCGATCGCCTGGACGATCGGTGGCGTACCCGCCTCGAAACGATGCGGCGGATCGTTATACGTGACGATATCCTCGGTGACGTCGACGATCATCTCGCCGCCACCCTGGAACGGCCGCATCTCCCTCAGCCGGTCCGATTTGCCGTAAAGCACGCCGATGCCGGACGGACCGTAAAGCTTGTGCCCGGTCATCACGTACCAGTCGCAATCGATGTCGCGGACATCGACCGGCATGTGCACGGCGCCCTGGCTGCCGTCGATCAGAACCGGAATGCCACGCTCATGGGCGATGCGGCAGACTTCCTTGACCGGAACCACGGTGCCGAGCGCGTTCGACATATGGGTGATGGCGACCAGCTTGGTCTTTTCGGTGAGAGACTTTTCGAAATCCTCGATATGGAAGGCACCCTCGTCGTCGACCGGCACCCAGACGAGCTTGGCGCCCTGCCGCTCGCGGATGAAATGCCAGGGCACGATATTGGAATGGTGCTCCATGATCGTCACGACGATCTCGTCGTCGGCACCGATATTCGGCATGCCCCAGCCGTAGGCGACCGTGTTGATCGCCTCGGTCGAATTCTTGGTGAAGACGATCTCGTCGATCGAACCGGCATTCAGGAACCGGCGCACCTTTTCGCGCGACGCCTCATAGGCTTCCGTCGCCGCATTCGAGAGAAAATGCAGGCCGCGATGGACGTTCGCATATTCGCTGGAATAGGCGTGGCTGATCGCGTCGATCACCACCTGCGGCTTCTGGGCCGAGGCGCCGTTGTCGAGATAGACCAGCGGCTTGCCGTGCACCATCGTCGACAGGATTGGAAAGTCCCGGCGGATCGCTTCCACATCGTAGGTCGTCGAGGGTGCACTCTGGTCCATATCGGGCCCCTTCTCAGGCGTGTTTTTCAAGCCAGGCCGAGATGACGCCTTCCAGCGCCTCGACCAGCTTTTCTTCCTCGAGTTCTTCGACGATCTCGGCAACGAAGGCGTTGACCAGCATGGCCCGCGCCTTGTTCTCCGGAACGCCGCGCGCCATCAGGTAGAAGAGATGGCTGCTCTCGATATCGGCGACCGTCGCGCCATGGCCGCAGACGACGTCGTCGGCGAAGATTTCGAGCTCGGGCTTGGCCGAGAACCCGCCATCATCGGTCAACAGAAGCGTGTTGCAGGACATCTTGGCATCGGTTTTCTGGGCATCCGGAGCAACCCGGATCATGCCCTGGAAAACGCCGTTGGCGCGGTCGAACACCACATTGCGGATGATTTCCGTCGAGTTGGTGTTCGGCACGTTGTGGCCGAGAACCAGCGTGACGTCGGTGTGGCTTTCGCCGCCGAGCAGGTTGACGCCGCGCAGCGTCAGTTCGGCACCCTCGCCGGCCACGTCGATGCGCAGTTCCTGGCGCACCAGCTTTCCGCCGGCATTGATGACGAAAAGGCGCAGCTTGGCATCGGTGCCGAGCTTTACGCGGATCTGGCCGAGATGGGTGTCCTCTGCGGCCTGTTGCTGCAGGATGATCCAGGTGATGTCAGCGCCGTCCTCCAGTGCGATGTCACTGATCGAGGACACAAGCGCTGAACCTTCCGCCACCGACCGGTGACGCTCGATGATCGTCGCCTTCGAAGCAGCGCCGAACGAGACCGGGAAGCGCGTATGGACCTGGCCCGCGCCGTGCAGGGCCTGCAGTTCGATCGGCGCATCCAATTCAGTATTGGCCGGAACGGCAATCGCATAACCATCGCGCACGAAGCTGCCGTTGATGCGGCCGATCGCGTCGTCCTTGTCGAGCGCCGTCAGGCCGGCCGCGGCTGAGCCGTCGGCGAGCCTGTCCCTGAAGAGCGCGATCTCGACACCGTCAACGGCGGCCTTCGCATCGGCAGTGCCCTGCAGGATCGAAAGGACCTTCGAGCCCTCGACCAGAGGCGCGGCCGGATCGATTGCCGAAACGGTAGCGGCGTCCGGGAGGACGCGCAGCAGGTTCTTGAGGTCGGTATAATGCCAGGCCTCGATGCGGCGGGTCGGCAGGCCGGCCTTCTTGAGATCGTCCAGAAGCCGGTCCCGCGTGCCGATCACGGCGCCATTGCCCGGCAGGTCGCCGATCTGCGCGCCGAAGGCTTCGACCAGCGCGGTTTCCGCAGCCGTGAGGCGGCTTGTCGTCTGCATGTTCATGACAACATCCTTCCCTTCGGGCCGCTTAAGCCGCTTCTCCGATGATATCGGCATAGCCGTTCTCTTCCAGCTCAAGCGCAAGCGCCTTGTCGCCGGAGCGGATGATCTGGCCCTTGTAGAGCACATGAACCGTGTCCGGCACGATGTAGTCGAGCAGGCGCTGGTAATGGGTGATGACGATGGTGGCGCGGTCCGGCGACTTGAGCGCGTTGACGCCGTCTGCGACGATCTTCAGCGCGTCGATATCGAGACCGCTGTCGGTCTCGTCGAGGATGCAGAGCTTCGGCTCGAGCAGCGCCATCTGCAGAATTTCGGCGCGCTTCTTTTCGCCGCCGGAGAAACCGACGTTCAGCGGTCGGCGCAGCATGGCCTGGTCGATCTTCAGCTTGTCGGCGGCTTCCTTGACGCGGCGGATGAAGTCCGGCGTCGTCAGTTCGGATTCGCCGCGCGCCTTACGCTGCTCGTTCATCGCAACCTTCAGGAACTGCATGGTGGCGACGCCCGGAATTTCGAGCGGGTACTGGAAGGCGAGGAAGATGCCCTTGGAGGCCCGTTCGGCCGGGTCGAGTTCCAGAATGCTCTCGCCGTTATAGAGGATATCGCCCTCGGTGACTTCGTAATCCTGGCGACCCGACAGGATGTAGGAGAGCGTCGACTTGCCGGAGCCGTTCGGGCCCATGATGGCCGCGATTTCGCCGGCCTTCACGGTGAGGTTCAGGCCGCGGATGATCTCGGTGCCGTCTTCGGCGATGCGGGCGTGCAGGTTCTTGATCTCAAGCATGTTTCTTATCCTTCCGGATTTATTCGGTGACGCGTCAATGCGCGATATTCGGACAGCGGGCCATCAGCCCACGGAGCCTTCGAGCGAAATGCCGATCAGCTTCTGGGCCTCGACGGCGAATTCCATCGGCAACTGCTGGATGACGTCCTTGACGAAGCCGTTGACGATCAGGGCGATGGCTTCCTCTTCGGGAATGCCGCGCTGCATGACGTAGAACTTCTGGTCCTCGGAAATCTTCGAGGTCGTCGCTTCGTGCTCGATCTGTGCCGATGCGTTCTTCACGTCGATATAGGGCACGGTATGAGCACCGCACTGGTCACCGATCAGGAGCGAATCGCAATTGGTGAAGTTGCGGGCATTGGAAGCCCGGCGGTTGATCGACACCTGGCCACGATAGGTATTGTTCGAATTGCCGGCGGAAATGCCCTTGGAGATGATGCGGCTCGACGTGTTCTTGCCGAGATGGATCATCTTGGTGCCGCTGTCGATCTGCTGATAACCGTTGGAAACGGCGATCGAATAGAACTCGCCGCGGCTATCGTCGCCGCGAAGAATGCAGCTCGGATATTTCCAGGTGATCGCCGAACCGGTCTCCACCTGCGTCCACGAAATCTTCGACCGGGCGCCGCGGCAATCGCCACGCTTGGTGACGAAGTTGTAGATGCCGCCCTTGCCCTGGGCATCGCCCGGATACCAGTTCTGCACCGTCGAATACTTGATCTCTGCGTCGTCGAGGGCGATCAGTTCGACCACGGCGGCGTGGAGCTGGTTCTCGTCACGCTGGGGAGCCGTGCAGCCTTCGAGGTAGGAAACGTAAGCGCCTTCCTCGGCGATGATCAGCGTGCGCTCGAACTGGCCGGTGTTCTTTTCGTTGATGCGGAAATAGGTGGACAGCTCCATCGGGCACCGCACGCCCTTCGGCACGAACACGAAGGAACCGTCGGTGAACACGGCAGCGTTCAGCGTCGCATAGAAATTGTCCGAAGTCGGAACGACCGAACCCAGGTATTTCTTGATCAGCTCAGGATGTTCGCGGATTGCCTCGGAGATCGACATGAAGATCACGCCGGCCTTCTGCAGTTCCTTCTTGAAGGTGGTCACGACCGAGACGGAGTCGAAGACGGCATCGACGGCGACCCGGGGCGTCTCGACGCCAGCCAGAATCTCCTGTTCGCGCAGCGGAATCCCGAGCTTCTCGTAGACCCTCAACAGTTCCGGATCGACTTCTTCGAGCGACTTCGGGCCGGCGCTGCTTTTCGGCGCGGCGTAATAGTAAAGGTCGTTGAAGTCGATCTTCGGATATTCGACGCGTGCCCAGGTGGGCTCTTCCATGGTCAGCCAGCGACGATAGGCGTCGAGACGCCATTCCAGCATCCATTCCGGCTCCTGCTTCTTGGCCGAGATGAAACGGATGATATCTTCCGAAAGACCCTTTGGCGCCTTGTCCACTTCGATGACGGTTTCGAAACCGTATTTGTACTGGTCCACATCGATTAGGCGAACCTGATCGATTGTTTCCTGCACGGCAGCCATGTTCATACTCCAATTCTTGCCGGTTCAAATTCCGGCAATTCTTGTCATCAATCCGGGGGGACAATTGCCTCCCTTATGTAGGCGCCAGAAGGCGGTTTTCACACCTTTTGGCAAGCGGAAATTTGCGCATGCGCAATTTTGGAAGCGGTCACGCCGCCTCGCCCGCCGGTTTTCGCCGGCCGGCAATCTTTGCGAAGGCGGCCAGCGCCCGCGCGATATCATCTTCCGTCGTGTCGGCGCCGAGCGAAATCCGCAGAGCACCGAGCTTCGGATCATGCCCCATCGCCGTCAAAACATGGCTTTCGCCAACCTTTCCGGCCGAGCAGGCGGAGCCGGCGGACAGAGCTATGCCTTCGAGATCGAAAGCGATCTGGCCGGTCTCCGACTTCAGCCCCGGCAAAGTGAAAAAGCAGGTATTCGCTACGCGCAGAACTCCCTCGCCATGGATGATCGCATCGGGCGCCGCCTGGCGCATTCCCGCTTCCAGCCGGTTGCGCAACTCTTCGATCGCGCCATTGCGGTCATGAAGGTTTTCGCGCATTGCCTGGGCAGCCGCGCCGAACCCGACGATGGCATGGAAATTCTCGGTGCCGGAGCGATGGCCCTTTTCCTGGCCGCCGCCGCGGATCAGCGGTTTCGGCATCAGCACTTCGCCGCGCGAGACGAGCGCGCCGACGCCCTTCGGACCGCCGATCTTGTGCGACGACAGGATCAGGAAATCCGCATCCAGCGCATTGATGTCCACCGGAATGCGGCCGACCGCCTGCACGGCGTCCACCACCATCAGGCCGCCATGGGCATGGGCGATCGCGGCCGCTTCCCGCACGGGCTGGATGATGCCGGTCTCGTTGTTGACCAGCATCACGGCGACCATCGGCATGCCGGTGCTGCCGTCGTGTTCGGCCAGCAGCGCCTCAAGTGCGGAAAGATCGACGATACCCGCCGGCGTCACCGGCACTTCGGTCACCTGGGCCGGATCAAAGCGACCGCCTTCGCGGATCGCCGGATGCTCGATCGCAGAGACATAGACGCGGCCCATCGCCAAAGGCGCCCGGCCCATGCGGAAATCCGGGGTCAGGACGTGATTGGCCGCTTCCGTCGCGCCGCTGTCGAACGTCACATGCGCAGGCTCTGCACCGACCAGCGCCGCCACCTGCCGGCGCGCCTTGTCAATTGCGGCGCGTGCCGCCCTGCCCTCGCCGTGAACCGACGAGGCATTTCCCGGCAACTGCAGCGCATCCAGCATGGCGGCGCGAGCCGGCGCGCTCAAGGGCGCCGTCGCATTCCAGTCCAGATATGTGCGGTTCAGCGCCATTGCCTGATCGGCTTCCGTTTCTAGATAGATGTTGAATTACAGATGGGGCGGACGGGGACCCGCATTTTCCTTGAAATTTCCGTCGGCCTTGCCGTAAGAGACATCGCATCGGGCGCGCATCCAGCATGCAGCCCAAAGTTTCGAATGGTTCTAAACTGAGTTTTAGAAAAGCTGAGCGGCTTCGTCAAGTCCAACTCGACGTGATACTCGTCTAGAACCTGAACATATTGACCGGAGTACCGATGCCCGAAGTCATTTTCAACGGCCCAGCCGGCCGCCTTGAAGGTCGTTACCAGCCATCCAGGGAAAAGAGCGCCCCGATCGCCATCATCCTGCACCCGCATCCGCAGTTTGGCGGCACGATGAACAACCAGATCGTCTACCAGCTCTTTTACATGTTCCAGAAGCGCGGTTTTACGACGCTGCGGTTCAATTTCCGCGGTATCGGGCGCAGTCAGGGCGAATTCGACCATGGCGCCGGCGAACTTTCGGATGCGGCCTCCGCGCTCGACTGGGTGCAGAGCCTGCATCCCGATTCGAAGAGCTGTTGGGTCGCCGGTTATTCCTTCGGCGCCTGGATTGGCATGCAGCTCCTGATGCGCCGGCCGGAGATCGAGGGCTTCATGTCGATCGCGCCGCAGCCGAACATCTACGACTTCTCGTTCCTCGCCCCCTGCCCGTCGTCCGGCCTGATCATCAACGGCGACAGCGACAAGGTGGCGCCCGAGAAGGATGTCAACGGGCTCGTGGAAAAGCTGAAGACGCAGAAGGGCATTCTGATCACGCACCGGATGGTCGAGGGCGCCAATCACTTCTTCAACGCTCAGGTAGACACGCTGATGGCCGAATGCGAGGATTATCTCGACCGCCGCCTCAACGGCGAACTGGTGCCGGAACCGGCGGCCAAGCGCATTCGGTGATCGCTTTCCAGAACTGTTGGGAAAACCTATCGGAATGGCCGCCTCGGCGGCCATTTTCATTTGACGGCTTTGATCGATTTCGGCTGCGGAGAGCCGATATGCGGCGCCTGCCTGACGCGGTTGCGGCCGGAGCGCTTGGCTTCGTAGAGAGCGGCATCGGCGTCCCGCATCGCCCCTGCAAGATCGCCGCCCGGCGCAAGCTCCGCCACGCCGAAACTCGCGGTTACCGCGAAAGAAGGCGGAAGCCCGCTTACAGCCATCTCCATCGTCCCGCCCCTGAGCGCCTGCGCAGACAGTGTCGCCATGTCGAGCGTCGTGCTCGGCAGGAAGATCGCGAATTCTTCGCCCCCGATACGGCCGACCACCGCATTCTTGGCAGCACTTGTCTGCAACAGATCGCCGAAGGCCTGGATCACCAGGTCGCCGACGTGGTGGCCATAGGTGTCGTTGATGCGCTTGAAATGATCGAGATCGCAGATAATGACCGCGTGCGCGGCCTTCGGCGCCAGCGCCATCGCGGCCTTGACGCCATTCTCGAAGCCGCGGCGATTGGCGAGACCTGAAAGCGCATCCTTTTCCGAATTGCTGCGCTCGTCCGCCATGATCTCCAGGACCAGAACCGACAGCAGCGTCAATCCGACCGCGACCATCAGCACCGCCGTCGAGCTTTGCGAGATCAGCGCGTAGTTGGTGCCGATATAATCCTTGGCGGTCGTGCCCGCCCCCGCAATCACCGCAAGGCTCGCCTTGGCGAAGAAATGCAGGCCGGTCGCCAGCAGCAGATAACCAAGCGCCCGATCGATTGCCAGCCGGCGGGTCGATGAAAAAATGGCCGCCGCACTCGAAAGGAGCGCCAATGCAAACGGTGTCTGGTAGGAAAAGGCATGTGCGGCCGTTCCGCGCGGCAGGTCGTAGATCAGCAGGTCGAGGCAGATACCCGCCGCCAGGAAACAGCCCGCCCAGACGGGCGCGATCTTCCCGCCGTAGAGAGTGCCGATACCGATCCTGAGCAAGGTCATGCCGGCGAGCACCGATGCGAAGGCGCAGATTGCCCAGAATTTCGTGAGATACGCATAGGCGACCAGTAATTCGCAGACGGACGAGAGCGAGGCGACGGTAAAAGCGGCGGCAAACCAGAGCGCGGCCGTCCGCGAGCGGCTGCGCGTGGAAACCACAACGAAAACCGCGCCGAAGCATATGGCGATGATAAAATTCACCGCGAGGAAAAAGGCAGCCCCGTTCATCAGCCCATCAGTGCAGGAGACCTGCACACCACCCGGTTACCGTGTCCGGGCCAGATGTTAAAAGCCTATGAAACAAGAAACCGTTAATGCATAACCTGTCCTTCTTGCACTCACTATTGCGTCTCGGGAACTGCATGGTCCCTTGCTGGCCGCCGCCCATTCGTCGCGCTGATCACACCTAACATCACTTTTGAAGTGATTACCGGCAAAAACAGTGCTAGAGGCGCGGCCACATATCCCAAAACCCCACCCTGCCAGAGTTAGATCATGTCCAGGTTCAAGTCCGATTTCCTCCGCACGCTCGACGAGCGCGGTTTCATCCACCAGGTCTCCGACGAGACCGGGCTCGACGAACTGTTTTCCAAGGAAATCGTCACCGGCTATATCGGCTTCGACCCCACGGCGCCGAGCCTGCACGCCGGCAGCCTGATCCAGATCATGATGCTGCACTGGATGCAGAAGACCGGCCACCGGCCGATCTCGCTGATGGGAGGCGGCACCGGCATGGTCGGCGACCCCTCGTTCAAGGACGAAGCCCGCCAGCTGATGACCATCGACACGATCGAAGGCAATATCGCTTCGATCAAGCGCGTCTTCTCGAACTATCTCGCCTATGGCGGAGGTCCGAAGGACGGGCTGATGATCAACAATGCCGACTGGCTGCGCAGCCTCAACTACCTCGAGTTCCTGCGCGACGTCGGCCGGCACTTCTCCGTCAACCGGATGCTGTCTTTCGAGAGCGTCAAGACGCGCCTCGATCGCGAACAGTCGCTGTCCTTCCTGGAATTCAACTACATGATCCTCCAAGCCTATGACTTCGTGGAACTGGCCAAGCGGACCGGCTGCCGGCTGCAGATGGGCGGCTCGGACCAGTGGGGCAATATCGTCAACGGTATCGACCTCGGTCACCGCATGGGGACGCAGCAGCTTTTCGCGCTGACTTCGCCGCTCCTGACCACGTCTTCCGGCGCCAAGATGGGCAAGTCGGCGACTGGCGCCATCTGGCTCAACCCGGACATGCTGTCGGCCTATGATTTCTGGCAGTACTGGCGCAACACCGAGGATGCCGACGTCCCGCGCTTCCTGAAGCTTTACACGACGCTGCCGATGGACGAGATCGCGCGGCTTTCAGCGCTCGGCGGCTCGGAGATCAACGAGGTCAAGAAGATCCTCGCAACTGAGATCACGGCCATCCTGCACGGTCGCCCGGCGGCGGAAGAAGCAGCGGAGACCGCCCGCAAGACGTTCGAGGAAGGCGGGCTTTCCGAAAATCTGCCGTCGGTCGAGGTTCCCACTGCCGATCTCGAAGCCGGGATCGGCCTCCTGTCGCTGATCGTGCGCGCCGGTCTTGCCGGTTCGAACGGTGAAGCACGCCGTCACGTCCAGGGCGGCGCGGTGCGCATCAACGACCAGGCCGTCAGCGACGAACGCATGACCATCGGCACCGGCGAAATCACCGGCGACGGCGTCATCAAGCTCTCGCTCGGCAAGAAGAAGCACATCCTGGTGCGCCCAGCCTGAACCGCTCTCCTCGGCAATGAATTGAAACGGGCCGCTTTCGCGGCCCTTTTCATTGGAATTCAAAGATCTGGCGGAAAATGCCGGGGGCGATCAGCGACAGCGGGTTGACGGTCAGCCTCGGCTTCTCGAACGGGCCTTCGAGCTTGAAGGTGATGCCGAGCAGGCCGCGATCGCGGCCGTTGCCGAGAATGGCGCCGATCAGCGGCAGCTCGCCGAAAAGTCGGTTCAGGCCGTAAGCCGGCATGAACGTCCCGGTCATCTCCATATTGCCCTTGGAATCGCGCACCAGGCCCTGGAAGGTCGCACCGATCTGCTCGCCGCGCACCACGCCGTTTTCTATGGCGAACGAGCCATTCCGATAAAGCAGGCTTGCAAAACCGCGTTGGAATTTTGCCGAATTGACATCGATGTTCTTTTTCGTGGCCGTATTCAGGCTGCGGCCTTCCTGATCCGGCGTCGCCACGAGAGACTGGAGCTTGGTTTCGTTGACCAGCGCGAAATTGCGCAGGTCGATCGCACCGGTCCAGGCATCGCCCTGCGCCTTCAGGCGCAGGTTCAGGAGCCCGCCGCGCATGTTGTCGTAGAGGTTCATGAAGCGGATGATAGCGCCCGCATCGCCGCTGGTGATCGAGATCGTGTCGCCTGCATTCATCTCGCTGACGACCGCCTGACCGCTTTCCGTCGAGCCGGAAAAATCGGCCGTCGAGATATTGCCGCCGCGGCTTGAAAACAGGAACGACACGTTCGAGAGGGTCTGGTCGTTGAAGCCGATCATGCGGTCGAGCTTGCCGCGCACGGTGGCGTTGCTCGTATCGTCGTCACCGCGCTTGGCGCCGCTGCCGCTCTTTCCGCCTCCGCGGATCTTGGTGACGACAGGTCGCATATCGACGACGGAGCCGCTGATCGAGACGTCGAAATTACCCTTGGCGCGTTTGACGCTCACCGCATAATTGTCGGACGGCGAGAGCTGCATATGCGAGAAGTCCGCCGACGTCAGGCTCCCGCCATTGAGCACGAAGCTGCCGCGTGCGCCAAAACCGTCGCCGGAGAGTTCGAAGTTGCGGATATCGGAACGCCCTCCGGTGTCAGACAGCTCGAACTGCGCCTTTGCTGGAATGCCGCCGCCCTTGGTCCAGCCGAGCCACGGGATGGAAAGCGTCGCCCGGCTGAGATCGAGCGAGACTGTCTGACGGTTTTCGTCGATCCGCGTCAGCTGAGCCGTCACCGTCCCATCAATGACGTCGGAGAGGCCGGGAGCGAGTTTTTCTCGCTGATCGTTGTTGAGAACGGTCTTGATGATCCGCTCGCGCTTCGTCGGAGAGCCCGGACCGACGGGTTCGACCAGCGTGATATCGGCCGGCACATCATCGATCTTTCCTTTGGCGCTGAGCCGTGCCGTCAGGTTGTCGATGTCGAGCATGCCATCCAGATCGCCGATCTTGCGACCTGAAAATTGCGGGCCGAGATCGACGCCTTCGAGAGCGACATGGGCGTTCCAGGTGGGCTTCGGCGGGTTGTGCGCCAGGATCAACCCCATGTGGGCCTTGAGATCGACGCGCGCATGGCCGGTAAAATCCTCCGGCTTGAATTCGGTCCCCTTCAACGCGTTGATCGGCCGGAAATTCGCAAGCTCGGTCATCGCGTCGGCAGGTCCGGCAATCTTGAGCGAAAGGTCGGCCATCAAAGGCTTGGCATAGGTGGACGGGATCGAGAACCGGCCGCCTTCGACGGCGACGAAACGACCGGACGGGAAGAAGGAGGAGGCGCGCGCGACATCGACCTGCATCACCTCGCCCTTCAAATCAAAGCGGCCGTCGATATCGCGCAGCGGGGGCACGTCGCCTGGCAGGTTGATCCGGGCATTGGCGAGATCAAAGCCGATCTGCAGCTCGTTCTTGTCGAGCTCCATCGGAATGCCAGGCCCCTTCATCCGGCCGGCCGGAATGAAGACGGCGATCGAACCGTTGGTAATGGTGCCGCCGAACATATTGTCCATCACCCAGTCGCGCGGTTTCCGCGCCATCCAGAACGGCCAGAGCTGTTTGACCCCGGTCACTTCCATATGCGGCAGTTGCGCCCCGAAACTGATCTCTGGAGACTGGTTGCCGAACCGTACCTTCAGGGATCCGGCCATGCGGCCGAGGGGGCTGGAAACCGCCATTTCATCGAACTGAAGCTCGCGATCCGCCGACAGGTAGCGCCCGTTCGCCTTGAGATCGAAGCGCGCCGGCTGCTCGCTTGTCGTGGCGCCGACGGCCGTCGCCCCGCTGATCAGAACGTCGAGGCCGAAACCGGGGCGCTTGTCGTCCGGATTGAGCCTGTCGAGATCGATCATCGCGCCCGTGAACGGCAGGATGGTCGGGCCGAAACGGGCCTCGGATTTCAGCAGCTCGATCGAATTCTTCGAAAAGTCGTAGGCCACGTTGATATTGGCGCCGCTCAAGGTCTGTTGGATGCCGTCGAAATAGAAGTGGCCGGGCGACTGGCGAAGGGTCGCGGTGATAGCCGGCTTTACGGCCTCGCGTGAGCGAACCGCCGAAAGATCGAGATCGAGGGAGCCCTCGATCCCCTCGCGCGGCCGGCCATCCTCGGTTCGCTGCAACATGAAAGATGTCACCTCGAGGCCCGTCAGTTTGGCCGAGAGTGACGAGGTGACCCCCTCGACGGTCTTCGACGCTGCCACGAGAACCGCCTTGCGACCGTTGAGGCTGATCGCACCGTTGATCTCGACCTCTCCTTCGGCGCTGCGCGTCAGCTCGAGATCGTCGACGACCAGCGCGATCGGCTTGCGTCCAGGTGCTGCCGGCAGCAGGATTTCGATGCCGGCGATGCTGACGGAGCCCGTCCCGGTTCGTTCGATGAGCGCGCGAGCTTCGTCGAGGCGCTGGAAAATCTCTTCCAGCAGCGCCGGCATGGCATCGATGCGGACTTCCGAGATCGGCAACGGATCGCCGGAGGGCAATTGCGCGGTGTCGAGACGGATATGTTCCGCCTCCATATGCTTGATCGACACCCGGCCACCGAGAAGCGCCAGCGGATCGACCGCCATGCGCATGGCGCCGGCGCGGCTCAGATGTTGGCCGGTCGCCTGTTCGACGATATCGACGTCGCGTGCCTCAAGCGCAAGGCGCAACCTCGAATCGAACCGGATGGCCGTCGAGCCGACGGTGGCTACGTAACGCGGACCGATGGCGTTGTTGATGGCGCTCTGGGCGCGCGACGAAAGCGTGCTGTCGACCATGCCGCCCTCGATCGCGAAAACGGCGCTGCCGATCGCAAGAAACACCAGCAGGAGGAAAAGCAGCACGGTCTTGCCGAATCGCCTGCCCCGCCGGCTTGGCAGCGGGCAATGCACGATGATCGGATCCTCCACCTGCGCGGAAGGCAATTCATGCAGCGGAACGAGTTCTTTCCGGCTGAAACTGACCCTTTCTCCGCGAATTTCCGACATCAGGTTGAGGACTCGTCTTTCTGCAATGGTATTCGGACCGGGCGCGACTGCTCTGGACGTCGCTCGGGCGAATATATACCGATTGCGGCAAATATCACTCACGATACCGGCGAAAGAAAGGAAATCCATGGCCGACCTGACCATTGGCGACATCGCACCGGACTTCGAACTTCCACGCGACGGCGGCGGCACCGTTTCCCTCAAGGCTTTTTCGGGAAAACCCGTCGTCCTCTACTTCTATCCCAAGGACGACACCGAGGCCTGCACCAAGGAGGCGATCTCGTTTACGGGCCTCCTGGCCGAATTCGAAAAGGCCGGTGCGCCGGTCATCGGCGTATCGCCCGACAGCGTCAAGAAGCATGACAAGTTCGCCCAGAAACACGCGCTTTCGGTCATTCTCGCCGCCGACGAGGACACTTCCCTTGCCAATCTCTACGGCGTCTGGAAGGAGAAGAGCATGTATGGCCGCACCTATATGGGTGTGGAACGCACGACCTTCCTGATCGGCGCCGACGGGCGCATCGCCCGGATCTGGTCGAAGGTGAAGGTAAAAGGGCATGCCGAGGAGGTGCTAGAAAGCCTCAAGGCGTTGTAAGGCAGGAGGCATCGATGTCGGGCGAGTTTTCGATCACGTCGCTTCGGGGCGGCGCAACGGCGGCAATCCTGTCGGCCGATCTCGATATCAAGACGCGGCTGGCACAGGAGACCGCCACCCGCTGGTTCGAGCGGCGGCTGTCGCTCCGCTCGCCGCTCGATCCGCCCCTGCCCGAGCGGCCCGGCCGGCCGGCAAAGCCCGAGCTGGTGCCGCCGAAGGCAGTTGGCAAACGTTCGCTGCACACCGTCAACGGCCGTATCGCGACGCTGCATGCGATCGCCCATATCGAGCTCAACGCCGTCGACCTGGCGCTCGACATCGTCGCCCGCTTTGCGACCGAACCGGTGCCGAACTCCTTCTTCGACGGATGGATGCAGGTGGCTTTCGAGGAGGCCAAACATTTCCGGATGGTGCGGGCTCGGCTGAACGACATGGGTGCCGACTATGGCGACATGCCCGCCCATGACGGTCTCTGGCAGGCGGCCCATTCCACCCGCAACGACCTCACCGCCCGCCTTGCCGTCGTGCCGCTCATTCTCGAAGCCCGCGGGCTCGACGTAACGCCATCGCTGCAGGCGAAGATGCGCGAGACCGGCGATCTCGAAAGTGCAGCCGTTCTCGACGTGATCTACAATGACGAAAAGGGCCATGTAGCAATCGGCGCGAAATGGTTCCGCTTTCTATGCGCCCGTGAGCGGAAGGACCCGGCAGCGACGTTCCAGCAGCTGGTGCGGGCCAATTTCCGCGGATCGCTCAAGGCGCCATTCAACGATATCGCCCGGGCCGAGGCGGGCCTGACGCCATCATTCTACAGGTCGCTGACCTCCACCAGCTACGCCTGAACGCCTCGATTAAAGCGTTCGTTAACCATATCCATGTGTAATCCCGACAATGGGAACAGCGGCCGGACGAGTCGCATCTCCGGGAGATCCGCGTGGCGAAGGGAACCGAAAACCGGGTGTTTGGGAAGCGGGCGCCTCAGCACGTTCTCATTTTCGCCAGCGGTGAAAAGATCCGCCACATGACGATCCGGCCCTGGATGGCCGCGTTGACCTTCTGTTTTCTCGGCGTTTTCGCGATCGGCTATCTCGGTGCCACCTCCTATCTGGTCATCCGCGACGACCTGATCGGCGCGACCATGGCGCGGCAGGCTCGCATGCAGCACGATTACGAGGATCGGATCGCCGCGCTGCGCGCCCAGCTCGACCGCATCACCTCGCGCCAGCTTCTCGACCAGCAGGTGGTCGAGCAGAAAGTCGAGAAGCTGCTGGAACAGCAGAACGCCCTCTTTTCGCGCCACGGCAAACTTGGTTCTCTTCTGAACCGCGCCGAGGAGTCCGGCCTCACGACGCCGGGAACACCGGCACCGACCGTGCTTCAGCCGCCGGCCAAGGAACGCCAGGCTTCGCTTTCCGGTGGCAGCGGCGGCGTCAAGGCGATCGAGAAACTCCTCTCCGGCGAAACCTCGGCCACACCGCTCCAGACGTCGACCGCGCTTGGTTATGCGCCGCTCCGCGAAAACATCGCCGACAGGGCCGATCGGGTCTTCTCCAGAGTGACGCTGTCGCTGAAGAACATCGAGAAGGAACAGCTTGCCAAGATCGCCAACCTGACGACCGGCGCCTCGGAAACCGCAGATGCGATCGCCGCAATCCTGAAGCGAACAGGCGTCGAGGTGGCATCCGCAGACAAGGTGACGGAAGACGCCACGAGCGGCGTTGGTGGCCCCTATGTCGCACCGCAAACCCAGATCGGTGCCTTCGATGCCTCGCTCGACGAACTCGATGCAGCACTCAGCCGGCTGGAAGCCGTGCGCGAGACGGCGCGAGACCTACCCTTCGGCAATCCCGCGCCCGGCCGTCCGGTCACCAGCCGCTACGGCAACCGCATCGATCCCTTCCTCGGCCGGCTTGCGCTGCATGCGGGCATCGATTTTCAGGCCTCGACCGGCGACGACGTGAAAAGCACCGGCGCCGGCAAGGTGGTTTCGGCCGGCTTCACCAGCGGTTACGGCAACATGGTCGAGATCGACCATGGCCAGGGCATCGCCACACGCTACGGCCACATGTCGAAAATCCTGGTGAAGGAAGGTGACGAAGTGGCTGCCGCGGACGTGATCGGCAAGGCAGGCTCGACCGGCCGGTCCACCGGCCCGCACGTCCACTACGAGGTCCGCCGCGACGGCAATCCCATCGATCCCGTGCACTTCCTCAATGCCGGCATGAAGCTCACCACCTACCTCAATTGAGGTAAGCTGTCGGCCAAAAGGCAATCCTTTGCCGGCGGAACGATAGCCGGCTTGCCCCGCGAGCATCTTCATTCACCAATCCGGCGGCCAATCGCCTTGCTTTCCTTGACTTTTGGACATTTTGGTCCTATGTCGCGGGCCAGTTGTCGAGCAGCCATGCATCGACTCCCATAGTGTTCGTACAGAACCGGAACGGAAACAGAATTCCCTTTGACCACATTTGCTGATCTTGGCCTGAGCCAGAAAGTCCTCTCCGCTGTCACAGACGCGGGTTATACGATCCCCACGCCCATCCAGGCAGGGGCGATCCCGCATGCTCTGCAGCGCCGCGATATCTGCGGCATCGCCCAGACCGGCACGGGCAAGACGGCCTCCTTCGTTCTCCCGATGCTGACGCTTCTGGAAAAGGGCCGCGCCCGCGCCCGCATGCCGCGTACGCTGATCCTCGAGCCGACCCGCGAACTCGCCGCCCAGGTCGCCGAAAATTTTGAAAAATACGGCAAGAACCACAAGCTCAACGTCGCGCTTTTGATCGGCGGCGTTTCCTTCGACGACCAGGACCGCAAGCTGGAACGTGGCGCCGATGTGCTGATCTGCACGCCCGGCCGCCTGCTCGACCATTGCGAGCGCGGCAAGCTGCTGATGACCGGGGTCGAGATCCTCGTCATCGACGAGGCCGACCGCATGCTCGACATGGGCTTCATCCCGGATATCGAGCGGATCGCCAAGATGATCCCCTTCACCCGGCAGACGCTGTTCTTCTCGGCCACCATGCCGCCGGAGATCCAGAAGCTCGCCGACCGCTTCCTGCAGAACCCGGAACGGATCGAAGTCGCCAAGCCTTCGTCGACCGCCAAGACCGTGACGCAGCGCCTCGTCGCTTCGCACAACAAGGACTATGAGAAGCGCGCCGTGCTGCGCGATCTCATCAAGGCCCAGGACGATCTGAAGAACGCGATCATCTTCTGCAACCGCAAGGTCGACGTCGCCGATCTTTTCCGTTCGCTCGAGCGGCATGGCTTCTCGGTCGGCGCGCTGCATGGCGACATGGACCAGCGTTCGCGCACGACGATGCTGCAGAATTTCCGCGACGGCAATATCCAGCTGCTGGTCGCCTCCGACGTCGCCGCGCGCGGCCTCGACCTGCCGGACGTCGGTCACGTCTTCAACTTCGACGTACCGATCCATGCGGAGGACTATGTCCACCGCATCGGCCGCACCGGACGCGCCGGCCGTTCGGGCCGCGCGTTTACCCTCGTCACCCGCTCCGACACCAAATATCTCGCTGCCATCGAGAATCTCATCAACGAGAAGATCGAATGGCTGAACGGCGACATTTCCGCCCTTCCGGCGCCGATGGAAAGCCATGAGAGCGAACGTGGTGGTCGCAAGGGCCGGGATCGTGATAAGGAGCGCGGTCGCGGCAGACGAAGCGATTCGGGACGTGCTGATTCTGGGCGCGGGGATTCGAGTCACAAGGCTGACACGAAAATTCAAGATAATCCGATTGAAGCAGTCGAAGAGGCATTTGTGGAAGCTAGGGTGGAAACCGTGAAACCGGAACGCAAGGCAGACAGGAAGCCGCAGAACAGTGGCGGCAACCGCAACGCGCGGCCGACACCTGCCCCGGCACCCGCAAACGACGACAATCGCGAGCGTCGCCAGCGTTACCACCGCGATCACGACGACGGCCCTACCCCGATCGGCTTCGGCGACGATATTCCGGCTTTCATGCTGATCGTCGCAAACGGCGGCAAGGCTTAGCACTTCCGTGTTCACGCCCGGCGTTGATTTCCCTGGCGTCGGTGCCGGGCTGGTGATTCTGCGCGACGACGGCAAGGTTCTGCTTTGCCGTCGCCTCAAGGCGCCGGAAGCGGGCTTCTGGAACATTGTCGGCGGCAAGGTCGATCCGATGGAACCTTCCTCGGAAGCCGCCCGCCGCGAGGCGGAGGAAGAAACCGGCCTCACCATCGGCAAGGTCGATTTTCTCTGCATGGCCGAGGAGATCATCGAGGCCGACCGGCAGCACTGGGTGTCGCTGATCTACGTCACCAGGGATTTCACCGGCGAACCTTCACTCACGGAGCCCGACAAACTGTCGGACATCGGCTGGTTCGACCCTCACAACCCGCCTCTGCCGCTTTCGGCCTTTTCCGCCAAGGCCTTCGCGCATCTTCCGAAATGAACTCAAGCGAAAGCCGCTCCGGAAAACCGAAGCGGCCGACTTGATGAAATCATTTTGACAGAATTTCCGGACGCGACCCTGGTCGAGATTCGGCAGCCCACGCCCCTCAATACCAGGCGAACCTACGCTCTTCACATTCCGTCCAGCAAGTTGCGAAATCTAGCACTCGGGGATCCAAGTTCAGGATTTCGAGTTGGCGCGCACGGCCGCGTCGAATGCGAGCCGCACCCATTTGCGCATCTCGTCAGGATCGTCGAAGGCGTCTTCCGGCACCGACCAATAGGGCATCAGCACCGGTTTCCCCTTCTTTCCCTCATAGAACCATTGCTTGGCGCCGGCCGCTTCGAATTCCGGCGCGCTGACGGCATCCACCTTCAGCATGATCTCGCCGCGCAGGTCGATCGCAACGATCAAACCGTCGTGATAGATGCCCTTGCCGCCGAACATGCGGCGGATCGAGACCGGGCCGAGCCCCTCGAACATTTCCTCGATGTCGGAATTGTCCATTCGCCTACCTTTTCAAAATCCCGCCGGCGGCCGTTACCGCCTCCGGCGTATCCACGTCCAGATGGGCGGCAGGACCGATATCAACGTCGATCACCGAAAGTCCGGAGTTTTCGATGATCGCACGCGCTCCGACATCGCCTTCCAGCCGCAATACGGCATCGAAAGCGATTCGCGGGAGAATGATCGGGTTGCCGCGTTTTCCATCCGAGACCGAACGGACCACGACCCCGCCGCCCGCCTGCCGGAACGCGGCGATCAGCGTGTTCAGATGCTCCGTGGTGACGCCCGGCATGTCGGCTAGCATGACCAGGATGCCGTCCTTCTGGGCCAGTTCCGGATTGGAGAAACCGGCAACCAGCGAACTTGCCATGCCGGAAGAGTAGTCCGGATTGAAGTGAGAACTGATATCGAGGCCGGCCAGCGCGATCTCGATCTCGTCGCGCCGATGACCGGTCACTGCGACCACCGGCGAGGCCTGCGACGCCAGCAGGATACCGGCGGTGCGGCGGACAAGCGGAATGCCGTCGAACTCGGCGAGCAGCTTGTGCGGCCCGTCCTTGCCCATGCGCCGCGCCTGGCCGGCGGCAAGCATCAGGGCACCGACAGACAATGTCGCCGCCTTTTCCGCCGTGGCATCGCGCGGGCGCGGGCGGGTCGGGATTTCCATCAGCAGGCCGCCGACGCCCATGCCGGTGATATCGAAGGAGGTCGGCGTCTCGCCGGCCATCAGCCGGTTCAGCACCCAGTCGAAACCGTTTTCCTTCGGGGAACGCGCACAGCCCGGCGCACCCAGCACGGGGACCTTGCCGATCCGCCCGAGAACCAGCAGATTGCCGGGGTCGACGGGCATGCCGACCTGATCCACCTCACCGCCCGCGCGGCGGATGGCGGCCGGAATGACGTCGTCGGGATCGGCCACAGCCGAGGCGCCGAAGACGATAATCATAGCCGGCTCATTAATTTCCTCCAGCCGAAGCCGCCGAAGAACCTCGGTAAGGCGTTCGGCGGAATGGGGAATGCGGATCTCTTTTATTAGCCGACTACCGGATGGTGCGAGCCTCTGCTCCAGCAGCTTCGCGGTCCGATCCATGACCGACACTTTCAGCGAAGGAAGCTCCGTCGCGACCAGCGTCACCGCACGGGGACTGAAGGCCTTTACCTCGAACGCCACCGATTCTGCCAGCAGCGCCACGGCTTCCGCGACCTTTGCCCCGCCAACGGCAAGCGGAATGATCTTCACCGTCGCCACCATGTCGCCGGCGCGCACCGCCACATGGTCGTCAAGACAGGCGAGCGTGATCGCCGGATCGATGCGGTTCAGCCCATCGACCACCTTCTTGTCGGCGACAAAAAGCCCATCCACCCTGGCATAGATGTTGACGCGGCCGGTCGTCGCCTCCGAGAAACGCAGATTGTCGGGCGCGATCGCATCGGCGATCGCCTGGGCCGCGTCGTCCTCCAGCATGTCACCGGGATCGAGCCGGACCGCTACGACGGATGCGACGCCTTCTTCCGAAAGTCGGGCGATATCCTCTCGCGAGAGAAGTTGTCCCTTCGACATGCGGCCGGCGGCCAGTCTGATACTGTGCGCCAGCACCACACCTTCAGCTTCGCCGAGTTCGAACGTCCCGTATCTCATGACGTCACCCCGCGGTGACGAGATCGCGCCGGCGGAACGCCTGGACGATCTGGGCCAGCGTGGCGAGCGCGATCTCGGCAGGGCTCGCGGCCCCGATGTCGAGGCCGATCGGAGCGGCTATACGGCCGATCTCGTTGTCGTCGCGGCCCATTTCCTTCAGCCGCTCCACACGCTTCGCATGGGTTTTCCGGCTGCCGAGCGCGCCGACATAAAAGCACCCGACCCGCAGCGCTTCGGAGAGCGGGAAATCGTCGATCTTCGGATCATGGGTAACGGCCGCCAGTGCCGTATAGGCGTCGAGCGGGCGATCCTTCAACACGTCTTCCGGCCAGTCGGCGATCAGCTCGACACCCTTGAAACGCTCCTCGGTCGCAAAAGCCGTGCGCGGATCGATGATCGTCAGGTCATATCCGGCGACCGGGGCCAGTCTCGCCAGTGCCTGGCTGATATGCACGGCGCCGATCACCACGATGCGCGGCGGCGGCAGATGCACGTTAAGGAACAGCGACCGGCCTTCGACCTCGACAGTCCCCGCCTTGCCGCTGCGAAACGTCCTGGCGATCTCCTCGTCGAGCGGACCGGACGCGGCCTCGCCTTCGAGGATGACCCGCGTGTCATCGCTGGCAAGATCGGTGACGACCACGGCAGCCCGGCGGGAACGCCTGGCGGCGTTGAGTTTCGTCAGTACCTCGAGCTGCATCAACCGAGCCTTTCCACATAGACGCGGATCCGGCCGCCGCAGGACAGGCCGACCCGCCATGCGGTCTCGTCGGCAACGCCGAATTCCAGCATTTTCGGAGCGCCGCTCTCGATGACGTCGATCGCCTCCGTGATGACAGCGCCTTCGACGCAGCCGCCGGAGACGGAGCCTTCGAAATTGCCTTCGCCATCGATAACGAGATGGCTGCCGGTCGGCCGCGGAGCCGAGCCCCAGGTCTCGATCACGGTTGCAATCGCCACGTTGCGGCCGGCCTGCTTCCAGCTCTCGGCGGTCAGCAACGGGTCCAGAATTTCGGAAACAGTCATGCGACCCTCCTCATGTCCAAATAGCGCCGCGGGTCCGCGGCCTTTGTATGATCATCCGACAATGCAATCGCCAAATCGGCAAGTGAGCGCAGGTTATGGACGGCGCGAAACTCGTCCACATGCGGCAGCATGGCGCGTACGCCCCGCGCCCGGGCCTCGAAACCATCGAAGCGCAACAGCGGGTTCAACCAGATCAGGCGGCGGCAGGAACGGTGCAGCCGGTCCATTTCCCGTGCCAGTTCCTCGACGCCCTCTCGCTCAAGGCCGTCGGTGATCAACAGCACGACGGCGCCCTGCCCCAGCACGCGGCGGGACCAGAGCCGATTGAATTCGGCAAGCGTCGCGCCGATCCGCGTTCCGCCGGACCAGTCGCGCACCGCATCGGTGCAGCCCGAAAGCGCCTCATCCGGATCGCGGCGGCGCATCTGGCGGGTGACGTTGGTCAGCCGAGTGCCAAACAGGAAAGTATGCACCCGGGTGCGCTTTTCGGTCAGCGCATGCAGGAAATGCAGGAAGATCCGGGTGTACTGGCTCATCGAGCCGGAAATATCGGCGAGCACGACCAGCGGCGGCGGGGCCGTCTTTCGCTGGCGGAACCGCGGCAAAATGAGATCGCCGCCGCTCTTCATCACCTGGCGCATGGTGGCGCGCGGGTCGATCCTCGGCGGGCGGCTGGACGGCCGGAACCGCCGAGTCGCCACCTTGTCCAGGGGCAGAGCGAGCTTGACCAATTGGCGCCGGGCTTCGGCCAGTTCCGCCGCGCTCATCTGGGCGAAATCCATGCGCTTGAGGATTTCGCCGGCAGAGGTCGTGAAGCGGGAGTCCACTTCGATCTCCGGCGGTTTCTTGCGGTTCGGGGTCTCCGGCTGGTCGGCGGTCAGCGCCTCGCTGACGCGGGTGGCGCCAGCCTTCTGCTTTTCCCTCTCGCGATTGTCGACAGCCTTCGGCGACATCATCGCGATCATCTTGCGGACCAGATCGCGGGAACGCCAGAACAGGCGAAAGGCCTCGTCGAAGACAGGCTGGTCCTCGTGGCGCTTGACGAAGACGGCCGACAGCGCCGCGTGGAATTCCTCGCGCGAACCGATGCCGATCGCATCGACCGCAGCAATTGCGTCGCCGGCAGCGACAGGCCCGGTCTTCAGCCCGGCACGACGCAATACGCGGGAAAAATAGACGAGATTGTCGGCGAGCCGGCCATCATCGCCAGACCTCCCCAGACCGAACCCACCAGCGCCGGCCGGGACCGGGGGCACGATCATTCCGTCATCGCTCAAGCCTGCCATGGCCCCTATCCTGCTGCCAGAAGTTCGGCCTTCACTTCGGAAAGCACCCGTTCGCCCTCTCCGCCTTTGATGCGGGCGATATCGTCCTGATATTTCAAGAGCGTACCGAGCGTATCGGCGATCGTTTCCGGATCGAGGGCGATCCGGTCGAGCTCTGTCAGCGCCGTCGCCCAGTCGATGGTTTCGGCAACGCCGGGGTTCTTGAAGAGATCGACTGTCCGCAGCCTCTGCACATAGGCGACCACCTGCCGCGACAGGGTTTCGGAGCATTGCGGCACCTTGCGGCGGATGATCTCCAGTTCCTGTGCCGCATCCGGATAATCGACCCAGTGATAGAGGCAGCGCCGCTTCAGCGCGTCGTGGATTTCGCGGGTGCGGTTGGTGGTGATGATGACGATCGGCGGCTCCTCGGCCTTGATCGTCCCAAGTTCCGGGATCGTCACCTGGAAGTCGGACAGGACTTCCAGCAGGAACGCTTCGAAGGCCTCGTCCGTGCGGTCGAGCTCGTCGATCAGGAAGACCGGCGCCGGACCACCCGGCTGGCCAAGCGCCTGCAGCACCGGCCGGCGGATCAGGTGGCGTTCGGAAAACAGGTCTGCCTCGATCCGGGTGCGATCCTTGACGCCGGATGCTTCCGAAAGCCGGATGTCCAGCATCTGGGCCGGATAGTTCCACTCGTAGACCGCCGAGGAGATATCGAGGCCCTCGTAACACTGCAGCCGGATCAGCGGCCGGTTCAAGGCCTTGGCCAGCGTCTTGGCAATCTCGGTCTTGCCGACGCCCGCTTCGCCTTCGAGGAAGAGCGGGCGTTTCATCTTCAGCGCCAGGAAGATCACCGTGCCGAGCGAGCGTCCGGCAAGATAATCCTCGGCGCCCAAAAGCGCGATCGTCTCATCGATCGAGGTCGGTAGAGCGCTCGTTTTTCCTTCAGGCATAATCACACCCTTTCAGACGGCATCCTATAAGCTGCGAAAGCCGCGATCCAGATAGATGAGCGAGGGGTTCGCCTCGCCGAAATGCATGGCCTTCACCTCGCCGAACATGACGAAATGGGTCGAAACCCGTTTTATGTCGGTCAGCCGGCAATCGAAGCTGACGACGGCATCGGCCAGCACGGGAGCGCCGGTCACCAGCGTCTTCCAATCTCCGAGCGCAAACCGCTCCTCGGCGGGAACCCCGCTCAGGCCCGCAAACCCCGTCGCCAGCGCCTGATGATGCGCCGCCAGCGAATTCAAAGCAAAGACGCCACTCCTCTCGAAGATGGCATTGCTCGCGTTGCTGCCGTTCAGGCAGACGAGCACGGTCGGCGGGTTGTCCGAGACAGAACAGGCTGCCGTCACCGTCACGCCGCGCCGCACGCCTTCGAATTCCGTCGTCACAACCTGGACGTGGCCAGCGTATCGTGCCATGCCGTTCCGGTAGTGGACGGGATCGAGGAAAGGCTGGTCCGTCAAAGGCATCTCTTGAAAGGCATCGGAGGACTGCTGTCAGTCCCGCATTACTCTTTGAGATATGGTGGCAAAAACCCTTGATGTCCACCGGAGTTGCGGCTTTTTACTTCGACAAGCCGATTCTCTTTGACGGCTGCAATCAGAAAGCTAAATGTCGCTTCAAGAAAGAATCCCAGGAAAAACATGACAGCACGACGTTTCATCATCGCCGGACTGCTGGCTTCGTTTCTCGGATGCGGATCGGCACCGGCGGCAGTGATCGGGGTGGTCGCGCCGCGCTCCGGCCCATACGCACCGCTTGGCACCCAGGTCTTTCAGGGCGCACGCGCGGCAGCGGAAGCGGGCGGCGACACCGTCGTCGAGATCGACGAGAGCTGCGATGAAAACGGCGGCGCTGCCGCCGCCAAGAACCTCGCCAACGCGAAAGTGTCCGCCGCTGTCGGTTTCCTCTGCGTCGAGACGCTCTCCACCGCATTGCCGCTGCTGAAGGCCGCGCAGATCCCGGCCATTACCGTCTCGGTGCGCTCGAAGATCCTGATGGAAGACACGCTGCGCAACGGCTGGCCGTTCTTCCGCATGGCGCCGGCCGAAGGCGACGAGGCGGAGAAACTGTCCGAAACCATACTCAGCATATGGAAGGCGGAGCCGATCGCGCTGGTCGAGGACGGTACGATCTACGGCCGCGAGCTCGCCAGCGCCATCCGTCAGCGCCTCGAACCGATGGGCATCACGCCGATCTTCACCGACACGTTCCGACCTGGTCAGGAGCAGCAGGTGGCGCTGGTGCGCCGTCTCGCCAAGGCGGGGGCAAGCCATGTGTTCGTCGGCGGCGACCGCAATGACATGGCGATCATCGCCCGCGACGGCGCTTCGGAAAACTTTCCCCTCACCTTGCTCGGCGGCGATAACTTGCGTGCGGCCAACCGTCCGGTTCCTCTGCGCGAGGGCGTCCTGGCCGTCGCCCTCCCCGACTATGCCACCCTGCCCTCCGCGGCGACGGCCGTCGCAGCCCTGCGCGCGAAAAATATCGATGCGGACGGTTATCTGCTGCCTGCCTATGCCGCGACCGAACTTGTTCACCAGGCGGTGACCGCGGCGACAGGCCAGCCCCTGGCGCAGACAATCGGCAGCCGTTCCTTCAATACCGTGATCGGCCCGATCGCCTTCGATCGCGGTCACGAACTGAAGGACAATCCGTTCCGCCTGCTCGAATGGCGTGGATCCACGTTCATCCTGTCGCGTCCGGCGACAGACTGACGATTGTTCCGCCCACGCCGCAATGTTAGAGGGACCGTCGACAACCGGAGACTTCGACCCATGACGCTCGCCACCGCCCTGCCGATCCGCATCGCCCCGTCCATTCTCGCGGCCGATTTTTCAAAGCTCGGCCAGGAAGTGCGCGACGCCGTCGAAGCGGGAGCCGAATGGGTCCATCTCGACGTGATGGACGGGCATTTCGTGCCGAACATCTCGTTCGGTCCTGATGTCATCAAGTCGCTGCGGCCTTATACCACCGCCTTTTTCGACTGCCACCTGATGATCTCACCGGCCGATCCCTACCTCGAAGCCTTCGCCAAGGCCGGATGCGACGGCATTACCGTGCATGTGGAGGCCGGGCCGCACCTGCACCGCTCGCTTCAGACGATCCGCTCGCTCGGCAAGAAGGTCGGCGTCACGCTCAACCCGGCAACGCCGCTCTCGGCGATCGAAAACGTGCTGGACGATATCGACCTGATCCTGATCATGAGCGTCAATCCGGGATTCGGCGGGCAGAAGTTCATTCCGGCGATGACCGACAAGATCCGCGCTGCCAAGGCGATGATCGGCTGCCGGCCGATCGAGCTGGAAGTCGACGGCGGCATTACCGCCGACACGATCGGCGCGGCAACCGCTGCGGGCGCCAATGTCTTCGTTGCCGGATCTGCGGTTTACAAAGGCGAAGGAATCGCGGCCTATCGTGAGAACATCGCGCGGCTGAAAGCTGCGGCGGAGGACGGACGCAGATGATATCAGCCTTGCGATCTTCGGTTCCGGCACTTGCGGCGATGTTGTTCGCCGGTTCCACATCCGCGGCCGATATCGCAAGCGTCCGCCCGATCGGCTTTTCCTCCGACGGCGCGGTTTTCGCTTTCGAGGAATACGGCATCCAGGACGGATCCGGCTTCCCCTATGCCAATATTTACGCACTCGACCTCAACAAGGATACCTACCTGCCGGGAACGCCGTACCGCGTCCGGCTGGAACAGGATGGAGCGACGATCGCCAAGGCCCGCTGGCAGGTGCACAATGATGCGGATGGGATGATCGAAACCCACGAGCTCGCCAATCATCCAGGCGAACTCGTCGCATTCAACCCGATCACCGAGATCGGCAACGAGCCCCATCAGCTGCGCTATCGCAGCGTTGCGGCCGTACCGCCGGTCGGAGAAGCCAATACGCTTGTCCTCGACGAAGTCCCGCAACCGCTCGGGCCCCAATGTGAAGGCATAGTCGAAAAGACGGTCTCCTTGCGCCTTCGCTTTACCGAGCGGAACGGGAAGCCTGTCAACGACGTGGTTCACGAAGACCAGCGCATTCCAGCCTCCCGCGGCTGCGTCACCGGTTACCGGCTCGCCGGTGTCGTCAGCGGCTCGTCGCTCGAAGGCGCTCCGGTGGAAGTCGCGTTGATCATGGTCCTCAGCGCCGGTTTCGAGGGCCAGAACGGCCGCTGGATCGCCGTTCCGGTCAAGACAGCGCCGTAATCCTGTTTGATTGCCTCAAAAACTTGAGCTTCGCCGCGCTTCTTGCTACAGCGCAGCCGACACTCGTGAAGGAAACGACAAGCCCATGATCCCCCGTTACTCGCGGCCCGAAATGGTCGCCATCTGGTCGCCCGAAACAAAGTTCCGCATCTGGTTCGAGATCGAGGCTCATGCCTGCGATGCGCTTGCGGCAATCGGCGTGATCCCGAAGTCGGCAGCGGAGACGATCTGGGCAAAGGGTGGCTCGGCCACGTTCGACGTTGCCCGCATCGACGAGATCGAAGCCGTCACCAAACATGACGTCATCGCCTTCCTCACCCATCTCGCCGAATTCGTCGGTCCCGACAGCCGCTTCATCCACCAGGGCATGACGTCTTCGGACGTGCTCGACACCTGCTTCAGCGTACAGCTGGTGCGCGCCACCGACCTGTTGATCGCCGATATCGACAAGCTGCTCGAAGCGCTGAAACGCCGCGCCTTCGAGCACAAGGACACGGTCACGATCGGCCGCAGCCACGGCATCCACGCGGAACCGACAACGTTCGGCGTCAAGCTCGCCCAGGCCTATGCGGAATTCGACCGCAACAAGACGCGCCTGCTCGAAGCCCGCGACGAGATCGCCACCTGCGCGATTTCCGGCGCCGTCGGCACGTTTGCCAATATCGACCCCCGCGTCGAGGAACACGTCGCCGCAGCCCTGGGCCTGAAGCCGGAACCGGTCTCCACCCAGGTCATTCCGCGTGATCGTCACGCCATGTATTTCGCCATATTGGGTGTGATCGCCTCGTCGATCGAACGGCTGTCGATCGAGGTCCGCCACCTGCAGCGCACCGAAGTGCTCGAAGCGGAAGAGTTTTTCTCGCCGGGCCAGAAAGGCTCGTCGGCTATGCCGCACAAGCGCAACCCGGTGCTGACCGAGAACCTGACGGGCCTTGCCCGCATGGTGCGCTCCTACGCGTTGCCGGCGATGGAGAATGTGGCACTCTGGCACGAGCGGGACATTTCCCATTCCTCGGTCGAGCGCATGATCGGCCCGGACGCGACGGTAACGCTCGATTTCGCGCTCGCGCGCATGACCAGCGTGATCGACAAGCTGCTCGTCTACCCTGAGAACATGATGAAGAACATGAACAAGTTCCGTGGTCTTGTTCACTCGCAGCGGGTGCTGCTTGCCCTTACGCAAGCCGGGGTCTCCCGCGAGGACGCCTACCGTCTCGTGCAGCGCAACGCGATGCGGGTCTGGGAAGAAGGCAAGGATTTTCTCGAGGAACTGCTGGCGGACCAGGAAGTCCGTGCCGCACTTTCCGAAGAGGACCTGCGCGAAAAGTTCGACCTCGGCTATCACACCAAACACGTGGACACGATCTTCCGCCGGGTCTTCGGCGAGGCTTGATCTTGACCCTCTGCGAACACAGATAAGCGCCATGAAGGCATCCGAAGCAGATATATTGATCGTCCCCGGCTACACCAATTCCGGGCCGCATCACTGGCAGACCCGTTGGGAGCAGAAGCTGACGACGGCCCGCCGGGTCGAGCAGGAGGAATGGTCGAAGCCGGTGCGCGAGGACTGGGTCACACGTGTCGCCGAAGAGGTGAACCGTGCGACACGGCCCGTCGTCATCGTCGCCCATTCGCTCGGGATCCCGACCGTCATTCACGCCGTTCCGCTGTTCACGAAACCGGTGGCCGGCGCCTTTTTCGTGGCTCCGCCGGAAGTGGACAATCCCTCCATCCGGCCCAGGCACCTGCAGACCTTCGGCCCCTACCCGCGTGATCCGCTTCCCTTCCCGTCTCTGACGGTCGCAAGCCGCAACGATCCCTTCGGCTCCTATGAACATGCGGACGACATCGCTTCCGCCTGGGGCTCGATGCTGGTCGATGCCGGGGAAGCCGGCCACATCAACCAGGATTCCGGCCATGGGCCGTGGCCGGAAGGAACAATGGTTTTTGCCCAGTTCCTCAGTCGCCTCAAGCCTTGAAAATACGACAGAATAGGCGTTGACCCCTAATTTTCGGGTGCGTCAATTCGAACGGCATTTTTAAGCTGGACTTAATTGACACTTGCTAAGGTGCGCGCTCGTTTTCTAGCGCGCCAGGCTGTGCCGATGCCGTCAAATGTTCTCTCACGCCTATTGGACTCCGACCCGGGGGACGAGATCGGCGTTCTTGAGACGGTATTTCAGGCGGCTCCTTTCCCGATTGCCATCATCGATCATGCCGCCGTGCTGCTGTTCGCAAACAGCACATTCAAACGCGAATGGATCGGCGCGGGCCGGCTACCGACTGCCTTGTCGGCCCTCCTGCATCCCGACGACCAAGCCAAGGTCCCTCTGGCGATCCAGGGCCTGAACATCGGTTCCCCAGCGGAACGTCTCGAACTGCGCATGGTGAGCCCGGCCGCCTCCCAGCGATGGGCGGTGGCGACCGTCACCCCGCTCGGAAAAAATTTCAAAGGCCAGTGTCTGTTTGCGGCCCACCTGACTGACATCACCGACCAAAGGCGGCAGTTCGAAGAACTTGCCGAACGCGAAAGCCGCTGGGACAACGCGCTGGTCAGCTCCGTCTCGGGCGTCTGGGACCATAATTACGCGACCGGCCAGAAATATTACTCGCCGGTGTGGCGGCAGATTCGGGGGATGTCGGCGGAGGACCCGCTGGCGGCCAGCACCGAGGAATGGCTCAAGCTTGTCCATCCGGACGACCATGCGCGTGTCACCCATGCCATGGAGCGGCAGATCGCCGGGGATCCCGCCTACGCAGTCTTCGACTATCGCGAACGCCACAAGCAGGGGCATTGGGTCTGGATCGAATGCCGGGGCGCCTGCGTCGAATGGGACGCCAACGGCAAGGCGACCCGCGTCGTCGGCACGGACACGGACGTCACCGCCCGCAAGGCCGCGGAGGAAACAACGGCGCAGATGTCGCGGCGGCTCGACATGGCGCTCGAAATATCCGGCATCGGCGTCTACGAATCCGACTTCTCCACCGGCGCGGTTGAATGGGACGAACGGATGTTCCGGATCTACGGGCTGGAAAAGAGCGAGGAAGTGAAGATCGGTGGGCTCTGGGAGAGCTTCCTGCACCCTGACGATGCCGCACGCGTTCAGGCAAATGTTCTCGACAATATCGAGGAGGGCAAACGCTTTTTCGATGAATACCGGGTGATACTGCGGGACGGCTCCGAACGTGTGATACGCACCCGCACCATGTCCTTCATCGACGGTAACGGTCACCAGAAGATGGTCGGCGCCAACTGGGACGTCACGGCCGACGTAACGCTTCACCGCGAGCTGGAACGGGCAAAGACCCTTGCGGAGGCGCGCAACCGCGAACTCGAAGCCGCGCGCAGCAGCATCGAGCACAATGCGATGCACGATTACCTGACCGATCTCCCCAATCGGCGTTATCTCGACGAGATGCTGGATCGCGTGGCGGCGGAATGCGCCCGCGACCGGCATGGCATCGCCATCCTCCATATCGACCTCGATCGCTTCAAGCAGATCAACGACACGCTCGGCCACAGTGCCGGCGACACGATGCTGAAGCATGTGGCGAAAGTTCTCAAAGGCACGATCCGCAAGGAAGATTTCGTCGCCCGTATCGGCGGCGACGAGTTCGTCATCCTGTCGAAATTCGAAGGATCGCCGCGCAAGCTCTCGCATCTGGCCGACCGCATCATCAGGGAGTTGCGCAAGCCGGTATCCTATGAGGGCCACGACTGCCGTTTCGGCGCCAGCATCGGTATCGCCTGCCATACGGGAGCGGATGTGGATGCGAGACAGCTTCTCCTGAATGCAGATATCGCGCTCTACCGGGCCAAGAACCGGGGCCGCAACCGGCATGAATTCTTCTCAGCCGAGACCCAGAACGAGATCATCAGCACCAAGCGCATTTCGGACGAGATCCTTCTTGCTCTCGAGCGCGACGAGTTCATTCCGTATTATCAGCTGCAGTTCGATGCAAAGACGCTGGAGATCGCCGGCGTGGAAACGCTGGCGCGGTGGATGCACCCGGAACGTGGCATGCTGTCTCCCGACAAGTTCCTCGATATGGCCGAGGAACTCGACGTCGTCTCGGTGATAGACGGGACCATCCTCGACAAGGCGCTTGCCGATTTCCGGGACTGGCGCGCGCAAGGCCTTCCGATCCCGAAACTCTCGGTCAACGTTTCCTACCGGCGGCTGCGTGATGCCTCGCTATCGCGCAAACTCAGGAAACTCAGGATCGAGCCCGGCACGGTCTCCTTCGAGCTGCTCGAATCGATCTTCCTCGACGACTGCGACGAGGATGTCCTGAGGAACCTGGCGCGCATCAGGAAGCTCGGCATCGAGATCGAGATCGACGATTTCGGCACCGGCCACGCCTCGATCATCGGCCTCCTGCGGCTCAATCCGCGTGCGCTGAAGATCGACCGTGAGCTCGTACGTCTCGTCTCCCAGTCGCAAAAGCAACGGAAGATGGTCGGATCGATCATCGAGATCGGCAAATCGCTGAATATCGACGTTGTCGCGGAAGGCGTCGAGACCACGGAACAGATCCGCATCCTGCGCGATCTCGGCTGCGATATCCTGCAGGGTTATGCGCTGGCAAGGCCGATGCCGCGCAGTAGCATTCCGGATTTCATACTTTCCGGCCGCTGGCGCCCCGGCGAAAGCCCGCCACCCGACAGCCGCAAGCGGCACCCCACCGACCGCTGAGAACCCGCTTTGAGGGGCATAAGAAAGGCCGCGCCCGACGGGGACGCAGCCTTCATGCCAGGCTTTGAACAAGCTGGTTACTGGTTCTCGATCTGCTCAACCGCCTGAGCCAGAAGCTCCACCATCTTGGTGCGGATATCCTGGTCGGAGATGGAGACGCCGCCGGCATCGAGATCGCCGCGCAGCTTGCGGAATACATCCTCGTCGCCCGCTTCCTCGAAATCGGCAACCACGACTTCCTTCGCGTAAGCGTCAGCGTCTGTTTTGCCGAGCAGGCCGGCTGCCCAGAGGCCTGCGAGCTTGTTGCGGCGGGCGAGCGCCTTGAACTTCAATTCCTGGTCCAGGGCAAACTTGTTTTCAAAGGCTTTTTCGCGATCGCTGAGGCCACTCATCTCGGGTCTCCCAAAGTGAACTTTATGGGAACCCCCATAATCAAAAGAGGAGCGGAGCGCAATCGGCGAGATGTCGATTCCGGCATTGACGGAAGCGGAATCGTGGCCGGCAATTGACGAATGCGAATTCCGCGCCAGGGCAACCGGCGCCGGGATGATCTTTGTCCGCGCACCCTGGCCTCGTCTGGCGGCAGGGCCGGCATCGCCAATCAACAGCTCCCCGCCTGGAATTGCGATACCGGCCGCGTCGAAATCATGACGCAATTTGGTGGCTAAGTCCTGCGGAGCCTCCCTGATTTCCTGTTCATTACCGCCCTTTCAGCCCGGGCGCCCCCAGTTGTTAGAGCAAAACCTTCGAGAAGCCGTGTAATCTGAAGCTCACTGATTCCTGGTTGCGCTTCGCAACCCCTCGCCCACAAAGGTTTGGAGGCCCGCATTGTGAAACCCGTTCTTTTCCGATAAGGGACCGCTCAACATCATCCATTGCGTCCGCCAGGGGCGCCAACAATGAGACAAGAATCATGAACCGTCGCCGCCGTATCTACGAAGGCAAGGCCAAAATCCTTTATGAAGGCCCCGAGCCCGGCACGCTGATCCAGTTTTTCAAGGACGACGCCACTGCCTTCAACAAGAAGAAACATGACGTCATCGACGGCAAGGGCGTTCTCAACAACCGTATCTCGGAATACCTCTTCACCCATCTGAACAAGATCGGCATCCCGACGCATTTCATCCGCCGGCTGAACATGCGCGAGCAGCTGATCAAGGAAGTGGAGATGATTCCGCTCGAGATCGTGGTGCGCAACGTTGCCGCCGGATCGCTCTCGACCCGCCTCGGCATCGAAGAAGGCATGGTCCTGCCGCGCTCGATCATCGAGTTCTACTACAAGTCCGACGCACTCGCCGACCCGATGGTCTCCGAGGAGCACATCACCGCTTTCGGCTGGGCGAACCCCGCTGAACTCGACGACATCATGGCGCTCGCCATCCGCGTCAACGACTTCCTCTCCGGGCTTTTCCTCGGCGTCGGTATCCAGCTCGTCGATTTCAAGATCGAATGCGGCCGCCTGTTCGAAGGCGACATGATGCGCATCATTCTCGCCGACGAGATTTCGCCGGACAGCTGCCGCCTCTGGGATATCGAAACCAGGGAAAAGATGGACAAGGACCGTTTCCGGCAGGATCTGGGCGGGCTTGTGGAAGCTTATTCGGAAGTCGCGCGGCGTCTCGGCATCATCAATGAGAACGAACCCGTCCGCGGCACCGGGCCGGTTCTCGTCAAGTAATCTGGGGGTTGGATCTGTGATCAAGGCACGCGTGACGGTCACGCTCAAGAACGGCGTTCTCGATCCGCAGGGCAAGGCCATCGAAGGCGCGCTCGGCAGTCTCGGCTTTTCCGGCGTCGGACATGTGCGCCAGGGCAAGGTCTTCGACCTTGAACTCGAGGGCAGCGACAAGGCGAAGACCGAGGCGGACCTCAAGGCCATGTGCGAGAAGCTGCTGGCAAACACTGTGATTGAGAACTATACTATCGCTCTCGACTGAAGGTTGCGGAGCGTGTGATGGCCGAAGTCACAAGTGAACTGATGTATGAGCTGATGAGGCGCATGCATGCTGATATTGCTGATTTGAAAGTCGGCCAGCGCGAGATAAAGGCTGAAATGAATGCGATGCGTGGAACAATGGTCTCCATGCATCAGGATATTCATAACATCTACATGACTTTGGAAAGGCACGGACAGCGCCTTGACCGCATCGAAAACCGCCTCGAGCTGCGCGAGCTCGCCGAGGCCCAGGCAAGGTTTGAACCGCACCCATGAAATCCGCCGTCGTTCAGCTTCCCGGTCTCAATCGCGATCGCGACATGATCGCCGCCCTCACCAAGATTTCCGGCAAGGCGCCGATCACCATCTGGCAGACCGAGACCGACATTCCGGATGATGTCGACCTCATCGTCATTCCGGGCGGTTTCTCCTATGGCGACTACCTGCGCTGCGGAGCGATTGCAGCCCGCATGCCGGTCATGCAGGCGATCAGGGACAAGGCAGACAAGGGCGTCAAGGTGCTCGGCGTCTGCAACGGTTTCCAGATTCTCGTCGAAGCCGGCATGCTGCCCGGTGCCCTGATGCGCAATTCCTCGCTAAAGTTCGTCTGCAAGGAAGTGAAGCTCGAAGTGGTCAATGCCGAAACGGATTTCACCCGGGCCTATGAAAAAGGCCAGGTGCTCCGTTGCCCGGTCGCCCATCACGACGGCAACTATTTCGTCGACGCGGAGACGTTGTCCGGCATGGAAGATCGTGGCGAAATCGTCTTCCGTTATGCGGAAGGCACCAATCCGAACGGCTCCCTGAACGACATCGCCGGCGTCATGAACACGCGCGGCAACGTGCTCGGCATGATGCCGCATCCGGAAAACCTGATCGAAGCCGCCCATGGCGGCAATGACGGGCGCGGGATTTTCGCCTCGGCGCTCGATGTGATCGCCGCGACCGTCTGAACCTTCATCTTATCCGGATCGATCCCAGTACGATCGAAAGCCACGTCAGGACGCTTGATGCCGTTCACTTATCGCCTGCTCGCTGCATTTCCTCTCGCCGCCCTTGGCATAGCGCTTTCCGCCTGCCAAACGGAACGTCCGGCAGCGGTGACGGCGAACCGTGCGGCGCTGCCGACGATGGAACGCGTGGCGGTCGCCGCCAATAGCTGCTGGTTCAAGTCGGGCGACGCGGCCTTCAAGCCCTATCGGCTGGCACCGGAACTCAACTCCTTCTCCGGCCGGCCGCGCATTCTCGCCGTGCCGCGCAACAGTCCCGAATCGCGCCCGATGCTGGTGGTCCAGGCGGAGGGCAACCCTGCCCGCCTCGACGCGTTCGGTCCGATGATGGGCGGCCCGGAAGGCGAAAGAATCAAGCGCGATGTGCTCCGCTGGGCCCGCGGCGCCAGCGGCTGCTGATATTAACCCTTTGAATTTACATCTCTGTAAACAATCTGTTGCAGCTCTGCACCGGCCCGCCCGAATCTTTGCTTTTTTTCGCCACAAGTCATAACGGTCTGTGAACCGGCGCTGGACGGGCGCTACCCGTCATTGTACCACTTTCACCATCGAGAAGCGGGCGGCCCGTATCGGGATCGCGCCAGCCGCAGAAAATCGCGGCGCGTATGAGGGCGATGGAATGAACAAGGCAATTTTCGGATCCGTGGTCGGTGCAATCCTGGCGGTGTCGACGCTGCCTTCTACGGCCGTTGCGCAGGAGCGGTTGTTCGATGAAGTGCGAATCGGCGTTTCCGGTTCGATCCAGAGCAAGAGCACGTTCGAGAAGGGCGCATTCCCGTCCGCCACCGTCTTCTTCGACCCCTTCGACCAGCGCCATGCCCAGAGCTTCATGGACCACATGCTGCGTCCGCGCGTCCATGTCGGCGCGATCGTGTCGACGGCAGGCGAAGCGAGCCAGGTGTTTGCCGGCTTCACCTGGACGGCACCGATCACCGACAAGATCTTCGTCGATCTCGGCTTCGGCGGCGCCTTCAACAACGGCAACCTCGACAAGCCGAACGACGGTCCGAAGCTCGGCTGCCATGTGCTCTTCCATGAGTCGCTCGGTCTCGGTTACAACATCACCAACAACTGGCGCGTCCTTGCGACCGTCGAGCACTCTTCGAACGCCGATCTGTGCGATCACAACGACGGCCTCTCCTACGCAGGCATCGCGGTCGGCTACAAGTTCTGATCCAGATCGCGTATTTTCCAACTGAGGCGCCGGTTTTCCGGCGCTTTTTGTTTTCCGGTCGCCACGCCGTACCGCCGCATGGCAGTATTTTCCTGTCGCGCCGCATTGCGACATAGGTTAAAGAGCGCCAAGAGCTTGGCCCTTCAATCCAGAGAAGATCATGACCATCCCGAACAGTATCGCGATCACCCCCGAACTCGTCGCCTCGCACGGCTTGAAGCCCGACGAATATCAGCGGATTCTCGATCTGATCGGCCGCGAGCCGACATTCACGGAGCTCGGTATCTTCTCGGCCATGTGGAACGAGCATTGCTCCTACAAATCCTCGAAGAAGTGGCTGCGAACGCTACCGACCAAGGGCCCGCGCGTCATTCAGGGGCCGGGTGAGAATGCCGGCGTGGTCGACATCGACGATGGCGATTGCGTCGTCTTCAAGATGGAGAGCCATAACCACCCGTCCTATATCGAGCCCTACCAGGGCGCGGCGACGGGTGTCGGCGGCATCCTGCGTGACGTCTTCACGATGGGCGCCCGCCCGATCGCGGCTATGAACGCTCTGCGCTTCGGCGCGCCCGATCATCCGAAAACCAAGCATCTTGTGTCCGGCGTCGTTGCCGGCGTCGGCGGTTACGGCAATTCCTTCGGCGTCCCGACGGTCGGCGGCGAAGTGGAGTTCGATCCGCGCTACAACGGCAATATCCTGGTCAACGCGTTTGCGGCCGGGCTTGCCAAGTCGAATGCCATCTTCCTGTCGGAAGCCAAGGGCGTCGGTCTGCCGGTCGTTTATCTCGGCGCCAAGACCGGCCGCGACGGTGTCGGCGGAGCCACGATGGCATCGGCCGAATTCGACGAATCCATCGAGGAGAAACGCCCGACCGTTCAGGTCGGCGACCCCTTCACCGAAAAGTGCCTGCTGGAAGCCTGCCTCGAACTGATGGCGACCGGTGCGGTGATCGCAATCCAGGACATGGGTGCGGCCGGCCTCACCTGCTCGGCCGTCGAAATGGGCGCCAAGGGCGATCTTGGCATCGAACTCGACCTCGACAAGGTGCCGGTGCGCGAGGACCGGATGACGGCCTACGAAATGATGCTTTCGGAGAGCCAGGAGCGCATGCTCATGGTGCTGCAGCCGGAAAAGGAAGAGCAGGCCAAGGCGATCTTCGTCAAGTGGGGCCTCGATTTTGCGATCGTCGGCAAGACCACCGACGACCTGCGCTTCCGTGTCCTGCATCAGGGCGAGGAAGTCGCCAACCTGCCGATCAAGGATCTCGGCGACCAGGCTCCGGAATACGATCGGCCGTGGGTCCAGTCGGATGTTCGCGCACCCCTGCCCGCCTCGCAGGTCGCGGCACCCGCTGACTATAACCAGGCCCTGTTGAAGCTCATCGGTTCGGCCAACCAGTCCAGCCGCCGCTGGGTCTGGGAACAGTATGACACGCTGATCCAGGGCAATTCGCTGCAGCGTCCGGGCGGCGATGCCGGCGTCGTGCGCATCGAAAGCCATCCGACCAAGGCGCTCGCCTTCTCGTCCGACGTCACGCCGCGTTATGTCGAGGCCGACCCGTTCGAAGGCGGCAAGCAGGCGGTCGCCGAATGCTGGCGCAATATCGTCGCTACCGGCGCCGAGCCGCTCGCCGCCACCGACAACCTCAATTTCGGCAATCCGGAAAAACCGGAAATCATGGGCCAGCTGGTCGGCGCCATCAAAGGCATCGGCGAGGCCTGCAAGGCGCTCGATTTCCCGATCGTTTCCGGCAACGTGTCGCTCTACAACGAGACCAACGGCGTCGCGATCCTGCCGACCCCGACGATTGCCGGTGTAGGCCTGCTGCCCGACTGGCAGAAGATGGCGAAGATCGGTTCTGCCAACGACGGCGACAAGCTGATCATGATCGGCACGGACGGCAGCCATCTCGGCTCTTCGGTCTATCTGCGCGACATTCTCGACACGATCGACGGCCCGCCGCCGGAAGTCGATTTGAAGGCCGAGCGCCGCAACGGCGATTTCGTCCGTTCACTCATCCGCAACGGCCAGGTAACGGCCTGCCACGACATTTCCTCGGGCGGTCTTGCGATCACGCTTGCCGAAATGGCAATGGCGTCGGCCAAGGGCATGAAGGTCAGCCTCAAGGAACAGCGCGGCGCAGCCCATGGGCTGCTGTTTGGCGAAGACCAGGCCCGCTATGTGATCGCGGTCCCAGCTGATCTCGCCAATTTCGTGCAAGCGAATGCTGAAGGCGCAGGCGTGCCCTTCCGGACGCTCGGTACCGTCGCCGGCGACAGCTTGGTGATCGACGACCTCATCAGCATTGCGGTCCCGCAGCTTGCGGAAGCCCACGAAAGCTGGTTCCCGGCCTTCATGGCCTGACACTCAGCCGGAACGCACCGGCGCGATATGCCGCGGTCCAGGGATCGCGGTTTATCTGCACGCGTGAACAAAAGTTGAAGCGCGGGGGATTGATGGACTCGGGCTATCCCGATAAGCATTGCGGTTTTCTGAAATAGGAAAGTAAGCGCGCAAAAATGCTTATGCCGATTTTGACCTGGATGAGGTCATCGGGCCCGACCTGGCACTACAAGCGCATCTGGCTCGATGCACTGATCATCACCCTTTGCCTGAACGTTCTGGCTTGGATGGTTTTTTCGAAGATGGGTATGACCACCTACGACATCTTCAATGAAGACGGCCCCATCGAAGACATTCAGTCTGCTTCGCTTGCCATCACCGCCCTTTTTGCCGTCATGGCGGCATTGGGGACGCGGATATTGGCCCGTTTCGTCGCAATCACGACGGCCTGCATCTCCGTCGTATTCTTCATGCGCGAGATGCCAATATGCCGCGACAATGTGACAGTTTATTGCGTGTCGAAGACCTGGCTGCCGATTATTATCGGCGCGGCCGCTCTTATCCTGCTGATCGCGACGATCGTGTTCGAATATCGCCATAGAGGAGGCCTTCTCCGAGCCGTTCACCCGCGCCTTTCCTGGCCGCTGGCCCTGGTTGCCGGCGTTCTCGCCTGCAGCCAACTTGCCGAGCATTTCGATATTGTCGTGATGGAGGAGAGCATCGAATCCTACGGTTTCATGATCCTGACCCTGAGCTCGATCTGGCTTTTCCGCTTCTCCCGCACCCAGCATCTTCCACCGCTCAGAACCCGAGCCAAAGCCAGCCTCCATAAGGTGAAACACGTATTCTTGCACCATTGAGGCGGAGCTGTTCGATCCAGCTTTGACCGGAGAGCAGCTTTGAGGCAGTGTATCCTGACAAAAGGTTCCGCGGTTTTGAGTCCCGCGGAGAGAAAAGGGATGACATCATGGCTATGAGACCCGGTGAAATCGAAGACCTGATCAAGGCCGGCATTCCCGGTGCCAAGGTCACCATCCGGGATCTTGCTGGCGACGGCGACCACTATGCCGCGGAAGTGGTGGCGGAAGCGTTCCGGGGAAAGAGCCGGGTGCAGCAGCACCAGATGGTCTACGAGGCCCTGAAGGGCAATATGGGCGGCGTGCTCCACGCGCTGGCATTGCAGACTTCGGCTCCGGCGGAGTGAGCGATGCCTGACCTGATCAAGGAGATCGTTACCGGCCTGGTCGAGACTGCCCTGAAGGAACTTCTCGGCAAGTCGCATGGCCGCACGCCCGCCAAACGCAAGAAGCGGCAGATCCGCTCGGCCACTACCGGGCGTTTCGCCAGGAAGACTGCCCCCACCAAGACCACAGCCAGACGCGCGGCGAAGCCGGCGGCGAAACAAGTGAGCCGTCGGCGCACGACGGCAAGCCGCAGCAAGCAGCGCAGCCGCTGACCTCAATGTACCCGGTCCATGGGGTTAAACGGCAGTCATGCGAGGCAATAAGCGCTTTCCAACGGACTATTCCGCTGGAATTCCCGATGCCACGTTGCTATTTAAGGCAGATGACGCAGCGCAGCGGCCCTTGAAACCGCATGTGAAAGGATAGGACATGAGCGGAATTACCGATTTTATCGCCAACGAAGTGAAGACCAATGATGTGGTTCTCTTCATGAAGGGCACCCCGCAGTTCCCGCAGTGTGGTTTCTCGGGCCAGGTCGTGCAGATTCTCGACTATCTCGGCCTGGACTACAAGGGTGTGAACGTGCTCGCCGATGCGGAAATCCGCCAGGGCATCAAGGACTATTCCAACTGGCCGACCATTCCGCAGCTTTACGTCAAGGGCGAATTCATCGGCGGTTGCGATATCGTCCGCGAGATGTTCCAGTCCGGCGAACTGCAGACTCACCTGCAGGAACAGGGCATCAGCGTCCGCGGCGCGGCCTGAGATCTTCCGGGCTCCGGTCCGGGATTTTTATAAGATATTTTCAAGGCGCCGCTCCCAACGGCGCCTTTCACGTTGTTTTTAGGAAGCTGCTGTGACCAATCCTTCACAAACGGCCCCGGACCGCCTGCGCGGCATGGGCCGGGTCGAATTCATCGCGATGATGGCGATGCTGATGGCCATCAATTCGCTCGCCATCGACATCATGCTCCCTGGCCTGCAGGAGATTGGCGCCTCGCTCGGCGTCGTCAACGAGAACCATCGGCAATATGTCGTCTCCGCCTATCTCTTCGGCCTCGGCGCCGCGCAGATCATCTATGGATCGATCTCCGACCGTTTCGGTCGCAGGAACCCGATGCTCTTCGGCCTCGGCCTCTATTTCGTCTGCGCGGTCGGCGCCGTCGTCGCGCCATCGTTCGGAGCGCTGCTGGCCCTTCGCTTCATCCAGGGTGCCGGAGCGGCCGCAACACGGGTGATCTCTATTTCGATCGTGCGCGACGTATACGGTGGTCGCGCCATGGCGGAGGTCATGTCGCTGATCATGATGGTCTTCATGGTCGTGCCGGTCATTGCGCCGGCAACAGGCCAGGTGATCATGCTGTTCGGCAACTGGCACCTGATTTTCGTGTTCATGGCACTCGCCTCGCTCTGCATCGGCTTCTGGATGTATTCGCGCCTTCCGGAAACGCTCGATCCGGCGGATGTGCGTCCCTTCACCATTTCCTCGATCCTGCACGCCTTCCAGATGGTTCTGACCAATCGCCTCGCCCTCTGCTACACGATTGCCAGCACATTCATCTTCGGCGCCCTGTTCGGCTTCATCAATTCGGCCCAACAGATTTATGTCGGGATTTACGACGTCGGCGTCTGGTTTCCGGTGGTCTTCGCCTGCGTGGCGGTGTTCATGTCTGCCGCATCCTTCCTGAACGCCAAGTTTGTTGGGCGTTTCGGCATGCGGCGCCTTTCGCACGGCTCGCTGTTTGGCTTTATCGGCATCACGCTCGTCTGGATGCTCGTGCAGATCTTCGGGCCTCAACCCATGCCGCTCGTGATCTTCATCGTGTTCTTCGGGCTCGCCATGTTCCAGTTCGGCTGGATCGGCTCGAACTTCAATTCGCTCGCCATGGAGCCGCTCGGCCATGTCGCCGGAACGGCGTCAGCCGTCCTCGGCTTCATGAGTACGGTCGGCGGCGCGCTGATCGGCGTCGCAATCGGCCAGGCCTTCGACGGTACGGCCCTGCCCCTGGTCGCAGGCTTCTTCACCGTCTCGATCATCGGGCTGATCTTCGTGCTGATCGGCGAAAAGGGAAAACTCTTCCAGCCGCATAATCCGAAGATCTGAGCTACAGTCCCAACGAAAAAGGCCGGAGCAATCCGGCCTTTTTCTTGTTGATGACCGCTATTTCAGTGGCCGATGATCTCGTTGCGCAGCATCTGCCAGCTTTCCTTGTCGGTGGCGAGCAGCAGCCCGCCGTCGATATGGTGCGGCATGTAAGGGGAGCCGTCGAAGCGCGCCACGTAACCGCCAGCCTCCGTGCCGATCAGCGTGCCGGCCAGATGGTCCCAGGGCATCAGCTTGTTGTAGAGCACGAACTGCACATGGCCGCCGGCAAACGTGCGGTATTCATGGGCCGAACAACGATAGTTGGCGAAGAACCGGACCTTTGCGAGGTTGCCGAGAATCCGTTCCCGCTCGCCGCCGAAGAAATATCCGGGCGATGCCATGCCGATCATGGCTTCGATCGGCCGGGCGTCGGCGACCGAAAGCCGGATCGCCTCGCCGTCCGGCCGCCTCATGAACGCGCCGGCGCCCTTTTCCGCCATGACCCAGTCGTCGCCCATCGGATCGTAGATGATCCCGGCGACCGTCTCGCCCTTCCAGACGACGGAGGCCATGACGCCGAAGGCCGGGATGCCCGAGGCGAAGTTGAAGGTGCCGTCGACCGGATCGACGACCACCGCGAATTCCGCATCGACGAGCTTGGCGAGCAGGGACGGATCGGCCGCCACCGATTCCTCGCCGACGAAGAGCGCGCCGGGCGCAAAGGCTTCGAGCTCGCGGCGGATCATCCGCTCGGCGGCCTCGTCGGCCTCGGTTACGAGGTCGGACGGCTCGCTCTTCGAACGTACGTCGCCGCTGCCGAGCCGCCGGAAACGCGGCAGGATTTCCGCCTTGGCGGCAAGGCGCAGAAGATCGGCAAGCTTCGTGATGTCGAGCGGAAGGGTCATGACGTGGTCTCTTGGGGGATTGGTGCGGGAAGACGGGATTGGGGAGGAATTCAGAGACTTTGAGTGGCTTGCAGGCCGGAGAAATCGAAGAGTTTCGGATCGAGCAGGTGCGACGGGTTCACGTGCGCGAGCGCTCGCAGCATCGTATCCTTGCGGCCCGGCATGCGGGCCTCGATATCGGCAAGCATCGCCTTCATGGAATTGCGCTGCAGGCCATCCTGCGAGCCGCAGAGATCACATGGGATGATCGGGAACTGCATGGCGGCGGCGAATTTGGCCAGATCGTCCTCGGCGCAATAGGCAAGCGGCCTGAGCACCATCACGTCGCCCTCGTCGTTCAAGAGCTTTGCCGGCATGCCCGCGAGCCTGCCGCCATGGAAAAAGTTCATGAAAAAGGTTTCGAGTATGTCTTCCCGGTGATGGCCGAGCACCAGAGCATCGCAGCCCTCCTCGCGGGCGATCCGGTAGAGGTTGCCGCGCCGCAGCCTGGAACAGAGCGAACAATAGGTGGCGCCTTCCGGCACCTTTTCCTTCACGATCGAATAGGTATCGCGATATTCGATGCGGTGCTTCACGCCGATCGAGGCAAGGTATTCCGGCAATATATGCTTCGGGAAGTTCGGCTGGCCCTGGTCGAGATTGCAGGCAAGGAGTTCCACGGGCAGCAGGCCGCGCCATTGCAGGTCGAGAAGTACGGCGAGCAGAGAATAGGAATCCTTGCCGCCCGAGAGACCGACCAGCCAGCGTTTCTGGCCGTTCAGCATGCCAAAATCGTCGAAGGCCTGCCGCACCTGCCGGAGCAGGCGCTTGCGCAGCTTGTTGAACGAGACCGAGCTCGGCGCATCCCTAAAGAGCGCCGGCACGAGGCCATTTTCGACCTCGTCCAGCTCGTCGTCGATCTTGGCCGTCACGCCCATTGGTTTTCCTTTGAAACCGAAAAGCGGGCCATGCCCGCTTCTGGTGTTTGCCGTCAGGCGCCGAGAGCGGCTGCCACCGCATCGAGCGCCTCGTTGGCCTTGGCGCCATCGGGTCCACCGGCCTGGGCCATGTCCGGACGGCCGCCGCCGCCCTTGCCACCGAGTGCCACGGATGCGATGCGGACCAGATCAACGGCGCTGAAGCGCTCGACCAGATCCGGCGTGACCGCGACCACGGCGCTTGCCTTGCCGTCTTCCGAAACACCGATCAAGGTGACGACGCCGGAGCCGAGGCTCACCTTGCCTTCATCCGCCAGGCCCTTGAGGTCCTTGGCATCAATGCCGTCGAGCGCCTTGCCCATGAACTTGACGCCGCCGATCTCCTTGAAATCGCTGGCCGAACCACCCTGCCCGCCGCCCATCGCAAGCCGGCGCTTCGCATCCGCCAGCTCCTTCTCGAGCTTGCGGCGCTCGTCGATCAGCGCTTCGACGCGCGACACCAATTCCGCCGGCTGCACCTTCAAGGCGCTGGCGAGCGTTTTCACGCGCTCATCCTGCTCAGCGAGATAGGCCCGCGCAGCCTCGCCCGTCACCGCCTCGACGCGACGAACGCCGGCGCCGACCGCGCTTTCGCCGAGAACGCGGACAAGGCCGATATCGCCGGTCGCGTTGACATGCGTGCCGCCGCAGAGTTCGACCGAATAGGGCTTGCCGGCCTTCGGACCTTCGATCGCCTTGCCCATCGCAACGACACGAACTTCGTCGCCGTATTTTTCGCCAAACAGCGCCATGGCACCCTCGGCGATGGCGTCGTCGACGCTCATCAGCCGTGTCGTGACCGGTGCATTCTGCAGGATGATGGCATTTGCCATGTCCTCGACCTTCTGCAACTCCTCGGCCGACATTGGCTTGGGATGCGAGACGTCGAAACGCAGCCGCTCCGGCGCCACCAGCGAACCCTTCTGGGCCACGTGGGTGCCGAGCACTTCACGAAGCGCCTCATGCAGCAGATGGGTGGCCGAATGGTTGGAACGCAGGCGCGAGCGACGGACATGATCGACCGTCAGCGCCACCGCATCACCGACCTTCAACGTGCCTTCAGCGACGGTCGCGATGTGGACGAACAGGCCCTCGCCCTTCTTCTGGGTATCCGAGACATTCAGCTTGCCATTGTCGGTCGAGATTACGCCGGTATCGCCCATCTGGCCGCCGGATTCGCCATAGAACGGTGTCTGGTTGACGACGACCTGTACCTGTTCGCCGGCGGAGGCGCTATCGACAGCCTTGCCGTCGCGGACGATCGCCTGCACCACGCCTTCGGCCGTTTCAGTGTCGTAGCCGAGGAACTCGGTCGCGCCGTGCTTTTCCCTGAGCTCGAACCAGATCGTTTCCGTCGCCTTGTCGCCGGAACCGGTCCAGTGCGACCGGGCTTCCGCCTTCTGGCGCTGCATGGCGTCGGTGAAACCGGAAATATCGACGCCGATTTCGCGGGCGCGCAAAGCGTCCTGCGTCAGATCGAGCGGGAAACCGTAGGTGTCGTAGAGCTTGAAGGCGGTTTCGCCATCGAGCATATCGCCCTTGTGAAGCGTGTTCGTCGCGTCCGACAGCAGCGAAAGCCCGCGCTCCAGCGTCTTGCGAAAACGGTTTTCCTCGAGCTTCAGCGTTTCCGAAATCAGCGATTCCGCACGCACCAGTTCCGGATAGGCGCGGCCCATCTGCTGGATGAGCGCCGGCAGCAGTTTCCAGAGCAGCGGATCGCGGGCGCCGAGAAGCTGCGCGTGGCGCATGGCGCGGCGCATGATGCGGCGGAGCACATAACCGCGGCCTTCGTTCGAGGGCAGAACGCCGTCGGCGATCAGGAAGGCGGAGGAGCGCAGATGGTCAGCGATGACGCGGTGGCTGCCGCGGTGCTCGCCTTCCGCCTTGATGCCGGTCGCCTCTTCCGAGGCTGAGATCAGCGCGCGGAACAGGTCGATGTCGTAATTGTCGTGCTGGCCCTGCAGAACGGCTGCAACACGCTCCAGGCCCATGCCGGTGTCGATCGACGGGCGCGGCAGGTCGATCCGCTCTTCCTTCGTCACCTGCTCATACTGCATGAAGACGAGGTTCCAGATCTCGATGAACCGGTCGCCATCCTCTTCAGGCGAACCGGGAGGGCCTCCCCAGATATGGTCGCCATGGTCGTAGAAGATTTCCGAGCACGGGCCGCAGGGACCGGTATCGCCCATCGCCCAGAAATTGTCGCTGGTCGGAATGCGTATGATCTTGTCGTCCGAAAGACCGGCGATCTTCTTCCAGAGGTCGAAAGCTTCGTCGTCGGTGTGGTAGACGGTGACCAGGAGGCGCTTGGCGTCGAGGCCGAATTCCTTGGTGATCAGGTTCCAGGCAAGCTCGATCGCATTCGCCTTGAAATAGTCGCCGAACGAGAAATTGCCGAGCATCTCGAAGAAGGTGTGGTGACGAGCGGTATAACCGACATTGTCGAGGTCGTTATGCTTGCCACCGGCGCGAACGCATTTCTGTGCCGTCGTCGCGGTCGTATAGGGGCGTTTTTCAAGACCGGTGAACACGTTCTTGAACTGAACCATGCCGGCATTGGTGAACATCAGCGTCGGATCGTTGCGCGGCACCAGCGGACTGGAGGAGACGACCTCGTGTCCGTTCTTTCGGAAATAGTCGAGGAAGGTCGACCGGATTTCATTCACGCCGCTCATGCTACGCCCTTTTTACCGCCGGATGCGGTCCTATTATTCGAAAACCAAAGGCTTGTATCGCCGACACCCCCAACTGTCCAGCCGCCCCACCGCCTAACCGAACGAGAAACCGGCCGCACATCTTTCCATGCGCGACCGGTTCAAAAGCAATCAGCCGGAGAAAACTCCGAGTGCGGCGGGAAGGCTTACATATCTGCAGCCACGTCACCGTCGTCAGCGTCCGGGCCGCCATTCTGCAGGAAACGGTCGGCGATGAGGCCGGCATTCTGGCGGAGCGACGTCTCGATCTCGCGGGCGAGTTCCGGATTATCGCGCAGGAAGGTCTTGGCGTTCTCGCGGCCCTGGCCGAGGCGCTGGCTGTTATAGGAGAACCAGGCACCTGACTTCTCGACGATGCCGGCCTTGACGCCGAGATCGACCAGTTCGCCGGTCTTGGAAACGCCCTCGCCATACATGATGTCGAATTCGACCTGCTTGAAGGGAGGCGCCATCTTGTTCTTGACGACCTTGACGCGGGTCTGGTTGCCTACCACTTCCTCGCGTTCCTTGACCTGGCCGATGCGGCGGATGTCGAGGCGAACCGAGGCGTAGAATTTCAAGGCATTGCCGCCGGTGGTGGTTTCGGGGGAACCGAACATCACGCCGATCTTCATGCGGATCTGGTTGATGAAGATCACCATCGTATTCGACTTGGAGATCGAAGCGGTGAGCTTGCGCAGCGCCTGGCTCATCAGGCGTGCCTGGAGGCCCGGCAGGCTGTCGCCCATTTCGCCCTCGATTTCGGCGCGCGGCGTCAGTGCCGCAACCGAGTCGATAACGAGGACATCGACGGCACCGGAACGGACCAGCGTGTCGGTAATTTCAAGCGCCTGCTCGCCGGTATCCGGCTGCGAGATCAGAAGGTTCTGGAGATCGACGCCAAGCTTGCGGGCATAGACCGGGTCGAGCGCATGTTCGGCGTCGACGAAGGCGCAGATGCCGCCCTTCTTCTGGGCTTCGGCGATCGTCTGCAATGCAAGCGTCGTCTTGCCCGAGCTTTCCGGACCGTAGATTTCAACGATGCGGCCCTTCGGCAGGCCGCCAATACCGAGCGCGATATCGAGGCTGAGAGAGCCGGTGGAAACCGTCTCGATCTCGACAATGCTCTCGTTCGCACCGAGCTTCATGATCGATCCCTTACCGAAGGATCGTTCGATCTGCGACAATGCTGCTTCCAGCGCCTTGCTCTTGTCCACGCCTTTGTCCTCTACGAGCCGCAAACTATTCTGTGCCATCTGGTCCCACCTTTAGGTTATTGCCGCCGCGCACGCAATGAAGCAGCCGATAAAGGTGATGTACCTATTTTGTTCTCATTTGGCAAGGGTCGCTCAAGCGATTGAGTCAAAATAGATATTTCGATTTCGTTCTCATGATGTTCACGCCCGCCGGGGTGTGGAAAATTCCCGTTTGAAATCAAAGCTGCGCCGCAATTTGACGAGGAAATCGCGGCGTCTGAAATTTATGAGGGACAATCCGATTCTCACTCCGAATCGAGCATTTCCCGAACCGCCACGGCGAGCTGCTTCAGCGAGAAGGGCTTCGGCAGGAAGCCGAACTTGGCGTCGGCCGGCAGGTTGCGGGCAAACGCATCCTCGGCATAGCCCGAAACGAAGATGAACTTCATGTCCGGATAGATCTTGCGCAGCTCGGTCAAAAGCGTCGGGCCGTCCATTTCCGGCATGACGACGTCGGAGACGACGATATCCACCTTGCCCTGCAGCTCTTCCATGATGTCGAGCGCCTCGGTGCCGGAACCCGCCTCGTGCACGGTATAGCCACGGGTTTCCAGCATGCGCTTGCCGCCGCGGCGGACGGCCTCCTCGTCCTCGACGAGCAGGACCACCGCCGACTTTCCGGTGAGGTCGAGGTCGTCGGAAGCAGGCGTCGACACGACAGGCGCGATAGCGGCGGGCTGCGCCTGCGTACCGGTTGCGGTAACGTCCTGGACGACGACAGGCGTTTCGGGAATGTGGCGTGGGAGGAACATGCGGAAACTGGTGCCGCGTCCGACTTCCGATTCGGGATAGATATAGCCGCCGGACTGTTTGACGATGCCGTAGACCATCGAGAGGCCGAGGCCTGTGCCCTTGCCCACTTCCTTGGTGGTGAAGAACGGTTCGAAGATCTTGTCCATGATTTCGGGCGAAATGCCCGTGCCGGTGTCGGAAACCTCGACCATCACGAAATCTTCGGCCGGCAGATCCGCCTGGTTGAAACCGCCGGCATCCTCGGCGGATACATTGCGGGTCTTGATCAGGATCGTGCCGCCCTGGGGCATGGCATCGCGCGCGTTGACGCAGAGGTTGATCAGCACTTGCTCGAATTGCGACAGGTCGGTGCGCACCGGCCAGAGATCGCGGCCGTAATCCACTTCGAGCTTCACATTGGTGCCGGAGATCAGCCGGTCCACCAGCATGCGCAGGTCGCCGACGACGTCGGTCAGGTTCAGCACCGCCGGCCGCATGGTCTGCTTGCGCGAGAAGGCCAGCAGCTGGCGCACCAGCACGGCGGCGCGGTTGGCGTTGCGCTTGATCTCCATCAGATCGGCAAAGCTCGCATCGGAGGGGCGCGCCTGCAGCAGGAGGTGATCGGAGGACAAAAGGATCGCGGTCAGGACGTTGTTGAAGTCGTGGGCGATGCCGCCCGCCAGCGTGCCGACCGCATTGAGCTTCTGGGTCTGGGCCATCTGGGTTTCGAGCGCCTTCTGCTCGGTCGTCTCGACGGCATAGACGATCGCGGCCTCTTCCGGTGCCTCGTCGCTCTCGTCGATCACGGCGTTCACATAGAAGCGCACATAGCGGTTCTCGTCACCCGGGTGGCGCGAATCAATCGGGGCGATATCGCCCTGCCCGTCCTTGGCAGCGGCAATCGCCTGCATCAGATGCTGGCGTGAATTGTCGTGAACGATGCGGTCGAGTTCGATACCAGCATCCACATCGTCGCGGGAAACGACGCCGGCAAACAGTTTGAGGAACGGCGCATTGATGCGCAGTATCCTGCCCTCGCCATCGACGGAGGCGATCGCCATCGGCGTATTGTTGAAGAAGCGCGTGAAGCGCATCGCCGAAGCCGACTGGTCGCCCTCGCCGCCCTTTGGCCGTGCCAGCACGATGGTCCGGCTTTCGCCCGGCGCGCCGTCGCGGGTGGCGCTGACATTGTGCACCAGGCGCACGGGCAGGCTCTGGCCGTTGGCGCGGCGCAGGTCGAGATCAAGCGTTTCGGTGCGCTTCAGACCGGGTGCGGCCTGCACCGACTGGATCAGCGCCATGCCTTCGCCCGCCACCAGATCGGCGATCGTCACCGAGCGCGGCACGAACTTGGTCAGGTCGATGCCGAGCCATTCGGCAAGCGTGGCATTCAGGTAGAAGATTTCGCCCTTCTTGCCGGCGGAGAAGAACCCGGCGGGCGCGTGATCGAGATAGTCGATGGCGTTCTGCAGCTCGCGGAAGAACCGTTCCTGGTCGTCGCGTTCCGAGGTGATGTCGGTGATCTGCCAGATGTCGAGCTGGCCCTTGCGGCTGTCGGCGGGCGTCAGCAGTCGTGCCTTGAGACGGTACCAGTGGGCGCCGGAACCGTTTCCGGTCGTCCGTCCGATCGGCTGGAGAAGCCGGAACTCCTCATGGCCTTCGCGGCCTTCGCGCAGAGCCGTCGTCAGCCGGTAGAGCGCCTCGGTCGATTCGCGGGTCTTGGACAGAAGCGCTTCGAGCGACTGCACGTTGCTCGCCTTGGTCGCGCCGGTCATCCGGCCATAGGCGGCATTGGCGTAGAGAATACGGCCCTTGGCGTCGGTGATCAGAATGCCGTCGGGATGATTGGCGAGGAAACCGCGGGCCAGCTCGTCGGAACGCGACTGCGGCATGACCTCGACGAGGCCGATGATCGACGACACCAGGAAGAAGATGCCGACCATGGCGAGAATGCCGAGCAGGCCGAGCACCAGTTCATTGTCGAGCGCATGCTGAAACAGCACGAATCCGGCGGCCACGCCACAGAGAACGAGCGCCAGGAGGACGATACGGATGATGGTGCCGCCACGCGTCCCTTTTTCCACCAGGGGCGCCTCGTAGTTGCCGCTCTGCTGCAACTTCGTCATCAATTCCTCGCATTTCGACCGGCGCTGCGGCCATGAACATTCAGGGATCGGGAATCCCGCGATTCCTTATTAGCAAGTTGCAGGTTAAGCAAAAAGCTCTGCTTCGCCACAAAACCCGGGACAGTTTGGCGGAGTGACCTATCTTTGCTTTTCTACGCTGTTTTTCAGCGCGGGACAGTGACAGTTAGCAGCTTGCTTCGGTAGGAAAAAAGTCGTTTTTTACCGCGGCGTTCATATGAGGAGTAGCAAGAGATGTTCGAAGAGCTGATGGGCGCCTATGGAGGCCGCCTGGTGATCGCAGTCGTCGGCGTCGGCGTTGGGCTTCTCGTCCTGATCGGCGTGCTCTGGCTCATCCGCAGCCGTTCCGGCCCTTCGCCCTTCGTGCGCGGCGGCAAGAACCGCCAGCCGCGGCTTCAGGTCCTGGATGCGGCGGCCGTCGATGCAAGGCGTCGCCTGGTTCTGATCCGCCGCGACGGGGTCGAACACCTGATCATGATCGGCGGACCGACCGATATCGTCATCGAAAGCGGAATATCGACGGCGGCACATGCCATGCCGGCAACAGCGGCCAGCCGGTTCCAGCCGATGGACATGACGGTTCCCGCTCAGGCCGCAGCCGCCATGGAAGCCCGACCGGCTGCCGTTGCCGAACCACGCCCTGCCCCGATCCCACGTCCCGCGGCTCCGGAACCGCGTGTCGAGCCGGCTCGGGAAAGCGTCGTGCCGCCGCGAGACACGCCGCGCGCCGCTCCGCCGGCGGCTCCCACGACCGGACCGATACCGATGAGCGGTACACTGGCACCGCGGCCTGCATCGCCCGCCCCGGCAAACAACGCAGCAGCTCCCGAGCCGGCTGCCGCCCCCAGGATCGAACCGCCGGCCCGTCAGGCCCCGGAGGTAAAACCCGAACAGTTGCGGCCGATCGCGGCACTGGCAGCCGCTGCTGCACCTCCGCCGCCTCCGGCTCCTGCCCCAGCCCAGGTTCCGGCTTTCGACGACGCGGCCGACGTGCTCGACGCCGCCCGTGGGCGGGTCTTCCAGGAAGCACCCGAGCCGCGCGCCGTGCCGGTCAGCGCTGCGATCGTGCCGCCTGCCCTGCAATCGGCCGCCGACAAGCCGAAACAGCTCGGCAGCGACTTTGAACGGATTCTCGAAGAGGAAATGGCCAACAACCTTGCGGCCCGCGAGACCGCCGTCATCCCCCAGCCGAATCGGCAGATACAGCCGAGGAACCCCGGCGTCCCGCCGGTCACCGGCGCCACGCCGGAACCGAGCCTGCAGTCGGAAGTTGCCCGCATCTTCGGCGAGATGTCCGTCACCCGCGACAAGTGAGCGGGCACCCGCGACAAGTGAGCCGGCGCGAGGATTGAATTTTCCGCCAAGAAAAAAGGCACGGAAAACCGTGCCTTGAATTCGTTTTCGACTGATCGGGCGGATTATTCGTCCCGATAGACCTTTTCGCGGCGCTCGTGGCGTTCCTGTGCCTCGATCGACAGCGTGGCGATCGGACGAGCGTCGAGACGCTTGAGACCGATCGGTTCGCCCGTTTCCTCGCAGTAACCGTAGGTGCCATCTTCGATGCGCTGCAAGGCGGCATCGATTTTGGAAATCAGCTTGCGCTGGCGGTCACGGGCTCGAAGCTCGATAGCTCTGTCGGTTTCGGAGGAAGCCCGGTCGGCGAGATCCGGGTGGTTGGCGCTCTCTTCTGCCAGGTGACCCAGCGTTTCGCGCGCTTCTCTCAGGATATCGTTTTTCCAGGCGATAAGCTTTGCCCGGAAATACGCCTTCTGATTTGCATTCATGAACTCATCGTTTTCCGAGAGCACATAATTGCTAAGATCGATCTTCTCACTCAACGCGATTCTCCTGAAGAACATCTCATGCGGCGCTCTATATCCTATCCTCCCATCCGGATTCAAGCCTCGCGCTCAGTATTAAGGCTTTTTTAAAACTGTCATAAAAATCCGCTAAACGGCTATTTTTTAAGCTTTTATTCTGAATGTCCGAAACTCTTCTCCACAGGAGGCTGCACCGGGCCAGGCTATTTCAGAACATCTGCGGCAGTTGACGAGTCTCGTGCCGAAAGGCTACCCATCGCTTCCATCCTCTCACTAGCGGTGCCGGGCATGACGACGATCACTCCTCCTCCTTCCCGCATCTACCTGCTGCGCCATGCCAAATCCGGCTGGGCGGAGCCGGGACAGCACGATTTCGATCGCCCTCTCGACAATCAGGGTTTTGCGCAGGCCGAGATCGTTGCCGACAAGGCTGCCGATCGCAACTACAGGCCTGATATCCTTCTCGGTTCCACCGCCACGCGATGCCGCCAGACCGCCGAAGCGATCCGCCGCGCGATCAGCGAGGAGATCGAGCCTGTCTTCATCGACGAACTCTATAACGGCTCGCTCGGCACCTACCTTGCGATTCTTGGCGGACAGCGGGACAGCAACTCGGTCATGCTCGTCGGCCACAACCCGACCATGGAAGAAGTGCTGGAAGGGCTGATCGGCGCCGACCAGATGGTGGCGGCCATCCCCGGCGGCTATCCTCCTGCCGGCCTCGCCGTGCTCGACTATCGCGGTTTTGTCGCCGGCTCGGATGGAGCCTGGACACTGACCGACTTCCTGACGGCCTGAACTGGACCCAGGCGACGGCTTTGCGGCCTCGCACCGGCTTCCTATATAGGCGTAAACTCTGGACCCGGAACGACGCCTTGCCGCCTTCGCTTACCAGCTTCTCGGATGACGCGCGCATCGCGCTCGACAATCTCGCCGACCGTGCCTCGGGCCTCGTGCATCCGACGATCAGGCTCGGCGTGACCGGCCTGTCGCGGGCCGGCAAGACCGTGTTCATCTCGTCCCTCGTCCACAATCTCCTGAACGGGGGCCGGTTGCCGCTCTTCGAGGCGTTCCGGTCCGGCCGGATTTCCGCCGTGCGGCTCGAGCCGCAGCCGGATGATGCCATCCCGCGTTTCCAATACGAAGACCACATCCAGGCCTTGGTGCGCGACCGCATCTGGCCCGATTCGACCCGTGCGATCTCCGAACTGCGCATCACCCTCGACTACCAGAGCGCCAGCGGCTGGGGCCGGATGTTTTCGCGCGGCCGGCTGTCGATCGACATCGTCGACTATCCGGGCGAATGGCTGCTCGACCTGCCGCTGCTGGCGCAGGATTTTCGCACTTTCAGCGACAATACCGTAGCCCTTGCCGGAACCGGCATCCGCGAGGAATTGTCGCGGGAATGGCTCGCCCTCGCAAATGGCATAGATGCGGACGCCCCGGCTGACGAAATGACCGCGAGACGCTTGTCGGAAGCCTTTGCGGGCTACCTCAAGGCCTGCAAGGCGGACGAACGATCGCTTTCGACCCTGCCGCCCGGCCGTTTCCTGATGCCCGGCGATCTCGAAGGCTCGCCGGCGCTCACATTTGCGCCGCTGCCGAACATGTCCGAGACCAAAGCGCCGAAGGGCTCGCTGCGGGCGATGATGGAGCGCCGCTACGAGGCCTACAAGAACGTCGTGGTCAAGCCGTTCTTCCGCGAGCATTTTGCCCGGCTCGACCGCCAGATCGTGCTGATCGACGCGCTGCAGGCGATCAATCGCGGACCCGAAGCGGTGCAGGATCTCGAACGGGCGCTGACCGACGTGCTCGCCTGTTTCCGTCCCGGCCATAACAGCTTCTTCTCCTCCCTGATCGGCCGCCGGATCGAAAAGGTCCTGGTCGCGGCCACCAAGGCGGATCACCTGCATCACGAAAGCCATGACCGCCTGGAACGGCTCACCGGCCGCCTGGTCGATCGCGCCGTGCAGCGGATCGGCATGGCCGGCGCCGGCATCGATGTCATGGCGATCGCATCGGTGCGCGCCACCCGCGAGGCGACCGTCAAGGAAGACAATCATCTCCTGCCGGTCATCGTCGGCACGCCTATCTCCGGCGAGATGATCAATGGCGAACGTTTTGACGGAAACAAGAAAACTGCGATATTTCCCGGTGACTTGCCGGAAAATCCTGAAGCATTCTTTCAACAGCTGGATTCCATCCACGCGGAGCTTCCGGAGATCAATGTGGTGCGCTTTCGTCCGCCGGCGCTGGAAGAGGCGAATGGCGGCATGAAGCTCTCCGTGCCGCATATCCGGCTCGACCGCGCCATGCAGTTCCTGTTCGGAGATCGCCTCGCATGAGACAGCCCGAATCACCTCAGAACGGCAAGCGCCGCCCCGCATCTTTCTCGGTCGAAGAGGAAAGTGCTGCCCGAAACGAAACCTTGCCTGTCCCTCGCCGCATCCCGCGCAGCTTCGAGGACGGCGTTGTGGTGACGCCCGACGAACAGGATCCGTTCGTGACGCCGCCCGACCTCGCCGCAGAAGCCATCCCGGTCGCCGAGCCCCGGGCCCGCAAGAAATTCTCGTTCGTCAACCTGGCGACGGCCGCTTTCGGCACCTTCCTGTCGCTCGCCTTCGGCCTGTGGGCCGACAGCGTCATCCGCGACCTGTTCAGCCGAGCCGACTGGCTGGGATATGCAGCGCTTACCGCGCTTGCCATCGGGCTTGTCGCCGTCGCCGTGATCGTCGGCCGCGAAATCTTCGGCATGATGCGGCTTTCCGCCGTCCAGACCCTCAAGGCTCAAGCGGAAGAGGCAGCCCTTTCCCCTCGCCCTGCAGCTGCCCGCACCGTCGTCGCCGCACTCACCAAGATCCTCAGTCACCGGGCAGAGACCGCCAAGGGGCGCGCCAACCTCGACGCGACGAAAGACGAGATCATCGACGGCCCGCAACTCATCGAACTGGCCGAACGGGAACTCCTGGCGCCGCTCGACCGCAAGGCCCGCGCGCTCATCCTCGGATCGTCCAAACGTGTCTCGATCGTCACCGCCGTCAGCCCGCGCGCCATCGTCGATCTCGCCTATGTGCTTTTCGAAGTGACGCGACTGATTCGCGCCATGGCCGAGCTTTACGGCGGCAGGCCGGGCACGCTTGGGCTCATGAGGCTGATGCGGGACGTCATCGCCCATCTCGCCGTGACCGGTTCGATCGCCGTCGGCGACGGTGTCGCGCAACAGCTTCTGGGACACGGCCTCGCCTCGAAACTGTCCAAGCGTTTGGGCGAAGGCGTGATCAATGGCCTGCTGACCGCGCGAATCGGCATCGCCGCTATGGATCTCTGCCGGCCGCTGCCCTTCCGGGCGGTCAAAAGGCCCGGGATCGGCGATTTCATCTCGGATATCGCGACCGTCGGCGGGCGAAAAGATGAACAATAGGGTGTCCGACCATGGCTCAAACCCGGCCATCGTCACCACTCGTTAACCATTCCACCCTAAATTACGGGACACTTAAAGTTGCTGCTCGTCAGGGGAAAGTTCATGTATTCGCGCTTCTTTTCGCTTCTTGGCGGGTTCGCCATTCTGACTGTCGCGGCCACCTCCGCCGTGGCGCCGCAGGCCGAGGCCGCTCCACGTGACAAGGCTTTCTTCCAGTCGGTCGCGGGCGTCTGGAAAGGCCCTGGCGAAATCGTCGCCGGCAAGTACAAGGGCACCAAATTCAGCTGCAACCTCACGGGCGCTTCCGTTCCGGACAGCAATGTCGGCATCAAGCTCGATGGAACCTGCCGCGTTGGCGTGTTTCAGCAGCCGATGTCGGCAACGATTACCCAGAGCGGCCGAGGTTACACCGGCAAGTTCCTGGACGGCGCCGAGGGCAAGGGGCTCGACATCATTTCCGGTTCGGTCAGCGGCGACAAGGTCGTCATGGGCATCAACCGCAATCAGCTCAACGGCGCGATGGTCGCGAGCCTGCGCGGCGAGAACAAGATGAACATCACCATCTCGATCAAGGTCGAAGACCAGATGGTTCCGGTGATCGGGCTCAGCCTCGACCGCGACATGGATTCGATCGCCGTCGGCTCGATCCAACAATAAGACACCAAGGGGCGCCTCAGGCGCCCTGCCACCAGTCCTGGCTGTCCCGCGCGACCTTGATGCCGGCAGTATCGGCTCCACCAAGCCAGTCGCGCACTTTCCTTCCCTTCACCAGAAGATCCGGGGCGATGTCGGCAAGTGGCATCATCACGAAGCCGCGGTCGGTCATGCGCGGATGCGGCACTTCCAGTTTTTCGCGTCTCTGCTCCCGCGTGCCATAGGTCAGGATGTCGATATCGATGGTGCGCGGTCCCCAGCGCTCCAGGCGAACGCGCTTCATGCCGCGCTCTATCGACAGGCAGACGTCCAGCAGGTCCTCCGGCTCCAATGAAGTCTCCACCAGAACACAGCAGTTGAAGAAATCTGCCTGGTCGGTCTTGCCCCAGGGCGGGGTTGAATAGAGTTTCGAGACGGCGAGAACCCGGCAGTCGTCGCGCCCATCGAGCTGCCTGAGCGCCTCGGCCATGGACGACGGCGGATCGCCGATATTGCCGCCGAGCCCGAGAGCCGCGACCTCGAACGTCTTTTCAGGCGAAATGCTCAACACGCACCTCCGCATAATCGAGGATGCCGGGGATCGGCACGCTCGGCTTGCGCACGGCGATCTCTGCCCGGCGGATCTGCGGCGACCATGCGCAGAGCGCCTTGGCGATGTCCTTGGCGAGCGTCTCGATGAGGTTGCGGCGGTGGCCGGTCACCACCTTCTCGACGATTTCGTAGGCGATGCCGTAATGCACCGTGCTCGCGACATCGTCGTTTTCGAGTGCCTCGTCCGCCTCGACGTCCATGATGACGTCGATGAAGAAACGCTGGCCGAGCGTGGCCTCCTGCTCGAAAGCGCCATGCTTGGCGTAGAACGCACAGTTCTTCAGCGTGATCGTGTAGATCGCCATCAAAGGCCCTCTCTAGCGTTGTAAGCGGAGGCTGCGGCGAGAACCGCGTCGGCCATCGCCAGCGCATCGCGGTTGGCGGCAACGTTGTGGACGCGAAAGATCGAAGCCCCGGCAAGGCGCAGGATCGCCGTGGTCGCGGCAGTGCCGACGTCACGCTCGTTCGCTTTTTCCCGTCCCGTCAGGGCGCCGATGAACCGCTTGCGCGAGGTGCCGGCGAGCAGCGGAAAATCGAGCCTATGCAGTTCGGCAAAACGCGCCATCAATTCCACGTCGTCGTCACGGTCCTTGGCAAAGCCGAAGCCAGGATCAAGCACGATCGCCTCGTCGGAAATGCCGGCGCTGCGCGCGATCTCGAGAGACTGCCGCAGGAAAAACTCCTGGTCGGCGATGCGATCGGGCCGCTTTTCCTGCTCGCGCCCGCGGCCGGTATGCATGATGCAGACCCCGGCAGATGTTTGAGCCGCAACGGTCGCGATCTCCGGCTCGCGCTGCAGGCCATGGACGTCGTTGATGATATGGGCACCCGCCGCCATCGCCAGGCGGGCGGTTTCGGCGCGGTAGGTATCGATCGAGATCAGCGCATCGGTCTCCGCGGCGAGTTTTTCAATCACCGGCAGGACGCGGTCCTGCTCTTCCGCCGCGGTCACATCGGCGGCGCCGGGCCTGGTCGACTCACCGCCGATATCGAGGATGGTGGCGCCGTCGCGGATGCAGGAAACGGCGTGAGCAACCGCGGCATCGATGTTTGCGTAGCTTCCGCCGTCGGAAAAGGAATCGGGGGTGATGTTGATGATCGCCATAATCTGGCCTTGGCGACCGAGTTCGAGGACACGGCCCCGCCCGACACGCCAGGTGCTGTTGCGCTGCGATATCACCGGCCGGCCGTCTTTCGAAGGGTAACGCAAAATTTGATGCCTTTGTGTTGCGCTCAGGCTGGCTATGCCCCAAGGTCCCCATAAGTTCAACGTCGCAGGCCATAGAATGTTCTCCATGCGCAGAGTCCGCCGGTTTTTCGGTGTCTTTCTTCTCCTCTGCACGATCCCTGCGACGGCCATGGCAGAACCGATCATCAACAAGACCTATTCCTATTTCCGGATCGGCGGCCGCACGGCCGAGGACCTCGACAAGGAACTGGAAAACCGCGGCCCTCTCACCCGCAGCACCGGCCATCGCCATCCCGGCGCCACCGAAATCAAGTTCGGCGGCGACGTCACCTATGTGGAAAAGGGCGGGCGCTGCTCGGTCGGCGGGGCGCGCGTAACACTCCGAACCCACATCATCCTGCCGCGCTGGGGCAATCGCGGCCGTGCCACCGCCGATCTCGGCTTCATCTGGGATACCCTGTCGAAGGACATCAAGCGCCACGAGGAGCGGCATGCGGAAATCGCCCGCAACCACGCGCGCCAGCTCGAACGGGAACTGCTTGGCCTCCCCGCCAACAGAACCTGCGATGCGCTGGAAAGACAGGTGGCGGAGACGACCCGCCGTGTTCTTGAGGCGCATGACCGGGAGCAGCTGCGGTTCGACCAGATCGAGGCGGCCAATTTCGACTCGCGGATGATTCGGCTGCTGCAGTATCGCCTGAAGCGATCCGGCAATTGATCCGCTTTTTGGCGTGAATCAGCCCGACCAATCGCATCCAGGCTTTTGCGGAGCTTGCGCCATCCCTCGTCAATAACGGGTGATTTATGGTGATAGTCTAAAATAGGAATCTCGGATACAACCTAAGACATAGCTTACCTACCAACGCTTCGAAAAACGAGGCACATGAGGTAGATAGCCGCAGGATCAGCGTACCTTTCCGGTTTTCGAACCGACGTGTCGGACGCGGTTGTTTCAGGTGTTCCTGAGTTTGGTTTCCGGTGTTTTAGTTCTCCTGGCGCGTCTTCAAGCCGCAGGTGGTTCCTCCCTCCCCTGCTGGTGATGCGCCCGCCTGGCCTCGCTTGCCGCTTTTGCGGAGCGAGGCTTTTTTTTGCCCAGAAACATCTGAGACAGGCGTGTCGGCAGAGCGACGATCAGGCCGCGATCAGGCTTGACGCTCGGGTACGTTGACCACGAGCCCGTCGAGATCCGCTTTGATCTTGATCTGACAGGAAAGGCGCGAGGTCGGCTTCACCTCGAAGGCGAAGTCGAGCATGTCTTCCTCCATGGGAGCCGGCGGGCCGACCTTTTCGGTCCAGGCCTCGTCGACATAGACATGACAGGTGGCGCAGGCGCAGGCACCGCCGCATTCGGCCTCGATGCCGGGAACGGAATTGCGAACCGCATTCTCCATAACCGTGGAGCCCGGCTCGGCTTCGATATCGAAGCGCGTTCCGTCAAAGGCAACGATGGTCAGTTTCGTCATGATAGGGAAATCCGGGATGTTGAAGGGTCAGGGCACACTATTTAAGGGCGCTGTCTTCCGATAAAACCCCCGCGCAGTCAACATTTTCGGGCGCCGCCGGCTGTTCAATCGGCGCCCTTGCGTACCGATTCGGCGAATCGCTCAGCGGCAGAGCTTGTTGATGAAGTTTTCGGCCTCGACGACGGCGGCAGCGACCGCGGCCCGCAACGAGGCGTCGGAGGCGTTGTCTTCAAGACGCTCGGCAGCGGTCGAAACCTTGAAGGCGCCGACGGCGCTGGCGGCACCCTTCAGGCGGTGCGCGGCTGCGACGACATAGGCGCTGTCGGCGCTTGCGATGTCATGCAGTGCGCGGCGTGCCTGGCGCGCGAACATCTGGAGCACTTCGATTTCGAGGGTCTTGTCGCCCATGGTCTGTGTCGCGAGATGAACGAGATCGATCGGACGGGACTGGGAAGGGCAACCACCCCTCAGCGTTTCTGGAGCTTCGAACGCGATACTGACCGCTGCCATTGCCATGAACCTGTTTTCCCTGTTGCTCTTCTGATAATGTCCCGAATTGTGCGGGCCAATCGGAGCTATCCCGTTAAATTCCGGCACAATCTGGGCCGGTTTCTTCCCATATGGTTAATTTCTGCTAAGCTCCCGGGATTTTAGGAGTTTTGCATCTTCGTATGGTTTAAATTCTGTTAACAACATTCCACGGCATCATTCGAAGGCAGGCGTCATAATTGTGCAGGGTGGCCGAATGTGCCACTACAATACGCCTAAGGTGGCGAGGAATATCGTCCTTTTGCCCCGGATGGTAGGTTGGTAAGCTTTCATTATCATCCGTTTGAAAGAACGGCCATCCGACTTGAAAATGAATAGGAAACTGGAAATCCGCTTTGTGGGTGGAGAGTTTCCGGCAGGCAGCGTTCCATCTGTCGGTCTGCGGGCGGCAGCGCGTCAGATGGGATTTGCCGGGCGAGTATGTAACGAGGCGTAACCGCATGGCAAAGAACCCTAGCAGCGAGTCGATCGATGAGACGGCGTTCCAGGCGTTGGAAGATGCCCTAAAAATCAACTTCAACGATGATCAGTCGCGCCAAAGATCAGTGCCCCATGCCTCGGAGGCAAGAGTGTCAGACACTAACAAACCGCGTCAGACCCAGTACCAGGACGATGCCGCCGAATCATACAGATCGGCAGCCACCGAGACCGCTGCCAAATCCCCGACGTTCCAGCCCGCCAACGATGCGGGCAAACGCAGTTCGACTGCGATCCTGCGGACGCTGGAAGGCGGCGCGATGCGCTCGTCCATCCGCAATGCGGTGATCGTCTCGATCCTCTGGGCAATCGGCGGCATCGCGCTCGGGCAGATGATCTACGGCAACCAGCTCTGGCAGATCACCTCGGTTGAAGGCGTTCTTGCCGCTCCCGGCATCGTCGCGCTGGCGGTCTGTATCCTCATTCCCATCATGCTGTTCTTCGCCTTCGCGATCATGATGGCCCGCGCTCAGGACCTGAGAACCGCCGCCCGTTCGATGGCCGAGGTTGCGCTGCGCCTGTCCGATCCGGAAACCGTCGCCTCCGAGCGAATCATGAGCGTCGGCCAGGCCGTGCGCCGCGAAGTCTCGGCAATGAACGAAGGCATCGAGCGCACCATTGCCCGTGCCGCCGAGCTCGAGACGCTCGTGCATTCGGAAGTGAATGCGCTGGAGCGGAGCTTCACCGACAACGAACTGCGCGTTCGCGGCCTCGTTCACGAACTCGGCGCCGAGCGCGACGCGATCGTCAACCATGCCGAGCGCATTCGCTCGTCGATCGTCGGGGCCCATGATCAGCTCAAGGAAGAGCTGTCGCTTGCGACCGAAGAAATCTCCATTCGCCTGGCGACATCAGGCGAAGCCTTTGCGTCGATGATCGAGACGCGCGGCGCGGCGCTGATGGAGAAGTCCAACGCCGCCGGCGAAGCACTCGGCAGCCTGCTGACGACCAAGACCGAAAACCTGCTGCAGACGCTCAATTCCTCCGGCTTCGCGCTCGCCCACGAATTCGACGAGCGCATGGATGCGATCAATACCGTGCTGTCTCAGCGCGGCCAGGCGCTTCTCAACGAATTCCAGACGCGCGCCTCTTCTCTCGACGCCAATACCGAAAAGCTCAACGCGGCGCTTGCGGACCGCACCCGCCAGCTGAACGAGACGCTGCTGGCCCGCACGAAGGAAATCACTGACGGACTTGCCGAAAGCGAACAGACGCTTACCGGTTCGCTCGGCGGCATCCTTGCGGCCCTCAACAGCTCGCTCGAAGAAAAGAGCTCGTCTTTCCGCCAGAACCTGCAAAGCACGGTTGAAGACGTTGTCCTCGACCTCGACATGCGCACCGGCTTCTTCGAAGAGCGCTTGCAGACGACCGTCGGCCTGCTCAGCACCACCTTCGACGACAACATCTCGCAGTTCACCTCCGCCTTCGACCAGCGTGCCGGCACGCTCGACAGCAAGCTGATGGACAGCCTCGCCCGCATCAACGAGACGGTGGCAAGCGGCTCGGATGCGATCGAAAACATCCTCTCGTCCAGCGTCGAGCGCATCAGTTCCTCGCTGACCGACCAGTCGCTCGCACTCGAGACGACGCTCGGCACCGGCCAGGAAATGCTGGATGCCATGCTCGGAAGCCGCTCGCGCGAGCTGTCCGACGCATTGTCGGCCCGCAGCACTGAAATTCAGGATACGCTGGCCTCCCGCGCCACCGAAATTCAGGATGCACTCGTGACGCACACGGGCGAACTCCAGTCCGTGCTCGTCTCGCGCACCGAGGAACTTCAGGGAGCCCTTGAAGCACGCACCAGCGAGTTCCAGGACGTCATCACCACGCGCACCGGCGCATTCCACGAAGCACTGGAAACACGCACCACCGAACTCCAGGATGTGTTGACGACGCGCACCAGCGAACTCCAGGGCGTACTCGCCTCAGGCACCGGGGAACTGCACGGAGTGCTCGGGACGGGCACCACCGAGCTTCAGGACGCGCTTGCATTGCGCACCGGCGAACTCAAGGACGTGTTTGCATCCGGCACCGGCGAACTTCACGCCGGCTTTGCCAACGCTCGTCAGGACATCGAAACAACGATCGCCGACCGCAGCAGCAGCCTTCTCAGCACGCTTTCGGAAAACCAGGCAAAGTTCGAACAGAGCCTGGCCATCCGCTCGGGCGCCATTGTCGCTGCCCTTTCCGGCAGCCACGATCATCTGACCGAAGTGCTGAGCCAGAAAGCCAGTGCGATCGAAACGCTGATGTCCGGCGCACCGGAGCGGCTCGCCGGCATGTTCGACGAAAAGTCGGAGCACATCTCGCGCACGCTCATTGCCAGCGAACAGCGGCTCGGTGACGAGCTGGGTCGGCGCGCTTCCGAAATGCAGACGTCGCTCGATACCAACCGCGAGCGGATTTCCGAAATCCTCGAAGACAAGTCGATGGAACTCGCCACGTCCTTCGCGCTCGGCGAAGATCGCCTCGCCGGCATGCTCGACGAGAAGTCGGATTCCATCACCCGCGCACTTTCGGAAACCGAACAGCGCATGAGCGGAGACCTGGCCCGCCGTAGCTCGGAAATCAACGAGGCGCTGGGCGTCAACCGGGACAGGCTCGCAGAAATCCTCGACGACAAGTCGATGGAAATCGCCACCTCCTTCGCGCTTGGCGAAGACCGCCTCGCCAGCATGCTGGACGAAAAGTCGACGGCAATCGCCAACACCTTCATCGATGCCGATGTCCGCATCGAGCAATCCTTCGCGGCCCGCGCCGAAGCGATCCGCAACGCCTATGCCGATAACCAGCTCAATCTCGACCTGTCGCTCGAAAACCGGACGGCCGAGATCGCCCGCGTTCTCGAAAGCGGCGGCGATCGCCTCGAACAAACCGTCGGCAGCGCAAGCGGCCGTATCGAGACCGCGCTCACAACCGGCGCACAGCGCTTCGAAACGGGCATGGCGGACGGGCTGGAGCGCGTCGAAGCCGTTCTCGGCTCGACGCAAGAGCGTATCGCCGCAACCATCGGCCTTGGGCACCAGCAGCTGGAAACAACGCTCGGCTCCGGTTACGAGCAGATCCGCGACACCCTGGACGAACGCACGAAGTCGCTCACGACAACGCTCAGCGACGCCCAGAGCCAGCTCGGCGACCTGATGCAGGATCAGGTCACCTCCTTCGGAACCTCGATCGCGGCCAGCGCTGGAATGCTGGAAATGTCGCTCGAAACGCAGCAGAGCGCGCTGCGCGACGCTATCGACACTGCGGGGCAGTCGCTCGAAGAACGTCTGCGTGACAATGTCGGCACGCTCGCCGTCCGGCTTTCCGATGCCGCGAGCGAAATTGGCCGCTCGGCCGACGCCTTCTCCAACCGTATCCGTCAGACGGTCGGCGGGGTTCAGGGCGCACTCGAAGAAACCGGCAGCCGCATCGAATCGACGTTCGGTGGGCTCGAAGGCCGGATCCGGGGCGAAATCCTCGAGGCGGCTCAGCTCGTCGACGAGGCCGGCGTCAATCTTTCCACCACGCTCACCAACCGCACGGCCGATCTGGAACGTGTCGCCGTCGAGGCTTCGGACCGCATCACCGAGACAATGGACGGCCGCACCGCCCGGATCGAGGAACGCCTCGGCACGATCGACCGCGCGCTGACCATCGGTCTCGACAACGTCACCAAGACCATCGAAAGCAAGGCCGTCGGCCTTGCCTCGACGCTGCGCGAAGCAGTCGGCGCCGCGGCCCAGAGCATGGACAGCGAAGCCACCCGCTCCGCCGAAGTGCTGGCGCGTGCCGGTGCCGAGTTCACCGAGGAACTCACCAACCGCAACGCCGAATTCACCAAGGCGATCGAGGAACGGTCGACCCAGATCGTCGGCCGGATTTCGGAAACCCAGAACCGGCTCGCCGGCCAGGCGGCAACCGTAGCACTTGCCTTCTCGGAAGCCGGCAATGCGATCGTCCACAAGGTCGCGGAAGCCGACAGCCTGGTGAAGCGCCAGGTCACGGCAATCTCCGAGGCGCTGGACGAAGCACAGAAAGCACTCGACTCGCGCGGCGACGGTATCCGCACCACGCTTGCCGATACCGCGAACCAGCTCGACACCGCCATGGACGCCGTCGACCGGGCACTCGCGGCCCGCGGTGACGCCATCCACTCGGCTCTCGACGCCCGCGCCCGCGATCTGAACTCGATGCTCGCCGGCCGCTCGGCTGAATTGGCACGCCTTCTCGATGAGAAGGCAAAGCCCATGGTCGACGAATATGCCGCGACAGGCCGCACCGCCATCGAACAGATGACGACCGCTGCCCAGCAGGGTGCAGAGCTTCTCTCGGCCGCAGCGCAAGAAACATCGGCACGGCTTTCCTCTGCCGCTGAAGAGACGACCGCGCGGCTTTCCTCCGCTACGGAAGAATCGACGGCGCGCATTCGCAACGAGAACTCGGCGCTTGTCGACGCGATCGCCGCGCGGACCAACGAGACGCTAGCCGCCATCACCCAGCGGACCGAAAGCGCCGCCGGCACCATGCGTCACGTCGAACAAGGCCTGTCGGCCAGCGTCAACAGCCTCATCGACAAGCTGGCGGAAAGCAATTCGAACATTTCCGCGATGGTCCAGGAGACAGCGAAGGAATTCGGCAGCACCGCCGATGCCGTCGCCCATCACCTTTCGGAAGCCGACCGCAAGCTCAGCGTCACGGCCAACCGGTTCGTGCAGTCGGCAACCAACTCCGCCGATATCGTTTCCGGCTCGACTCGCATGCTCGAAGACAATATCGGCCGTATGTCGGACGTCTTCGGCAATACGCTCGAGCAGGTCAGCAGCCTCGTCGGCCGGTTCGACGACCACTCGAGGGTGCTTGTCGAAGCATCTGAACTCCTCGGTGCGGCACAGTCCAATCTCGTCAGCACGCTGGACGAACGCCAGAATGCACTGCGCAACCTGTCGACCGGCCTGGTCAAGCGTTCCGAGGAAATCGAGACGACGATGCGCAGCCTGACGACCCTGGTCGACGGCGCTTTCGAGCGGGCGGAAGAACGTTCGCTGCAGGTCGGCTCGCGGCTTCGCGAAAGCCTGCATGCCTCGTTTGCCGATATCGGCCGGACGCTCGGGGAAACCCAGCATCGCGCCGAAGTTACCGCCGATGCGATGCGCGAAGCGCTGATCAGCGCCGGCAGCGACGCCAACCACGCCATTGAGACGACGCTGTCTGACGCAGAGAAGCGCACCCGCGACCTTTCCGAGCGGATGCGCGGCAGCATTTCGCAGTCGCTCAGCGACGTCGAGCAGCTGCTGTCGGAAGCCACCAACCGCTCGGGCAGCGCCGCCGAACAGCTGCGCGACACGCTCCGGGAATCGGTCGAGGAAGCCATCAACCGCTTCGCCGGCGCGACCGACGAAATCCGCCGCTCGGCGCAGGATATCCGCCGCGAGCTGGATACGACCCGCACCGAACTCAAGCGTGGCGCCTTCGACCTGCCGGAAGAAGCCAAGGAAAGTGCCGCCGCCATGCGGCGTGCCGTCGCCGAGCAGATCAAGGCGCTGCAGGACATCTCGGCTCTGGTCGGTCGCTCGACGCAGAACTTCGAGATTGCCGAGCCTTCGGCACCACGCCAGGCGCCTGCTCCGCAGCCGGCTCCGCCTGCGCCACGCAACGATCCCTATGCCGGAAACGCCCTGCGCGGCACGCTGCCGCTCGATCGCCAGGCACAGGCGCCCGTCGCCCGTGCACCGGAGCCACGTGGCACCGATGGCGGCTGGATCAGCGACCTCTTGCGCGGCGCATCGCGCGACGAAGTGGCGGAGACACCGCCGGCACCCCGTCAGCAGCCGCAGCCGGCACCACGTGCCGCCGAACCGGCCCCCGCTCCGCGCGGCAACGGCGACAACCGCAACCCGCGCCATATGGTGGAATCGCTGAATTCGCTGTCGGTCGATATCGCCCGTGCGATCGACCATGACGCCTCGGTCGACCTGTGGCGGCGTTACCAGCGCGGCGAGCGCGACGTGTTTACCCGTCGCCTCTACACGCTGAAGGGTCAGCAGACCTTCGACGAGATCAAGCGCAAGTACGACCGCGAACCGGAATTCCGCACCGCTGTCGACCGCTATATCGCCGATTTCGAAAAGCTGCTCGCCGACGTCGCCCGCACCGACCGCGACAAGACGGTAACCCAGAGCTACCTCACCTCGGACACGGGCAAGGTCTACACGATGCTGGCCCACGCCGCCGGCCGGTTCAACTAAGAACTGGATTGGAACTGCGCGAAGTTTAAAGCCGCCCTTTCAGGGCGGCTTTTTTGTTTGGAGATAACGAAGTCCGGATCAGAGATTGATGTCAAGAAGCGGCAAAGGCAGATCGGATTTCCGGTCGCTGGAAAAGAGGACATGCAAGGCTCTCGGCGGCCTATCCCATGACTCGCCTTCGGTCACCGGCTTGGCCCACTCAGCACCGATAGCGTCGAGAGAACTCACGAACCTTTGGAAAAGATTGGGATTGTGGCGATATAAGAAGACGCCGTTCAGTATAACAATATTGATACTACCGGTTTCGATCCAAGACAGATCGCACATGGCCTCATCGAAACCGTCCCAATTAAGCTGGCTATAGGGCATGGACAAGCCGCGGATGACGGCAGCGAAGAGGTCTTCTTCTTTCGTACATCCATGAAAATCGATTTCGCGGGGTTGGACGCAGTCACTCGTCGCGCTGATCCGACGAGACAGAGCATCCCCGTCGGCAGTGCACTGGATCACATAGGGTCGGCCCGTGGTATTTAGAACATCCCTGAACCGGACTTTGGCCATTGATGCATCACATCGACTTCAGCGACCAGTCGACGATCTCGGCGCCGACCTTGGCGAAGGCACGATCCAGGGCCTCGATGAAATCGCGGTTCTCGGCGCCCGAGACCGGTGCGGTTGCCTTGAACACGCTCTGGGCGCGCACGGTGCCGTTGCGGTCGTTGAGGATCTTTGCCGAGATTTCGACGTTGGCGAGACGGGGGCTGCCGGCTGTGACCTCGAAGGCGCGGATATCGGTGACGACCTGATAGTCGATCGCAAGGCCCTGCCCCGGCTTGCCGACGCCGCCGAGACGGCCGGAATTCTCGAAGGCCTCGACGAGCTTCGACTGGACGAGCGCCGGCAGGCGGTCGCCCCAGCGGGAATCGGCGAGATACTGGATTTCGGAAGCGGAAACACGCACCACGACCTGTTCGCTGTTCAGCAATTTCAGCGCCGTCGGTTCGGGCACGAGGATCTGCCGGTTGCGGGCAGAGACGCCCTGGCCGGACGGGGTGATCGACAGGTCGAACGTGTCGTTGTTGGCCTTGCTGCCGCAACCGCCCAACAGCGCCGCGACAAGCGGCAGCGCAAGCAGAACCGGGACACGGGCCGCGCGTCGCATCAGAACCTCAGAACCGGTCATCAAAATCCCACTCTTTCCAACACTGAAAATGCCCCGCCTACCGCCGCGTTCTGCCGTCATATTCCTTCACCGTCTCGCCGCCGAAGATCAGTCGCTGCGGGTTCTGGTCGAAATTGGTGATCGTCTGGTCGAGCGACTGCACGGTGCGGCGCGCATCGTTGACCAGCGTCTGGATGTCCCTCAGGCCGCCTGCCGAAAAGCGCGACAGGTTGTCGGCGATCGGCCCGACCCGCGCATTGATGTTGTCGGCAACGGTGCGGAAGGATTCCAGCGTCTTGCGCGCCTCGGCGAACAGGCCCTGCGAATCGTCGCTCGAAACAAGCCCGTCCACCTTGGCAAGAATGCCGTCGACACGGGTCGAGGCTTCGTTGAGCTTCCGGGCTAGGTCGGTGAAATCGCCGATCGCGCGGTCGATATCGTCCTTGCGGTGCGCGAAATTGTCGACCACGCTGCGGGCAGAGCTGATGGTCTGGCGGGCGTCTTCGGAGGCGGCGGTGATATTGCGGATCGTCGTCGCGACCTGGTCGGTATTGACGGCACCCAGCACGGTATCGGCGCGCTTCAGAAGGACCTGGGCGTCCGCTCCCGCCTTCTCGAAATTGGCGGCGGCGTTCCGGACATTGATCACCAGGTCGTCGAACTTATCCGAGGCCGTGGCGATATTGCGGGTGGCGCGCTCGGTATTGGAGACCACGGCGTTGATCTTTTCCGCATCGATCGCGCTCACCAGGCGTTCGGCGGCGGCAAGCGTGGAGTTCAGCGTTCCGGAGACCCTGTCGATCGTCGTCGAAAGCGTCGAGAGGCTGTTCAGGAACTTGTCGATACTGTCGGAATTCTGGGCAAGCGCCGAGGTGAAGGTTTCCACATTGCGGATCGTCTGGGTCAGCGGACCTCTGGCATCGGCGACAAAGCCTTGAATATCGCTGATCGCCGCGTCTGCCCGGTCGAGGATCTTGTCGGCGGTGGCGAGCAGGTTGGTGACGCTCGACTGCTCGGCGATCAGCACGGCTGGCCGGCCGTTCTCGATCGATTTCTGGAGGATGTTATCTTCCCCCTTGGCGCCGCCGGAAAGCTCGATATAGGCAGCTCCCGTCAAGCCCTGCACTTCGAGTGCAGCCTGGGTGGACTGGTAGACGGGCGCATCGGCCCGTACTTCGGTGAAGGCGATCGAATAACGGGGATCGTCCGGGTCGATCGTGAGGCTGCGCACCGAACCGACCGGAATGCCGTTGAAGCGAACCGGAGAGCCGACCGACAAGCCGTTCGCCGAGCCCGGGATGCGGATCGCCAGTTCGGCCGTCGGTCCGCCGCGGCCGGATTGCGCCATCCAGTAGACGAAGCCGAAAGCGGCAGCGATCACCAGCAAGGTGAAGAAACCGACAAGGGCGTAGTTGGCTCTGGTTTCCATAGATTACGTCACTCTTCTACTTCTGCCGCAGGCTGCTTTTCTTGGACCACGACTGACCGCGCCCGCTTGCCGCGGAAATAGGACTTTACCCATGGATCGTCACAGGCAAACATATCCTCTAGCGTACCCTCGACCAAGACCCGTTTCTCTCCAAGCACAGCAATTCTGTCGCAGACCGAGAAGAGACTGTCGAGGTCGTGGGTCACCATGTAGACGGTCAGGCCCAGCGTATCGCGCAGCCTGGCGATCAAAGCATCGAAATCGGCGGCGCCGATCGGATCGAGGCCGGAGGTCGGCTCATCGAGGAAAACGAGGTCCGGATCGAGCGCCAGGGCACGGGCAAGTGCAGCGCGCTTGATCATGCCGCCCGAGAGTTCGGATGGATATTTGTCGGCGGCGTCAGGCGGCAGGCCGACCATCTCGATCTTCAGGTAGGCGAGCTCGTCCATTAGCGACTGCGGCAGATCGAGATATTCGCGCATCGGCAGCTGAATGTTTTCCTTCACCGTCAGGGCCGAGAACAGCGCTCCGTGCTGGAAGAGCACGCCGAGCCGTGTGTCTAGCGCCATGCGCTCGTCTTCCGAAACCGTGTCGTAGTCGGCGCCGAGAATGTGGATCGTGCCGGAACGGTGCGGTAGAAGGCTGAGCACGGTGCGCATCAGCACCGACTTGCCGGTGCCGGATGCGCCGACGAAACCCAGAATCTCGCCGCGATAGATGTCGAGGTTCAGGTGGTCGAGCACCAGCTTTTCGCCGAAGCCGACCGTCAGGTCGCGGACCGACAGCACCACCTGCCGGCCTTTCGACTTGTCCTTGATCGCGGTCTGCGGCACTTCTTCCAAACCGTTCTCCATCAGAAATCGATCGCGGAATAGAAAAGGGCGAACATCGCGTCTATGAAGATAACGGCGAAGATCGATTTCACCACCGAGGTGGTGACGTGCTGGCCGAGCGATTCGGCGCTGCCGCCGACCTTCATGCCCTCGACGGCGGCAACGATACCGATCGCCAGCGCCATGAACGGCGCCTTGATCATGCCCGACGCGACGGAGGTATGGTCGATCGCCTCATGAAGGCGCGACAGATAGGTATCGAAGGTGATGCCGGAATAGGCAAGGGCAACGACGGCCGCTCCGAACAGGGCCGAAAAGTTGGCGATGATCGTCAACAGCGGCAGCGCCACCGTCAGGGCCACCAGGCGCGGAAAAATCAGCACGCCGACAGGATTGAGACCGATCACCGTCAATGCGTCGATCTCTTCGCGCATCTTCATCGAACCGATTTCGGCGGTGATGGCGCTGCCCGACCGACCGGCGATCATGATCGCCGTCAGCAGCACGCCGATCTCGCGAAGCTGCAGGATGCCGACCAGATCGACGACAAAGATCTCGGCGCCGAAATACCGGAGCTGGAAGGCGCCCTGCTGGGCGATGATAGCGCCGATCAGGAAGGACATCAGCACGATGATCGGCACCGCGCGCACGCCCATGCGGTCGATATGGGTGACGACCGAGGCCGGCGACACGCCGGCACCACGGCCGAATTTCATCTGCGCACCGCGAACCGCCGAGCCGAGAATATGCATGGCTGCGTAGAAATCGCCGCCGAGCGAGACCATCACTTGGCCGACCGGAGCAAACAGGCGTTCGAACAGGTTTCCCTTAGCTCCGCCGTCCGCAGGCGGCGCAGGAACGTGTTCCGGCAAGACGCCGATCAGTTCCCGGATGGGGCCTTCGCCGCCCACCAGGGCCGCTTCTCCGCCCTGCCCGCCCTTGGCGGTCATCAGCCGCCGGATAAGCCAGGCACCGGCTGTATCGACGCCGGTGATCCCGGAAAGATCGATCTCCACCTTGCCCCGGTTTGCGGCATTTTCGAACCGCTCGAACTCCTTGAGCACAGGTGCTATCGTCGGGCCGCGCCATTCGCCGGCCAATACGTATCGTTCACCGCCATCGCCGGGCATATTTTCGGCCTTGATTTCGGCTGGCTGGAACGTCACGTGTTTCTTTCGCGCTTAAGCTTGTCAGAAGTTTCAATACGATGCGGTTGATCGCACTTTCGAGACCGGCAATATAGCTGCGTCATAGGGATTTGCCACAACGGGACGCGTAAAACCATGAGCCGTCACCTCGAAGCCACAATAGAGACGTTTCCAATCTCCGGTTCGTTCACGATCTCCCGCGGCTCGAAGACCGAGGCGGAAGTCATCACCTGCGCCGTCCGTGAAAACGGCGTTTCCGGCCGCGGCGAATGTGTGCCTTACAAGCGTTATGGCGAGAGCCTGGACAGCGTGATGGCGGAGCTCGAAGCGGTCTCCGATGCCATCCGCGCCGGTCTGAGCCGTGCAGAACTGCAGAGGCGGATGAAGCCCGGCGCCGCCCGAAATGCCGTCGACTGCGCTCTATGGGACCTCGAGGCGAAGCTAAATGGGCAGCGCGTTGCCGATATGATCGGCGCCATCAGCCGCAAACCCTTCGTCACCGCTTTCACACTGTCGCTGGGCGAACCGGAGGACATGGCGGCCGAAGCTGCAAGGAACGCGCAACGTCCGCTCCTCAAGGTCAAGCTCGGAACGAACAACGACGAGGCGCGGCTGAGGGCTGTTCGCGACGCAGCACCGGCCGCGCGGATCATCGTCGATGCGAACGAAGGATGGACCGAGGAAAACCTCGCCCACCACATGGCGATTGCCGCGGAAACCAATGTGTCGTTGATCGAACAGCCATTGCCTGCCGGCCGGGATGCGGCGCTCGGCCGTATCCGCCGCCTCGTTTCCGTCTGCGCCGATGAAAGCGTGCACGCCACGGAGGACCTGGAAAGCCTTCGCGACCGGTACGACGCGGTCAACATCAAGCTCGACAAGACCGGCGGACTGACCGAGGCGCTGGCGATGAAGGCGGAAGCACAGCGGCTCGGATTTGCCGTGCTGATCGGCTGCATGGTCGGCTCGTCGCTCGCCATGGCGCCGGCCGTGCTGCTGGCCCAGGATGCCGACTATGCGGATCTCGACGGGCCGCTGCTGCTTTCCCGCGACCGGCCGGACGGGCTGCGTTACGAAGGTTCCCTCGTCTATCCGCCGGAAGCGACCCTCTGGGGCTGAATTCTTGCCGCAAGCGCGATGATCGACAGGCCGACCAGCGCCAGAACCGACATCGCCACATAGCTCGTCGGGCCAAACTGGCGGTAGAGTACGCCGGAAAGCACCGTCGCAAGCGCCAAAAAGACGCCGTTGTAAAAGACATAGGCGCCCTGCATCGAGGCTTCCTGGTCTTCGCGCACCGCCTCGACCAGCCGGTGCTGGATGCCGATATGGACGAAGGCGAACGTGAAGGCGTGAGTGGCCTGCAGCGCCAGATATCCCCAGAAATCGAGCGGCATCGGAAAGAGCGTCCAGCGGACCACCGCGACCGCGCATCCGACCCGCATCAGCGTCCAGGGAGAAATCCGTCTGGCGATCCAGCCCGCCGCGAAAAAGACGATGATCTCCGACACGACGGCCGCGCTCCACAGGACGCCGATCGAGCCGCTCGAAAACCCGATCTGCTGCCAGTGGATGGTGCCGAACGTATAGAACATGCCGTGCCCTGCCTGCGCCACCGACGCGCCGATCATCAGCACGTGCAGGTCGAGCCTTCTGAGCGAACTCGGCTGAGGCATCCTGTCCGGGTCCGGCCTTGCAACCGCCCGGCCGAGCTTCGGAGCCGCGAAGGCAACGGCGACGGTCAGGAGAAAACCGACCGCTATCGCCCACGGAATAGCCTGGAAACCCCAGAAGCCGCGCAGTTCGCCGACGAGGAGCGCCACCGCCACGAAGCCGACTGATCCCCAGACGCGCATCGAACCATACTGAAAACCCCAGCGCCGGACCCCGCTGACGGCGATCGATTCGACGATCGGCGCATAGGGCGCGAAGACCGCCGCCTGAACGGCGATGACGATGAGAACCGGCCAGAAGTCGCGGGTGAAGAACATCGCGAATGCCGTCAACAACGACAACGCGCCGGACCAGGCGAGCATCAGGGTCCGTTCCGTCATGCGGTCGGCAAGCAGGCCGGCAACCGGGGCGGCGGCCACCCGCAGGAAAAGCTGGGCTGCGAGCACGAGGCCGATTTCGAATTCGGTAAAGGCAAGCCCGTCGAGCCAGACGGGCAGATAGGGCAGAATCACGCCGTTCACCCCGAGCGGCGCCCCATAGGCGATCGCGCAGCGCAACTGGAAGAACCGGGGCGCTGTCTGCGCCGTATTTGAGGGAATCACGATTTCACGGGTGGGTTGCTGAAGTTTCAGCTTACCTAACACACACCCTTGTGCCTGCCTATGGCAAGATATAGCCCTCTGGCAGGCCGGTCCATCTGTTGCAGGCCGCTCAGGCGGCCCGCATGTCCTCGATGGATTGCGGCGCCGGCAAGGACTTGATTTCCGCCGTGGCGGCCATGTTCTGCCAGGAAATCAATTCCAGCGTGCCGTCGAAATTCTCGGCAATTGCCGTGCAGCTTTCCACCCAGTCGCCGGTATTGACGTAGTGGATGCCGTCGATGTCCTCCATGACGGCGTGATGGATATGGCCGCAGATGACGCCATCGACATTGTTGCGGCGGGCTTCGTCGGCGACGACCCGCTGGAACTCGCCGATGAAATTGACCGCGTGCTTGACCTGCAGCTTGGCCCAGGCGGAGAAGGACCAGTATGGCATGCCGAGGCGGCGGCGGATGGCGGCCAGCCCGATATTGATGACGATCGCCGCGTCATAGGCCCAGTCGCCGAGATAGGCGAGCAGGCGGGCGTTGCGGACCACGACGTCGAATTCGTCGCCATGCAGGACCAGGTATTTCTTGCCGTCGGCCATTTCGTAGATTTCGCGCTCGGCGACTTCGATGCCGCCGAAATGCGTGCCCGGGAAGGAACGCAGGAATTCGTCGTGGTTGCCGGGGATGTAGACGATGCGGGTGCCCTTGCGCGCCTTGCGCAGCAGCTTCTGGACCACGTCGTTGCAGCCCTGCGGCCAATACCAATTGCGCTTCAGCCGCCAGCCGTCGACGATGTCGCCGACCAGGAAAATGGTATCCGCTTCATGATAGCGCAGGAAATCCAGGAGGAAGTCCGTTCGGGCTGCCTTGGAGCCCAGATGAACGTCCGAAATGAAGAGCGTTCTGAAATGTCTTGTATCCATCTCACCGGTCACGAAGTCGTCCTTTCGCTGCCGCTTCTGGTGGCTTCAAAACCAGACTCGTGTTTCAGGATGATGACAGGATGCCGCATGACTACCTCATCTCCTGCTTGGCGCGGGTCGCAATCGCGATATCCGGGCGATCGGTGGTGAAGCTCGCAATGCCCAGATCGAACATCCGCGTTGCCATCTCGATGTCGTGCGCGGCCCATCCGTGGATGATCACGCCACGGTCGCTCAACGGGGCAATTGTAGGCACGGAGATCATTTCAGCCCGAATGCCGATCTCGAAAACTCTATAGGCGGCCAAGGCGGCGTCAACGCCGATCCAGCCCACCTGACGGATGACTGCCGGCGAGCAGAGCCATACGAAGCCGAGAAGCTCCGAAACGTTGCGGCCAGCCGCCTCAAGCGCCTTTCGGAAGGCGTCGAGCCGCTCCAGGGAGAAGCTCGTCACCATGCAGCGGGAAAGCATGCCGCTGGCGACCAGCCGCTCGACAATCGCCTCCTCCATGCCCTCGTAGGCAGTCCCATCCGGCCGTGTCTTGATCTCGAGGCGCAGGTCGACCGGCGACGGCGCGAAGATGTCGATTACCTCGTCGAGGGTCGGAATGGTCTCACCTGCCGCGCCGACGATGACGAACTTCGACAGTTGATCGTAGGTGAGCCTGCCGATCTCACCTTTGCCGTCAGTCATCCGGTCGATAGTTGCATCGTGGTGGACGACCAGAACCTTGTCGGCAGTGTGGTGGACGTCGAATTCGACGAGCTCGACCGGCAGCGCGGCGGTCTGGCGGAAGGCGAGCCTGGAATTTTCCGGCCACAGATGGGTGCCGCCGCGATGGGATGCGATCTTGGTCATTCGAAACCTCACTTGATGCCGCCGAGACCCGCGCCCTGCACCAGCTGGCGTTCGGCAAATAAGAAGAACACGATGCTCGGCAGCAGGACTACACAGCTCGCCGCAAGGATGAGAGGCCAGTCGGTAAAGGGCTGTTCGCGTACCGATGCCTGAAGATTGGCCAGCGCGATCTGCACCGTCTGCGTATCGCCGCGCAGCACGATCAGCGGCCAGAGATAGGAATTCCACTGGGCGATGAAGGCAAACAGCGCCATCGAGGCGATCGCCGCCCAGCAGATCGGGACGATGACGTCGACCAGGATCTTGAAATGGCTGGCGCCATCCAGGCGCGCCGCCTCCTCGTAAACCTTTGGCACGCCCATGAAATGCTGGCGCAGGAAAAAGGTCACGAAACCGGAGGCAAGCTGGGGCAGCACCGCCGCCCAGATGCTCGGCACCAGCTTCATCTTGGCCATCAGCAGATAGTTGGGAATGATGCAGATCAGTTCCGGAATGGCAAGCGTGCCGAGCACCGCCCAGAACAGCATGTTGCGGCCGCGGAACTCCATGCGGGCAAAGGCATAGGCCGCAAGGATCGAGGTGATCATCGTGCCGACCGTGGTCGATAGCGCGATGATGATCGAATTGACAAAATAGGCGCCGAGCCCCGCCTCGGTGAACACCCGCAGATAATTGTCCGGATGCAGCGACCATTCGGCTACATTGGGATTGAGGAGGTCGGACGGTGCCAGTAGCGAGGCGCCGATGCCGATCAGGAAGGGGAAGGCCACGCCGAAACCGAGCAGCGCCGCTCCCGCCCAGCCGAGGAAATGGAGGAGACGATCAGGAAAGGTCATAATTTACCTTGTCCCTGGCAAAGGCGAGCTTTGCGAGCGTGATGGCGACCAGTCCGAGGAACAGGAGCACGGCCAGTGCCGATCCTGTCGAGATGTCGAACAGGGTAAAGCTCAAATAATAGAGGAAATTCATCAGGACATCGGTGCCGTTGGCCGGCCCGCCACGGGTGATGACGTTGACCAGCGTGAAGATCTGAAAACTGTCGATCACCGAGACCACGAGCAGGAACAGGGTGGTCGGTGCGACCAATGGAAAGGTGATATCCCTGAACCGGCGCCAGCGCCCTGCCCGGTCGATGCGCGCCGCCTCGTAATAATCGACGGGAATGGCGTTGAGCCCGGCAATGAATAGCAGCGTATCGTAACCGAGCTGCTTCCAGATCGCCACGATGCCGACGGCGACCGGCGCCAGGTTGACGTCCTGCAGCCAAGGAACCCGGCCGATGCCGATGGCGCCGAGCGTCAGGTTGATGAAGCCGATATCGGTGTTGAACATCCAGCTCCAGATCACCGAAATCGCCACGGAACTGGTGACATAGGGAAGGAAATAGACGCCCCGCAGCAACCGTGCGAAAGCATGGCTTTCCCTGAGGAGATGGGCGAGCGCGAGCGCCAGGATCAGCCGCGGCGGCACGCTCACCAACATCAGGAGAAAGGTCACCCAGAGGGAATGATGGAACTGGTCCGAGCCGAACAGCTCAAGATAGTTGTCGAAGCCCACATATCTGGAGCGGCCGTTGAGGATGTTGGTCTGGTGGATGCTGAGCCAGGCGGAATAGACGATCGGCCAATAAATGAAGAGGCCGAGCAGCCCGACACAGGGCAGAAGATAGAGATAGGGCCTCAATATCCGCATCGCGTTCCGACGTTTTCCCCGTGTCATGCTTTGACTTAGCGGCCCAGTACGAAAGTCTCGTGACATTTTCCACTCCCCGCGTCATTCGCCTGTAACGTCCCCTTCCTACCCTTTCGCGATAGCGGTCTGGGCCGTCGAACCGGTATTTCAACCGCCGTTTCAACCAACAGGTTCAACCGCCGTTTCAACCAACAGGAGAGAATGGGATGTTGAGAAAACTGCTTATCGCGGCGACCGTCGCGGTGCTTGCGGGCCAGCCGGCTCTTGCCGCCCCCGTCGAAATCACCTTCTGGCATTCGCTCGCCAAAAAGGGCACAGACGCGGTCAACCAGATCGTCGGCAAGTTCAACGCCTCGCAGAACGAATACAAGCTGAAGGCCGAATATACCGGAAATTACGACGACACGACCACCAAGCTGCAGGCCGCCGTCCCGGCCGGCCAGGCGCCGGACCTCATGATGCTGGAAGTCACCCGCTACGGCCTGTTCGCCGATTCCGACGTGCTCGAGCAACTCGACCCCTACCTTCAGAAGGAAGGCGCCGAATTCCTTGACCAATACCAGCCGTTCGCACTCGAAGGCCCGAAATATCTCGGCAAGTCCTACGTGCTGCCGTTCAACGTCTCGACGCCGGTCATGTACTACAACAAGGACGCCTTCCGCGCTGTAGGCCTCGACCCGAATGCACCGCCGAAGACCTGGGATGAACTGCGCCAGATGTCCGCCAAGCTCACGGTTCGCCAAGGCAATGACGTCAAGCAGTGGGGTGTCGTCGGGTTCGGCCAGTTCGTGCGCTGGGCATTCGTCGCACAGGCCGGCGGCGAATGGGTCAATCCCAAGGACAATTCCGTGCTGATGGATAGCGATGCTTCGATCGGTGCCTACACCTACATGGCCGACCTGATCCGCAAGGACAAGGTTTCGCCGGAAGCAGCGGCGATCAACGAAAGCCTCGGCAGCCAATACTTCACCAGCGGCCAGGCTGCGATCAATTTCGACTCGACCGGCGGCTTCGGCGCACTCCGTGGTGCCGTGAAGTTCGATCTCGGCGTTGCCCCGCTGCCTTGCGGCGTCAAATGCGCAGCCCCGATCGGCGGTGCGACGATCGGCATCAACTCGGCCTCCGACGAAGCCCATCGCAAGGGCGCCTGGGCGTTCCTGAAATTCATTTCGCGCCCGGAAATCAATGCGATCACCTTCGTCGAGACCGGCTACCTGCCGATCATGAAGAAAACCGCAGACGTTGACATCGCCAAAAAAGCGATCGCTGAAGAGCCCGGTTATTCGGTTGCCATCAAGCAGCTCGACGTGGCCTTTGTGCGCTCGCGCCCGCCGGCAATGCCGGCAATCCGCGCCAAGGAGCCGTCGGTCTGGGAAGCCATCGTGCTCGGCAAGACGCCGGAAGCACAGGCCCTGAAGACCTTCGGCGCCGAAATGCGTACCATGCTGTCGAAAAGCCGCGGCTGATACCAAGAGAGTGACTTAAGGGCCTTGACCCAAACGACGAAAAGCCTGGAGAGGCCAAGCGCCTCTCCAGGCTTTGTTTTATTCGGCGAGGCCAAATATCTGGGATGGACCCCCGTTCGATTTGTTGTATTGAGGAACCCATTCCCGAGAAAGACGCCGAGGTCGCAATGACATCGAACATGCCCGTAACTTCCCCAGCCAATGCCGATCTCGACGAGCAGGCGCTGTTCTTCCACCGCTATCCGCGGCCCGGCAAGCTGGAGATCCAGGCGACCAAGCCGCTCGGCAACCAGCGCGACCTGGCGCTTGCCTATTCTCCGGGCGTTGCAGCCCCATGTCTGGCGATCCGCGACAACCCGGATTTGGCCGCGGACTATACCGCTCGCGCCAACCTCGTCGCCGTCGTCTCCAACGGTTCGGCCGTGCTTGGGCTCGGCAATATCGGCCCGCTGGCCTCCAAGCCGGTCATGGAAGGCAAGGCCGTCCTCTTCAAGAAGTTCGCCGGCATCGATGTGTTCGATATCGAGATCGACGCCCCCGGCATCGAGGCGATGGTCTCGACCGTTTCGGCGCTCGAACCGACCTTCGGCGGCATCAACCTCGAAGACATCAAATCGCCGGAGTGTTTCGAAGTCGAGCGCCGGCTGCGCGAAAAAATGAACATCCCGGTCTTCCACGACGACCAGCACGGCACGGCGATCATCGTCGCCGCCGCGGTCCTGAACGGGCTGGAACTCGCCGGCAAGAACATCGCCGACGTAAAGATCGTGACGTCGGGCGCGGGTGCCGCAGCACTCGCCTGCCTGCATCTCCTCGTTTCGCTCGGTGCGAAGAAAGAAAATATCTGGGTCCACGACATCGAAGGCCTCGTCTATGACGGGCGCAATACGCTGATGGACGAGTGGAAGGAAATCTACACCCAGAAGTCAGACAAGCGTGTGCTTGCCGACAGCATCGGCGGTGCCGACGTGTTTCTCGGTCTGTCCGCCGCGGGTGTACTGAAGCCCGAACTCCTGGCACAGATGGCCGAAAAGCCGCTGATCATGGCGCTTGCCAATCCGACGCCGGAAATCATGCCCGAGCTTGCCCGCGCCGCCCGTCCCGACGCGATGATCTGCACCGGCCGTTCGGACTTCCCGAACCAGGTCAACAACGTGCTGTGCTTCCCCTACATCTTCCGCGGCGCGCTCGATTGCGGCGCCCGGACGATCAACGAAGAAATGAAGATGGCGGCGGTCAAGGCCATCGCGGCGCTTGCGCGCGAGGAAGTCTCCGACGTCGCGGCGCGCGCCTATTCCGGCGAGTCGCCGATTTTTGGCGCAGACTATCTGATCCCCTCGCCCTTCGATCCACGCCTCATCCTGCGCATTGCGCCTGCGGTCGCAAAGGCCGCTGCCGAGACCGGCGTCGCCGCGCGGCCGATCCAGGATTTCGAGGCCTATCTCGACCAGCTGAACCGCTTCGTCTGGCGCTCCGGTTTCGTCATGAAGCCGATCTTCAGCGCCGCCAAGGTTTCCGAAAAGAACCGGGTAATCTTCGCCGAGGGCGAGGACGAACGGGTGCTGCGCGCCGCGCAGGTCCTGCTCGAGGAAAAGACGGCAACCCCGATCCTGATCGGCCGTCCTTCGGTCATCGAGGCGCGACTGGCGCGTTTCGGCATCCGTATCCGGCCGAATGTGGATTTCGCGGTGGTCAATCCGGAAGACGATCCGCGCTACCGGGACTATGTCGACGAATATTTTGCGCTGGTCGGCCGCGAAGGTATCAATCCGGAAGCGGCACGCACCATCGTGCGCACCAACAATACGGTAATCGGTGCACTGGCGGTCAAGCGCGGCGATGCGGACGCGCTGATCTGCGGCGTCGAGGGCCGTTACGACAAACATCTCAGCGACGTAAACCAGATCATCGGCAAGCGGCCGGGCGTCTGCGCCTTCTCGGGCCTCAGCCTGGTCATCTCCCAGCGCGGCGCGATGTTCTTCACCGACACGTTCGTGAACTACAACCCATCCGCGCAGGAGATCGCCGAGATCACCATTCTGGCGGCAGAGGAAATCCGCCGGTTCGGCATCGCCCCGAAGGCGGCGCTGATCTGCCACTCGAATTTCGGCTCGCGCGATTCCGAAAGCGCCCAGAAGATGCGGGCCGCCCTGAAACTGGTGCGCCAGCGGGCGCCGGAGCTGGAAGTGGACGGCGAAATGCAGGGTGGCTCGGCATTGTCGGAAACGCTGCGCAAGCGGGCCATGCCGGACAGTTCGCTGACCGGCGAAGCCAACCTGCTGGTTTTCCCGAATCTAGATGCGGCAAACATCTCGCTCGGTCTGGTCCGTAACCTAACGGACGCTCTGCATGTCGGCCCGATTCTTCTCGGCGCGGCCCAACCGGCGCATATCCTGTCGTCCTCGGTGACGTCTCGCGGCGTGGTGAACATGGCGGCGCTCGCCGTCGTGGAAGCCTCGCAGCCAAATCTGCAAATTCAATCCTGAGTTGCCGATCTTCTCATGCCTTAGCGCGGGCCCCGTTCGGGGCTCGAACGGCGCTTGGGATCGATTTCACCGTGCGGTGATCGCGGCTTTATGAGATTATCAACCTGCACGTTCCATGATGCCATCTCCCATTAGGAGAGGATGCCGGAATTGCCGATACCGCTTCGCGGCCTGCTGACCATACCGCTCTTGCTTCTGCCTGCCGCAGCGCTGGCGGGGGACCCTGCCGTTTGTGCGGCCCTTTACCGGAAACTTGGAAACAGCCCGCAGATCATCGGCAACACGTCTGCGGCGCGCAGCTACGCCCAGCAGCTTGGCGAATACAATGCCGATATCCGGGAGTTGCGGGTCGACATGCGCCGCGCCGGCTGCGGCAATGGTAGCGTCGTGGTTCTGGGTGGCCCGAATGCCGAGGTCTGCGGCCAGATGCGGGATGCGCTGGAAAGAATGGAGCAGAGCCGCGACGCGCTGGCGGCGGAACGGAACAGTTCGCGGCAGATGATCCTGCCCTCGGAAGAGCGGAATGCCATTCTCGCCGCCATTCGCGAACAGCGCTGCATCCCCTCGTTCGAGCCGCTGCCGCCTGTTGTCGACGATCGCCGAAAGGTGCCGGGCATCGAACTTCCGAGGGAAGAGCAGCCCTATTCCGGGATCACCAAACTGCAGACCCGCCCGCAAAAGCCGCAGGCCGCGGTCCAGCCGCCGGTGCTCACGCCGCCGCCGGAGCGGCCATACGATCCAAACAAGAAGGTGCGCACCGTCGGGCCGGCTTTCCTGCCTGAAGCGGATATCGACCTCAGCAATCCGAAATCGGCAGGACCGCAGCCGCAGCAGTGATCAACGGTTATCCCAGCGATCCTGAAAGATCAGCTCCTCCAGGGCCAACCGCTGGCGCCAGCCCTTGAGCGCCAATTCCGGCTCGGCGTAGAGGCGGTCGGTATAACCGAGGCACAGCCACGCGACGATCTCGACGCGATCGGGAATGCCCAGCAGCGCACGCACGTCCTCCTCGTGAAAGATGCTGACCCAGCCGACACCGACGCCCTCGGCCCTTGCCGCAAGCCACAGGTTCTGCACGGCGCAGACGGTCGAATAGACGTCCATGCGCGGGTTGTGGGTGCGGCCGAGCACGACCGGGCCGGCACGATCCGGATCGCAGGTGACGCAGATCGACAGCGGCGCCTTGACGATGCCTTCGAGCTTGAGGCTGCGATAGAGGTCACGGCTTTCCTCGGCAAACATCTCGACGGCTTCGTCATTGGCGCGCGAGAAGGCGGCACGAGCCGCCTCTCGCACTGCAGGATCGCGGATGAGGATGAAATTCCAGGGCTGCATGAAGCCGACCGAGGGTGCCGAATGCGCTGCGCCAAGCAGCCGCCTTACCAGGTCGTCCGGCAGTGGATCGGGCAGGAACTGGTCGCGCACGTCGCGGCGCGTCTCGATCGCCCTGTAGACGGCCGCGCGCTCGGCCTTCGAAAATTCACCGGCAGGCAGCAAGGCATGCGCGAAAGGATCAGGCTGCATCGTTTGTCCCCAACAATGCCGTCGCTCCCTTGCCCTTCAGAAGCAAAGAGAGGTCCGAAACCTTTCCGCTGTCCGCGCGGGCTGGTCTATCTTGTCAGGCCGGTCTTCTGACTTGGCTTCGTCCGCTTCCGCCGCCGCCTTCCCGGGAAAATCCCAGTGGCTTTCAATCCTGCGGCCGAGCGTCCACCTCACAGCGTTGGGCACGTTCCGGTTCCACCCCGGATTCCCGATTCTCCGGCTTGTCGCCGGCACCTGACAGGATCGGTTATGCCCTTACGCTATCCTCCGCGCAAGGCGCTCATGCGACTAGGAAATAGCGCACGTAGGCAAACTCATCGCCATCCGGCGACCAGTTCGGTGAATTCATCGTGCCCTGCCCGCCAAAGAGCTCGAACAGCGTTTCGACATTGCCGCCGTCCATGTCCATCAGCCTGACGCGGACGTCGAGATCGCGCGGGTGGTCGAAGACATCGGCGTCGTAGGAGACAAAGACGATCTTGTCACCCTTCGGTGACGGATGCGGGAACCAGTCGCCGTAACCGCCATCGGTGATCCGCTCGGCCACGCCGCCGGCGGCCGGAACCCGCCAGATCTGCGTCAATCCGGTGCGGCTGGAATTGAAATAGATCCATTTTCCATCCGGCGAAAAATCCGGCCCGTCGTTGCGGCCCTCGCCGAAGGTCAGCCGCGTCTCTGCGCCACCTTCGATGCCGATCGTATAGATGTCGAACTCGTCGCCGCGGATGCCGCAATAGGCGAAACTTTTTCCGTCCGGTGACCAGCCATGCCAGTAGGACGGCAGGTTCCGGGTCACCAGCCGTGGCACGCCGCCACCGGCGGGGAGCACATAGATCGCCGACTTGCCGAACTCTACCTTGTCGGAAATGGCGATCAGCGAACCGCCCGGCGAAATGCCGTGGTCGTTGTTGCATTGGCGGGCAAAGCCGGTATCGACCAGTCCTGGCCCGTCGTCACCCTCCGGTGACAGCCGATAGATCAGGCCCTCGCTGTTCAGCATCAGATAACACCCGTCGGGCGACCAGTTGGGCGCCTCGAACAGGGCTTCCGTCTGCCAGACCACCCGCATCGTCCTCGTCCGGATATTGAAGATCTCGACCGAGCTGCGCAGGGCCATGATCCTCTCCTACCGATCGCGGAACCGGTTGGTGATCGGATAACGCCGATCGCGGCCGAAGTTCTTCTTGGTGATCTTGACGCCCGGCGCCGATTGGCGCCGCTTGTATTCGGCGAGATAGAGCAGGTGCTCGATCCGGTGAACAGTTGCGATGTCGTGGCCGCGGGCAACGATCTCCTCGGTCCCCATTTCCAGCTCGACCAGGCATTCGAGGATATCGTCGAGCACCGGATAGGGCGGCAGCGAATCCTGGTCGGTCTGGTTGGGTCTGAGTTCCGCGGACGGGGCCTTGGAGATGATGTTCTTCGGGATCACCTCGCCGCTCGGGCCAAGAGCCGTCGGCGGCAGATGTTCGTTGCGCCAGGCGGCCAGCGCATAGACCTGCATCTTGTAGAGGTCCTTGATCGGGTTGAAGCCACCATTCATGTCGCCGTAGAGGGTCGCATAGCCGACCGACATTTCCGACTTGTTGCCAGTCGTCACCACCATCGAGCCGAACTTGTTGGAGATCGCCATCAGGATCGTGCCGCGCGCGCGGCTCTGGAGGTTCTCCTCGGTGATCCCCTCGTCGGTTCCTTCGAACAGTTCGGCCAGCGCCGACGAAAAACCGTCCACCGGCTCGGCGATCTGCACGATGTCGTAGCGGCAGCCGAGCGCCTTGGCGCAATCGGCCGCGTCCTTCAGCGAATCCTCGGACGTATAGCGGTAGGGCAGCATCACCGTGCGCACCCTCTCCTCGCCCAGCGCATCGACGGCGATCGCCGCGCAGATGGCACTGTCGATGCCGCCGGACAGGCCGAGCACGACCGACTTGAAGCCGTTCTTGTTGACGTAGTCGCGGAAGCCCAGAAGGCAGGCGCGATAGTCCGCCTCCTCCTTTTCCGGAATGCGCGCCATCGGCCCGCGGGCGCAATGCCAGGTCTCGCCAATCCGTCTCCATTCGGTGACGGCGACGGCCGGCTCGAACTGGCTCATCTGGAAAGCGAGCGACTTGTCGGTGTTGAAGCCGAAGCTGGCGCCGTCGAAGACCAGTTCGTCCTGGCCGCCGAGCTGGGCGGCATAGATCATCGGCAGGCCGGTCTCGATCACCTGCTTCAGAACGACCTGATGGCGGATGTCGACCTTGCCGCGAAAATAGGGCGAGCCGTTCGGCACGAGCAGGATTTCCGCCCCGCTCTCCGAGAGCGTCTCGCAGACGCCGAGATCGCCCCAGATATCCTCGCAGATCGGGATGCCGAGCCGGACGCCGCGGAAATTGACGGGGCCTGGCATCTCGCCGGCGATGAAAACCCGCTTCTCGTCGAACTCGCCGTAGTTCGGCAGGTCGATCTTGTCGCGCACCGCGATCACCTTGCCGCCGTCGAGCACGGCGATCGAATTGTGCCGGCCTTCCGCGCCCTGACGCGGGAAGCCGATGATGACGCCGGGGCCGCCGTCTGCCGTATCGGCCGCAAGCTCCTCCACCGCCTTCAGGCAGGCGTTGAGGAAAGCCGGTTTCAGGACGAGGTCCTCCGGCGGATAACCGGACAGGAAGAGCTCGGTGAACAGGATGAGATCCGCCTCTTCGCGGGCGGCATCCTTTCGGGCTTCTCGGGCCAGCGCCAGGTTGCCGGCGATATCGCCGACAGTCGGGTTGAGCTGGGCAACGGCGATACGGAGTGTCTGGCTTATATCCTGGGTCATGATACCGATTTAACGTCCGCAGCAGACGGCGGCAACGTCGTTCCGAGAGTTTTTTGTCATTCAGGCGGATGCGGGACGATCGCCCGGATAATGCGGCACGCCGTCCTCCGGCAATTGGTAGAAATCCCCCTTGTCGGCGCAATAGATATGCTCGCCCATGACAAGCCCGCTCGGCTGGTCGAAAGCGCCCGCCAGGATCGAAATGCTTGCCGCGCCTTCCGCCTGCCAGAACAGCGCGGAGCCGCATTGCGAGCAGAAGCCGCGCCGCGCCTCGTCGCTGGCGCGATACCAGCTGAGCCTCTCCTCGCCTTCGAGCGTCATGTTCTCGACGCGAACGCTGGTCGCCGCGTAATAAAGCCCAGTCTGGCGGCGGCATTGCGAACAATGGCAGGCCGTGACGGTCCGCAGCGGACCCACCGTCTCAAATCGGATCGCGCCGCACAGGCAACGACCGCTGTTCTTCTGCTCCATGCACCATCCTCGACGAAGCGACGGCCGAGTGTTGCGAGCGCGGGCCGCGAGGTCAAATCTATTCCGCTGATGATGATCATCAACGGAAGCCATATCAAGATGCAGAAAGGCCGGCGGTGACGCCGGCCTTCTTCGATTTTCAACGATCATGCGCGGCGGTTCAGCCGTTGACGACCATCCGCTTTTCGTCGCGGCCGCTCTTCATCCGCTCAGCGAGCAGGAAGGCGAGCTCCAAGGCCTGGTCGGCGTTGAGGCGCGGGTCGCAATGGGTGTGGTAGCGGTCCTGCAGGTCGCCGGCCGAGACCGCGCGGGCGCCGCCGGTGCATTCGGTGACGTCCTTGCCAGTCATCTCGATATGGATGCCGCCCGGATGGGTGCCTTCCGCACGATGGATCTGGAAGAAGCTCTCGACCTCCGACAGGATCCGCTCGAACGGCCGGGTCTTGTAGTTGTTGAGGGTGATCGTGTTGCCGTGCATCGGGTCGCAGGACCAGACCACCTTTTTGCCTTCGCGCTCGACGGCGCGGATCAGCTTGGGCAGGTTCTCGGCAACCTTGTCATGGCCGAAACGGCAGATCAGCGTCAGGCGGCCGGCTTCGTTGGCCGGGTTGAGCGCGTCAATCAATTCGATCAGGTTGTCGGGCTGCAGCGACGGACCACACTTGAGGCCGATCGGGTTCTTGATGCCGCGGAAATATTCGACATGCGCGTGGTCGAGTTGGCGGGTGCGGTCGCCGATCCACAGCATGTGGCCCGACGTCGCATACCAGTCGCCGGACGTGGAGTCGATGCGCGTGAAGGCTTCTTCGTAACCGAGCAGCAACGCTTCGTGGCTGGTGAAGAAGTCCGTCTCGCGCAGGCTCGGCTGGTTTTCCGAGGTGATGCCGATCGCGGTCATGAAGTCCATCGTCTCGCTGATGCGGTCTGCGAGCTTGCGGTAGCGTTCGCCCTGGGGGCTATCCTTGACGAAACCGAGCATCCACTTGTGGACGTTTTCGAGATTGGCGTAGCCGCCCATGGCAAAGGCGCGCAAAAGGTTGAGGGTTGCCGCCGACTGGCGATAGGCCATCATCTGGCGTTCCGGATCGGGAATGCGCGACTCCGGCGAAAACTCGATGCCGTTGATGATATCGCCGCGGTAGGACGGCAGTTCGACGCCTCCCTGCACTTCGACATTCGAAGAACGCGGCTTGGCGAACTGACCGGCGATGCGGCCGACCTTGACGACCGGAAGCTGGGCGCCATAGGTCAGGACAACCGCCATCTGCAGGAACGAACGGAAGAAGTCGCGGATGTTGTCCGCACCGTGTTCGACGAAGCTTTCTGCGCAGTCGCCGCCCTGCAGCAGGAAGGCATTGCCTTCCGCGACGCTGGCGAGCTGCTTCTTCAGCCGGCGGGCCTCACCGGCAAACACGAGCGGCGGAAAGGTGGCGAGCTGAGCTTCAGTCGCCGCCAACGCAGCCTTGTCCGGGAATTCCGGGAGCTGCTGGATCGGTTTTTGCCGCCAACTGCTCGGGGTCCAATTCTGTGCCATCTCGCTCACCTGTTTCAGCCTCGGCCATCTTCTGCCGGGCAAGTCTTTAAAATCGAGGCGGCTTATAGACCTTAACAGCGGCGTTGCATAGCCGTTTTGCCCGCCTTCACCGCCGGCCCGTCCCCCGCGAAGGGCCACGAATATCAAGCTGACGCCGTACCCGGGCGGATCGTATGCAGTATGAAATCAGGACATGCCTTGAATTTTAATCCCGTTCTTAGCCACAATTTCACGAATTTGCGCGACGTTCCTGCAGGGTTTTCTTGCTGGGGAGCAGGCGATGCATCCGATGACACGTTTCTGGAAGGATCGCGGCGGCAATTTCGGCGTCATGACTGCCTTTCTACTGGTTCCGCTGATCGGAACGGCCGGCCTGGCGCTCGATTTCGGCCACGCGCTGACCGTGAAGCAGCAACTCGTCGGCGCGGCCGATGCGGCCGCCGTCGGCGCGATCGCCGAAAAATCGAAGGCTGTCGCTCAGGCGATGCAATTGCAGGGCGACGGAAGCGTGGCGCTCGATCCGGCCGAGGCCCGAAGCATCTTCCTCGGCCAGATGTCCGGTGAGCTTTCCACCCTGCCGGTCAACGTCGATATCGCGGTCGCGAAGAACAACGGCATCCTGACCTCGCGCGTATCGTTCAGCGCGACCTTGCCGACCACTTTCATGACGATCCTCGGCAAGGACGACATCACCGTTTCCGGCCAGGCCACCGCGCAATACCAGACGCCGTCGTTCCTCGACTTCTACATGCTGCTGGACAATACGCCTTCGATGGGCGTTGGGGCGACACCTGTGGACGTCGCCAAACTCCGGGCAGCCACTATCAATGGCCGCAACGGAAAAGATAAGGATTGCGCGTTCGCCTGTCACGTCGTTTCGGAAAGCGGCGTCGAGGACAAGGATAGCTATTACAACCTCGCCAAAAAGATCGGGGCGACGATCCGCATCGACGTTGTGGCCGATGCGGTCGCCGCGCTGATGACGACCGCCAAGGATACGCAGACCGTTAGCAGTCAGTTCCGGATGTCGGCTTATACGTTCGGGCGCTCCGCACTCGACGCGAACCTCTATACAGTCGCCAGTCCGACGACCGACCTGGAGGCCCTCGGTAAGGCCACGGAAAATATCGGGTTGATGAGCATCCCAAGTCACGATTACCCGAACAATCAGACGGACTACAATGCGGCTCTCGCCGGCATCGACGAGAAGATCAAGTCGACGGGCAATGGCACCAGCACCGCCGACCGGCAGGCGATCGTCTTCCTGGTTGGCGATGGCGTCAGCGATGCGCAGCGCTCCAACTGCAAGAAAAAACTGACCCACACGAAAAAGGGGTCGGAACAGCTGCCGCGCTGCATGGAACCGATCGACGTAGAATACTGTAACGACATAAAGCTTCGGGGCGTGAAGATTGCCGTGCTCTACACAACCTACCTGCCCCTTCCGGAGAACGACTTCTACAAGAGCTGGATCGCGCCATTCCAGCCAAGCATACCGAACAACATGCGGGCCTGCGCCACCGAAGGTTATTATTTCGAGGTCAGCCCGACCGAAGGCATCGCCGCCGCCATGAATACCCTCTTCCGCAAGATCGTCAGCGCGCCGCGGATCACCAGCTAGCGGGAACTCGCGAGCGCGTCAGACGCGCTCGCCGTTCTTCACCCGGTAGCTCGGGTTGTACATGGTGACGAGCTCTTCCGAAGCCGTCGGATGGACGGCCATGGTGCGGTCGAAATCATCCTTGGTGACGCCGGCCTTCAGCGAAATGCCGAGAAGCTGCGCCATCTCGCCGGCATCGTGGCCTAGGATGTGGGCACCGACCACCTTGCGGCTTGCCGCGTCGACGACCAGCTTCATGATCATCTTCTCCGACCGTCCCGAAAGCGTCGCCTTCATCGGCCGGAATTCGGCGCGGTAGACCTCGATCTCCGGATAGCGCTTGGCGGCCTCCTCTTCCGACAGGCCGACCGTGCCGATCTCCGGCTGCGAGAAGACGGCGGTGGCGATCAGGTCGTGGTCGGGGGCGCTCGGATTGTCCTTGTACTCGGTTTCGATGAAGCACATCGCCTCGTGGATCGCCACGGGCGTCAACTGTACCCGGTCGGTGACATCTCCGAGGGCATAGATATGCGGCACGCTGGTGCGGGAATATCTGTCGACGACGATGGCACCACGCTCGTTCATCTCGACGCCCGCGGCCTCCAGGCCCAGCCCCTTGGTATTCGGATCGCGCCCAAGCGCCAGCATGATGGTGTCGACGGCCATCGTCTCGCCGTTCATTGTCCTGGCAACAAGCCCACCGGCTGGCGCCTTGGTGACCTCCTCGATCACATCGGTCAGCACGATGCGGATGCCCTTCTCGACCATCGCCTTGTGCAGGCCTTGGCGCATGTCATGGTCGAAGCGCGACAGGATCTCCTTGCCGCGATAGATCAGCGTCACGTCGACGCCGAGGCCGTGGAAGATGTTGGCGAATTCGACCGCGATATAACCGCCGCCGGCGATTAGGATGGAGCGCGGCAGCTCGGGCAGATCGAAGGCTTCGTTGGACGAGATGCAGAGTTCATGGCCGGGCAGCGCCGCATGCGGATTGGGCGCGCCGCCGGTGGCGATGACGATCCTTTCGGCGGTCACGGTCCTGCCGGTCTTCACGAGCCGGATCGTATGGGCATCGACCAGCTCGGCGCGGGTCTCGAGGATTTCCGCACCGTTGTTTTCGAGACCCTTGCGATAGAGGCCTTCGAGGCGGGCGATCTCCCTGTCCTTGGCGGCGATCAGCTTCTTCCAATCGAACATGCTCGCTCCGACTTCCCAGCCGTAACCGACCGCATCCTCGAAATGTTCGTGATATTGCGATGCGTAGACGAAGAGCTTCTTCGGCACGCAGCCGCGAATGACGCAGGTGCCGCCGAAACGATATTCCTCGGCGATCGCCACCCGCTTGCCGAGCGATGCCGCCACGCGGCCCGCCCTCACGCCGCCCGATCCGCCGCCAATCACGAAGAGATCATAGTCATAGGCGGTCATGGTATTCTCCTTGAGAGCAGGCGGCTGGATGTGGCTCACATATAGGGATGAGAGGCCCAAAAGGAAAAGCCCGGATTGCTCCGGGCTTCCTTAAAATTCGACGGGCCGACGATGTTATCAGGGCTTCGGCGCTGGTGCCGGGGCCGGAGCCGGCTTGGCAGCCGGGGCGGCGGGCTTGGCCGGAGCGGTGGCGGCCGGAGCAGCGGGCTTGGCCGCAGGCGCAGCAGCGGGCTTGGCCGGGGCCGGCGGAGTGGCAGGCTTTACCGGTGCGGGTGCAGCGGCCTGTGCTTCCGGTGCCGGATCGACGACCGGCGCCTGGATCGGATTTGCGTCGATGATGCCGCGCAGCTTTTCCGAGCTGTGGTTGGTCAGGTCGCGGGAAATCCCGTTTGCCCAGATTTCAGCGGCCTTGGTCAGTTCACGGCTGACGAGCGGCTGGTTGGTCAGCAGCTTCTTGCCGGTCTCGGTGTTGAAGAAGGTAGAAATCGACTTCAGTTCATCGACCGAAAAGCTCTTGGCGTAGATGGTCGCTGCTTCCTTCTCGAGATCGGCGCGGCGCGGCGCGAGCACGAGCGCCTGCTCGTCGACGACGTTGGAGATCTGGCCCTGGAAGTTCGGGGAGGCCTGGATGAACTGGGCCTTCAGACGCTCTGCCAGGTTGGGCAGGATATTGTCGTAACGATCCGTGACGTTGAGCGACGCGATCGCATCGCGCGCAGCGGCAAGCTGGGCTTCCGAAACTTCCTGCGCGCGAGCCGATACCGTGAAGGCGCCGGAGAAGAGGATGGCCACAGCGGCGGCACGGCCGAAAAGCGCGAATCTGATCATGAGTTGGTTGCTCCTAGTTTACTTCGCCTCAAGCGTCCGCGCTCCAGCCTCACCGGCAATGATCGCTAAGGACGCCATATGAATGAACAGCCCGTGTTCCACGACACCGGGAATGAAATTAAGCTCCGCCGACAGTGCGTCTGCATCAGGAATGCGGCCAAAAGATGCGTCGAAAATGTAGTGGCCGCCATCTGTCGTGAAGACTTCAGCCCCCGATTTGCGCAGCTTCAATTCACCGGTCAATCCTAACCGGGAAGCGGCCTTTTCGATGGCAATCTGCGTCGCCGTCTGGCCGAAGGGATTGATCTCGATCGGCAGCGGATAGGCTCCGAGCATATCGACCAGCTTGCTTTCGTCGGCAATCACGATCATGCGGGCAGACGCCGCGGCGACGATCTTTTCGCGCAGCAATGCACCGCCGCCACCCTTGATCAGGGTCAGGTTGGCATCGACTTCATCGGCACCGTCAATCGTCAGATCGAGTTCCGGGAGCTCTTCGAGCGATTTCAGCGGAATGCCGAGCTCGACGCAGAGCCTCGCGGTGCGCTCGGATGTCGGCACGCCTTCGACCTTGAAGCCGCCGTGGACCTTTTCGGCAAGTAGCCTGACGAATTCGTCCGCCGTCGAACCGGTGCCGATACCCAGCCGCATGCCGTCCTCGACATAGGCCAGTGCCGCTTGCGCCGCCTTGACTTTCATTTCCCGGGCGTCCATCCGCCAAAAGCTCCCCGCTGTTTTCGCCGACCCGCTGTTTACACGCCTCTCCCCACAAACGAAAGTCCCCTCGCGGCGGGTTTTACGAAGCCATGGGTTTTACGAAGGTGGGCGAATCTCGCATATTTGCTTTTCACGGCAGCATTGCTTAATCCGGGGCATCTCCCGAACGACGCTCACGAGGTTCCATTGACCGCTCCACTCGTCATTTTCGACCTCGACGGCACGCTGATCGACACCGCACCGGATCTTATCGACAGCCTCAACTATACGATCGAGGACGAAGGTCTCCAGCCGGTGACCTTCGAGGACCTCACCCATCTCGTCGGCCAGGGCGTGCGCGTGATGATCCGCCGCGCCTTCGAACTTCGCAGGGTTCCGCTCGACGAGCCGACGGCGGCCAGGCTGTTTGATCGCTATATGGAGCACTACGAGGCGCAGATGCCAGGCAGGAGCCGCCCCTATGACGGCGTCGTCGCATGTCTCGACCGCCTGTCAGCAGCCGGGATGCGGCTCGCGGTCTGCACCAACAAGTCCGAGCGGCTCGCCTTCCCGCTTCTCGAAAAGCTCGGCCTCCTGGATCGCTTCGTCGCGATGACCTGCGGCGATACTTTCGCCGTCCGCAAGCCGGATGCCCGGCACATTTTCGGTACGATCGAACGGGCCGGCGGAATTCCGGCGACGAGCATCATGATCGGCGACAGCGTCAACGATATCCTTGCCGCGCAGAATGCCGGCATTGCCTCCGTCGCCGTGACCTTCGGTTATTCCGACGTCGCAGTCGATACGCTCAACCCGGATCAGGTGATCGGCGGTTATGACGAGCTGACCGTGGGGATGGTGGAAACGCTGATTTCCGCCGACGTGACGCGGCTGGCGGCTGCCAAATAAAAAGCGGCCCGGAGGCCGCCTTCTTCTGCAATCCGAAACTCATTCTCAGCCCAAAGCTGACCTTAGCCGACCTTAGCTCTGGGCCGCCCGGACCTTGGTGGTCGCCACGAAAGCCTTCACCGTCGCATTGTCGCGGCCGTAGACGTCGTCGAAATACTCGACCTTGCCGTCCTTGTTCGGCCAGGCGGTGAAGTAGGCGACGTAAACCGGAATCCTGACCGGCACCTTGGTCGAGACGTTCTCGCCGGCGGCGATCCGTCCGTTCACGTCGTCGATCGTGGTGCCGAGTACGGCAGCCGCCATCTTGCGCGGTTCGGCAAGACGCACGCAGCCGTGGCTCAGCGCCCGCATGTCGCGCTGGAAGAAGCTCTTCGAGGGCGTGTCATGCATGTAGATCGCGTGGCTGTTCGGGAACAGGATCTTCAGGTCGCCGAGCGCGTTGTCACCCGACGGTGGCTGACGCACGGAGATCTTCTCGGTGGAGCCGAACCAGTTGATGCTGCTCGACGAGACCGCCCTGCCGCCGACCGACACCTCATAACCCATTCGGTCGAGGTAGCTCGGATCCTGGCGCAGGTGCGGCAGCATCTCGTTGATGATGATCGACTGTGGCACGCCCCAATAGGGGTTGAACTCGACGGTTTCGATTTCGTCCTGGAAGAAATAGGTCTGGTTGGACTTGCTGCCGACCACGACGCGCATCGAAAACTGTTCCGCACCACGGTCATGGTAATAGACCGTGAAGGCCGGCTGGTTGATGAAGACGTAACGCTGGCCGAGATCGTCCGGCAGCCAGCGCGCCTGTTCCATGGCGACTTCGACCTTCTCGATCTTGTCCTTCGACGTATGGCCGACCATCTTGCGCACCGTCGCATTGCCGATGACGCCATCGGCCTTGAGACCGACTTCCGCCTGGAAGGACTTCACGACGTCGACGAGTTCCGGCGTGTAGTCCGGGGTCTGCTGATAGGCCGTCAGCGTCGCCGCATGCTTGGTCTTCAGCGCTTCCGAGCCGGTGTGCTGGATGGCGGCGATGATGCTCGCCATATCCGCGCTGCTCTTGCCCGGCTTCAGGAGAATGTCGCTCGGCAGCGAGATCTGCGGACCGTCGTTGGCCGCTGCGGCGCGCAGCGTTGCAAGCTCGGCCTTCAGCGCCTGGAATTGAGGGCCCTGCGGCGCAAGGCCTTCGAGGTAGGCCGCCACGTCGGTACCGGTCTGCGCGAAAGGCAGGACGAGCGGGAGCTTGACGTCCTTGCGCTTGAAGTCGTGGTAACCGGACACCTTGTTCGGGTCGATGCGGCCACGCGTCATGTCCTGGGCGAACGTCAGCACCTTTTCCGACAGCGCGAGTTCGAACTGCATCAGCGCGCGATCGTGGCTGTCGGCGGCGGAAACCGGTGCAGATGCCGTTGCGGAGACATTGATGGGGGTTGTAGCATCCGTCGGCGCAGCAACGCTTGCCGTGGTCAGCGCCGGGACCGGCAGGACGTAGTCTGCCGGTTCCAGCCCGTATTCGCCGGCCCGCTCGAAGAGCGACAGCACGCCCCTCGCCTTCTCGTTGACGTCGCCGGCGGTGACCCAGAGAGGCTCGGCAGCCTTGCTGTAGAAGGCTTCGAGCGCGGTCGCGATTTCCGCCGGCGCCGAAACCTTGGCCTCGGCGATGAGGCGCGTGCCGTCCGTCGCGGATGCTGCTGCGAAGGCGGTCGTCTTCACGGCCCGCTCGGCATCCGGCTTGTAGGTGTAATATCGAGGACCGGAGACTTTCGGCAGCGGCTCGGGATCGGCGAGGCTGCGCTCGGTCGGCATGCCGGAATTGCCGCCGACGCCCGGCAGGCCGTTATCGTGCCGCCCTGCCCGTTCCGCGCCGGGACCGCCGCGCAAGAGATCGAGAAGTGTCACGGCATGTGCGGGAACGGCCGCACCGGTAAACATCGAGATGCCGGAGACGAGCGCCAATGCGATCGAAGTTCTTTTGTGTTTGTACTGCAATGTCGTCCCCGTCACCTGCATCCGCGTCTTGATCCGCGGGCTCGAATATATATCACGCCATCTAACCGATCGCGTGAGGGATGGAAAGAAACGCCCGAGCGGCCGGCGGGTTTCGGCTCCGCCGGAAACAGCATCGGTGCGCAGCCGGAAGGTTAAGAAACTATTCGTTAAATTTTTACTGACGACCACCGACAAGCACCCGGCCAGAGGGCGGATTCCGCTGTATAATTCCGCTGTCCGTGTCATAAAAGGCACGACGAAAGCCTGCCAAAAAGCCTGTTCGGCCGGCTTGCGGACGTTCACCAATCGTATAGTAATGCCGCCGGCCGGCTCCGACGCGGTAACGCGTTGTTGATCTTTAAGGACACCGGCAGCGACCACGAGCAAAAAGAGGCAGCGAAGATGGCATCGACCCGCACCGAAACCGATACGTTTGGCCCGATCGACGTGGCGAGCGACCGTTATTGGGGGGCCCAGGCGCAGCGCTCGCTCGGCAACTTCAAGATCGGCTGGGAAAAACAACCGCTCGCGGTCGTGCGTGCGCTCGGCATCGTCAAGCAGGCCGCCGCCCGCGCCAATATGGAACTGGGCGGCCTCGACGCTTCGATCGGCAAGGTCATCGTCGAAGCGGCCCAGGAAGTCATCGACGGCAAGCTCGACGACCATTTCCCGCTGGTCGTCTGGCAGACGGGTTCCGGCACCCAGTCGAACATGAACGCCAACGAAGTGATCTCCAACCGCGCGATCGAAATGCTCGGCGGTGTGATGGGCTCCAAGAAGCCCGTGCATCCGAACGACCACGTCAACATGAGCCAGTCGTCGAACGATACCTATCCGACGGCCATGCATATCGCCTGCGTCGAAACCATCGTGCGCCACCTGATCCCGTCGCTGAAGCAGCTGCACGAAGCGCTGGAAGTGAAGGTCAAGGCCTTCTCCCACATCATCAAGATCGGCCGCACCCACACGCAGGATGCCACCCCGCTGACGCTCGGCCAGGAATTTTCCGGTTATGCGGCGCAGGTCGGCTCGGCGATCGCCAATATCGAGCTGACGCTGCCGGCACTTTCCAAGCTCGCCCAGGGCGGCACGGCGGTCGGTACCGGCCTCAACGCCCCGGTCGGCTTTGCCGAAAAGGTCGCTGAGGAGATCTCGAAGATCACCGGCCTGCCCTTCGTCACGGCCCCCAACAAGTTCGAAGCACTCGCCTCGCACGACTCGATGGTGTTTGCGCACGGCGCGATCAACGCCGCCGCCGCCGCTCTCTTCAAGATCGCCAACGACATCCGTTTCCTCGGCTCCGGCCCGCGTGCGGGCCTTGGCGAACTGTCGCTGCCGGAAAACGAGCCGGGTTCGTCGATTATGCCGGGCAAGGTCAACCCGACCCAGTCGGAAGCGCTCACCCAGGTCTGCGCCCACATCTTCGGAAACCATGCGGCTCTCACCTTCGCCGGCAGCCAGGGCCATTTCGAGCTCAACGTCTACAATCCGATGATGGCCTACAATTTCCTGCAGTCGGTGCAGCTGCTCGGCGACGCCGCGGTCTCCTTCACCGACAATTGCGTGGTCGGCATCGAAGCCCGGGAAGACAATATCAGACGCGGCGTGGAAAACTCGCTGATGCTGGTCACAGCGCTTAACACCAGGCTCGGCTACGACATCTGCGCCAAGATCGCCAAGACAGCCCACAAGAACGGCACGACGCTCCGTGAAGAAGCAGTCGGCGGCGGATACCTGACGAACGAGGAGTTCGACCAGTATGTCCGCCCTGAAAACATGATCGGCCCCAAATAAGGGGACCTGATTTACAATATAACCAGCAAGCCGGCCTCCCGATTAGCGGGCTTTCTCTTTCGGTCAGCCTACATTGGTTAATTCCGACAATATATCAACATTCTACAGGTGAATATCTTTTCGGGCTCGAAGTCTGTAAACCCATTAGTTTTGAGGGAAAATCGGGTATTTCAGAAATGCGAAATAAATTTAAGAATAAGCTTTTCAGCTCGCACCCCTTAATTCTTTTCGAACATTTTTCACATACTACTTCATTTTATAGCATACAGGTGGGATCTAGTGGGGATCGTCGATGACGACGGCAACGGCGCCGAGAGCGCAATCTAGCGATCTGATCGGCCAGATCATCTACGCGGTGCGATCGATGGGCGTCGCCCCGATCCCTCGCAATTATCAGCTTTTTTACGAGGCCTATATCGGTTCCAATCCCGACCTGACCCGTGATCTGGCGGGGCTCGGAAGCCGTGCCACGCAGGAGGAGCTGGACGCGCTTTCGCATCGTTACCTTGGAACCGGCCAGGTGGCCGTCATCGAAGACGCCCATTCCAGGATTCTTGGCGAACTCGACGCGCTCCTGAAGCTGCTGCGTCAGGAGCAGAACTCGCTCGAGAGCTACGGCAAGCTGCTTGGAGAAACCGCTCAGCGGATCAACTCGAAGAGCAATTTTTCCAACGACCTGCTGACCAGCGCGCTGGCGCTCCTGAGCGAGGCAACCGGCAGCACCATGGCGCACGGCGAAAAGACCGTCGGCGGCGTCGTCCAACGCTCGCAGGAAATGGACCAGGTCCGCCGGGAACTCGATGAATACAAGCGTATCGCCAACACCGATTCGCTGACCCGGATCGCCAACCGCCGTGCCTTCGACGAGCGCCTTGCGGCGACTTACGACAATACGGCCCTGCTGCCGGTCACCGCACTGGTACTGGCCGATATCGACAACTTCAAGAAAATCAACGACAGCTACGGCCATCCGGTCGGCGACAAGATCCTCGCGACGGTTGCTTCCGTGATCCGCTCGAACGTCCGCAAGGATGTCTTCGTCGCCCGCTCCGGCGGCGAGGAATTCGCGATCATCGTCGAAGGCAACACGCCGGAAGAGGTGGTGATCATCTGCGAGCGGGTCCGCCGCGCACTGGAAACCCGCATCTTCCGCAATTCGCGCTCCGGCATCGACTACGGCCCGGTCACCATTTCTCTCGGCTTTGCGATGGCCTCGCAGGCGAGCGATCCCGGAGAACTCTACGCCAATGCCGATACGGCCCTCTACAACGCCAAGAACTCCGGCCGGAACCGCTCGATCTTCTTTGATGACAGCATGAAGAAGGACTATGTCGGCAAGAGCTGGCTGATCTACAGGAAGTAGATTTCCCTCAGTCGCAGGCCGAGACGCCTGCGGCGCCGGCGATGGCCAGCAGTTCCGGGCGGTATTCGAAATGCATGGTGTCGTAGTGATACCAGCGACCGCCCCAGATAAAGCCATGGCGCTCGAACGCCGCGGCGATCTTCATCGGAAAGCGGTTTTTGTAGTTCGGGACATTGCCGGGTTTGCCTCCCGACCAAAGCCAGTAATCGGCGTATTTCGTGTTGAGATCGATCGCCGCGCCAAAACTGTGGACGGAGAGATTGGTCTGTCCAGCAACCTTGCGCCAGTTGAAGACGCCGGCCGACGGCGTCAGGTAGGTTTTCAGGCCCGGGTCGGCGGCAAGCTCATCGCGGACGGCGGCGAGCGCCTTGTCGACCCCGTTACGGCTGGTGACGCGCACCGTCTCTCCGAACCATGCGACCGGCACGAGGCTCGACTGCACGGCATTGGCGCTCGCGCCATAAAGGCGCTTCATCAACTCGTCGCTGCGGATGCGGCCCGGATCGGAATCGACCGGCGGGCGGTATTCGCATGCGCCCGACCGATACGCCTGAGACAGGCTGTCCTCGACATCGCCCTCGGCCAGCATTTGCGCATGGCTGCGCCTGGTCCCGTCGTCGATCGGAATCGGCGCGCCCTCCTTCATGATCAGCCTGCCCTCGCGGCTGGCCACGATCATGTCGGGATAGGCCTTCACGAGGGCCGCGATCTTCTCCTCCAGGCGCAATTCGCGCGCCTCGCCCGGGCCGCAGACGAGGACCGACAGCATCACGGCTGCCGCCCGGAGGAACGGCCTGTCAGTAGACCAGGACATTGACGTAATCGCCGCGGGGGCCTCGAAAGATCTGCACGTTGATCATGACATTCCCGCGGACGACGGCGTTGCGAGCGGCCCGATCGATGGTGCCACGGCTGATCATGCGCTCGACGAGTTCCCGATTGCCGGCATCGTCGAAGAAGCTGTCGCTCTGGTCGCCGCGCTGCGAGACGCCGAAGCGATGAAAATTCGCGCGATCCTGGCGGACAATCTGCCAGGGCTCCTGCAGGCGCACATTGTTGGAATTGTACAGGTCGTCCTCGCCGATGAAGGCCGTATATTCCTCGATCAACTGGTCCGCACGCGCCGCTTGGGCGCCGAACATCGTCGCAGCCAGGACCACCGCCGCAAAGCCGGTTCCAAACTTCATGAAATCCCCCGTGCCCGTCCCCTATGGCGGGTCGATTCGATTGTCGCCTCGAGCGCTGGAAATGTCCATGAGGACGGCGACTAGGCATGTCTTCTTCACGAAGAAAACGCCGGTGCGGCGTCTACCACATGGTCTTGGCGGCGCGCTCCGGCCATTCCCGGTCGTAGGTCTCCCTGTCGAAGTCGGCCTTGGCCGCCTTCAGCAGCGTTCCGGGCGTCGGCAGGTTCTTCGGATCGACGAAATGCTCCGGGTTCCAGAGTTCGGCGCGTATCAGGGCGCGGGCGCACTGGAAATAGACCTCGTTGACGGTGATCACCGTGACGCTGCGCGGATGCCGGCCGTCCATCTCGAAGCTTTCGAGCAGCGCGGGCTCCACCGAGATCACGGCGCGGCCGTTGATGCGCATCGTCGTGTTCGAGCCGGGTACCAGAAACATCAAAGCCACGCGCGGGTCGCGCACGATATTGATCAGCGAATCGATGCGGTTGTTGCCGCGCCAGTCGGGCAGAAGCAGCGTCGAATCGTCCTCGATACGCACCGCCCCGCCGAGATCGCCGCGCGGCGAGCAGTCGAGCCCTTCCGGCCCCACGGTCGCGAATGCGAGGAAAGGCGAGGCCTCGATCATCTGCCGGTATTCCGGGGTCAGCGTCTTCGTCACCTTGGCGAGCGAAGCCTCCGAGACGCCGTCATAGATCGCCTTCAGTTCCTCGACGGATGTGATGATGGTCATGGCTCGCCCCTCTGGTATCGGCGGGCCTTAGCCCGCGCGGGCGACACTATGATGACGTCCCCTGTGGATCAAGCAGCGGCGTCGTTGCCGGGCTTGGCGGCGATGGAGGTTTCGCGCAGCGGCCGGCGATCGTTCGTCAGGAAGGAGGCAATGGTCTCGATCACGCCGCGGTCGCTGACGATGCGGCGATGCCCGAGCCCGTTCGCCCATTCGAGCCGTGCCGTGGCAAGCCCCTCGAAACGGCGGGCGTGGTCGGCGGCTACCTCCTTGTCCTCCTCGGCATGCACGACCAGCAGGGGCGTTTCGAGCCGCGCGGCGCTTGCCACCGTGTCGAAATCGTCGAGCGAGGCGCCGGCTATCTTTTCTGCCCGCCGGATCAGCAGCGCCTTGACGCGCGGCGGCAGGCCGACCATCCGCGAAAAATCGTCGAACAGCCAATGGATATGGCTCGGCGCACCGATAACTACCAGCTTCGAGGGAGAGATCGAGCCGACTTGCCTCATCACCCCGCCGGCGGCGAGCATCATGCTCGCACCGCCGAACGAATGACCGACCGCCGCATCGAAATGGCCAAACCGGTTCTCCGCCGCAACGATCGCCTCGACGGCCTGGCGCATGTTGAGGCTGCGGCCGCTGGAAAGCCCATGGCCGGGAAAATCGAGCACCACGACCTCGGCGCCGGTTTCGGCCAGGCCCGCCGGCAGCGCGGCGATATAGGCGGCATTGGAGCCCCAGCCGTGCACGACCAGGTAACGGGGCCGGCCGGGCTTGCCGTCGCCGTTGAAGCGATAGGCCATCACCGTCGAGCGTCCGACGGTGAGCGGGATCTTCTGGGCGGCCGAGAGCCGCTCCCGCCCCTCATTCTCCATCGCCCTCGCCTTGCCGCCCTTGGGACGGCGCGAGGGCGTCAGGCAGAAGAGCCGAAAGGCGAGCCCGGCTGCGGCATTGGGGAAAGGCCGCCCCATGGCGGCAAATCCGAAACGGATGACCTTGAGTGCAAAGGATGGCATAGTGAGAAAACCCAATAATGTTCAATGCTGAACAATAAAGTACAATGATGAACAAAAATCAATCCCTCCCTTGGGATCATCCGCGTTTTCGCAGTTGGATTGCCGTCGCCCGCGCCTGCCAGTTGATGCAAACCGTGCTGACCCGCGAACTCACCGAACTTGACATCAAGCCACCGCATCTCGACATCCTGATCAATCTCTACCGGTTCGAGGGGATCTCCCAGCAGGAGCTCGCCCACAAACTGCTGGTGGGGCGTTCCAACATGAGCATGGCGCTGCCGCAGATGGAAAAGCGCGGGCTGATCGAGCGGCGCGGCGATACGAAGGACAAGCGCGTGCTGCGCCTCTACCTGACCCGGGAAGGCCGCTCGGTGACGGAAAAGGCGATGGCGATCCAGACGGCGCTGATCGAGCGGACGCTCTCCTCCGAGCCGCTGGATCAATGCATGGCGATGGCGGAGTCCATGGAGCGGCTGATCGTCACCCTGCAGTCGGAAATCCGGGAGGACAGCCGCGAACCGGCCTGACCACCGCTTGACGCCTACCGCGTTCTCTGCGGCGGATCGCGGGAGAGGCCCTTCTCGATGAGATCGCGCTCATAGTCGGCAAACAGTTCGGCTCCGCGCTCGCCCAGTTCGCGCAGGTAAGGCCAGGTGAAGATGCCGCTGTCATGGCCGTCGTCGAAGCGGATCCGCACCGCGTAGTTGCCGGCCGGCGTGATCGCCGCGATGCCGACATTGCGCTTGCCGGGCACGGTGACCTTCTGGCCGGGACCATGCCCCTGCACTTCCGCCGAAGGCGACAGCACGCGCATCGTTTCGGCCGGCAGTGGAAAAGCCGCGCCGTCGCTGAAGGTAACGTTCAGCGTGTGGCGGTCCTTGGAGACCCTCAGTTCCGTCGGCCAGATGTCGCTCATGCTTTTCAGGCTCCCGATTGTCATATGCCTGGCGGAGGATTATGAGCTACGGCGTTTCGCTGCAAGCGGTTTTGCGTCCGTCGCTGTACTATCTGGATCGATGTCATACACTTGACGCGACGGCTCGAAACCCCCACTTTCCGGGTAAGGGAGATTATCACGTGAACAGTTTCGCAGGACCGGTCGGAGGAGCAGCCCCGATCATCGCCGACCAGGCGCCGATGATCGATCCGTTCGGCCGTGCGGTCACCTATCTGCGCGTCTCGGTCACCGACCGCTGCGATTTCCGCTGCACCTATTGCATGGCGGAAAACATGACCTTCCTGCCGAAAAAGGACCTGCTGACGCTCGAAGAGCTCAACCGGCTCTGTTCCGCCTTCATTTCCAAGGGCGTCCGCAAGATTCGCCTGACCGGCGGCGAGCCGCTGGTGCGCAAGAACATCATGTTTCTGGTGCGCGAGCTCGGCCAGCACGTCAAGGCCGGCGCTCTCGACGAACTGACGCTGACGACCAACGGGTCGCAGCTGGCAAAATATGCCGACGAGCTCTATGACAGCGGCGTGCGTCGCATCAATGTCTCGCTCGACACGCTGAACCCCGAAAAATTCAAGGCGATCACCCGCTGGGGCGATTACCACAGGGTCATGGAAGGCATCGACGCCGCCCAGAAAGCCGGGCTGAAGATCAAGCTGAATGCCGTGGCGCTGAAGGAATTCAACGAATTCGAGATCGCCGACATGCTGCGTTTCGCGCATGGCCGCGGCATGGACATGACGGTGATCGAGACCATGCCGATGGGCGAGATCGACGAGGACCGCACCGACCAATATCTGCCGCTCTCCAAGCTGCGCGCCGATCTCGAAGAGCAGTTCACGCTGACAGAGATCCCCTACAAGACCGGCGGCCCCGCCCGTTATGTCGAAGTGAAGGAAACCGGCGGCCGCTTGGGCTTCATCACGCCGATGACCCATAATTTCTGCGAGAGCTGCAACCGCGTGCGTCTCACCTGCACCGGCACGCTCTACATGTGCCTCGGCCAGAACGACGCGGCCGACCTGCGCACCGCGCTGCGCGCCTCCGAAAACGACGGCTATCTGTCGGCCGCGATCGACGAAGCGATCACCCGCAAGCCCAAGGGCCACGATTTCATCATCGATCGCACCCACAAGCGCCCCGCCGTCGCCCGCCACATGAGCGTCACCGGTGGGTGATATCCGCGCCGGGGTCAGGGATCGCAGCGGCGACCGCTGCCGCCGCCCGGGGATTATCGCGAAATATGGGGATCATCGCGAAATATCGACATGATGTACTCCGTGCGGCAAGGGCACCCGCGCGATCCGTCGCAGCGACGGCGTATCGCCCCTGATCACCCTGAAGACTTCAAGCCCCGCCCCGGTCTCGGGGCCTGCACCCTCATGTCCCTCGAAAACGGTTGCGAGAAGGTGATCACCCGTCAGGTCGAAGGTTCCGCCCTCGGGCAAAACACCCTCGAACGTATAGTCGCCAACCTTGTGTAGCCTGCCCGCGGCCGGATCGAACGTCAGAAGCGATACGGCCGCCTCGCGTTCATGACGCGGAGACCCGGGCGGAAAGGACGTGCCGCGCATGTTGATCGTCGCAACAAGCCGGCCATCCGGGCTCACCGCCATTCCTTCGGCCGAAACGCCGGTGTCGACTGTCATCAACCGCTCGTGCCGGGCTTCGGACGCCTCGGGGTCCGCCAGCCGGATCACGGTCATGGTGGAGGACGCATTCGGGATGCGGCCATCGAGGCTGGTCGCGGTGAAATCGCGCCCCCAGTTCGATGTCAGATAGTGGCGGCCATCCGGCGTGAAGCGGCCGACAAAAGGATCCCTGCCCACCTCCACGCTGTTGCCCCAGGGCTGCAAGGCAGGCTCCTGATCGCTATCGGCAAATTCGAAGAACGCGACACGGTTCCGCGTGTTGATATTGGCCGCCAGGAACCGCCCGGAAGGATGCCATTGAACATTGGTGGCCGTCACGCCGCCCCGCGGAGCATCCAGCGATCCGGGAATGCCGAGTTCAGCCAGATCGAAGCGGGCGACTTCGCCGAATCGGCCATCGGCAAATTCGACGATCTGAAGCAGGGCCGCATCGGCGGTATTGGAAACGACCGCCACCCGCTGCCCGTTCGGGCTGACGGCCAATGCCTCCGGATTGATGCCGACCTCCACCGTATCGGCAAGCTTCGGCGTGGATGGGTCGGAGAGATCGACGGCAAACAGCCGCCTGCCTGGCGGCAGGTCCCTGACCGTTCCGCCGCCATCCGGCCGCTCGCCCAATCGTTCGGTCACGAATGCCGTGCTGCCGTCCGGCGTCAGTTCCAGGATTTCGGGCGCCGCCGTCACCGAGTTCGAGACGGGGACCGAACCTCTCGTCACGCGGCCATTGGCTATCGATAGAATGGTGAGCACGTCCCTGTGCCCAGCCTCCTTGGGAGCCAGTACTGAATCGGCGTAGGTGCGCGCCAGATAGTCGCCGTCGGAGATGACGGCGACGCGACCGGCCGAGATCGCGCCCAGGATATCCGCCGATTGCGCGACAGCAGTACCGGGCGCCACGGTCGCCAAGGAAAGGGCTGTGCCTGCGAGAAAAACCAAAGCCTTCATGATCCATTCTCCTTCCGAGAAGCGGCGACATTTGCCGCCTATTGCCTGAAGGGAGGATAGGGTCCACTCTGATAGAGTTCCAATCGGAATTCCATCATCTGTGATAGGCAAAACATATCAGGAATGTCGATGGATATACGCTCCATGGCCTGCTTCGTGGCGGTCGCCGAAGAATTGCATTTCCGCCGGGCGGCCGAGAGGATGCACCTCACCCAGCCCTCGCTTAGCCAGCGCATTCGTGCCCTCGAGCTGGAGATCGGCACGGACCTCTTCGCGCGCGATCGCCGCAGCGTCGCGCTGACGCCGGCCGGCCAGGCGTTCCTCGAACCCGCCCGGCGGGCGATTGAAAATGCCGAAGTCGCCCGGCAGCAGGCGTTACGGGCGTTTCGCGGCGAAGTCGGCCGGCTGCGGCTGGGTTTCACGGTCATCGCCTTCTACGGCATCCTGCCGGAAGCGGTGCAGGCGTTCCGGAAGCGCTATCCGCAGGTCGAGATAGAGCTTGTCGAGCTCAACTCCCCGTCGCTCGAAACCGCACTGATGACGGGAACGATCGATCTGGCGGTCCTGCATCCACCGCTCGTCAATCCTGAACTGGCGACCCATGATCTGCCGGCCGAGCCTCTCGTCCTGGCATTGCCGGAAAGCCATCCGCTTGCGATGAAAACCGAGATCCGGCTCTCCGAGCTCGCCGACGAACCCTTCCTCCTCGCACCCCGCTCCATCGGACCGAGCATCTACGACAGGGTCATCGCTCTCTTCCGGGACCAGGGCATCAGCCCGCGCATCGTGCAGGAGGTTACGCCCATGACCACACTTGCAGGCCTGGTGGCGGCGGGGGTCGGAATGGGGTTCGTCACGGGCGGCCTGTCTCGCCTGCCGCGTCCCGGCGTCGTTTTCCGGCCAGTCACGCCGACGCCGCCATCGTTGCCGATGGCGGCGTCCTGGTTGAAACCGCGACTTTCTGCGATCGGGCAGCGCTTCCTCGAAACGGTCTCGGCGCTTGCCTGACTGTCCAGGCCTCAGGCAGCGTCGCTGCGACGGAAGCCTCCCCGGCGTTCGTTGGCGCCGGCATGGAAGCTGATGTTCGGATCGCGCGTCTTGAAGCGCTCGATCTTCTCGGACAGCGTCTCCACACGTTGGCGCAGGCCGTGGATCTCGGCGTTGTTTTCCTCGACCATCGCCGCGTTGCGCTGGGTGATCAGCTCGACCTCCTGCACGGCCTTGGTGACTTCGTTGATGCCGGTCGACTGCTCGCCGGTGGCCGCCGAAATCTGGGACACCAGTTTGCGGACATCGGTGATGTGCGTGATGATCTCGGTGAGCGCCGTACCCGTCTCCTCGACGAGATGCACGCCGTTGCTGACCTGAGTCGAGCTTGCCGAAATGAGGCCCTTGATTTCGCGGGCAGCACCCGCGCAACGCTGCGCCAGTTCGCGGACTTCCTGGGCGACGACCGCAAAGCCGCGGCCTGCCTCGCCGGCCCGCGCCGCCTCGACGCCGGCATTCAGCGCCAGCAGGTTGGTCTGGAAGGCGATCTCGTCGATAACCCCGATGATGGTCGCGATCTTTTCGGAAGAACGGCTGATCTCACCCATGGCGTCGACGGCGCGGGATACGACCTCGCCGGAGCGGACCGCGAAATCTTCCGTCTCGTTGACCGAGACGGATGTCTGCTTGGCGCTTTCGGCCGTCGAGCGGACGATTTCGCTCAGATGGCGCAGTGCGCGCGAGCTCTGTTCGAGCGCTGCCGCCTGCTGTTCCGTGCGGCGGGCAAGATCGTCCGCCGAAGCGGCGAGATTGCCGGTGCCGCCGTCGATCTCTTCCGCGGTCGAGCGCACGTCGGCGAGTGTGGCACGGAGCGCCTCGACAGCCTGGTTGTAGGTGCGCGCCATCTCGATGAAGTCTTCCGGCAGGTTTTCGTCCATGCTGCGCTCGAGGTCGCCCTCGGCAAGCTTGCCGAGCATGTCGTTGAGTGCGGTCAGCGCCTGGCGCTGCTCGCCGGCAATGCGGGCACGCTCAGAGGCGCGGCGCTCCGACTCGGCGGTCGAGAGCTCGCGGGCTGCGGCGGCATCCTGCTCGAGACGGACATTTTCGACCGCGGCATCGCGGAAGACGGTGACCGAGCGAACCATGTCGCCGATTTCGTCGCCACGTTCGCGGCCTTCGATCTTGACCTCGAGGTCGCCGTCAGCGAGCCGCTTCATCACTTCGGTGACGCGGCGCAGCGGGCCGCGCAGCGTTTCCACCAGCATCAGGCCACCGGCAATGGCAAGCAGCGTGCCGACCACCATGGCGATCAGCGACAGCTGGGCGGACCGTTCGCTGTCTTCCTTGCCGACCTCCTGGGCCTGGGCGACGAAATTCTTGAGGCCGGCCATGCCGCCCGTCAGAGTTTCGCCGGCGGCGGCGCGCGCCTTTTTCCAGTCGGCGGCGATGGACAGAAGCTTGGCAGTATCCTCCTCGATCGATTTCAGGCGGGGCTGAAGCGTCGTCGAGAACTCGCGCATGGCCGGATTTCTGGCGAGTTCGGACACTTCCCCGCTGGCGGCCTTCAGCTTTGCCATGACGTCGAGGACGACCTTGCGCGCATCCTCCGTCTGGTTGGCGCGCAGCCGCTCGACGTAGAGCTGCATGGCGTCGATCAGGCGCAGCGATTCGGCGCTGCGGTCGAGAAGCGTGCGCAGGCTCGCGACCTCGCCCTCGATGCTGGCGAAACGGCTGGCCGCGTTGCCGGCCTTGCTGGTGACTTCCGCCTCCATTTTCGCCTGCAATTTCTCCATGCCGGCAACGGTGTCACGCACCGCCTTCGCCTTTTCCGGAACCTCCTGATTGCCCTTGATGGTGGCGGCAAGTGCGCTGATCGCGTCGTTGATCGGCTTCAGCTGCTTGATGCCGTTCGGGGTGAGGAAGGCCTGCACCTCCTGGAACGCCTTGTCCAGAATGCCGAGATACATGTCGGCGGTGCTGATCGCACCGTCGTCCGTGCCGGTCTCCTTGACGGAATTGCGAAGCTCGCCGATCTGTTCGGCGATCGCCTTGTAGGCGTAGGCTTCCAGCACCATGCCCTTGGCGAACTTTTCCTTGCCTTCGAACTGCTTGCGGACGTTGGCGACCTGATCCGAGACCCCTGTCGCGACGGTGCGGACATTATCGATGCTGTCGTCGAGCGCTGCGGCGTTTTCGTCTCGCCTCTGCTTTATCTTCCAGAGCACGTCCGTATCGGCGCGCATCTTGGGCGCAAGCCCGGTCACCACGGCGATGCGCTCGCGGTCCCCGGCCGTCACGAGCAGCCCGCCGAGCACGCGGACGCCGCTCTCCTGCTTGTCGATCGCAGCCTTCAAGGCCGCAAGCGATGCATTGTCGGGCTTGCTGTTGAATTCCTGAAGGACCGCCTGGAGATTTTCAAAGTCGCCGATGTTTTCGATCGTCGCACGCGTCACCGTCATATGGCCGTTCAGCATGCTGGCCGTATAATAACCGGCAAGACCGACGCCGGCGATCAAGAGCACCAGCGGGATGACGAAAAGAAGGACCTTGGTGACGATCCTGCGACTCTGAAGAAGACGATCGATAAAAGACATTTTTCCCCCAACTGCAAACCAGATGCGGCTTTCGCGTCTGCGGCATCGCGAAACGGCAACGGCACGATCCCAGCCTCATGCGGGAATGAATGGGTTCACAATGGTCAAATTCGGTTGAACAACGGTTAATTCGGGACCCTTACATTTCGTTTTATTACACTGTATCGGATATCGGAATTTCCCGTCGCTACCCAAAAGAGTACCGCCCGGGAGGCAATCGGCTGGCGACGCGTAAGCCGTTGCTTTAAGAGACCCGGTACCGGAGGAATCTCGCAGATGGCATGGTCTGAAAATTCGCGGGGCGCACTGTTCATGTCGCTCGCCATGGCGGCTTTCACCTGCAACGACGCGCTGGTCAAGTCGGTCACCCCGGAGCTCAGCATCCCCCAGATCATGGCAGTGCGCGGCGTCATGGCGACACTGCTGATCTACTGTGTCGCCCGCTACATGGGCGTGACCCTGTCGGCCAAGGCGGTCATGCATCCGCTGGTGCTGCTGCGCACTTTCTTCGAGCTCGGCGCCACCCTGACCTTCCTCTCCGCACTTGCCCATATCGAATTTGCCGCCATTTCGTCGATCATGCAGGCCTTGCCGCTTGCCGTGACGTTGGGGGCGGCCCTTTTCCTGAGCGAGCCCGTCGGCTGGCGGCGCTGGACGGCGATCGGCATCGGCTTCCTCGGCGTGCTCATCATCATCCGCCCGGGTCCGGAAGGCTTCACGCCGGCAGCCCTGCTCGCCGTCGTCGCCTGCTGTTTTACGGCATGCCGCGATCTCACCACCAAGCGCATCCAGGCGGACATCCCTTCGTTGACGGTGACACTCTTCACGTCCCTCGCCAACACGGTTCTCGGGGCAATCCTGATCGTGCCGATGGGCGGATGGCAGCCGGTCAGCACCTATGCGCTGGGACATCTGGCAATTGCTTCCGTGCTGGTCTTCGCAGGCTACCAGGCGGTCATCCAGTCGATGCGGACGGGCGAGATCTCCTTCATCGCGCCCTTCCGCTATACCGGCCTGCTCTGGGCTCTGGTTATCGGCATTTTCGCCTTCGGCGAACGTCCGGACGCCTATATGCTCGTGGGCGCGGCGGTCGTTATCGGTTCCGGCCTTTATACTTTCTATCGCGAGCGCAAGCGGCAGGGCATTGCCACCGGCAAGGCAGCCGCCGCCCCGCCGGCCTGAGGAAGGGCCGGATTGAAAGGGCCGAAAGGCAGGCGTGAAAGGACGAGACGACGTGCAGCAAAGCCGATTTCTGGATAGACGAACCCCGCCCCATATCCTGACGCTCGTCGTCTGCGCCGGACTTGGCGCCCTATCGCTCAACGTCTTCCTGCCGTCGCTTTCCGCCATGGCAATCCATTTCGGCACCGACTACGCCGTCATGCAGCTCGCCGTCTCCGGTTATATCGCCGGCACCGCCTTGCTGCAGCTGGTACTCGGTCCGCTTTCCGACCTTTTTGGACGCCGCCGCGTAATGATCGGCAGCATCCTGATCATGCTGGTCGGCACGGTGATCTGCCTGATGGCCGCAAACGTCACCGTCTTCATGATCGGAAGGCTGCTGCAGACCGCAGTGGTCGCGGGCTTCGTGCTGCCGCGCGCGATCATCCGCGATACGGTGCCGATGGAGAGCGCCGCCTCGATGATCGCCTATGTGACCATGGGCATGTCGCTGGTGCCGATGATCAGCCCGACGATCGGCGGCGTGCTCAACGACATGTTCGGCTGGGAGGCGAATTTCGCCTTGATACTCGGTCTCGGCCTGTTGACCCTGACGCTCGTCTTCACAGATCTCGGCGAAACGAACCACGCGCCGGCCGCCAGCTTCACCGCCCAATTCCGCAGCTGGCCGGACCTTTTCCGCTCGCGGCGCTTCTGGGGTTATACGTTTACTTCCACTTTCTCGTCGGGCGTGTTCTTCTCGTTCCTCGGCGGAGCGCCCTTCGTCGGCACGGCAATCTATCATCTATCGCCGACCATGCTCGGCGTGCAGTTCTTCCTGATCGCGGCCGGCTACATGATCGGCAACTTCATTTCGGGCCGCTATACCCGCCAGTTCGGCACGATGAACATGATGATCTCAGGCAGCCTGGTCAGCCTTGTCGGCGTTCTCATCACCGCCGGGTTCCTCGTCGCGGAAGCGCCCTGGCCGCTCGCCTTCTTCGCGCCCCTGGCGCTGACCGGCGTCGGCAATGGCCTCACCCTGCCGAGCTCCAATGCCGGCATCGTCAGCGTGCGGCCGCACCTCGCCGGCTCCGCTTCCGGCCTCGGCGGCGCGATCACCGTCGGCGGCGGCGCCGCGCTGTCGACCCTTGCCGCGGCGTTACTCAAGGAAGAGAGTGGCGCCATGCCGCTTCTCGTCGTCATGGGCGTCACGACCATCCTGGCGCTCGTCGCAACCGCCTATGTCCGGCAGATCGACCGCCGCGAAGGCGCCATCCCGACAAAGGATGAGGACTGATGACCACGCCCGCCGCTCCTCCCATCCGGCCTCCGGGCCTGGTCCTTGCCGGTGGCAAATCGAGCCGCATGGGCACCGACAAGGCTTTTCTCACCATCGGCGGCGACACGATCCTCGGCCATGTGGTGCGGCGGCTCCTGCCCCAGATCTCGGAAATCACCCTCAACGCGCCGATGGGCTTCACCAATCCGCTCGGCTTGCGCCTGCTGCCGGACTTGGTTCCCGGCCAGATCGGCCCGCTTGCCGGCGTACTCGCCGGCCTGCGCGACATCCAGGCGCGCGGCCTTCAAGCAACCCATCTCCTCACCGTCCCCTCCGACAGTCCCTTCGTACCCGCCGATCTCGCGCGCCGGCTCGAGGCTGAGGCGGACGATCCGAACGCGATCGTCATCCCCGCCTCGGACGGCCGCGATCATCCGGTCTTCGGGCTCTGGCCGGTTTCCATCGCCGACGATCTGGAAACCTGGCTTTCCGATCCGGGCAACCGGCGGATCAAGGCGTTCCTCGACCGTCACCATACGGTGACCGTCGAATTCCCGGTGACCGAGACGCCGCAGGGGGCGCTCGATCCCTTCTTCAACATCAACACGCCCGAGGATCTTCAAGAGGCGCGTCGTTTCGCCGAGGAGCTGTCATGACCCCTCCCCGCGTCTTCGGCATTTCCGGCTGGAAAAATTCCGGCAAGACGGGCCTGGCAGTGCGGCTGGTGGCGGAATTCACCCGCCGCGGCTACGCGATCTCGACGATCAAGCACGCGCACCACGATTTCGACATAGACAAGGTGGGGGCCGATTCCTTCCGCCACCGGCAGGCCGGTGCCCACGAAGTGGCGATCGTTTCCGGCACCCGCTTTGCGATCATGCACGAGTTGCGCGGCGCGCCGGAGCCGAGCTTCGAGGAAATCCTCTCCCGCCTCGCCCCCTGCGATCTGGTGCTGATCGAGGGCTACAAACGCGAGCCCGTCCCGAAGATCGAAGCCCGCCGCCTTGAGGCGAGCAACCGCGAACCGCTGGCGCCGAGCGATCCCCACATCGTCGCGATTGCCGCCGACCACCCGGTCCCGGATGCCACCATCCCGGTCTTCGACCTCGACGATACGAACACGATCGCCGATTTCATCGCACAGGTGACAGGGCTTCCCCCTAGGCCTTGCCCTGATGCTCTACAAGATAGCGCGTAGCAAGTGCGACATGGCGAGGAATAGGCTTGTTCTTACGGTAGTCGGCGACGAGCCGGCGCGAGATCTCCAGGGCCGACGCCATGCCGTCCAATGTCATGCCGAGCTCATCCATAGCGTTGCGAAAATCACCGTTGTCGAATGTGACTGGCGGTAGCGCGGCGAGCCATACCGCCGAGAATTCGAGGTCCTCCCCCGGCCATTCCAAGGCGTTGCGATATTCGCTAACCCGCATTTGCCGGAAGAGATCATCGTCCTGTCGAAGCGGAATGTAGATGCGGCGGCTTTCCAGTGCAGGTGCCAGATCGACGACCTTCGTCTCTCCATCTTCCCAGACTATCCTCACCTTACGCCCATCGAGCGCATCAGCGTGCGCTATCCTCGGCAAAGGCCCACCGACGGTGACGATCTCCTCACCTTTCATTGAGGCGCTCCCAGGTTTCATTCAACACCCTCCTGTTTTCCCGTACCCAAACCAACGCGCGATCCAGGCTTCGCCGATCGATGGAGCCTGCAAGAATGTCCAGGTCGGATAGGCGGACCAGGACTTCGTGATCCGGCGTAACAATATGAAAATGAGGCGGATGGTGATCGCCGGCAAAAATCTGGATCTTCAGATTTCCGAGTTTTATGATTGTCGGCATCACCTATCCCCGCGACGCCATGAAAATAGTGCATTAGGCGCACTATTTCAAGATGCAAAAAGCCGCCGGATCGCTCCGGCGGCTTTGGTTCAAGGTACCTGAACCTTACTGGTTCGAAGCGACCGGTTTGACCAGCGGCGTGATACGGCGCACGGTCACGCGGCGGTTTTCCTGTTCGGGTCCGTCAGTGCGGACCTTGAGGTAACGTTCGCCGTAGCCCTGCGTCGCCAGGTTTTCCGGCGGGATGCCGAATGCGTCGGTCAGCACCCGGGCAACGCTTTCAGCGCGTTCGTCGGAGAGGACGAGGTTGCTGTCGTCGGCACCGACTGCATCCGTATGACCTTCGATCAGGAAGGTTTCGGAAGGATCCCGCTTCAGGACCTTGCTGATCGCGTCGGCGACCTTGCGCAGCGAGCTCGCCTGGTTCATCGGGATTTCGGCACTGCCGGTGGCAAACGTGATCGTATCCAGGTCGATACGCGGCACCTTATCGCGGATGCGGGCGGAGTAGCGCACTTCGTCCATCGAATAGACCCGCTCGACCCGCTCGACCGGCGGCTGTTCCAGGAACTCGTAGTAATCCCGGTCCGGCTCGGTCGAGGTGTCGATGATGTAGTTGTCGAGCGGCACGCTCAGCCGCATCGGCGGCAGGTCGTCGCCCGGATCGCGCCAGACGTAGTCGCGGCCACGGCGGTTATCCATCAAATCCGGCGAATAATAGAGAACGTATTCCTCGCCGCCCCTGACGATACGCGAGCGCTGGACGATCTCGCCATAGCTGTTGCGGACGGTGACGATCCGCGTACCGTCGTCGCGCACGATGACTTCGCGCACCCGGCCGTCGCGGAGCTGCTCGTATTGCGGCGCCCGATCGCGATCGTTGTAGAAACGACGGCTGTCGTCATGGCGAACCACGGTCTGGTTGTCGATCGAGATGATCACCCGGCCGCCATCGCGGTCGCGACCGCCGTTACGGTCACGGCTGCCGCCGAGGCCCGCTGCGTCGCGGAAATCCCAGCCGCGGGGCCGTTCGAACTGCGGACGCTGGTCGAGGCGCTGGCCGCGCTCTTCAGACAGCTGACGAAATTCCTGCAGCTGCTCGCGGGTGGCACGCGTGCTGCCCTGGGCCTCCGCATCGGTTTTCGGCGGTGCAAGCTGCTGCTGGTCGGCCTGCTGCGGAGCTTGGCGGCGCGGACGCTCTCCATCCCGCGGCGGACGTGCAGAGGGCGCCTCCTTGGCGCTGTCGAGCACGGCTGCCCCGTTCTGAACGGGCAGTACGACCTGCTCGCCGCTCTTGGCCGCGGCCGGATCCTTCGCAAGCTCCTTGGCGCGTTCGACCTGCTGAGGCGTGGTCGCCGTCTGGGGCGCGGTCGGCTGGGCGGCCGGTGTTCCAGTCGCCTGCTGGCCTTGCGGCTGGCCCGGCACCGGCTGGCCCTGAGGCACCACTGGCTGTCCTTCGGTGGTTTGACGGCGCGGCGTCTCGCCGGCAGGCGGCTGGCCGGGAGCGGCCTGGCCATTTGCCGGCGGCTGCTGGTTGCCCCTGTCCTGCGCGGTTCCGGTGCCCGGAGCCTGTCCGGGGACCTGAGCCGGCGCCTGGCCGGTTGCGTTGCCGCTGGCCGGCTTTTCAGGTGCTGCTCCCGGAGCCGTGGCGCGATCGGTAGCCGGTGGCTGTGTCGGCTTTGGTGTTTCGGCCTGCTTTTCAGCGGGAGCTGCCTTGGGCTGCTGGGCAGTGCCGCTGGCCGGCTTTTCAGGTGTCGCTTCCGGCGTCGCGGCACGATTGGTGGCAGGCGGCTGCGGCTTCGGGGTTTCGGCCTGCTTCTCGGTCGGGGCTGCCTTTGGCTGCTGGGCGTCGCGGCGAACGGGAGCCTCAGGTGCTGCTTCCGGGGTTGCGGCGCGATTGGTCGCCGGCCGTTCCGGCTTCGGCGTTTCGGCCTGCTTTTCTGCAGGAGCTGCCTTCGGCTGCTGGGCTTCCCTTGCGGCCGGCTGCTCGGTCTTGGGTGTCGCCTGCTCGCGCTGGCGGCGCGGCTGGGCGTCGTTTCCGCCTTGACCCTGGCCGGTCTCCTGCTGCTGACGGCGCGGACGCTCCTGGGCGGGCGCCTCGGCTGCCGGACGCTCGGCCTGCGGAGCCTGGCGAGGTGCTGCTTCGCGTGGGGCGGCTTCCGGCTCAGCCTTGCGCTGGCGCTGCGGCTGTTCCTGCTGCTGAGCCTGAGGCGGGGCCTGCGGCCGTTCCGCCGGGGCCTGCTGCTCCTCCGGCTTTAACTTGCGGCGCGGACGCCCCTCGCCTTCCTGCCCTTCCGGAGGGACAATGATTTGCTGCTGGACTTCGACGATGCCCGGCATCTGGGCGGCCTCAACGGCGGGTCTCGTCTCCATAGCGGGTTTCAAGGGGACAGCACCGGCCGGCTGAAGCATCAGCGGCAGCGACACGAAAGGTGCTGCGACACTGGCGAACAGTCTGAATTTTTTCGACATGGACATTTCCTCTTCTAGGGTGTCATCCCTTTCATGCGCGTCCTTTATTGCCTTTTTCGGCGGACTTACGCGGCGGCTCAACTGTATTGCACCAAAATGGTTCCGTTGCAGCCTGTTGCGGATGGCCTGAACCTCGCATGAATGTGTTGTTCATCAGCTGGTGGCAACTAGACGTGCACGTAAAATGCCGTTGCAATTTTTCCCGAGCAGGTATCTAAAAATCCACTCGGAGCCCGCCTCCATGCGTGCCCCGTCTCCCTGCGGCCGAAAAAGACCAACACCGCAGGTTGCCAACAGAGAGGATCAAAATGAACATCTCCACCCGATTCCTTGCTGCCGCCTCGATCGCCGCCCTGTCGCTTTTCGCTGGTTCGGCGATGGCTCAGGAGAAACTCGTGATCGGCACCGAAGGCGCCTACCCGCCCTTCAACAACCTGGAAGCCAACGGTCAGCTCACCGGTTTCGACGTCGATATCGCCAAAGCGCTCTGCGACGAGATGAAGGTCACCTGCACCTTCGTCACCAATGACTGGGACGGCATCATTCCGGCGCTGCAGTCGAAGAAATTCGATGCGATCATTGCCTCCATGTCGATCACCCCCGAGCGGAAGGAGCAGGTCACCTTCTCGAAGAAATACTACAACACGCCGCCGGCCATCGCCGTCCCCAAGGATTCGCCGATCAAGGAAGCGACCGCCGCCGGCCTCAAGGGCAAGACGATCGGCGCGCAGGGCTCCACCACCCATTCGAACTATGCCGAAAAGCATATGCCCGACTCGGAGCTGAAGCTTTATCCGACCGCCGACGAATACAAGCTCGACATCACCAACGGCCGTATTGATGCCGTCATCGACGATATCGTCGTGCTGTCGCAGTGGATCAAGTCGGATGCCGGCAAGTGCTGCAAGATCCTGTCGCCGCTGCCGATCGACGTCGAGATCAACGGCGAAGGTGCGGGCATTGCGGTCCGCAAGGGTGAAACGGCGCTTGCCGACAAGTTCTCGGCCGCCATCGTCGCGATCCGCGCCAACGGCAAGTACAAGGCCGTCAACGACAAGTATTTCGATTTCGACGCCTACGGCAAGTAATCGACCGGAGAACCCGGTTACCGCGCGGCGGGAGGCTTGCCCTTCCGCCGTTTTTCTTTTTAATGGCGTTAACACAAGACAAAAGCGGCACACAAAAAGGCCGCAGGGGAAAACGACCTTATGAGCGGATTCTTTTCCGCCCTCTTTTCGGTGCTTGATCCGCTTTGCGGGCCTGTCGGGCTTTTTTCACTCTTCGGTTCCGGTAGCATCGTTGCCTGCGGCGAGGCCGGCTGGGGCGACGAGATCGCCTTCGGCGTCAAGGTGACGATCACGCTCGCGCTCGCCACCCTGCCCGTCGGGCTGGTCATCGGCTTCCTGATCGCGCTTGCCGCACAGTCCGAGGACAAGCTGTTGAGGCTTGCCGCCGGCATCTACACGACGATCTTCCGCGGCCTGCCGGAACTGCTGACCCTGTTCATCGTCTATTACGGCCTGCAGATCCTCATCCAGGCTGTGCTCGCCTCCTTCGGCTATGCCGGGCGCGTCGAGATCAACGCCTTCATTGCCGGCATGGCGGCGCTCGCCGTCGTCTTCTCCTCCTATTCCTCGGAGGTCATGCTGTCGGCCTTCAGGGCGATCCCGCGTGGCCAGTACGAGGCAGGCGATGCGCTCGGTCTCCACCGTTCGCGCACCATGCTTCTCGTCATCCTGCCGCAGCTCATCCGCATCGCGCTGCCCGGCCTTACCAATCTCTGGCTGATCCTGCTCAAGGATACGTCCTATGTGTCGGTGATCGGGCTTGCCGACATCCTGCGCCAGACAGGCATTGCGGCGCGCGTCAGCAAGGAAGCCTTCTTCTTCTACGGCATCGCCTGCCTGCTCTATCTGATCCTCGCGATGATCTCGTCCGTCGGCCTCGGTTTCGTCGAGCGCTGGGCGAAACGTTCGGAGGGGCATCGATGAGCTACGTCAAGGAACTGATCCCGCCCCGCGTGCCCCCGGCCCTGATCCAAAAAACGCTGGCGCCGGCGCGCATTGCCGGCATCGTCGTGCTGGTGGTGTGGGCGGCCCTTGCGATCGCGCTTGCCTTCATGATGATCAATGGCTGGAACGAGGACAAATTCCTGCGCTACGGCCCGCGCTACCTCCACGGCCTCTGGACCACCATCTCGCTGGTCGGCCTCGCCGTCGTCCTCGGTGCCGTCCTGTCGGCGCCGATCGCCTTTGCACGGATGTCGAGTAACAAGGCGCTGAACGCCATCGCCTACGCCTATGTCTACGTGTTCCGAAGCACGCCGCTGCTCGCCCAGCTCTTCCTGATCTATTACGGGCTCGGCAGTTTCCGCCCGCAGCTGGAATCCGTCGGCCTCTGGTGGTTCTTTCGCGAAGCCTGGTATTGCGGCCTTTTTTCGCTGACACTCAACACCGCCGCCTACCAGGCGGAGATTCTGCGCGGCGCAATCGAAAGCGTCCCGCGCGGCCAGCACGAGGGTGCCGCCGCGCTCGGCCTTTCGAAACGCAACGCCTTCCGCAAGGTCATCCTGCCTCAGGCGCTGATCGTCGCACTGCGCCCCTACGGCAACGAGATCGTGCTTCTGATCAAGGGATCGGCCGTCGTCGCGGTCGTCACCGTCTACGACCTGATGGGCGAGACGCGTTATGCCTTCTCCCGCACGTTCGACTACCAGAGCTATCTATGGGCGGCGATCTTCTATCTCGCCATCGTCGAAGCGCTGCGGCACCTCTGGGCCTTCATCGAGGCGCGCCTGACGCGCCATCTGAAGCGTTAGCAGCACTCGGAAATCATAGCTGCTAACATACTGAAAATTATCACAAATGTGCTCTTAAGGCGCAATTGTAAAGCTTCGGTTAAACATGGCATGTTCTCCTATCGAATGACGCAACGACGTCAGTTCGAAACAACAAACGGGAACTGCTTGCATGTCTGAAATGGAACTGATGCTGAAAGGCTACGGGCTGACGACCGCCCAGATCTTCTACCGCCTGCCGGACCATCCGGCCCTGCTGCAAAGCTATGTCTGGCAGAACTACGACCTCGCCCCGGACTTCCCGGAGATGAACGGTTTTCTCAAATTCTGGCAGGAGAAGCTCGACGGCCCGCTGCATTCCGTCCGCTATGTCCACCGCAAGCTGATCTCGGCCAGCGAGTGGCGAGCCGTGAAGGGCGAGATCATCCTGCACTAAGAAACAGCGGTCTACGGCGCGTCCATTTTAGTCGGGTCATATCCGGCTGCTGCGAAGTGCCGATGATGAATGCCTTATGCGCATCCAGCCTGAAGCCAGAACGTCGGCCTTGTTTGCCTGCGGTCAATTGACCCCGTCGCGCATTGGCGATCCAGGCAATCATTCCCTTGGTTGCTGTTTTAGTGTGATTACCTCACACGTTTGACGTGAAAACCTAGGTTTCTGCATAACGGCTGTTAATGATGACAGTGCTCTTCGAGGCGTTACTTCGGGGGAGGTGTGGCAGGTTTTGAGGCGTCCGGAGAGTGCACCGCCGGTGCGGAGGGCGACCTTCTTGCTGCGCACGTCGCCACTTTCAGGCAATGGGCTGTCTTGCTCAATACCCAGCCATTCCTCCATTCACGTGACAACGGGCTCCAACATCAAGGCGACGGATCGATTGATGAAGGCGGCAGAAGCGAGGTTTGTGGGTGGGGCGCACACTTTAAATTAAGAAATTAAATGGTGGTTTAATTGGGAGTAAGAGTAAAATTTATGAAGATCTTTGGCCGCACTCTTCTAATTTTAGTCTCGTTTTTCCTCATGTATTACTCAATTCAAACTAGAAAATACTTTTTATTTATGCTGTCTTGTTATTTTTTTTCGAAAATCCTTGATTACTCAGTTAAAATCTCCAACTCCGGTAGAATTCCAAACGCCTACAAGACTTTTAATTTGCTTATTGACTGGATATGGAACGGATTTCGAACAAAGGAATAGCGTAGATGTCTGATTTGCCAACGTGAAGCTTGCAAATTATTATCTTCTGTTGTGCTCGAATTGGATATGTGGCGACATTTCTAGAGGTTAAAAATGCCCAAAATCGATAACGATAAAATATTCCCTTTCCAATATAAAGATCATCCTCAGCTTCAGAGCTACATAAATATTACGATAATATCATCGATAATAATCGTCACATCTGCAACATATTTGCTGGGATATTTTTTCTCTATTGGATATTTTGATAGATTGCTATTTTCAACCTTGAACTTAAGTAAGTCATTTCAAGCTCGATTTGAAGATTTGAACAAGTACGACAATATTTCGGGGTTCTATTATGTTGCCGGATTGATAAATTATTTTGTCGGGAGTACTGTCCTATTTTTTGCTGCGATTATTGCTTATTCGAAACAAAAAACATTAAATATTGCCGGTGGATACAATAACGGAATGATAATTGGGACAGGAATCTTTTATATGATCACTTTATTCATGACGAACATATCGTTCTTCCATCACGTTGGGATTTCTGAAGAAAAATACGTTGGAAAATCTACTTTATTTACGGCATCTTCTTTTCCATTTTACGTGGGGTTGTCTACTTCCTTTTTCTCTCAAGTGTGCGCCTTTTCAACCGCAGCGTTATTTCATCGTATGAAGGCCCATTAGGAGCTTCGGTTGGCGGGCTCGCATTCGGCAGCCGCGCGTTTCAGACGTGCACTTCGCCATGGGCGAATTCGCCGTCGTCCGGCTCGCGATGCAGGGCTGAGAAAATCACGGCGGCATAAAGCAGCGCGACGAGCGCAATCACGCTCCATCCCGGCAGCGGACCGAGCGCGGCGTTATTGACCGCCTCCGACCATGAAAAGACGACATCCGCCTCAGTATCGTTGGGCAGGAGTTTGGGTGTCGAAATCTTCAGAAGCCACGCCATCAGCAGGATGGCGTACATCCAGACGTAATTACGCCTTACCCGGCGAAACAATGCTTCGCGATTGCTGATCAGGAAACAGGGATTGCGCAGGCTCGTGGCGATCGCCTGCGCCCAGTCTGGCTTGAGGTCCGCCTGCGGATAAAGCGCCTGCGCGAAATAATGGCGTTCCAGCTTGCGGACCCTTGCGCGGTAGACATCGAAGAAGCGGTAGCGCCGTGCTTCGATCAGGAGAAGCAGCGAGATCAGCAGCATCGCAAACAGAACCACGCCGTGATGCGATGTCGGCGTCGACAGCGAGACCGACAGCAGCGCCGCCACCACCGTGATCGACCAGTTCGAGGTGCGGTCGATGCGGTCGCGCCAGCTGGTCATCCGCCCGAGTTCGCCGCGGTAATAGTGGATGATCACATTGGCCTTTTCGGCGGAGGTCATCGGCAGCGACGGCGCGCGCCGCTCGACATTCTGCTCCAGCACGCTCTTGCCCTCATCGGCAGGCATGACCTTCTCCCGGAGGTGGTTCTCAAAAAGCCGTTCTGCTTTGACCTTTCAACGAATGAGCACCCGCCGCGTTCCCCCTGATGGACAAATGCCGGCCAGCGGCTTAAAGCCGCTTGCAAAAAGAAGGACGCTGGCCATGAAGAAGATCGACGAGGAAGCCCTGGCAGAGGCCTATAACCGCGCGCTGGCGCTGGAAAAAGCGGGCGATATCGATGCCGCCGTCAAGGCCTACGAGCAGGTGCTCGAACTCGATCCCGAGGACCATGGCGGCGCCGCCGTGCGCATCGCAGCCATGGGCCGCGGCGAGACGCCCCCCAAGGCGCCGGACGCCTATGTGGAAACCCTGTTCGACCAGCACGCCGAAAGCTTCGAGGACATTCTCGTCGAGCAGCTGGGCTATGCCGTGCCGGTAATCGTACGCCAGCGCCTGCAGGAGCTGAAGCTCGGGCCGTTCAAGCGGATGCTCGATCTCGGCTGCGGCACCGGGCTTACCGGCGGCACTTTGCGCGACATGGTCGACGACATCACCGGCATCGACATTTCCGAGAACATGGTTGAAATCGCGCACGAAAAGGATCTCTACGAGACGCTTTACGTGGCCGAAGTCGAGGATTTCCTCGAAGACAACGACGACGAGCCCTTTGACCTGGTAACCGCCACCGACGTGCTGCCCTATCTCGGCGCGCTGGAACCGCTGTTCTTCGGCGCGGCAGAAAACATGGCTCCCGGCGGCCTGTTTGTATTCTCCTCTGAGACCCTGCCCGACGAGAGCTTTGCCGGCCGGCCCTACATCGTCGCCCCGCACCAGCGTTTCGCCCATTCGGAAACCTATGTCCGCGAACGCCTCGCCGCCACCGGCTTCGAGCTTCTTGAAATCTCCGACATCAACGTGCGGATGCAGGACGGCAATCCGACGCCAGGGCATCTGGTGATCGCGCGGCTGATTGTAAAGTCGTGATTGCAGGTTGAGAGCGCAATGGCAATTCTCGGCGCCGTCACAGGTCGTGACAGGCGCCGACAGCGACCAAGTGAAATCATCCTAGTGTTCGCGAGCCATCTTCTCATCGTCCCTCTTCATCGATAGTTTGCCTCCGCAACGGAGGGATTCGGATGACGCCGCAGCGCTATCTTCTTGCCCAGGCCTATAACAACGCATGGGCCAACCACCGGCTGCTGAAAGCCTGCGGAGAACTTTCGCGCGAAGAGCTGGATGCGACGCGGGTCAGCTTCTTCCCGTCGATCATCCATACCCTCAACCATATCCTGACCGTCGATTGGCTCTATATCAGCGCGCTCAAAGGCGATTGCCTCGGCCCCGCCGCCTTCGATCCGGAGATTCCTTGTCCGCTCTTCGCCGATCTCGATCGCGAGCAGCGTGCCGCCGATCGCCGCCTCATCGACCACTGTCGAAGCTTGGATGAGAAAACGATCGCCGAGGACATCCGTATTCCCCGGCGCACCTTCGTGCAGGTCGAACCTGCCGATCGGCTGCTGATGCATCTCTTCCAGCACCAGATCCATCATCGCGGCCAGGTTCACGCCATGCTGTCGGGAACCACCGTTCAACCGCCGCAGCTCGACGAGTTCTTCTGCATGGGCGAAGACCAATTGAGACAACAGGATTTTGCCGAACTGGGCTTCACCGAAGCCATGATCTGGAGTTGACCATGCTGTATTTCGTTATCAAGGCCCTGCACATTCTGTCCGACTTCCTGCTGATCGGCGGCATGCTGATCAACGCCTTCGTCATCGGCATGGTGCCGCCGACCATCCGCACCGGCGTCATTTCGGCGCTCAGGAAATACGACCGCACCGTCACCACGGCCGCACTCGGCGGCGCCTGGCTTTTCGGCCTGTGGCTCGCCTTCGGCTACGGTTTCTATACTTCCGGCTGGTTCGGCTTCAAATTCCTGATCGTCCTCATGCTGTCGGCGCTGCACGGCATGCAGGGCGCCTGGATGCGCCGCATGGAAGCCGATCCGCATCTCGATCCTCCGGCCTTCGTGCGCGCCGGCCTGCCGATCGTCCTCGGCTCGGTCGTCATCATCGTCGCGCTGGCGGTCATCAAGCCGTTCTGAGCTGCGGCGAAGGCCGATGCCGGTCCCCCCGCGCCGTCCGCTGAAGACCGAACGGCTCGTGCTTCGGCCGACGACGGGCGCCGATGCCGGTCGCGCACTCGAAATCCAGTCCGACTGGGAGGTCACGCGCATGCTGCGCATGGCCGCCTTTCCGCCGGACCTCCCGGCGACGGAAGCATGGTTTTCCGATCACGAGCGGGAATGGTTCGCCGGTGAAGCCTGCCGTTTCGCCGTGGAAGTCGAAAGCCGCATGGTGGGCCTCGTCGATATCGACGAGATTGCCGATGCCGAAGGAGAGCTCGGCTACTGGTTCGAACGGTCCGCCTGGGGTTTCGGTTATGCGTCGGAGGCTGCCCGTGCTGCGATCCGTTTTGCCTTCGAGGAGATCGGGCTTTCGGTCCTGAAATCGGGACATGCGCAGGACAATCCGGCTTCCGGACGCATCCTCGCCAAGCTCGGTTTTCACTATCTCGATACCGTCGACCGCTTTTCGCGGCCGCGCGGAGAAAACATCCGGCAGTGCCGCTACGCGTTGGCCGCCGCAGGCGGATAAACGTCCCGCGCCGGATACCGAAATCTGCGCTTTTCACCGAACTGCGCTTTTCCGAAGGTCCGCTTTGCTCTAATCCTCTGGCAACAAAATTCTGGAGGTTCAGCATGGCGAAAGTGGCATTCATCGGTCTCGGGGTGATGGGTTATCCCATGGCCGGGCATCTCAAGGTCAAGGGCGGCCATGACGTCACCGTCTATAACCGCACGGCTGCCAAGGCCGAGGATTGGGCGAAGAAGTTCGGCGGCAAGGCCGCCGCCACGCCTGCCGAAGCGGCCAGGGATGCCGATTTCGTGTTCGTCTGCGTCGGCAACGACGACGATCTCCGCTCGGTGACAATCACCGAGACCGGCGTACTCGCCGGCATGAAACCGGGCGCCATCCTGATCGACAATACGACAGCCAGCGCCGAAGTCGCCCGCGAGCTCAATGCCGCGGCCCGGGAAAAGGGCGTCGGCTTCATCGACGCGCCGGTTTCCGGCGGCCAGGCCGGCGCCGAAAACGGCGTGCTCACCGTCATGTGCGGCGGTGACAAGGCGACGTTCGAAAAGGCCAGGCCGGTGATCGACGCCTATGCCCGCATGGTTGGCCTCATGGGTCCGGCAGGCGCCGGCCAGCTCACCAAGATGATGAACCAGATCTGCATCGCCGGCCTCGTCCAGGGGCTGGCCGAATCGATCCATTTCGGCAAGCAGGCCGGCCTCGACATCGAAAAGGTCATCGAGGTGATCTCCAAGGGTGCGGCTGGCTCCTGGCAGATGGAAAACCGCTACAAGACCATGAATGCCGGCAAATACGATTTCGGTTTTGCGGTCGACTGGATGCGCAAGGATCTTGACATCGTGCTGACCGAAGCCCGCCGCAACGGCGCCAAGCTGCCGGTCACCGCCCTCGTCGACCAGTTCTACGGCGACGTCCAGGCGATGGGCGGCAAGCGCTGGGATACGTCCTCGCTGCTCGCCCGGCTCGAAAAGAAATAGGCCGATCATGATCGGCCCCTCCTCCGACGTCGCCGGGATCATCGCGCATCTCGAAACGCTGCGCTCGGAGGAGAGCATCCTGGGGATGGCCCGTTTCGGCATCGTCACCGACAAGGCCATCGGCATTTCCAATCCCGACCTGCAGAAGATCGCGCGGGCCGTCAAACGCGATCACGGCCGGGCGCTGGACCTCTGGCGCACCGGCATCCGCGAAGCCCGCATGCTGGCGATCTATACCGCCGATCCCGCGTCGCTGACGCCGGCCGAGGCGCGCGGATGGGCCGAGGATTTTGCCTCCTGGGAAATCGTCGACACCGCCGCCGACCTGTTGACCGAGACACCGTACTGGCAGGAACTTGTCGCGGATTTCGCCGAGGACGATCGGGAGTTCGTCCGCCGCACCGCGTTTGCGATGATCGCCGGCGCCGCCGTGCATCGCAAACAGGAGCCGGACGATACCTTCGTTTCCTATCTGCCGCTGATCGAGGCGCATTCTGTCGACCCGCGCAATTTCGTCAGGAAGGCGGTCAACTGGGCGCTCCGCAATATCGGCAAGCGCAACCGAACCTGCCACGTCCCTGCCCTGGCACTTGCCGAAAAGCTCGCCGCCTCGCCGGACAAGACCGCCCGCTGGATCGGCAAGGATGCCGCGAAGGAATTGTCGGGCGAGAAGCTTCTGGCGCGACTGAGGGCCTAGCCGGCTTTACCCATCCGGTATTGCCGCGGCGTCGCGCCCGCAAAGGTCCGAAACGCCTTGATGAAGGAACTCGTGCTTTCGAACCCGCAAGCGAGGCCGATTTCGGTGATCGACTCCCGGCCGGCGAGCAGCATCTCCTTGGCCCTCACCATCCGCGCCCGATGCCGGAAATCGCGAAAACTCATGCCGAGCTCCGCATCGAATTTTCGTGCCAGCGTCCGTTCCGAAAGTCGGGCAGCCTCCGCAAGGGAGCCGAAATCAAGATCCTGGTCGAGATCTTCCAGCATCCGCGCGACGGCGACCGCCATGCCCGGCGACTGCGGTTTCGGCAACCACGTCTCGTCCTCGTCCGCAGCCAGATTCCGCGCGACGGACGCAAGCGCCTTGAAGAAAGCATTCGCAGCTTCGTGCCCTGGGTCACGCCCGGCGTCCCAACGCATGACATGCAGGACCATCTGCCGCGCCAGATCGGAAAGACCGAAGACACGACAGGCCGGCAGCGGCGCTTCGAATTCGCTGTCGCCGAACAGGACAGAGGACGCCGTGGCCAGCCCCTTGCTGCGCACTGCGATTACCGTTCCCCTTGCGATCAGCGCCGCCCTTTGCGGTGGCAGCATCCAGCGGCGGTCGCCGATATCGAGAACGAAGGTGCCGGTCGAGGCGTAAAGCAGGTAATCGGCATCGAAGGCCCGTTCGATTTCGAACGGCTCGTCGAACACCCGATGATAGGCATGAGAAATCGTCGCCATCGCTGCCGGACTTGCCCTATGCCGCCTGCTGTCCCTGCATCTGCTTTAGCAGTTCGGCGGTGTCGAGCAATGCGGAATGATGGACGATCTTTCCGTCCTTCAGGACGAAGCTCCGGTAGGCGCGCACGCGGATGGGATTGCCGGAGGGTTCGACGCCCTTGAAAGCCGCCTGGTGCGTGCCGCGCAATATCAGCTCGCACATGACGCCATCGTCCTCGGCGGCCATCCGCTCGATCGTCCAGACAGCATCCGGCATGATCCGCTTCTGCACCGCCACCATGGCGCAATGCCCTTCCGAACTGGCCGGCGAATAGGTGGCCTCTTGATAGTCGGCCGCGAAAAAATTCCCGAAGCGCTCGATCAGACCACGGTTCCAGATCTCTTCGATATATCCGCGGATGATCGCCTTATTGGCCTTGGCCTGGTCCTGCATGTCGAGCTCCATCTGTTTCGATGAAACCCAGATAAAACCAAACGGGCCGTTTCAACTCGGCCCGTCCTGCCAGAAAATGATTCCGATCCGCCAAACGGCGAACTATTCCTCGCCAGACTTCTGGTTGTCCAGCGTCATGTAGTCGAGCGGCAGTTCGGTCGTGTACTTGATCTGCTCCATCGCAAAGACGGACGAAACGTCGCGGATTTCGATCTTGGCGATCAGGCGCTTGTAGAAGGCGTCATAGGCGCCGATGTCCGGCACGACGACCCGCAGCAGGTAATCGACGTCGCCGCTCATGCGGTAGAATTCGACCACTTCCGGGAAATCGACGACGACTTCCGAAAACCGCTTCAGCCATTCGATCGAGTGGCTGGCAGTGCGGATCGAGACGAAGACCGTGACCTTGGTATTGACCTTGACCGGATCGAGCAGCGCCACACGGCGGCGGATGACGCCATCCTCTTCCATCTTCTGGATGCGGCGCCAGCAAGGCGTGGTCGACAGGCCGACCTTCTTCGCGAGGTCCGCGACGGCGAGAGTGGAATCTTCCTGTAGAATGCGCAGTATCTTACGGTCGAGGCGGTCCATCAGAGTCCTTTCGAAATGATTTTTCGTTATACACCGAATTCGCGGCAGTTAACCGAAATTTGTTTCTCGTATCAAGCTATCCACATGCTGTCGCAGCACCGGCAGCAGATCCGTCTCGAACCATGGATTCTTTTTGAGCCAGCCGGTATTGCGCCAGCTCGGATGCGGCAGCGGCAGTATCCTCGGCCCCTGGTTGGCGAAAACATAGTCTCGCCAGTTCTCTACCGTTTCCGTCATGCCCTTGCGTCGCCGGCTCCCCAGATGCCAGGCCTGCGCGTAGCTGCCGACTGCTAGAACCAGTTCGATCTGCGGCATGGCGGCGACTACCCTGGCGCGCCAGAACGGCGCGCATTCGAGCCGCGGCGGCAGGTCGCTGCCCTTGGCATCATAGCCTGGAAAACAGAAGCCCATCGGCACGATCGCAAACCTCTGCGGATCGTAGAACTCTTCGCGGGTCACCGCCATCCAGTCGCGCAGGCGGTTGCCGGAAGCGTCGTTGAACGGCAGCCCGCTCTCGTGCACCCGAAGCCCCGGCGCCTGGCCGGCGATCAGCACCCTCGCGGTCTTCGACAGCACGGCGACCGGCCGCGGCTCATGCGGCAGCCGGTCACCCTCGCCTTTCGCGGGCGCGTCGCGACAGATGCGACAGGCAGCGATTGCGCCGGCCAGGCCGCCGATATCCTCCTCGCCGTCGGCGATGTCATCCCTGTTCATTGCCAGCCTGTCACCCGTTTCATCCAATCCCAAAATGCCTCCACCATGCTTGAATCGTCCATCATGCCGCGGCTGGCGCGCCAATCGCGCGGGCTTTCGAACGGGCCGGCCCACAGCCCCAGCCGTTCGCGCCGCGCTGCCACCTGTTCCTGTGCATAACGCCCGGAGGCGACTGCGAGGCCCTGCCGCACCAGCGTGCCGTTGACGCTCGTCGCGCCTGAACGGCAGCGCACCAGGAGCCGGCGATATTTGTCGCGCTCGCGACCGAGGCATTCCGTCTCACCGCCTGCGACGAGCCGTATCAGCAGCCGCCTCGCCTCTTCCCCACAGGCCCATGGCCTGCCGCGGCCGTCTTCGCAGGTCTGGTCGAGCTCCGGCGCATCCATTCCCTGCAGCCGCAGGCGCTCGCCGCCCACCGCCAGCGTGTCACCGTCGATCACATGGAACGGGCCGCGCACGGTGCTGTCGGCTGCCTCGTCCAGCTTGGCGGCGATCAGCACCAGAAGGATGAAGAAGGCCGCGAGAACCGCGCCATCGCGAAAAACCCTGAACGTTCGAGCCACAATCCAGCCTTATTGGAAAACGGAAGCTTCAGGAAAATGGCAAACAAAACCTTTCCCGGCAGTACTCTCTTAAGGATTTGGCCATACTCTCTCAACACCCGGGGTATCAGTTCAGTGGCCATGAGTAGCGGCGTCAGCACATCGACCGACAAGAACATCGTTGATCGCTCGCGCGGCCACCGTAACAAGGCTGTGTCGAAAGCCGTTCGCGCCACCCGGGAACGCCTGCAATCCAGCTCTCAGGGCAATCAGGTCTTCGACCGCGACATGATCGCCATGCACGTCAATGCCGTGCTGCAGAGCGCATCGGTCATGCCGATCTTCATCGTCGTCGTGACGGCGATCGGCGTCTATCTCAACCCCAACGCCAATCTCTTTGCCTGGGCGCTGCTGATGTTCAGCGTCCATGCGATCAACGTGCTGCTCGCCCGTCGCGCGAGCCGCGCGGACATCGCCTCGACCGAGGTCCAGAAGTGGCGTCGCAGGCTGCTCGCCGCGCAGGTGATCGTCGGCGCCGGCTGGGCACTGTTTGCGCTGCAGAACTGCAATGCCTGTTCCGGCGACAGCTATTATTTCTACAAGGGCGCAGTCCTCCTCTTTGCGATCTCGATCACCGCGATGAGCAGTTTCATGCTGCGGCTCGGCGTGCTGTTCGGTTTCCTGCCGATGATCCTGGCGCTGCTCGCCACCGCCATCCTGTCGCGCAATGTGCTCGATATCGGCATGACGGCGATCTGCGCCACCGCGGTCGTCTTCTTCCACTATATCGCCGACCGGCTCTATCGCTCCAACCTGACGCTGATGTCCTATCAGTCCGAAAAAGACGACCTGATCGCAGAGCTGGAAGTGGCGAAATCCATGTCGGACGAGGCCCGCCGCCGGGCCGAGGAGGCGAACCTCGCCAAGTCCCGGTTCCTCGCCTCAATGTCGCACGAGCTGCGCACGCCGCTCAACGCCATCCTCGGCTTCTCCGAAGTCATGAGCTCGGAGGTTCTGGGGCCGCTCGCCAACCCGACCTACAAGGAATATGCCGGCGACATCCACCGTTCCGGCCAGCACCTGCTCAACCTGATCAACGAGATCCTTGATCTGTCGCGCATCGAGGCCGGCCGTTACGACCTTGCTGAAGAATCACTGTCGCTGCTGGAAATCGCCGAGGATTGCATCGGCATGGTGCAGCTGCGCGCAAGCGCCAAGAACATCTCGATCGGCCAGCAGTTCGAACCCCATCTGCCGCAGGTCTGGGTCGATGAAAAATCGATGCGCCAGGTTCTCCTGAACCTGCTTTCGAACGCCGTCAAATTCACGCCCCAGGGTGGCGAGGTTACCGTCAAGGTCGGCTGGACCGCCGGCGGCGGCCAGTATGTGGCGATCAAGGACAACGGACCCGGCATTCCGGAAGAGGAAATCCCGGTCGTGCTGTCGGCCTTCGGCCAGGGTTCGATTGCCATCAAGAGCGCCGAACAGGGCACCGGCCTCGGCCTGCCGATCGTCCAGGCGATCCTTGCCAAGCACGACGGCCAGTTCATCCTGCGCTCCAAGCTACGCGAAGGCACCGAAGCGATCGCCATCCTGCCGGCGACACGCGTCCTGCAGAGCGTGCCGGCGGTTGCCGACGCACAGACCGTCGCCCGCCGCCGCAAGAGCTTCGCCTGAGGCGATCGACCTCTTTTGGACCGGCTGGTTTCGGTGCATAATGCTGCCATGACCAAACTTCTCGACCGCGCCATCGAAGCAGCCAAGGAACTCCCTGCCGAAATGCAGGATGAGATCGCCGCGATTCTTCTGAGCTTCATGGGTGAGGATGGCGGGGAGGTCTATCAGCTTACGCCGGAGGAAGAGGCCGACCTGGAAGAGGCTGACCGGGAGATTGAGCGTGGAGAGATCGCGACGGAAGAGGAAGTCCGCGCCATGTGGGCAAAGTACGGCCTGTGAAACTTCGCCGCTTCTTTCTCAAACCCTATCCCTACACGGTCTATTACCGTGTCGGCGCAGACGAAATCGTCATTCAGCGCTTCCGCCACACGTCTCGCAAGAGTTAGTAATCGCCAATCTCACCCCCAAACGCCCTTGACCGCCACATAAACCACGAAAAACCCGTTGGCGCAGAGCAGGCAGAACACCGCGAACGAGCCGAGATCCTTGGCGTGGCGGCCGACGGTGGAGATTTCCGGGGAGATGCGGTCGACCAGTTCCTCGATCGCGGTGTTCAGCGATTCGACCGCAAACAGCACCAGCATCAGGATGGCCAGGACGAAATAGTCGAGCGCGCCGGCGCCGACGATCGCAAACAGGACGATGGCCGCTACACAGGCGATTACCTCGTGGCGAAAGGCTTCCTCCTGCCACAGGCGCATCAGCCCCTGCATGGAGTAGCGGAATGCCGCGATCACCCGGCGGATGCCGGTCGCCCTTTCGATATTGCTGTCGAGCGGCGTCTTTTCCATCAGGGCTCAGTGGCTCTTGTTGCTGACGCCGGCCTGCTCGAATGTCGCCATGCCGGAATGGCAGGCGGCGGCGGCTTTGACGATGCCGGCCGCAAGTGCCGCGCCGGTGCCCTCGCCGAGCCGCATACCGAGCGCCAGGAGCGGCGTCTTGCCAAGCCTTTCGATCGCACGCAGATGTCCCTGTTCGCCGGAGACGTGGCCGATCAGGCAATGGTCGAGTGCCGCCGGATTAGCAGCCTTGAGGATCGATGCCGCTGCCGTCACCACGTATCCGTCAAGCAGGACCGGGATTTTTTCGACCCGCGCGGCAAGGATGGCGCCGGCGATCGCGGCGATCTCGCGGCCGCCGAGGCGGCGCAGGATTTCCAGCGGATCGCTCAGGTGGTCCTTGTGGAATTCGACGGCAGCCTTCACCGCGGCGATCTTGCGCTCCATGAATTCGCCATGCGACCCGGTGCCGGGACCGACCCAGTCCTCCGCCTCGCCGCCATAAAGCGCGAGGTTGATGGCGGCAGCGATCGTCGTATTGCCGATGCCCATTTCGCCGATGCAGAGAAGGTCGGTGCCGCCAGCGATCGCCTCCATGCCGAAGGCCATGGTCGCGGCGCAGTCGCGCTCGGACAGGGCTGCCTCGCTGGTGATGTCGCCGGTCGGGTAGTCGAGCGCCAGATCGAAGATTTTCAGGCCGAGGTCATGGGTGACGCAGATCTGGTTGATCGCCGCACCGCCGGCTGCGAAATTCTCGACCATCTGCTGGGTCACCGACGACGGGAAAGGGGTCACGCCGTGGCGGGTCACGCCGTGATTGCCGGCAAAGATCGCCACAAGCGGGCGGTTGACGGCCGGCGCACGGCCCGTCCAGGCGGCAAGCCAGAAGGCAATTTCCTCAAGTCGGCCGAGCGCGCCCGGCGGCTTGGTGAGCTGGGCGTCGCGCTCGCGCGCGGCAACCAGCGCCCGCGGGTCCGGCCCGGGGAGGTTCTGCAGCAGGACACGGAAATCATCGAAAGGCAGGCCGCTCACGCTCATGAAAGTCTCTCTTGTATCTCGGTCTCGCATATTGGCGGGAAAACTTGTCTTTTTCCGCAAATCGCGCTTGTGTGCGCAAACTCATAGTCGGGTCGAGACGGAGGAACAACTGCCAAACGCAACGGAATTCATCGCGGATCTCGCCCGTTCGGTCGGGTTCCTCAGCCGTGTGTCGGTCCCGGACCGGCTCTTCCGCGGCCATGACGGCACCATTTCGCGGGCCGTGCGGGCCTTTCCCGTCGCCGGGCTGATCGTCGCGGCCCTGCCCGCGCTCGTTCTCCTCCTCCTGCAGTCCGGCGATCCGCTGCTCGTCAGCCTGCTTTCGCTTGCCGCGCTGACGGTTCTGACCGGCGCACTCCACGAGGACGGTCTTGCGGATGCGGCGGATGGTCTCGGCGGCGGGCGCGACAAGGACCACGCGCTTCTGATCATGAAGGACAGCCGCATCGGCGCTTATGGCGTCGTGGCGCTGGTGCTGTCTTTTGGCCTGCGGGCCTCGGCGCTCGCGGCATTGTTCCGCCTGGATGCGGTCACGGCGGCGCTCGCCGTGCTTGCTGTTGCCGCCGTCAGCCGCGCGGTGATGGTCGCCCATTGGCGCGCGTTGCCGTCGGCGCGGGAAAACGGCGTCGCTGCCGGTGCCGGCTTTCCGGAGGATGGCGCCCGCAATATCGCGCTGTTTACCGGCGCCGCCTTCGCGCTCATCCTCCTCGTCCCCGTTCTCGGCCTGCCGAAGGTCCTATTGTCGCTGATCGTTGCAGCGCTCGCCGGGTTCGGCTTCACCCGTTTCGTGCGCCGCAAACTCGGCGGCCATACGGGCGATACGATCGGCGCTACTCAACAATTGAGCGAGATCGCCATGCTCGCCACTCTTGCTCTTGCCGCGTGAAACCCCGATATACTGAGGCATGATTTCGCCCTGTACCCTTGTCTGCTCGATCGACCTCAAGACCGGCTATTGCTTCGGCTGCGGACGGACCCGCGACGAGATCGCCGCCTGGATGGACTATACGGATATCGAGCGCCGCGCACTGATGGAAGCCTTGCCCGCACGGCTCGAAACCGTCGAGCGAAAGCCAAGGCGGGAGACGCGCCGGCAGCTTTTGGCGCAGCGGAAAACCAAGGAACGCGATAGGGCATGAACGCGCTGACCGGCATCCTCATCGTCCTCGGCATCGGCCTGGCGTTCCTGATCTTCAATCACGATGCCGGGCAGACCTTCGGCATCGACAACAGCGATTTCGGCCAGATCATCTACCTCCTGCCGATCGCCGGCCTGCTCGCCGCGGGGATTCTCGCGGGCCGGCGCGGCAATGGCGGCGAGGTGCTCCGAAATATCGCCCTCTGGCTGCTGATCATCCTCGCGCTGGTCACCGCCTATCTCTACCGCGCCGACGCCCGCAATGTCGCCGCCCGGGTGACCGCGGGCCTGCTGCCCGGGACGGCGGTGATCACGACGACCAGCGACGGTCTCAACGAAGTCATCATTCACAAGACCCGCGGCAGCCATTTCCAGACCAATGTCAGCGTCCAGGGCAAGGTCCTGCCGATGCTGGTCGATACCGGCGCCAGCACCGTCGTGCTTTCCTACGACGATGCCCGCGCCATCGGCCTCAATCCGCAGAGCCTCGATTTTTCAGTGAGCGTGATGACCGCCAACGGCCGGGCGATGGCTGCGCCCGTCCGCCTCGACGAGATCTCCATCGGCCCGATCGTGCGCAAAAACGTCCGGGCGATGGTGGCGGAAGACGGACGGCTCGGCGAGAGCCTGCTCGGCATGAGCTTCCTCTCCACCCTTGGCTCCCTGCAAATGCAGACGGACGAGCTCAGGCTCCGGGACTGACGTCAGCCGAAATCCCGGATGCCCCCGCCCTCGCCGCCATTCTTCCGGAAGTGGCTCGGCGGCGTGCCGATGATGCGTTTGAAGGCGCGGCTGAAGGAGGCTTCGGCATCGTAGCCGAGCCGCTCGGCGACCGTCGCGACGCGTTCGCCGTCGCGCAGCCATTGCCGCGCCTGGTGCATGCGCACCCGTGCCACGTAGCGCGCCGGCGTTTCGCCGACCACGCGCAGAAACCGTTCGGCGAAACCCGACCGGGAAGCGCCCATCAGCCGGGCAAGCGAGGCAATGTTCCAGTCACGGTCGGGCTGAAGATGAATGGCGGCCAGCACCCGGCCGACTTCGGGATTGCGCACCGCGGCAATCCAGCCGGTCGTGTCGCCGCAGCCATGTTCGACCCAGGTGCGGATCAGCGTGGCGGTCAGGACGTCGGCGAGCCGTGCGAGAATACCACCGGCGCCAACGCGGTCCATATCCACCTCGCGCGCCATGGCATCGAGAAGATGCGGGATCGACGGCTCGTTCCTGGCGAGATCGCTGGTCAGCATTGTCTCGGGCATCAGTTGCAGCAGCGGATGCAGCTTGTCGATGTTGAAGCGCATCGAGGCGGTCAGCGCCACGGTGCTGCCGCAGGCATCGGCGCATTGCACGTCGAACACGCCCTGGCAGACTTCCTTGCGCCCGAACCGGTCGAAGGGCAGCGGCGCCAGGCCCGGGAGGCTTGCGATCACATGTGCATCGCCGCGCGGCAGGAGGGCCGCATCGCCAGGCCGCAGTTGCAGCCATTCGCCCGACGGCGTCTGCAGCCATGCGTTGCCAGACGAAATGAAATGGAACCGTGCCGCCTCCTGCGCCGGGAAAGAGGTCGCCCAGGGCTCAGCGAGCCGGCAGCGCCCGTATTCGACGCCGTCGAGCCTTAACCCCCGCAGCATCTCGGTGAGCGGATCGGAGACGTCTAGTGGCGTTTCTTTGGACGAATGGTCAAGCATATCGGATTTTCTAGCATGGAAAGTACAGGCTGTCACGCCTAAGTCTGGTCCATCCTCCCGGTGCGGTCTTCCGTGCCACCTCCCAAGACAGGACATGACCATGACTGACAGCACTTTCGAAGAGGACGATGTCGTGCGCGACACATCTTCCCCGAACACATCGGCCAAGGCCCGGTGGGACGCGGTCATCGCGCTCACCCTCGGCGTCTTCGGCCTCGTGACGGCAGAGTTCCTGCCGGCGAGCCTGCTCACGCCCATCTCCGCAGATCTCGGCATCAGTCCCGGCGTCGCCGGCCAGACGGTGACGGTGACCGCCGTCGTCGCAGCATTCGCCGGCCCCGCTGTCGTGATCGGCACCCGCAGCTTCAACCGGCGCTGGACGCTGTTCGGGCTGACCGCCCTTCTCATCCTCTCCTGCGCACTGGCCGCCCTTGCCAACGGCCTGACCGTACTGCTCGTGTCGCGCGTCCTGCTCGGCGTCGGGCTCGGCGGCTTCTGGGCCATGGCCGGGGCACTTGCCATGCGGCTCGTGCCGATGAACCACCTGCCGCGCGCCATGGCGATGATCTTCACCGGCGTCTCGGTGGCGACCGTGATGGCCGCACCGCTCGGCGCCTATATCGGCTCCACCCTCGGCTGGCGGGCGGCCTTCGTGCTCGCCGGCGCGGTCGGCGTGCTGGCGTTGCTGGCGCAGGCCGTTACCGTCCCTTCGCTGCCGCCTGCTGGCCATGCCGGGCTCGGCACGCTGGCGGAGGTCCTCAAGCGGCCGAAGATCCGGGTCGGGCTGATCGCGACGCTGCTCATCGTCGCCGGCCATTTCGCGGGCTTCACCTATATCCGCCCCTATCTGGAAGATGTTCCGCGGCTTGACGTCGAGATGGTCTCGCTCGTCCTGCTCGCCTATGGCATCGGCGGTTTCTTCGGCAATATCGCCGGGGGCATGATCACCGAACGCAGTTCGACGCTTGGGGTCGTGTTCGCCTCCGGCCTGATCGCCGTGTCCGCCGTGTTCCTCGTCACCCTCGGGGCCTCGACGGCGGCAGCAGCGGTTGCCATCACGCTCTGGGGTTTTGCCTTCGGCGCCCTGCCGGTCAGCATCCAAAGCTACATCACCCGGGCAGCACCCGACGAGGCGGAAAGCGCCGGCGCCCTGCTGCTGACGACCTTCCAGATCGCCATATCCAGCGGTGCCGTGCTCGGCGGCCTGCTGATCGACGCCCAGGGACCGCTCGGCGTCATGACCTTCCTCGGCATCGCGTCCATCCTCGGTGCATCGGTGATGGTCATGCGCGGAGGACGCCAGGTCCAGCTCAGCCAGGGCTGAGCCCGCTTCAAACCGTTATCGGCTGCGGTCAGTTGCGCAGCCGGTAACCCGTCTTGAAGATCCAGCCGAGGATCGACAGGCAGATGACCAGGAACAGGCCGATCATGCCGAGGCTGATCATCGGATTGACGTCGGCGATCTCGTAGAAACTCCAGCGGAAGCCCGAGACGAGATAGAGGACCGGATTGAAATGGCTGACCGTCTGCCAGAAGGGCGGCAGCATGTTGATCGAATAGAAGCTGCCACCGAGGAAGGTCAGCGGCGGCACCACCAGCATCGGGATGATATTGAGCTGTTCGAAATTCTTCGCCCAGATGCCGATGATGAAGCCGAACATACTGAAGGTGATCGCCGTCAGCACCAGGAAAAGCACCATCATGAACGGATGTGCGATCCGGATTTCGACGAAGAAGGAGGCGGTGGCGAGGATGATCGCGCCGATGATCAGCCCCTTGGTCGCGGCCGCACCGACATAACCGATGATGATCTCGGTCATCGCCACGGGCGCGGAAAGTATCTCGTAGATCGTGCCGGTGAATTTCGGGAAATAGATGCCTATCGACCCGTTGCTGATGCATTGCGTCAAAAGCGTCAGCATGATCAGGCCGGGCGTGATGAACGACCCGTAGGAAACACCCTCGACCGTCTGGATGCGCGAACCGATCGCGGTGCCGAAGACGATGAAATAGAGCGAGGTGGTGATGACCGGCGAGATGACGCTCTGCAGCAGGGTGCGCTGCAATCGAGCCATCTCGAAGACGTAGATCGACTTGATCGCTTCGAAATTCATGCGTCTTCTCCGACTTTCTGTCCCACCAGCGCCACGAAAATGTCCTCGAGCGAGCTCTGCCGCGTGGAAAGATCGCGGAAATGGATGTCTTGCGCGGCAAGCGTCGACAGCAGCGCGGCGATCGTGCCCTGCCCTTCCTCGCCCTGGTATTCGTGGACCAGCGCCGTCCCGTCTTCGGAAAGCGTCAGGTTGTAGGCGCTCAGGCTTTCAGGCAGCGTCTTCAGAGGCTCCGACAGTTCGAGCCGGAGCTGCTTTCGGCCGAGCTTCTTCATCAGCGCCGCTTTCTCTTCGATCAGCAGCAGCTTGCCGCCGTTGATGACGCCCACCCGGTCGGCGATTTCTTCCGCCTCCTCGATATAGTGGGTGGTCAAGATGATGGTGACGCCGCTTGCGCGCAGCTTCTCGACAAGCTGCCACATCTCCCGGCGCAGGTTGACGTCGACGCCGGCGGTCGGCTCGTCGAGGAACAGGATTTTCGGCTCATGGGCGAGCGCCTTGGCGATCATCACCCGCCGCTTCATGCCGCCCGAAAGCTCGCGCAGCATGCTGTCCTTCTTGCTCCACAGCGACAGCTCCTTGAGGATGCTCTCGACCAGCGCCGGATTCGGCTTTTTGCCATAAACGCCGCGGGAAAAATTCACCGTGTTCCAGACCGTCTCGAACATGTCGGTCGTCAGTTCTTGCGGCACCAGCCCGATCTGCGAACGCGTCTGGCGGAAGTCCCTGATGACGTCGTGGCCGCCGACCAGCACCTTGCCGGTCGAAGGATTGACGAGACCGCAGATGATCGAGATCAGCGTCGTCTTGCCGGCGCCGTTCGGGCCGAGAAGCGCGAGAATCTCGCCTTCCTCGATCTCCAGGTCGATGCCTTTCAGCGCCTGGAACCCGTTCTCGTAGGTCTTGGTGAGTTTATCTATGGAAACAACGGAGGCCATGCGGGACGGTCTTCTCAAGGAATCGATTTGCGGGATGCGCCGCGAATATAGGCACGCAAACCTTCGAAACCATCCCTTGGGGAAGAATATTGCTGACGGTTTCAGAGGATAATCGACATGAAGAATTGCGCCGAGATGACGATCAGGAAGATGCCGAAGCCGATTTCGAGTTGCCGCTTCGACATCACATGCGCAAGCCGCACACCGATCGGGGCCATGTAGAGCGTGATTGGGATCAGCAGCGCCACAGCCAGCCAGTTGATATAGCCGGTCGAGAACGGTGGCAGGCCGGGCCTCCCCCAGCCGCCCCAGAGATAACCGGCGAGCCCCGGCAGCGAAATCAGCACCCCGACGCCCGAGGAGGTCGCCACTCCCTGATGGATCGAACGGCCGTAGAGGGTCATGAACGTGTTGTTGAGGATGCCGCCGCCGATGCCCATCAGGCCGGACAGGATGCCGATGCCAGTGCCGACCAGGAACTTGACGGGATTGCCCGGCAGGTCGTCGCCAAGCTTCCAGCTGGCGCGATTGAAGATCATCCGGAAGGCGAGCGCCAGCGCGATGACCGCGAAGATCAGCTGCAGTTCCGCGCTGGTCGCCTTGGCGGCGATAACGGTCGCAACCAGCGTGCCGAGGGGCACCGCGACGATCCAGCCCTTGAGCAGATCGGTATCGACCGCGCCGCGCTGCCGGTGCGCCATATAGGAGCGGATCGAGGTGGGCACGATGATCGCCAGCGACGTGCCGAGCGCCAGCTGCATGCGCACGTCTTCCGGAACGCCGAGCAGCCCGAAGACATGAAAGAAGATCGGCACCAAGATCGCACCGCCGCCGATTCCGAACATGCCGGCGAGAATTCCAGCGACCGCGCCACCGGCCAGAAGTGCCAGGATGAAGGGGAAAAGCGCTGCGATCGACAAATTCGGTCTCCGGTCCGACATCGGGTCGGAAGAAGGAGACACATCCACTGCCGCTGTCATTTTCCCGTGACGTTCTTACAGCATTGTCCCCACCAGGCAAGCAACGGTCCCGCCTTTTACGCCGCACGTAACCTCTCGCGCGACCGTCATGACCAGAGCGTTTTAGTCCTTTTCATTTCCGCTTGCCGCATGTGTACTGTTTTCAAGTATAAGTTCTTGCGTAACCGGAAGCACGGCTCCTCCCCGCGAGCCCCACCTCCACCCTCGCCGGCTCCCTGAGCCGGCTTTCTTTTTGGAAGTGTGGATCAAGCCGACCCGGAATGGTGCTCGAGTGAGACCCGACGCGCCATGGGCTTGGTCAGCGCGCCGGGTCCCGTTGCCGCAGTAGGGGTAAGGCCGCGGGGGGCGGACTGCGGCGTCGTCACTCTTGCGTCGCCGCCGCTTATGGTTCCAGTTTCGTTGCCGGATATGGTTTATGGTCGATTAATGTCCACAGGTTAACCGCTGCCCCTTGTCTCGGGTGTATCGGGCCGGGGCAGTTCAGGCGCGGCGTTTGCCGGGAAGCGCATGCCGCCACGCCGTTTCCAGCGCATCGCGGAGATCCGGCTCTTCGAATTCCGAGAGAAACGCCGTCGTCCATCCCTGACGGCCCCAGGCGTTCTGGACCGGCGAAAAGGCGTTCGGCAGCATCTCGCATTTGATCTGCTGCTCGTCCGGCGTGAACTTGAAATTTGCGGTCAGGCCATCGGCCGCCAGCGTCACGTAGATGCGCCTGACCTTGAACGCCGCCCTGTCGAAATGCGGCGCTTCGGAGGTTCCCTCCAGGGAAAGGGCCAGATTGCGGAGCATGTCGGCATCGGCCATGGTCGAACCTCAGTTGCAGTAGCGCTTGCCGCTCCTGCGGGAGCGCAGGTCGAAGTGAAAATGGTTCCAGTGTTCCGCATTGCTGCCGGGACCGAGCACGGTGTTGAAATATTTGCAGCTGTCGTTGCGCACCGCCTTCAGGAGACCGCCTTCGCGCATCGAGAACAGGCCCTTCTTGCGTACGTCGATCTCGTGGCCGTCCTTCAGCACGATCTGGCCGATGTCGATGGCGTTGCCCTTGGCATGCTCGGACATCGGGTTGTTGCGCTGGTTGCTGTTGTTCATCCGGCGGCAGGAATAACCGCCCATCGGCACTATCTTCTGGATGCCGGTGAGATAGCGGTAACGGGCGGAAGGGGCGAGCTCGTTCCTGACCCATTTCGCAAAGGCGAGCGTCGTCTGGCAGTTCAGCGTGACAGCCGGCTTGACGTCGATATTGCCGGACAGGCCGGAGAGCTTTACCGGATAAGGCACCCGGCAGCTCGGGCCTGCGTCGATGGGCGGCCGGTCGTCGAATTCGACGCCGAGGCGCTTCAGTTCTGCGCGACAGCTCACTTCCGACCGCGGCATCACATCGCGCTGCCAGGGCATGTCGCGCTGGCTCATCGGGCCGCTGTCGTTCATCGGATTGTTGGGCCGCAGCATCGCCACCTGCTGGTTGCCGGCAGGCGCCCTGCTTGGCGGGATGACGCGCGACCCATCGCTCCACGTCATCTCGTTGTTCGTCAGGTCGCCCTGCAGGCCGGCGCCCTGGCGTTTCGGCGGCACGAGCACGCGGTCGTCGTTCATGGACTGGGGCATCTGCTGCGAGATCGGCTGGCGGCGTGGCTGCAGCGCACGCGGATTGTCGGTGCCGATGCCGTCGACGACGGGCTGGTCGCCGACACCTTCGGCGATATCGGAATCCTCCTCCTCGGCAAGTCCCGTCACGTCGCTCTCGTCGGGGCCGAAACCGAGTTCGGCGTCGATGTTGACGCCCCCTTCCGGAATGGTCATCGGCCCGGCATTGCGGGTCGTGTTGCGGCCTGCGACTGATGCCTGCTGCTGCATCGCCTCGTCGCTGTCGATCATCGGCAGGCGGCCCTGGCGGGCGCCGGATGGCTGCTGCGCCATGGGTGCGTTCAAGGGCGCATTCTGGGGCGCGGACTGCACCTGGGCCGGTGCCCGCAGGTAATGGCTGCCGTCATTGGCGCTGGAACCCGGATAGGCCGAATTGGGATAACCGGTGCCGGCGAGGTTTGGCGTGTTCGCGTAGTCGACACCGCTTGCCTGCGAAACCGGCGCGGGGCTCGTTGGATAGGCCTGCTGGGAAACCCGCTCGCCCGGAATGTCGCGCATCGGCTGGATCGCCCCGACCCGGCCATTGTCGATCGGCGCGGGCGGAACGAGATCCCCGGCGGAACAGGCAGCCAGCATTGTCGGGATGATCAACGAGCCGATCACCCGCCGAGAAAGGGGAGCATACGCCATACCAGTTGCCACTCTTCCGGTGCCGAAATGACACACGCATGGAGTTTAGGCAAAGTCGGTAAATGAACCTTTGAGAAATCAAGGCCCTTTCGTGACCTTTCGATGCAATTTGCGATCGTTTCAGGACGCTCGCCTTCCCGTGGCCGCCATTCTGGCGACCCATTTCGCGCCATCGAAATTCCCGGCATTGACTTTGCCCACCAAAGTCGAGCGTACCGGGCGGATGCCGGCGAAATGCAGGATGCCTACTTTCAGCGCCTTCAGGCTATGGCAGCCGTAGACGACCCTGTAATACCAGGCGGGCATGCCCATGGTGATCACCACCCGCGCCGACTTGCCGCTCAGAAGGCCGCTGTCGAACGGTCCCCGCGACGTATCGTAGGCAAAGCCCGGCCGCGCCACCTGTTCCAGGAACGCCTTGACCAGCGCCGGCATGCAGCCGAGCCAGAGCGGATAGACGAAGACGAGGTGATCCGCCCGTCTGATCTTCACCTGCGCGTCGTGGATCGGCGGGCTGAGCGTCCCGTGTTGCTGTTCCTTTTGGGAGGTCAGGAAGGGCACGCCGATGCGGGCGAGTTCGATGCGTTCGACCGTATGCCCGCCGGCCTCGGCTCCCTTGGCATAGGCGTCGGCCAGCGCATGACAGAGATGCGGCTCAGAGGCGTCCGGGTGTCCCTGGATGATCACGATCCTCGTCATCATATTCTCCGTTGAAGGTGCCCCAGCGTTAGGGACAACGGAGGCCCGCGTATTTGACCCAGGTCAATGCGGCCGGCATCAAAAGGCCGCCGGGCTTGTCGCGCCGGCGGCCTCTGTTTCTTAGCAGTGATCAGTGCGGATCAGGCGGCGCGGGCGCGCGACACATGACCGGAGGTCGCCCCACGGCCGCCGTCAGCGAGCCTGAAGGCCGAAAGAAGGCCCTGCAGGTGCAGGCTCTGCTCGGCAAGCGTCTGGCTCGCCGCGGTGGTTTCCTCCACCATCGCCGCGTTCTGCTGGGTCATCTGGTCCATGTGGTTGACGGAGGAATTGATCTCCTGAAGCCCAGTCGCCTGTTCGCGGGCGGCCGTCGCAATCGTGTCCACATGGGCGTTGACCCGCTCGACCAGGGTGGCGATCTCGACCAGCGCATCACCGGTGGAGCGCACCAGCGCCACGCCGCCTTCCACCTCGCGGGCGGAATTGCTGATCAGCGTCTTGATCTCCTTGGCCGCATTGGCGGAGCGCTGCGCCAGTTCGCGCACTTCCTGCGCCACGACCGCAAAACCGCGTCCCGCCTCGCCTGCCCGCGCCGCCTCGACGCCGGCATTCAGCGCCAGCAGGTTGGTCTGGAAGGCGATTTCGTCGATCACCGAGATGATCTGGTTGATGCGGTTGGAGCTCTCCTCGATCCGGCCCATGGCGTCGATCGCATTGCGGACGATCTCGCCCGAACGGCCGGCGCTGTCCTTGGTCTCGCTGACCATGGTACGGGCCTCGACCGCCCGCTCCGACGCGGTGCGGACGGTTGCGGTGATCTCGTCGAGCGCTGCTGCGGTCTCTTCGAGTGCCGCCGCCTGCTGTTCGGTGCGCTTGGACAGATGGCCCGTCGCTCCGGAAATGTCCGAGGCGCTGTCGCGTACGACAAGGCTCGTCTCGGAAATCGCCGCGATCGCCTGATGCAGCGAACTGACCGCGGCATTGAAGTCGTGGCGGAGTTTCGCATAATCCTCGCCGATATCGGAGAGCGCCACGGAAAGATCGCCCCCGGCCAACGCCTCGAGCGCCCGTCCGAGCTCGCTGATCGCGCGTCCCTGGCGGTCGGCGGCGGCCGTCATCGTGCGCTCGTTGTCGGAGCGTTCGCTGGCGATCATGCGGGCCTGTTCGGCCTCGCGTGCCTGCAACTGGGCGCGTTCGTCGACCGAATCGCGCAGCACGGAGAGTGCCCGGGCCATTTCGCCGATCTCGTTGTTCTGTTCGGTGCAAGGCACGGTGACACGCGCCTCGCCCGATGCGATCGACTGCAGAGCCTGCTTGATCTTGCCGATCGGGCCGGTAACCGTCTTGACCACGAAGGTGGCGCCGGCGATCAGCACCAGCGCGCCGATGCCGAACATCGAGGCGAAGTTGATCGCGTCGCGCCGGAACATGGCGTGCAGGTCGTCCACATAGACGCCGGTGCCGACGATCCAACCCCAGGGGGCGAAACCGGCGACGTGCGAATATTTCTCGACCGGCTGCTCGGCGCCGGGCTTCGGCCAGTAGTAATCGACGAAGCCCTTGCCCTGCGCCTTGACCGTATTGGCGAACTCGACGAACAGGAACTTGCCGTTCGGATCCTTGTCGTTCGACAGGTCCTTGCCGTTCAGCTCAGCCTTGATCGGATGCATGATCATCCGCGGATGCATGTCGTTGATCCAGAAATAGCCGCTGCCTTCGCCGTAACGCATGACCGAGATGACGGCCTTGGCCTCGCTCTGGGCCTGCTCGCGGGTCATGGCACCCGAAGTCTCGAGAGCCTGGTATTTCTTGAGCACTGTCAGCGCCACATCGTTCATCTGGGCAAGGCCCGCCTTCCGTTCCCGTTCCGACGAGGCGTAGCTCTGGAACAGGCTGAAGGTCATGGCGCCGCCAAGAATGACGAGCGACAGGAGCACGAGACTATAAAGGCGCCAGGAAATGGCGAGACGTTGCATGGGACCCCCCTTATGTGCAATTCGCCTTAAATTCTAACGGTCGTTGGTTACCAGGTGGTGAAGCCCTCACAAATCGCGGCGAACGCGCATTAGTTCAGTCTAAATTATTGATCTTGAAGCGCTTTTTATCGGAGTTTCCTTCCTCCTCGCGTCCGGTTAGTCTCGCGGCGGGAGGAGTCGCCCTGCAAACCACTTCGAAAGAGAGATGACGATGACCGAAAAAGCCAAGCCGACCGGCGAACTGACGCTCCGCACCCTGGCAATGCCGGCGGATGCCAACGCGGCCGGCGATATTTTCGGCGGCTGGGTGATGGCACAGATGGACTTGGCGAGCGGCATCCGCGCCGCCGAACGCGCCCGCGGCCGCGTGGTCACCGCGGCGGTCAAGGAAATGGCGTTCGAACTGCCGGTCAAGATCGGCGACACGCTGAACATCTACACGGAGATCACCCGCGTCGGCCGCTCGTCAATCACCCTTATGGTGGAAGCCTGGGCGCAGCGGGCGCGCCACCGGATGATCGAGAAAGTCACCGCAGGGACCTTCATCATGGTGGCTCTCGACGAGGAGGGCCGCCCGGTTCCGGTGCCGGCCGAGGAATAAAGCGAGGAACAGCGATGGACGCCGCCGTAACCGCCGCCGAAACCTTCACGCATATCCGCGTGGTCATGGGCATGGTGGTGAGCCTCAGCCTGGCGCGGCTGCTAAACGGCCTCGCCGGCATCGTCCAGCATCCGCGCGCCGCCCGCATCTACCCCGTCCATCTCGGCTGGGTGGCGTTCCTGTTCCTGTTTCTGGTGCATTTCTGGTGGTGGGAATACCGGCTGCACGCCCTGCCGGTCATCGGTTTTGCAGCCTATCTCTTCCTGATCGCCTTTTGCGCGCTGTTCTTCTTCCTCTGCGCCCTGCTCTTTCCGACCTCGATGCAGGATTACGACAGCTACGAACATTACTTCCTGTCGCGGCGGACCTGGTTCTTCGGTTTCCTGGCGGCAATGCTCGTCACCGACATCATCGATACGGCGCTGAAGGGATGGGATTATTTCCTGTCGCTTGGCTACGAATATCCAGCCCGCACCGCGGTCTATATCGTGCTCGGCATCATCGCCGCGATCACCACCGACCGGCGCTACCACGCGGCATTCGTCATCTTCGCGCTCGCCTACCAGTTCTATTGGATCTTTCGGGTCTACGACATCCTGACATAGCGCAACCCCGCCCGCCTACCCCCTCAGATAGGCCGAGGACGTATCGAAACTCAGGCCGGGAAAGACCTTGGCGGTGAGAGTGTCGGGCTCGATGCCGAACTGCCTGTAGAGCATGGCGGCGGCGACTTCGCGCACGTCGCCGGTCGGCATCAGGTCGCGGCGGTCGAGCAGCTTGTCTTCGGAAAGGCCCGGCCATTTGCCCAAAACCTTGCCGCCCGGGATCGCTCCGCCGGCGAGCACCGCTAGCCCGCCGGTTCCGTGGTCGGTGCCCTTGGTGCCGTTTTCGCGTGCCGTGCGGCCAAATTCGGTCATCGCCAGCACGACGGTCTTCTTCCAGGCGTCTTCGCCGAGCGCTGCCTTCAACGTGAGGATCGCGGTTGAGAGATCGCCGACCGCTTTTTTGAACTGCCCCTGCTGGCCCACATGGGTGTCCCAGCCGTTGATCGAGAAGCTGGCGATCCGGTAGTCCTCTCGCAGCATTCCGCCGGCAAGCCGCGCGATGTCGGCAATACCCGCGCCACGCTTGCTGTCGGCGTAAAGAGAGTCCGCCGATATGTCGGTCTTCTTCGCCTCCTCCATGGCTTTCGCAAACGCCGGATCGCCGGCATAGAGGCGGTCTAGAAAGGCGATCTCATCTTCGGCAAGCGCGAAGTTGCTCTGGGACGACCAGGAATCCGCCTCGTTCGGGCCGCTGAGGATCAGTTCCATCGAGGTATTGATGTCGATCGCCTTGCGGGCGTTCGAGCGCGGGATGACCGCGAGCGTGCGGTTCAGCCAGCCGGTGCGCTCGTCCTTGCCGTTGCCGCCGGTCTCCAGCATGTCCTGGCCATCGAAATGGCTGCGCTGGTCTCGATAGGGCGTCGAGACCGCGTGCACGAAGGAGAGCTCGCCCGCCTGCCACAACGGCATCAGCGCGGAGGCCGCCGGATTGAGCCCGAAGAAACCGCCGAGATCGATGAGGCCGGTATCCGGCCTCAAGCCCAGCTTTGGCCTCAGCGCCGCATAGGCCGGATCGCCGTATGGCTGGACAAAATCGAGCCCGTCCATGGCGCCGCGCAGGATGATCGTCACGAACCGGTTGTCGCCGGGCATGGCGGCAAAACTCACCGGCGTTATGATGGAGGCCCCCGCCGCACAGCAGGCGCCGGCCAGAAAACCGCGGCGAGACAAAGGAAAGCCGTGTTGAGAGTTCATTTCCTATCTCCTGTTGAATTCAGGGGACGCCAGCACCATCGTGATGCCGTGAACCTTGTTGGGCGCCTGCGCAATGATCCTGCTGGTCTCGGGATGGGCGGCATCGGCAAGGGCCGCCTGAAGGAAGACCGAAGGCTCCATCTTCTGCCCGAAGATGCGCGCGACCATTCGCGACCATGAAATCCGCTCGCTCAGCTGGCTCGGGGTCAGCCATACACCGGCTTCGTCCGCAAAACCTGCGGGGCTCGGCGGCTGCCAGATCGGCTGGCCCATGCGCTGCAGGGCGCCGAGCGTCAGGGCATTGGCTCGCCCCGCCTTCTTCTTGGTGTCTTCTCTCGCCGCCATGCCGGTCAGGTCCATGGCTTTCTGGACCGGGTTCTCGTCTTCGTCGCCGTCGTCCATGTCGCGCAGCAGATTGCCGAAATTCCTCTCCGGCAGATCGAGCGCGCGGAAACCGGAGACCACGAATTCGAACGGTTGCTTGATCTTCCGGCCTGGATCCGACCAGGCACGCGGATGCGCGAGCATGGCGCGATAAACCTCGGTCAGATTGCCGCGGCTCTTGGTCCAGGCGGCGACCATCGCCGCGACCATTTCCGGGGGCGCGTCGTCGGCAACGAAATGCCGGACGAGCTTGCCGCAGATATGCTGCGCGGTCTTCGGGTTGGCGGCCAGGTCTTCGAGCATCAGCACGTGGTCCTGGCCGTCGCCCTCGTCGTCCCGATAGGTCCGGCCGAGCAGGTCGACGGGTCCCGCTTCGGCGAACCGCGGCTGATAGACGACCTGCATGGCGCGATTGTCGACGGAAAGTCCCGTCAGGATCAGCGCTGCGGCCCGCACGTCCTCCTGGGTATAGCCGCTGCCGGCGCCCAGGGTGTGGAGTTCGAGCAGCTCGCGGCCGAGGTTTTCATTGAGCCCGCGGCCGTTCTTGCGGGCGGCAACGGAGTCAGGCCCGACGCTCTGGTCCTGGTCGAGATAGATCAGCATGGCCGGATGCAGGATGGCGGCGGACAGCAGCCTGCTGAAGGAACCGCCGAGATTGGGACGGATCGCCTGCGCTTCGTAGAGCGGCACTATCATCCGCATCGGCAGCGACTTCATCACGCTGGTCGAGAAATGGTCGACCCAGAAACTCGCAAGGCGCTCATAGAAGCCGAGCGGCGAATGGATCGCCTGGGCAAGCCGCGCCATCGCATCCTGCCGGTAGATGCGTCGCGCCTCGCTCTGGGTCGCCTTGCGGACGTCTTCGTTCGGATTGCCGGCCTTGCGGGCTTTCGCCTCGGCGGCGAGGAGCGAAACGACACGGGTTGCCGTGTCGAGCCGGCCAGCGATACCCTCGCGCGGAAAACGGGGCTTTCCGGAAGCCCCTTCTTCGATCTGTCCCAGCAGCGCCTCGACATCACGGGGCGGCTCTTCGCCGGGACGAAGACCATAACCGTACCGGATGGCGGCCAGGGTCGGGGTGGGAAGAGCCATTGAATCACTCCTCGTTGGACCCCCTCAGAGTCCCGAAAAAATGTGGTGGAAACCAACAGGAATTGCGGCCATTTCGTGACATGGACAATTTGTAATTCGTGACAGCGACGGAAGTTCCAGCGCTACGGGAGAAATCGAATCTACGGCACTACCGGGCTATCGGAACAATCCAAGGGCATCCGCCCAATATTGAGGCGCGACGAACGGCCGATTACCTTTTCATTCAGGATAACCCGGTTGGGTTGAAGAAGATCCCTCGAATGCAAGACTTTCTTATCGCCGCCATTGGATACTGCCGGCATAGGAACTCCAGCACAAGCAGATCGATGGAAGCCGAACTCAGAACAGGTCAAATCGACCCGGCCCTCGCACTGGACGTGAAGCGAGCACAGGCTTCGACCATGCTCGAGCGCCTGACCTCGACGCTCGCCACCAATGCCGCGATATCCGCTTCGGCGCTTTTCGTCACCACGATCGACCGTGGCCTGACCTTTTCGGCCGGCCTCTGGTTCACGGCGGTGATCGCAAGCCTGGTCCTGCGCGTCGTCCTCGCCTCGATCCTGACGCGTTGGGAAACCGTGGAACATGCTCCGCAGCAGGCGCTGGATGTGCTGACCTTCGGAGCCCTCGTCAGCGGCCTCGCCTGGGCGGCTCTTCCGCTGACCGTGCCAGATTTCAATGCGCTCGGCGGAGATAGCGGCCTCTATCTGATCATGTGCGGCATGGCGACCGGCGCGGTCCTCATGGGGGTCGGACACAATACGGTTTCCCTCGCCTTCGCGATACCGCCCAACATCTCGGTGATGGCCTCGCTTGCCGTCAGCGGCGGCGCCGGCGGCTGGCTGCTGACCATCGACGTCGTGGCGCTGACGATGGTACTGATCCGCAGCAGCCGCACCAGCGAGGCGACCTTCGTCGGCAACGTGCTCGGCAAACTGAAGGCGACGGCGCTTGCCGATTCCCTCTCCAGTGCCAATTCGAACATCCTGCGCGCCAACTACCGGCTGGAAGTGCTCGCCAATTGCGATCCGCTGACCGGGCTTGCCAACCGTGCCGCCTTCAACACCGCCCTCGATACCGGAATTTCCGCCGCCCGCGCCGCGGAGGAGCAACTGGCCCTCCTCATCCTCGATCTCGACCGCTTCAAGACGGTCAACGATACGCTCGGTCACAGCGCCGGCGATGCTCTCCTCGTCGAAGTCAGCGACCGGTTGCGCTCGGCCGTCGACGGCAGGGGCACCATCGCCCGGCTTGGCGGCGACGAGTTCGCGATCATTCTCGGCGGCTCCGATGCGGGGAAACTCGCTCGCGACCTGGCGGCAGGCATCCTCGACCGCAGCCGGCAGCCGGTCATGCTCGAAGGCCAGCCGACAGTTGTCGGAACCTCGATCGGACTTGCGTTTTTTCCGCTGCATGCGGATACCGCCGAAGACCTGTTCATCAGCGCCGACATGGCGCTCTACCGGGCGAAGGACGGCGGCCGGCGCCAGTGGCGCGAATTCGAGCCCGCCTTCCGCTCCCAGGCCGACCGCCAGAACCAGATCGAACACGAACTCGCCGACGCGCTGGATGCCGGCGACGTCGAAGCCTGGTTCCAGCCGCAGGTCGACCTCGCCTCCCAGGAGATCACCGGTTTCGAGGCGCTGGTGCGCTGGCACCATCCCTATCTCGGGCCGATCGCGCCGCCGGAAATCGTCGCCGCAGCCCAGGCCGCCAACCTTGCCGACCGGCTGACCGCGACCATCGCCGAAGCCGCCTGCGGCCTGCTGACCCGCCTGCCCGCGCTGGGCCTGCCGCGGGCGACCGTCGCGATCAACGTCTCTCCGCGCGAATTCGACCTCTATTCGGTCACCGACGTGCTCGACCGCATCACCGCCGCCCACCGCATCGATCCGGCGCTGTTCGAGATCGAGATCACCGAGGAGGCGATCCTCGACACGCTGGTCGCCGGCGAGCAGCTGAAGCGCATCGAACGCTCCGGCTACAAGCTCGCCGTCGACGATTTCGGCGCCGGCCATTCCTCGCTCGCCTATCTCGTGGCGCTCAAGGTCGACCGGCTGAAACTCGACCGGCGCTTCATCACCAACGTCCATCTCAGCCGCCAGAACCAGGAAATCGTCGGCGCCATGGCCGGGCTCGGCCGGGCGCTGTCGATGGAAGTGGTGGTCGAAGGCGTCGAGAGCGAGGAGGAAGCCGAGGCGCTGAAAACGCTCGGCTGCGAATTCGCCCAGGGCTATTTCTTCGGCCGCCCGATGCCGGCCGAACGCATCCCCGGCTGGATCGAATGCCGCCGCGCCGTCACCCAGCGCCAGGTGGCGTAACCCGCCTGCGCCCCAAAAATCCGTTTCCCTTTTGTACTCGTTTTGTGACCTACCCCTCTTCACTTTCGCGACGAGTCTCTCCATATTCGCGGCATGGCCAGATCACCGAAAAAATCGCCCGCCTCGAACCCGAAAAATCACAACGGTTTCGAGGAGGCCCCGCAATCGTCGTTCGAGGGCGCGCCTCTGCAAGGCAGCGTATCCGACTGGGTGAAGCAGCTCGAGGCGGAGGCGGAAGCGTCCGGCGTCGAGACGCAGCGAGAAATAGCCTCCAAGGCCGGCAAGCATCGCAAGAGAATAGAGATCGCGGCGCGTGAGGAGGCCATCAAGGCCGCCAAGTCGGCCCCGACGACGGCCAAGAACACCACCGCCTCGAAGACCGCCCGCGGCGTGTCGATCGGCGCCTCGTCGGATCCGAAGACGCGCGCCCGCGCCGGGCTCAATCCGGTCGCCGGCATGGATACCTCGCTGGAGGATGCCGAGAACCTCGCCTCCGGCGCGGTCACCGCCACCGTCGAGGCGCTGTCGGCGCTGATCGAGAGCGGCAATCCGCTGTTCAAGGACGGCAAGCTGTGGACGCCGCACCGCCCCGCCCGGCCGGAAAAGTCAGAGGGCGGCGTCACCATCCGCATGTCGTCCGACTACGAGCCCGCCGGCGACCAGCCGACCGCCATCCGCGACCTGGTGGCGGGCATCAACGACAACGAACGCAGCCAGGTGCTGCTCGGCGTCACCGGCTCGGGAAAAACCTTCACCATGGCCAAGGTGATCGAGGCGACCCAGCGCCCGGCGGTGATCCTCGCGCCCAACAAGACGCTGGCCGCGCAGCTCTATTCAGAATTCAAGAACTTCTTCCCGGACAACGCGGTCGAATATTTCGTCTCCTACTACGACTATTACCAGCCGGAAGCCTATGTGCCGCGCTCCGACACGTTCATCGAAAAGGAATCCTCGATCAACGAACAGATCGACCGGATGCGCCACTCCGCCACCCGTTCTCTGCTCGAGCGCGACGACTGCATCATCGTCGCCTCGGTCTCCTGCATCTATGGTATCGGCTCGGTCGAGACCTATACGGCGATGACCTTCCAGATGTCGGTCGGCGACCGATTGGATCAACGTCAATTGTTGGCCGACCTGGTCGCCCAGCAATACAAGCGCCAGGATATCAATTTCGTGCGCGGCTCTTTTCGCGTGCGCGGCGACACGATCGAAATCTTCCCGGCCCACCTGGAAGATGCCGCCTGGCGCATCTCGATGTTCGGCGACGAGATCGACGCGATCACCGAGTTCGATCCGCTGACCGGCCACAAGGTCGGCGACCTGAAATCGGTAAAGATCTACGCCAACTCGCACTACGTCACCCCGCGCCCGACGCTGAACGGCGCCATCAAGTCTATCAAGGAAGAGCTCAAGCACCGGCTCGCCGAGCTCGAAAAGGGCGGTCGCCTGCTCGAGGCGCAGCGGCTGGAACAGCGCACCCGCTACGATATCGAGATGCTGGAGGCGACCGGCTCCTGCGCCGGCATCGAGAACTATTCGCGTTATCTGACCGGCCGCAATCCCGGCGAGCCGCCGCCGACCCTGTTCGAATACATCCCCGACAACGCCCTGCTGTTCATCGACGAAAGCCATGTCTCGGTCAGCCAGATCGGCGGCATGTACCGGGGCGACTTCCGCCGAAAGGCGACGCTCGCCGAATACGGTTTCCGCCTGCCGTCCTGCATGGACAACCGGCCGCTGCGCTTCGAGGAATGGGATGCGATGCGCCCGCTCACCGTTGCCGTCTCGGCCACGCCCGGCAACTGGGAGATGGAACAGTCCGGCGGTGTGTTCGCCGAACAGGTGATCCGCCCGACCGGCCTGATCGACCCGCCGGTGGAAGTCCGTTCCGCCCGTTCCCAGGTCGACGACGTGCTCGGCGAAATCCGCGAGACCGCCGCCAAGGGGTACCGGACGCTGTGTACGGTGCTCACCAAGCGCATGGCCGAAGATTTGACCGAATACCTGCATGAACAGGGCGTGCGCGTCCGCTACATGCATTCGGACATCGACACGCTGGAGCGCATCGAGATCATCCGCGACCTGCGGCTCGGCGCCTTCGACGTGCTGGTCGGCATCAACCTCCTGCGCGAAGGCCTCGACATTCCCGAATGCGCCTTCGTCGCCATCCTCGACGCCGACAAGGAAGGTTTTTTGCGCTCGGAGACGTCCCTTATTCAGACCATCGGGCGTGCGGCGCGTAACGTCGACGGCAAGGTCATCCTTTATGCCGACAAGATCACCGGCTCGATGCAGCGCGCCATGGACGAAACCGCCCGCCGCCGCGAAAAGCAGATGGAATACAACACCGCCAACGGCATCACGCCGGAATCGGTGAAGGCCAGGATCTCCGACATCCTCGACTCGGTCTACGAGCGCGACCACGTCCGCGCCGACATTTCCGGCGTCTCCGGCAAGGGCTTTGCGGATGGCGGCCACCTGGTCGGCAACAATCTGCAGGCCCATCTCAACGCGCTCGAAAAATCGATGCGCGACGCCGCCGCCGACCTCGACTTCGAAAAGGCCGCGCGCCTCCGCGACGAAATCAAACGCCTCAAGGCCGCCGAACTCGCCGTCATGGACGACCCGATCGCCCGCGACGAAGCCCGCGCCGTCGAAGGCGGCAGTGGCAAGGGCGGAAACGGCAAGGGTGGAGCAAAACCCCGCCGCGAGTCCCCTTCTACCCAGGGGGGAGAAGGTGCCCGAAGGGCGGATGAGGGGGAAACCACACCCTCGACCTCCCTCTTCGCCAAACCCGACCTCGACGACATGGGCCGCGACATCGCCGAACCCGCCAAGCCATCGCTGTTCCGCAAGAACGACCTCGACGAAATGACCGTCGGCCGCACCGAAAAACCGGTCACCGGCAAGCTTCCGCCAAAACCCGTCACCGAACCCGGCAAGCGCTTCTCGCCTCTGCTGGAAGGCCAGCCGGAACGCGGCGATCCCCGCCCCCTCGTGCGCGGCAAGATCGGCGCGGGAAGTTATGAGGATGCGGGCGAGCAGAAGCGGAAGAGCCGGACGAAGGGGAAGACGGGGCGGCCTGGGCGGTAGGGGCATTCCTCCCCGGACGGGAGAGATGATGCCGCATGCGCGCGCCCTTTAGGTATCGGACATCGCCGCGTGAGCAGCCTTCTCAGTCGAACTGAGATCGTCTCTAAGCGTACAGGCGTTGACAATCGTATCAGACTCAATCGTAGATTGGTAAAATTTTCTCTGGGCTGGAGCGCACATTGCAAAAGAGTAAGAAGGACATTTTAAAAGAGGTCCGCTTTGGCAACCAAATTGCTGAAGAAGAGAGAGATGATTTAAGGTCATATTTTGTTGAGACGCAGTCATGGCGACAAATCTTAGGTGGCGATGTTGACGTAGTCTATGGCACCAAGGGGGCTGGTAAAAGCGCGCTTTATCTTTTGGTGCAAGATCACATCGACATGCTCTTCGACAACGGAATATTGGTTGTAGTTGCAGAAAACCCGAGAGGCGCTCCAGCATTTGAAAATCTTAAAGTATCTCCGCCACCTGACGAGAAGCAATTTATAAATCTATGGAAGCTCTACTTTCTTGCGTTAATCGGAAGAGAGCTAACTGAATACGGAATAAACAATACAGAATCCAGTAAAATAATATCTATTCTGAGGGAGGAAGGGTTACTACCCGAAAAAGGAACATCGCTTCGCAAGATATTGTCGACGGTAAAATCCTATATATCAAAATACATAAATCCTTCAGCTGTCGAAACAACACTGCTCACGTCCGAGTCTACAGGCGGCATCGCTGGCGTGACGGGAAAGATTTATTTTTCTGAGGCCGCGGCTGAAGCAGCAAAATTCGGAAAAGGAAATTCTATTGATGATCTATTTTCTTTGGTAAGCAACGGGCTTTCAAAACAAGGCCTCACTATTTGGATACTGCTGGACAGGCTAGATGTTGCATTTGACGATTCGGAAGAATTGGAACGAAATGCATTGCGATCACTATTTAAGGCCTATAGAGATATCCGAGCCTTTGATAACGTGATTTTAAAGATATTTTTACGATCGGATATTTGGGAGCGGATTACAGATGAGGGATTTCGGGAAGCAACTCACATTTCTCGCGATATTAAACTTGAATGGGACAAGCCCTCTTTGCAGAATCTGGTAGCTAGGCGCTTTCTAAATAACAAAGCAATAGCTGAATACCTCGCGCTCGATCCAGCCGAGGTTATCAATGACGCATCAAAACAACTTGATTTTTTGGCAAAAATACTTCCCGATCAAGTCGAGACCGGAAAAAGGCAGTCGAGCACATTTGACTGGATACTAAAGCGCACAACTGACGGGTCTGGTAAAAATGCGCCTAGAGAGATAATATTCTTCTTCAATGCCATGATTGATAATCAATTGAAGCGATTAGATCGCGGAGAAAACCCGCCATCCGGCACTCAACTGTTTGATAGAGCTGCATTCAAAGACTCCCTTCCATCTCTTTCTGAATATCGCCTAACGAAAGTTCTCTATGCGGAATACCCCGAACTGAGAAAGTATGTCGAAAAATTGAGCAGCCAGAAGTCTGAGCACAACATTAAATCTTTGAGCCGAATCTGGCTTATATCAGAACAAGATACGACATTGATTGCTGATAGGCTTGCAAAAGTTGGCTTCTTTGAACTGGATCGGGCAAAAGAGACATTCAAAATTCCATATATATATAGGCCCGCCCTTGCCGTTATTCAGGGGAAGGCTGAGGAACTCGGGAAGTAGAAATAGGGGCGCGCACAAATAACAGTGAAATTCGATTTTGGCTTTTACCGCGTATAGTGCGTCAAGATTCAGTTCGCCAAAAAAAGCGTTATCCGGCCCGCGTTTCTTCATTCCTTGCTAAGCTTACATAAAGAAGGGGAGTTCGAGCCCTCGCTGGAGGACGGTGGGAAGCAAACGGTCCCGACTCCCAAACCGTTCCCCACTATCCTTCCACCCCTCCATCCCCTAAACATCCCCTCACATCCAAACGGGGAACGACTCACCCATGCGCATGCCGGCCATCGTCTTCGGACTGCTGTTTTCCCTGCTGGCTGCGGCCGGCGCCGAGGCGCGGGTCTACAAGTCGCCGCAGGCGCTGATCAAATCGCTTTATGCCGACACGATCGACCCGGCCGAGGACGATGCGCCCTCGCCCTATTCCGCCTATTTTTCCGATGCGCTCAACGAGAGCCTGACGGCGAATGGCGAGGCGGTGGATTTCGATCCGATCCTGGCCGGGCAGGATGGCGTCGCCAGCAATATCCAGCTTTCCCCGCCGATCGTTTTCGGCGATACGGCGGAGCTGGAAGTGTCCTTCAGCAACGGCAAGCGCTCGGCGACGCTCTTCTACACGCTGGTGCGCGAAAACGGCGGCTGGAAGGTGGATGACATCGCCGACCAGTCCGGCGACGAGCCCTGGAGCCTTCGCGACCTGCTGGGGCAGTAGGGGGCGTTTTTTACGCGGGCGGGTGCCTCCCTAACTCCTGTCCTTGTATCAGGAAACCAGCGGCGCCGCGCCGGTTGTGCAGGGGCCGCGTATGCCGCACCGCCCCCCGGCCCTTCGCTTTGGCTCAGGGCGTTCGAGGCTCAAAACGCTCCACTGGAGCGTTTTGCCGGCCGCAGGCCGTCGCCTCTCACCCCACAAATGCCCGTTCGATGACGAACTCGCCGGGCTTGTTGTTGGAGCCTTCGACGAGGCCGGCCTTTTCGAGCAGGTCCTTGGTGTCCTTCAGCATCGCGGTCGAGCCGCAGATCATGCCGCGGTCGACGGCGGGGTCTAGCGCCGGAACGCCGAGATCGGTGAACAGCTTGGCCGACTCGATCAGGTCGGTGATGCGGCCGCGATATTGGAAATCCTCGCGGGTCACGGTCGGGTAATGCTTGAGCTTGTCGCCGACGATCTCGTGAAGGAATTCGTGGTTGTTGATCTCGTGCACCAGGTCGAAACCGTATTTCAGTTCGGCGACGTCGCGGCAGGTATGGGTGAGGATGACCTCGTCGAACTTTTCGTAGGTCTCGGGGTCGCGGATGAGGCTCGCGAAGGGGGCGATGCCGGTGCCGGTCGAGAACATGTAGAGCCGCTTGCCGGGCGTCAGCGCATCGAGCACCAGCGTGCCGGTCGGCTTCTTGCGCATCAGCACCCTGTCGCCCGGCTTGATCGCCTGCAGATGCGAGGTCAGCGGGCCGTCCGGCACCTTGATCGAGAAGAATTCGAGCTCCTCGTCCCAGGCCGGGCTGGCGATCGAATAGGCGCGGTAGACCGGCTTGTCGCCGACCATCAGGCCGATCATCGCGAACTCGCCCGAACGGAAGCGGAAACCGGCCGGCCGCGTCATGCGGAAGCGGAACAGCCGGTCGGTATAATGCTCGACGGCGAGCACCGTCTCGGCATAAACGCCGTCCGGAATCTTTGCCTGAACCTGGGCCACTGCGAATTCTTCCGTCTTTGCTGGAGCGTTCATGCCTATCGGTCTCTTCGTCTCATCGTTCTTCGCAAAAGCGAAATATACCATCTGGTCCCGCATTTGAAGGCATCCGCGTGCCTTTGTCGCGGGCCTTCCGGAAAATATGTGCGGGAAATTCACCTTTCGGCCGGTCGTCCCCGGCTTCAGGCCGTCACGGTGCGGCGCCGCCAGCTATAGCCCTCGCCCTTTTCGGCGGGGCGGGCCGTCGGCTGGTAGTGTTCGGCGATGCCCGGCAGCCGGCCCTCCTCGAGCCGCTTCAGCGCCGTGGCGTTCTTCACCGAAAAGCTGTCGATGCCACAGCGCAGCATCAGCGGCACCTGGTCGATCAGCACGTCGCCGACCGCGCGCAACTCATTCCTGTAGCCGAGCCGGTCGCGCAACAGCGAGGCATGCGAAAAGGCACGGCCGTCGTTGAAGGCCGGGAAATCCACCGCGACGACCTCGATGCGGTAGAGATAGGGTTCGAGCTTGCGCACGTCGTCCGCCGGGCGGATCAGCACGCCGAGGCCGACATCGTTGCTCTCCTCGGCCCGCGCGATCATCTCGTCGAGCGGCAGCAGCGCCTTCTGGTCCTCGGTCGCCTTCACCTCCTCGGTCTCGATCACCCAGGGGTCGTTTTCGACGAAGCCGGTTTCTCTCCAGAGTCTTGGTTCCTGGGTCATTTACGCAGCCTCCGCCTTGGCATCGCCATAGAGCGCTTCCTTGAACGGCTGCGGCCCGACGCGGCGATAGGCTTCGAGGAAGGTTTCCTCCTTCGAGGTGCGAAGACCGAGATAGGTGTCGACGATCGTCTCGACCGCGTCGGTCACCTTGTTCGGCTCGAAGCCGCGGCCGATGATCTCGCCGATCGAGGTGTTCTCGTCGCCGGAACCGCCGAGCGTGATCTGGTAGAGCTCGGCGCCCTTCTTCTCGACGCCCAGCAGGCCGATATGACCGACATGGTGATGGCCGCAGGCATTGATGCAGCCGGAAATTTTTATCTTCAGCTCGCCGATCTCGGCCTGGCGCTCCGGCGCACCGAAGCGGGTGGAGATCTCCTGCGACAGCGGGATCGAACGGGCATTCGCCAGCGCGCAATAGTCCAAGCCGGGACAGGCGATGATGTCGGTGATCAGCCCGGCATTGGCGGTCGCGAGATTATGGGCGACCAGCGCCCGGTAGAGCGGCTCGAGATCGGCCAGCGCCACATGCGGCAGGATGACGTTCTGCTCGTGGCTGATGCGGATCTCGTCGAAGGCGAACTCTTCCGCCAGATCGGCGATCGCATCCATCTGCACGTCGGAAGCGTCGCCCGGAATGCCACCGATCGGCTTCAGGGAAATGGTCACCATGCCGTAGTCAGGATGTTTGTGCGGCTTGACGTTCTGGTCGACCCAGCGGGCGAAATTTTCGTCGGTCTTTTTCCAGCCGGCGAGCTGCGGCCAGCCTTCGGCGCGGTCGGGAAGAGCCGGCGGCGCGAAATAGGCGGCGATCGCCTGGATGTCTTTCTCCGGCAGCTTCAGCTCGGTGCCCTGCAGATGGGAGAATTCCTCCTCCACCTGGCGGGCCAGTTCCTCGGCGCCGGTCTCGTGGACGAGGATCTTGATGCGCGCCTTGTACTTGTTGTCGCGGCGGCCATGCAGATTGTACACGCGCATGATCGCGGTCGTGTAGGAGAGCAGGTCTTCCTCGGGGAGGAAATCCTTGATCTTCTTGGCGATCATCGGGGTACGGCCCTGCCCGCCGCCGACATAGACGGCAAAACCGATCTGGCCTTCCTCGTTCTTCTTCAGGTGCAGGCCGATATCGTGCACCTGGATCGCGGCGCGGTCGCGCTCGGCGCCGGTGACGGCGATCTTGAACTTTCTGGGCAGATAAGAGAATTCCGGGTGGACCGACGACCACTGGCGCAGGATCTCGGCGTAAGGCCTGGGATCGGCGACTTCGTCGGCGGCAGCACCGGCGAAATGGTCGGCGGTGACGTTGCGGATGCAGTTGCCCGAGGTCTGCAGCGCATGCATCTCGACGCTTGCGAGCTCGGCCAGGATATCCGGTGTATCGGAGAGTTTCGGCCAGTTGTACTGGATGTTCTGGCGGGTGGTGAAATGCCCGTAACCGCGGTCGTATTTGCGTGCGATATGGGCGAGCATCCGCATCTGCTTGCCGTTCAGCGTCCCGTAGGGGATCGCGACGCGCAGCATGTAGGCGTGAAGCTGGAGGTAGACCCCGTTCATCAGGCGCAGCGGCTTGAACGCGTCCTCGGCCAGTTCACCGGCGAGGCGGCGGCCGACCTGATCGCGGAACTGCTCCACGCGGCTCGAAACAAAAGCGTGGTCGAATTCGTCGTAACGGTACATGACTTCCTCAAACTGCGATGAAGGCCGGATCGGCGGGGCGGTAACCGGCAGCATATTCCATGGTCGGGCCCTGGGCACGAATACGTTCGCGAAGACGCAGCGGCCAGAGCTTGCCGTCCTGCTCCTGCACGTCGATGACAGCGACGTCAACAACCAGGTTCTGCGCAAAATCGCGCTTGCCGATCGCTTCCAGCGAGGCCACGGCCTCGGGATGGCGCGCGACGATCGCGTCCTGCAGGTTTTCCACCCACTGGCCGTTCGCGTCGAGCCAGACGGCGATGCCATCGGAAAGGCGGTTGGCGGTCAAAACCTTGTCGGTCATCTTGTCTGTTCCATTTCCTCGCGAACCGGCATCTTACCATAGGAAAGCGGTTCGGACTTTTCGAAATTCGCACCGGCGACGGCTTCGCCGATGATCACCATGACCGGGCCGGAAAGATCGTCGCGGGCTTCCAGGTCCGGCAGTTCGCGAAGAACGCCGTGGAAAAGCCGGCGGTCGGGGCGGCTGGCATTCTCGATCACGGCGACGGTGGTTTCCGGGGCAAGGCCAGCGCCCATCAGGCGTTCGGCGACGGAGGCGGCAACCGTGCGGCCCATATAGACGGCGATCGTCGCGCCGGAAATCGCAAGGCTTGCCCAGTCGGGCAGAACGTCGCCGGTCAGGTCATGGCCGGTGGTAAAGATCAGCGACGAGGCGACGCCGCGCAGCGTCAGCGGCAGCTCGAAATCGGCAGCTGCGGCAAAGGCGGAGGTGATGCCCGGTACGATCTCGTAAGTCACACCGGCGTCACGGAGCGCCGCCATTTCCTCGCCGGCGCGGCCATAGACCAGCGGATCGCCGGACTTGAGGCGGACGACGCGCTTGCCTTCGCGGCCGAGCGTGACCAGCAGCCTGTTGATCTCGTCTTGGGATTTCGAATGGCAGTTCTTGCGCTTGCCGACCGACAGGCGCTCGGCATCGCGGCGGCCCATGTCGACGATCGCCTGCGGCACCAGCGCGTCAAAGACGATCGCATCGGCTTCCATCAGCACGCGCTGGGCACGCAGCGTCAAAAGGTCCTCGGCGCCCGGGCCGGCGCCGACCAGCCAGACATGGCCCGCGGCGCGACCGGTGGTCGACAGCAGCGCATTGGCCGAGCGGCGGGCGGTGGCGATATCGTTGGCATCGACGGCACTTGCGACATCGGCCGAGAAGAAGCGGCGCCAGAAGATCCGGCGCGATACGCCGCGCGGCACCAAACGTTCGGCGGCATCGCGATATTCAGCGGCCAGACGGGCGAGAACGCCGAGCGACGGCGACAGCATCTGGTCGATGCGGGCGCGGATCATCTGGGCGAGCACCGGTCCGGCACCTTCCGTGCCGATGGCGATGGCGACCGGTGCGCGGTTGACGAGGGCCGGTGTATAAAAATCGCAGAAATCCGGCTGATCGACCGCATTGGCGGGTACCTTTTCGGCGCGGGCGGCAGTGACGATCGCACGATCCAGCGCGGCATCGCCGGTGGCGGCAAACACCATCACGGCGCCCTTGACCTGATCTGCGAGATGATCCGGCGAAAAATCCGAATGAACGGTTTCAATATCCTGAGCGGCCAGCCAGCCGGCATAGTCCCGATCAGGTGCCGAGACGTAAGCAACGATGTCCGCATCGGTGTTGCGCAGCAGCCGGGCCTTGGCATAGGCTTCGTCGCCATTGCCGAACACGACAACGCTCCGTCCGCTGACGCGGAAGAAAGCCGGAAAGACCGACAGGCGTTGTTGGCTTGGAGACATGCGGGTATCCTGAATCATATGACAGCAATATCCACAATAAGACGGCGGAATTGAAGGAATGGATATGCGAAGTGGATTGGGAGCCGGTATTTCTGTTTTACGATCAACCGGTTCTTGAGCAAAAGCCACCGCAGACGATATTTCTCCAGTATTTCTGTAGACTACAGTGTTTTTTTGCCCCGATCCTTTCGTTCCGCGCCATAAACTGCCTAGACACCTTGCAATAAAGAGTTCCCATGACAATCGCCGCCCGCCTTCTCGACGTCATCGAAAACGACATTCTGCCCCTGACGGAAAAGGGCGTCGCCACCGGCAACAAGGTTTTCGGCGCGGCGATCCTCAAGAAATCCGATCTGTCACTGGTGATTGCCGAAACCAACAATGAGCTCGAAAATCCGCTGTGGCACGGTGAAGTGCACACGCTGAAGCGCTTTTACGAAACCACACGAGATCTTCCCACCAAAGACCTGATTTTCCTGTCGACTCACGAACCCTGCACGATGTGCATGTCGGCGATCACCTGGGCCGGTTTCGACAATTTCTATTATTTTTTCAGCCACGAGGATTCGCGCGACGCCTTCGCCATCCCGCATGACCTGAAGATCCTCAAAGAGGTTTTCGGCCTGGAGCCCGGCGGTTACCGGCGCAACAATGCCTTCTGGCATTCCTACGCAATTGCCGATCTGGTCGAGAGCGAAGACGAGCCGCTCCGTGCCGGTCTCAAGACCCAGACCAGCCGGATCAAAGCCCGATATGACGGGCTTTCCGGCGTCTACCAGTCCGGCAAGGACAAAAACACCATTCCGCTCGCCTGACATCCGGCATTGAAGGACAAGATGATGGAAGCATCGAAGGATATTTCGCGGCTGATCGAGATCATGGCGGCGCTCAGGACACCCGTCACCGGCTGCCCCTGGGACCTCGAACAGAATTTTTCGACCATCAAGCCCTATACGATCGAGGAGGCCTATGAGGTCGCCGATGCGATCGAGCGCAACGACATGGACGACCTCTGCGAGGAACTGGGCGACCTGCTGCTGCAGGTGGTCTTCCACGCCCGCATGGCCGAGGAAGCCGGCGAATTTTCCTTTGGCGACGTCGTCCAGGCGATCACCAAAAAGATGATCCGCCGGCATCCGCATGTCTTCGCCGTCTCGGATGCCGCGACGCCGGACGCGGTGAAAGTGCAGTGGGACGACATCAAGACTGAGGAGAAGCGCGAGCGGGCCGAACGGCGGGCGCATCGCGGCATTACCGAGGATTTCAAGCTCGGATACCTTGGAAGCGTCCACCGCGCCCAGCCGGCTCTGACCGAGGCGCTGAAGCTGCAGCAGCGGGCGGCAAAGGTCGGCTTCGACTGGTCGGCGGCCGAACCGATCCTCGACAAGATCGAGGAGGAGATCGGGGAACTGCGCGAGGCTCTGCGCGACGGAAACCAGGACAAGGTTACCGACGAACTCGGCGATCTCATCTTCGCGCTGGTCAATATCGGCCGGCATGTGAAAGCCGATCCGGAAGAGGCGCTTCGCGGCACGAATACAAAATTCAGGCGCCGGTTCAATTACATAGAAACATCTCTTCAACAATCGAATGAGACGCTGGAAGCTGCCACACTGGAACGCATGGAAGAGCTCTGGCAGGCGGCAAAGGCGATCGAGCGGCAGATCGGCTAGGAGGTGTGGAGCTTTATTTGAGTCATAAGATTGTTACGGCGAGCGCGATCACGGCTCGATAGTTACGGGCAGTCTTTATCATATCTCGTGGCAACGCGGCGAAACTGTTTGAGCTTGGACAAGCAGCATTCGATCGGGTGGCATTGGGCATAAAGTTGTTTGTCGACCGGATATTTCTGGGCGCGTGATGGGTTATTCGGAAGGATTCCGCACGGCAACGGGAAATGGAGTCAAGTCTCGCGCAAGTTGTTTCCATCTAGGGTAGTGGCGCTGGAATCACCGGCGCCACCATTTCACGCAGGAGGACGATCCATTGGTTGCCTTGACAGCTTTGTTTACAGCGACGACCGATTATCGGCAGAACCTCCGTTCGCCGCCACCGTCCGCTTCCGCTCAATCTCGCGAAGAAAGAGATCAGAAAGTCAATGCTGCAATCGCGAACGGTGCCTCGCAGAACGAGCTGAAAGCCGCCCTCATGGAGGCGGCATTTAATCGCTACAGCGAGGAGGAGCTCGTTGCGGACGAACAGCGGATCGAAACGGCGGAAGTCCTCAAAGCGCGATTACGGGAGGGTATCGACGACCCGGAAGAAGCTCTGAAAGCCAAGGCGGCCCTCGTGGCGCCCGGGCCCTGGTCCGATGAGGAGAAGCTGAAGCTCGCGCGATCCTTGGAAGCGAGTGGCCAATTGGACGGTCTGGTGAGTGAACGGCTTGCGCAACAGAGAATGCGCACCAGAAGAGAAATGCAGGTCAATTTCGTTACGATCGAGGAGCTGAAAAACCAGGATCATTCCGGCTGGACGCCTGATCCGGAAATATGGAAACCGGGACCGCAGGGGGTGGGCTGGGTTTTTGCCCTGTCGAGAGAGGAGCTCATTGCAAGGGGCATTCTAATCGAGCCAACCGCGGAAATGATGGCCGATCTCGCGGCGCTCAAGACGAACGCAGCGCAGGAGCTTGCCGACCTGCGGGCGCGGAGCGAAACAAATCCCGATCTCTACGCCCCTGTCGTGAAGAACAACGTGATCAACGAGGTCAACGTTGCGACCCTTCTCAAGGAAGATATCAGACCCCGGATCGACTATATCAGCCTGCTGATCCGCAGCGGCGAGGCGGACAAATATCCGTTTCAGGCAGGCTATGGCGACAGAACGACGACCTCGGCTACCGAATATCTGTTCTGGCTTCAGGAACGGTCCATGGAGCTTCAGGAAGACGGGACGTATTTGCCGGGAATGTTCCCAGGGGCCGGCGCTTGAAGACTGTCTTCGAACGTGATCTTCGCACCTTAGCCAAGGTCCATGCGGCGTCTCATTTCCAAGTCGCAGGAAACTACGTTTCCTGCGTCCGTGTAGCTTAAGAGGCCACACTGCCTGGCGGATATATCCATCCCGCAAGCGGCAGGGAGGCAACCGCTCCCGATCCCGAAGAATTGGCGTCACCCGCAGCGCAGAACGGAGCGCCGAGTTATCAGGCTATCCGCTCGGTGGCCGCGAGTCTTGCCGCCCGGCCCTGGAAAAGGCGGTTGAGCGCCCTCCGTGAGGGTTTCTCCACGAGGTAGAAGCTCGCCAGTGCGGTCGCCACGGCGGCCAGAAGCAGTATTGGGGTCGGTGCCGCGCCCTCGCGGTAAAGCTTGTAGAAGGGCTGCTGCCATAGATAAAGCGAATAGGACCACAGTCCGGCATAGGTGAGCACCTTGGCCGACAGCATCTTGCGGAACACCGGCGCCGCGCTGTCGATCGTGGTGATCGATAGTGCCAGCATGACGGTCGACAGGCCGAAGGAGAGGACGTGAAACGGCATCCCCTTCGCCACGACCGCAACCAGCAGCGCCAGCGGCGAAACCCACCAGGGAGCCTGGCGGTTGCGCAGGAACAGCCAGAGACCGCCGGCAATGAATATGCCTGCCACGGAGACGTCGCTGCGCCAGTGGGTATAGAGAACGCTTGCGCCGAGTTCCGTGCGGATGATGCCGTTCAGCATGGCCGCAGCGCCGAGTGCGACGATCAGAGCCCCGACCGGAAACAGTCTGCGGCGCGACAGGAAGGCGACGCCCGCCAGAAGAACATAGGCATGTTCTTCGACGCATAGCGACCATAGGTGATCAAGCAACGCCACCGGATGGGTATAGACCATCGCGTAGTTGATCGTGAACGTCAGCGCCAGCAATGCCGCGACAGGGCCGTGCGAAATCTCGGTGCCCTGGAAGGCAAGGGTCGTGATGACGACGAACGCGAAGAGCGCCGGATAAATTCTTGAGAAACGCCTGAAAAAGAAGGTCGGCAGTTCTGCCCGCTTGACGAACAGAATTTCCGACATCAACCGCCCGGACAGAACGAAAAACAGGTCCACCCCGAAGGTACTGACGCCAGGCCAGAAATCATCGATCCAGAAATGGCCCACTATCACGAAGAGTACCGCAATACCTCTCCACCCATCCAGGTAGTCCAGGTGTGCTCCGGTCTCTTCCCTCGGTGGATTTTGTATCATCGCGAAACCCGTTTTTGCTGGCCCGCGGATGATAATACCGCAAGAATCGTGGCCGTCCTCGTCGGCTCATGTTGCACCGCAAAAAACCGGCAACATCATGACGCTGCCGGCGGTTGCCGAAGTCGCGCCCAGAGCGCTCCTATCGTTCCCAGTCTTCCTTGTCCGGTTTTAGGCCATTGCCGAGCTTGCGCTCCAGTTCGGCTGCCTCGGCCTCGGACATGCGGACATCCAGGGTGACGGAGCCGTCCTCGTTGTCCTCGCGGCCGTCGACGACGGAATTGCTGTAGACCCAGGAGACGAGGCCGAGCTTTTCCGGCGGGATGGTGATCGAGGTTTCGGTGAGCACGCCGGAGAGACGTTTCGAGATCTCGTCCATCAGGGGCTCGACGCCCTCGCCCGTGATCGCCGAGACCGCCATGACGTTCTCGCGGCCGACGGCGCGTTCGGCGATCGCCTCATGGGCTTCCGGGTCGAGCCGGTCGATCTTGTTCCAAACCTCGATGATGCGGGCGGCCGCTTCCTTCTCGTCGATGCCGAGATCGGCAAGGATGCGCATGACGTCGCCGGCTTGGGCGGCATTGTCCGGGTCGGACATGTCGCGCACATGCAGGACGAGATCGGCCTCCAGCACCTCTTCCAGCGTGGCGCGGAAGGCGGCGACCAGATGGGTCGGCAGATCAGAGATGAAGCCGACCGTATCGGAGAGGATCACCGTGCGGCCATGCGGCAGCTTCATGCGGCGCAGCGTCGGATCGAGCGTCGCAAACAGCATGTCCTCGGCAAGCACGCCGGCGCCGGTGATGCGGTTGAACAGCGTCGACTTGCCGGCATTGGTATAACCGACCAGCGCCACGATCGGGTGCGGCACCTTGCGGCGCTTGGCGCGGTGAAGCTGGCGGGTACGCACGACCTGTTCGAGCTCGCGCTCCAGCTTGACGATGCGTTCCTGAAGCAGCCGGCGGTCGGCCTCGATCTGGGTTTCGCCGGGGCCGCCCATGAAGCCGGCACCACCGCGCTGGCGTTCAAGGTGGGTCCAACTGCGGACCAGGCGGCCCTTCTGGTAATTGAGATGCGCCAGATCGACCTGCAGCGTGCCTTCCTTCGTGGAAGCGCGGCGGCCGAAGATCTCGAGGATCAGGCCGGTCCGGTCGATGACCTTGGCCTGCCATTCCTTTTCGAGATTGCGCTGCTGCACCGGGGTCAGCGGATGATCGACGATGACGAGGCCGGCGTCGTGCTGGTCGAGCAGCGCCTTGATTTCCTCTATCTTGCCGCTGCCCATCAGCGTTCCTGGGCGCGGCTGGCTGATCGGTACGATCAGCCCCTGCACGATCTCGAGGTCGATCGCCTTGGCAAGGCCGATCGCCTCTTCGAGGCGGGCTTCGTTGGAGCGCTGCGGCGCGGGTGCCTGGCTAGAGTCGCCCTGCCCCGCCTTCGACCGTGCCTGCTTGAGGACCGGCACGATGACGAGTGCGCGCATATCGTCCCGGCGCTTTTCAGCCTCCGGGACCATGGATTCTTTAGACGTATCGCGATTTGAAATCTGTTCTGTCCTGTTAGGCCGCGTTCTCTTCGGTTTCGAACATCTGCATGGGCTGGCCCGGCATGATGGTCGAGATCGCGTGCTTATACACGAGCTGAGAGTGGCCGTCACGGCGAAGCAGGACGCAGAAGTTGTCGAAAGAGGTCACGACACCTGTCAGCTTGACCCCGTTGATCAGGAAAATCGTCAGGGAAATCTTCTGCTTGCGAACGGTATTAAGAAATAAATCCTGCAGGTTCTGAGAACGTTCCGCCATAGCGCCGCTTCTTTCTTTTTTGCCGGCCCGGAGCCGGATCATGATCAAGCTTGATAAAAGACAAGCGGAAAGCGCCCCGTGCTTTCCCTTCCCCGATGTTTGACTATCAAATCGCCGTCTTTTCCGCAACGTCGAAAAAGGTGTCGCGTATACTTGACGATACCGTGCCCGGATGGCCATTGGCCACCGGCTTGTTGTCGATTTCGACGATCGGGACGCAGATCCCGGTGGCGGAGGTGAAAAATACCTCGCGCGCCGCCAGCATCTCTTCCGTCTTGAACTCGCGCTCGACCACCTTGAGCCCGAGCTTTTTGGCGACATCGATGAGGGTCGTGCGGGTGATTCCCTTGAGAATGCCGTGTTCGGCCGGCCGGGTAACCAGTTCGCCATCCCGCGTGACGATCCAGACGTTCGAGGAGGCACCTTCCATGACGATGCCGGAACGGTCGATGAAGATAGCGTCCTGAGCACCGGCCTCCTTCGCCTGCTGCTTGGCAAGCACGTTCGGCAGCAGACCGACCGTCTTGATGTCGACGCGGTCCCAGCGGTTCTCAGGCAGGGTGATGACCTTGATACCACTGGCATATTTTTTGGCGGCGGCCGAGGGATCCGTGCTCTTGGCGGTGATCGTGATGGTCGGCGGCGTGCCCTCGGCGGGGAAGTAGTGGTCGCGGCGGGCGGCACCGCGGGTTACCTGCAGATAGAAGATGCCGTTCTTCACCCGGTTGCGGCGGAGAACTTCGCGGATGACGAAGGTGAGCGCCGCGCGGCCCATCGGCGCGGCCATCCTCAGTTCACCCAGCGACCGGTCGAGGCGGTTGAGGTGGCGGGTCAGGTCGACGATCATGCCGTGGCGCACTTCGCAGACTTCGTAGACGCCGTCTGCGAACTGGAAGCCGCGATCCTCCACATGCACCGCGGCGTCGGAATGGCGAACATATTGTCCGTTCACATAGGCAATTCTCGACATCGATATCCCCTGCTCTTTTCGGAAATGCTGGTCAGAAATACTGGATGGAGACGCGGAAAAGCTGCTCCACATGACGCACGGCTTCGGCGGTGGCAAAGAGCACGACCCGGTCGCGCGCCTTGATCTTGGTGTCGCCGTTGGGGCGGATGACGGTCTCGCCGCGGTAGATCGCGCCGACACGGATGCCGTCCGGCAGGTCGAGTTCACGGAACGGCCGGCCGACCAGCGGCGAGGTTTCGAGCGCCTCGGCCTCGATAATCTCGGCAGCGCCGTTCTGCACCGCATAGACGGAACGGATACGGCCCTTGCGGACGTGCTGCAGCACGCGCGAGATCGTCACCGCACGCGGATTGATCTGCGCATCGATGCCGAGCGCGTCGGTGACCTGATGGAACGAGGTGGAGTTGATCAGCACCAGGTTCGACTTGCAGCCGAGCGATTTCGCCAGGACCGCGCCGAGGATGTTGATCTGGTCGCTGTTGGTGAGGGTTATCATCAGGTCGGTATCCTGGATATCGGCCTGGGTGAGGATGTTCTGGTCGAGCGCCGAACCGTGCAGCACGATCGTATTGCGCAGCTGCTCGGAGACGACCAGCGCCCGCTCGCGGTCGCTCTCGATGATCTTCAGCCGCGTCCTCGGCTGGTGTTCCTCGATAGTGCGGGCGACGTAATATCCGATATTGCCGCCGCCGGCGATGACGATGCGGCGGGCCTCCTGCTCCTCGTGGCCGAACAGGCCGAGCGTGCGGCGGATGTGTTCGCGCTGGCAGATGACATAGGCGAGATCGCCGACTTCGAGCTCATCGGCGGAGCGGGCAACGGTCAGGACGCCGCCCCGGACGATGCCGACCACGGTTGCCATCAGGTCCGGAAAGAGATCAGAGAGCTGGTGCAGGGGCGTGGCGACGACGGGGCAGTCCTCCATGCACTCGATCGCCACCATGGTGATGTGATCGTCGGCGAACTTTACAACATCGGTGGCGCCGGGAAAGGAAATGCGCCGCAGCACCATCTTGCCGACCTCGATTTCCGGCGAGATCGTCACGTCGATCGACATGTTTTGGCGGCTGAAGAGGTCGGCATATTCCGGCTTCAGATAGTTCTGGGCGCGGATGCGGGCGATCTTGGTGGGCACAGAAAACAGGGCGTGCGCGACTTCGCAGGCAACGATGTTGACCTCGTCATAGAGCGTCACCGCGATGATCATGTCGGCGTCTTTGGCGCCCGCCTTTTCCAGCACGTCCGGATGAGCGCCGTGGCCGACGTAACCCTTGACGTCGAGCGTCTCGGTGATCGCAGCAATCAGCGTCGCCGAGGTATCGATGACGGAGACATCATTGTCCTCTTGGGCGAGCCGCTCGGCAATGCCGTAGCCCACCTGTCCCGCGCCGCAGATGATCACCTTCATATGTCAAACACCGAGCGATTTGAGCTTGCGGTGGAGTGCCGAGCGCTCCATGCCGACGAATTCCGCGGTGCGGGAAATGTTGCCTCCGAAACGGTTGATCTGGGCGATCAGGTAGTCGCGCTCGAACATTTCGCGGGCCTCGCGCAGCGGCAGCGTCATGATGTGGTAGTCGCCCTTGGCCGAAACCTTCGGCAGCATGTCGCCGAGATCGGTCGGCAGCATGTCGGCGGAAATCGGCGAATCCGGACCATCGGAACGGGCAAGGATCATCAGCCGTTCGATATTGTTGCGCAGCTGGCGGATATTGCCCGGCCAGTCGTGGGCCTGCAGGACGGCCATGGCATCCTCGCCGATCTTGCGGGGGCGGATTCCGGCCTGTTCGGAAATCTGGCGCATGAACATGTCGACCAGAAAAGGAATGTCCTCGCGGCGCTCGGCCAGCGCCGGCACCTTGACCGGCACGACGGCGAGACGATGGTACAGGTCCTCGCGGAACGAACCGTCGGCGATCAGGCTTTCGAGATTGTAGGCGGTCGAAGAAATGATGCGGACATCGACCTTGACGCGCTTCGAACCGCCGACGCGCTCGAACTGTTGATCCACAAGCACGCGAAGGATCTTGTTCTGCGTCTCGCGCGGCATTTCGCCGACTTCGTCGAGATAGAGGATACCGCGATGGGCCTCTTCCAGTGCGCCGATCTTGCGCGCCTGGCCCGGAGCACCTTCCGTGCCGAACAGTGCCATCTCCATGCGATCGGGCGTGATCGTCGCAGCGTTCAGCGCCACGAACGGACCGGTCACGCGAGACGACCGCTTGTGGATCATCCGCGCCACCAGTTCCTTGCCGGAGCCAGAGGGGCCGAGGATCATCACGCGGCTGTTGGTGGGCGCGACCTTCTCGATCGTCTGGCGAAGCTGCGAGACGGCAACCGACGTGCCGACCAGCTCGGCCGCGTCGCCGGTGCGCTTCTTGAGTTCGGTCACCTCGCGCTTCAGCTTGGAGTTTTCGAGCGCCCGCTCGGCGATCAGGATCAGCCGGTCGGCCTTGAACGGCTTTTCGATGAAGTCGAAGGCGCCGCGCTTGATCGCCGAGACGGCGGTCTCGACATTGCCATGACCGGAGATCATCACGACGGGCAATTCGGGATGCCGGCTCTTGACCTCGTCGAGCAGCGCCAGGCCGTCGAGCCTGGAGCCCTGCATCCAGATATCCAGGAAAACCAGCCGCGGCACGCGATCGGATATCGCTGCCAGCGCGCTGTCGCTGTCGTGGGCCGTGCGGGTTTCATGGCCCTCATCGGACAAAATACCTGAAACGATATCGCGGATATCCGCCTCGTCATCTACGACCAGAATATCAGACGCCATAAGCCAATTCCTTGTTATTATCCGTTCCCGGCACCGCCACCTGTTCCAGATGCGGCAGCAGCACCCTGATCATGGCGCCCTTGCCATGATCGAAATCGGCGGGGGCATCGTGCAGTTCGAGCTGCCCGCCGTGTTCTTCAATGATCTTCTTGACGATGGCGAGCCCCAGACCCGTGCCCTTGTCGCGCATGGTCATGTATGGCTCGAGGATGCGATGCCGGTTCTCGGTCGGCAGGCCGCTGCCGTTGTCGATGATGTCGACCACATAGGTGTCGCGCTCCGCGTCGTAGACCGAGCGCACCTTGACCTTGCGGCCGTCGCGTTCCTGATCGCTCGGGACCGCCTCGATCGCCTCGACGGCGTTCTTGATGAGGTTGCCGAAGGCCTGGCCGAGCATGCGCGCATCGAACATGCCCTTCAGCGGCTCGTCGCCAAGCTCGCGGATGAAATCCACATGGGTCGTGCCCATCTCGCGCAGGAAGATCGCATCGCGCAGGATATCGCGCAGATCGGCCTCTTCCTTGGCGGGTTTCGGCATGCGGGCAAAGGAGGAGAATTCATCGACCATGCGGCCGATATCGCCGACCTGGCGCACGATCGTATCGGTGCACTGGTCGAAGACGGCGCGGTCGTCCTCGGCGATCTGCTTGCCGTAGCGACGCTTGAGGCGTTCGGCCGAAAGCTGGATCGGAGTGAGCGGGTTCTTGATCTCGTGGGCGATGCGGCGGGCAACGTCCGCCCAGGCGGTCGAACGCTGGGCAATGACAAGATCGGTGATATCGTCGAGCGTCACCACATAGCTGTCGTGTGCGGCGCGCTGCTCCTCGCGGGTGACCTGAACCGACAGCGTCCGCTCCTTGCCGCCGCGGATCAGGTTCACCTGCTTGCGGAATTCGCCGCGCGCTCTGGTGCGCGCCTCGGTCAGGACGTGGTCGATCTCGGGCGCGACATCCTCAAGCTTCTCGCCCATCAGCTGTTCGGCGGGAACGCCGAGGAAATGCTCCGCCGACGGATTGACGATGGTAATGCGGCGGTCTTCCTCGACGCCGATGACGGCGGCGGTGACGCCGGACAGCACCGCCTCGATGAACCGGCGACGGTCGTCGACTTCATCCTTGGCCTCGAGGATCTCGTCGCGCTGGCTGCGGATCTCCGAAATCATCTTGTTGAAAGTGCGCGACAGGCTGCCGACGTCACCGTCGGCGGCGCGCACCGGCACGACGACATTGAGATTGCCGGTCGCCACGCTGTCGGCGGCGCTGATCAGCAGCCGGATCGGCCGGACGATGCGGTCGGCGACCGCGATCGCCGTCCAGATCGCCGCGAGCAGCACGATCAGCGCGAAACCGAGATAGAGCACCGCAAAGGCGATCTGCAGCGATGTGCGGCCGGCTTCCATCGCCTGGTATTCGGCGGTGTTCTCCTCCATCAGCCGCATCGCCGAGATGACCTTCGGGTCGACGGCGCGGATCGTATAGAGATAGGAGCCGGGAATGGCGTCGAGCTTGATGACGGCGCCAACGAGGTTGGTGACGCCTGGCGGGATCAGCGTCGGCTGGCCGGCCGCCGCCGTTTTCAGCGCATCCTCCGGGATCGCCGGCAACGGCTTTTCCGTCTTGATGTCCGCCTGGACGATCGCCTGACCGTCCTCGCGCACCAGGAAGGCTCCGAGCATCCCGCGACCCCGTGCCTGGCGGGTCATCAGGTCCACGAACCCCGTACGGTCGAGATAGAACATCGGCCGGTTTCGCTCGAGGTCGTTCGACATCGACACGGTCTGGCCCTGAAGATAGCTGGCATTCTCGAGCATATAGGCGCGGGCGACGTCCTGGGACGACTGCACGATCGACTGCGTCCGCAGCGAGAACCAGCGGTCAAGGCCGACATTGAGCGTGAGGCTCGCGAAAATCGCCACCAGAACCGCCGGCGTAATCGCCACGATCGAGAACAACACGACGATGCGGACATGCAGGCGGGCGGCGGCACGGCCGCGGTTGCGCGCCTTCACCAGCCGGACGATCTCGCGGGCGATCAGATACATCAGGCCGAGGATGAAAAGCGAATTCAGCGCAGCCGAGGCGATCACGACATTGGTGGTCGGGGCGATCGGCGTCAGGCCGAGCAGGATGAACAGCGTCACCGACGCGCAGATCAAGGCTCCGCCGGCGAGCAGAAGGCCGGGGAGCGCAAACGACGCGCGCCGATCCTGCACTGACACCGCTGGCTCGTCTTCGGCCATCGGCGCTGTTACGCCTTCCGTCATCGAATCCACTCCGATCCCCAAAACCCTCGCGGGAGATCGATCCAACCCGGTCAGACCGGGCGAAGCGACAGCCACTTTCCAGAAAAGGGCTGGCCTACCCCCATCGACGGCCGCCACTCCGTCGAGCATTCACCAAACCCTGCGTGACCTTTAAGCAACGCAATGTGGCGAAAATGCAACGATGAGCGGAAGCTGTCAAGCAGTCGGGAACAAACTAACCATCAAGCGCCACGAGAGCTGCGATAGACCGAGACGCCCAGTTCCCGGATCTTCTTGCGAAGCGTGTTGCGGTTGAGGCCGAGGAGATCGGCCGCCTTGATCTGGTTGCCGCGGGTGGCCGTCAGCGCCGCCAGGATGAGCGGATATTCCAGCTCCGTCAGGACGCGATCGTAGAGACCCGGCGGCGGCAGGTTTTCGCCGAAGCTCGCGAAATAGCTGCGCATGTTTTCTTCCACGGCCTGCGCGATGGTGAGCGAGCCGCTGCGGGTACCCATCTTGTCGATCGGGCTGTCGGGAACATCCGAGCGCAGCTCCGATTCGATGATCTCGCGGCTGATGACCTCCTGTGGATAAAGCGCCATCAGTCGGCGAACGAGGTTTTCCAGCTCGCGCACGTTGCCCGGCCAGGCATAGGCCTTCATCAGATCCAGCGCCTCGCTGTCGAAACGCTTGGCATCCAGCCCCTCCTTCTCGGCCATCTGCATGAAGTGGCGAACGAGGTCCGGAATGTCCTCGGCACGGTCACGCAAGGGCGGCAGGCGCAACGGCACGACGTTGAGGCGGTAATAGAGGTCCTCGCGGAAGAGGCCCTGGTTGATCAGGTGCTTCAAATCCTTGTTGGTGGCCGCGACGATGCGGACGTCGGTACGGATGGGCGTACGGCCGCCGACGGTCGTGTATTCGCCCTGCTGCAGGACGCGCAGCAGACGCGTCTGGGCGTCCATCGGCATGTCGCCGATCTCGTCGAGGAAAAGAGTTCCGCCCTCGGCCTGCTCGAAGCGGCCGGTGGAGCGGTTCTGGGCGCCGGTGAACGCGCCCTTCTCATGGCCGAAAAGTTCCGATTCGATCAGGTCGCGCGGGATGGCGGCCATGTTGATCGCCACGAACGGACCGTTGCGCCGCTTGCCATAGTCATGGAGCGCGCGGGCGACGAGTTCCTTGCCGGTGCCGGACTCACCGGTGATCATCAGCGTCAGGTCGGTCTGCATCAGACGGGCCAGGACCCGGTAGATTTCCTGCATGGCGGCAGAGCGGCCGACGAGCGGCATGCCATCCTGCATGTCGTCGTCGAGGCGGGCGGGCTTGCGCTTCGGCTCGGCGAGCGCCCGGCCGATGATGGCGATCAGCTCGGTCAGGTCGAACGGTTTCGGCAGGTAGTCGTAGGCCCCCTTTTCCGAGGCCTTGATGGCCGTCATGAAGGTGTTCTGGGCGCTCATGACGAGCACCGGGAGCTCGGGTCGCGCTTTCTTGATGCGCGGCAGAAGGTCGAAGGCGTTCTCGTCCGGCATGATCACGTCGGTGACGACGAGATCCCCCTCACCGGCCGAAATCCAGCGCCACAGGGTGGCGGCATTGGAGGTGATGCGCACTTCGTAGCCTGCCCTGGTCAAGGCCTGGTTCAGAACGGTGCGGATGGCCGCGTCGTCGTCGGCGACAAGGATCGTGGCAGTCATTTTACGTTTCCTGTGGAGTTCAAGGCGCGGCCGTCCATGGCCTCTTCCTTGTGCATGGGCATCAGAACACGGAATATCGTCCGGCGCGCCTGGCTGTCGCATTCGACGATGCCGCCATGGCCGCCGATGATCTTGGCGACCAGCGCCAAGCCCAGGCCGGAGCCGTTCGTCTTGGTGGTGATGAAGGGATCGAAAAGATGCGGCACGAGATCGGTCGGAACGCCCGGCCCATTGTCGATGACGCAGAATTCGAGCGGCAGGGAAATCTTGTCCCGGGTGCCGGCGACCGAAAGCTTGATGCCGGGGCGATAGGCGGTGGTCAGCATGATTTCGCCGTCCGGCTGGTCGCCGACGGCTTCGGCCGCATTCTTGATGAGGTTGAGGAAGACCTGCACCAGCTGGTCGCGGTTGGCAAAGACCGGCGGCAGCGACGGGTCGTACATTTCGGAGATCTTGATCTTGCGCGCAAAGCCGGCCTTGGCGACCGCCTTCACGTGATCGAGCACCGAATGGATGTTGAGGGCTATGCGATCGACCGGCCGTTCGTCGGAGAAGACTTCCATGCGATCGACCAGCGAGACGATCCGGTCGGTCTCGTCGCAGATCAGCTGGGTCAGCGCCCGGTCGTCGTCGGGAACGACGCTTTCCAGAAGCTGGGCGGCGCCGCGGATGCCCGAGAGCGGGTTCTTGATCTCGTGGGCGAGCATGGAGGCCAGACCCGTCACCGAACGCGCGGCGGCGCGATGGGTGAGCTGGCGGTCGATCTTGTCCGCCATGGACCGCTCCTGGAAGACGACGACCACCGAGCCTGGTTCGCTGACCACGGGCGCGACATAGAGATCGACCAGCTTGTCCTGGCCGAGACGCGGCGAAGACAGGTCGACACGGTATTCGTTGACGGGCGCTTTACGCTCGCGCACCTGGTCGATCAGGGCGAGAAGCGGGCTGCCGAACGGGATGAAGGTGGAGATCTTGTTCTTGGCGAGATGAGGGGCGCTGGCGCCGAAGAAAGCCTCCGCCTCCCAGTTCGCGAACGCGACCTTGCCTGCCGCATCGACCAATATCACCGGGTTCTGCACCGAGTTGAGGACAGCCATGGCGAGCGCGTTGCCAATCGTGGCATCCTGCGCCGGGGACTTGCTCATGCGGCCTCCTTCTGAGCGTCGACGGGTTGGCCGCCGAGCGCTGCAATCATCCGGCGCGAAACATCGGCCGGGTCTTTCGAAATCATGATGGCGGCCTTTTCTGTGGCGGGCAGGTCGGCCACGAAGCGGTCGAGATACCAGCCGAGCTGTTTTCGCGCATGGCGCAGACCGGCCTCGCGGCCGTAGAGTTCCAGCATCGCCTCGTAATGTTCGATGACCAGATCGGCGATCTCGGCCTGCGACGGCGCGGCGTGGCCAGCAAGCCAGCCGACATGCCAGGGCCGTCCCTGAGCGCCGCGGCCGACCATGACCGCATCGGCACCGGAGCGCGCCAGGATAGCTTGAGCGTCCTCGGGCGATTCGACGTCGCCATTGGCGATCAGCGGGATGGAGATCGCGTCGCGCACCTGGCGGATCGCATCCCAGTCCGCCCTGCCCTCATAGAACTGCATGCGGGTGCGGCCGTGGATGGTCACCAGCTGGATGCCGGCCTGTTCCGCACGGCGGGCGATCTCGGGCGCATTGATGGAATTTTCGTCCCAGCCGAGCCGCATCTTCAGCGTCACCGGCACGTTGACGGCGTTGACCGTTGCTTCGATCATGGAAAGCGCGTGATCCGGATCGCGCATCAGGGCCGAGCCCGAATAACCGCCCGTCACCTTCTTGGCCGGACACCCCATGTTGATGTCGATGATATCGGCGCCGTTATCGGCAGCGATTTTCGCGGCTTCCGCCATCGGCTGCGCCTCGCGGCCGGCGAGCTGCACCATGTGCGGCGAAATCCCGGCGCCCTTCAGCCGCGCCCATGATTCGCCGCGGTTGAGAATGAGTTCACCGCTGGCGACCATTTCCGTCACGACGAGCCCGGCGCCATAGCGCCAGGCAAGCCGCCGGAACGGCAGATCGGTGACGCCGGACATCGGCGCCAGGACGACGCGATTGCGAATGGCGACAGGCCCGATCTGAAAAGGCTTGGCAAGATCTTGGAAACTCAAATGATGATCTTTCGGGCACATGAGATAGTTGCACTATTTTTATTCATGTCTCGGACGTTTGCCAAGAGCAATTCCGGAACTGCGTTATTTTTGAGCGCCATGCTGGAATTCAGGCTTTTGGTCCTATAGTTCTGCGCCTGTCAATCCAAAACGAATTACGGGTCGGGGACGACAAAGCCATGACAATCGGTCCCAAGACAATCGGTATCGTCATCGTCGCCGCCGGCCGCGGGGAACGTGCCGGTTCCCCTGAGGACGGCCCCAAACAGTATCGGCGGATCGGAAGCAAGCCGGTCATCGCCCATACGCTGGAGCGGTTTCTGACCTGGCCCCGCAGCGGCCCGATCGTCGTCGTCATCCATCCGGACGACGAGGCGTTGTTCGCGGCGGCAACCGTCGGCGTCAAGGGCGCGGCCGGGCTGATCACCACGTTCGGCGGGGAAACACGGCAGCGCTCGGTCTATGAAGGCCTGCGCGCCCTGTCCGGCACCGAGGCGACCCACGTGATGATCCACGATGCGGCGCGGCCCTTTATCGACCACGGCGTGCTCGAGCGGGTGGCGCAGGCGCTCGACGAGGGGCAGGACGGCGTGCTGCCGGCCGTTCCGGTCAGCGACACGCTGAAGCGCGGCGGTCCTGACGGGCTGGTACACGAAACCGTACCGCGCGCCGGGCTTTATGCCGCGCAGACGCCGCAGAGCTTTGTTCTCTCCGAAATCCGCACCGCCCACGAAAAAGCGGCGGCACTGCGCCGCGAGGATTTCACCGATGACGCCTCGATCGCCGAATGGGCCGGCCTGCCGGTGACGCTGGTGGAAGGATCGATCGACAATATCAAACTCACCGTGAAGCGGGATATCGCCATGGCCGACGAAAAGCTCTCGCAGACCCGGTCTTCGACCACCCTCCCCGATGTCCGCACCGGCAACGGTTACGACGTGCATCAGCTGGAGCCCGGCGACGGCGTAACGCTCTGCGGCGTGTTCATTCCACACGACCAGAAGCTCAGCGGCCATTCGGATGCGGATGTCGCGCTGCATGCCCTGACCGATGCGCTGCTCGCGACCTGCGGCGCCGGCGATATCGGCGACCATTTTCCGCCGTCCGACATGCAGTGGCGCGGTGCACCGTCAAAGATCTTCCTCGACCATGCGGCAAAGATCGTCCGCGAACGCGGCGGCACGATCATGAACGCCGACATCTCGTTGATCGCAGAAGCCCCGAAGATCGCACCGCACCGCCAGGCGATGCGCGAAACCCTCTCCGCGATTCTCGGCATTTCGATCGACCGCTGCTCGGTCAAGGCGACCACCAACGAGAAGATCGGCTTCATCGGCCGCCGCGAGGGCATCGCCGCGATCGCCACGGCGACCGTCGTTTACCGCGGAGACGCCGCGTGAGCCTGTTTCCCGCCGATATCGAGGACCAGGCCAGGCGGATCATTTTAGACTTCACCGCGCGCGGAAAAATGGTCGCGACCGCCGAATCCTGCACAGGCGGGCTGATCGCCGGGGCGCTGACGGAGATTTCCGGCTCGTCCGCCGTCGTCGATCGCGGTTTCGTCACCTACACGAACGAGGCGAAGGTGGACATGCTCGGGGTGGCGGACGCAACGCTCGCGACGCATGGGGCGGTGTCGAGGGAAACCGCGCTGCAGATGGTGCATGGCGCGCTTTATCGCTCGCAGGCGAGCGTCGCGGTTGCGGTGACCGGCATTGCCGGTCCCGGCGGCGGATCAGCGGAAAAACCGGTCGGCCTGGTGCATCTGGCTGCGAAAAGCCGTTCGGGGAAAATCCTGCACCGGGAAATGCGGTACGGCGATATCGGCCGCACGGAGGTCAGGCTTGCGACGGTGCGTACCGCGCTCGCAATGCTGATCGAGGTGGCCGCTCAGGCGTAGATCTTGTCGGCCCGGGTCTCGAAGGCTTCGGCGAACATGCGGAAGGCGCGGTCGAACATCGAGCCCATCAGGGCGCCGAGGATCATGCTCTTGAACTCGTAATCGATGTAGAAATGCACTGTGCATGCATTCGGCGAACCGTCCGCCGCCGGTTCGAATCTCCAGCGGTTGTCGAGATATTTGAACGGCCCCTCGATATATTTCACGTCGATGATCCGCTCGGCCGGGTTGAGCAGCACCTGGGTGGTGAAGGTTTCTCGGATCGCCTTGTAGCCGACCGTCATGTCGGCCACGAGAAGCGTCTTGCCGTCGCGCTCCTTGGAGGAACGTACGGTCAGCGCTTCGCAGAGCGGCAGGAATTGCGGATATTTTTCGACATCGGCAACGAGCGCGTACATCTTTTCAGCGCTGTGCTTGACGGGACGGCGGATTTCAAACTTTGGCATGTTCCCGAGTTAAGCGTCCGGTCCGATAAGATCAAGAAGCTCGCGCATCTCGGATCTCGATTTCAACATCAGAACCGGCTTTCCGGCCGCGTGCGATGCCAAACCACTTGTCTGCCGCTTCGGCAATTCCCACGTAACGGATCGCATTCACGCCAGATTCCCTATCCATCATGCTCTCCCGTGAATCAGGCTCTCAGTATCGTGACTGGCGGTAACCGTCGATGACGACAGGAGGATTTCAATGTCAAACAGACGGCGCTATAGAGATCGCCGAATGCGATTGTGACAGAGGTTTGACACAGACGTCTGAGGGACCGGTTCAACCACCGGTCATTTGTTGATGTCAGATGGCATTCAGTTTAATAAGATTTAATGTAGCATCCATCCGGTTGTAGTGATCCTGTGTCGCAAGCGTGCGTACATTTGGTATAATCAACCGACAGCAGACCGGGCGCAGCCGAAAGAGGCATCCATGGACGATTTCTCGCAGATGATAAAGCTGCTCGAATCCGCAAAGCAGCTTGCAGACATGAACCAGCTCCCCATGCTCGTCTATCTCATTGAAATGGCTAAGGCCGAAGCGCGCGGCCACAGGTTCACTCTACGCGAACGAAGACGCGGCCAGGACAAGAGCGAAAAGATCCAGGCAGCCGAATAAAAGCCTGGAACCGGCTGCCGCCCTACTCGGCGGCGGCCAGGACCTTCCTCTCGCGCGCAGCCTTGAGGCGAGCGAAATCGTCGCCGGCGTGATGCGAAGACCGGGTCAGCGGGCTGGACGACACCATCAGGAAACCCTTGGAATAGGCCACAGTCTCGTAGGACTTGAACTCCTCCGGCGTGACGAAGCTTTCTACCTTGTGGTGCTTTCGGGTCGGCTGCAGATACTGGCCGATCGTCAGGAAATCGACGTCGGCGGTGCGCAGATCGTCCATCAGCTGCAGCACTTCGTTGCGCTCCTCGCCGAGCCCCACCATGATGCCCGACTTGGTGAACATGGTCGGATCCAGCTCCTTCACCCGCTGCAGCAGCCGGACGGAGTGGAAATAGCGGGCGCCGGGGCGCACCGTCAGATAGTTACCCGGCACGGTTTCCATATTGTGGTTGAACACATCTGGCTTGGCGGCGACGACGCGCTCCAGCGCACCGGGCTTTTTCAGGAAGTCGGGTGTCAGGATCTCGATCGTCGTTGCCGGCGACGCGGCACGGATCGCCCAGATCACCTTCTCGAAATGTTCGGCGCCGCCGTCGGCCAGGTCATCGCGGTCGACGGAGGTGATGACCACGTGGGACAGGCCCATCTGCTTGACGGCCTTGGCGACGTTTTCGGGCTCTTCCATGTCGAGCGCGTTCGGCTTGCCGGTCGCCACGTTGCAGAAGGCGCAGGCGCGGGTGCAGATCTCGCCCATGATCATGAAGGTGGCGTGCTTCTTGTCCCAGCACTCGCCGATATTGGGGCAGCCCGCTTCCTCGCAGACCGTCACCAGCTTGTTTTCCTTCACGATCGCGCGGGTTTCCTGATAACCCTTGGAAACCGGGGCACGAACGCGGATCCATTCCGGCTTGCGCATGATCTCGGTATCGGGACGATGCGCCTTTTCCGGATGACGGACGCGCTTTTCATCGCCGGATGCGATCGTGTCGAGAATGGTGACCATAGATACCTGCTTTCAACCGCTTAAAGCGCGGCTACCGTCAGCGCCTGACGAGTTTGGCGATAAATAGCAAAATGCAGGAGCCGATGAAACCCGCAACCAGGTAACCCAGCCATCCGTCTGCAACATGGATGTTGAACCTGTTGAAGATGCCGTTGGCGAGCACCGCGCCGACAATGCCGATCACGATGTTCATGAAAATGCCGAAGCGGACATCCATCAGCTTGCCGGCGAGCCAGCCCGACAGGCCGCCGATGATGATCGCCGCAATCCAACCTACACCCATGAGAACCCCCGTTTCGAAAACTCAAATATGGTAATGGCCTGATCCAGAATCCAGATATGCCGCCTACCCCCTCACTTGCAATTTCTGAAACTTAGCTACGCTAAGATTTCGAAATTGCTTTCTCTCCCGCAAGGGGAGAGATAACCGTGCCGCAAACTCGGCGCCCCGACCTCTCCCCTTGCGGGAGAGGTTACAAAATCAAGATCTTAGCGAAGCTAAGTCTTAGATTTTGTTGGTGAGGGGATATCCAAACCTCTAACGTCAATCAGGCATTCAGCGCCCGGCCATACGCATCCAGCACGCTTTCCTTCATCGTTTCAGAAATGGTCGGATGCGGGAAGATCGTGTGCATCAGTTCCTCTTCCGTCGTCTCCAGGTTCATGGCGACGACGAAGCCCTGGATCAGTTCGGTGACTTCGGCACCGACCATGTGGGCGCCGATCAGTTCGCCAGTCTTCTTGTCGAAGATGGTCTTGACGAGGCCCTGGTCCTCTCCGAGCGCGATCGCCTTGCCGTTGGCGACGAACGGGAAACGGCCGACGCGGATGTCGCGACCCTGCTCTTTCGCCTTGGCTTCAGTCAGGCCGACAGAGGCGACCTGCGGATGGCAATAGGTGCAGCCCGGGATTTTCAGCTTGTCCATCGGGTGAACGTTGGGCAGGCCGGCGATCTTCTCGACGCAGATGACCGCTTCGTGTTCGGCCTTGTGGGCGAGCAGCGGCGGGCCGGCCACGTCGCCGATCGCATAGAGGCCGGGCACGTTGGTCTTGCCGTAACCGTCGATGACGATGAAGCCCCGGTCGGTCTTCACGCCGACCGCCTCAAGGCCGATGCCTTCGATATTGGCCTGGACACCGACGGCCGAGATCATCCGGTCAGCGGTGATTTCCTGCGTCTTGCCGTCCTTCAGTTCGATCGTCGCAGTGACCGAATTGGCGCCCTTCTCGACCTTGGCGACCTTGGCTTCGAGCAGGAGCTTCATACCCTGACGCTCGAACTGCTTCTTGGCGAGCGCGGAGATCTCCGCGTCCTCGACCGGCATGACCTGGCTCATGATCTCGACGACGGTGACCTCGACGCCCATGGTGCGGTAGAAGCTCGCAAATTCGATGCCGATGGCGCCCGAGCCCATGACCAGCAGCGACTTCGGCATCTCTTCCGGCTTCATCGCTTCGAAATAGGTCCAGATCAGCTTGCCATCCGGCTCGATACCCGGCAACGCGCGCGGGCGAGCGCCTGTCGCAATGATGATGTGCTTGGCGGTATAGGTGCCCTCGCCCAGCGTATTCTTCGGGATCGGGCCCTGCGGCTGGACAACCGGTTTGGTCGACTTACCGACAACGATTTCACCGGGCTTGGTGATCTTCGCCTCGCCCCAGATGATATCGACCTTGTTCTTCTTGAACAGGAAACCGACGCCGTTGTTCATGCGGTGGGCGATGCCGCGCGAGCGGTCGACGATCGCCTTGACGTCCGGCTTGATCGTGCCTTCCAGCGTCAGGCCGTAGTCCTTCGCATGGCTCGCGGTGTGCATGACGTCGGCCGAGCGCAATAGCGCCTTGGTCGGAATGCAGCCCCAGTTGGAGCAGATGCCGGCGAGGTGCTCGCGCTCGACGACGGCGACCTTCAGCCCGAGCTGGGATGCCCGGATGGCGGCGATATAACCGCCGGGACCGGAACCGATAACGATGACGTCGTAGGATTGAGCCATTGCTTTCCTGCCTTCTCATTGGGGAGCCAGCTCCAAGCGGCCCGCCTCGGGAAATCTTGTTCTACAGCCCCAGCATCATCCGGACGACGGGCTCGAGGCCGCGTCCGATGGCTCGGGTATTTTCTGCATCGAGATGCACGCCATCGATCGGCGTCGTTCTGGCGACCGATCCCGCATCGAAGAAACCGCAGCCCAGTTCGTCCGCGAGGTCGCGGTAAAGCGAGGCGAGCATGGAAGACTGCTCGACGCCGCCCTTGAAGATCGCCGAAAAGATCGGATCGGCGGTGTCGCAGAGCGGCGGTGGCGAAACGATCAAGATATCCGGCGCATCGTAGTCGAACGAATATTCGTGGTGGCGGATCAGCCCCACGAGACGCTGAATGCCGGCACGCGCCGCATGGGCGGTGCCGGCGATTATCGGCTTCATGTCGTTGGTTCCGAGCATGATGATCACCAGATCGAGCGGCATGTGAGTATGCAGCACGGTCGGGAGGTTCTTGACGCCATTGCGGTCGCAGTCGGCAAGATGATCGTCATAACCCGTCGTGCGGCCGTTCAGACCCTCGGCGATGACCGTCACGCCGGAACCGAGCGCTGCAGCGAGAACGCTCGACCAACGGTCCTCGAACGCATGCCTGCCGGGTCCTTCAGGGTCGAAACCCCAGGTGAGCGAGTCGCCGAAGCACAGAACGGTTTTCATGGATATGTCTCCGCTTCCCCGCCCTTGCGGATACCTCTCCGCAAGGGCGAGAGAAAACCGTTACACCAGCATCGCCATCGGGTTTTCGATGTAGCGCTTGAAGGCGGACGCGAGTTCCGCACCGAGCGCGCCGTCGATGACACGGTGGTCGAAGGCGAAGGTTGCCGTCATCACCGTGCCGACCTTGATCTCGCCGTTCTTGACGATCGGCTTCTCGACGCCTGCGCCGATCGAGACGATCGAAGCCTGCGGCAGGTTGACGATCGAGGTGAAGTTGGAGACGCCGAACATGCCGAGGTTGGAAACGGATGTCGTGCCGCCCTGGTATTCTTCCGGCTTCAGCTTCTTGTCGCGGGCGCGCCTGGCGAGATCCTTCACCTCGTTGGAGATGGCGGACAGCGTCTTCGTTTCGGCCTTGCGGACGATCGGGGTGATCAGGCCGTCCGGGATGGATACGGCCACGCCGACGTCGGCATGCTTGTGCAGCACGCGGGCCGTCGAGGTCCAGGAAGCATTCGCCATCGGGACATCGCGCAGCGCGAGCGCCATTGCCTTGATGATGAAGTCGTTGACCGACAGCTTGAAGGCCGGAACCTCGCCCTTGTCGGTCTTCTTCATCGGCGAAGACTTGTTGATCTCGGCGCGCAGCTTCATCAGCGCGTCGAGCTCGCAATCCATCGAGACGAAGTAGGACGGAACCGTCTGGCTCGACTCGGTGAGGCGCGAGGCGATCGTCTTGCGCATGCCGTCATGCGGCAGAAGCTCGTACGAACCCTCGGGGAAGAGCTTGAGGACGGTATCGTCCGACGGCCCCTTGGCGATCGCCGGTGCGGCAGCAGCCTGTGCAGCGGCAGCCGGTGCAGGCTTGGCACCACCGGAAGCGACAGCCTTTTCGATATCGGCCTTGACGACACGGCCGTGCGGGCCGGAACCCGACACGGCGGAAAGGTCGAGGCCGGCTTCCTTGGCGAGGCGACGGGCGAGCGGCGAAGAAAAGGGCCTTGCACCACCCGAAGACGCCGGAGCCGGTGCTGCGGCTGCAGGAGCCGGTTCGGACGCCTTTTGAGCCGGAGCGGCTTCCGCCTTCGGGGCGGGTGCAGCTTCGGCCTTCGGAGCCGGAGAAGCGCCGCCGCCCGAAGAGGCGGCAGCCGAGACATCCTCGCCGTCGGCGGCAAGAATGGCGATCAGGGCATTGACCTTGACGCCTTCGGTACCGGCCGCAACGACGAGCTTGGCAACGGTGCCCTCATCGACGGATTCGACTTCCATGGTCGCCTTGTCGGTCTCGATCTCGGCGAGCACGTCGCCGGACTTGACCTTGTCGCCTTCCTTGACGAGCCACTTGGAAAGATTGCCCTCTTCCATGGTCGGGGACAGGGCAGGCATGGTGATGTTGATCGGCATCGAAACATCCTCCCCTTATCTGTAGCAGACGGTTTTCACCGCCTGGACGACTTCGCCGACATTCGGCAGCGCCAGCTTTTCGAGATTGGCCGCATAAGGCATCGGAACGTCCTTGCCGGCGATCGTCAGGATCGGCGCATCGAGATAATCGAAGGCCTGCTGCATGACGCGGGTGGCGATTTCCGTACCGATCGAGTTCTGCGGATAACCTTCCTCGACGGTGACGAGGCGGCCGGTCTTCTTGACCGACTCGATGACCGTCGGCAGGTCCATCGGGCGCAGCGTGCGAAGATCGATCAACTCGACGTCGATGCCTTCCTTTTCCAGCTCAGCGACCGCCTTCACGGCATAGGTCATGCCGATGCCGAAGGAAACGATGGTGACGTCGTTACCCTTGCGGTGGATGCGCGCCTTGCCGATCGGCAGGACGAAATCATCGAGCTTCGGCACTTCGAACTGGTGACCGTAGAGGATTTCGTTTTCCAGGAAGACGACCGGGTTCGGATCGCGGATGGCGGCCTTCAGCAGGCCCTTGGCGTCGGCAGCCGTGTAGGGCATGACGACCTTGAGGCCCGGGATCTGGCTGTACCAGGTGGCATAGTCCTGGCTGTGCTGCGCGCCGACGCGGGCGGCGGCACCGTTCGGGCCACGGAACACGATCGGCGCACCCATCTGGCCGCCGGACATGTAAAGCGTCTTGGCGGCCGAATTGATGATCTGGTCGATCGCCTGCATGGCGAAGTTGAAGGTCATGAATTCGACGATCGGCTTCAGGCCCGCCATGGCGGCACCGACGCCGACGCCGGCAAAGCCGTGTTCGGTGATCGGCGTATCGACCACGCGGCGCGGTCCGAATTCCTGCAGCAAGCCTTGCGTGATCTTGTAGGCGCCCTGGTATTCGGCGACTTCCTCACCCATGACGAAGACGTTCTCGTCGCGACGCATTTCTTCGGCCATCGCGTCGCGAAGCGCTTCGCGAACGGTGGTCATGACCATTTCGGTGCCGGCCGGGATATCCGGATCGGCGGCCGTCTCGGCCTTGGGCTGGGCCGGGACCTTGGCCGCGGCAGGCGTCTCTTCACTTGCTTCGCGGGCCTTGCCGCCTGCCGCGTCGGATGTGGCCGCAGGCGTATCCGCGTCAGCCTTGGCAGGTGCCGCCGGCTTTTCCGCGCTCATCGCATCGGCGCTTTCGCCATCTTGCAGGAGCACGGCGATCTTGGTGTTGACCTTGACGTTTTCGGTGCCGGCGGCGATCAGCAGCTTGCCGATCACGCCTTCATCGACGGCTTCCACTTCCATGGTCGCCTTGTCGGTCTCGATTTCAGCGATGACATCGCCGGACGTGACCTTGTCGCCTTCTTTCTTTAGCCATTTGGAAAGCGTGCCTTCCTCCATGGTCGGAGAAAGCGCGGGCATCAGGATATCGATTGGCATTGGGTTCCCTCCCCGCGATCAGAGCAGAATGTCGGTGTAGAGCTCGGACGGATCCGGCTCCGGATCGGCCTGGGCGAAATCGGCGCTGTCCGAAACGACGTCACGGATATCCTTGTCGATCGCCTTCAGCTCGTCCTCGGTGGCCCAGCCCTTTTCGATGAGGCGCAGGCGCACTTGCTCGATCGGGTCGTGCTCGGAGCGCATCTTCTGCACTTCGTCCTTGGAGCGATATTTCGCCGGGTCGGACATGGAGTGGCCGCGATAACGATAGGTGAGCATTTCGAGAATGATCGGGCCCTTGCCGGAGCGGCAGTGCTCGAGCGCCTCGTCGCCGGCGGCCTTCACGGCACGAACGTCCATGCCGTCGACCTGGATGCCGGGGATGCCGAAGCCGGAACCACGCAGCGAGTAGTTCGACTGCGCCGTCGCACGGGCCGTCGAGGTGCCCATCGCATAACGGTTGTTCTCGACGATATAGACGATCGGCAGCTTCCAGAGGGCCGCCATGTTGAAGCTCTCGTAGACCTGGCCCTGGTTGGCCGCGCCATCGCCGAAATAGGCGACCGAGACGCTGTCATTGCCACGATACCTGTTGGCGAAGGCGAGACCGGTTCCGAGCGAAACCTGGGCGCCGACGATGCCGTGGCCGCCGTAGAAATGCTTCTCCTTGGAGAACATGTGCATCGAGCCGCCCTTCCCTCGGGAATAGCCGCCCTTGCGTCCGGTGAGCTCGGCCATGACGCCACGCGCGCTCATGCCGGTTGCCAGCATATGCCCATGGTCGCGATAGGCGGTGATAACCTGGTCACCCTCCTGTTGCGCCATCTGCATGCCGACGACGACAGCTTCCTGGCCGATATAGAGGTGACAGAAACCACCGATGAAGCCCATGCCGTAGAGCTGGCCGGCCTTTTCCTCGAAACGGCGGATCATCAGCATTTCACGATAGGCGTGAAGATCCTGATCCTTGCCGAAATCCGGGGTGTTCTTGCCCGTAAACTCCTTGGCGGAGGCTTTCGAGGCCGATTTGATTGCAGACTTTGCCGCTGGTTTGCGGCCGGATACAGACGCGGTCTTGGTCGGCGCCATTCATCCCTCCCTTTGAGTTCTGCGTTGAGAGCGAGATTACGCCCTGACGTGTATCGCCAGATTCCCACTCTGGTGTCGGGGCGTACCATAGGCAAGAAAAGCTGCCCCAGCAATGCCATAAATGCATGGCTCACATTCCGCGCAACTTATTGAATAGGTTACAGAAATGTAAAATTAACCGAAATCGAGTTAATTTAGAAGTAGTTGTTGAAGATGACGATTTCGTCGCCGCGGGAAATATTCAGCTGATAGCGGGCGATCTCGTCCAGCATGTCCTTGTCGAGCGAACCGTCGCTCATCAGCTGAACCTGCCGCTCCAGCGTTTCGCGCCGGGCGGTCAGCTTGGCGAGTTCGCCTGCACGCGCCTGCCGCTGACGTTCGAATTCCTCCGTGGCGATCAGACCGAGATCGCCATGGATGGAATGATAGCCGAAGTAGGACAGAAACGCGACTGTGATGGCGGGAAGGACAAAACGGCCGAATTTTCTTTTCTTATGATGCTTTGTCCACATGCCGCTCTAACGCCTTGTCACGCCTACGGGATCTCAAATCAGATCCGAAACAGAGCTTCAAATTCGCAGAACTTGCTTAAGCAATCGTTGACCAGAATCATGACGCGAAAAAGCCCGCGCTTTTGGCGCGGGCTTTCATGGCAAATTTCGATTGAAAAGCCTTAGGCTTTCAGGATGCCGCGGCCGGCATAAACGGCCTGCGGACCCAGCATTTCCTCGATGCGGATGAGCTGGTTGTATTTGGCAAGCCGGTCGGAACGCGACAGCGAGCCGGTCTTGATCTGTCCGCAATTGGTGGCGACGGCAAGATCGGCGATGGTCGAATCTTCCGTTTCGCCCGAGCGGTGCGACATCACGGCGGTATAGCTCGCCTTGTGTGCCGTCTCGACGGCATCGAGCGTTTCCGACAGCGAGCCGATCTGGTTGACCTTGACGAGGATGGAGTTGGCAACGCCCATCTTGATGCCGTCGCGCAGGCGCGCCGAATTGGTGACGAACAGGTCGTCGCCGACCAGCTGGCACTTGGCGCCGATCTTGTCGGTCAGGTACTTCCAGCCGGCCCAATCGTCTTCGGCCATGCCGTCTTCGATTGAAATGATCGGGTACTTGGCTGCAAGCTCGGCCAGGTAATCGGCCATGGCTTCCGGCTCGAGCGTGCGGCCCTCACCTTCCATTTCGTACTTGCCGTTCTTGAAGAATTCGGTCGAGGCGCAATCGAGCGCCAGGCAAACGTCGTCGCCAGGCGTGTAACCGGCCTTCTCGACCGATTTCATGATGAAGTCGAGGGCCTCCGACGCGCTCTTCAGGCCCGGTGCGAAACCGCCTTCGTCGCCGACATTGGTATTGTGACCCTGGGCCGCCAGTTCCTTCTTGAGGACGTGGAAGATCTCCGAGCCCATGCGCACGGCGTCCTTCAGCGTATCGGCGCCGACCGGCATGACCATGAATTCCTGGAAGTCGATCGGGTTGTCGGCATGCGCGCCGCCGTTGATGATGTTCATCATCGGCACCGGCAGGACATGGGCGTTGGGGCCGCCGACATAACGGTAGAGCGGCAGGCCCGACGTTTCGGCGGCAGCCTTGGCGACGGCGAGCGAGACGCCGAGGATGGCATTGGCGCCGAGGCGCGACTTGTTCGGCGTGCCGTCGAGCGCGATCATCGTCTTGTCGATATGGATCTGGCTTTCGGCATCGAAACCGCCGATCGCATCGAAGATCTCGGTGTTAACGGCTTCGACCGCCTTTTCGACGCCCTTGCCGTGATAGCGCTTGCCGCCGTCACGCAGTTCAACGGCTTCATGGGCGCCGGTGGAGGCGCCCGACGGAACGGCCGCGCGGCCCATCGAACCGTCTTCCAGATAGACATCGACCTCGACGGTCGGATTGCCGCGGCTGTCGAGAATTTCGCGGGCGATGATATCGGTGATGGCGGTCAAGGGTCTCTCCCTGGGTTTGGACTTGACGTCACGAGGTCACTGAAAATGTCTCATAATCAATGACACGAAAATTACAATCGAAGCAGTTTGCGCGCTTTTTGTGGGCGGGCTCAAGCCGCCTTGGCGATGGCATCGAGCGCGAGCAGCTTTTCGAGCAGCCGCGGCATGTCCTTCAGATGCACCATGTTGGGGCCGTCCGAGGGCGCGTTGTCCGGATCCTCGTGGGTTTCCAGAAAGACGCCGGCGACACCGACCGCGACGGCTGCGCGCGCCAGCACCGGCACCATCGTGCGGTCGCCGCCGGTCGAAGCGCCCTGCCCGCCCGGCTGCTGCACCGAATGTGTCGCGTCAAAGATGACCGGAGCACCGAGCGACGCCATGATCGGCAGCGAGCGCATGTCGGAGACGAGTGTGTTGTAGCCGAAGGAAGCGCCGCGCTCGCAGAGCAGCACGTTCGGATTGCCGCTCTGGGTGAACTTGGCAAGCACGTTCTTCATGTCCCAGGGCGCCAGGAACTGGCCCTTCTTGACGTTGATGACGCGGCCGGTCTTGGCGGCTGCGACAAGCAGGTCCGTCTGGCGGGAGAGGAAAGCCGGAATCTGCAGGATGTCGACCGTCTCGGCGACGACGGCGCATTGCTCTTCCGTGTGAATGTCGGTCAGGACCGGAAAGCCGAACTCCTTCTTGAGGTCGGCAAAGATTTCCATGGCGGTTTCGAGCCCGATGCCGCGCTTGCCGGAAATCGACGTGCGATTGGCCTTGTCGTAGGAGGACTTGTAGACGAGGCCGATACCGAGCTTGCCGCAGAGTTCCTTCAGCGCGCCTGCCATCATGAAGGCGTGATCGCGGCTTTCCATCTGGCAGGGGCCGGCGATCAGCGACAGTTTTGCGTCCTGCGCGAAAACCACCTTGCCGTCTCCCTCGCCGACGGAGACGCTGGAATTTGCGGTAACTTCCATGAACCTATTCCTCGAAGCCGAACAAAACACCCTGGCCGGGCGCCGCCGAGACGAGAACACGGCCCTCCCGGCGGACGAATGCGACGTCATTAGCAGCAAGGGTGATCTCTGTCACGGCAAGATCGGCCGTCTTGAAGATGATCACCCGGCCGCGCAGGCCCTCGGCACCCGGCGTCGACGGCAGGGCAAATTCCGCCTCGAGTTCGTGATCCTGCAGGATGCGAATGCCGGCATTGGCCGCCGCAAGCTCGAGCGAAGCAGCCTCCGGCTTGGCCTTCGTCATCAGCACCTGCTCGGCCAGGGGCGCGAAATCGGAGGGCGCCGATGCCGACAGGATGATCTTGCTCAGTCCCATGACCGCATTGGAATGGTGCTCCAGTTCGCTGCGATCGGCCGGCAGGGGATTGATCCGCTGGCAGGAAAACATCAGGAAGTCGGGCGCCCGGTCATCACCGGCAAAAGCCAGCCGGAAGCTCGCCTGGGTTTCGGAACCGTCGGCCAAGGTCATCCCACGGGAAAATTCCAGCACGTCGCCTGCCGAGACGCCGCGCATCTTGAAACGCGCGTGATCGGCCATCGCGTCGCCCGTGGCGACAACGAGCGCCGAAAAGCCCTGCCTGTCGCGTCCCTTGCGGAAGGCCAGATCGCGTGCGGTAAAAACGTTGCCACGTTTGGCGGCGGCGCTTGCATGACGGCGATTGGCAACAGCCAGCGGCTCCAGATAGCTGCCATCCGAGAAGAATACACAAGCATTGGCTGTGCCGAAAGGATGAAAAGCGTCGGGCGCAACTGTAAAACCAAGCTTCGTGAGCCGGGAACGCGCAGCGGTAAGTCCCGCCACCGGCAGCACGAGATGATCGATTGGTCTTGCGTTCACGCGAGGGCCCCCGGAATTGGAATCGCAAAGCTACTTTGGCAGCGGGCTCGCGCCGCGCAAGTGGTGAGACCCGAGATATCTGGCACGCATCTATGAAGAAAAAATCATCATACTTCACAGAAATTTAGGGACTTGCAGAACACATATGGAACATATAGTGTCCGTTCTGGATTTGTTTCCGACTCTGAGGGTGCCAAAAGATGCTCACGCGCAAACAACAGGAATTGCTTCTGTTCATTCACGAACGCATGAAGGAATCCGGCATCCCGCCGTCATTCGACGAAATGAAGGACGCTCTCGACCTCGCGTCCAAGTCCGGCATCCACCGCCTGATCACCGCGCTCGAGGAGCGCGGCTTCATCCGCCGCCTGCCAAACCGGGCCCGGGCGCTCGAAGTCATCAAGCTGCCGGAAGCCTACTCGCCCAGCATGCAGCCGCGGCGCGGGTTTTCGCCGAGCGTCATCGAAGGCAGCCTCGGCAAGCCGCAGCCGGTAGCAGCCCCTCAGAAACCCGCCGCCAACGACGATTCGCCGAACGCCACCACCGTTCCGGTCATGGGCCGCATCGCTGCCGGCGTGCCGATCTCGGCGATCCAGAACAACACGCATGACATCGCCGTGCCTGCCGAGATGCTCGGTTCCGGCGAACATTATGCGCTCGAGGTCAAGGGCGATTCGATGATCGAGGCCGGCATTCTCGACGGCGATACCGTGATCATCCGCAACAGCAATACGGCCAATCCGGGCGACATCGTCGTGGCGCTGGTGGACGACGAGGAAGCGACGCTGAAGCGCTTCCGCCGCCGCGGCGCCTCCATCGCCCTCGAAGCCGCCAACCCGGCCTACGAAACCCGCATCTTTGGGCCGGACCGGGTGAAGATCCAGGGCAAGCTCGTCGGCCTCATCCGCCGGTATCACTGATCATCTGCCGGAGCGGTTCCGGCAATGAACTATCGAAACCCTGGCTTCGCCAATCATAGTGGCGGTGCCGGCTCCAGGGACGGTCTGCGCCCGCCATGGCGGCACGGATCTGCCAGCGCCGAATGTCGGTCGCGCCGTTGAGGGAAATCTCCAGGGCACCCGTCTTGCGAAGCGTGGCACCGTTGATCATCAGGGCGCCGGACCGGCATTGGTCGAAGCGGGCACGCGGCGCAATGACAAGACTGGCGGCGTCGCAGGCGGCACCCGCATAACGGCCGTCCTCGACAGCGATAACGATGCCCTTGCCCGTGCTTGCCGCACACCAGGCCGTCGGCTCGCAGGTGAAGCGGCCGACAGGCGCCTGTTTTATCCTCGACTTTGCCGTTTCCAGTTGCTGCGGAGTCAGTTCGCGGCGCTCGTTGGTTTTCTCGCCGGACGGCATGTCGTCGGGGGGCTTGTCCCTGGATGGCGACATTTCAGGCCTGGTGGGATCGCCGAGCAGAAGCGCCCTCTTCCATTGGTCGTAGACGAAGTCGGGCGGGCGGGCGCGATTGATGGTCACCCCTTCCCCGTCTACAAGTGCGACCATCGTCCCGTCTTCCGAGATCAGGATATCCGGCAGCGGCATCGACCGCTCATGCCAGGAAAGCAGCAGAGCGGTCACCATCAGCGGCAGGCCTATCAGTCTCAGTCTCGTCCTCATGAGCGTCAGCAGCAGGAAACCTGCCGTCGACACGGTCAGGAACCAGGGATGCTGTCGCCCTATGCCGACATCGCCGCCCCAGGCGGCGACGTGTTTGGCAATAGCAATCACCCACCCCAGGCCGAGACCCATGAGCTTCATGAAGGGCGCATCGAGGCCGAACGGCATCAGCAACATGCCGACCAGCCCTGCCGGCATGACCACGAAGGAGATGATCGGCATGGCGGCGAGGTTGGCGGCAAGGCCGTAGGTGGCGATGCGGTGGAAATGCTCGACCGAGAACATGGCGGTCGAGATGCCGCCGATCAGCGAGGTCACGAAGATGCCGGCCGCGAAATTCCAGGATGCCAGCACCGGCGTCACCACAGGGTGACGGAACGGCAGGGGTTCGGGGTCGCGGCGTTGCGCCCTGTGTTTCCAGAGTGCGTAGCCGGCGACCAGGGCTGCGGTGGCGGCAAACGACATCTGGAAGCTCGGCCCCAGTATTTCCGAGGGGGACATGGCGATGATGACCAGGGCAGACAGCGCCACATTGCGCAGGCTGATCGATGGCCGGTCGAAAAGCACCGCGACCAGCATGATCGCCATCATGATATAGGCCCGCTCGGCGGAAACGCCGAAACCGGAGATCAGGTAATAGGCCGTCGCCATCATCAGCGCGCCGAGTGCTGCGATCTTCTTGACCGGATAGGCCTGCGCGAAGCCCGTGAAGACGGAAAGCACGGTGCGCACGCCGACAAAGAAGATGCCGGCGGCGAGCGCCATGTTCAGCCCCGAAATGGCAACGATATGGGCGAGGCCCGACAGTCGCAGCGCCTCGGTGGTGTCTTCGGAAATCGCCCGTCGCTCGTCCGTGACGATCGCCGCGGCAAAGGCGCCGGGATCTCCGGGCACGGTCTCCCGGATACGGGTTGCGATGGCGCTGCGCAGATCGAAAAGCTGGATTTCGACGTCCGCAATCCGGCTCCGGGTTGAAGGGGGAGCAGCCTGCTTTTTCGGCGCTCCATAGAAAAATCCGACCGCGCCGATGCCGTCGAAATAGGAAGAAAAGGCAAAGTCGTTGAGGCCCGGCAAGGCGGGTCCGGACGGGGGTGAAATGCGAGCGCGGCCGCTGATCGTCTCGCCGGTTTGGGCCGGCTCATGGCGGGACCTTGCGAGCAGCGATACACGCTGCGGTGGGCGCCTGACTTGCGGATTGGAGGTCCGCTCGATGCGGACGATATAACGCCATCGCCCTTGGGCGTCGATCTCCCTGCGCTCGACCACGCCGGCAAGCTCGGTGGTCACCGGCGTATCGAGAATGACGGTGGACCGCCTCCAGGTCTCCAACTGCGCCAGCATCATGCCTGCGAGGAAGAGTGCGAGAGCGAGCGGCAACAGGTGCGTGGCACCGGACCGGTAGCGCGAGACGGTCACAAATGTCGCGCAGACCCAAAAGAGGAGGAAATACGGCCAGAAAGCCGGGGTCTGCGGCAGCGCAAACCAGCAGGCGGCCCCTGCCCCGACGACAACGGGCAGAAAAAGGAAGCCATGGCCATAGACCGTCTCCTCCTCCAGCATGACCGGGAGGCGGCGCCGCAGCCGGTCGAGGCGTCGGATCGTCGAGCGGCGAACGGACCCGTCTGACGTGTGAACCGGCGGGCTGCGTTCGATCGCGGGAAAAAGCTCGGCGAGGTCCCGGACCTTGACCGAGTCGGATGCTCCTCCGTTTATGCGGAGATCCGGCGGCCGGGATATCAGCTTCCCTGCCTCGGCATGCGTCGGAAATGCATCTTCCTCCGGCATGAAACGCTCTGTTCGCCCCACCGCCAAACATGCGGCAATGCAACCTGCGCGCTTCCTCCCCGGTCGTCAACCGACGGTTAAATATCGGGAATTCCGAGACGCAAAAAAGGCCTGCAACAGGAAGTTGGACATCCAAGCAAAAGCCGCTGCCCAATATTTTTTCGCGCTGCACAAAATGCCGTCACGACAGCTTGGCATCAGCTTTCGGATCATATAGCTAAACTGTGGACGCTTAATTCTTGTGGCGCTTTTAGGGCGCCATGCCGCCAAAAGGTTGGAGGATCAGCATGACGGATACAAGCGCAAATCTGGTAATCGGTGACAGAAAAGTCGACCTGCCGGTCAAGTCGGGCACCATCGGTCCTGACGTGGTCGATATCGGCGCTCTTTACAAACACACCGGCACCTTCACCTACGACCCGGGCTTCACCTCGACGGCGTCTTGCGAATCCAAGATCACCTATATCGACGGCGACGCGGGCATCCTGCTGCATCGCGGTTATCCGATCGAACAGCTGGCCGAGCATGGCGACTTCCTGGAAACCTGCTATCTGCTGCTTTATGGGGAACTGCCGACCGCTGCGCAGAAGAAGGACTTCGACTATCGCGTGACCCATCACACGATGGTGCATGAGCAGATGAGCCGCTTCTTCACCGGCTTCCGCCGCGACGCCCATCCGATGGCCGTCATGTGCGGTTGCGTCGGGGCTCTGTCCGCCTTCTATCACGACTCGACCGACATCACCGATCCGCACCAGCGCATGGTCGCTTCGCTGCGCATGATCGCCAAGATGCCGACGCTTGCCGCAATGGCCTATAAGTACCATATCGGCCAACCCTTCGTTTATCCGCAGAACAACCTGGACTATGCGTCGAACTTCCTGCGCATGTGCTTTGCCGTTCCGTGCGAAGAGTATGTGGTCAACCCGGTGCTGTCACGCGCCATGGACCGCATCTTCATCCTGCATGCCGACCACGAGCAGAACGCTTCGACCTCGACGGTCCGCCTCGCCGGTTCCTCGGGCGCCAACCCGTTTGCCTGCATCGCGGCCGGCATTGCCTGCCTCTGGGGCCCGGCCCACGGCGGCGCCAACGAAGCAGCGCTCAACATGCTGACGGAAATCGGCTCGGTCGACAAAATCCCGGAATACATCGCCCGCGCCAAGGACAAGAACGATCCGTTCCGCCTGATGGGCTTTGGTCACCGCGTCTACAAGAACTACGATCCGCGCGCCAAGATCATGCAGAAGACCACGCATGAAGTGCTCGGCGAACTTGGCCACAAGGATGATCCGCTCCTGCAGGTCGCGATGGAACTCGAGCGCATCGCGCTCACCGACGAGTATTTCATCGAGAAGAAGCTCTACCCGAATATTGACTTCTATTCGGGTATCACGCTGAAGGCGATGGGCTTCCCCACCACCATGTTCACCGTGCTCTTCGCTCTCGCCCGCACCGTCGGCTGGATCGCCCAGTGGGCCGAAATGATCGAAGATCCGCAGCAGCGCATCGGCCGCCCGCGTCAGCTCTATACCGGCGAAGCGCAGCGGGACTACATTCCGGTTTCCAAGCGTTAATCGCCAAGCGAACCCAACAAAAAACCCGGTCAGAGACGACCGGGTTTTTGTGTGTCCAGAACCTGGAGAACGATGCCGGCGGCCGCTTCGCCCGGTGGCACGGGCACCTGCAGGCGCTCCCAGGTGAGGTCGAAACCTTCGATCATGGCGCGACGCTGCATGGTATCGGACGAAAGCCGCTCGGCCCAGCGGCAGAGGCTTGCCGGCCGCACCACCTCGTTGACGAATTCCGGCACGACGACATAATCGGCGATGAGGTTCGGCAGGGCGCCGGACCAGGTCTTGATGCGTTTTGCGAGCATGGTGATCAGCCAGTCGGCCTTGTAGGCCGAGACCACCGGGATTCCGGCCAGGCCGAGTTCGAGGATCACCGTTCCGGAGGCTGCAAGTGCTGCATCGGCCTCGGCAAAGGCCGCCCATTTGCCGTCCGCATCGGCGGTGATCTCAAGCTTGATCTCGAAACCGGCGGCGATCTCGCGCACCAGCTTTTCCTGCCGTGGAACCGTCGGCAGCACGAATCGGGTCGGCCCGTTGCGCGCAACGAACTCGCGGGCCGCCTCGCCGAAGATCGGCAGCAGCACCTTGATCTCCGCCGAACGGGAGCCCGGCAGAAGCATGATCGTCTTTTCTTCCCCCGGCTCCTTCACCGGGCGCCCGGCCCGGATGCCGCGGACCTTGAGGAGCGACGGGTCGGCTGTCAGACGGTGACCGACGAAGGTGGTTTCCGGCCCGCCGAGACGCTTCATGGCCTCAGGCTCGAACGGCAGCACAGCCAGGACATGGTCGACATAGGGAAGCATCGCCTTGGCGCGATATTCCTTCCACGCCCAGACGCTCGGGCAGACGTAGTTGACGACCGGCAGGTCCGGCAGCGCAGCGCGCACCTTCTTGGCGACCCGATGGGTGAAATCGGGGCTGTCGATGATGATCAGCACATCCGGCCTGGCTGCAATCATGGCGGCCGCCGTCTGGCTAATCCGCTTGATCAGCTTCGGCAAGCGGGCGATCACTTGTGTCAGCCCCATGATCGACAGTTCGGAAAAGTCGAAGAGCGAGGTAAGGCCTTGTGCCTCCAACGCCTCGCCACCGACGCCGACGAGTTCGACCGGGCCGTCATGAGCTGCCTTCAGGGCCGCAAGCAGATCGCCGCCGAGAAGATCGCCGGATACTTCGCCGGCTATGACGCCGACCTTCAAGGTCTTGACCATCACAATCCTCCTTGCGGCAGGCCGGGATCGATGCCGCAGACGAAAATACCGGCAGCATCGGCCGCGGCAATCATCTTCGCTTCTTCCAGCACCAAGGCGCGGCCCGCCTCCACGGCGATGCCGGCGAGACCGGCCTTGATGGCGTTTTCGATGGTCGACGGGCCGATCGTCGGCAGATCGGCACGCATATCCTGTTGCGGTTTGCAGAGCTTGACGAGCACGCCCTTGCGGCGGGCGGAGATGCGGCCCTCGGCGCGCAATGCCGTCACCCGCTCCAGCATCCGGTCGGTGCCCTCGACGCCTTCCAAGGCTACGACACGTCCGCCGACGCTGACCGCGCCTTGGCCGATATCGAGCTCGCCGAGACGCTTGGCGGCTTCGGACGCCCGGTCGATATCGCGGCGATCGTCCTCGGAGGGCGCATGGGCGCCAAGCGGTCCGGTCCTTGCAAGCAGGCCGGGCACGATGTCGTGGGCGCCCAGCACTTCGCAGCCCATCGCCTCGATGAGCTTGATGACCATCTGCAGCACCGAATCGTCGCCGCCGGAAAGAAGCGTGCGGACAACCGAGGGGACTTTCAGGATCGTGCGGAAGGTCGGATGGATGTCGCGCCAGTCGGGCCTTCGGGCAACGCCGCCCGACAGGATGACACGGGTGATGCCCTTGTCGCGAAACAGGCGTTCGATCGCCGAAAGATCGCCGACGCCGACGGAGACCGCTTCAAAACCATCGAAGCTCTGATCGGATTCGTTTGCGAGCGCTACGATCAGAGGCGCTTCACCGGCCGCCTGTGCGGCTTTTGCCACATAGAGAGGCAAGAAGCCCTTCCCGGCGATGATTGCCAGCCGGCCCTTCGGCGCAAGGCTCGGGAGGCCGGCCATGTGGGATCAGCCCTTGCCGCGGAAGGTCGAGGAAATGGCACGATCGCTCTCGGCCGCGATGAAATCGAGGATTTCCATCGCTTCCTTGCAATCGGCGTAGTCGTTGCGGATCGCCGCCGCGTTGGCGCGGATGTTACTCTCGCCCTCGAAGATCTGCTTGAAGGCGCGGCGGACGGTATGGATCGTCGCGCGCTCGACGCCGGCCCGGGTCATGCCGACCACGTTCAGGCCACCGAGGACCCCCGGATTGCCGTTCAGCATGCCATAGGGGATGACGTCGTAATTGACGGCGGTAAGCCCGCCAATAAAAGCCTGGCGGCCGATGCGGGTAAACTGATGCACGGCGCAGCCGCCGCCGAGGATCGCCCGATCCGCCACGTGGACGTGCCCGGCCAGCATGACGTTGTTCGACATGATGATATCGTTGCCGAGCTGACAGTCATGCGCAACGTGCGAATTGGCGAGGAACAGGCAGTTGTTGCCGACCACCGTCTTGCCGCCGCCGCCGACCGTGCCGCAGTTCATCGTCACGCCTTCGCGCATGACGCAATTGTCGCCGACCGTCAGGGTCGAATCCTCGCCCGCCTCATGAAGGCTCTGAGAAACACCGCCGATGATCGCCATCGGAAAGATACGGCAGTTGCGGCCGATCTCGGTGCGACCGCTCACCACGGCATGCGACAGCAGTTCGACGCCATCCTTCAGCACTACGCGCGGGCCGACATGCGAAAACGGGCCGACGACGACGTTCTCGCCGATGACGGCGCCGTCCTCGACCAATGCTAACGGATGGATGCGCGCGCTTGCTGCAATGCTGCTCATTCTTCTTCCTTGCGCCGGATCATTGCGCCGATATCGGCTTCGGCAACAAGTACGCCGTCCACCTTTGCGTCACAATGGAATTTCCAGATATTTCCGCGCTGTTTCTGCTTGGTAACGTGGAATTCGACCCGGTCGCCCGGCACAACCGGCTTGCGGAAGCGGGCATTGTCGATGGTCATGAAGTAGACGAGATTGCCGCCCTCGCCTTCTTTCCTGGCGCAGATGGCGCCTGCAGTCTGCGCCATGCCCTCGACCAGAAGCACGCCCGGCATGATCGGCTTCTCCGGGAAATGCCCGGTGAAATGCGGTTCATTGGCGGTGACGTTCTTGATGCCGATCGCGGAATTGTCCCCGTCGATCTCGACGATCTTATCGACCAGGAGAAAAGGATAGCGGTGCGGCAGCAGCTTCATGATTTCCTGAATATCGGCCGCGCCGAGCACCGGCTTGGTCTCATCAGTCATTCTTCTTTTCTCCTCTGCGTTTCGCCCGCTCATCCGAACGCATCAAGACTTCCGCGGTATCGCGGAGGAAATCCGGCATCGGGCGGGCGGGAATACCGCCATAACGCGCCCCGGCGGGAATATCTCCCACCACACCGCTCATCGCGGCGATCTGCACGCCGTCTCCAATCGAGATGTGTCCATTAATACCGGATGCGCCGCCGATCAATACACCGTCGCCGATCCGCGTCGAACCGGCGATGCCGGCGCCGCTGGCGATGCCGCAATGGCGGCCGATGCGCACGTTATGGGCAACCTGGACCTGGTTGTCGATCTTGGTGCCCTCACCGATGACCGTATCGTCCATGGCGCCGCGGTCGACCGTCGTGTTGGCGCCGATCTCGACATTATCCTGGATGATGACGCGGCCGATCTGGACGATCTTCAGCATGCCGCGCGGACCCGGCGCAAACCCGAAGCCGTCCTGGCCGATGCGGACGCCATTGTGAATGATCACGCTGTTGCCGATCAGAGCCGCGACCACGCTCGCCCCTGCGGCGATCGTGCAATCCCGGCCGATCCTGACGTCGGCACCGATGATGGTTCCGGCGCCGATGCGGGTGCCGGTGCCGATTTCCGCCCGCGCGCCGATCACGGCCATGGGCTCGATCTCGACGCCGGGTTCGAGCCTGGCGGTCGGATCGACGAACGCGGCCGGCGAAATGCCCGGGGGAAACGAAGTGATCGGAGACGGTCGCATGGCGATCGGATGCAGGATGGCACCGGCCTGGGCAAACGCCGTGTGTGGAGTCTTGGTCAGCAGAACCGGGATATGGGCCGGAATGATCGAACGGATCGCGGGATCACAGATAATCGCGGAAGCCTTGCAGCTTTCCAGTTCGTGACGGCTTTTCCGGGACAGGATATAACAAATCTCGCCCTCGCCGGCCCGCGCAACGGGTGCAACGGAACGGATCAGCCGATCGCCGGCGCTGCCATCAAGCAGTTCAGCCCCAAGAAGGGCGGCCAACTCGCGCAGGCTCACGCCATCATGGGGCGGAAAGAATTCATTGTGGTCCATAAAGCTAAAGCTCCAGAACAGATTTCCGCCCGCAACCGCGAGCGGAAATGATCAGAACTGGTTCGCCATGCTGAACCGGAATTCCTGGGTTTCGTCGAAGTCTTCCTTCATGACCGGATGCGCGTAGTCAAAGCGGATGTTGCCGAACGGCGACGCCCACATGATACCCGCACCGACGGAAGCGCGCCAGTTCATGCTGGTGCCCTGCGCGGTGCTGGTGCCGAGCGGGACATCATTGCCGTAAAGGGTACCGGCATCGGCGAAGACGGCAGCACGCAGGCCGAAGTCTTCCGGAATAGCCGGCATCGGCATCGACATTTCGGCAGAGGCCGTGAAGTAGGTCGTGCCGCCGAGCGCATCGCCGTGATCGGCGGTACGCGGACCGATACCGTCGTTCTCGAAGCCACGGATCTGGCGACCGCCGATCGTGAACTGGTCGAAGACATGCAGATTGTCGCCGGTGGAAACCACATGGCCCGCACCGACTGCGATGGAGCCGATCAGGTCAGCCTCGGTCGACAGAAGCTGGAAGTAACGGGCACGACCGGAAATCTTGTAGAAGTCGGAGTCGCCGCCGAGACCGGCATATTCATGCGTGATCGTCGCGTAGAGACCTTCGCGCGGCAGCGTCTGGCTGTCGAGCGTGTTGTAGGTCAGCGTCTGCGAAATCGACGACTGAACGAACTTGCCCTGGTCGATCATCGAGATGTAGGGCGACGAAAGGTTATCGTCCGCGGTGCCAGGGACGCCATCGGTACCAAAGGCACCGTCGTTGTCGTACTGGATTTCCTTGTAGGTGTAGCGGAACGTGGTCGCCAGATCTTCGGTGATCGGCGCCGTTACGCGCAGGGTGACGCCCTGCTCATCGTAATCGTAATACTCGTTCGAAGAGGTCTTGCTCTTGAACAGGTCGAAACCAGCCGCCAAACGATAACCGAGGAAGTAGGGCTCGGTGAACGAAAGGTTGTAGCTGCGGGCTTCGTCGAGACCACCGCCGACTGCGACGCGGATGAACTGACCGCGGCCGAGGAAGTTCTTTTCTTCGATCGAAGCTTCGAGCAGGAAGCCGTCGCCGCCCGCCGAGTAACCGGCGCCGATACCGAACGAACCGGTCGGCTGGTCCTCGACATCGACAACGATGACGACGCGGTCAGGCGAAGTGCCCTGCGAGGTCGAGATATTGACGGTCGTGAAATAACCGAGCGCCTCAAGGCGACGCTTGGCGCGCGAGATCATTTCCTGGTTGAAGGCATCGCCTTCGCTGAAATCGAATTCGCGGCGGATGACATAGTCACGCGTGCGGGTGTTGCCGCGGATCTCGATGCGCTCGACATAGGCGCGCTCGCCCTGGTCGACGAGGTAGGAAACACCGATCGTGTGGTTTTCCATGTTGCGGTCGCCGCGCGGCGTGACGCGGGCGAACGGATAACCGGCCGCAGCGACGCGCTTGGAGATCGCTTCCATCGACTTCTGGATTTCGCGGGCGTTATAGACGCTACCGGCGCGGGTCTGAACCAGACCTTCGAGGTCCTGGCCGCTGATGCCCTCGACCGTGGATTCTACCGAGACGTTGCCGTACTCGTAACGCTGGCCTTCCTCGACCGTGAAGCTGATATTGTACTTGTTGCTCGATTCATCGAGCACTGCTTCCGACGAGATGACGCGGAAGTCAGGATAACCGTGGTTATAATAGAACTGGCGCAGCGCTTCCTCGTCGGCGCGCAGCTTGTCCTCGCTGTAAACGTCCTTGCGGGTCAAGAAGGACAGCGGACCGGATTCCTTGGTGATCAGCACCGACTTCAGGCGGCCATCGCCATAAGCCTGATTGCCGGCGAAACTGATGTCGGCAATCTTGGTGCGGTCACCTTCGTTGATGACGAAAGCAAGGTTGACGCGTCCCTGACCAACATCAGCGGTCTGGGTAGTGATCTGAACGTCGCTGCGGCCGATGGCGCGATAGGCTTCGCGCAGACGCTGAATATCTGCGTCGATCAATGCCTGATTGTACGGGCCGAGCGGCTGGGTCTGAACGACTGCCTGAAGCTTGTCGTCCGTGATCTTGCGGTTGCCGTTGAACACGACCTGGTTGATGAGCTGGTTCTCGCTCACCGACACGACCAGCGTGCTGCCGGAAACACTGATTTTGACATCCGAGAAATAGCCGGTCGAATAGAGCTTGCGGACCGATTCATCGATGTCGTTATTGGAGAAGTTGACACCCGGGCGGATGGTCAGGTTGGAACGGACAGCCTCCTCGCCGGCGCGCTGTGCGCCGCGGACCTGAACGCTCCGGATAACCGCCGCTTCGGCAGAAAGTGCGGAAGCAAGTACCAGTACACCTGCGCCCGATGCAACAACACTAGCAGACAGCGCAAACGCCGACACTGCGTTCAAAAACTTTGAACCAGCCTTCATTTCAATTCTTACCTTTTCCCGTTGTCCCTCGGCGGGTGGTGCCCGACTCCGGCCACGTGTGTCGTTTTACCTTCTTTTGACCTACAAGCAAGGTATCGCGTTAATTTCTGTTTACTTACTTCCCTTGCGTGACCCAATGGCCACGCAACTGTTGGAAACATGGTGAATAAACAGTTTCTTTTACGATTTGAAGGACATCAACCGATCAGATTGCTGATGTCGTTGAAGGTCGCGAAGACCATGAGGCTCAAAACCATCGCAAGCCCGATGCGGAAGGCGATCTCCTGCGCACCTGAGCCGAGCGGTCGGCCACGGATGGCCTCGATCGCGTAGAAGACGAGATGACCGCCGTCCAAAATTGGCACAGGCATGAGGTTCAAGAGCCCGATGGAGACCGAAAGAACCGCCGCCAGCTGGACCACCGCCGCAAAGCCGAGCGTCGCCATCTGGCCCGACGCCTGGGCGACCCTGACCGGCCCGCCGAGCTGGTCAGCCTTCATCCGCCCGGTCACCAGGTTTCCGATATAGCGGAAGGTGCCGGTGACGATATGGCCGGTCTCGGTGACGCCTTCGGCAACCGCCTGCAGCGGCGTGAACGTCTCGATGCGGAAATTGCCGCGCTGTTCGTTGGTGACGATGCCGATCAGGCCGAGCTCGACCTTGTTGCCGAACTGGTCGGTGACCTCGGAGCGCTTCGGCACCATCGGCAGATCGATGTCCTGGCCGTTCCGCTCGACCGTCACGACGATCGGGGTGTCCGGCCTGATGCTGACATAACGCCGTACATCGTCGAAGGTCCGGATGCGCGAGCCGTCGAGCGCCACCAGCCGATCGCCGGGCTCAACGCCGGCGGCAAGGGCGGCGCTTCCCGGCTGGACTTCGGCGACCACGGGATCGGCGACGACCTTGCCGTAGACGCTGAAGAGGACGGCGAAGATGGCAATCGCCAGGATGAAATTGGCGATCGGGCCGGCCGCGACGGTGGCGGCCCTCTTCCAGAGCTTGGCACCAGCCAGTGTCTGAGCCTTTTCTTCCTCGCTCATGCCCGCAAGGCCGCTCGCATCCGGCAGGCTCGCGGCGTCCTCGTCGCCGAAGAACTTGACGTAGCCGCCAAGCGGGATCGCCGAGAGCTTCCAGCGGGTGCCGTGACTGTCGGTGAAGCCGACGAGCTCCGGTCCGAAGCCGACCGAGAAGGCGGTGACCCGGATGCCGCACCAGCGTCCGACAAGATAGTGGCCCATCTCATGCACGAAGACGAGCAGGGACAGGACCAGCACGAAGGGGATGATATAGCCGGTAAGGAAGCTGAGGATGGCCATCAAAATTTCCGTTTCAACATTGTGTTGGCCGCCCAGACCTCAAAACCCGAAGAGGAAGCCTGCAACCGACACATCAAGATGGCCCGTCATGGCCGTATAAACAAGCGTCAGCAGGAACGCCGCGAAACAGGCGAAAACGAGGCCGTCGACGCGATCCATGACGCCGCCGTGCCCCGGAATGAGGTGGCTGGAATCCTTTACGCCAAACCGGCGCTTGATGAAGGACTCAAACAGGTCGCCGATCTGGCTGGCGACGGAAAGCAGAAATGCGATCGCCACCGTCCAGATCGACAGCCGGGAAAAGACGCCGAGCGTCAGGACGGAGCTTGCGACCACGCCCGACACCGTGCCGCCGATCGCGCCGGACCAGGTCTTGCCGGGCGAAATGCGCGGTGCAAGTTTCGGCCCCTTGAGGGCGCGGCCGACGAAATAGGCGAGGATATCGGTCGCCCAGACGACCGCGAAGATGAAGAGGGTCGCAACAAACCCCGCCTGGTCTTCGGCCCGGATCGCCGCCAGAGAGATTCCGCTCAAGCCCGCGTAGAAGATGCCGCCCGGCAGCCACCAGCTGCCCTTGCGCAGAAGCACGAGAAGAAGGACGGTGACTACAGCGCCGCCGAGAATCGGCACCGAGAGCGCACCTTCATCGACCACCAGGTCGATGGCGATCAGAAAAATCGCGACCCAGCCGAAGGCGTTCGCACGAAAATCGCGCTCGGCGGCCCGCGTGATCGTCGACCATTCGTAATAGATCAGGACCGCCATGGCTGCAGCCAAGATGCGGAAGGCCAGGCCGCCATACCAGGTGGCCGCCAGGACCACGGCCGCCAGAACCACCGCGGATGCGATGCGGCGCTTCAGTTCAGTGCTCATCAACCACCCACTGCTATCGTCTTGTTCGACAGGCCGCCGAAGCGCCGGTCGCGGGAGGCATAGATCTTCAGGGCATCGAGGAAGAGTTTCCGATCGAAGTCGGGCCAGTAGTCCGGCAGGAAGACAAGTTCGGAATAGGCCGCCTGCCAGAGCAGAAAATTCGAAAGCCGCTCCTCGCCGCTGGTGCGGATGATGAGGTCCGGATCGGGAATGCCGGCGGTATCCAGCTTTGCGCTGATCTTGTCCGCGTCGATCTCGGAAGCCTTGAGCACACCGGCCTCGACGTCCCGGGCAAGCATGGCGACCGCACGGGCGATCTCGTCGCGCGCACCGTAGTTGAAGGCGATGACCAGCGTCAGTGCCGTATTGAACCTTGTGGTTTCCTCGGCTTCGAGAAGAAGCGGAAGGATGTCGCTGCGCAGCTTCTCGCGTTCGCCGATCACCCGGATGCGGATATTCTCTCGGTGCAATTCGGCCAGATCCTGACGGATGAAGCGCCGGAGAAGACCGAGGAGATCCCTCACCTCGGTTTCGGGCCTGCTCCAGTTCTCCGAAGAAAACGCAAAGAGCGTCAGATATTTGACGCCGGCATCGCCGGCAGCCCGCACCGTTTCGCGAACCGCTTCGACGCCCTTGCTGTGTCCGACCGTACGAGGAAGCCCGCGCTTGTTGGCCCAGCGTCCATTGCCATCCATGATAATGGCAACGTGTTGAGGGATGATTGCAAGCTCGGGGTTCACCATATTCTATGCGGCTCCTTTGGCCGCCGGAATATGGCGGCAAACCAGGCCTAAGTTAGACCTGCATGATTTCCTTTTCCTTATCCGCAAGCAAGCGGTCGACTTCGGAAATCGTATCATCCGTCATCTTCTGCACTTTTTCTGACTGCGAGCGGCTCTCGTCCTGGCCGATGTCGCCGTCCTTTTCGGCCTTTTTCAGGCCGTCCATGCCATCGCGACGGACGTGACGGACAGCAACCTTCGCCTTTTCCGCATAATCATGCGCAACCTTGACCAGCGACTTGCGGCGCTCCTCGTTGAGCTCGGGAAGCGGAATGCGCAGGTTCTGGCCGTCGACGATCGGGTTGAGACCGAGATGTGATTCGCGGATCGCCCTGTCGACGGCGTTGACCATCGACTTGTCCCAGATGGATACGCCCAGCATACGCGCTTCCGGCACGGTGATGTTGGCCACCTGGTTGAGCGGCACGCGCGAACCATAGGCTTCGACCATCACCGGATCGAGAATATTGGCCGAGGCGCGGCCGGTGCGCAGCGACGCGATATCGCTTTTGAACGCGTTGATCGCGCCCTCCATGCGGCGCTTGATGTCGTTGAGGTCGATTCCACTCATCCGTCTACTCCCGTATGTTATCTGGGCGGCCCGCGATGCCGCGCCTCAATTGTCCGCTACGATGGTCTTGCGGCCGCCGCCGGTCAAGATTTGGGCGAAGCCGCCCTTCTCATGGATCGAAAAAACAATGATCGGGATGGAGTTTTCGCGGGCGAGCGCCACCGCCGCCACGTCCATCACCGCCAGACCCTTTTCGAGCACTTCGCCATGCGTCAGCGTCTCGAACCGGGTCGCTGTCGGGTCCTTCTTGGGATCGGCCGAATAGATGCCGTCCACCTGGGTGCCCTTGAAGATCGCTTCCGCACCGATTTCAGCCGCGCGTAGCGCTGCCGCCGAATCGGTCGTGAAGAACGGATTGCCGGTGCCGCCGGCGAAGATCACCACCCTGCCCTGCGCCATGTGATGCAGCGCCTGACGCTGCGAGAAGCTCTCGCAGATTTCCGGCATCGAGATCGCCGACAGGACCACCGTGTCGACGTTCAGCTTGCGCAGCGACGTGGCAAGCGCCAGGGCGTTGATCACGGTGCCGAGCATCCCCATGTGGTCGCCGGTAACCCGGTCGCCGCCCTTGGAAGCCACGGCGACGCCGCGAAAGATGTTGCCGCCGCCGACGACCACGCCGACATCGACGCCCATGGCGCGCGCTTCGGCAATATCGGAGGCGACCCGATCGGCAACCGCAACATCGATGCCGAAACCCTGGCTGCCCATCAGAGCTTCACCGGAGGCCTTGAGCAAGACACGCTTGTAGAGGGGCTGAGGCGACATGGAGGCTCCTTGAAATCGAAATGCATGCGGAGGGTCAAACGGGTTGCGGATACACGAAGGGCACCGGCTTGTCACCGGTGCCCTTGCGCTTTCGACAGCTTTAGCTAACGAATATCAGCCTTTGGCGACCGCTGCTACTTCAGCGGCGAAATCCGATTCTTCCTTTTCGACGCCTTCGCCGAGCAGAAGACGGGCCATGCCGGTGACTTCGATCGAAGCGCCAGCGAGCTTTTCAGCATCCTTGACGGCCTGGCCGACAGTCACGTCCGGGTTGATGACGAAGGCCTGCGACAGAAGGGCAACTTCCTCGAAGAACTTGCGCATGCGGCCGTCGACCATCTTTTCGATGATCGCTTCCGGCTTGCCGGAAGCGCGCGACTGCTCAATGAACACGTTGCGCTCGCGCTCGGCGACAGTCGCGTCGACTTCTTCGGCGCGGATGGCAAGCGGGTTGGTGGCAGCGATGTGCATGGCAACCTGACGGCCGAGCGAGGTCAGGACTTCCTTGTCGCCGACCGACTTCAGGGCGACCAGGACGCCGAGCTTGCCGATGCCGTCGCCGGCAGCGTTATGGACGTAGGTCGCGACGACGCCATGCTCGACCTGCAGCAGGGCGGAGCGACGCAGCGTCATGTTCTCGCCGATCGTGGCGATCGCGTCCTTGATCGTGTCGGCAACCGGCTTGCCGGAAGCGGGATAGGTGGCAGCCGAGATCGCCTCGACGGAACCGTCGGTCGTCAGCGCGACGCTGGCGATGCCGCGGACGAGGTCCTGGAAGGCATCGTTGCGGGCAACGAAGTCGGTTTCCGAGTTGAGTTCGATGACGACGGCCCTGTGGCCGGCGCTGGCGATGCCGATCAGGCCTTCGGCTGCGGTGCGGCCGGACTTCTTGTCGGCCTTGGAGATGCCCTTGGCGCGCAGCCAGTCGATCGCCGCTTCGATGTCGCCGTTCGTTTCGGTCAGCGCCTTCTTGCAGTCCATCATGCCTGCGCCGGACTTTTCGCGCAGTTCCTTTACCAGTGCAGCGGTGATTTCAGCCATTGTTTTGCCTCTTGTCGGTTCAAGTGCTTCTCGCCGGAAAAACGTCGGCGGACTCAAAAGTTTTGGGACGAATGTACCCGGAAGTGTGACAGCGTGATGAAGACATCACGAAAGCGATCGCCTCGACGACCAAGCGGTGGCGGCTCGCCTTGAAACGACCAAGGCCAGGGATCGGTATCTCTGGCCTCGATCGAATTTCAGAAAGGAGGAGCGGACCAAGCCGCTCCATCCGGCTTTTAAGCTTCTGCTTCTGCTTCGCCTTCGAGAGCCGGCTCGATCGGAGCTTCGGCAGAGGCGCCGACATCACGACCCGAAGCGCCCTGCTGGCGCGCGATGCCGTCGATGGCAGCGCGGGCGATCAGGTCGGTGTAGAGAGCGATGGCGCGCGAGGCGTCGTCATTGCCCGGGATCGGGTAGTCGATGAGGTCCGGATCGCAGTTCGAATCGATGATGGCCACGACCGGGATGCCCAGGCGCTTGGCTTCGTCGATAGCGATCTTTTCCTTGTTGGTGTCGATGATGAACATCAGGTCCGGAGTGCCGCCCATGTCGCGGATACCGCCGAGAGCCTTGTCCAGCTTTTCGCGTTCGCGCTCGAGGTTCAGGCGTTCCTTCTTGGAGTAGCCGGAAGCTTCCGAGTTGAGGATTTCGTCGAGCTTGCGCAGGCGCTGGATCGAGTTCGAAATGGTCTTCCAGTTGGTCATCATGCCGCCGAGCCAGCGGGAGTTGACGTAGTACTGGGCCGAACGCTTGGCAGAGTCGGCGATCAGTTCAGACGCCTGGCGCTTGGTGCCGACGAACAGAACGCGGCCGCCACGGGCGACGGTGTCGGACACGACCTGAAGGGCGCGCGACAGCATCGGAACGGTCTGGGCCAGATCGATGATGTGGATGTTGTTACGGTCGCCGAAGATATACGGCTTCATCTTCGGGTTCCAGCGGTGAGTCTGGTGGCCGAAGTGGACGCCTGCTTCGAGAAGCTGGCGCATAGAGAAATCGGGCAATGCCATGCCTTGTTATCCTTTTCCGGTTGAACCTCCGCAAGGCGAACAGCACCCTCTTCGAGAATGCCACCGGGCGGAACGGTCCGGATTTCTCCCGGACAATCCCATGCCTTACGTGTGGAATACGGCTGGCCTTACATTCGATTTGCCGCAAAAGCAAGAGCTTTGCCGGAAATTGCCTCAACGGGCCAGGAGATTGAGCAGCGCCAACATGACGCCGGCATCCGGCATCGGCAAGACCGCGTCAACATCGGCGGGCAGCAGGCGAGCGACCGCTCCCGACGCACTACCCGTCGGAGTTCCCAGCGGACCGCGAAAACCGTGCTTTTCCCAGGCGAGCTGCTGCAGCGCCGGTGTCGTCAGCGCATCGACAAGCCGGTTCGCCTCCTCGTCGATCACGATCAGTGGATGGGCGGAATAAACGGTCGGGCGAGGATAAAGCACGACGGGCTTTGCACCAGCGCCTGCCATGATCCGTTCCCAGCGGGAGCGATCGGCGAGAATCCATTCGACGAGCTGGTTCTCATAACCGACGATCATCGGTTCTCCGCCGATGCCGCCGGCGAGATATTGTTCGAACAGCTTCCCCGAAGACGGCGACTTGAAGCCCATGTTGCGGAAGATCGCCTGCGCCTTCGGGCCGAATTCAGCAAGCGATTCGGCGGTCGCCAGATTGCCGCTCAGGAGGCTGAGCACGAGGCCGGCGAACATGAAGCCGGAATTCGACCGGTTCGGATCCGTCGAGATGATGCGCGCCCGGCCGTAGAGCATGTTGACGCCGAGCTTCGACCAATCGGTGCCAGCGAGAATGGCATCGAGCAGCGCCTTGAGGTCGAGCTGGTAATGCCCCTCGCCCGTGCGGATCACCAGGCCCGCCTTCATCAGCCCGTCGGCGACGGGCTGCCACGAATAAACGACGACGGGGGTGTTGAGCATCACCCGGTCATCCCTGATCCTCACGCCGTTCTGGCGGGCGATATCGACCATGATCGACGAGGACGGCCAGAGGAATTGCGGGCTCTGCGACAGCAGCGCCCGTTCGCGCACCATCTCCACCGAGCCGGCCACCCGGCTCTGGACGGTCAGGCCGCGGCTGGCGAGCGCGCGGATGACGTCGGGATCGGCAAGAAAAGCTTCCTTTTCGCCACCGATGAAGCCGGTCAGCGTCGTGCGATTGCCAAGCAGGCCCTGCAGTTCCGGTCGATCCTTCACCGCGAAATATCCGCCGGTGCCGGCAACGCCGGTTGCCAGCAATCCCACTCCAAAGGCGCGTCTGGAAATCGCCATCAGCGTTCAAGGTCCTCTTTGAGAGATGCCTGGATGAGGCGAAGATCGGTGTTCAGGCTGTCGAGCTGTTCGTCGACCAAGCTGTCGGCATAATGTACAAAGGCATCTTCCAGCTTGACCAGCACGCCGCCGACCTCCTGCAACTGCTTGTTGTCGGGGGCACGTTTCGCCTCGATAATCGAGAAACCTTCGGCGACCTCGGCAGCACGCGGCAGGTAGTAGCTGAGGAAGCGACGCACTGCGCCAGCACTCTGCGGATCGGCCTCGAGCTTGGCAAAGACATCGGCGGCAATCTCGGCAAGGTGCCTGACACGGGCGGCAGTCGGCTTGTCGGTTATGCGGCCGGCGGCGGCTTCGAGCCGCTCGGCGGCGGGCACGGCGGCGGCCATCAGCTCCCGGACGAATTCCAGTCTGCCGCGGCCGATCGACTTTTCGTCGAGCCCTTCGAACAGCCGGCGCGGCGCCAGAAGGAAAACCAGGCCGGCGAAGACGAAGGCGCCGATGCCCGCGGCCACGATGACCGGCATCAGGAAGATGAAACTCAGGACAGGAACCACGATCGCAGCGGCAAGCCCTGCCGCTACCCAATTCCAATCATTGCCGAACCATCTACGCATTCTCGGCCTTAGTTGTAACCGCGCGCGGTGCGGAATGCCGCCGCGAGATCCGACCCGCCATTGAATACGCGGGCCGACGTGGCCTCGGCAAGACTATCCAGCTGCGTCTTGTCGGCATTGCCGAAGGTAATGCCAAAGATCGGAACATGCGGCTGCATCGTCTTCCACTGGCTCGTGAACCGACGGCTTTCATCATCCGACTTGCCGTCGGTCATGATGACGATGGCCGGCAAATAATTCGAAAGGTCCCTGGTGGCGCCGATCTGCCGCATGGCTTCGGCGGCACAGGCATACATGTTGGTGCCGCCGCCCGGCTCCTCGCCGAGCACGGCATTCAGGAGCCCTTCCTGTTCCATGGGATCGCCGCTTCCCATCAGCGAGCGGCGCACGCTGCCGTCGAAGGGAATGACGATGATGCGGTCGGCGGGCGACCATTGCACCAGGACCCGGCTCGCTTCGGCCGGCGTCAGCAGGAAGCGCATGGCCTGCTTCAACTGGGTGACGCCGTCGCCGGCCATCGATCCGGAAAAATCGAGGCAGAGCGCCGTCAGCGACGGCTTGCGCAAGGCCGCCTGATAAAGCGTCAGCGCCTCGCTGATCACGGCCGGCTCCGGCATGCGGATCGCCGTCACCAGCCGCTTCGGATCGAAATTCCAGAGCGGTTCCGGCGTCGCGGCCACATCGGCGAGCGGAATACGCCGGCCGGTCGCAGCGATGCGTTTCTGGATATCGGGCGTGCGCAGATGGGCGAGCAGTTCATTAAAGAAGGTTTGAACCTCTGCACCGCGGCCATGATCGACAAAGCCGATCGGCGAATCGGCGACCGTCACGCCATCGGCCGGATAGATGGCATATAGCGGATCCTGCTGCCCGATGCCCGCGAGCATGTCGTTGGTCTCCTTCAGCACCGCCTCGTAATTCCACATGGCGTCGTAAAGCGTGCCGCGGCGGGCCTGATCCACATAAAGATCGGCGAGCCAGCCGGAGGAGCCGGACGAGCGCTCGACGCCTGACAGCAGCGCCTTGACTGTATCCTGCACCGTCTTGTCCTTGAGATCTCCGGGCTCGATCACCGGCTTGTTGCCGAGCGCGCTCGACAGCATGGCGAGATAGGCGCTGGCGCCGGAATTGGACTGTGTCGCCGAGGTCATCAGGAATTTGAGCGAGCCGGAATTCACCGCCGCGAGGATATCCTTCATGAAGACATCCCGGCCGATCCAGCCGAGCGCCTGTGCCTTCGATTTGCGGACGCCTAATATAACCGGCGTCTGGGCGATCGAGGTCAAGTTCTTGACCCGGCGGCGGGTATCGAACATGTCGACCCAGACGCTGGAGGCCGGCCAGACGGCATCCTGGGATACGCCAGCTTCGCTCTGCAGCGCCAGACCGATATCAAGCGTGCCCTCATATTTGAAGGTGCAGGCGGCGTTCTTCTCTCTGCAGAACTCTTCCACGATCGGCTGCAGGACCGTGTTTTCCGATCCCGAGACGATCGAGAAATCCGGTCCCTTGCCGATATTGCAGCCGGCAAGCGAAACGACCGCCAGCAGCGCAAAAGCCAAGGAACGCGCCCGCCTGATCACCAATGTCACGCCCCTGTCATCGCCTTCTTGAGCTCGACGGTGAGCTGTTCCATGCGGCTCTCCGCCTCGGCGCGCTTCTTGCGGCCGTCTTCCTGGACGCGCAGCACGCCGCTGATCGTGTCGATCAGATCGCGGTTCGCCTGCTCCAGGGTACCGATGTCGACGATGCCGCGCTGTGACTGTTCCTCGATGGCGATCGCCTGGTCCTTCATCATCGCCGATGCTTCTCGGATCATCTGATTGGTCGCGTCGGTGACGGTCTTCTGCAGTTCGAGCGCCGACTTCTGTCGGTTGAGGCCGAGCAGGATAACCATCTTCTGCTTCCAGGCGGGGACTGTCAGCGCCGAAGTCGCCTGCAGGTTCTCGATCAGCGTCTCGTCGCCCGACTGGACTATGCGAATCTGCGGCAATTGCTGGATGCCGAGCTGACGGGCCTGCTGTAGATAGAAGATACGCTTTTCCAGCCGGTCGAGCGCCTGCAGACTGTCCTGGTAGGTCTGCGCCTCGATCAGCCCGCCGCCGGGATTGGCGGCGGCTGCCTCGGCGGTGGCCTTCAGCCTCGGCAGATCGTTGGCGCGGAAATTCTCGGCGAACGCCTTGCCCGCCTGGACATAGCCATCGAGCTTGACGATCGACTGCTTGGTCTCCTCGTGGAGATCGTCGAGCAGCGCGATATCGCGGCGAAGCGTATCCTTGTGGCGGTCGAGCTCCAGGCCGATCCGGTCGATCTGGCCGGCGACATCCTCGAACTCTTCCTTGAAGCGTTCCAGCCGCGCCTGGGCGGACTGGAACATGCGACTGAAAAAGCCCTGCTCGCTGATCGACGCCGGATCGAGGTTTTTCGACTTCAGGATGATATCGTTGAGCAGCTTGCCGACTTCGCCCATGTCGCGGTTGCGGACTTCGCGCAGGATGCGATCCGCATAATCGGTCACCGATTGCTGCGCCCGGTCTCCAAAGACTGAAATCGACGAGCGGTCGGTCAAATTTATATTGTCTGAAATGCGAGCGATTTCCGCCGGATCGGCAGAAACCACGGGAAGATTGAGATTGGAAGTCGTCGCTAAGTCGGTGTCCGCCATCGTGTCATCCCCCGCAGCGCTCTGTTTCACCGTCAGGCCTTTTTCAGATGGCCGACGCGGGTTCACACTAAAGAGGATTGCGTGACAGTTTCATGACGAAGCGGCCTCTGAAATGAAGGCCGTGTAGTCTGTTATCTCGCCGGCGCCGGGCACGGGTCCTGCTGCGGCTTCAGGAGTTCCAGCTTGGCAAGGCTGCCGGACAGCACGAAATCGCCGTAGTCCATGGTGAGATCGCGGGTGATGCCGTTTTCGTAGAGCTTGAACGACATGTTGTAGACCGGGGTCGGGTCGCCGACCGCATTCTCGTTGAAATAGGCGATCGTCACCGGCCAGAAGGAAGACTTTGCAAACTCGCCGGCCTTGTCGGCATCGATGTCGTCGCTCTGCGCCGTCTGCGATTTGCCGATCACTGTCGTGGTCAGCAGCGCCTGGTCGCCGTTTTCCGAGCCGTCGAAGACCCGCGCCTCGAAGAAACTCTTGCCCTGCTTGGCATTCGCGATGACGTCGAGCATATGGCTGGTCGGAAAATCGCTGGACGGCAATTGGATCTCACGGCCGTCGGGCTGGGTAATTTCCACCTTGATGCCCTTGTCGGCGATCGACGCGTCACCGCTCAGCTGCTTGTCGAGCTGCTCGTCGGTGAACGACTTGGTCTCGAAATGGAACTGGCTTGCGGCCATGTCCTCGAAGGTCGTGGTCTGCTGATCGCTAAGGCGGGTCTCCTCGCCCGTATTGATCTTGGTCACCAGCCGGAAATTGGTGGAAAAACCGGTGCAGGCCGAGCCGGTGAACTCATAGACCATGCGGCCGAACATGCCTTCGATGCCGGAGCGTTCGGAGGCATTCTTGAGCTTCAGGTCGTAAATGGCGCGATGCGGGACGAGCAGCCGGGCAGCAGCGTCGGTATTCGCGTCCGCGGAGGTGGCAGCCACAAGGCTCAGACCGCCGGCAAGGATCACCCCGAGGCTCATTCGCAACATTCACATTCTCCTGTTGGACTCAGTTGGTGATGTTATAAGAACGCCATCTGACCAAGCTAAGGCCTTGATGCAGGATTTTTGAAGAATTTACAACAAAACGGGAGTCGAAAATGACCGAAGCCATCGAGGGCCGCCTGCAGGAACTGGGGATCGAACTCCCCGTCGCGGCAGCACCCGCCGCCAATTACGTGCCATATACGATCAGCGGCAATACCCTTTATCTTTCCGGCCAGTTGCCGATCGAAGGGGGCAAGGTCGCGGTAACCGGCCTTGTCGGCCGTGATGTGGATTTGCCGGCAGCGCAACGGGCAGCTGAACTCTGCGCCATCAACATCCTCGCCCAGGCGAAGGCGGCACTCGGGGGCGATCTCGGCAGGATCCGCCGCGTTTTGAAGCTCAACGGCTTCGTCGCGTCGACACCTGACTTCGTCGAGCAGCACCTCGTCATCAACGGCGCCTCCAACCTGATCGCCAACGTGCTGGGCGACGCCGGCAAACATGCCCGTGCCGCCGTCGGCATGGCCTGCCTGCCCCTCAACGCCTCCGTCGAAATCGACGCCATCATCGAGATCGAAGCATGACCTCCGCATCCTGGATCAAGGACCTCCCGGTCGCCCATCGCGGCTTTCACGACATGAACCACCAGGTCTGGGAAAACACCCTGTCTGCCTTTTCCCGCGCAGTGGAAGCCGGCTTTGCGATCGAATGCGACGTGCAGCTTGCCGCCGACAGCGTTCCGGTGGTCTTTCACGATCACGACCTCGAGCGGCTCTGCGGCATCAAGGGCGACATCCGCGAGAAAACCTCCGCCGAGCTCGGCATGCTTTCGGTCGGGGCTACGAAGGACAAGGTTCCGATGCTGAAGCAGATGCTGGCCCTCGTCGCCGGCAAGGTGCCCCTCGTCATTGAGATCAAGGGGCGCGAAGGCGACGGCGAGGACGACGGGTTTGCCGAAGCGGTGCTCGAAGTTCTCGAAGGTTATCAGGGCAAGGTGGCGCTGATGAGCTTCGACTATCACATCCTGCGCGACCTCAAGAATGCCGGCTCGCCCTATCCGCTTGGCCTCACTGCTATGGGCGACAAGCCGGAGGAATTTTTCGAGCACGACGAGGCCATGCAACTGGGCCTCGACTTCATTTCCTACCACTACCCCCACCTGCCGAACACGTTCGTCACAGCCCAGAGAGCGACTGGAATTCCGGTCATTACCTGGACCGTGAGGGATGCAAACGGCCGCGAACATACCTATAAATATGCGGACCAGATGACCTTCGAAGGTTTTGATCCGCGGGAGGCAACCTCCCCCTCCCTGTAAAGCAGAGTATGACCGGCAATCTTACCATCCGCATCGAAAAGTCCTTCTGCGCGATCAGCCCGACAAGCTGGTCGCGCCTCTCGGGCACTTCCAAGTCCTCCTCTTCGGACGTGCCCTACAATCCGTTCCTGTCGCACGCCTTTCTCTCGGCGCTGGAGGAATCGGGCTCGGCCACCGCCAAGACCGGCTGGCTCGGCCATCATCTGCTTCTCGAAGACGACAAGGGCACGCTGATCGGCGCGGTCCCCGGTTATCTGAAAAGCCACAGCCAGGGCGAATATGTCTTCGACCACGGCTGGGCCGACGCTTTCGAGCGCGCCGGCGGACGTTATTATCCGAAACTGCAATGCACCGTGCCGTTCACGCCGGCGAGCGGACCTCGCCTGCTCGTCCGCGACGGTTACGACAGGGAATCGACGGAGCTGACGCTCGCCGCAGGTCTCCAGGAGGTGACCCGCCAGCTTGGCATCTCGTCCGCGCATGTCACCTTCGTCGCGGAAGACCAGGTCGCAGCCTTCGAGGAGGCCGATTACCTGCACCGCACCGACAAGCAGTTCCATTTCATCAACGAAGGTTATGAGAACCACGACGCGTTTCTGGAGACGCTCGCGTCCCGCAAGCGCAAGGCGCTGAAGAAGGAACGACGCTCAGCCCTGGAAAACGGCATTACGATCGACTGGCTGACCGGCAAGGACCTCACAGAGGACATCTGGGACCAGTTCTTCGAATTCTACATGGATACCGGCGGCCGCAAATGGGGCCGGCCTTACCTGACACGAAAATTCTATTCGCTGATCGGCGAGCGCATGCCCGAGGACATCCTGCTGGTGATGGCCAAGCGCGAGGGCAAATACGTCGCCGGCGCGATCAACTTCATCGGCGGGGACGCGCTTTACGGCCGGCACTGGGGCTGTATCGAGGACCACCCCTTCCTGCATTTCGAAGTCTGCTACCACCAGGCGATCGATTTTGCGCTTACCAAGGGCCTGAAGCGGGTCGAAGCGGGCGCGCAAGGGGAACACAAGCTGGCGCGCGGTTACCTGCCTGTCACCACCCATTCGATGCACTATATCGCCCATGCGGGACTGAGGCGCGCGATCGCCGACTATCTGGAGCACGAACGGGAAGACGTGGAGCAGATGACGGAATATCTCGCCGAGCACAGCCCTTTCCGCAAGGGCGAGCGCCAGCAGGAACAGGACTAGAGCTCGGAAAAGATCGGGCCGACAAAACTAAGGAGAGGACATCACCATGAGCGGACAGGCTTACGACAGCAACAACATCTTCGGAAAAATCCTGCGCGGCGAGATCCCGTGCCACCGGGTCTACGAGGACGACGATACCCTTGCCTTCATGGATGTCATGCCGCAATCACCCGGTCACCTTCTGGTGGTCCCGAAAACCCCATCGCGCAACATCCTCGATGCCGATCCTGCCGTGCTTTCAAAGGTGATCCCGGTGGTGCAGAAGCTCGCCAAAGCCGCCAAAGAGGCCTTCGAGGCGGACGGCATCACGGTCATCCAGTTCAACGAACCCTCCGCCGGACAGACGGTCTACCATCTGCATTTCCACGTCGTCCCGCGTTACGAGGGGCAGCCGTTGAAGCCCCATTCGGGCCAGATGGAGAATAATGACGTGCTGGCGGCGAATGCCGAGAAGATCATCGGCGAACTGGGCAACTGACCTCTAGAACCCGATCCACCAGAGACCGACGACCAAAAGCGCCATAGGCACCGCCACGCCAATGCCGACCTTGCGGCCGGTCGCCAGGAACACGGCAAAGCCGATGCTGGCGGCCCCGACCCTCAACCAGAGCGGCGTGCCGGCAAGCGTGCCGTTCGGGAAGACGATCAGCTTTGCGGTGACGGCCATGACGAGCGAGGTCGCCACCGCCCTCACCCAATACAGCGCCTCGGAATCCTCGTTCAGTCGGTTGCCGGTGAAAACCCCGAGCCAGCGCCAGATATCGGTCGCCAGGAAACCAGCTACCGCGATGACGATAAAGGTCCAGTATTCGGTAATCATCGCCTGGCCTCCTGCCCGACGCGCTTTCTCTTCCGACGCGCCCTGTCGATCAGGTAGGCCACCGTTCCGCCCCCGACGCCCGCGCAAAGCACGTCGAATTGCGGGGTCACCAACGCCAGCGTCGGGCCGAGGATCATCCCCATGACGAAGGCGATCTTGACCACCGGCTGGTGCGCGCTCACCCAGATGGAAGCGTTGAAATAGACCGGGGTCAGGAAGAAGAGTATGCCCGCGACGACCGGCGGAAAGCCCGAAACGATGTCGTAGAAGACCCCGACGACAAGGGTGCCCGTCAAGGTCAAAGTCACCCCGAAGCCGGCGAAATAGATCGCCCGGTATTCGCGCGGCACGTTGCGCAGCGTGGTGATCGCGAACACCCAGGACGTGATGGCGATGAAATGCGAGAGAATCAGCAGCAGCCAGATCGGCGTGCGCCGCGTGCGCATTTCCGGGACGACCGAGGCGACCATCGGCATCATGCGGATCGAGGAGAGCGTGACTGCGAGGAAACAGGCTGCGATGTTGGCGCCGCCCGCCATGCTGCCGACCAGAATGACCTGCGCCGGAAGCGCCCAGATCGCCAGCGACATGAAGACCGCCTCGGCGCGCGTCAGCCCCGATTCCAGCGCAAAGGCGCTGAAACCGACGATCGAGGTCAGGAGAATGAGGGCCGGAAGCGAAAGCAGGCCCCGCATGCCGGTAAAAAACCAGGATAGGGCGTTGCGGTCGTCATTGTCTGGAGACATCGGCATTCCGGCGGATATGGGAAGAGGCTCGTCATCAAAACGACGATGCCGGGACAAGCCCGGCATCGCAGGAGTTCCATGCGAAACTGTTATTTGCTCTTCGGCACGCGCGGCACCGTGGTGCTCTTGCGCGGCGGCGTCTTCGGCGCATCTTCAGAAGCGATCACATCCGCGTCGACCATGGCGCGAGCCCGGGCCGAGCCGCCGTCCTTGTCCTTCGACGCCGACTTCTTCGGCGCCTTGGGCTTGGTGACATTGGCCTCGGCTTCCTCGGCGGCCTCTTTCACCTCGGCCTCCGGCTTCGGCTTCACGGGCGTCGCTTCGGAAATCGAGTCGAGGATGAGCTTGTCCTTGCCATCCTCGCCCTTGCCGACGGTCACGCGAACCACACCACCCTTACGCAGCTTGCCGAAGAGGATTTCGTTGGCGAGCGGCTTCTTGATGTATTCCTGGATGACGCGCGAGAGCGGGCGGGCACCCATCTTCTCGTCGTAACCCTTTTCCGCCAGCCAGGCGATCGCATCCTGATGCAGGTCGAATGTGACGTTGCGTTCCGAGAGCTGCGTCTCGAGTTGCATCACGAACTTCTGCACGACCTGATGGATGACCTCAGTCGGCAGCGGTGCGAACGGGATGATCGCATCGAGACGGTTGCGGAATTCCGGCGTGAACAGGCGGTTGATCGCCTCTTCGTCCTCGCCAGTGCGCTTGGACGAACCGAAGCCGATAGCGGCCTTCGCCATTTCCGACGCGCCCGCATTGGTCGTCATGATCAGGATGACGTTGCGGAAGTCGATCTTCTTGCCGTTGTGGTCGGTCAGCGAACCGTGGTCCATGACCTGCAGCAGGATATTGTAGATATCCGGATGCGCCTTCTCGATTTCGTCGAGCAGGACCACTGAGTGCGGATGCTGATCGACGCCGTCGGTCAGAAGACCGCCTTGGTCGAAGCCGACATAACCGGGAGGTGCGCCGAGCAGCCGCGAGACCGTGTGGCGTTCCATATATTCCGACATGTCGAAGCGCAGTATCTCGACGCCGAGCGAGGCGGCCAGCTGCTTGGCGACTTCCGTCTTGCCGACCCCTGTCGGGCCGGAGAAGACGTAGGAGCCGATCGGCTTGTTCGGCTCGCGAAGGCCGGCACGGGCGAGCTTGATCGCCGTCGACAGTGCTTCGATCGCCGCATCCTGGCCGTAGACGACCGAACGCAGTTCCTTTTCCAGGTTGGCGAGAACCATCTCGTCATCCTTGGAGACGGTCTTTGCCGGAATCCGCGCCATGGTGGCGATCGTTGCTTCGATCTCCTTCTCGGTGATCAGCTTGCGGCGCTTGGAGGCCGGCAGCAGCATCTGGGCCGCACCGGTCTCGTCGATCACGTCGATCGCCTTGTCCGGAAGCTTGCGATCGGAGATGTAGCGGGCCGACAGTTCGACGGCCGACTTGATCGCCTCGTTGGTGTAACGCAGCTTGTGATAGTCCTCGAAATAAGGCTTCAGGCCCTTCATGATCTCGATCGCATCCTCGATCGACGGCTCGTTGACGTCGATCTTCTGGAAGCGGCGAACCAGAGCCCGGTCCTTTTCGAAGAACTGGCGGTATTCCTTGTAGGTGGTCGAACCGATGCAGCGGATCGAGCCCGAAGACAGAGCCGGCTTCAACAGGTTCGAGGCATCCATCGCGCCGCCGGAGGTGGCCCCGGCGCCGATGACGGTGTGGATCTCGTCGATGAACAGAACCGCACCCGGATACTCTTCGAGTTCCTTGACGACCTGCTTCAGGCGTTCCTCGAAATCGCCGCGATAACGGGTGCCAGCCAAGAGCGTGCCCATGTCGAGCGAGAAAATGGTGGCGTCGGCGAGCGCCTCCGGCACCTTGCCTTCGATGATCCGCTTGGCGAGGCCTTCGGCGATCGCCGTCTTGCCGACGCCCGGATCACCCACGTAGAGCGGGTTGTTCTTGGAACGGCGGCACAGGATCTGGATCGTCCGGTTGACTTCGGCATGGCGGCCGATCAGCGGGTCGATCCGGCCATCGCGGGCCTTTTCGTTCAGGTTGACGCAATAGGCCTTGAGGGCATCCTGCGGCTTCTTGGCGGAACCTTCCTCCTGGTCGCGGGCGGAGGGTTTGGCTTCCGGCTCGCTGTCTTCGGCGCCGCGCGGCGTGCGGGTCTGGGAGGTGCCCGCGCGCTTGCCGATGCCGTGAGAAATGTAGTTGACCGCGTCGTAGCGGGTCATTTCCTGCTCCTGCAGGAAAAAGGCCGCATGGCTTTCCCGTTCCGCGAAGATCGCGACGAGAACGTTGGCGCCGGTCACTTCCTCGCGGCCCGAGGACTGGACGTGGATGACGGCGCGCTGGATGACGCGCTGGAAGCCGGAGGTCGGCTTGGAATCCTCGTCATAACCGGTGATCAGGTTGGCAAGTTCATTATCGACATAGTCGGTGACGGTCTTGCGCAGCGTTTCCAAATTGACGTTACAAGCGCCCATGACCGCGGCTGCGTCGGCATCGTCGATCAACGCCAAAAGCAGGTGCTCGAGCGTGGCATATTCGTGATGCCGCTCGTTGGCAAAGGTCAGTGCCTGATGCAGCGCCTTTTCTAGACTAGGCGAAAATGTTGGCACGTCGGGTTCCTCACTTCTTTTCCATGACACATTGCAGCGGATGCTGGTGTTGCCGGGCGAAGTCCATGACCTGGGACACTTTGGTTTCCGCTACTTCATATGTAAATATTCCGCATTCCCCCACGCCGTGATTGTGGACGTGGAGCATGATACGCGTCGCTGCCTCCCTGTCCTTCTGAAAGAAACGTTCCAGAATGTGGATGACGAACTCCATCGGCGTATAATCGTCATTCAGCAGCAGTACGCGGTAGAGATTGGGCTTCTTTGTTTTCGGCTTCGTGCGCGTGATGACCGAGGTACCGCGATTTGCGTTGTCTCCGTCGCCACCCTTTTCAGCTTGCATCAAGATCGGCAGTGCGATCATCTTCATTCATTCCCCAGTCATCCGGCGGGTTCGTCCGAATGGCCGAACGGCCGGACTTTAGTCTTCCTAACTTAGTTCATTGAACGCGGATTTTAAGCCCCCTTTGCGGCCACGCAATCACTATTACGCTAAAGAGATGATGGAACATGCCGAAAGTCGGGTATTTCCGCATTGGCATGAATCAAAAAGGCCGGCAGCGCTGAACGCCGCCGGCCTTCTATGGTGAAGGCGTCGCTTTGGGGGCCGCTATGCGCGTTACGCGGCGTTTGCGGTCACCACGGCGGTCGACTTGGCGACCGGCGCTTCGTAGGGCTTGTAGGCCGTCTTGGCGAGATCGGCATACATGTCGGTAATCTTGGTCGACTCGGCAATGAAGCTCTCGTAAGCCGACTTCACATAATTGGTCTGGAGTTCGAACGCCGCTTCGACGCTGCGGGTGGAAGCGAGCGCCTCCACGAAACCCGTCATGTCCTGGAAGGACTTCTTGGAATAGTCGGTCGCTTCGGTGGCGATCGCCTGATAACCCTTGGCGATCTCGGAATAACTCTTCAGCATTCCGTCCATCGCTTCCTTGCTCTTCTTGTTGGCCTCATCGAAATTGAACATCGCCGGTCCCTTTGTTCTATTCGGATGCGCTGATAGAAAGCGGCGTGCCGATAAAAGTCAAGGTGATTTGTGCGCCGCAAAATTACTTTTGGTTGCAACAGGATTCATGCAGATGCATAGATGGATTCAGGCTTCTGATTTTGCGAAGATATATCAGCGGATCGCAGCCAACCGTGCAAAAACGTCGCAGCCATTTTCTTTCCCGGCGGTCGCTCCGCACGAATCAAAAAGCGGGCCTGTCAGCCCGCCTTGAAGTCGCGTGACCGGAACGATCAGAGATCGACCTCCAGGATCGCCATGGAAAAATTGTAAGAGCGGTCGCCATCCTCGTCGTCGACATAGACGACGCCAAGAAACTCGTCGCCGAGGTAGACTTCGGCCGAGTCGTCCTTGCGCGGGCGCGCCTTGACGATCACCTGCGGATTGATCACGCGCTTGAAATAGGCATCGAGCTTCTTGATTTCGTCCGGTTTCACGTTTCTCTCCGTCAGCGGTTCTCGGTTGCGGCGCTTTTGGCATGGGACAACGGCGAAAGTAAAGCCGCCAGAAGTAGCCTTTGCCGCTCTTTTGCGATGTTCCATGGGGCCGATGTTCAGCAAACCCCAAATATCGGCAAGCGGCGGGCAAACGCAGACGAATCAGTCGTCGGCTCCGAGAAGCTGGTCCATCAGGCGCGACGGTTCCGAACACCCGGCGCTCCCGACCACCTTTGCCGGCACGCCGGCGACGGTGGACTTCGGCGGTACGGCCTTCAGGACCACCGAGCCCGCGGCGACGCGCGAGCACGACCCGACCTCGATATTGCCGAGAATCTTGGCGCCGGCGCCGATGAGGACGCCGTTGGCGATCTTCGGATGGCGGTCGGCGCCCTCCTTGCCGGTGCCGCCGAGCGTCACCCCATGCAGGATCGAGACATTGTCACCGATGACGGCCGTCTCGCCGACCACGAGGCCGGTGGCGTGGTCGAGGAAGATGCCCTTGCCGATGCGGGCTGCCGGGTTGATGTCCGTCTGGAAGACGGACGAGGAGCGGCTCTGCAGATAGAGCGCAAAATCGCGGCGGCCGCGGTTGAACAACCAATGCGCCAGGCGGTGCGCCTGGATCGCGTGGAACCCCTTGAAATAAAGGACCGGCTCCATGAAACGCAGGCAAGCCGGATCGCGGTCGTAGACGGCCTGGATGTCGACGCGCATGATCGCGCCCCATTCCGGCCAGTCGGCCAGCATTTCCATGAAGGTCTGGCGCAGAAGGACGTCCGGAATATCCGCATGAGCGAGGCGCTCGCAGATGCGATGCACGACGCATTCCTCGAGCGAGCGATGGTTGAGCACGGCAGAATACAGAAATGCGGCGAGCAGCGGGTCCTGCTCGGTTGCCGCGCGCGCCTCCTGGCGCAACGTATCCCAGATGGGATCCATCGTCGCGACCTGCTCCTGGCGGATTTCAGTTCTTGCGGCCATCGCCGTCTCCTCGTTTGCCGTATGGCAGAGCTTTCCAAGGCCAGTATATAGAATAAGTTTACGCCGAGACCAATGGGCGCAAAATCGCATTCCGTTGATCGTAAGAATGAAGAAACCTACGGCCTTGCAGAGAGTTCCGCGTAGAAGTCGAGAACCGCCTTCTTGAACACCCGGTCGCCGACCGCGAGCATGTGGTCACGTCCGGGAATATCGAGGGCAATCGCGTGCGGCATCAAGGCGGCAAGCTCCTGCGCGGAACCGGCGATGTCGTCCGTGGTTCCGACCCCGATCAGGGTCGGCGCGTCGATCCTCCCCATGTCGGCGCGGGTCACCAGATCCCGCGAACCGCGAATACAGGCGGCCAGAGCCTCCTTGTCGCTCTTTGTCTGGTCGGCAAAGGCGCGGAACATGCGGCCGCGGGCATGGCTGACGTTATCGAGCGAAGGGGCGAGCAAGGCGTCTGCGATCGGGTCCCAATCCCCTACCCCGTCGGTCATGCCGATGCCGAGACCTCCCAGAACCAGGGAACGTACCCGATGCGGATGGGCGAGCGCGGAAAAGACCGAAATGCGTGCGCCCATCGAATAACCGAAGACATGCGCTTCCGGGATCCTCAAGTGATCGAGGAGCGCCATCGAATCCGCGGCCATCACCCATGGCCGATAGGCTTCCGGATCGCGCGGCTTGTCGCTTGCCCCATGCCCGCGATTGTCCATGGCAATCACCCTGTAACCCGCGTCGCCGAGCGTCTTCAACCAGCCCGGATGCACCCAGTTGACCAGCGCGCTCGAGGCAAACCCGTGGATGAGCAGCACCGGATCGCCCGACGGATCGCCTTCGTCGAAATAGGCAAGATCGAAACCCTCGCGGGAAAACTTGGAGAAGGCAGGCGCGTTGAGATTCATCGGGGCAGTCCTCATTGACGCCGGGAACATAAGGGATGAACCGCGGCGTTTGAACCCGTGCCCGACACGAAATCGACGCGCCTGCGGCGGTTTTCCCACTACACAATCGCCAAGCGGGCGGCTAATGTCCGGCGCAAATCAGACGCGCCGCATTCAAGTATCGGAGACCATCATGGCCGGGCACAGCATTCCCCACTTCCAGAACGACGGCGGGCATCGCTTGATCCAGATCGGCGTCAAGGAATTCATGTGCACCGGCGCTTCGGTTCCCTTCGATCATCCGCATATCTTCATCGACATGGGCGACGACAACGAGAAGGTCTGCTCCTACTGCTCGACCCTCTACCGCTACAATCCGTCGCTGAAGGCCGAACAGACCGACCCGCCGGGCTGCGTCTTCCACGTCAAGGCCGCCTGATCGGCATTCCGACATGCCCATTGAAAGAGTAGCGATCATCGGTGCCGGCATGGCCGGGCTGACGGCCGCACTCGCCTTCGCCCGCCACGGCATAGCCTGCGACGTTTTCGAGGAGGCACCCGCCCTGATCGAGGTCGGCGCCGGCCTGCAGATATCGCCGAACGCTTCGCGCGTGCTCTCCGAACTCGGCGTCCTGCCCGCGCTCGAAGCCGTCTGGACCGAGCCGGAGCGGATTGCGCTCGTTTCGGGGACGACGCTCAGACCGCTTGCACATGTGCCAGCCGGGCGTTTTGCCCGCGAGCGCTGGGGTGCGCCCTATGGGGTCCTCCACCGTGCGACGCTTCAAAACACGCTGCTTGAGGCTGTCGAACAAAGCCCGCTCTGCAACATCCATCTGGATACGCCTGTCCGCGAGGATCCGCGCGGGACGCTGGCCGGAATCACTGGCAGAACCTATCCCCTGATCGTTGGCGCCGACGGCGTCTGGTCCAATCTGCGCGCCGGCATACCGGACAGCCCGGAGCCCGATTTTTCGCGCAATGTCGCCTGGCGCTTCACGATTCCCGGCAGCGCCAGACCCGACTGGCTGGACGCGGGCCAGGTCACCGCCTTTCTCGGGCCGTCAACCCATGCGGTAGCCTACCCGCTCAAGGAGATCGACGGGTTCAATATCGTCGCAATCGCCTCCGGCATCAGCCCCGGCAAGACCTGGGATGCGCAAGCCGGCGATGCGCAGCGGCGCATGCTGCTCGGCCAGTTCCATCGCTGGGACCGGCGCATCGTTCAACTGATCGAAAGAGCCGAACAGCCGACCTTCTGGCCGCTTTACGAGGTGAGTGCCGGGCGCTGGCACAACGGTCGCGACATGGTGCTGATCGGCGATGCGGCGCATGCGATGATGCCGTTTGCGGCCCAGGGCGCATCGATGGCGATTGAGGACGCGTTCGTGCTGGCAAACCGGGTAGCCGGTCCCCTGCCCCTTGCGCGGGCGCTGACGGATTTCGAAAGCGAACGCATGGGGCGGATCGCCAAGGTGCGCGCCCGCGGCCTGTTCAACCGCTTCGCCTATCACGCCCGCGGCCCGATCCGGCTCGGCCGCGATATCGTCCTGTCGCTGCGTCCGCCGCAATCGCTTGCGGCGGATTTCGACTGGCTTTACGGCTTCAAGGCGCGGTGATCAGATCTCGGCCGCGGCCGCGAAGCCGATTGCCAGGTCCTTCTTGAGGTCGACCACGTCTTCGAGGCCGATCTGCAGGCGAATGACCGGGCCTTCCGGCGGCGCCTTGCGGATGGTGCGGTCCGACAGGTTGACCGGCACCGCGAGGCTCTCGTAACCGCCCCAGGAGTAACCGAGGCCGAAGAAGGAGAGCGCATCCAGGAAAGCATGCGCCTTGGCTTTCGCCCTGTCGCCCCGCGCCTTCAGCACGAAGGAGAAGACGCCGCTGGCGCCCTTGAAATCGCGCTTCCAGATCGCGTGGCCGGGGAAGCTCGGCAGCGCCGGGTGCAGGACGCGTGCGACGTCGTCGCGGCCCTCCAGCCATGTGGCGATATCGAGCGCGCTCTTCTGATGATGTTCGAGACGCACGCCCATGGTACGCAGGCCGCGCAGGATCTGGTAGGAATCATCCGGTGAGCCGCAGATGCCGAGCGCAATGCGGGCGTCCTCGAGCTTCGGCCAATGCTTGGCGTTGGCCGATACCGAACCCATGATGATGTCCGAGTGGCCCGACGGATATTTCGTCGTCGCATGGATCGACACGTCGGCGCCGAAATCGAGCGGCCGGAAATAAAGCGGCGTCGCCCAGGTATTGTCCATCGTGACGACGCAATCATGCCGGTGGGCCACCTCTGCGATCGCCCTGATATCCTGCATCTCCATGGTGTTGGAGCCCGGCGCTTCCGTATGGATCAGCCTGGTGTTCGGCTTGATCAGCGCTTCGATGCCGGCGCCGATTTCCGGATCGTAATACTCGACCGCGACGCCGAGGCGCGTCAGCATCGTGTTGCAGAAATGGCGGCATGGCGCGTAGACGGAATCGACGATCAGCGCATGGTCGCCGGCCGAGAGATAGGCGAGAAACGGCACCGAAATCGCCGCCAGTCCCGAGGGAACGAGGATGGTGCCGGCCGAGCCTTCCAATTCGTCAAGTGCCGCGCAAAGCGCATCGGTCGTCGGCGTGCTGCGGGTCCCGTAGGTGTATTTCTGGGCCCGCTTTTCCATCGTCGCTGCGTCGGGAAACAACACCGTCGAAGCGTGAACGACGGGCGGATTGACGAAACCGTGGTAGTCGGACGGGTCGTTGCCCATATGGGCGAGACGCGTGTTGGGGCCAGCGCCGGTGAACAGGGACTCGTTCGTCTTTTTCATGTCGGGGAGAGCTTTCGTTGGCAATTGAGGCGCAAAGTTTTGCCGCCGGAGCAAGGCCCGGTCAACCCCGCGAAAGGAGCCTGAAGCAGAGACATCAGGTCGCCTGCCACATCACGGAAAACGCACCTCTTTTGATCACGCACTGCCCAAACTTTAAGTAAATGAGCGTTTTCTGAGCCGGGTTAACGAATTTACCTCATTTCAGACGCAATTCGAAAAGGCGACACTTGACCCTGCGTTGTTTTGCGAATGAGATAGCGGCGCCTGCACCGGGAGGGTTCGCGGGCGGCCGGCCGTATTCGATAAGACAGGGGAGCGGCCCGGTTCCATCAAGTCACAGAAAACCACAGATAAAGGTTGGGAAAATGAAAAAGACGCTTCTGTCAGCCGCGATTGGCGCAGCGGTCCTTGGCTTCGCATCGGCGGCATCGGCCGCCACGCTTGATACCGTCAAGTCCAAGGGTTTCGTTCAGTGCGTCGTCAACACCGGTCTCGCCGGCTTTGCCGCACCGGACGCATCGGGCAATTGGTCCGGCTTCGACGTTGACTACTGCAAAGCCCTTGCTGCTGCCCTTTTTAATGACGCAACGAAGACCAAATACACCCCGACCACCTCGCAGACCCGCTTCACGGCACTGCAGTCGGGCGAAGGCGATGTCCTCTTCCGCAACACGACCTGGACGATCAACCGCGATACCGCGCTCGGCTTCAACTTCCGTACCGTCAACTATTACGACGGTCAGGGCTTCATGGTACCGAAGAGCCTCAACGTGAAGTCGGCTCTGGAACTCTCCGGCGCTGCCGTCTGCGTTCAGTCCGGCACCACCACCGAGCTCAACCTCGCCGACTTTTTCAAGGCCAACAAGCTCGAATACAAGCCGGTCGTCTACGAAAAGCTGCCGGAAGTGAACCAGGCCTACCAGGAAGGCCGTTGCGACGTTTACACGACCGACCAGTCCGGCCTCTATTCGCTGCGCCTGTCGCTTTCGAACCCGGATGAGCACATCATTCTGCCGGAAATCATCTCCAAGGAGCCGCTCGGCCCGGCCGTTCGCCAGGGCGACGACCAGTGGTTCGACATCGTTTCGTGGACGCATTACGCGCTGGTGCAGGCTGAAGAATTCGGCATCACCAAGGCCAATGTCGACGACATCCGCAAGTCCTCCACCAACCCGGACGTCCGCCGCTTCCTCGGCATCGAGAAGGATACCAAGATCGGTACCGACCTCGGCCTGACCAACGACTGGGCCTACAACATCATCAAGGCCGTCGGCAATTACGGCGAAGTGTTCGAACGCAACATCGGCCAGAACACCCCCCTCAAGATCCAGCGTGGCCTGAACGCGCTCTGGACCAAGGGCGGCCTGCAATACGCTCCGCCGGTTCGGTAATCGGCCAGACCAAGACCGGATAAGGCGGCCGCTGCCGCCTTATCCCCCGGCATAAAAGAAAAACGCATAAAAAGAAAAAGACCTCAAAAATGAGGTCACAGGGGAAAAGGCCAGCATGACAGATCACGCTGCAATTGCGCCTTCCGAAGCGCGAACTCTCAGATCCTACGTTTACGACCCCAAGATCCGGGGTATTTTTTTCCAGGTCCTCACGCTCGTCATCGTCGTCGGCGTCGGCTGGTGGATTTTCGACAACACCGTCACCAACCTTGCGCGTTCCGGTACCGCTTCCGGGTACCAGTTCCTGAAAGGCCGCGCCGGTTTCGACATCGGCGCCTCGCTGATCGACTATTCAAGCGATTCGCCCTACGGGCGCGCCATCCTCGTCGGTTTCCTCAATACGATCCTGGTGGCATTCTTCGGCATCATCACCGCGACCACCATCGGCTTCATCATCGGTATCGGCCGTCTTTCGAAGAACTGGCTGATCGCGAAACTCTGCACCGTCTATGTGGAAGTCTTCCGCAACATTCCGGTGCTGCTGATCATCTTCTTCTGGTACAAGGGCGTGCTTTCGTCACTGCCGCAGGTTCGGGACTCGCTCAAGCTGCCGCTCGGCATGGTGCTCAACAACCGCGGCCTCGCCTTCCCGAGACCCGTCTGGGGCGATACCGCATGGGTAATCCCCCTTGCGTTGCTGGTTGCCATCGTTGCGACGTTCATCGTGGCGCGCTGGGCAAAACAACGGCAGATGCGGACCGGCCAGCAGTTCCACACGATCTGGACGGCCATCGGGCTGATCGTCGGCCTGCCGGTTCTCGCCTTCCTTGCCGTCGGCGCACCGCTGACGTTCGATTTCCCGATCGCCGGCCGCTTCAACCTGTCTGGCGGATCCGTGATCGCGCCGGAATTCGTGGCCCTTTATCTGGCCCTGTCCTTCTATACGGCCTCGTTCATCGCCGAGACGATCCGCGCCGGGATCCGGGCCGTCGCCAAGGGGCAAAGCGAAGCGGCGGCAGCACTCGGATTGCAGCCCGCCACCACGACCCGCCTCGTCGTCGTGCCGCAGGCGATGCGCGTCATCATCCCGCCGCTCACCAGCCAATATCTCAACCTCACGAAAAACTCGTCGCTCGGCATCGCCGTCGGGTTTCCGGAACTGGTCGCCACCGGCGGCACGACGATGAACCAGACCGGACAGGCGATCGAAGTGGTGTCGATCTGGCTCGTCGTTTATCTCAGCATCAGTATCACGACCTCGCTGTTCATGAACTGGTTCAACGCCAAAATGGCCCTGGTGGAGAGGTAAGATCATGAACGCGAAAAACCTTGCCTATGTCCGCCCGGAAATGCTCGCCCCCGCACCCGCTCCGCTCAGCACCAGGAGCGCCTCGGGCTGGATCCGCATCAACCTTCTGGCCACACCGAAAGACGCCGCGCTGACGATCCTCGCGGTTGCCCTCCTGGTCTGGATCCTGCCGGGCATGATCAACTGGCTTTTCGTCCAGGCGGCGTGGTTCGGGACCGACCGCTCGTTCTGCACCACCGCGGTGCAGGGCGGTATCAAGCCGAACGGCTGGAGCGGCGCCTGCTGGGCGTTTGTCGGCGACCGCTTCCAGCAATTCATGTTCGGGCGTTATCCGATCGACGAGCGCTGGCGGCCGATGCTGGTGGCGATCCTGTTCATCGCCCTTCTCGTGCCGGTCCTGATGCCGAAGCTGCCTCGCAAGGGCCTGAATGCCCTGTTGCTCTTCGTCGGCCTGCCGATCGTCTCATTCTTCCTGCTGCATGGCGGCGTGTTCGGGCTCCAGAAGGTCGAGACACCGCTCTGGGGCGGCCTGATGGTGACGCTGATCCTGTCCTTCGTCGGCATCGCCGTCTCGCTTCCCGTCGGCATTCTGCTGGCGCTAGGACGACGCTCGACGATGCCGGTGATCCGGGTCATCTGCGTCACCTTCATCGAGGTCATCCGCGGCGTGCCGCTGATCACGGTGCTGTTCATGGCGAACGTGATGCTGCCGCTCTTCCTGCCGACCGGCTACACGATCGACAACTTCCTGCGGGCGCTGGTAGGCGTGGCGATCTTCGCCTCCGCTTATATGGCAGAAGTCGTTCGCGGCGGCCTGCAGGCCATTCCGAAAGGACAGTTCGAGGGCGCCGATTCGCTCGGCCTCAGCTACTGGCAGAAGATCCGGCTGATCATCATGCCGCAGGCGCTGAAACTGGTTATCCCGGGCATCGTCAACACCTTCATCGGTCTTTTCAAGGACACGTCGCTGGTGTCGATCATCGGCATGTTCGACCTTCTCGGGATCGTACAGCTGAACTTCACCGACACGACCTGGATCAGCCCCGTCACTCCGATCACGGGCCTCATCTTCGCAGGCTTCATCTTCTGGCTGTTCTGCTTCGGCATGTCGCGCTACTCCGCCTTCATGGAGCGGCACCTCGACACCAACCTGAAGCGATAAGCCGACCTGAAGCTGTGCCTAGCCACAAACGATAACTAAGGGGATATAAATGGCAGACGCCCAACCCAAAAAAATGACCGTCTCGGCTACCGACGTTGCCGTCGAAATCATCGGCATGAACAAGTGGTACGGCGATTTCCACGTGCTGCGCGACATCAATCTGAAGGTGATGAAGGGCGAACGCATCGTCATCGCCGGCCCGTCCGGCTCCGGCAAATCGACGATGATCCGCTGCATCAATCGTCTTGAGGAACACCAGGCCGGCAACATCATCGTCGACGGGATCGAGCTTACCAACGACCTGAAGAAGATCGACGAAGTGCGCCGAGAAGTCGGCATGGTGTTCCAGCACTTCAACCTCTTCCCGCACCTGACGATCCTGGAAAACTGCACGCTCGCGCCGATCTGGGTCCGCAAGATGCCGAAGAAGCAGGCGGAAGAGATCGCCATGCATTATCTCGCCCGCGTCAAGATCCCGGAACAGGCCCATAAGTATCCGGGCCAGCTCTCCGGCGGCCAGCAGCAGCGCGTGGCGATCGCCCGCTCGCTCTGCATGAAACCGAAGATCATGCTGTTCGACGAGCCGACCTCGGCACTCGACCCAGAAATGGTCAAGGAAGTGCTGGATACGATGGTGAGCCTTGCGGAAGAAGGCATGACCATGCTGTGCGTCACCCATGAAATGGGCTTTGCCCGCCAGGTCGCCCACCGGGTGATCTTCATGGACCAGGGCCAGATCGTCGAACAGAACTCGCCGGCGGAATTCTTCGACAACCCGCAGCACGAGCGCACGAGGCTCTTCCTGAGCCAGATCCTGCACTGACAGCTTTACGGGCACGCAATCATGGGGCGCTTCGGCGCCCCATTTTCGTTTCACCAGCGGTTCGTTTCACCAGCGGAAGGAATAACGAGCATTGACGCTCGTGACCGGTTCGGGCGCATCCGAGGTGCGGTCGAGCGCGCCGCTGACCGTCATGTACCGACCGAGCCTCTTCTCCACGGCGACGCCTGCTCCGAGCGTGCGAAACCCGTCGCTGCCGCTTGCCCGCCCGACCAGCGCCGTGCTGCTTGGGCTATGCGACAGGCGAACCGACTGGCTCGCATCAAGGCCGAGCCATTCTCCCGAGGCGCCGTCATACCGCAGGCCGTAGCTGCTGCGCCTCTCGATATCGATCGTCGGCGTGGCGATTTCCTTTTCGTAATAATTCATGGTGATCCCGGCGCTGCCGGTATTGCCGTCGAGATCGACACCGACGCCGCGGTTCAACTGATAGGCCGGCGTCTGGATCTTTTCCGCCGTGAAATTGCTCCAGAACTTGATGGGCGTATCCAGCGGAGTTCCGCTCGTCGACGTATCGACGCCCATCGACACGCCGGCCTCGGTTTCGAGCCGGGTCGGCAGCTTGAGGCCGAGCTTGACGGAGTAGCTGGTGTCGGAACTGCGGATCGGGTTCCAGATCAGTGGGGTGTCTTCCGCAAACCCCGGACCGGCCGTCAAAAAACACGCAAGCGCCAAAACCGCGCCAGCGGACGATATCCTTTTCATATGAATCCCACTCGAAGCTCAAACAAGCAAAGGGTCCGGGCAGTTCGAGCTGCCCGAATGAAAACCATTTCAATGTGTTGGAGGCGTTTTCCGAGGGCCATGGCCGCTCAATCGCCGATCTGTCTTCCGCTCGTGCCGCTACGGAACCGACAAGACGCATCATACGAAACAATGCGGCAATTCCGAATCCTCAATGCGGCAAGAATGGGGTTTCGTGGGCTCGGCCAGTTCGGGCGGCAGCGGTGGGCTGCCTTCAGGTGTTATCCAAACGCTCGTCCATGCGCGCATTCCATCTTCCCCTTCCCACGGTACCCCGCCGACCGGCCACGGGTCGGAGATACGGCGGCTTGGAGTATAGGCACACACGGCTCAGGAACAAATCGCCTGGCATCGCGTTCAAGGCGGCATCCTATCAAGCGGAGAGCGAACAGATGAACCTCAAGCTCGCATTGGGCGTGGCACTTGGCCTGGCCTGCACATCGATGGTGGCTGAAGCCCGGTCGGATTTGCGGCTCTACGGAGCCGTGCCTGTGGAAAGCAGCCCTCAGCTCATGCAGGCCTACAACAGGGCGCTGGAGCGATGCCTCCCCGAAGCTGGTCTGGCAGAGGCCGGAGCGATCGCTGAGGCCAGCCTGCCTGCGGTGCGGCTGCGGGGTTGTCTGTATCGCAAAGGGTTCTTCTACCGGGGCGTCTATGCATACCCGGTGGCCATGTCCGTCTACCGCATCCGGTAGTCGCGGGGATCAGCTGGAAGGGTTCGGTCCAAAAGTGTCACCCATGTCTTAGAGACAAGCTGTTACCTATGTCTTCGATATGCACTAGAAAAAGCTTGGCGACCCCTGCAGGACTCGAACCTGCGACCTGCTGCTTAGAAGGCGAAACTCCAGGTCCGTGAGGAATAGTGCGGACTCGTTCATTCGGGTTCGAACCTAACGTTGTCATGGACTTGGCCCGGCCCCGATGCTCATTTTGGTCATCCCGGCACCGCGCTTCCCGCCGCTCCTGCTGCCCCGCGCGCTGCCCTGCCAAAGGAGCATTGCGATGTCCCGCCCTCATGGACTGACCGAAAGCCGGATCGAAAACCTGCCGCCGCCGCGCAACGGAAAGCGGTATGACGTCCCCGACGGGGATGTGCCCAACCTGTTCGTCCGCGTCGGCCCGCGGCAGAAGACATTCGTGTTGCTCGCCCGGTTCGAACGCGTGAAAAATTCGACCCGCAGGGTCATCGGGGTGCACGGGCGAATCTCGCTCGACGAGGCCCGGGCGATAGCGTCGGACTGGAACGCCCTGGTCAAGCGCGGCCTCGACCCCAAGAAGGAAAAGGAACGGCAGGAGGAGCAAGAGGAACTGGCGCGCCGGCATACGTTCGCGTCGGTGATGGAGGACTACATCGCCGAATTGCCGGACCGAGAGAGAAACAAGCACGTTCCACAGGACATCGCGGCGATACGGCGCGAGATGCTCGACCCCCGACGGAACCCGTGGCTTGAGCTGCCCATGTCAGAGGTAAGGGCGCTTCACGTCTCAAAGCTGGTCAAGGATATCCGCGCCCGCCCCGCGCCCGCGGCGGCTCACGTCACGTTCCGCCTCTTCAAGACATTCTTCACCTGGCTGATGGACCCCGACCGGCAGCTTGCCTACGGCCTGGACCCGGACAATCCCAGGAACCCCATCCGGGATCTCAAAGCCGCCGTGCTCGGCCTGCATAGTACAGTAAGGGACCGCATCCTGCACAAGAACGAAGTGCTGGCATACTGGAGAGCGGCAGACGAGACCCCCTATCCCTATGGCCCTTTCTTCCAGGCGCTGCTGCTGACCGGCGTGCGGAAAGCGGAGCTCACCGGCATGCGCTGGTCGGAGATCGACTGGGACGAAAAGCTGTGGACCGTGCCGAATGAACGCTTCAAGGCGGGGACCCAACATCTCGTCCCGCTCTCCGACGCAATGATTGACCTTCTACAGAAAATCCGCGGCGGTCTGTCCTATTATCACGGCGACTGCGTGTTCAGCACCACGAACGGCCAGCTGCCGGTGAGTGTCGCCGGTGCGATGGACGCGTTCCGCGCCAGGGTGTCGGCCGAGCTTGCGGAAATCTCGCCCGGCGTGAATATGGAGCGGTTCGTAATGCACGACGACCGGCGGGTCGTCCGCACGAACTTGGCCGCACTGAAGATACCCGAACCGGTCATCGACACGATCCTGGGCCACGGCAAAAAGGGATTGAAAAGAATATACGACCAGTACCGCTACCTGGACGAAACGGCGGAAGCTCTCTCGTTGTGGGCGGACCGGTTGGAGCAGTTGATCACAGGAGCTCGCGCGGAAGCGTCGCCCCGGGCGGAAGCCGGACCCGGCGGGACGGAGCCACCCGCGAAGCGAAGGCGTCGATGATCACGCGGGAAGAGCTCTACCATCTTGTCTGGACAGCGTCGGGCACAAGGGCCGCCGCGGTCTGCGGAGTATCCGACAGCTACCTGGGCCGCATCTGCCAAAGGCTGGACGTGCCCCGCCCCCCCGTTGGTTATTGGGCACAGCACGCCGCGGGGCGAGCGCCGGAGCCGCCCCCGCTGCCGCCGGCCGGACCGGTGACACCACGAGGGTGGGCCAAGTCGACCCGACCACCGCGGCCGTACACGCCGCCGGCCGCGCGAGAACGACCAGCGCGGCGGCCGTCGGACCAATCGAAGCATCCGCTGATCCGCGCAGCCGAGGACTCCTTCCGGGGGGCGGAACCGGGCGTGGACGGCTTCTATCTCAAGCCGAAGAAAAAGCTGGTGGTCGACGTACAGGTCTCCGCTCCCTGCCTCGCAAAGTGCCTCCGCTTTGCCGACCGCCTGTTCAACGCCCTCGGGACGCTGGGCCACCGCGTTGCGATCGCCCCCTCGTTCGAATTCACGCGCATCGCGCCTGACCCCAGGGGGGAACGCCGCCCCGGAAGCGTGCGGATTTGGTCGCCCCTTCGCCCGACCGTGGCCTTCGTCCACGGGATGCCGATCGGCCTCGCCGTCGCCGAATTCTGCGAAATGGTCACTATGCATTACGCCGGTTACGGAAAATTCGTCACCGCCGAAGAATTCAGACGGCAGAAACGCTACGGCGCGACCTGGGTGAAGGAAATGGCGGTCCCGTGTGGTCGATTGAAACTGACTGCCTACAGCCCTCTCCTCGGCGTGGCGTGGTCGCGCGAGTGGTCGGAAAGGCCCGGAAGCCCGCTCGAAGAGCGGGTCGGGTCAATCGTCGCGGCCATCGACAGCGGCGCGCTCGACGTGCTCGCCAGGATCGAGCATGACCGGTAGCACACTCTCCGGAGAGGCGCGGCCTGTGTCAGGGCTGCGCTACTTGCGGCCGGTGCCTCCTCGCTCGTCGCCTTTCGCCTTCCAGACTGGGAGGGGCCGGCATCGGATCAGTCCACGCTGCCGGCGGGGGCCGCCGCGCGCCTCGTCCCGGCGAAGCTTCCACGAATGGACTTCCGGAATCGGAAAGCCGATGCGCCCGCTGGTCAGATCGACCGCCTCGACGAATTCACCTCTCCTCCGCATCCAGTATATCGTCGACTTGGACAGCGTCAGAAACTCGCAAACCTGCTTGAGCGTGTAGTATCCGGTCGGGAATGCCATTGTTCGATCCTCCTTCTGCACCGTCCCCGGTACAACCGGCGGGGACACGTGCGACTGTATCGTCGCGGCGTTTCGCGCCAAATATAACTCACGCGAACTTCTAGGATTCGTCAATAACATTTTGAAATACCAGCATATTGTTTCGAGCAACACTGTTTACGTCACCTAAGTCGTTACATACGCGATATATATATAGACCCCGCATAAGGTATTAGAAACGCAGCGTATGGCCAGCCCGTAACAACAGTACGTTTCCTGAGACACCGATTTACTGGCTCAATTCCAGACTCCGCAGCGCAGGGTACAGATATGGCGGCGCGGCGGTCACTGGATAACCAGGGCTTCGCGGGTGAGATCAAAACTTCCGGCGCGGTGCGCCCGGCCTTTTTGGAACAGAATTTGTGAGATGGATCGGAAGCGTGGCGACGCTTTAGTGAAGACTCCGAGTGTCGGGCTCGTTCGACGGCGCGGCGCGGCCGCCTTAGAAAAATATTTCATCCGCCCGGCGTTCACTTGCCGCCCCACGGCCCACGGTAACAACGACGCGCCCAGGCGTCCGCCTCGGCCTAAAGCATAAAACGCGCCTCAATCGTCCGAAAACCGCCTTTGCCAAGCGTGAAAAGCGCCCCTGGCGCAGCCAGCGGCCGGAGCGGTCCGGGCGACGGCTTCCAGCCTACCCGCTCGTCCCGATGCTCGATGGTGGAACGGATCGGCCGAGAATTCGATGGGACGAAGCGGATCGGCCACAGGCTTATCTGGAGGTCTTCGCCAAGGCCTTCGAGGCGCAGGCGACATTGGAATCACTTGGCTTCGACCCAAGGTAACAACAGCCTCGTTTATGGTCCACCATGAGCGTTGTACCGGCTCGGACTTAGGCCTGATTTTCATCCCATCACTGAAGCCGGTACCTTCAACCGCGACCATTCCGTCTGACGAGGGGAGGACGGCTTGGCGGTGGCGGCCTTCGACCTCTGACCCGAGTATGATCGTCAAGGCTTCAGAGAGCGATTCCGCTTCCAACGCCAAGCCATTGAAAACCGATTCGTTTCGATTCGGAACGAATCGGTTGCGTAACGATTGAGTCGCGAATCAGTCGAGTCGGAGTTCAGCGTCATGGCAGGCCAGCGGGCACAGTGGAAAGGCTTCGTGAAATTTGGCGAGGTGTCGTGCGGGGTGGCGCTCTACACCGCTGCGTCTACATCGGATCGCATCACCTTCAACACGATCAACACCGCAACCGGAAACCGCGTCAACCGCGTGTTTATCGACAGCGAGACCGAGGAGCCTGTACCGAAAGAAGCCCAGACCAAGGGCTTCGAGATCGAAAACGGGCAATACATCATCATCGACCCCGAAGAGGTGGCGGCAACGATCCCCGAGAGCAACAAGACGCTCGAGATCGAGGCGTTCATCCCCTGCTCCGATGTAGACGACGTATTCTTCGATAAGCCGTACTACCTGACGCCAGACAGGATGGGTTCCGACGCCTACGCGGCCCTGCGCGATGGCATGAGGAAATCGAATGTCGCCGCGATCGCTCGCACGGTCCTGTTCCGCAGGATGCGCACCGTCTTGATCCGGCCCCATGGCAAGGGCCTCATAGCCACGACGCTGAACTACGACTACGAGGTACGCTCGTCGAAAAAGGCATTCGAAGAACTGCCGAAGATCAAGATCGAGGGTGAGATGCTCGATCTCGCCAAGCACATCATCGGCACCAAGAAGGGCGAGTTCGATCCTGCGACCTTCGATGACCGCTATGAAGCGGCGCTGGCCGAACTGGTCAAGGCAAAGATCGAAGGCAAGGCACTCCCGAAAAAGAAGAAGGTCGAAGTCTCGAAGCCAAACGACCTGCTGGCCGCGTTGCGTGAAAGCGCCGGAATGATGAAGGCCGCAGCGGACAAACCGAAACGCACTGCCGCCAATGCCAACGCTGGCACCGGACGGCAACGCGCCGCGCGCGGGACGGCCGCGAAGTCCTCCGCGGTGAAGACAGCCCCACAGCGCAAAGCAGGCTGAGGAGACGGATCATGGCATTGCGTTCCTACTGGAAAGGCTATCTGAAACTCTCCCTCGTCACCTGTCCGGTAGCGATGACGCCGGCGACATCCGAATCCGAGAAGGTGCGCTTCCATACCCTGAACAAGGCGACCGGCAACCGCGTCGTCTCCCAGTACCTCGACTCGGTGACGGGAAAACCGGTGCGCGACGAGAACGAGGCGAAAGGGTACGCCCGCGGCGAAAACGACTATGTCATCCTGACTGAAGACGACCTCGATGCCGTGGCCCTCGATACCGTGAAGACGATCGACATCGAGAAGTTCGTGCCCGCCGACAGCATCGAGTGGGTCTATCTGGAGAAACCGCACTATCTGATGCCCGACGACGCCGTCGGAAACGAGGCATTCGCTGTCATCCGTGATGCGATGAAAGCTGACAAGGTTGTCGGTGTGTCGAAGCTCGTCATCGGCCGCCGCGAGCGCGCTGTCGTCCTCGAGCCTCGCGGTGAGGGCATCGTACTCTGGTCGCTTCGTTTCGGAGACGAGGTCAGACCCGAGGAGAACTACTTCGAGGACATCGAGGACGAAGCCGATCCGGACCTCGTGCCGCTGGTACAAAAGCTGATCAAGCAGAAGACCGCGCGGTGGTCGCCGGACATGGTAAGCGACCCGATCCAGGAGAGCCTCCTCAAACTCATCGCTGAAAAGAAGAAAGCCCTCAAGCCTGCCAAGAAGTCAACTAAAGGCAAAGGAACGGCCGCTCCGGCCTCCAACGTCATCAATATCATGGACGCATTGAAAAAGTCATTGGCCGACGAACTCAAAAGCAAGAAGGCGGGATAGGATGGACAATGTCGTCGAAATCGAACTGTGCGAACCTTCCCCTTTTCTCTTCGGAGAGAACGGCCATCTCGGAGTGACTGATGGCACCTCAGTCTGGATCGTCGTCGTAACTCGCGAGGCGATGATAGCCACCGCCGATCCTCCAGAGGCGTCGCTAAAGCGCCTGGTACGCTATGCAGATGTCTACCGTGACATGGCCGAAGTCATGTTGGCGCGGGGAGATGGCGACGACGGCAAGGTTTGGATATTCGAAAAGGACGTCCTTGCACTCCGAGCGAAGCAAAGGCCTCGGGATTTCAATGGCCGCAGGAAGTTGTCGTCTCTATCAATCGGGGCTCACCGCTGATGGCGGCTTTATGTCTGCTACCGACGTGCTTACGGTGTCGTCCCTCGCGAACCTGTCGTCGGCCTGCTGATTGACCTTCGTCACATCCTCGGATTCTTGCTCCGCCAGCTCATGCTGTTCTTCGGCACGCCGCCAATGTTCGTTGTGTGAACCTTCGGGGCGACCTTCGTCTTCCCAGATCTTGTAAGCCCGCTCACGCTGCTGCTGTTCCTTGTCTACCATCTCGCGCTCCTCCACGGCTGACTGAATATAACCCGTGCCTCGCGAAGTCGTTCCTCGCGTCCAGGCCAGCTGACGCCTAGCCAACGGGCAAGCTTGAGGGCGCGCTCAATGGTCATGTCACAGGAGTAGCGGACTTTCCGTCGCCGTCTTTTTCTTGACCCAGAGTTCGGACGTCCTCTCCATCGACATCAGCTCTGGCGGGAAGGACCGCCTTTGGAAGGCCAGCACGTCCTCGAAGCTTCCGTGTAGCCATCGATCGTAATCATCGCGGTGGAGTATCACTGGCATCCGGTTATGGACGGGAGCCACGAACGCGTTGGCGTCGGTCATTGCGCCTGAGTATACCGGACCCCACTCGTCGCTGACGCGCCAGAGTCCGGCCCACGCGAACACGGGCTCGTCCGGCAACGAAAACCACGTCCTGGTCATCGCACCTTTCTGCCCCTCGGGTTCAGCGAAATGCGTAAGGGGGATCAAGCAGCGCCATTGCGGCTTGCGGGCCAGACCGACCCAAGTACCCTTGGTCAGGTCCGCGATGTTGTTGACGGGCTTGGGCTTCGCGTCCGGCTTCATAGTCGCGAACCGCATCGGAAACCCCCAAGTCATCGACCGCAGCTCCCGCACGCCTTCGTTTTCCGTGACGACCATGCCAGGGGTCCCAGGGTAAACCTCCTCAGGAGCGTTGGATGCCATCGGGTTCGCGACCCGGAAGTGTGCGGCAACCTCGGCGGCGGACTTGCGGACGGTATACAAGTTACACATGCGTTGTCTCCCGGTAGTTCGCGGGTTGCTAGAACATGGCGTCGTTGGCCCGGCGCGGCAAGGCTTTCCCTGGCGGCGTCCCGCTTTGCCAGCGGTCTCGAGTGTGAAGGATTTCGAAGTCTTCCGAAGGCGGGGGATCGCGAAATTGGATCGCGATGACGTCCTGGATCGAACCGTGAAGCCAGCGGTCGTATTCGTCTGGTTTCAGAAGGACCGGCATGCGGTCGTTGAACGGCTTGATCTTCTCGTTCGCCGTCATCGTCATTCCGGCAAACACGGGTCCGAAGTCGGCCGTGTTTTTGCAGAACCCCGCCCAAGCCATCAACGGCAGGCGGTTCTTCGAGAACCATGTCCTCGTCTTCTCGCCCTTGGGGCCGTCGGGATTTGCGAAGTGAGTGAGCGGTATCAGGCATCGATAGCGCGGATCAACGACAATTCGATCCCACAGCGGATTGGTAAGGTCAGCTACGAGACCGATGCGACCTGGCGGCTCCCCGCCTGTCCGCATCTCGCGTGTCTGCCTCGGGAAGCCCCACGGGATCGACTTGAGCAGACGGAGACCGTCCTTCTCGAGCACGATCAGTCCGTGTGTGCCCTCGATCGTCTCGCTCGGGAGGTCAACCGGACTCGGAACGTCCACGCCGAAATGCGCGACGATCTCGTCCATGGTTCGCGTTATCGCATACAGGCGTGACATCGACTGGTCCCACAGAGACGCGCAACGGGATAACACAGGAACGGAATGAGAACAACGCGAACTAGTCTCCGTCCCCGTTACAGAGGATGCGCAGACGCCTGATCTCCCCGGCCAGCATCAGCATCCCGGCGCTCACGATGACACCTACGGCGTCGTTGTCCCCCGCCATCTCGGCAAGCGTTGGCATGTCCGCCATTAAGCCGGGCTGGATTGCGACCATGTTTCCATTGACGTGCAGTAGCTCTCTCTGGGCCTGCACGGTCGAAATGCCCCGTTCGATCAGCCGCCGACGCTCGGATGGAGCCAACGAAGGGAGGGTGTTAGCGGCTTCGATCAGCTCGGAAATGAAGTCGGTTACCCTCGTCACCGCGCACCTTCAGTTTTCCGCACCGATCGGCATGCGAAACTCAAATGTTGTTTTCTCGGCGGACGACGACACCGAGAGCGTTCCGCCATGTGCCTTTGCGATCTCGGAGGCGATATGAAGACCGAGCCCGAGGCCTTGCTCGTGACGTCCCGCAGCGTCACCTCCTCGGAAAAAAGGTTGAAACAGGCGGCCTATTGTCTCGGGCGGGATTGGGTCGCCGCCGTTGGAGACAGAAATGACCAGGTCATGTCCAGCCAGTCGTGCCGACAGCCCGACGGGTTTGTCTTCCGCTCCATGAGACAGTGCGTTCCCGAGAAGGTTCGAGACGAGTTGGCCAATGCGTCCGGCATCCACGAGCACTGGTTCAGGCAGGTCAATCTCGACGTCGATGCGTCTGCCGCTCCCAGTGGAAAGCTCCGCGACGACTTGCTTGAGGTGGAGGGAAAGTTCCTCTTCGAGCCTACGGGAAATAGTAAGGCCGCCGCCCATTCGACCACGGGTCAGGTCGAGTACGTCATCAATCAGTCTGCCCATGCGGGCAACGCTGCCATCAATCAGTCGGACGACCTGCTGGCCTCTTGAACTGAGGTCCTCTTTGGACAGGATGCGCATGCCGCCCCCGATTGCAGCGACTGGGTTCCGAAGATCATGTCCGAGGATGGCGATGAATTCGTCGCGCAGGCGACCTGTTTCGGTCAGGGCCTTATTGAGGGTCTCAATTTCGCTCCGTGCCCGATCACCGGCCTCGTTTGCTTCGAACAGTTCCCGCTCATATTTGCGTCGGCTCGTCGCCTGGAAGAGAGCGATCCTCGTTTCCACGACTTCGCCATCTGCATCGACTCGCTGGGTCGCATTGGCAAGGACAGGGAGCCTCGTAGCGTCCCTCCGGACTACGTCCAAAGCGACCTCGTGGAAAAACCCCTGCATGCGCAAGAGGGGTGCGAAATGGGTTTCGTAGAACACACGGCCCGCCACGGGCAGGAGATCGAGCAGGCGTTTGCCTAAAAGCTCGTCGTCCACCAGATCGAGCCATATTCGGAGCGTCTCGTTTACGAGCACGATGCGGCCCTTGTCGTTCAAAACGAGGTATCCGCACGGTGCGTTGTCGAACAGATCGCGGAAATCGATATCGTGGTCCATCGGCTGCCTAGACGAAGTCCTGGATGGCGGCGACGACCTCGCGAGGAGCCGAGAGATTTGGGCAGTGACCAGTCGCGTCAAGGACGACCAGCGTGCTTCCCGGGATATGGTCGCGTACATACTCGCCGATCGCTTCCGATGCGATGATGTCATCCTTGCACTGGAGTATGAGCGTTCTCGCCGTCACCCGCGGCAGGTCGGCGCGATTGTCGGAAGTGAAGGTCACCCGTGCGAATGCCTTCGCGATCGCGGGATCGGTCCTGCAGAAGCTGTCGGCAAGCTCCTGCCCGAGTTCCGGGCGGTCCGAGTTTCCCATGATCGCTGGAGCCATCGCCATCGACCAACCCATGTGATTGTCCGCGAGCGAAGCGAGCAATTCCTCAATATCTGCCGGGCTGAAGCCTCCTTTATAGCCAATGTCGTCGATATAGCGGGGCGACGGGCCGACCATCACAAGCGCCTCGAACATGTCAGGAGCTTTGAGGGATGCCAAAGCGCCGATCATCGCGCTCACCGAGTGCCCCACGAATATAGCATCGTTCAGGCCAAGCGCCTCGCCGATTTCCACGAGGTCTTCGGCATAGCCGTGGAGGTCGCCGTACTTTTCAGGATCGTATGCACCGAGATCTGATTTGCCAGCACCGACGTGGTCGAACAGTATGGTCTGGAAACGGGTTTCGAATTCTGGAGCAACGAACCGCCACATGTTCTGGTCGCACCCGAAACCGTGCGAGAAGACGATTGCCTTTTCTCCATGTCCGGAGACCACAACGTTGTTACGCCGAATGACCGACATTCCACCCCCTGAGCTTCGCGGCAACGTAACAGGTCCACGCGAAAATGCACCTGAGATGTGAGGCATCGCAGGCATAGCTGTCTCCGGCTACGGCGTTGTCGAGACGCATCGTTCTCTCAGCACGTCGTGTACGAGCCGGGCGCTGAAGGGCTTTGAGATGAATGTGGCGTTCTCAGGGATGTCCCCAGGCTTCGGCTTGGCCGCACCTGACGCGACTATGACGCAGATATGTGGCCAACGGTCGGCCACCTTGCGAGCTAGATCGAAGCCGTCAAGATGTCCGGGGGTCTGAACGTCGGTGAACAGCAACTGGAGGGAGGAGTATCGGGTAAGGAACTCGAAAGCCTCGTCCGCGGTCCTCGCTTCGACGATGGCATAGCCCTCGTCAGCGATCATGTCCGCAGTATCCATGAGGATCAGGGGTTCGTCATCAACGACGAGAGCGATAGGCTCGTTCAGCCTAGCAAATTCAGCTTCATCCATGGATGCTAATGCACCGGATGGTCGAATGTTCCGGATCATAAGAATGGTGTCGGATTTGGCGAGGTCTCGAACGCGCTTTTCTTCAAAATCGTTGATAGGGTCCGGCTTCCTTGACCTGTCCGAAGCCGTCGTGAATCTTGGCTTTTGGGCCTCCCTCACCTCAACGTCGGCAGCCAGACCAGGCTCTCCTGGGACTTGGCACTGGCTTAGGGGTCAACTTTAGTTTTGATCACCGTTGAATAGTTCGGTGTGCGCCGTCATTGAGCATTTTGGTGTACCCGACCTATTCGAGATCGGGTGCAGCGTTTCGGCGGCTCCCTAGACCTGCCGCAAGCCGCCGTCAACGCATAGTTCAGCGCCGGCGATGTAGCTCGCGTCGTCGCTCAACAAGAACAAGGCGGCCGCAGCCACTTCTGAAGGCCGTGCCATACGACCCATCGGAATCGGAGCAACAATTGCCGCGCGAGTGTCTTCCGCGACAGCTGCCATCATGTCCGTATCGGTGGGGCCGGGTGCAACGACATTGACCCGAATACCTTTGGGTGCGAGTTCTGCCGTCCAGGTTCTGGCGTAGGATCGAACGGCCGCTTTGGTTGCGCAGTAGGTTCCGTAACCCGAGTAGCCGGCGTTCCCGGCTATGGACCCGACGAGGACGACCGAGCAGCCTTCTGTCATTGCGGGAAGAGCTGCCTGGAGGCCGAACACCATCCCTCGAACGTTGACGTCGAAGTGGCGGTCGAAGTGCTCCGGCGTGATCTCGGCGATCTGCGAAGGCTCGGAAAGACCTGCATTCAAAACAAGCGCGTCGATACGACCGTATGCTTTGCGCACTTTTTCGACAGCAATTACCATGTCTTCCGGAGAGCTCGCGTCAGCGGCCATACCGACCGCGCCATTGCCGATGCCTTTGGCCGCGATTTCAGCATCTTCACCTCTACGACTGGTGATGAAGACATGTGCGCCTTCGGCAGAAAGTCGTTCTGCAATAGCCAGGCCGATACCCTTCGCGCCACCGACGACCAAAGCCACCTTGTTAATCATTCGAGCCATCGTAAATCCTTTCACTGAATGGTCTCGCGATGATATACGTTGGATATCTGATATCAATTACGCACCTGGAATAGACTAGATATGGACGAGTATACCGACCTGGAAGCCCTTTCTCATCGCGCGCTTTGCGACATGGCGCAGGTTCGTCCGGTGCTCGACAAGATTGCTGATAAATGGACGATCCTGATACTGACAGTGATTTGTCCAAAACCTGCGCGCTTCAACGAACTCAAGCGGCGTCTCGATGGAATCACGCACAAGGCTCTGGCCGACGCTTTGAAGAGGCTTGAGCGGAACGGCCTTGTGACGAGAACCGTACTCCCAACTCAGCCGATTGGCGTAGAATATGCAATCACTCCACTAGGCCACTCATTGCGGGAGCCGTTTGAAGCACTGTGTTCATGGGCAGCGGCCAACGGCGACAAGGTTGAGGCGGCCACGCTACGCTATGACAACACGGGAAATCGTCGTTGAAGGCGTCGCTGTGTCCGCTTCTGGAGGATACTGTTGAAAACTCCGTTTGTGGTAAGCGCTTGTAGCGTGACGCTCAATTGTCTACTTCTGATATGTAGGTGCCAAATATTTCACCCAAAGCTCGGTGGAGTGATTTATGAAAGACCAGCGTGAAAAGGCCGACCTTGATCAGGCAGTTAAATTGGTACGCGGTGGCGAATACCTGCTGTTGTTACGTAGCTTTTGGAATGCGCTGCGGTCCGCATGGCCCGTCAGTCGCCGGCCTCGTAGTTGAACATCCGCGTTCCGGACTGAAAGGTTGATGAAGCTTCAGCGCCGTGATTCAATCGTCGTATTGATTTGCGGAGGATTGTGCGATGATGGGATGTCAGACGGCTCCGGCGCAGCTCTTCTATGACTTCTACCTTGATGATCATGTCCTTGCCGACCACCTGCTGCGCGGGATCGACCGACATCTCGAACTCGACAGCGTACGGGCACAGTTGAAGCCTTTCTACAGTACCACTGGTCGCCTTCGATTGATCCCGAGCTGATGATGCGGATGCTGATCATCGGCTATTCCATGGGTATCCGCTCGGAACGGCGGCTCTGCGAAGAGGGTCCACCTTAATCTTGCCTATCGCTGGTTCTGCCGCCTCGGACTGGACGGCAAGATGCCCGATCACTCCAGCTTCTCGAAGAACCGTCATGGCCGGTTGCGGCAGAGCGACATCCTGCGACTTATGTTTGAGACGGTGGTGGAGCGCTGCCTTGCGCAAGGGCTGGTCGGTGCGGAAGGGTTTGCCGTCGATGTCAGCCTGATCGCAGCGGATGCCAACAAGCAGCGCTCGGTAACCTGAGCGGAGTGGGAAGCCAAAGAAGACGCTGGCCGCTCGGTGCAGGAATATCTGGCGGTTCTCGACGATGCGGCTTTCGGTGCGGCTTCGCCAGTGACGCCGAAGTTCATCTCCACATCAGACCCGGCCGCTCAATGGACGGGCGCTCACAAAGGCCATGCCTTCTTCGCTTATGCCACGAACTATCTGATCGACACAGATCACGGCGTTATTCTGGATGTGGAGGCGACACGGGCAATTCGCCAGGCGGAAGTCGGAGCATCCCAAGGGGATGCTGTCGCCCGTCGAGTCGAGAAGCAGCAGGATTTAACCCGAAGGGTCCACGAAAATCGGGGCTATTCAGTCGTCCGGAAATTGAATTCCTCAGTTAGCAACTTCAACGTCATCTTGTATTGTCCATTATTCTCGTAGATCGACTCGAGTTTGACGATCGACTTGAATAGATACGGTGGCTTCGACGTCGAGTTAACCTATTACGCAATAAGGTGGCATTCGCGGTTGCGTAGTTGTCAGCGAATAGGGCGGCGTCCGTCGAATAATTTGACAGCAACCTGCCATGTTTACATCTACCGAAACGCGCGGTCACAGTTGCTACCTCCGCAAAGTTCGAGTCGTATTACTTGTTGAAATTAATCACGCACTTTGCAATTTAAGCCTGCCTTTAGAGTCGGGGAGTTTCTGAGCGTGCCGTTCAACGAAGATCGATACATTTTGAATCTCCAGCCGCCTGAATTAGAGGACCTCGTTAAGAAGTGGCTCGCCCGACTGAAGAGTGACTACGTTGATTTTGAACAGGTTTCGAAGTCCGCTGACATGGGCCGCGATGCAGTCGGCTTTCTGTCCCAGGCGCGGTATGACGAGGAGTGGCATAACTACCAGTGCAAGCAGCTGTCGAAACCTCTGGGTAAAGGCAGGTTTGTTTTGGAACTCGGCAAGATTTTTCACTACCACTGCGCCGGCGAGTTTACGCTTCCGACAAAATACATTTTCGTTGCCCCGAACGGCGGCGTGGGCGATGTCAAAAAACTAATCGCTCGGCCTAGCAAGATCGCATCCTACCTCATCGATCACTGGGATGAATACTGCCTGGATGATATCTCGGATACGGTACCGAGTCCGCTCACTGACGAAATCCGAGCAGCTATCGCGGGTTATGATTTCTCAAACGTCGATTTATGGAAGGCGAGCGAGTTGGTAGAAAGGCCCCAAATGCGGGCCGTGATGATGGATCACATGGATATCGATCCAGGGGAAGCCCCTACGTTGGCCGACGAAGATGTGCCTATCGAAGCGGCTGAGTTCGAATATGCCTATGTATCTCAACTGGTCGGGGTATTCGGCGAACATAGGGGCATAGACTTCGCCGATCTCACGGCGGTCATTTCAGACCCAGAATTCGGACCGCAAATGGCTCTCGCGAGAAGGCGATACCTGGAGCACCGCCTGTTCGGATTGCACTACAGGGACAGCCTGTTCGAGAAATACATTCTACAGGTAGATAGGGACGTACATGACAGGGTCGTTGACCATTATTACCAAATGAACAGAGGTCCCAAGTATGACAGGCTGGCCAAGCTCATGAGCGAGGCGTCGGCGGCGACCGTCTCTGGTCCTTTTGGAAAGCACAATCGTGTCACCGCCAGCGTTAGACAAGGCGCGTGCCATCATTTCGCAAACACCGGAAAGATGCCTTGGAAATGACGTCCGAAGACGCCCCCCCCGCGCTTTTCAACAGCTCACTCGAAGCGGGTATTAGAGCGGTCGTGATTCTGGATGCTTTCGCTCCGAGCGCGTTCGACATCGCTACCCTGTCGCTGCTCGATTACTATCTCGTCCACGCCGGCGATGCCGGAGCGCGCGATAGCGTCCATCCCGACCTCGAGGCAAGAGAAGGCGAGTACTTTGTTCGACGTCGCCTTGTGGAGGAAGGTACTGCCTTGATGGTACGCGGTTTCCTCGTCGACCGCATACACGATGATCGCGGGATATCCTTCCGAGCGCACGAAATTGCCGGAGCCATGGTCAGCCTAATGAACACTCCATACAACAAGAGGCTGAAAGAGGCGGCAGAATGGCTTGCTGAAAGAGCGGAGGAGCAAGGGCTTGAGAAGTTCCTCGTAGAGCTCCGTACCGGTATTGACCGATGGACGCTCGAAATCATCGGAGATCAGCAGCAATGAGCCCGTGCACTTTTATCCGTATCAACCGCGTCGTAATGACAGGACCGGACAAAAAAACCGTGCATGTCCGATTTGTAGAGGGCGTGAACGTTGTCTGGGGTGCATCGAATGCCGGCAAGTCCTTCGTCAGGAGATGTATCGACTACGTTTTGGGCTCGGAAAAGATCGAGGTTCCCGACGAAGGTATTGGGTATGACAATGTCGTTGTGTGGATGACGACCCCCAAGAGCGGTCCGGTATCCCTTCGTCGATCCGTATATGGCGGCGACATCTACTTGGTCCGCGGCCACTCCGAGTCTGTGAGTAGGTTGGAGCCCGGCTATGAGGTGCTGAAGTCTTCGCATGTACAATCACCCAACGTGTCGAGGTTTATCCTGCAAGAAAGCGGTTTCCGTGAAGCGCGCTTGCTCAAAAACGAGCGCGCCGAAAAGTCGCCTTTCTCCCTGAGGGTTCTCATTCGTTACCTGATCGTCGATGAAACGAGAATGATGGATGAGAAGAGCATTCTGCTGCAATACAACACCGCGGTTACGTCGGAGGACAAAAGCCTCATAAAATTCCTGCTGACCGGCGTCGACGGTTCGTCGGTCGAACAGGTCCGATCAGGAGATCAACTAAAGGCTGCCCGTGACGCGAAGATCGAAGTCTTGTCCCAGCTTGCCGAGAGGCTGCGTGCAAAACTCACACTGAATTGGTCCGACGACGAAATCGATGAAAAGCTGGCAACGGCAAAACAGGAGCGCGAGAACCTTCAGGAGGTGATGTTCAAGCGCCAGGATGACCTGGACGTGCTGACCGAGGACCTCAAAGTGGAGACTGCCGCCCTTAGAACGGAGGAGACCGAGATCGCCGAGATTTCTGCGATGATCGTGCGCTTCGAAGAACTGGCGAGCATTTTCACATCGGACCTGAACCGACTTTCCGGGCTGGAGGAAGGAGGCTTCCTGCTTCAGAAGTTCGCAGCCATTAATTGCCCGTTATGCGGGGCCACACCGGAACATCAGCATGAACACAGTCTGGGCGATATCGAACTTCAGCGCGTAGCGGCCGAGGCTGAGATCAAGAAAATTCGCCGCGAAGAGATGGAGTTAGCCAACACCGTTGTCGAGGCCAGGCGGGAGATCGATGTGCGCAAGGTCGTGGTGGATAGCATTCTCTTGCGTCAGGCCGTGACCCAGGGACTTCTGAACGAAGCAAAGGAACTTGAAACAAGCGCCCGCACCGTATTTTCCAAAGCGTCCGAAACCGTCCGCCAACTCGAGGGCGAGATCAGCAACAGGCGATTGCTGGCATCGTATGAACTCAATATCGGCGAGGTCTCACGCGAGCGCGTGGCCTTACGTCAGCGGGCCGCTGGCCTCGATCTCAACCTCAATCTCACGACGAGTGAAGCGAACGAACTGTCGAAGGTCGTGAAACGTGTCCTGAAGGCTTGGAACTACCCCGGCGGTGAGGCAGTACATTTCTCGCCCGAAGAACAAGACATCGTCGTGGATGGCAAGAACAGGCGGAACAATGGAGCAGGCATCCGCGCCATCCTTCACGCGGCGGTCAAGATCGCCCTCCTGATGTACTGCACAGAGGCGGGACGTCCCCATCCCGGTTTCATCGTGCTTGATTCACCGCTGCTTGCGTATCGTCCTGCTGACGAAACCGAGCGCTATGGTGAACTCACCGAAGAAGACTTGAACCTTCGCCGAGCCAACCTGGCCGCGCATTTTTACGCCCACCTCCACAGTTTGGCGGGTTTCGCACAGATCATCGTGATCGAGAACCACAAGTCCGACCAACAGGTCGTTGCCTCATATCCAAACACGCACTTTACCGGAAACGCTGAGGTCGGGCGTCCCGGCTTCTTTGGGTAAGCTCGGCCGTCAGTTCAGGCTTTCGGGGTCCTTGTATAGCTTCACGACCCCGGAGGACATCTCGCCTTCGTCGAACGGACGATGGCCGATTGCCAGCCGAGCGATACCCTTCGCCAGCGCCTTAATCTGCTCCTGAAGCTCTTCCTTCGAAAAGTTCTGAGCGACTTCCAGCTTGCGGATCGCCTTTGCTATGCCGTCGGAATCGCCCTTGTTCCGCATCGCTGCATCTACGACCTTTTCCTGCCACTGCGCCAAAACGTCATCCAGCGGGTCCTTGTACTGCGTATGTCGTCGAGCGATGACACCCGCATTGCGGCCCTTGAGGGTTAGTCTGAAGCATACGCCGTCACGGATCGCAGAAGAGCAGCGGCTGAAGTTGTCCTTGAAGAACTGCGCCGAGATATCGACGAGTGGGCCGTGTAGATGTCGCTCTTTGAAGTCCAAGGCCATGAACGGGATGCCGTCCGCGTCGGCAATATAGAAGAGCCTGTCTTCGTCGAGGACCTGGCGGCAGTAGGCGAGGAAGCCAGACTTTGCGATCTTCCTGTCGATCTTCGTTCCCGCGTGCTTAGTCGATCTAGGGACGACGGTCGAACGCCGTGGTATTCGCTTCTTTAAGGTAGGCTTCTGCGCAGCCACGGCCATGACGATCCTCATACATTTGGTCAATATGACCGGACGAAAGAACCGGTAACTTCGTCCGGTCATTCTGTCAACAGATTTTGCGGCAGGGTCTCACGCGCAACCCGACGGCTCTCCTGATAGAAGCATCGGAGATGCCGTATGCTGGGCGACCATCGGCTCACTCATCGAAACCGCCAAGCTCAACGCTGTCGATCCGCTTGCCTACCTGTCCGCCACACACCGCCATCGTCAACGGTCACAGGCAGAGCCAGATCGCCGTGCTGATGCCGTGGAATTTTTCGCGGCGGACAAACGGTTAAAGTCCGCAATTGGCGCAGCGGCGACCACCGGCTCGCGCCGGTGGTCTACCTCTCCTATAATTCAATCTGCTCTGCAATTCGGAACGCGTCGGCGCGCCGATAGCGAAACGAGTTCGCTGGAAACATCCGTCCTATTAGTGAAAGTTCCGGCTCTTCACCGTCAGCGTATCGATGTGGAGGTCCGGGATATAGATGTCCCTCGCCTGCACTGCGGGCTGCGGGTTGTCCCGGGGATCAGGGCCGCCACCATGCTTGACCTGATCTCCACGACCATGTGGTAGCGGGAAGTCCCCATCCCGCTCACTCAGGCCCGACAGGTCCGCCGAGAAATCGAATAGCTTCTGGGCGACCAGATGAACAACCTCGCCTTCCCGCTGGATGCGACCATGGATGCCCATCATGGTCGCGGTCATGAGTACCCGCCGCTGGCGTTCGAAGAGGCTCGGCCACACGACGGCGTTGACAATCCCGGTCTCGTCTTCCAGCGTCAGGAACATCACGCCCTTGGCCGATCCGGGCCGCTGCCTCACGAGAACCAGCCCAGCCGTCCAGAGCCACCTTCCGTCTCGCTCGCCCATCGCCTCGGCGCATGTGACAATCCTTTTCGCCTTGAGGTCCCCGCGGAGGAACGACATCGGGTGGGCGCGCAGGGTCAGTCCGGTATTCGTATAGTCTTCGACGACCTCCCTGCCCTCCGTCATCGATCTCAGGACGACTTCGGGTTCCTGCATCTCGGCGACCGTCTTGGCTTCGCGCTCGGCCGCCGCCGCCCACAACTCGAGCGGCTCGTCGCGCATCGCCTTGATGTCCCACAGCGCCTGGCGGCGCTCGAGACCTAGAGACGGCAGGAAGGCATCCGCGTTGGCGAGCTTGACCAGTGACGCCGTCGGAACTCCCGAGCGCCGCCACATGTCGTCGGCGCTTTCGAACGGCTGGTCGGCGCGGGCCAAGATGATACGCGCCGCGTCGATCTCGGGAAGCCCTTTGACAACCCGCATCCCCAATCGGACGGCGAACCGATCCGAATTGCCAATCCGCTCCATGGTGCAGTCCCAGCGTGACGCGTTCACGCAGACTGGCCTGACTTCGACGCCATGCTGACGGGCGTCGGTGACGATCTGCGCGACGCTATAGAACCCCATCGGCTGGCTGTTTATCAGGGCGGCGCAGAAAACGTCAGGGTGATGGCACTTTACCCACGAGCTCGCATAGGCGATGAGGGCGAAGGAAGCAGCATGGCTCTCCGGGAAACCATAGCTTCCGAAGCCTTCCAGCTGCGTGAATGTTTTCTCGGCGAACTCGCGGGTGTAACCGTTCTTCACCATGCCATCGACGAGCTTGTCCTTGAACTTGCTCACCCCGCCCGTGAATTTGAACGTGGCCATGGCCCGCCTCAGCTGGTCGGCCTCTCCCGCCGAAAAGCCCGCGCAGACCATCGCGACCTTCATGGCGCTCTCCTGGAACAGCGGAACGCCGAGGGTTTTGCCGAGGACGGCTTCGAGTTCCGGCGTTGGGTATTCGACCTTTTCCTTGCCTTCCCGGCGGCGAAGATATGGATGAACCATGTCACCCTGGATCGGTCCCGGCCGGACGATCGCCACCTGGACGACCAGGTCGTAGAACGTCCTTGGCTTCAGGCGCGGCAGCATTGCCATCTGGGCGCGGCTCTCGATCTGGAATGTCCCGAGCGTGTCGGCCTTACGGATCATGGCATAGGTCTTAGAATCCTCCTGCGGGACGTCGGCAAGGCTCATCGGCTCGTTCTTGTGTTCGGCCAGGAGTTCGAACGAGCGAGCCATGCACGACAACATTCCCAGGGCCAGAACGTCCACCTTCATGAATTTCAGGGCTTCGATGTCGTCCTTGTCCCACTCGACGACCTGGCGGTCCTTCATGCTGGCCGGCTCGATCGGCACGAGGTCGTCCAACCTGTCCTGTGTCAGGACAAACCCGCCCGGATGCTGGCCAAGATGCCGGGGCGCGCCCATCAGCTGGGACGCGAGGTCCAGCGCCAGCTTCAGGCGGTAGTCCGCCGTGTTCATGTTGTTCTCTTTGAGCTGTTTCTCCCCGACGCCTTCCGACCAGCCCCAGACCCCGGACGACAATTGCGTTATGAGGTCCTCAGGCAGTCCGAGTGCTTTCCCCACGTCGCGCAGCGCGCCCTTTGCCCGATAGCGGGTGACCGTGGAGCAGAGAGCCGAGCGCGAACGCCCGTAGGTCTCGTAAATCCACTGGATCACCTCCTCGCGGCGGGAGTGCCCGAAATCGACGTCGATATCCGGCGGCTCGTTGCGCTCCATCGACACGAAGCGCTCGAACAACAGGTCGGATGTCTCGGGATTGATGCTGGTGATCCCAAGACAGTAGCAGACGGCCGAATTGGCGGCGGACCCGCGTCCCTGGCAGAGGATGTCCTTCGAGCGGGCGAAGCGAACGATCGAGAAAACGGTCAGAAAGTAGGGCGCATATGACATCTTCCTGATCAGATCGAGTTCGTGAAGGATCGCCTTTCGGACTTTCTCCGGGATGCCTTCGGGATATCGGTCTGACGCGCCTTCCCATGCGAACTTCGCCAGCGACTGCTGGGCATCAAGACCGGGAACTAGCGCCTCCTCCGGATACTGGTACTGGAGTTCGGATAGGTCGAACTTGCAGCGATCGACGATCTCGCGGGTGCGGGCAAGCGCCTCCGGGTACTCGGAAAACAGACGATGCATCTCCTCGGGAGCCTTCAGAAACCTGTCGGCATGCCTTTCCCTGTCGAAGCCCACGCTGTCGATCGTCGTGCGGTTGCGAATGCAGGTCACGATGTCCTGGAGCTGGCGGCGAGAGGGATCATGGAACAGCACGTCGTTGGTGACGACCGTTTTGACCTTGTGGCGAAACGCGATGTTGGACAGGTTGTGCAGGCGCAGCCTGTCGTTCGGGCGACGGCGAAGGCATAGGCTGACATAGGCGCGGTCACCAAAGATGGCAGAGACCTTGCGGAGCTGTCCCGCATAGACATCGTCGGCTTCGTCGGGGATCAGGATGGCGATCAGGCCGTCACTGTAGGCTTCCACGTCGTTGAGGTTAAGGATGCACTTTCCCTTGCCGCCCCTGCTCTTCCCCAACGACAGCAAGCGGGTGAGCCTGGAGTAGGCAGGACGGTCGGTCGGGTAGACAATGAGCGACATGCCGTCGGCGAGATCGAGACGGCAGCCGACAACCAAGCGAACGCCCGTTGTCTTTGCCGCCTCCCAAGAGCGGACTATGCCAGCAAGGCTATTGCGATCCACGACACCAAGCGCGTCGATGCCCATTGCAGCCGCAGTGGCGAAGAGTTCGTCGGCGGAACTAGCCCCGCGGAGAAAGCTAAAATGCGTCGTGACCTGGAGTTCGGCGTATTTCATCCGAAAACTCCGTGGAGGAACCACTTGTGAGAGCCTGTAGCGGTGTCGACCCCGTCACCCGCGCGGTAGACCCAGAGGCGTTCGCCGTTCTCGTCCTCGACGACGAAGTAGTCACGGACAGCTTCCATCTCGCGCGGACGCAACCACCACTCGCCGAATATGCGCTCGGGGCCGTCGGCCCGGACGATGCGCCGTCGTTTGCCACGCCAGGTCATGACCACAGGAGGCTGGTCCGGCAGGACGGCGATGGTCTCGATCTGCTCCGGACGGGCCAGCAGTCGCGACGGACGAGGCCACCTCACGGCCCAGTCTGCCCCCGTTTCGTCCGCGGTCGAAGCTATCCTCATGACCGACCGCTCGGGGACATCGGAAGCTACCGGCGTCACTCGATACAGGCGCTGACCTCGATTTCCGAGGATATCGATGAGCGGGGTCACGTCGACGACCTGTTCCTCGATCAGCGATGACGCGATCTGCCGCTCTTCCAGCGGCTCGGTCATCACCGCAACGAGGACCATCTTGTCGATACCGAAGCCGGGATCGATCTTTTCGATCTGGTCACAGATAAGCTTCGACAGCCGAGCCGGATCGCGGACAGGCTTCTGGAGCCCCGCGCGGACGGACTGCCTCGTGTTGTCGACGCGATGAATGACGAGGTCGGAACGGCGAACGCCGAGGCCGCGCTCTTGGAGCCTGGCTGTAAGATCGGCTACCAATTTTCGGATGTATTTCGCGATCGTCTCTGGCGCACCGATGGGTTCCTGAAAATTCCGGGAAACTTCGACAAGTTCAGGTGTTCGCAAAGGCTCGATGGGTTCGGCCACCCGACCAAAAATCTGATCGAGACGCCGTGCGACTTCCGCCCCGAAACGCAGGGTCAACGGAGCGCGGGCCATCGCCGACAGTTCGCCGACCGTCTCTACGCCGAGAGTCCTGAGGCCCTGGATGGTGTCGGACGGCAGTCGTAGGCAGTGGATGGACAGCTCGACCACGGCCTTGCTGACGCCTCCGATGGGAACAACCGTGGTCTCTGCAGTCGTCATGCGGGTGATCGCATGGGCAGCACCCCACGTGTCCGCAACGGCGGCTCTCGCCGTCAGGCCGCGGCTGCGGAGCAGATTGACGAGGCCCGAGATCAACATCTCTTCCCCGCCGCGCAGGTGGTCGGCACCCTCGATGTCGAGTACGAGACCATCCACGCCATCGACGGCGACGACGGGGCTGTATTGCCGGAGTGCCCACAGCGCCAACCGCTCGAGCGCGGCAGCGTCCGCAGCCGGGTCGGCGTCGATCATCGTCAGGTTCGCGATGACGGCCTGAGCTTTACTGGCGGCCATGCCAACGCGAAGGCCGACCTTGCGGGCAGCAGTGTCGGCGGCCGACACCCAGCGCTTCGAGCCACTCCGCGAGATCACGACAAGCGGCTGGTCAGCTGGCACGGCTCCCTTGCCATGACGACGTATCCGATCTGTCGCGAGATACGGGAAGTAAACTGAGACGACCCTTGGCATCGCATGCTCCTAACTCAAACTCGGCACACTCGCCCGCCTTGACACGCATTAGTTCCGCCAGCCATCTGGCCCGCCCAACGCCCGCAGTTGGCAACGGCTCGGAAGGCAATACGCTGACACGCCACCTCGTCGTCGAAGCCGTGGGGTTTCCGTAGTCCGCGGCCTCGGTCTGCCGCCTCCACCTCCTGACGACCAGCCCCATCGTTCCCGTCTTCTCGGCGGCCAACTGAAGGCGGCGGGAGGCCGTCATCGGCAACCGCACCAGTTCACCAACGACGGCCGCAAGACCGCCAAAGGCCAGACCCTCTTCCATCGACGCCAGAACGTCCTCCTCCTTGTCGGATTCGCAGAATATGACCCGGTCGGGATGGAGGCCCGCCTGCGAAAGCGCCGGGGCGAAGAGATCGGGGCGGGTCAGACACCATAGCACCTTGCCCTTTGACCGCGCAGCAATCCCAGCCGTGAACAAGGCCGCCGCCGCCCCGTCCACCGTTCCGGAACCGCCGCCTGCCACCTCATGAAGCGCGCCGTATGCCAGGCCGCCTCCCGGGAGTCGCTCATCGACCTCGGGGACACCGAATGGCAGCACCACCGCCTTCCGGGATGCGCAACCTTCCAGGTGCGCGATGCGGTCTCGGAGCTCTTCGACGACCCGAGAATTGCGGGCATGCGACATCGTTCACGACCCTCCTCAGGTTCGCGTTGCACAGGGCTTCATGTCCCTCAAAACGGTTTACGTTCCTCTTCTGTTCCGTTCAATAGGGAGAGTCAAGCGGGTCTGAATCGGGTTTTTTAGACGACACTAACAAGCAATTTTTGGAATCGTGAAATGAATCAGGACTCTAAGCCCATTCCGCTAAATAACCGGCTCCATTGATTTTTTTGGGACGGCGGCAGTTAAGCCTTGCCCGATGGGTGGGCTGGGTACATGGTGCGGGCTTACTGGAGATGGAGGTGCGAGATGGCTAAGCGGGTAAAGCGAAGCATCAGGGTCAAGACCTCGAAGAACGTCTCCCTCGGTTCCTGTCTTGACGAAGTCGGATTCAAGCCGCTTGGACGGCGCATCAAGATCAAAGCAGGCATCGATCAGCCTCCATTGAACAAGCCAAAATCAACGCCTGCGACGGAAAAACCGGCCGACTAGCCAGGTGTCACCGTCCGGTACCGTACGAAGTCCTGAAATACCTTGGCAGCGCCCGCTCTTGCGATATTTTGGGGGCCCTGATGGCGCGGAGCCATCGAGTGTGACAGTGGCCTTGTGCAGGAGTGGAAGATGACGAATTCCGTCAAAGTCATCCCCGAAGACGAGCAGTTCACCGTCCGCGTTATTGAAGACGGTGAAGTCTCCGAGAAACATTTCTCATTCGAGAAGTTCGCCCGTTCGTGGGCTGATGGGCAGAAGGTAAGACTTGATCAAGCCAACGGAACCGACGACGCTCGTCGAGCGCGTGGCTGACTTGCTTAGCCGACCAAACGTCCTTGGCTATTCCAATTGAACTCCTCGGTATCCGCACCCTCGATCTATCCATGAGGCGGGGCCGTCAGCCTACGGGAACAACGGATCGGTGCGGCAAATGACACCAGTGACGATTGTCAATCCAGCGACGTCATCCATCGCTGCCGCTTCGGAATGATATTTCTCCGTAGTGCACCTGCAATCCGTTGCGATCTCGGACATTCACCCGGATATTCGCTGCGTCAGCATAGGAAATTTCGTCTTTTGCGATGTCAGTGAGAATGCGAGTTACCTCGCGCCTAATTTCGTTTTCGGAGGAGAGGTCCTGACCGTCGTCGTCTCGTTCCAGGCCGTGGCCGTTGATAACATCGAAATAATACCGGGGCATGCCCTCACCTTTTTGTACGCTCCCGTACCAATCATCTCCAACTCCGGAATGTTCCTGCTCGACCAGGCAAGCCATTAATATTAGATGGAACTAATAAACGCTGCCGTCATTGACAGGTCCTGCAACAGCGGTGGACCGATGACAATTTTTTATCTGGAAATTTCAGACAGCATCGAGGCGGAAACCTCGATTGATGTACCAAATCCTCAAGAAGCGATGAACGCAGCGTTGAATGCGCTCGCCCAATTTGCCTGTCGCAACTTTCCGCCGCCAGAAAAACTTGTAATCAAGGTCTCTGATGCGGATCGAGATCATATAGCGACGCTTCGCTTCGGCTTCAGCATCGACTACGCTGAAAGGTCGCTGACCTGAGAAAGGCTACCAGTCACCCGCGATCAGGTCGGCCAGTTCTTCATCCATTGGCGGCTCGTTATCGTTGGCCGCGCCCTCCCGCAACTTCAGAACGTTCGCGGTGTGATGAGCGAGGAACCACTCGGCCTTCTTACGCTCATCATCCGTCACGTCGCCTAAGTCGGGGAGTATGATCCGATACCCGGTGTCAAAGGCCCGCAACAGGTCCTCGTACTCGCGGACAGCCTTTTCATGCGAGGCGAGCAGTTCCAATTCCCAACCTTCCAACTGTCGATCCATGAGGATACTCCGTAAGAGATACCCCCTAACGCATATCTCCACCTTCTGGCTCCACGATGCCGTCCCGGGGCTCGTTCTCCTCGTCGGAGCTATTGCAGACAGGACAAGGCATTCCGGCGGCACCACATCCACAACGATAATGACCCGACCATGGTCTGCGGAAGTGCTCCTCGCATACCCATCCGGTATTGTGGCAGGTGTCGCACTTCGCCATCATGCGGGAATAGTAGGAAGTGTTTTGGAGATGTCAAAGGGAACCAACCTGCGTCCCGCGATCCCATTCATGTCGTACGACCTTATCAAGAAAAGTCGCGGTTGTTCTATGTTCGAGCGAATAGCCAAGCACAGTCGGTCGCCACGGCATTTGCAATCCCTACCGGGCTTCTGCAATCTTTGGTTTGTAATAGCGAGCCGGACGCGCTATCGAGACAGAGGCATTGCAGATGATCGCAGGTGGGACAATGCGCGTGGCAGTTGGACTTTTCTGGGTGCTGACCCTTTCAGGCTGTGTTTCGCAGCAGCAGGATGCAAATCTTGCTGCCTCTATCAAGCCAGCATCGCCATCGGAGTCATCTATTAGCGGGGAACAGTTGCGATCATGCTTTGCAGCGGCCCCCAAAATACAAGAAAAACTCAAGCCGGACAGTGTTGCCCAATACAGTCAGGCTGCCACCTATAAACTTGCGTCTCTGATGAAGCGGAGCCCGGACGACATCCCTCAATATGCAAGCTTCGTTCGTGGATATGTATTTCCTTACGAGGCAACCAGTGTTTTCGGAACCAACCGGTTCAATGCACTCTGCTACTTCGGTGACCCGGGAAGTGGGACGCGGTTTGCGGCCATGATAGTCACCGATAGCTTAGGTTCGGTAAGAAAAACGGAAATGGTTGGAGCCGTAGTTGAAGCATATGAGAAGCTTTCCGGGAAGGAAATCTCGAACCTCAAAAGAGCGGCGTTGGTAATGTCGATACCTTACTGACGGTGCAAATCGACGTTCGTCACTCAAATACGTCATCTGATCTTTTGGCTGGTAGTGCCTATCGCGGCATCGGGTCTGGTGTACGCTGGCGAAAACTCACTTTGCTGATCTGCCGAGTGCATGCGTAAGTCTCGCTCGGCGAAGCGCTCGCCTATACGCAAAATAACGGGATGGCCTTTGCGTCTTCCTGACCGACGGTCGAATCGAGATCGACAACAATACCGTCGAGCGGACCATCAGGGCGATTGCGCTGAACCGGAAGAATGCCCTCTTCGCCGGACACGATGCAGGCGCAGAGAACTGGGCGACCATCGCCTCCGTCATCGAGACTTGTAAGCTCAGCGGCGTCGATCCGCTTGCGTATCTGACCGCCACGCTCACCTCCATCGTCAATGGCCACAAGCAGAGCCAAAATAGACCGACTGCTTCCCTGGAACTAATGAGATAGGCTGATACGCAACTCAGACACTACTCGGCGCAGATGCCTATCGCGAAGGCATAAAACCTCATTGGCCTAACGTTTAGCCTACTGTTCATCCTTTCCTTGTAAGTCTGGAAGAAAGAGCTGGGGTGCTTTCATGCGTTTCTTGATTGCCGCCGCTGTTGGCTCCGTCGCAATCACCGGCACATTCGGAGCCTACACCGCGCTTTCCCCAGTGACACAGGATAACGACTTTTCAGATCGCTACCTTCAGTTAGCACGTAACGCGCCCGATCTACTTGCAAGAGTAATTGCAGCTACTTTGCCAAATTGCCTCACAGAGGCTGCACGTGGTCCTCTGAATGACGCTATGGTGGGAGGGCTAGCCACAAAAACGTACTTCAAGTCCGGCATCTTCATGGCTGAAGGGAAAAGTGCTGAGCAGAGCGCGGATGAGTTCATACCTTGGATCACCAAACAGGCTGAACCACTCAATGCCGCCCAGAGGGAAGCTTACCTCACGTTGATCAATGGGGAGCTTACAAGCCCCAATGTGGTTCTCTGCGTCAATTCCGCGATAAAATCGGCGATAACCGAAAAGATCGATCTGAAAGCCGGTGTATGGAACCTTCGCACATAACAATTTCTCCCAGCTGAAAGTCGGTATCAAGTACCTGGCTCGTTAAAGCAGCGACGCCGGGCCTATGTTAAGCATTTTCGTCAAGGTGCTGACTGAACAACGGTTACCTTACTTTTCCAGAAGTGAAACGTACAAGCAAGGTGAATGCCCTTGGCTGTTCATCAATGACTGTTGCGATTGCCTGTGAACATGGAGACCAACAATGACGAGACTAGAGGCATTGTCCGCGTTGCGGACCATTCCTAAAGTTGAGAAAATTCTAAAGCGGGCCTCGGCTCTTTCACTGCATGATTCAGTCTACGAAATCTACTGCGCGAGATTCACGCTGAATGGCCACGCGCGAGATGCAGGCATTCATGAGCCTACTCCGTACAGCCTACAAGAAAGTTTGTGGGTAAGCTGGATTAAGGTTGCGAACCCGGAGGCCACGTATACGGAGATCATCGAAGCATACCAGCTCTTTGAAGATCTGAAACAACAGTATAATCGCTGCACCGAAGAAGTAACCCGTCAAGTAGGCACGAAAATCCCAATTACTACCCGAGCGTCGATGGTTGTCGAGATTTTACATGGCAAATTCCCTATGTTCGCGGTGGATACAATCGAAAAATACAGTTGGGACTACTTGATAAGCAACCGCTGATAAGACTCTTCTTCTTTGTATTCCGGGATGCAGCAGCGCTACTCACCGTATGGCGTGAATAACTGCTGTAGAGATCGAATGGGCTCCTCAATCGAAACACTTATTGCCAGAATCAAGACGAGGCGGCGCACATCGCTGGCATTGCTCGCTGTAATCGGTGCTGGCCTCATTTTCTGGACGCTCCCTCCCAACACGTTGAACCCGTTGTGCACGTACCGGGCGCAATACCGTTTGGATGCCACACTTCAGGTGGGCCGTGAGCTTCTGACCTCGTCTGTTGTGCGACAGACTTCGCAGTCACGGGAATGGATTTCCGTCATGAACTCGGGCGGATGCGGGCAGCACTACGGCATAGCGCTGAGCTTCCGAGCGAAGGACGACCGTGTTTTCCTGATACACACCGACATTTGCCAAAGCGCAGAAAGATCACTGCAGAATGCGGTAGATGTAATCGAGCATTGCTCTCAGAATTGGCCAAATAAACCTATCGGATTCATTGTAGATAGCGCCAACACCCCCACAACCTGGAAGCCCTTCAATTTCTTGTTTGGCGACGAGGGCGCAAAGTTAATCTCGATGAAAGCGATCCCAACGTGGCACCATCCTTCCGATGACCTTGAAAAGACCGCGCCTAACATTCTGAGATCAGTCTTCGTGACCGATTACGTGAACGGCTGGTGGGATAGTCCTGAAAGAATACTCAGCTTTAAGCGACGCTACGGCTACACGGTATTTAACGTGCGAAAATTATAAGCTCGTCCCTCACGGCGACCCCCTTATTGCGGCCGAGCTTGGATCAGCTATTGTTCTATTGTGCGAGTGACGGGAGGTCGAGAGGCGGTTATGGAACGGATTACTCCATGCCTCTTTTGCGAGATCGCGAACCAACGGGTCTCAGCCACAATTGTTTATGAAACCGAGCACTTGCTCGCTTTCCTGGATATATTCCCGATCCGGAAGGGCCACGTCCAGATTATCCCGCGTCAACACTTTGGCTACTTTGAAGAACTCCCGATCAATCTCGCAAGTGAGATCGTCGCCGCGGGACAGCTCATTGCTCGCGCGCAGAAACGCCTTTACGCAGTCGAACGTACCGCGTTCCTTTTTTCGGGTGGCGACATTCCCCATGTCCACGCTCATGTCGTCCCGATGCACGACAAGACGGATATCACATCTCGCCGCTATATTGCTGAAGAGTCCCTCACCTTCGTCCCGGCACCCCGAGCGACGAAGGCCGAACTGACGGACGTGGCCAGCGAGTTGAAATCTGCAATGAACCAACCGCTGTGATTCCGTCGGACATGTCACAGGCGTCGAAAAGATGATCGACTGTACAGCGATGTCTCGATAACTCCCTCCAAGATTGAATTTACCCTTCGCACCCTCGGAGGTCTTCCCGAAGGCGCGAATAAGCAGACGACGTGTCACCGGTGGAACTGACTTTTAGCTCTCCCGGTATAACATTGCCGAAATCCAGGGATGGGCAGTGCAGTCCTCAAGCTTATTGAAGAGAACCCCCTCCCAGCCGACCTCATTGGCAGCCACGACAACCGCTTCTGAGTCGTCGAAGAAAAGAGGCGGCTCGTCTTGTGGGCCGAGTATCCTCGCTGCTCCCTCGAAGAACGCCCGGCCGGGTTTCAACTCGCCAAGCCGAGCGGCATGGAGCATGTCGTCGAATAGGTTCTCGAAGCCATGCCTGTTCCACAGGTGGAACGCGCGCATGTGCTCTTGATTGGTCGCAACATAGAGACGGGCACGTCCTGTTCGCCGAAGGTGACGGATGACATCCAGCAATTGCAAGTTAAGATGGCTGTCGCGGTTCAGCCAGTAGCTGGCGACGATAAAGGGCGAGCCATGGAAGCCCAATTGCGGAAGGATTTCCTCAAGGGCTGAGATGAGCGCCTTTCTTCCCGTCAGAACCTCTTTCTCAAATACCTGTTTGATGAAGAGATGACGGAAAGCCGACGGGTCGATCCCAAGGTCGGCGAGCAGGTGTTCGTCCCAGCGCCGACGGCGCTCCACCTGCCCTGTGTAGCCATGAACAAGAACGCCATCGACATCAAAAAGGACCGATCTCAACCCTGTCACCCTCGCATATATCTCAACCTGCGATAAGTCGTTGCATGATCTGTTCGCCGATGCAATCGAGACCGCAGGTCCACCTTGGCCCGTCGCCGTGGTGCGGATGTCCTCGTCACCCCCCGATTTTGGGAGTTCCCCAGCGCCCCTGTGCGGATATACCTATGAGGGTGTTTGCCCGAGGAAGATGGAATGAAATTGGTTATATTTGGGTATCAGATCGTGCCGGGCAGTGACGATTCTTTGGGCTTCGAGGCTTCCCTGGAGGATTGCCAGCGTGAAGCATTGTCCGAGCGTGAAGAACTTCGGCGGCATGACCCGGATCTGGAGCCCCTTGGAGCAATGGCCATATATCGGTTCACCATGGCTTGGCCGGACACCGACGGGCTGCTTGCCGTGCTGAACGAGAAGAGCTCGCTGCTGGATGCCCTTATCGTCGAGCGCAAGCTTGTAGGTGTTGTGGCGGACTAAACCCTGGTTCCTGCAACGGCATCGAGCCACCGCTTCGCTCCAGGACACATGCCTGCCTGTCGGCTTCCGTACGCAAGCCCCCTCCTTACTTAAAAGTGGTGGAAGGCTCGCCTCGCATTCCCTATAGTTGCCTCTCCCATCAAGGCGGGTCTTCAACTTCGACTTTTTCCCTCAACTGGACATCCCAGGGCGGGCCGGCGGCCGGAGCGCGCTTCAGTGCAGCTCCGGCCGCACTTTCCATCGGAACCAATTGCCCAGCCGGGCGTTTGAGGTGGGTCGCGAGGGTACTTCCCCCGTCCCCCGGAAAAGATCGTTCGCACCCCCAACGAACATCCCCTCGCGACCCTTCCGCCCACTTCAGCGAACCGTTCCACAAATTGCGACATCGCATTTGGGACCAATCGTGTTCGTCCTCCATACGCCGTTCGCACAGCCGTCACAAAGGACTCATCAAAATCTGGCAAGGCTTTGTGAAAGACCCCTTGGAGGCTTGGAGGCCTGGATGCGCGAGAAGAAGCTTCGGGAGATAGAGAAGATCGCGAATACGATCAGAGAACTCGCTATCCCCGGAATGAAGCCCAAGGCGTTGGTGGATGCGGTTAAGGCACGGCATCCCCAGGCGACGAGAAAGGAAATCGCCCGAGCGGCATTTCTCGGCGTGATACTTTCTGCTGAGTACGCTCCTGAGGACACGCTAGCCCTTCACGATATAGCCGTGGAAACCCGGGACGACACTACGGACTAGGCGCGGTTGTCTGATAGAGGGCGATCGTCAACCGCCGATGTTCGCCGACCACCTTAAATGCGGCATTATGGAGCAGTTGCCACAAGATCTCCACACGGCTGAAGAAGCTCTCGATCACGTTCGAGTTCGTGCCGTCGTCCTCCTGATACTGCAGGCTGTGGTTCACGCGGTGCATCGCGACAAGGCCGACGAGATCGTCATACGCCTTGTGTTCGTCAGCGATCAGGAGCGCCTTTGGATCGACATGCTTGGCGACGGCCGATCGTAGACGTTAATCACCTTTTCAAACGCAGACTTCTGGCCGCCGAGAACGACGATTTCGCGCCGCAGTTCTCCAATCTTGGCATCGATCTCGGCCAATTTCGCTTTCAATTCGTCTACGATTTCCACCATACGCAACACTCCCGAAAGCCAACAAAGGCATCAACCATCGCTTCTCTACCAAGTACCTCGACTGGTACATGGCGATGCTGTCGTGGAAGGAAGACACGCGCTACATGGGCCTGCGCTGGCAGTTTGCCGATCTTCTCCGCACGGTCACGTCTAGGCCGACGTCGAGGAACCTGTGCGGCTACCAGGCGTCCTTGCCGTTATCGTCCATGATCACCCGCGTCAGCGTTCGGTTCGGCGCGTGTCGGTTGGCCTCCCTCAGCGCCAGGACGCACATGCGCTTGCCGTTCTGGTTCTCCTCCTTGCGTTCCTCCTGCTTGTTGGCCTTGCGAAGCACACCACCGACGTACTTTCCGTCGATCTGCACCAGCCCGTGGAGTGTGATGGCGTTATGCCGCAGGCCGGCGGCCTCTCGAAGCCATTGTGCTTTTGGCTTTCGGTCGACTACGCGTAATACCAGTTGGCACACGGCACCGTTGCAGATATAGCGCCTATGTGAGCATCCCGACCGAACACTCCCCTATCACCGTCGACGAAGGCGTCTACGACCTGGCACACCTAAGCGCGTTTTCTGCAGCGATCCCAGGCAAGGGGATTGAGCATGGAACCGACTTAGGCGTGGTCGTTGTTTTTTCGAACCACGTCTACACTGAGAGGACAAAGCACGGAGAACTGCATCATGCCGTCGATCACCACGGAACTAAGCGAACATTCGACGCAGATCGTTATGAAATGTCCAAGACTCTCGTCGGCGCGATCAAGGAGAGCATTTCGGGCAATAGCCTAACGCACGTCTCGAAAAGCTACGGTGGCATGGATAATCTAGTCTTCGTGGAAACCGTAGACGGTCGCAAATGGGCTGCCGTTTACTGCCTCGTACCTCTTGATGACGGTTGCTCTGTGCGGATGGAAGTGCTCTCGTGCCATCCTAAGGTGATCGATGAGAAGTCGATCTCCCGCAGGAATCTGAGCTATTTTGCGCGGATGTGCCTCTACCACAAAGTACGAACACCAAAAGCATAAGGCCCAGCTTTCGCCGGGCCTTGATGAATTGTCCATTACCGTGGTGTACGAGACCTAAGCCTTAGGGCCTTAGGTTGACATGACAGCGACCTTTAAGTCAGCCTGCCTGAACAGATATATAAGCGGTGGGGCCGTCTAAGTCAAGAGCTTCGCCCTGAATGCACCTATTTCCGAATGTGCACCGAAGAAACCAAGCACATAGATAGGTTTCTGAACTCGGCGTTACAACCCTCCCGTCCGGCAATGCACCGAGCCGTTTACGCTCTCGGATCAGGAGATGAAGGCGTTTGTGGCATTTGCTCCATAATGCCGCAGAAATGTGCTCGATAGACGCTTCCTAACTTCGTCACGAATGCAAACGAGGCTCGAGACCTCGGCCGACCTCTGCCCCCTTTGCGGTCGTCGCGAACCCGGTTAATCTCGGTCGCATGAGGACGGCGTTCACATGTGACGATCTCGAGAAGGCGAGAAGCGCGCTTCTCGCGACGGCGGTTGATTGGTTCAAGAGGGACCCGCACGTTCTGGGCATTTTCCTCGGCGGGTCGATCGCTGCCGGGAGTTCCGACGCCTATTCGGATATCGATCTGCGGATCGTCGTCGAACCGGAACAGCATCCCCACTTTGTGGAGAAGCGCCGCGAAATTCCCAAGCACTGGTCGGGTTTTCTCTTTAACGAATGGCTCCCGGGCACGCAGCACTGCGTGTCGCATTTTCATCCATTCGGGAAGGTCGACATATTTTATTATGATGCCGCCAAGCTGACACCTTCGCCATGGTACCGCCTGCCGATCAAGATTTTGCATGATCCCACGGGCGTCGTCGCCGATCTCATGAAACGATCGGAAGCGCTGATGTTCAAGGTCGCGGAGGAAGACGTTGATTTCTCAATCAGCAAGGGCTTGGCGGCGGCGCACGAGGCATATCGGCGGGCGAAGCGCGGTGAGCTGTTCGACGCGCAGACGCTCCTGGACGAACTCCGTCACCATATGATGCAGGCCGACGACTGGCTCGAGGATCGCAGCCCTGCGACGATCGTCACGGCGAAGTTCGAAAAGCGAGCAAGCGCCAGGGTTCTGGCTGATCTCGCGATGTCCTATCCGCCATGCGAAGGCGAAGCGATCCTGGCTGCATTACGCTTACTCGTGGGCGGCTATCGAAACCAGGTGCTGGCATTGCATGAGAAATTTCAGCTTTCCCGGCCGCGGGAAAACGATATGGCGGCCCTCGATATCGTCGCATAATGCCTCTGGAGGAGTTCATTCGGCCCACCGAGAATGCAAAAGCTCCTTGCACACAGCTTCTGCCAATTCCCGGGCTTGCCGCTCGCCCTCCAAGCGAAGCACGGGTGCGGCTTGCTCACTCAACCAACTCTCGTGCTGGGCCAGATTGCGCCCCGTGAACGAAGGGTCATCATAGCGGGAGGCCCAGTCTCGAAACGCCAGATGCGCCACATGCATGTCACCGCCCGGCAAGATGCGTGAGCCGTGGCGGGCGGCCTCGCGCTCATCTAGGCGCTGGAGGCGAAGAGGCGTAGGCGTGTGGAGAAACACGATCAGATCAACATCGTCGATCAGGCGATCGCCCCAGCCCACAAAAGACCCTGTCAATATCCAGCCTTCTGCCTCTCTTTGTTTCTGCTGGATAAGGCGGACACGGTCTTCGGGAGGTCGCTTGACGGTGAAAGGTGGATCGGTCGGCATCCAGTAGAAGTCGTCGACATCCAGTTGCGGAACATCCAACTGCTCCGACAATGCGGCACCCAACGTTGACACGCCCGAGCAAGAGGCTCCCGTCAAATATAGCCGCGGCTGATCCGTCACTCTGTCCCCTCCAGAAGAAGAGGGTTTATCGTAGCCCGTCACGGTGCTCAATGACTTCAACTGCGCGAAGCTGCCGAGGGGTTGTGCTGGCCCGCGGCAGACTTCTTTCGTGGCCTTTGAAGAACCGATATGGTTGCCTAGAGACGAGGATGCCGAACGTCATGAGACTTGCTCATATCAACTTGGTTGCCCGCAATGCAGACGCGCTCGCTGCGTTCTACGTGAACGTCATGAGATGCGATCTACTTCGCGAACCGAAGACGCTGTCTGGTGAAAAAGTCTCCCGAGGAAACGGTCTTTCGAATTCCGAGATTCGCACAATCTGGCTGAAATTCCCGGAACTGGAACGACCATTCCTGGAAATCCACGAACATACGGTCACCCATTCTCGTGACCAGCCAAGAGTTAACGAGCCTGGATTTGGGCACCTGGCGTTCCAGATGGAAGATATTCGCGAAACGCTTTCAAACATCATCCAGGCTGGAGGGGCGCAGATCGGTGAAATCACGGATTTCGGTACGCCGCAGATGCCGTATCTGATCGCCTATGCGCGAGATCCGGAGGGAAATGTCCTTGAACTCGAGCAAACGCGACATGATCGGTAAGGGTCCATGACAAACAACCGCTGCTGTTGCCCAACCAGAGGCCGATCATTATCGGCTGGCCAACCGATCAGCCAACCTCGAAGCCCTCGCACCGGAGATGGGCTTTCACGACTACGACCTCACACCGTTCGCCCATGTTGTCGGTCTCGGCGGTGATTTCTCCACCCTCGTCCAGATCACCGAAGGCGAGCATGCTGGCACAATCTCTATACCGATGGCGAGTTGTTCCACGGCCTCACCCCACGACGATCTGGACGGCAAGTCCGCAGACGCCGCCATCGAATATCTTGCGGAGATCGGCTATTTGCAGCGCGTTAGCGACCAGCGGCACAGCATCAGTGAACAGGCTGATGACGTCCAAAGAGGGCGAGCTGGCATCTAACGCGGTCAAAAGCACCTAACTCCGAACAGGACATGATCTGACCGGCGATGCCAAGTCCGACAGCTTGAGTACCGCGATCGAAAACCTCTGGGGACATCATAAGGTTTACGCCAGCCCCTATCGGAAGAGAGTGACAATACTATCTGCAGCCGCGTTGGCGATTGAAAGGGATTGGGTGGCCAGCTGCTGCTGTGTCTGCAGTGCCTTCAATCGAGTGGACGCTTCGTTCATGTCCGCGTCGACAAGACGTCCGACACCGCGATCAATAGTATCGGTAAGGCGCGACACATACTCCTGCTGCAGTTCGATACGCATGGAAACCGATCCCAGCTTTGCAGCGGCATTCACCATTTTCTCCAATTGGCGATCTACGAAGGGTACCAATGAAGCAATAACTTGATCGTCACTTGCATAGGTTCCAAGGCGCAGCGTTGTCTTGTTCTCCTGCATTTTCGTTATATCGAGCGTCAATACCGAAATTTCATTAGCGTAGTGGGTCGCCCCGATTGCAGCTTCAGTACTCGTCTCAACGACTGGACTCTGTTCGTGCGATGCCGGGAAGTTCGGCCATGCATGAACGTACGCCCCTTCAAACAAGATGTAAGGGTGAAGAGGGGCTATCGGGTCAAAGTAGACCTCGGGATTCGTCTCGTCCCTGATCCAGGTGGGGCTTAACTCGAATGTCCTGACATAAAGGTCCTGCGCCGGGTTTGCCCAAAAGCTTTGAATACCGGAATTCCTCGCTCCAACGAGAATGCCTTGGTCCAAGATACCGCCGTGATTGCCCGTAAGGTCAATCAGGACGTTCGTCTCGTCCAACTCCACGTCGATTGTTCTTACTGCAACGTTGCCTGAAGTATCCCGGTTAAACGCTCCTACAATCTGCTTCTGCTGTGCATCCCCAGCCACATATCCACGACTGGCGGCGTCGAATTTTCCGCTGATGTCAGCCTGGAGCCAATTCTCGCCAGAGAACGACGCAGAGGAGGCGATGCTCTTCAGCTGGCTTTGTAACTGGCTGATTTCTTCCTGAATCTTACCACGATCAACGCCTGACTCGGACGCTGCGACGAGCTTGTTTTTGATCTCCGCGACAACATCAATCGACGACTCCATTGCGGCATATGCCGTATCAACCTTCGCGGCACCAAGACCGATGGCATCCTTCACTGCGGAAAGCGCTCCATTGTCCGACCGCATGGTCGTAGCGATCGACCAGTAAGCAGCGTTGTCCGAGGCAGATGCCACACGTAGCCCCGTAGAGACCTGCCTTTGCGTCTCCACCATATTGCCAGCAATGTGCCGCAGCGTTTGGAGCGCAGAAATCGCGCTAGCGTTCGTGAGAAGGCTCGTCATAACAGGCTCATGTGATTGGGATTGTTGGACGCTTCATGCGCGCTAGGTAGACGCTGACATCAAATGCGGAGATGGTTAACGATTGGTAAAAAATGAATGTCACATTTAGCAGTGAGCCGCACCGGCGTCCGGTGAGATGAGACCAAGGCTTCCTCCGGCAATTCGGAGAGTCTTGGGTCAAATGCCGCGCCGACCGCAGCCTCGGGCAGGGCCCGCTCCACAAGCAGGAGAGCGGCGGGACTAACCGGACTTTGGCAAGTGAATTTTGGCGGCCGAGGGTAATTTCACCCTCTGTCTTTGCTCTCCGCGTTAACCTTTTGTGCACCATATAGGTTGTGCGGCGACCGTCCGCGACTGGCTCATGATGAAGCCTTCCAGCCTCCAGGATCGCCGGGCATGACCAGTATCGTCACCAACAACGCTTCCTCATCCGCGCTTGCCGTCCTCCGCGATCTCGATCGCTCGCTTCGACAAACCCAGTCGCAAGTATCGACGGGAATGAGCGTCGGCACCGCCAAGGACAACGCGGCCTACTGGTCGATCGCAACGACGATGCGCTCGGATAACGGATCGCTATCGGCCGTCCAGGATGCCCTTGGACTCGGAGCCGCGAAGGTGGACACGGCATATGCCGGGATGGAAGCGGCGGTAGACGTCATATCCGAGGTCAAGAACCGCCTCGTCAGCGCGGCCGATACGGGGATTGATAGGTCCAAAATACAGCAGGAAATCGAACAGCTACAGGATCAGTTGCGCGAGATCGCCAACTCCTCCTCATTCGCGGGGGAAAACTGGCTGGTCGGTACCGGCGACCGATATATCTCGCACATGAAGGGCAATAATCAGTATGAAACTCTACTAACTCTCGATGGCGGCCCGAAGAAGGTGGTGGGATCGGTCCAGCGCGACCCGCAGGGCAACTTCTCGGTCTCCACGATCGACCTTGACCTTACCACCGACGACGTCCTCTTCGCGCGAGGAACGGTCTTGGGTGTAACACTTGATGTCGGAATAGCCGATAAGGAAATCCGGACAGGCGGCGTCCCTGCGACGGACACTGCGGGCAATGAGAAGTTGCTTAAAATAGAGAGCTATCGCGCTGAGTGGGACGCGGTAAACGATCAGGTCTTTTATGACGGCACGGACTACTTCAGCCGACTGGATGGTTTTTTTGTCAAGGCACTCAATGATTCCGGCACGGTCGACTACTTGAACACGTCGATGGTGATACTCGGCACTGACATCAGTCTCTCCGACCTCGACGTCACCAAACTCGACGAATATGGAGTTAGCTTTTTCGGTACCTATGCAAGGGCCCCCGATGAGTATGCGATCGACGTTCTCGTCTCGTTCGTGGACGGTCAGTTGGAGAAGGCGACAAACTCGGCGGCGAAGTTGGGCAGTCTCTCGAAGCGGATCGACCTACAGGGCGATTTCGTCTCCAACCTCAGAGACTCGCTTGATAGCGGGATAGGCCGCCTCGTCGACGCCGAGATGAACGACGCCGCGACGAGGCTCAAGGCCCTGCAGGCGCAACAACAACTGGCGATACAGTCGCTTCAGATCGCGAACTCAGACGCTCAGAACGTGATGCAGTTGTTCCGGTAGGCCCCCATTGAAAGTCGGTTGGGCCAGCATATTTGTCGCACGACGGCTTTAACGTGGGCGACGACACAGGGAACGGCAGACGTTTTGATGCGGAAACGGGAATTTCTGGCGGGCGCGGCCGCAGTCACGCTTGCAGGCATTCATGGAGGGCAGGTGATGGCGGCATTGAACGACAACGTGGATGTCGCAGCGCTCGCAGTCCTGCGGCCCGGTATGCCGATGGCGAAGGTCGAGGCAGCAATGGGTTCCGCCTGGAAGCCACCTGCCCCACACAAGGGCGGCAAGATCGACCTGCTCGAAAACAGCCATGGGTTCGTCGCGTGGATCGATCGGGACGGCTTGATCGGCATGCTCAACTACAATCATCGCTTCCTGCACCCGGTCGACGGGATCGCGATGGAGATGAAGATCGAGCAGGTGCGCGCCGCCATGCCCTCTCTCGAGATCGGCGACGACCTGCCGATGATGCGAGGGGTGCGCATGGGCGTGCGGCGGTTTCCCGAGGGTTACACCCTGCGTGTCCGCCTCACCCTCGAGACGGTCAACGAAATCGGCTTTTCCAACCCGGAGGCCGAATATCCGGAACCGACGGAACCACCCTACCCGGCGGCCGCAGGCATTGCAGGTGCGCCTTTCGCGGACCCAAACCTCAAGCTCGTCATCCTGTCTTCGCTTCTCGACGCGAAGCAGATCGATCTCGGCTCACCCGAACAGCTCGCCACGCACGTTCTCGGTCGAGCGGTCGATCTCGAGCACGAGGGATACGAGATCATCTCCGAGGCCCGGGACTATCTGGAGCGATACCCGCTGACCGACGAGCTACTCGCCGCCGTGGAGGAGATCGAGTTCGACGGCGGAGGAACCGTCTATGAATACGCGTGGTATTTCTGGGATGGCGAAGACGACGTCTTCGACGTCAAGGACCTGTCGGGGATCGAACTCTGCTCGAACCTCAAGAGCTTTTCGGCGATCTCGATGATCGGAGAGGTCGATGTGCGAACCTTTCTGCCGTTCTCCAAACTCGAATCCCTGAACCTCAGCACCGGGATGAACCATATCGAGGCTTTGCTCGACTTGCCCGCGCTAAAGGGAGTGAGGGTCCTCAACGACGAGATTTATAGCGAGGTAACGACCGCCGGCACGCCGACCAGACGCATCTTCGAGGCGCTGAAGGATCGCGGGGTCCACGTCTGGGTCCACTGGATGTCTGCCACGGAGCCTACCCCACCTGCGTTCGAATGAGTTGTGTCGAAACTCGGCGACGCCGACCTCAGAATAGACGGTCCGCAAACCGATCCGTCTCCCAGGTCTTGAGAAAGGTCGCTTCCCGAGCGATCCAGCCGACAGCATTGCTACCCCATTCTTGCGATCGGCTGGCGTACTCCCCCATCAGCCAGATGTGGCGGACGATCACAAAACGCCGTGCTGCCTCGAAGTCGAAGGGGGCAATCGGCCGCACCGCTCGATATCCCTCGATGAACGCGTCCCACATCGGGGTCAGCTTCCGGCCGAAGGACACTTTCGCCCACAGGAACACGGATAGGTCGTACGCGAGGTATCCCGGGCCTCCGTCATCGAAATCGAAGAAGACCGCGTCGCCCGCGTCGTTGATCCTGGCATTGAAGCCATGACAGTCTCCGTGACAGTACGTCCACGTCAGATTGCCGAGCGCATCGATCGCCTCGGCGCTGCGCGAGGCGATATCTTCAAGGTCGCTAAGGACTTTGGCGTCTTCCACGATTCCGCTATCGCGTATCCGCGTGAGCGGCCGGTGCAGCAAGTGTTCGAGGTCGAGCCGATACAATGCTCCGTCAGACGAAAATGTCTCCGCTGCATTGTGCATCAGAGCGAGGGTCTTCCCGTTGGCCCGCGCATCGCCAGCATCGGTCGCAATAGGCTCTCGACCGGCCACGGCCTGGAAAAGCACGCCTTCACGCACCCCTTCTGGAGCGCGCCCTTGGGTGTAGAGAGTACCATCACGCGTCGGGATGGGCGCTGCGACAGGCACTTTGGACCGTGAAAGATGGTCGAGGAAAGCTGTCTCGGTTTCGACATCGGCTCGACCGCGAGCCCGGACGTGGGAAAGTCGGAATACGTAACGCTGACCGCTGTTGTTGGTGACGAGATAGACGTCGTTCAAACCACGATGAAGCAGTCGGCAGCGAACCGACCCTGCAATTGCATAGTGCTCTTCTATGAACCGTTCGATCGACGCAGCCTGAGGGGTCGAATATAACGGATCGAAGTCCAGCATCTCAGGCGTCCATGTAGCAGCGTTGGGAAGGTCGCAGAATAGGGTATTCTTTGACAGCCGCAATGACTGAAGGTCGGCACGACGCGGAGATTAATTCAGATGAATTGATCCAAAGATTCGGGACTTCTATTGAAACACCCGCGCTATCGGCTGATCGCTGATCGTGTTTGCCAGGCGGCAATCCCCACCCAGAAGATCAAGAACATTGCCATCGGCAGCAATGACCGCAGGGCTAGCCATGCATCTGTCTCCAAGAGTGGTGCCGTGACGCTGACAATCACCAGGCTGATGAGACTGCATAGGCACAGCCCGACGTAGGTTTGCCGCCACTGTGCGTTGGAGAGCGACGAATGCTCCTCGAAGATGACGCCTGGCGGTGACTTCGCAGCCAGTGCCGCAAAGATGAAGATCGCGGGAAGAAGCGACACCGACAATCGGGTCTTGACAAGAGATACAGACTGCGGGGGCACCATCGCGGATACCCCGTAAGTGATGATGGCGTTGATTATGAGGACCAAAACAGATCGCCAAAAGACGCTCCAAAATTTGCGAATAAAAAGGATCGTCGTCGCCATTTTCGCCTCAATATATCGGGAACGGGATATGCGCCTGTTCAATTCGATGTCAGTTTAAGGTATCGTGTGACCGGGGCAATGACCTTTGCAACGTCGCGGAATAGGCAGTTCTGCAGGGCACACGATCACTGCTTCTGACCCACTCCCGAGTGGGCTTCTTCGGCTGGCGGTCCTAAATCGGTGAAGCCCAAGGCGCTGGTGGATGCGGTTAAGGCACGGCATCCCCAAGCGACGAGAAAGGAAATCGCCCGAGCGGCATTTCTCGGCGCGATACTTTCTGCTGAGTACGCTCCTGAGGACACGCTAGCCCTTCACGACATCGCCGTGGAAACCCGCGACACTCCACGGACTAGGCGCGGTCGTCCTACTCGGGGCCATCGTCGTCGGCGACAAGCGGAGCCGGATCGATTGGATTGATGCCGTGGATTTCTCGGCCCCACGTAGCTATAGCCTGCCGCAACGGTTCCCTTGGACCAACCTCCCTTAGGGCGTAGTGTTGCTTGGTAGGCATGGCACATTCGCACCATTGCGCGATCGAAACCTGAAGGCCTTTTCCACCCGGTGAATTTCTATTCTTGGTGCTTTGTCTTCCTCCAAGATTATGACCCCCGGGGCATCGTCACTCCCTGAACACGCTCTTCGAAAGGCCGTCATCACAGGGCCATAAACAAACTGGTAGCGACCAAGGTCGATGCAGTTGGGTTCTCCCGTAGTCGTCGGATTTCCGTTGGCATCACACCTCTCTGTATACGAGAAACTGCTTGCCGCCGCTGATAGTCGGCTGAGAGCGGCGCTCGAACCGTAGGTTTCCCAAACGAAGAACAGGACGAAAGCGACACATCCGAAGAGAACGCCGAGTCTGAAAAGACCGCGAGCCAGGCTGGGGCCACTGTCGTCATCCTGCAATTTCATGCTTCTCTCATGGGAATACTGACCTTCTACCTGCTGTGCAAAATTGCGGATGGAGTGCAGCGCGTCGGCCGTCGCGGGACGTAGATGGCCAACTCGCAACTGACGAGGGGTTGACGGCCCCAGCGTAGCTTTAGTTCTCAGCAGTTGCAATGTGACCAGCGTCCATGGAACTTCTGATTGCGCCCTTTTAGGATTTTTTGGGGAGAAGTCTGATAAGCATCTCCCCAATTGAAAGTGGCGAGGTCGGGGTCATGAAGGGTGAAGAGCAGGTGCGCAGACAATTCCCGATCTCGCTCGTTGGCCTGGTCGTAACCGGGTGCGTCTTCGTTCTTCAAGCCATACCGTTCACGGGCATTTTCCTGATGTTCGCGATGGCGATGGCTTGGTCGGTCGTGCTCGTGAATGGCAGCATGATTGGGGTTGCCATCGAGGCGATCATGGGGCGGGTTTCTCGCCTGTGGCTTCTGCTGCCACTGATCTTTTACGGAGGGTACTGGGCAGTTGCAGCACTGGAACATTCCGCGTTGCGCGAGCTCACCAGCCGAACAGACGCAGCTAACATGCAGGTTATGACTGGATTTGATCCTGCTCACCACGCCCTCGTCTTCGAGAGAGACGAAAACGGGAATAGCGCCTGGCTCACCAATAACTTCGCGCTATCGGTCGCTTACACCGTCAAAGGCAATGTTCCAGAGGGTTATCTGTCCAAGCGGATGATCGAACGACCTCTATGCGTCAAGCTCCGCGAGACCCGCGAGCTGCAGTCTACAAATGTGCAGACTTCGGAGTTTCGTGATGGTGAAGCCTTCGCCTACGGACCCTTGGAAACACCTTTCTGCAATCTGTCGATGCCGGAAAGGCCAGAACTCCCGATCGTTACGGTGAGCCGGAAGGAGACGACGGATTCCGAGAAAAGCCTGCCGGTGACACGGGCAACGACGACGATTACCATGCCGGACGGCCGCAGTTTCCAGCTCCTCGGGGGCGTCGCCGCACCTCTCGGTTGGATACCGATGCCGCTCATCGGCTGCGGTCTTGATTCTGGAGCGGCGAAATGGGAATGCGGTGTCGGGTTCTCGCGAAACAGTCATACGCCCATTGTCCCGGGCGGCACCCCATACAGGCAAGCTTCAAATGTCCTCGCACGGGCTCTCGGACTTGTGCCTATCGCGATCGAAGATCGAGCCGGAAGCGATAGCGCTATGGTGCTGGCGAATATCGCCAGGATACAGGAGGCAACCCTGGCACGCCAGCTTTCCAACGTCGACGCGATGATCGCAGACCCGACAGCGAAGGTCACCGAATGGCAGATCGATGTCCTGGTCAATCGCGCCGATGCCCTTGCCTCCCACGCCGGCGCGGTCATGACGGGCATCGAACGAGCAGCGCGCTTGCATTTAAAGGCGCGCGAGAGCGGCCGTATCCTTGCTCGACTTGCGGCCGCTCTGCCCCCAGGTGAATTCGCCGAACTCAAATCCCGTCTTCTGTCGATCTACGCGGATGCTGGCAACGATCACTGGCTTTGGGAGGCGGAGCCGCTACTCCGGCGGCTGGGTGACCTCGGCCCCGATGCCTTGCCCTACCTGATCAATCCACGCGCTTCTTTACCCTCCGTCGATGGAGCAGCCATAGAAGGCCTATGTCGTGTCGGCTCTTCGGCGCGCGTGGTCGCCGAACCTGTCCTGCTGGCCCTGTGGGCTAAGCCCAATCTTTCATATGACCTCCTTAATGATCTGTTTGTGGCGATGCGCCGAATGGGGATTTCTCCCCCGCCTCTGGTCGACGATAAGCGTAATCTCTTCGTCAAATTTCAAGCCGACTGGGAGAATGTCTCACCGTCGTCACCGTCCCGGGTTTGTGCGGCCAGAGAGGAACGCATCGCACGGGAGCAGGAAAGGATTGGCGGCGTCCGTCGACATAACCTGTACTGAAACGCTGCTCGATAGTTGGGAGCTTCGCACCCTGAAACGCGGAAGCGAATGAACCGCTTTCGGCACCTACTCGCCTCCAAGCATCGATCTGTCGAATCCGCGCTGCTGCCCCCCTATTTCATCTGGTTGGCTGAGACCGCGCGGTCAGCTTATTTCCGTCAGGATCGCGAAGATAGGCGACGAATGAGCCGTTCGGGCGTTCCCGTGGCGGGCTCTCGATCGCTGTGCCACCATGCACGATACCAGAGGCATGCCACGCTAGAACATGGTCGGCGCTCGCGGCGGCGATACCGATCGTCCCGCCGTTGGCTGCAGTCGCCGGGTTGAGGCTTGGTGATCATCAGCCGACCGCCCTCGTGGGTATAGATCAGCCTGCCTCTCGCATCCATCTCGCCGGGCCTGCCTCCCATTGCAGCGAACGTGGCGTCGTAGAAGTTTCGGGCCCGCTCCAAGTCGTTGCTTCCAATCATAACGTGAGTGAACATGCTTCATCTCCAGAAAGCTACCAAATAGTCCCCATCTTGCATAACCTGACCTGGCTGTTTGGTGGTCACAAAACCCCGGTCAAAGCGGCACCAGTTTTCGTGACTTTTGCGCCGACCCGCAATATGCAGTCATGCAAGAGGTGCAATGACCGATATGGCCCTTCTCCTCCATGACGCCTTACGGCCCATCCAGTCATTGGCGTCGAAAAATCCGCCGCGGAACTCCAGCTTTTGCGAACTAGTTCCGTGACGAGAATCCTCAAACCCCTTGAGAGAAAGCCGATACGTTGCAAAAGTTAGTATTTTGCGACGGCTTTGGGTCGGCCATCGCTCATCAGCTCGATGAGTCTATGCAGACGAGTCACCACGTCATTGGTTTCCAAGAGTTGCTGCTTCTGTTCGATAGGGGTGGATAGCAACGGGGCGACTGTGTCGGCTAAGAGGCTCGGATTTCCGATCGAAGGTAGGCCGAACCTAGCCTTTGATCCCGGCGGCAGTGCAGAAAAATCGACCTCGGCGTAGGTCTGGTAGGCATCGAGAACCGCACTCGACAAAGCGGCGGCCTCCGCCGACTGGCCGCGTTCGTCGTCGATTGGTGTAATCTCCGCCGCCAGGAATCCTTCATCGGTCAGCCGGACCATACCTGTGCGTTGAAGCCCGCAGACGGTAACCTTGAGAGTCCCGTCCACCTGTGTCTGGCGATCAACCACGTTTGCTATGACTCCCACTGGGTAGAGGGCTTCAAGAGTGCCGGGATGATCGTCGCCGCCATGCCTTTGGGCGACGACGAGAACGCGCCGGTCGCTGGCAAGAGCGTGTTCCACGGCCTGTCGGGTTTTCTCGCGCGCCACGAAAACCCGCGAGATCATGTGCGGAAACAGGACCAAGTCCCGCATAGGAACGAGGGGGATCTCCGCCCTCGCTCGAATAGACGTTTCGCTACTCACCGATTTAGCTGGCGGCTGCGTCGCGTGGATATTTGCGGCCAATACGTTCCAGTCTCGAAAGCCAAGAATTCGAGCAACGAGCTCCTGGCTTTCACTGTTGGTGAAGGTGATGGATTTGGCGTGAAGCGCTTCACGTAGCGTTTTCGCCATAGCTTTGGCATCGCGGAAGTCGCGCATGGGGTGATCCTTTGCGTCAACGAACGGAAAGCGTCAGGGGCTTGCATTGCTGACCCGTTCGTTCGGGCAAAGGGAGCCATAGGCGGCTCGATACATTCACCGTACCCCAAGGGGGCGCAAGCAGCAGGTCGTATCCACCGAGGACTAATTGTTCGCAGAAGGTTTGTTGCCTGTCAATCTTAGGCTGGGCGAGAGCCCGTTCTGGGGAAGGTGTTGGCGCGGAGCGGCGGCGGTCTATAAAGTGGCCTCAGCCCCATACATTTTGCACTATTTCTGTCGGACGGACTAACACAAGGAGCCAAAATGTCCGCTGAAGCCAAAGTACACGTTTTCACCGCGATGTTCGAAGCCAACGAAGATGCGTCCGCATTCGGACATCCTCATTGGGAACCCGAACCCAATGGCGACGCTTCTGACGAGGAGTATGCCGCGTGGCAGGACCGCAATCCCGTCTGGCCACTCAAATCGGAACTGGGTCGCCGCCTCGACAGCGATTTCATTGAAGTCATATGGAAAAGCGGCCAAGAGCCGGATTGGGACTATTTGCGGTCTCGGCTACACGACACGGATGTGACCGAAATCGAGAAAAGCGGAACATCCGCGAATACCTTTGTCCTTGTGGACCAGACGGCATTCGGTGAGGATGAGATTGAGCTTCGGTCCACCACGAACCTAACCTATCACGGAAGTTATCCGTCTCTCCGATAGCGATATCCCATACCCACGACAGTTGATCGCTGGACTAGTGGCGTCGCGTTCGACTGATTCTTCACGATGAAAGGACCTGAGGCATGGACACCGTCCGCATCGCCGTCGTGCAGACGCCAGAATTCAGGGGAGATGTTGAAGCTTCCCTATCCTACGCCGCGGGGGTCATCACCGAGGCATCGGCTCGTGGAGTCCGATTGCTTTGTTTCCCGGAATGCTTCTTACAGGGATATCTGCTTGACGAGGCCGGGGCCCGGCGATCTGCACTAGACCTCGCTTCACCAGAATTTCAATCCATCGTCGCTCGACTGCCGTTGACGGACATGGTCGTCGCCCTGGGCATGATCGAGGCAAGTTCAGGTAGTCTCTTCAACACCGCAGCGGTCATCCAGAGTGGAGCGATCAAAGGGTTTTACCGAAAAACACATCTCCTCAAGTCGGAGGGTTTCTTCGCTCCAGGTGCGGAAGCCCCTGTGTTCTCGGTCGAAGGACTGACGTTTGGTGTCAACATCTGCTACGACACGAACTTCCGGAATTAGGTAGCAAATGCCACTGAGTGGATGACCGCGCATCAGACAGTGGCCTCATCACACAAGGGCACGCCCCAATTTGGGTGTGATCTTACCCGCAATTGGTAAGACGCTAAAAATGTTTGACAATCGTTAGAAAATGGGTATATCTACCCAGAATTGGTAAGAACCTACCAGAAGCGGGTAAAATCATGTCAAGCATCGACTTTCTGCTTTCCGAGCGACAACAAAATGTGCTGCGTGCGTTAATCCTGCACGGTGAGCGCCAACTGTCTGTCTCTGACCTCATTCGGATCGCAGGACCCGGAAACGGAGCGACCCAAAGGATTCTCGATAGCTTCGAAAAGGCGGGCCTTGTCACGAGGGAAGCAAGAGGAAATCAGCGACTCTACAGCGTTAACAAGAAGCACCCGATCTATGCCGAGCTACGTTCGATCTGCCTCAAGACCTTTGGCCTGGCTGACGTGATCTCCGATGAGTTGACCAAATTTGCGCCAGACATTGAAACGGCCTTTGTATTCGGCTCCATGGCAAGGGGGGATGAGAGGGCGGATAGCGATATCGACCTCATGGTCGTGGGGGATGTCGATTACTTCGAGCTTGGCGAGTCTATCGAAAACCTCAAGGGCAAACTTGGACGTGACATCCACCTCAATCTACACACGCGGGCAGAGTGGAAGGACTTGCAGTCTGATCGCGTGATCCGCGCTATCAACAGTGAACCTCGTATTATGGTAGCGGCGGCATGAGTTGGCAGGAGAACATCGACAATCTAATCCGCATTGGAACATTTAAGCGGACCGACTATATCGCGGACGACGTGCGTCAATACGTTATCTACGCGAAGGAATACCTCGCGGATGCGGAGAAGACTGAAACCACGCGCTCGCGTTTCCTGCTAGCATACGAGGGAATGCACTCGCTCAGCCTGGCGGTTCTCAATCGGGTAGGAGTCCGCTCCGAGGGTTCGGACGGCCATAGGCAGACAGCGTTCCAGGTCGCGTTAATGGTCATTGAAGTCGATGAAGTGCGAAAAGGTGCCAGTACCGCAATAATGGGGTTTCATCGAACACGAAACACTATCACCTATCAGTCTCCTTTCCCGCCCATGAGCGAAAAAGTTGGAACGGCGGCGATCGAAGCACTCAAGTTCATGCTCGCAGCGACAGAGAAGTTCCTGGCCCAGCACCAGGAAGAGTAGACTCCTGACATTCGACTCAAGTTTCTGTGGCATTTGCTGCCTAATTCCGCGAACTTCCCGGCCATGGCGAAGGTGATCGCCGATCAAGGTGGCACATTGGTCGTCTGTCTCGCGAACAACATGATGCCTCGCCAACGAGCAGAAGAGTACCGTGATGTGCACAACATGGTGCGTGCCGAGAGATGCAAGGAGCATAGTCTCTGGCTCGTTTCATCGGACATTTTCGGAGAGCGAGATCGTCGGGTGTCGTGGGGACCTACCGCCGTGATCGACCCGTACGATCGGGTCGTGGCGCAACTCGAATTGGAAAAGGCTGGGCTGCTGGTCTTCGACATCCCGATACTGCGGCAATGACTCCCGTTGGCCGCAATGCCGTCGCCGGATGTTCCTGTATGATACGACCCGCCGCTCCACCGAGACTGCTCAGACCGCCCGAACTTCGGCAAGCCGCTTGACCGCGTAGTCGTAGTTCCAGCAGACGGCTGCCTCCCATGCGGCTGGCGCTTGCGCTACGATGTCATGCGTGCCATCGCCGAGATCGGCGGCATTCTCGGGTCCCCGCCACTTGCAATAATCAAGAATGCTGGCGTGGCTCGACAACCAGCTGGGCGTTATCGCATCGAGGGTGCCGTCTTAAACCGTTGAGTGTCGTTGACGTCTCATTCGTTGATTCCCCGGCGACAGCTCCTGCGAGAGCTTCTCGCTTATCCTCAATATGGCTGCCACAAATTTGATATTCGCGCTTGAGCGTGGAGAACATCGACATCCAAGTCGGCGTATATGTCGTTACCTCCGGACCTCAGCAGGTTCCTTCAGCTGTATACCAGAAACAATGTGACCAGGGAGTCAAACACCAGACAGAAACAAGCGATACTAAACCCCCGATGCCTGCTTATCCTGAAGAAATTGACCGCGGCCTGAGACACAGCCATCAACATGTAGAAAAGAGGCCATATGAACAACGCTCCGCCGATGGTATATTTCAGTCCATTGTATACATAGCGCATCAAATCGAGATAAATGATATCGGCAGTATAACATCCTGACATGAATAATGTTATGTATACATCCCTTATTTTCATTCTGTATCTTTTTCGAAATACAAACGATAAAATGCATGATACGAGCACAGATAGGGAAAAGTAGATATTTAGAATAAGTATCGGCGTCAGCGTTATTGTGTGTGTCGACATCTCTATCGTTCCGCCTTACCAACCGTGCTGGAACGAGCGGTAAACGATTGCACCACTGCCTTCTCGCTCCCCACCGAGACTGATCGAACCGCACGAACTTCGGCAAGACGCTTGACCGCGTAGTCATCCTTCCAGCAAACGGCGGCCTCCCATGCGGCTGACGCTTGCGCGGCGATGTCATACGCGCGATCGTCGAGATCGGCGGCATTGGCGGGCAGCACCAGGTCAAGGTCGGGGACGTCGACGTGGGACTCATCCCAGTCGATCAGCGCGACCCGATCTGCGGTCATGCGGACGTTTCCCGGGTTATTCGGGTTGCCGTGGACAATGCATGTCTGACGGCCGATGAGCCGAGCCCATGCTGCTCGACATCGAAGAACACCCTCGGGTGGCATCGTGGCGAGGTTGATCCTCGTTCCGGTCTCGGCCTGCAGGAGGTCGATCGACGACCGCCAGCCTGGGCGCTGCGGCCAGCCCTGTGTCAATCGATGCAGTTCCCGGAGCGCTTCGGCGACGCGACGCCAGTCGGACTTCGTCTCGGGCGGTCCGCCCTCCATGTATTTCATCACCACCAGACCGTCCGCGAACAGGCGACCGTCCGTCGTCCGGATCGGTACTGGAACGGTCATGCCTTCACGGTCGAGGTATCGGAGCAGGTCGGTTTCCCATGCGAGATCAGCGTCGCTCCTGGAGCCGAGACGCCCGACGGCGATCCGACCGTGGACGCGAACGCTCCACACGTCGTTGGCCGATCCACCAGCCAGCGGTTCGATGCGAACCGCGTCTTCTCCCCACCGAGCGAGTGCATCCCATCCCATTGGCTAACCTTTGCCGTCGTGATCGATCTGAGTGATGAAATAGAGGGAAACGCCGCCCTTGCCCCCTATTGGACCGCCCTCTAAGCTTGTTCCCGATGGATAAGGGGACGCCCCATGATAAATCCCCAAGAGCAAGTTATTAGCTGCACCAACGAGAGCGGTTCCTTGGTGACCGTTATCAAGGCTACGCGACAATCTGATCCGGATACTGTCGATGCGCCACTGACGGTGATTTACTATACGGTCGATGGGTATCTAGTAGAGTTACTGTCCGATGGAAATTTCGAAATCGCTCTTACTCACGAAAAACTGACCCGCGTTAAATAGCCAAAAACCATCGGCCATCCCTGTTCAGGAGCTACCCCTACTCGGGAGCCATGTCAGCGGCCTGAGTCCCGTTCAGTTGCTGTACAGGTTCGTTCGCAAGAATGGGCGCTGGCAAATGGGTAACCTTCGGCAATGATGGGTGGTATGCGGAATGCTGGAATGTCACTGCAAAGAAGTCTTCAACGAATACGTCAAAAAACAATACGGCGATCTTTCGCCCGTTCTTACGGAGGGGCTGCTCCAGGCTTTTGAGCAGGGTGCCGAAGCGGCGAAACACGGAAAAGATGCCACACTTTGTCTCTACAGCTCGGTTTCTGAACCTGAGCGCTTCCTGGCGTGGGTTGAAGGCTTCCGGTGCTGCTCCAGGCCGCGCTAAGGTGTTCAGGGTGCAGACGGCCGCTGCCACCGCGAAGCGACCCAGTCCCTTCGGCCAAGCAGGCGGCTGGCCGACCCACTAATCGGGGAGCTGTGCCTCGATTGCGGACTTGTCGATTACCGACCATACCGCACTGATCTTCGATCCCGTGAACTCGTAGAAGACGTTCTCCGTAAAGAACACGCGACGTCCGTTGACGCTCAGGCCCAGGAACTCGCCCTTCGGGGAGCAATCGAATGAAAGGCGGGCGGCAAGGCGCGGCGGCTCGCAGACAAGCAGTTGAATGTTGAAGTGCAAATCCGGAATATCTGCGAAATCCTTCACCAGCATTTCCCGGTAGCCCGATAACCTTAGCAGCCGACCGTTGTGCTGTACGTCATCGTCGACGAAGCGGCCAAGCTTATCCCACGCGTGCCGATTGAGGCAATCCAGGTAGGCACGATATATATCAGCGAGTTCTCCGATCATTGGCAATCTCCCTGCGCCCGAAGGCCCAAATGCCACGCGGTCTTCAAAAGGTTGAGATATGGCGCACCCTCCCCTTCCTCCAAGGCCGCGACGGGCGTCTTCATTGGCGGGCAGCACGAAAGCTGCCTTGACGAGGCGACCTCCTGTCACATTTAGAAAGCCCGGGGATCACACAGCCAATAACATGACAGGAGGCCACACTGAGCAACGACAACATTGTGCCTTTCCGACCGTCGGACAGCCTTTCGAAGTTCGTGGCATCCCGGTTGGTCGTCGGACGTTACGGTGGTGCGAACGCGGAGCGCTTGGCCGCATACGAGCGCGACTACGGTGTCCGTTTCTCCGATGCATACCGGCGTTTCCTAATGCGGGAGAACGGGCTGGACTACGCTCTTCCTCACGATGGCATTGATGCACTGCCTACTGACCAGCGTCGCGATGCTTTCATCCTATCGGATATCAACACCCTGTTCGGCATAGGCAACGGCCATCCTTATTTCGATCTCGAAGCCCTCGCACCGGAGATGGGCTTTCACGACTACAACCTCACACCGTTCGCCCATGTTGTCGGTCTCGGCGGCGATTTCTCCACCCTCGTCGAGATCACCGAAGGCGAGCATGCGGGCACAATCATCTATACCGATGGCGAGTTGTTCCACGGCCTCACCCACGACGATCTCGACGGCAAGTCCGCAGACGCAGCCATCGAATATCTTTCGGAGATCGGCTATTACGCTCCCATTGCGAAAGATTTCGACGATCTGCTCGACAAGTTCGCCCGCCTCAGCTGAGAACTCTCAGCGGGTCAGCAGGGCATTGCGACCTCGACCAATCGCGTCCAGTAGGCGACACCGTATGGTATCGCGGCATCGTTGAAGTCATAGGCGGGATCATGCAAACCTGCCGTGCTGCCGTTGCCAAGCAGCGCGATGTTGCCGGGCCGTTGTTCCAGCATGAACGCGAAATCCTCGGACCCCATGAGCTGCGGGTGGTCGGGGTCAACCGCATCGAACCCCATGACGGCCCGGGCGACTTCCACTGCCATCGCCGTTTCGGCTGGATGGTTGACGACCACGGGATACAAGCCTCTGAATCTGACCGTCGCAATTGCCCCATAGGATGATGCAATTCCCTCGGCTATCTCGATGATGCGCCGCTGCATGGTATCCCGCACCTCGGGCTCGAACCAGCGGGCGAGCCCACGCGTCTCGCTTGAGCGAACAAAGGTACCTCCGGGCTGTCCTCCTTGGAATGACCCGAAGGAGATCACGCCGCTCTTCAGGGGATGGACATTGCGGGCGACGATCGTTTGCAGGGCAATGAGGATGTTGGCGGCGGGAAGCAGCGCGTCAACACCAGCCTGCGGGCTTGCCGAGTGGGCAGTCTGGCCATCTACGATTATTCGGAAACTTGCGACCGCTGCGCCGAACGGCCCGGTGCGGGTAGCGAAGTGGCCCACCGCGAGGCCTGGCTCGTTGTGGAGGGCGAATACCTTCTCAATCCCCCACCGCGTCATCAGGCCGTCGTCACACATCGCCCTGGCACCCGCCTGCCCTTCCTCCGCCGGCTGGAAGATCAGAACGGCCGTGCCGTCGAACTTTCGTGTCTCTGCCAGGCTCTTTGCGGCCCCCAAAAGCATCGCCGTGTGGCCGTCGTGGCCACATGCGTGCATTCGGCCATCGACCTTCGAGGCGTAGGAAAGTCCGGTCGCTTCGTGAATGGGAAGGGCATCCATGTCCGCGCGCAGGCCGATCACCTTCCCGGACGACCTGCTACGGCCATGGACAACGCCGACAACGCCGCTCCTGCCGATTCCCTCGGTCACGTCATCACAGCCAAAGCCGCGCAGTTTGTCGGCCACAAAGGATGCCGTGCGAGGCAGCTCGTAGCCGAGTTCCGGGTTGGCATGCAGATCACGACGCCAAGCAACGATTTCATGGTCCATGAATGTTGTCCCAATTCCGATATCGCACGTCCGCCACGCACGACATGCTACCGCCGCTCGATTCCGCGGACAATGGTTCTGGGGTGGACATTGTATCTGCGAGCTACGTCCTGCAATGATGTCCCGGCTCCGATGGCGGTCCGGACTTCCTCACACTGCTCATCCGTCAGCGCGCGCGGTCGCCCCGGACATCGCCCCCGTGCCTTCGCGGCCTTGATACCGGCAATGGTACGTTCTCGGATCAGGGATTTCTCAAATTCGGCAAGTGCTGCGAGAAAATGGAAGACCAGCTTTCCGCCCGCCGACGAGGTGTCGATGCACTCCGTCAGCGAGAGAAACGCGATGCCTCGCCGCTTCAGGCCTTCGATTACGGAAATGAGGTGTCCAATCGACCGGCCGAGCCTGTCTAGCCGCCAGACGATCAAGACGTCTCCCTTTCTTAAGACCCTGAGCATCGCCGAGAGCCCTGCCCTCCTGTCCCGACCGCCAGAAACACCGAGGTCTTCAAATATGCGTTCGCATCCCGCTGCCCGGAGCGCGTCCATCTGAAGGTCCATGTGCTGGTCAATCGTCGAGACCCTCGCATAGCCGATCCTCGCCATTGTCTTTCGAATCCTCCCAATTCCGTCCCGCGAGAATGGCTTGACAGAAACGAACGGTTTCGCAGGTCTTGCATTCGGGTCGGCAATTTTTAGCTCAAATGAAGCATCGCAAAGACTTAGGCAAGAAACGAGGTCTTCGTGTCTGTCGTGACAAATCCGTTCGTTTCTGTCTACCGACCGCGCTTGGACGCCGCTCCGGTGAGGACGCATCTCCGTTTTGCTGACCTCTCGAGACGAATGACCGACGCCTGGCTGACTAACGCCGGAAAGAAAATCTCTCCCCACGTCATTTGTCGGTCCGTTCAAGACCTGTTCAGGGTCAACATGGCGCTTCTGATTGTCGACATGACACGGGACACTCCGCAGGATTGGCAGGTCAGGTTTGTCCACACTTATTCGATTCCGACGACATTGTTCGACGCCAGGAAAGCGCAACAGGACCGCCAGCTTTCGAGTTTGCCGGAATGGGCATCGTTAGGAACTGAACAGCACGTCATCAGGCCCTGTCGGATGGTGACAGCCTCAGGACGACCCGAGTTCGGCCGGATTGACGAGACCGTCTACGGCATCAGGATTGTCTGCGACCGTTTGGTACTGCCTGACCCCTCAGGCACGGGGCGATGGTGCATACTCTTCTACGAGGTTCAGTCGATCTCGGGTGCCGGGCAGCCGACCCGCTATGACGACGTCGACCTCTCGATCCTACAGCTTTCACGGGAGGGCCTGTCGGCAGGGGAAATCGGGATGGCGCTCGAATTGTCCGCGAGGACGATCGAACACCGGATCGCGAAGATCAAGGCACGCACCGGAGTTACCGCGTTTGTGCGATTGCTCTCGGCCACGTGGTGAAAGCTTCGTCCGCCGATAGCTGACAGGAATACCTTAATCGTGAGCTTCGGCCCAATGCGGGTAGGTTACGTACGCCGTCAGCGCGCCCTCGCCTTCGGTGGTAATCGTCACCGACTCGCCTTTGGGCATATACACAATGTCGCCAGGCCCTGCCGTCACCGTGCCAGCGCCCGTGGATACGGAGAGCCTACCTTCCAAGACAATCATCGTGTCGTCGACGGCCATGGTCTCGGTCAGCGATTGACCAGGCGCATAGCGGCCGTAACCTATGGTGACAGGCCCGCCGTTTTTCTCGTCCACCAGATTTCCGACATAGATTTCGGCATCCTGACCTGGCGACTTGACCAGTTTGGCGTCCGCAAAACTGAACTTTTGGACCTTCATCTATCACCTCCTATGCTGTGATCGGGAGATAGAGCGGATGCCGAGATCGCCAACCGTATCGATGGAGATGACATGACCGATAAGAGCTGCGCCGTCCCGACGCCTGAACAACGCAAGTATCTCGTGATACGGGAGGCCGCCGAGCGCGCGATGTTGCAAAAGGTCTTCAAAGCGATAGACGACGCGGCCGCCGAGGTCGCGGGCGGCTTCCGGGAAGCAGGCCTAGAGTTCGAGCCGACCAGCAAGGACTACTTCACGTTCACGGTACAGCAGGTTGCATTCGTCCGTTTGTGCGGTGGCAACCCCGACACTCTTCAAGGCGGCGACCCGGAGATCGGTCAGCGTATCGTCAACAACGGCCAGCATATCATCGACAGCTACTGGCGAGGCGACAAGAGCACCTAAAGGAACGAAACGGGCTTCAGACGGCTGGGCCTTTCCGTCCACAGACCCCCACGAACGCCGTGACGGAATTGTCCTCGCGGACAGACTGGTTTAGCCGGCCAGTCGAAATCCCGAGCTTCTCGAATATAACGATCTCACTGGATTCCAGCGGACCGCAGTTGCGCCGTTCGAATTCCCTTATGACTTCGATGCCATCCTCCTTGAACGGTTTGATTTCCAAGTCATGAATCACCCAGTAGTCTTCGTTATTCGTGTAGTCCGTAGTCCCGTGCCTCGTCGTTCCTTCGATTGAAGGCAGCCGGGGGCAGCCCGGATCCAGAGCTTCGACGCTCCCCATCAGAACCCGTCCAATGAAACGACACCTGGTATTGCGTACCTTGCCCGCTGTTGGTGCGAAACCCGTGAAGCGATTTGTGGACGTCGATCCCGGCGAGGTTGAGCATCCCCTCTCCCTTCCCCAGGTTCTCCCAGAAAATCGTGTTGAACCGCCCCGGGTTTGCCGGAGACCGTTTGGTTTAAGTTATGCGGCCATCGCTGGCGCGTCCAGCATGGCGTAGTATTGTTCTTCTGCCTCTGCAGGCGGAATGTTTCCGATTGGCTCCAGAAGA